>CAWGEB010000006.1:0-172586 GCA_963821485.1 uncultured beta proteobacterium
CATTCAGCCACGACGGCAAGCGAGTGGTGACGGCGTCTACCGACAACACCGCGCGCATCTGGGATGCGGAGAGCGGCAAGGAGATCGCCGTCCTGAAAGGCCACGCCGCCACCGTGAAGGCCGCGGCGTTCAGCGGCGATGGCAAGCGGGTGGTGACGGCGTCTACCGACAAAACCGCGCGCATCTGGGATGCGGAGAGCGGCAAGGAGATCGCCGTCCTGAAAGGCCATGCCGGCCCGTGAATGCGCGCGGCGTTCAGCGGCGACGGCAAGCGGGTGGTGACGGCGTCTCAGGACGACACCGCGCGCATCTGGGATGCGGAGAGCGGCAAGGAGATCGCCGTCCTGAAAGGCCATACCGGCGGCGTGAATACCGCGGCGTTCAGCGGCGACGGCAAGCGGGTGGTGACGGCGTCTGATGACAAGACCGCGCGCATCTGGGATGCGGAGAGCGGCAAGGAGATCGCCGTCCTGAAAGGCCACGCCGGCACCGTGAAGCGCGGCGTTCAGCGGCGACGGCAAGCGGGTGGTGACGGCCTCTTACGACCACACCGCGCGCGTCTGGGATGCGGAGAGCGGCAAGGAGATCGCCGTCCTGGAGGAAGGCCATCCCGGCAAGGTGTGGAGCGCGGCATTCAGCGGCGACGGCAAGCGGGTGGTGACAGCGTCTGGTGACACCACCGCTCGCATCTGGGATGCGGAGAGCGGCAAGGAGATCGCCGTCCTGAAAGGTCATGTCTACGCTGTTGGGCGCGGCGTTCAGCGGCGACGGCAAGCGGGTGGTGACGGCCTCTACTGACAGCACCGCGCGCATCTGGGATGCGGAGAGCGGCAAGGAGATCGCGGTCTTAAAAGGCCATACCCTCTACTTGTTTGCCGCGGCGTTCAGCGGCGACGGCAAGCGGGTGGTGACGGCGTCTGGCGACAACACCGCGCGCATTTGGGACGTTACGTGGGCAACGCTCGTGCGCGGCGACTCACTGCGCGAGCGCGTGTGCGCCGAGAAGCTCATCGGCGCGGCGCAGGAGTTCACCGACGGCGAGATGGACGATCCGATCCTGCGCGGCATTGACAAGGACGATCCGATCGCGCGCAATCCATGCCTGCGCCGCGGGCCGCTGTCGCTCGACTACTGGACCCGACTTCCGGGCCAGCTCTGGCGTTCGACGCGCAGGCTCGTCGGCGCGAATTGAAACCAGTCTGTTGCCTGTCGCTGGTCATTCGGGCCAAGATCCTCGGCGTCGAACAGGAGCCCGCGCGCATACAACGTGCGTTCTTGACTGCCCGCACTCGGGGCGTGACGATGCTACCGGGCACCGAGGGAAGCCGCGATGCCAAGCAGCCGTGCTGAGCGGTTCGACTTCTTCCTGAGCCGTCGAGGCTCGGTGGCCGCCATCGCGCGCGAGGTCACTGACGTTCTCACCGAGAAGGGCTACAGGGTCTTCGTCCAGGACTATGATGTTCCCTTTACTGAATCTGCCCATAAGGCACGAGTTGTAAGCGATGCGGGTTGCACCGCAATCATCGCATTGCTGGACGTAGCCACCGAGCACCGCCATCCAGCACCCGTGATCGCACTCATGACCCGTCGCTTCGATGCCCCCGAGATGACCGGCGCGTGCCTGTCGAAACGCTTCGCCATAGCAGCGGAAGATATCCGCCACCTCCAGAGCCGGAACCATGGCAGCCGCTCAGCCGGGCGGCACGAACTCCAAGCGGAGCCGATCGAGCGGGCTCGGCGTGTTGCTGATCGTTTTGGTGGCGACTCGAGCGTAGCGTGCCGTGCTCGCGAGGCTGGCATGGCCGAGCAGGACCTGGATGATGCGCACGTCAGCCATTCTCCAAGAGATGGGTAGCGAATGTGTGCCGCAAGGTGTGTACCGTCTCACCTGCTTGCTCGAACACCGCCGCCCGCGCAAGCTGAACGGCAGGCAGCGTGTAAGACGTTGGGTACGAGCGGACGCTCGTCGTTGCGGCCGGGAAACAGCCATCGCTTCGGACGAGCGAGCCGCCAGTAGGTGCGTAGGATCCTCAGGAGCTGTGGGAGAGAGCATGACGTAGCGGTCCTTGCCGCCCTTGCCCTCCTCGACCCGGATCACCATCCGCTGGCTGTCAATGTCGGCAATCTTCAACAGAACGACTTCCGACACGCGCAGTCCGGCGGCATAGACGGTGGTCAGCGCGGTGCGGCTCTTGAGGCTCGGGATCGCCTCCAGAGCAAGTGCACCACCTCGTCGGCGCTGAGCACAACCGGCAGCTTGCTCGGCTCACGCGCATGGGCGATGCGCTCCGGCACGATGGCCTGGCCACATCTGAGCTGAGACGGATGTTCTGCAGCTGTCGGCAGCTGCAGGCCGATTTGCAGGCCGATTTTTGACAGGCCACGGCCACGCCGGTAGACGAACCTTGTCCATGGCCCGTTGCTGAACTCGCACTTTTGATAACCGAACAGTGCCGCTTCATAGCTCATGCAATAAACTCCCCCGAGTTGCGGTCGATCTTGATGCTTTAGCAGACCATTATACTATCGCGAAGATGGCGTCGTCCCTGAGCTAGCGAGGTCTCCCCATGCAACAGATCCGCGTTCACGGTCAACGCGAGTCGGATGAAGGCCGCCGGTCTTACCTCCAGCGCGCGCGCCTCCCGAAAGACCTGCTCACCGTTAAGCACAGCGTCCAAGTCGGCTTCGCCCGCGAAGGGCACGAGCCGACGGTGCTCGACGGCGTCGCGGACGACGATCTCATCGAGCTGGAGCTCGACGGCGGGTTGCGTCTGTGGTCGAGTGCGGAGCACCTGCGTAGCGACTTCGGTCTCAAGACTAGCCGCGACGCGTCGGGGACGGAGATGCTGGAAGTCACCACGCAGCTCCCTCTCGGCGGTCAAAGCCGCGGCGTCGGCGACTGGGTTATACGAGGTCTGAAGGTGCTCGGCGTCGATATCGCCGGCAAGATCACCGACTTCGTCGCCGACAAGGTCGAAGTTCAGCTCTCCGCCCGGCCCGGGACTCTACCGCTGCTCGCCCTCCAAACGCGGCGACCTCCAGCCCGCGCGCAAGCTAGACGGCAGCCGGCCGACCCTGGTGTTCCTGCACGGCACCGGATCGTCCACCGACGGCAGCTTCGGAGAGCTGTGGAACGGGGCCGCCGCCCGCATTGGTGACCTCGCGGGTTACTACGGCGACAACATCCTCGCGTTGCAGCACCGTACGCTCACACAAAGCCCGATCGAGAACGCGTGCGATCTCCTGACGGCACTCGCCAAGGTGCTTCCGCCGCGGTCCGAGCTGCACCTCGTGTCGCATTCACGTGGTGGTCTGGTCGGCGAACTCGTCGCGCGAGGCAACCGCGTCGGCGGCGGTTCGTTCGACCAGACTGACCTGCAAATCATCAAGCGCAACGGCCGCGCGGCCGACGCGACCGGCCTTCGGGATCTGCGCGACCTGCTCGATAAACAGCGCTACGTGGTCAGCCGGTTCGTGCGGGTCGCCTGTCCCGCCCGCGGGACCACGCTCGCCAGCGGCCGACTCGACAAATACCTTTCGGTAATTCTGAACGTCCTCGAGACCATTCCGGGGCTGCGGGAGAGCGTCGTGTTCGATACGTTCGCGAGCCTGCTCGCCGCCGTGGTCAAGAAGCGGACAGACCCGGAGGAACTGCCGGGTCTCGAAGCGATGATGCCGAAATCGGCGCTGGTTCGTATGCTCAACCGGCCCGACGTCCGGACCGATGCGAACCTCCGCATTCTCGGCGGCGACATCGAGGGCACCGGATTCTGGGGTCGCCTCAAGGCGTTCGTCACCGACCTCTATTACCGCGAGGATCACGATCTCGTCGTCAACACCCCGGCCATGTTCGGCGGCACCGAGCGGGCGAAGACGGTGCGCTATTGGGTGGACACGGGCGGACGCGTCAACCACTTCAACTACTTCGCCAATGCGGACACCGCCGGCCGTCTCGTGAAGGCGCTGACCGACGAGACCGCGCCGCAGTTTCACGACGTGACGTTACCCCTTGGCGCGATCACCGAAGACGACTACCGGAAGCGGGCACCGATTCCTCAGCCGGTCGTGTTCCTGCTGCCGGGCACGATGGGCAGCACGCTCGCCGTGGACGGCGACCGCGTGTGGATCGATCGTCTCGATCTCGCGCTGGGCGGCATGGAGCGGCTGCGCGCCGGTGCGCCGAAAATACGCCCCGAGTCGCTCGTCGGCAGCAGCTACCGCGACCTGGTGCGCTACCTGTCGGCCTCGCATGAAGTGGTGCCGTTTCCCTACGATTGGCGTCTGCCGCTCGCCGACAGCGCGGTCGCACTGCGCAAAGCCATCGACGCGAAGCTCGACACGCTCGAGGGCACTGATCAGCCCGTCCGCATCATGGCGCACTCGATGGGTGGTCTGGTTGTGCGCACGATGCTCGCCACCGCTGACGGTCAGGCGACGTGGAAGCGCATGTGCGCGCACCCGGGCGCGCGTTTCGTCATGCTCGGCACGCCCAACGGCGGATCGCATGCCATCGGCGCGATGCTCATGGGGCGCGACCCGCTCGTGAAGCAGCTCGCGCTCCTGGACCTGCGCCACGACCACGCCGAGATTCTGGCGATCATCGCCGAGTACGACGGCGCGCTTCAGCTCCTTCCGCACGCGGGAACGCTCGACTTGTACGATCCGGCGACGTGGCAACGGCTTCACCAGCTCGATGCGAGGCTCGATCGCGGCATCTTCAGCAGCAAGCCGACCGATCCATCGAAGTCGGCTGATATCGCGTGGACCGTGCCCACGAGCGCGCGACTGGCGAGGGCGCGCGCCAGCCGCGACATTCTGCGTGGCAGCCAGATCGATCCCGATCGGATGATCTACGTCGCCGGTGTCGCCGATCAGACACCCACCGACGTCGTCATCGACGAAAAGGCGGAAAAAGGATACCGCGTGACGGTCATGGCCACGAGTAGGGGCGATGGCCGCGTACCCTGGGTCGACGGGGATCCCGGTCGAGCTCGCCAAGCAGACCTACTACATGAACGCGGTTCACGGCGATCTCGCCAACACCGAAGACGCGTTCCCCGCGCTGGTCGATCTCCTCAGCAACGGCACGACCAGCAAGCTCCCGCAGACACCTCCAGCCGTCCGCGGCGACGCGAAGGAGACCTTTCCGCTGCGGGAGGTCGCCGCCGACGCGTTTCCAGACGACGCCTCGCTGATGGCCGCCGCTTTAGGGGGACGCCGGGGAACCAAGCCGCGCCGCGCGCGCGATCCCATCCGCGTCTCGGTCGTCCACGACAATCTGGTCTGGGCGCGCTCACCCGTCGTGGTCGGCCACTACCGCGACGATGTGTTCGTGGGGGCAGAGGATTTCCTCGACCGGCAACTGAAGGGGCGGTTGCGCGAGCTGCAACGGCTCGATCTGTACCCGGGTGCGTTCAACACGTCCGTGGTGGTGCTCAATGAAGTGCCCGGAAACACGAGGCGCGAGCACCCCGGCGCGATCGTCGCAGGCCTGGGCAACGTGGGCGAACTGACGCCGGGCGCACTCACGGCAACCCTTACCCACAGCCTGACCATGTATGGGTCGCAGGCGGTCGGTATCGAGCGCCGGCGTCGAGCGGAAGGCATCTCACAGAGCGACGCGCCTGAGCTTTCGCTTGGCGTCACGGCGATGCTCGTCGGCGCTGGCGCGGGCGGCGTGACACTTGCCGATTCGATCCAGGCGATTCTCCGGGCGGTGCGCGGCACCAACGCGCAGTTCGCGGCGGCCAGCGACGACGTGGCAGGCGCCGGCGACCGCCAGAAGGATGACGGAAGCCACATCTCGGCGCGCATCGTGACTTTGCAGATTTTGGAGCTCTTCGAAGATCGCGCCATCCAGGCGCTTCATGAGCTGCGTGCATTCTCGCGCGCGTCCGACTTCCGTAGCGACTTCGCCTTCGACGAGACCCTCGTTGTGGGCATCGACGGGGAACAGCGGGTGACCTTCGACGAGATGCCCGGATGGTGGCAACGGCTCCGGATCGCGAGGCAGGAAAACGGCGACCTGAAATTCGAAGCGTTGACGGACCGCGCCCGCGCCGAGGCGTCGCTCTTGCCGACGCAGCAACGGATGGTGCAAGGCCTACTCGATCGTGCCAGCCGATCGACCGCGACCGATCTCGCCCTGAGCGCGACGCTCTTCGAGCTTCTGGTGCCCCGGACGCTGAAAGAGCACGCGCCCGATCGCCGCCCGCTCGTCCTGCTGGTGGATGACACGAGCGCGATGCTCCCTTGGGAACTGCTCCACGATCGCTGGAACGCGGGGGCCCGGCCGCTGTCGGTGGAAGCCGGCATGGTGCGGCAGTTCGTGACGCCTATCTCTCGGAGCAGGGTGCAGCGCGCGCCGGCAGATACAGCGCTGGTCATCGGCGATCCGCCGCTTGAAGGCTCCGCCGTGTTCAAACAACTGCCGGGCGCGGCCGCCGAGGCCAGGGTCGTCGCCGCGGCCCTGCGCGAGAACGGATTCGAAACCACCGAGCTCGTCGAACGAGACGCGTTGTGGCCCACCGTGCTGTCGAGCCTGTACGGTCACCCGTATCGCATCCTCCACATTGCGGCGCACGGCGTCCACGAGTTCGAGCAGGTGAAGGGCGAGAAGAAGGTGACGGGCGTCGTTCTCGGCAACGGCGCCTACCTGACTCCCGTTGAGTTCGAGCAGCTTCGCGTTGTCCCCGACCTCGTGTTCATTAATTGCTGCCATCTTGGAGCCGGCGGGGCATACGGAAGAGAGACTGCCGTGGCGTTCTGGCAACTGGCGCCCAACGTCGCGTCCCAACTCATCAGGATGGGCGTACGCGCCGTCGTGGCTGCCGGGTGGGCCGTCGACGACCAGGCCGCGAAGGAATTCGCGCGGCGCTTCTACGCCGAAATGCTGGCGGGACAGGAATTCGGGCGGGCCGTGCTCCTCGCGCGGCAGGAAATCTTCTCGCAGTTCGGCGCCGTCAACACGTGGGGCGCCTATCAGTGTTACGGGGATCCCGGGTTCTCGATCAAGCCGATGAAGCGTGCCGACGACGGCCGGACGTTCGTCGCCGAGCGAGAGCTTTGCGCCGCCGTGCTCAGGCTTGCCAAGCGCGTCCGCGCAGCGGACAAGGAACAGAAAACCTACTTTCACAACGGCGCGGTCTGTGTGATCGAATGGCCGGAACGCGTCGCGTCGCGGCTGCCCGTGATCGATCTCGCGCTTGCGCTCGAAATCGATGGCGCGGGTCGTACGCTGCACCTTGCGGCGCGGACGCCGGCGGGTAGCGCATGTCTCGCCGCGCTCGCTCCGTTGTCGCGGTAGATCGCATTTCGCTGTCCCGCCGGCGAGCCTGTAGCTGGTTGCTTGTCCCCACGGCGCAATGGTTCCTGCCTTCGCCGGTCCTGGCGGCGACCGTCGCTTCGGCGCGCGTGTGGCCGGCGCAGGAATACACCCGGCTCATCCTCGAATCGGGTACGCCGATCGCGCACCAGATGCTCACGATCAAGCAGCCGTCGCGGCTCGTACTCGATCTCGACGACGTCGAATTGACCGGTGAAATCGAACAACTTCCACGGCTGGTGCACCCGGGCGATCCGTATATCCAGTCGATCCGCGTCGGGCGCTTCAAGCCCGGCGTGCTGCGGCTGGTGCTCGATCTCAAGACCGACGTGAATCCGCAATTGTTCGCCCTGCAGCCGTTTGGCGAACACGGCCATCGCGTCGTGCTCGATCTGTATCCGCTCACGCCACCCGATCCGCTGATGGCACTGCTCGAGAGCGAACGTGCCGGCCGCGACGCGGTCGACAAGCCGGCTGCAACCGCCGAGCCCGCACGCGCGAAGCCGGCGGGTGTCGGGCGACGCCCGATCATCGTCGCCATCGATCCGGGCCATGGTGGCGAAGATCCGGGCGCCGTCGGCCGGCGCGGCACGCTCGAGAAGAATGTCACGCTCGCGATCGCGCGCCGCCTCAAGACCCTCGTCGATGCCGAACCCGGCATGCGCGCCATGCTCACGCGCGACGACGACTACTACGTCGCACTCAACGCTCGCGTGCAGAAGGCCAGGCGCGTCCAGGCCGACCTCTTCATTTCCTTGCATGCCGATGCGTTCACGACGCCGACCGCCCGGGGTGCTTCGGTATTCGCGTTGTCGGATCGCGGTGCGTCGAGCGCCGCCGCGCGCTGGTTAGCGCAACGCGAGAACGAGGCTGACCTGATCGGCGGCGTCAACCTCGATCATCGCGAACCGATGCTCGCGCAGACCATGCTCGACCTGTCGCAGACTGCGCAGATCAACGACAGCCTGCGCGTCGGCCGTTCCGTGCTCGACGGCATCGGCGTGAACAATCCGCTGCACCGGGGCATCGTCGAACAGGCCGGTTTCGCAGTGCTCAAGGCGCCCGACATCCCGTCCATCCTGGTCGAAACCGCGTTCATCTCCAATCCCGATGAGGAACTGAAACTCAAGAGCGACCTGCATCAGCAGCGATTCGCGGAATCGATCCACGGCGGCGTCAAGCGCTACTTCGCGCAGAACCCGCCACTCGCCCGCTCGAAGCTCGGCTGAGCGTACGGGGCGTCGCGTAGAATTCCCGCCGATGGTGCGCTTTTTCGTCCTGTTTCTGGTCCTCCAGGCAGGCCTCTTCGGATTGGAACTGACACCCTGGGGTCAGCAGTGGGTCGTCGTCCCGTGGACGAATGCGCTGGCCACGATCTGCGCCGGCATCGTCAAGATTTTCGATCCGCAGGTACTCGCCCACGGCAAGGTGCTGCAGAGCGCCGACAACGGCTTCGCCGTGGCGATCGAGGCCGGCTGCAACGGGGTCGAGGCGACCATCGTTCTGGTCGCCGCGATCCTCGCGTTTCCCGCGTCGTGGAAACACAAGCTGGTCGGGCTGGTCGTCGGCGTCGTCGCCGTGCAGGGACTCAACATCATCCGCGTCATCAGCCTCTTCTACCTCGGACAATGGAATTTCAACGTGTTCGAGTGGGCGCACCTGTACGTCTGGCAGGCGCTGATCATGCTCGACGTCATGATCGTCTGGCTGCTGTGGGTGCGCACACTGCCGCGGGCTGCGCCCGTGGCCGCCTGAACCGGATCGCGCCGGCCGTGCGCGCCAAGTCCCTCGCGTCGTTCCTGCTCCTGATCGCAGCATGGCTGGCCCCGGCGTTTTTCCTGTGGTGGCTCGCGACGCCGATCCTGGCCTGGCCGGTGACGATTCTGTCGAGCCTGGTCACCCGCATCGGCTTCGGCGATCTGGTGCGCGCTGTCGAGCAGAACGCCGAAATGATCACCTTTGTCACTTCGCTCAGGCCCGAGGGCGCTGTGATTGCTGCCGGCGCGAGGGCCGTGCTCGAGGTGCCGAGCAATGTCCGCCTGTTCTCGTTCGGCCTGCCGCTGTTCGCGGCCTTGACGCTTGCCGCACGCGAAGCGCACCCGCTGCGCGATCTGGCGATCGGCTACTCGGTGTTGGTCCCGTTCCAGACTTTCAGCGTCGTTGCCGATTTCCTCAAGAACCTGACGAGCGAACCCGTGCTCGCGTCGCAGTTGGGATTGAGCCCGTGGCAGCGCGAGCTGATCGTCTTCAGTTACCAGTTCGGGACCTTGATCCTGCCCACGGTGGCGCCCGCGATCGTCTGGGTGCTGATGCATCGGCGATTTCTGGAACGTTTCGCCGGCGCGCCGCCCAGGGAACGCTGACGCGTTGGGGCGCAGGGGCACTCGCCGCCGCGACTTCTTGTTGCCGTCTATCCTATCGAGTGTCAGTCGCAGCGTCGACTCGCCTACGCGCGATCCCCGCGCTCCGCGCGGGGCCCCTCGCTGCGGGCTCGCGCCGCTCGATCCAGTTCGCGCTGGCGCAGAACGCGCCTCTGCACCTTGCCCGTCGTCGTCATCGGCAACGCGTCGATGAATTCGATTTCCTTCGGATACTCGTAGGGAGCCAGGAACTTGCGCACGTGGCGCTGAATGTCTTCTTCCAGCAGCGGTGATGCGGCGACGCCGGGCGCGAGGACGATGAACGCCTTCACGATGTTGCCGCGCGTCTCGTCCGGGCTCGGTACGACGGCGGCGTTGGCGACCGCAGGGTGCTTGATCAGGCAATTCTCGATCTCGGACGGACCGATGCGATATCCCGCCGCCTTGAACATGTCGTCCGCGCGGCCCTGATACCAGAAGTAGCCGTCCGCGTCGCGCGTGGCCAGATCGCCGGTGCGACACCAGTCGCCGGTGAACTTGCGTGCGGTGCCCTCCGGATTCCTGAAGTACTCGAGAAAGAACACCGGGTCCGGCGTGCCGTCCGTTCCCACGCGATGCATCGCCACGTCACCGACTTCGTCCGTGCCGACTTCGACGCCGGCGTCATCGATGATCGCAATCCGGTGGCCGGGATAAGGTCGGCCCATCGACCCGGGCTTCGCCGGCCACTGCGTGTGCGAATTCCCGACGATGTAGTTCATCTCGGTTTGCCCGAACATCTCGTTGATCGTCACGCCAAGCGCCTCCTGCGCCCAGCCGAACACGGTCGTGCCCACGGCCTCACCGGCACTCATGATGCTGCGCAGCTGCAGCGCGTGCTGGCGGCGCGGTTCGGGGACGGCTTTCATGATCATCTTCAGCGCAGTTGGAAACAGAAACGCGCTGCGGACGCGATACGTCTCCATCAACCGCAATGCGCGTTCCGGATCGAAGCGCCCGCGAAATCCGACGATGGGATACCCGAAATACAGCGTCGGCAGCAGCGCATCCATGAGTCCGCCGGTCCAGGCCCAGTCGGCCGGGGACCAGAATACGTCGCCGGGCTGCGGAAACAGGTCATGCGAATACACGAAACCGGGGAGGTTGCCGAGCAGGCATTGCTGCGGCATCAGCGCGCCCTTGGGTGGTCCCGTGGTGCCGCTGGTATACACGAGCAGCGCGGGATCGGTCGACCGCGTCGGCTCCGGTGTGAACTGCGCGGACGCCTTCTGCTGCAGCGACGACCAGTCCTTCGTCCACGACTCGCTCTGCACCAGCAACGCCGATGACGTGCATGAGCTGCGGCAGGCGTTCGCGTATGGGAGCCAGATTCGGCAGCGAGGCGGCGTCGACGAAGACTACCTTGGCTTCAGAATCGTGAAGGCGGTATTCGAGGGCGTCCGGGCCGAACAGGAACGACAGCGGCACGGTGATTGCGCCAAGCTGATAGCACGCGATGTGCGCGATCGCCGTCTCGGGCCGCTGCGGCAGGACGATGGCGACCTTGTCGCCGCGGCCGATGCCCAGCGCCACGAGCGCGTTGGACAGGCGGTCGGCCTGTTCCTGCAGGACCTGATAGGTCAGCGTCGCGCGCGAGCCGTCCTCATCCTCCCAGTAGATCGCGATGCGCGTGGGGTCCGTGGCGTGGCGCCGGCATACCGCGGCCGCGATGTTGAAATCGGCGGGTACGTTCCACCGGTGCTGCGCGCACACTTCGCGGTAGCGGTCGACCGGCATCGACGATGATTGTCAGGAACCGGCGATCGAATTCGGTGTTGCGGCCAGCTCGTGCGACTCGACGGTCGCCCAGATCCAGTCGGGCTGCTGTTCGAGCAGGCGGCCGAAGGCGATCGGCTGCGTCGTCGTCGCGACGCTCATCTGCAAACGCTTTCCGGGTTGATATTCTCCCGCGGGCACGATCAGCGTCTGGATCGGGGGGGCGCCGTCGCGCTTGCGCAGCGAGAGGAACAGGCCATGAAACCGGCGTCCGCTCACGGTCGGCGTCGTGCCGTCGACCGAATAGTCAGCGTCCCCGCGCTTCGAACTCGACAACTCGACGCCGACCAGGTTGTTGGCGATGATCTGCAGGCCGATTTCCGCCCGATCCGCTGTCAGGCGCTTCATGCGGCGAACGATGCCCAGCGTCCATAGGGTCTGTCCCTCGGCCCGGATCGCGGCCAGCGTGCCGAGCGTCACGGCGTTGACCACGGTCATCGGCGCGACCAGACGATAGCCCGTCTGCGATACGTCGCGAACATCCCAGGCGCCGCCCTGAGTGGCATACGTGGCCAGCCGGCGCCGGGCGACCTCCATGTTGCGCGCGGTCTCGTTGCGCATGCGGCCGAAGGTCGCGATTTCCATCGTTTCGCCGTAGCTGCCGGCGCGTGGGCGATGGTCGGCCATGGGGCCTGTCTCCTCATCGCGCAGAAAGCCCGAGATTTTCGCAAAGCCGACGATGGCATCGACCATGCCGGATGCGCTCTGGCGTTCGCCGCGCCGCGCGACCGGTCGGAATTCGGGATCCACCTGGGCGGCGAGCTTGGTCAACAGATCGAGTTGCTCGGCACGGCGCGGCGTGCGTTCCGAGAGTGGATCCTGGCGGACCTTCTGCTCGAGCATGATGACGTTCTGCATCAGCACGGCGTGCAGTGGCCGCGTGTCCAGGAACAGCACGCGCCCCTCGAGCGGCTGCGGCGTTCGCCGCCGCAGGCCCGAGCGCTCGCCGAGATCCACGTAAAAGCTGGTCGCCGTGGGCGCCTCGAGGTTAAGTCGCAGCGGGGCGCACCACTCGGAGAGCTGATCGGCGACCCATTGCACGTGACGTGGCGCGAGGTTGCCGGCATTCATCAATTGCAGCAGCAATACGCGCAGGTATTCCTGCTCGATCGTCGTCAGCACTCCGTCTGCCAGCGTCCCGACCGGGACGCGCTCGATCTGTGCCGCGCATGCGGTCTGGAACAGCGAATGCAACTCCGCCCATCGTGCCGGAATCCACTGCTCGTAACGGTACAACCTGATCTTGCCGTCGATGCCCTGATGCATGACCTGCCGCGCCAGCAACTCGGGCAACAGCGCCTGCCACTTGCTGTTTTGCAGGCGCGCGCCGACTTCGCGCCCGAAGGCCCGGTAGCAGAGCAGGAAGCCCTGCGTCGTGTCGAACAGGGCCTGCCAGATCTGGCTCTCGACGCGAGTCGAGCGATTGCCGTGCTCGAGGTATTGCGTCGTGAGGTTGCGGCGCAGCGGTTCGGACAAGGTGTCGAGATGGAACACCGCTTCCAGGCGTTGCGGCGTGCGCTGGGCATTCTGTTCGCTGAGCACGCCGAGCTCGTTGAGGATCGCCGCGTGCGCGCCGAGCGGATCGTTGGCCGGGAACGAGGCGAGCCAACGCTCCACGGTTTTTCGTTCCGCGAGGGGGTCCTTGGTCGAGCGTCCGAATCCGAACATAGGGGCAGGTGTCGCGACCGGTAAGGTTCTTGGCAGTATCGAGGGACCGGCGTGGCGGGCGCAAAGCGCGGAAACCCCGGCACCGGGCCTGCTCGAATACCCCGCCAAGGGTAGGCCGCCTTGTTCAGTTTGGCAACGCCGAGGTCGTTGCAGGAGGTAACTGTAGCCATCGACATCGGTTCGATCGAACGCGGCCCTCGCTCCCGGTACGATACTTGCAGTAGCCTGGTTGTTGTCAGCAGCTGGAAAGCGTTCAGATGGCGGGATGTGCTGGAAGCCCTTGTTCCACAAGCAAGATGGTGAAACCTAGGTGCTCGCTGGCGTCGCCGTTTGGATCTGCCGAATTTTGGTCTGACGCACCGCGGCGACTACTGCCGTTGCGCGCCAAGCTGAAAACGACAGCTGAAATCTCTATACTTGTGACACACAGGAACGCAAAGGAAACACTATGGGAATCCTGATCAAGGCGCCGACGCGCCGCAGTGACGCGGGACCACAGCTGACGGTAACGTCCGCTGTCGGCGAGGTGCGCGATTCTCTGCACATCCGCGAAGTGGTGCGCATCACCGGGCTGCGGCGCGAGCAGCTGTACATGTGGCAGCGCCGCTACGGCTTTCCGAATCCTGCCCGCGACGGATTCGGCGATCGCGTATACCCGCAGGACCAGGTGGCGCGGCTCAAGGTCATCAAGCAGCTGCTGTCAGAGGGGTGGCGTGCCGGTGCGGTCGTGCCGCTCGCCGAGTCCGCGCTGCAGTCGATGCTCGGCATCGCCGTCGAGGATCCCGCGCCGCTGCCCGATGAAATCGAGACCGCTGTCAGGCTGCTTGCCGAGCACCGCGTGGGCGAACTGCAGAACCACCTGTCCAAGTTGCTGGTCGGACAGGGCCTGCGCAAGTTCCTCGAGCAGACGCTGATCCCGCTCAACGAAGCCGTGCACGAGCACGTCGTGCGGGGCGACATGCAGAATTTCCAGGAGTTGCGCTTCGCCGACCTCGCGCAGCGCTTGCTCCGCGATGTGACGCGCCTGGTCCGCCCGACGCGAGACGCCCGGCAAATCCTGGTCGCCACGCCGCCAAATGATCCCAACCAGCTTGGACTGGCCATTCTCGAATTGCTGCTGTTCACCGAAGGCGTGAATTGCCTGACGCTGGGCAGCGGTGTACCCGCACAGGAAGTCGCCGGCGCAGCTCGGGCCTACAAGGTTTGCCTCGTGGTCCTGCTGTTCGACCGCGGCATTTCCGGAAAGATTGCCGGCCAGGAAATCCGTTCGCTGCGTACCGCATTGCCGGAGGGATTGCCGCTGGTCGTCAGCGGTCGCGCCGTCAATTTGCTGGCTAAGCCGATTGTCAACGTACGCACCGCCGCCGATTTCAGTTCGGTGATGGCGACGATGCGC
Source organism: uncultured beta proteobacterium (assembly GCA_963821485.1). Lineage (GTDB taxonomy): Bacteria > Pseudomonadota > Gammaproteobacteria > Burkholderiales > Casimicrobiaceae > PALSA-1003. The sequence continues at coordinate 14,564 of CAWGEB010000006.1, forward strand.
GAACTCGGCGTGGCCGGAGCGATTCCGCAGGAGTTGCAACAGCGCGCCTGACCCTGTCCGTCGGCGCAGGCTTTCAGGGTTCGTCCAGGAATTCCTGCAGCTTGCGCCGGTCGCGCTTGGTTGGTCGCCCCTCCTGCATGGGCGTGCTGGCGGCCACGGCTTTTCTGCGCGCGATTTCCAGTTCGCGTGCGGTGGTGCTCTCCGCTGACTCCACGTACAGCATCGCCGCGTCGGCAGCGCCGCCGCGCCGGTCGGAAAGACCGATCACAAGGACATTCCAGGTAAGTCCGGCACGACGTAGTGTGACGCGTGCGCCCGACCGGACCGCATGCGCCGCCTTGACGCGCTCGCCATCGATGCGCGCCTGTCCGGCCTCGATGGCGTGCGCAGCGATGCTGCGCGTCTTGTAGAACCGCGCTGCCCACAGCCACTTGTCGAAACGGACGCGGGCCGATGCTGCTGCGGCATCAGTCCTTGGGTGCATAGCGGGACATCCATACCGCGGTTTCCGTGGCATCGGCGTGACCCTCGTCCTCCAGCCCGGCCACGACCCCCTCGCGATCCGCGGCACCGCGGTTCTGGGAGAGCTTGAACTTGGCATCGATGCGCGTGATGGTCATGCGGAAGGCGACGATGGCACCGATCATCGCCTCGAGTCGCGACCCCTGGAGTTGCAGGTGCCATGGCGCGGAACGCGCGGACTCGAAATTGGCGGTGAGCGCCTGCACCGTCGCCAGCGTCGCTTCGTGGCCTTCGACGAGTTCGACGCTGCCGCGCACATGCACCACCGCGTAGTTCCACGTTGGCACCATCGCCGCGGGCTCCGTGTACCACGACGGGGACACGTAGGCGTGCGGGCCGTGGAACACCGCGATCGACGGATGATCGGCCAACAGCTTCCAATGCGGATTGGCGCGCGCGACGTGCCCAATGAGCGCGCCGTGAGGCGCGGGTTCGGCGCGGTGGAGCAAAGGCAGGTGGCTGATCTGCGGCTCGTCGCCGGCCGCCGTAACCAGCGTCGCAAACGGATAGTCGCGGACGAGTCGCGCGATCGCTTCGGAATCGCGTGTTGCGAACCAGGACGGCAGGTACACGCTCAATGCGCGCGCCCTATTTCAACGGCACCGTGAACATCGTCAGCGGCAGTGCGGAATTCTTGTCGAAGGTCGCGCCGGCGTCGATACCGCATTCGGCCACTGCTTCCGCCGTCTTCAGGTCGTCGTATCGGCTGTGCATGGCGCCGAGCGCGAATTCCCTACCGGAGCCTACCGCCCAGAAACGCGTGTACTCGAACACTTCGCGCATCGAGTACACGCCGAAGATTCCGTGCGGATTGGCAATCAGCGCCGTCACCTGCGTCGATTCGTAGGGGTCATCCTCTTCCTCCTTGGGGTTCAGGAAGTGCTGTTCCTTGAGAATGGGGTGCAGTTTGCGAAAGGTCTCGAAGATTCCCCGCTTGGTGGAGAAGTCGAGGTCGTCCTGCTTCGCGAGCAGGCTCTCGAACACCAGCTGGTGCGCAGCACTGCCACACAGGCCGATGTAGGTGCCCTTGTAATGGACGATCTTGTCGTAGGTGCGGTCGAATGCCGCCGACAGGCGCGTATCTCCGAATGTGGTCAGGGAGTCAGCCGCGATCGCGGCGGCGTTGTTCTTTTTGACGACGACGAGTGTGGTCATGGACTTCGAAACGGCAGAGGGTGTCAGGCGTGGCCGGGCGGGAAGGATGGCGCGCCACGGGCGAAGACGAAGTCGCAATTATAGCGTGCCAGCCAAGCGTGGTGCCGGCAGCATGGCGACGGGCGGAAGCACGCGCGGGTTCCACGCCCGATGTGCCCACTGCCAGAATTCCGGGACCGTGGCGATCGGTGGGGGCGGGGGTTGCTCGAGAAAGCGCCACGCGAGCAGGAGGCTGGGCAGGGGATCCGCCGGCAAGGGCGCGGCGCGCGTCTGCTTCGAGAGCTTTTCGCCCTGCGCGTCGATGACGACGGGGTGATGCAGGTAGGACGGCGTCGGCAGCCGCAGTTGTTGCTGCAGCCAGATCTGCCGCGGCGTCGATGCGAGCAGATCGGCGCCGCGGACGACGTGGGTGATCGCCTGGTCGGCATCGTCGACGACCACTGCAAGCTGATACGCAAACAATCCATCGGAGCGCTTGATCACGAAGTCGCCGACGTCGCGGTCGAGCCATTGCTGCTGGCGACCCTGCAAGCGATCGGCGAAAGCGGTGCAGCCTTCACCCACGCGCAGGCGCCACGCGCGACCCTCTCTTCCGGGAATGGTCCCGTCGCGGCACGTTCCGGGGTAGACGCGTTCGCCGCCGATGCCCGTGTGCGCGTGCTCGAGTTCCTTGCGCGTGCACGCGCAGCGGAACGCGAGACCGCGCGCGATCAGTTCGTCGAGCGCAGCCTGGTACAGCGCGCCGCGTTCGCTCTGGCGCACGACGGCGCCGTCCCATTCGAATCCGTAGTCGGCGAGCGTCCGCACGATGGCGTCGCTGGCGCCGGGACGATTGCGCGGCGTGTCGGCGTCCTCGATGCGCAGCAGCCACGAACCGCTGTTGGATCGAGCGTCGCACCAACTGGCGACGGCGGCAATCAGCGAACCGAAATGCAGCGGTCCGGTGGGCGATGGCGCAAAGCGGCCGCGATAGGCAGCAGGGAAACTCAACGGACGATGGTCGCGGGCGCCTGCGCGGCGCGGACGCCACCCGCGGGAGCGGCGTAGTGCCACGGCCAGTTCTGTTTCCAGTTGGCCAGCACCGCATTCGGATATTCGGGCCGCCCCAGGCTGCCGTTGTAGCGTCCGAGCGCCCGATAGTAGTCGCCATTCTCCAGGTCAAGGTAATGGCGGAGGATCGTGCAGCCATAGCGCAGGTTGGTGCGCAGATTGAACAAGTTGTGGTCGCGATTGCCGATCAGCTTGACCCAGAACGGCATGACCTGCATGTAGCCGCGCGCGTCGGCAGGCGACACGGCGAACTTGCGGAAATTGCTCTCGTGCTGGATCAACCCGAGCACCAGTTGCGGATCGAGGCCTGCACGCGTGGATTCGTACTGCACGGTCGTCAGGAAATCACGCCGCGTCGGCCAGTCGGGCATTGTTGTCGCCAGGCGCTGCGCCATGTCCTTCAACCACGCCTCGCCCTCGGCCACGGTCGCAAAGTTCAGCTTCGCCGCCGGAAAGTCGCTGACCGCGCGATGCAGCGACGCCTGTACGTTCGCCGACAACGCTTCCTCGACCTGCGCCCCGGCATTGGCCGTGCCCGGTAGCGTCGCCAGCGACGCGGCCAGCGCGAACGCAATGCACGCGTGCCGAAGCATGCGCGACACTGCAACGGATCGCGCGCCGGTGCTCAATGGGAAAGCTTGGTGCGCACGAAGGCGATGATTTCGTCGATCGGCATGGCAGTGGCCTGGGTGTCGCGCCGACCCTGGTATTCGACCTTGCCGTCCTTGAGACCGCGCTCGCCCACCGTAATGCGGTGCGGAATGCCGATTAGCTCGAGATCGGCGAACATGAAGCCGGGGCGCTCGCCGCGATCGTCGAGTAGCACGTCGATGCCTGCGGCCTGCAGTTCGCCGTGGAGCCGCGTCGCCATTGCGCGCACGGCTTCGCTGCGATCCATGCCGATCGGCGCAATCGCGACCCTGAACGGCGCCAGGGCGTCGGTCCAGATGATGCCGCGCTCATCGTGATTCTGTTCGATCGCTGCCGCGACGATCCGTGTGATACCGATGCCGTAGCAGCCCATCTGCATGATCTGCGGTTGACCGGCGGCATCGAGAAAAGTTGCGTTCAACGCCTGCGAGTAGACATCGCCAAGCGCGAAGACGTGCCCGACTTCGATGCCGCGGACGATCGACAGTGTGCCCTTGCCATCCGGCGAGGCGTCGCCTTCCACCACGTTGCGCAAGTCGGCGACGTAGTCGGGCTCGCGGCAATCGCGGCCGAAATTCACCCCGCGCAGGTGGAAATCGACTTCGTTGGCGCCGCAGATGAAGTCGGCCATGGCCGCGACTTCGCGATCGACGATCAGCGGCATCGAATCCGGAATGCCCACCGGCCCGAGGTAGCCTGGGCTGCAGCCTGCCGCCGCTTCGATTTCCGCGTCGTTGGCCCACCGAAAACCTATGAGCCCTGCGATCTTGCCCGACTTGATCTCGTTGAGCGTGTGATCACCGCGGATGAGCAGCATCTTCACCTTGTCGTCCGCCCACAGCATGATGCACTTGACCGTGCGCGCGAGCGGCAGCTGCAGCAAGGCGGCGACCTGCTCGCAGGTCGATTGCCCGGGCGTAGCCACCTTCTGCATCGCTTCCCTGGCTGCCGGTCGCGCGGCGGGCAACGCCGCCGTCGCAAGCTCCACGTTTGCCGCGTAATCGGAATCGGGGCAATACGCGATCGCGTCTTCACCCGAATCGGCAAGGACCTGGAATTCGTGCGATACCGAGCCGCCGATCTGACCGGTATCGGCGCGCACCGGACGGAAGCTGAGTCCAAGCCGCGTGAAGATGCGCACGTAGGCATCGTACATCGCCTGATACGACAGCTGCATGGCCGCCTTGTCGGTATCGAATGAGTACGCATCCTTCATGATGAATTCACGCGAGCGCATCACGCCGAAGCGCGGTCTGACCTCGTCGCGGAACTTGGTCTGGATGTGATACAGGTTGATCGGCAACTGCTTGTAGCTCCTGAGTTCCCGCCGCGCGATGTCGGTGATAACTTCCTCCGACGTCGGCTGCACGACGAAGTCGCGCTGGTGACGGTCCTTGATTCGCAGCAGGTCGGGGCCGTACTTGTCCCAGCGCCCCGACTCCTGCCAGAGTTCGGCGGGCTGAATCACCGGCATGAGCAGCTCGATGGCGCCGGCCCGGTTCATCTCTTCGCGCACGATGCCTTCGACCCTGCGCAGCACGCGCAGTCCCAGCGGCATCCAGGTGTAAACGCCTGCCGCCAGCCGCTTGATCATTCCGGCGCGCAGCATCAGCCGGTGGCTTGCGAGTTCCGCCTCGGCGGGCGCCTCCTTCAAGGTCGAAAGCAAGAATTGCGATACGCGCATGATTCAACCGGTTCTGAAGTCAGCGCGCATTTTACGTGAAACGCGAGCCGATCACGCTGCCGTCCGCTAACTGGACTAACGCACGACGAGCACCGGCAGTTTGGAGTGTGTCAGGACCTTCTGCGTCTCGCTCCCGAGCAGAAGGGCCGAAACGCCGCGCCGCCCGTGCGAGGCCATCACGATGGCCTCGCACTTGTGTTTCCTGGCGGCGGCGAGGATCGCCTCCCACGCCGCCGGCGCGATCGTATGCACCGCGTTGAATTCCAGTCCTGCGGATTCGGCCTTCAACGCCACGGCGCCAAGGACGACGTCGGCCTCCTTCTTGCACGCCGCCGCGTAGTCCTTGCGCGACATCGGCGCGTACGCGGTACCTTCGGCGTACGTGGGCAGCGGATAGTCGGGAGAAGCGTAGAACGCGGTGAGTTTCGCGCCCAGCGCCTGCGAAAGGTCGATGGCTTGCGCGACCGCCTTGGCCGAGAGTTTCGAGCCGTCGGTTGCGACCAGAATCTGTTTGTACATCACGCCTCCCGAGCCTGGATGGAGAACGTCATTATGCCGCGATCGCGGGGCCGTCGCTGCTACCCCATGCGACAATTCGCTCCTCGACCACAGCCACCTGCCTGTCCATGACCGACATTGCCGATCCGCGCGTCTTTCCCGCCGCCGGCGTTGCGGGCTCGCCACTGTACGCGCTCGCCGCAGAGAGTCTCGCCGAGACGAGCACTGCGCGCGCGGATCAGATCGATCGCGCGGTGAGCGCGCAACTCGTGCAACGCCTGCGAGCCGGAGACGGACGCTCGCTCGCGGCCGAGTTCGACACCGTGCCGTCGGTGGCGATCGCGCGGCATCTGTGGCGGCGATTGATCGACGCGTGGCGGGAAGCGTCGCGCGCGGCCGAGGGCGAGCACATCAGGGCAACCCTGTTTGCGATTCCGGTCGTCGTCGTCGCCGGCAATCAGACCTCCGCGGCGATAACATCCGTCGACGGCGTGCTCGGCGATCCCGAACGCATCGGCGCCATCCTGCGCGAGCACGGCGCTGTCGGCGGCTGCCAGACCTTCGCCCTGGCCGGCGCGCTCGCCGCCGCCGACGCGATCGATATTTTGCAATTGCCGGCATTGCTGCGCTGGCAGCGCGAAGCGCTCGTGGGCGACGTCGCAGAACGCGACCTGGCGCCGGCGCCGATTGCGCTACCAGCCGGGCACGAGGCCGCGCACTTGCGCTTTCTCGTCGGCACCGCGCTCGCGGCGCCCGATATCGACCTGCTTGCGGCCACAGACGCCGGACGCTGGGCGTTGCCGTTGGCGCGGGAACTCGGGCGGCAACTTGCGGTTCCCGGCGCTTCGATGCTCGCACTCCCGCGGCCATCGACGTCGCCGTTGCTGGCGCTGCAGCAGGGCCGCACCGCGCAGCGTGCCGTCGGCGCGCAATTGTTCGCGAGCAACGCGATTCGCCGACTGCGCGCGAGTGTCGGCGAGCCTTGCGCGGTGATCAGTGGCCACCGGTGCCCGACCGCGCCGGGGGGCGGCGAGCTCAGGCTGTCATTATCCAGTGTCTTCGATCCGCGTCAGGCAGAAGGCTTCCGCTGTCCGCTGTTCCCAACCGACACTGTCGGAGATGTCGTTTCGATGCTGATCGAGCTCATGCATGACTGCAGGGTGAGCGACGTGCGCGTGCACGACGGCGTTCACGCCGACCGCGATGCGTCCACGGGACTGACGCTGCTGTTCAAGTCCGATGTCGTGGCTGCGAACGCGGCGGCGTCGCTGCATTGAAGATGCTATGAACCGTCCTGCCGTGTGATCTTCCCGACGCCGCTGATTTCCTGCTGGATCTTGGGGTTGCCGATGTACTGGACGACGCCCGCCCCGGAGATTTCCACCTTGAGCGACTTCGAGGCATTGACCAGCGCCTTGCCGGCGCCGCTCACCTGCAGCGCCGCGCTGTCGCTCTCGAGTCCCCCAGCCTGATACGAGCTCACCCCGGACAGTTCGATGAATTGCGCGGCGACCTTGCCGTCCAGTTTGGCATTGACGGCTCCGGCGCCGTCCACCCGCAATCGCGATGCCTGCAGCTCTCCGATGCGCAGGGTGCTTGCGCCGGCGAGCTCCAGTCGCAGGTCGTCGGACTTCAGCGCGTTTGCCGTGATCCTGATCGATCCGGCCGCCTCGACCCTTTCCAGGTTGATGAAGTCGATGGTGATGCGCGGCGAACGGGTCGGGCCGTCGCCGAAGATCCAGTCCCACCAGTGTCGCTGGTCGACCAGCGTAATCTCCAGCGTACGGCCGTGGACTTCTGTCTCGATCTGACGCAGTGCCTGCGCCGTCGCCTCGATGGTCACACCTTCGGTCGTGCCCTGGCGCAGGATCACGTCCGCTTGGCCGTCGATCTGGATTTTCGAGAAAGCGGTCGCGACGCGGGATTCGCGGACAGGATCGGCCGCGCGGGCGTCGGCGGCGCCAAGTGACGCGAAGGCCATGATCCAGACAAGCAGCAGGGGTCTCATATGTAGGTCCAATGTCGTTGACGCAGCTTAGATGCGTCGCGACCGCCCCACGGATTCGCCATCGAGGAGGAACCCCCCGCGCGTACTTCACCCACTCTCGGCGGCCCTGAACTCGCGCCGGTAGCGCTCGGCGATCTCGACATAGTGGTCGGCCATCCGGTACAGGTCGGCGACTTCATCGTCGCCGAGCGTGCGCACGACCTTGCCCGGCGATCCAAGCACCAGTGACCGGTCGGGGATCACCTTGCGTTCGGGAATGAGCGTGTTGGCACCGATCAGGCATTCGCGCCCGATGATCGCACCGTTGAGAATGACCGACTTGATCCCGATCAGGGATCCTTCGCCGATAGTGCAGCCATGGAGCATCACGAGGTGCCCCACGGTGACCGACGGACCGAGCGTGAGCTTCAGGCCGGCATCGGTGTGCAGGACCGATCCGTCCTGGATGTTCGACGCGGCCCCGATCGTGATCGTGTCGTTGTCGCCGCGGATGACGACATTGAACCAGATCGAGGCGCGGTCTTCGAGTACCACGTCGCCGATGAGCGTGGCGTCGGGCGCGATGTAATGCCCGTTGCCGCGCAGTTGCACGCGGCGGGAACCGAGGTCGTAGCGCATGGCGCAAATGATACGACGGGCGCACCCGGTGCGGCGGCTATAATGGCCGCTGTTCCCGCCCTGTGAAACTGCCATGAACCTCGACCGCGTTCCGGCCGGCAAAGACGTCCCCAACGACTGCAACGTGATCGTCGAGATCCCGATGCAGGGCGATCCGATCAAGTACGAAGTCGACAAGGAGACCGGCGCGGTCTTCGTCGACCGGTTCATGTCGACGGCGATGCACTACCCGTGCAACTACGGCTATATTCCCAAGACGCTGTCCGACGACGGCGACCCCAGCGACGTGCTGGTGCTCTCGCCGATGCCACTGATTACTGGGGTGGTCGTGCGCTGTCGGCCGATCGGCATGCTGAAGATGGAGGACGAGGCCGGCGGCGATTCGAAGATCCTCGCCGTGCCGATCGACAAGCTCTCAAGCCTCTACCGCGCCATTCAGTCACCGCGCGACCTGCCGGAGGTGACGACCCGCCAGATCGCGCATTTCTTCGAGCACTACAAGGACCTGGAGCCGGGCAAGTGGGTGCGGGTATCGACCTGGGTCGGCGCCGAGGAAGCCAAGGCCGAGATCGTTGCCAGCATCGCCCGCTACGAGGCGAAGGCGACAAATCCCTGAGCGTCCGGGCTACGAAAGAACCACGCGCGTGCCTGCGATGCGATCGTGCAGGAATTGACGGTCGGCATCGACGAGCGCCCAGGCATAGTTGATCGATAGCGCGGCAATTGCCCATTGGCCCAGCCCAAAGGGGCGCAACACGATATAGGCACCGATGGCGCAGGCCGGACCGATCCACCACGCCAGGTAGCGGCGCAGCGCCTGCCACGGAGCCGGCAAGCCACCATCGGCGGTCCGCAATGCAAGGTGCCAGGCCTGCATGGGCAGCGTTCTCCGGCCGCCGCTCCACAACCAGGCGGCGTAAACCGCGTACAGTACGAAGAGGGCCAGGAATGAGCCGGCCCTGGCGGCGGACGAAAGCAGCGCCAGCCTGTCGCTAGCCGCGGGCATCGAGGCCGAGCCGACGACCGGCAGCAGCACGAACCCGAGCACGACGGCGAGCGTCGAGAGCACCAGCGACTCGTAGAGCGTCGCGGCAAGGCGCCGCGCAAGGCCCGCGCGCGGGTCAGCCGGCGGCGCCACGCAGCGGGTCGGCTAGCGGACCGCGCCCGGGCTGGCACCCGGGGCCGGCGGCGGACTCACGGGCGGGGCAGTGGCGGGGCCGGCCGGCGGGGCCGGGCTGGCCAGCTCGCGACGCTTTTCCGGGGGCAACTGCTGGTACTCCTGCCACTTCTGGCGAACTTCCTCGCGGCGTTCCGGCGGCAATTGCTTCATCGACCGGTATTGCTCGCGCGCGGCCTGCCGCTGCGCGGGCGTCAGCTGCGCCCAGCTATGCATCTGCTCCTGCACCCGCTGCTGCTCGGTCGGGCTGAGGCTGGGGTAGCGCTTGGCGATGCCGAGCCACTTTTGCTTGCGTTGTGCGTCGAGCTGGTTCCAATCGGCCGCCAGCGGCGCCAGGATCTGCCGGTCGCCGGGAGAAAGCTCCGACCAGACCGGCGATGGCAACACGAGCGGGCCTGCAACCCCGGGCGCGCTGACGGTGCATGCCGCCACCAGGGCGGTCATGCAGATCAGGGCTCGGAGTGCTTGAGCCAATTCTGGAATCCCCGGTCGACGTAGGCCTCGATGGGCAAGTCTGATGTCAGGATCGCAGCGTCGGTATCGGCCATTTCACGCGCCAGCTGCGATGCCTGCCAGTATTGATAGTAGAGGACGCCGCCGACGATGAGCAGCACGCCGACCCAGATCCTCACATCGGTCAACAGGTGGCGCCCGCCACCGAGCGAGCCGCCGCCCGTGCCTGCCAGCACCAGCGAGGACGCGCGGCGCGGCTCGCCGAGGCGGGCGAGCGCCTGTTCGCGCGCCAGCTGCAGGCGATAGGCGGTGCCGGCCTTCAGTTCGGCGGTCCCGGTGTCGAGGTAACGTGTTATTTTTGTTGAGATTTCAGTTTCGTCGCTCATAGCGCTATCCCCTTGGCTCTCAACATTTCTGCCAACGCATGCACCGCGCGCGAGCAGTGAGTCTTGACACTGCCCTCCGAGCAGCCCATGGCTGCGGCGGCTTCCGCCACGTCGAGTTCTTCCCAGTAACGTAGCAGAAATGCTTCTCGTTGACGCGCCGGCAATCGCGCCAGCGCCTTTTCGATAACGCCCACAATTTCACTTTGCTCCAACTGCCGCGCCGGATCCGCCATGCCCATTGCGTCGGCTTTTGCGGGCAATGTCTCCAAGAGGTCGAAATCGTCGTCTTTATCATCTTTTTGTCCAAATGCCGAGAGCAGCGTTGTCCAGGTCGATCTGACTTTCTGCCGCCGAAAATGGTCGTGGATCGTATTCTGGAGGATGCGCTGGAACAGCATCGGTAATTCCGCCAGGGGTTTCCCGGCGTAACTCTCGGTCAGCTTGAGCATCGCGTCCTGCACGATGTCGAGCGCGGCATCCTCGTCGCGGACCGCGAACATTGCCTGCTTGAAGGCCCGACGCTCGACCTCCGCGAGGAATCCCGATAGTTCTTGATACGAAGCCAGGAGCGCTTTCCAAAACGTTGGATGACCCAAAGATTATAAGCATGTCACAGGCCCCAGCGCCGCGACTTGTCCGCAGGAAAATGGTGTGCCGCAGCAAAAACCTTGACCGAAATCCTGCAAATCGTTAGTGTTCAAGCCGTGGCGGGATTCCGCCGCGAGAAGCACTGCAAAATCGGTCGTTCGCATCCCGGCCGGCGGCGCCACAAGCGCTTCCGGAATACCCCGTGGGCTGCAGCGGTTCCGGCTTTCTACCCGATTCGAGCCTTGGTCGGACGCGTTCTACCCTTAGCGCGTTCAAGCAGTTTTGCAGCATCCGGCGCGCGTGCGGGCCGGGCCTGATCATTTTTGCTGGGGCGAATCATGCAACTGACGGGTGCAGAAATCGTCATCCGCTGCCTGCAGGAAGAAGGCGTCGAGTACGTCTTCGGCTATCCGGGCGGCGCGGTGCTCAACATTTACGACGAAGTCTTCAAGCAGGACAAGTTCAAGCACGTCCTGGTTCGGCACGAACAGGGAGCAGTCCACGCCGCTGACGGCTACTCTCGCTCGTCGCACAAGGTCGGCGTTGCGCTGGTCACCTCCGGCCCCGGGGTTACCAACGCGGTGACCGGCATCGCCACCGCGTACATGGATTCGATCCCGCTGGTGATACTTACCGGCCAGGTGCCGACCCACGCGATCGGCCAGGACGCATTCCAGGAGTGCGACACGGTCGGCATCACCCGCCCATGCGTCAAGCACAACTTCCTCGTCAAGACTGTCGAGGAGCTGGCCGTGACCATCAAGAAGGCTTTCTACCTTGCCGCGACCGGACGACCCGGGCCGGTGCTGGTCGACATTCCCAAGGACATCACCCAGAAGAGCACCGAGTTCAGCTATCCCAAGACGATTGCGCTTCGCTCGTACAACCCGGTGACGCGCGGCCACGCCGGGCAGATCAAGAAGGCGGTACAGCTGCTGCTCGACGCCAAGCGGCCGATGATCTACTCCGGCGGCGGCGTGATCCTCAACAATGCCGCGCCGCAGCTGACGCGGCTGGTGCGCCTGCTGGGATTTCCCTGCACGAATACCCTGATGGGCCTGGGTGGATTCCCGGGCACGGACCCGCAGTTCACCGGGATGCTCGGCATGCACGGCACGTTCGAGTCGAACATGGCGATGCAGAACTGCGATGTCCTGCTCGCAGTGGGTGCTCGCTTCGACGACCGCGTCATCGGCAATCCCGAGCACTACTTCCGTTCCGATCGTCGCATCATTCACATCGACATCGATCCATCGTCCATTTCCAAGCGGGTCAAGGTCGACGTGCCCATCGTCGGCTACGTCGGCGATGTGCTCGACGAAATGCTCAAGCTGATCGAATCGACCAACCAGCGGCCGGATCCCGCCGCGCTGAAGGCATGGTGGGGCGAGATCAAAGAGTGGCAGCGCAAGGATTGCCTGAAGTACGACCGCAAGAGCGCGCTGATCAAGCCGCAGATGGTCATCGAAAAACTCTACGAGATCACCAAGGGTGATGCGTTCGTGACTTCCGATGTCGGGCAGCATCAGATGTGGGCGGCGCAGTACTACAAGTTCGACAAGCCACGGCGGTGGATCAATTCGGGCGGCCTCGGCACGATGGGCTTCGGCCTGCCCGCGGCGATGGGCGTGCAGCTCGCCAACCCGGGTGCAACCGTTGCCTGCGTGACCGGCGAAGCGTCGATCCAGATGTGCATTCAGGAATTGTCGACCTGCAAGCAGTACCACCTGCCGGTCAAGATCGTGAATCTGAACAACCGCTACATGGGCATGGTCCGGCAATGGCAGGAGTTCTTCTACGGCAATCGCTACGCCGAGTCGTACATGGACGCGCTGCCCGATTTCGTCAAGCTGGCGGAGGCCTACGGGCACGTCGGCATGAAAATCGAAAAACCCGGCGACGTCGAAGGGGCGCTGAAGGAGGCGCTCAAGCAGAAGGAGCGGCTGGTCTTCCTGGACTTCATCACCGACCAGGCCGAGAACGTGTTCCCGATGATTCCCGGCGGCAAGGGTCTTACGGAAATGATCCTCGCCGAGGAGCTGTAGCAGATGACGCTCGCGCCCCTATGAGACACATTCTCTCAATATTGGTGGAGAACGAGGCCGGGGCGCTGTCGCGCATCTCGGGGCTGTTCTCCGCGCGCGGCTACAATATCGAGTCGCTCACCGTCGCGCCGACCGAGGACGCGACGATGTCGCGGATGACCATCGTCACCGTCGGTTCCGACGACGTCATCGAGCAGATCACCAAGCAACTGAACAAGCTGGTCGAAGTCGTCAAGGTCATCGACCTGACCGACGGCAATCACATCGAGCGCGAGCTGATGCTGGTCAAGGTGCGGGCGGCCGGCAAGGACCGCGACGAGATGAAGCGGCTCGCGGACATCTTCCGCGGACGCATTCTCGACGTGACCGACAAGAGCTATACGATCGAGCTGACCGGGACCGGATCCAAGCTCGATGCATTTTTGCAGGCCATCGAGCCCGGCGTGATACTGGAAACCGTGCGCACGGGGGCGTCGGGCATCGGGCGCGGCGAGCGCATATTGAGAGTTTGAAGAGCGAGGGGGAGCAGCAATGATGAAGGTCTACTACGACAAGGATGCCGACCTGTCGCTGATCAAGGGCAAGAAGGTCACGATCGTCGGCTATGGCTCGCAGGGCCACGCCCATGCGCAGAACCTGAACGATTCTGGCATGACGGTTACCGTCGGCCTGCGCAAAGGCGGCGCGTCGTGGGACAAGGTCAAAAAAGCGGGGCTAAAGGTGGCCGAGGTCGGCACGGCGGTGAAGGGCGCCGATTTCGTGATGATGCTGATGCCCGACGAGCACATCGGCGCGGTGTATCGCGACGAAATTGAACCGAACATCCGCAAGGGCGCCACGCTCGCCTTCGCGCATGGCTTCAACATCCATTATGGGCAGGTGCAGCCTCGCGCGGACCTCGACGTAGTGATGATCGCGCCCAAGGCGCCCGGCCATACCGTGCGCTCGACCTACGTCGCGGGCGGCGGCACGCCGATGCTCATCGCCGTGCACCACGACGCCAGCGGCAAGGCGCGCGACCTGGCGCTCTCCTATGCCGCCGCCATCGGCGGCGCGCGCGCGGGCGTGATCGAAACGTCGTTCAAGGAGGAAACCGAGACCGACCTGTTCGGCGAGCAGGCCGTGCTGTGCGGCGGCTGCGTCGAGCTGGTCAAGGCGGGCTTCGACACGCTGGTGGATGCGGGCTATGCCCCCGAGATGGCGTATTTCGAATGCCTGCACGAACTCAAGCTCATCGTCGATCTGATGTACGAAGGCGGCATCGGCACCATGAACTACTCGATCTCCAACAATGCAGAATACGGCGAGTACGTCAGTGGTCCGAAGATCATCACCGAGGAAACGAGGGTGGCGATGCGCAAAATGCTTGCCGCCATCCAATCGGGCGAATACGCCAAGAGCTTCATCCTGGAGAGCCGCGCGGGCGCGCCCACGCTGTTGTCGAGACGCCGCATGACCGCCGAGCATCCGATCGAGCAGGTGGGCGCGAAGTTGCGCGAGATGATGCCGTGGATCAGGAAGAACAAGCTGGTCGACCAATCCCGCAATTGACGTTGACCGTCACCTCCCAGCCTGCTCGGTCGATCGAGGACGGCGATGAGAACTGTGCATAGACAACGCGGCTGGGTCGGCCTCATCGTTCTGCTGCTCGCCGTGGTGATCATCGGCGTGCTTGGGCAGACCATCCTCAGGCAGATGGGGTTGTTGTCCACGGATCGTGCGACGTCCAAGGCCGCCGGGCCGCGTGGGCCGGGCCCCGCCGGCGCCGCACCCATCGATGCGACCGCCTCGGCGCCGGTCCCCGGCAACGCGGTCGAGCGGGCGCGAGGACTCGAAAGCTCGCTGCAGCAGCAGTCGCAGGATATTGGCCAGCGCATCGACGCGCAGGCGAAGTAGCTGCTGTGAGCAACTATCCGCATCCGCTGATCGCCCGCGAGGGCTGGCCGTTCGTCGCGATCGCCTTGGGCGTCGCCGTGGCGCTGAGCTACGTGCAGTGGTGGGTGCCGGCTGCGCTGGCATGGCTTGCCCTGCTGTTCATCGTGCAATTCTTCCGCGATCCGCCCCGGGTCGTGCCGTCGCAGTCGAACATCGTGGTCTCGCCCGCAGACGGCAGGGTCGTCGTCGTGGGCAAGCAACGCGATCCGTTTCTGGATCGCGATGCGCTCAAGATTAGCGTGTTCATGAATGTGTTCAACGTGCACTCGAATCGCAGCCCAGTCGACGGCACGGTGAAGAACAAGTGGTACCACGCGGGAAGTTTTCTCAACGCCGCGCTCGACAAGGCATCGACCGAGAACGAACGGAATGCGCTGCACATCGCTACCGCGGACGGCGTCGACGTTACCTGTGTCCAGGTTGCGGGCCTGATCGCGCGACGCATACTCTGCTACGTCGGGCCGGGTGATGCGCTGGCGCGCGGCCAGCGCTACGGCTTCATCCGCTTCGGGTCACGCGTCGACGTGTATCTGCCGCCGTACGCGACGCCGAAGGTCGCCATCGGCGACATCGTGTACGCCACGTCGACGGTCCTCGCCCAGCTCGATTGACGCGAGGGCGCGGCGTTGTCTTGCCGCAGCGGCCCTGCTACCCTGCAGGAATGGGGGATTACCAGCAGGAGCGTGCGCTTGCCAAGAACCGCATTCGCCGGCGCGGCATCTACCTGCTTCCCAATCTGCTGACCACGGCCGCGCTGTTCGCCGGCTTCTACGCCATCGTGCAGGCCATGAACGGCCGTTTCGATCGATCGGCGATCGCAATCTTCGTCGCCATGGTCCTCGACAGCCTCGACGGCCGCGTCGCACGACTGACCAAGACGCAAAGCGCCTTCGGCGCGGAATACGACAGCTTGTCGGACATGGTGTCCTTCGGGGCGGCGCCTGCGCTCGTCGTGTACGAATGGGCGCTGCGCGGGCTGGGCCAGATGGGCTGGGCGGCAGCCTTCCTCTATGTCGCGGGCGCGGCGCTGCGCCTCGCGCGCTTCAACACGATGCTCGACGTCGCCGACAAGCGATACTTCCAGGGGCTGCCGAGCCCCGCCGCGGCGGCGCTCGTCGCCGGCTTCGTATGGGTGATCGACGACTATGGGGTGGACCCCGAGACCGTCCGCTGGGCGGCCTGGCTCGTCACCGTCTTCGCGGGACTGACGATGGTGACCAATTTCAAGTTCTACAGCTTCAAGACGATCAACCTTCGCCGAAGCGTGCCGTTTGTCGCCGTGTTCGGCTTCGTCCTGTTCTTCGTGCTGGTGAGCTATCAGCCGCCGATCGTGCTGTTCGCGGGCTTTCTCGTGTACGCGATGTCCGGCTATGCCTGGTCGGCGTGGCTGGCGTTCAAACGACGACGGGGCTGAGCCGGGATCCACCCCCCGGTTGCGCGCCTTGGCAATTCCCGCTACCATGAACTCATGAGCAGCCAACGCGTCCTCTCGCGTCTTGCCCCGACCGCCCCTCTCGGCGGTCTGCTGCTGCTGCGCCCCGCGCGCACATAAATCCTACCCCCCTTTTCGAGCATCACCCGCGCCGTCCGAGACCGGACGGTCATTGCGCACGTGAACCCATGGCGTAAGGAGGACCGATGAGAACCGATCCGTCCGCGAAATACCGACCGTTCCAGCCGATCGAATTGCCTGATCGTCGCTGGCCCACGCGTACCATCACCCGCCCGCCGATCTGGCTTTCGACCGATCTGCGCGACGGTAACCAGGCGCTGATCGACCCGATGGATGGGGAGCGCAAGCTGCGCATGTTCCGGCAACTCGTGAAAATCGGCTTCAAGGAGATCGAGGTCGCCTTCCCGTCGGCGTCGCAGACCGATTTCGATTTCGTGCGCAAGCTCATCGAGGAAGATCTCATTCCGGACGACGTGACCATCCAGGTGCTCACGCAGTCGCGCGACGAGTTGATCCGGCGCACCTTCGACTCCGTACGCGGCGCCAAGCGCGCTATCGTGCATCTGTACAACCCGACCGCGCCGCTGTTCCGCCGGGTCGTGTACGGCAAGGACAAGCCGGGCATCATCGACATCGCGGTCAACGGTGCGAAAATGTTCAGGCAGTGCGCGGCGGAGCAACCGGACACCGACTGGCGGTACGAATATTCGCCGGAATGCTTCACCATGACCGAGCTCGATTTCGCGAAGGAAATCTGCGAAGCGGTGATGGACGTGTGGGAGCCGACTCCGCAAAAGCCGGTGATCCTGAACCTGCCGGCGACGGTCGAAGTGGCTACGCCGAACGTCTACGCCGACCAGATCGAGTGGATGCATCGCAACCTGTCGCGGCGCGACTGCGTCGTGTTGAGCCTTCATCCGCACAATGATCGCGGCACCGGCGTTGCGGCCGCTGAGCTCGCGGTCATGGCCGGTGCGGACCGCATCGAAGGTTGCCTGTTCGGCAATGGCGAGCGCACCGGCAACGTCTGCATGGTTACATTGGCGCTGAACCTGTATTCGCAGGGTATCAATCCCGGGCTCGATTTTTCCGACATGGGATCGATCATCCGCACCGCGGAATACTGCACCGACTTGCCGGTGCATCCGCGCCACCCGTATGCCGGCGAGTTGGTGTTCACGGCCTTCTCCGGGTCGCACCAGGACGCGATCAAGAAGGGGCTGGCCGCGCAGCAGGAGGCCGAGGCGCAGGGCCGCGAGCAGTGGGAGGTGCCATATCTGCCGATCGATCCCGCCGATGTGGGCAGGACCTACGAAGCCGTCATCCGCGTCAACAGCCAGTCGGGCAAGGGCGGTATCGCGTTCCTGCTCGAGCGCGACTACGGGCTGTCGCTGCCGCGGCTGCTGCAGATCGAATTCAGCCAGGTGATCCAGCGCATCACCGACGCGACGGGCAAGGAGCTGGTCTCCGCAGAGATCCACGAGGCCTTCCACCGCGAATATATCGCACCGGTGGAGCCGGTCGGCTACGTCGATCACAGCGCACAGCACAGCTCGTCCGATGGCGCCGTGGAGCGGTTGACGGCCCGGCTGGTCGTCGACGGCGTGGCACGCGAATGCTCCGGCGCGGGCAATGGCCCGGTCGACGCCTTCATCCACGCGCTGCGCGCGGGGGCGGGACTCGACGTGCACGTGCTCAATTATCACGAGCACGCCACGGGCAGCGGCGAGGACGCGACCGCGGTCGCATATGTGCAGCTGCGGGTCGGCGCCGACCGCACCGTATACGGCGTGGGCCTCGACCCCAATATCGTCACTGCGACGCTGCGTGCGGTGGTGAGCGCGGTCAATCGTGCCATCCGCATGGGCGCGCTGGTGCTGCCGCCGGTGAAGAAGGTCGCCTACGCCTGAATGCGTTGGCGAGGACCTGAGGCGTGACGAAGGACGACGTCGGCGGCGAGCAGGCTTCGCTGCCGCCGACGATCGCAGTCGACGGCTCGGACCTGCCGACGTGGCCCGAGGGGCAGTCCGCCGCGCCGATGTCGGCGCAGTTCATGGCAATGACCAATTTCGGCGATAGCGCGCGCTATCATCCGGCACTGATTACGGCGACGCTGACGGCCGAAAAGGATCCACGCTTTCGGGACACGATCTTCAAGGGTGGGTGCGGCATCAAGGTGCGCAATATTCCCGGCTGGGATGCGCCGGCGGCCGCGCTGATCCATGCTCGCGCGCTGCTGTTCGCGCATCGCACGGTGTCTAGAAATCCCGTCTACGCCGACGATACCTGGGCCAGTGTGTACCGCGCCGGCGACTACTGCATGCCGCACAGCCACCTTCGTTCGAACCTGAGCATCGTCTACATGCTCGACCCGGGCGAGCAGGACCCCGTCGACCCACTCGCCGGACAATTGTGCTTCGCGGATCCGCGCATCGACGCGTGCTGCCCGCACGAATCCGGACGCGTCACGCAGCATGTGATGCCAACGATGAACGCCGGTACGATGCTGATCTTCGCCAGCGACTACCTGCACAGCGTCAACCCTTATTGCGGGCAGCGGCCGCGCATCACGCTGTCGTGGAACATCACGCTCGAGAAATTGCCCGGCCGGCCCGGCGAGGGTTGGAAGATGTAGGCTCGCCGCCCACGCGCCACGTGCCATCGTTCTGATATGATTGGTGCATTGCAGCAATGTCCCGCGTTGCCACCCCCCGCACTGAAGAAAGGATCGTCAATGAGCGCGCCAACCTACGGCCCGGGCGTCGAAATCAGCGGCCGCATCACCCCCGAATACGCCGAGATCCTGAGTGCGGAAGCGGTCGGCTTCGCCGTCGGTCTGCAGCGCGCGTTCGGCGGCCGTCGCACCGAGCTGCTCGCGTTGCGCACGACGCGCCAGAAGGCGTTCGATGCCGGCAAGCTGCCGGATTTTCTGCCTGAGACCCGTTCGATCCGCGAGGGGAACTGGACCTGCGCCGCGATCCTTCCCGACATCCTCGACCGTCGCGTCGAAATCACCGGGCCGGTCGACCGGAAGATGATCATCAACGCGCTCAATTCCGGCGCCAGCGTGTTCATGGCGGACTTCGAGGACGCCAACACGCCGAAGTGGGACAACAACATCCAGGGTCACCTTAACCTGCGCGATGCGATCCGCCGCAGGATCGATTACGTCAGCCCTGAAGGCAAGGCCTACAGGCTCGGGGAAAAGACCGCCACGCTGTTCGTGCGGCCGCGTGGGTGGCACCTGCCCGAGAAACACGTCAAGGTCGACGGTTCGCCGATCTCGGGTGGCATCTTCGATTTCGCCCTGTACTTCTTTCACAACGCCAAGGAACTGATCGCACGCGGCAGCGGCCCGTACTTCTACCTGCCCAAGCTCGAAAGCCATCTCGAGGCGCGGCTGTGGAACGACATTTTCATCGTTGCGCAGGAGCAGCTGGGCATAGCGCGCGGAACGATCAAGGCCACGGTACTGATCGAAACCATCCTCGGCGCATTCGAGATGGATGAGATCCTCTATGAACTTCGCGAGCACTCCGCGGGCCTCAATGCCGGGCGCTGGGACTACATATTCAGCTGCATCAAGAAATTCCGCAGCAACCGCGACTTCTGCCTTGCCGACCGCGCGCTGGTGACGATGACGACGCATTTTCTGAAAAGCTACGCCGAACTGCTGATCAAGACCTGCCATCGTCGCAACATCCACGCCATGGGCGGGATGGCGGCGCAAATCCCGGTCAAGAACGACGAGAAAGCGAACGCCGAAGCCTTCGCCAAGGTCAAGGCGGACAAGGAGCGCGAGGCGACGTATGGTCACGACGGCACCTGGGTCGCGCACCCGGCACTGGTACCGGTGGCCAAGGAGGCGTTCGATCGGCTCATGCCGATGCCGAACCAGATTGCGAGCAAGAAGCGCGATGACGTCAAGACAACGGCCGCGGACCTGATCAAGTTCGAACCCGAAACGCCGATCACCGAAGCCGGCTTGCGCCTGAACATCAACGTGGCGATCCAGTACATCGGTGCGTGGCTGGCGGGGCAGGGCGCGGTGCCGATCTTCAACTTGATGGAAGATGCCGCCACGGCCGAGATCTCGCGCTCGCAGGTGTGGCAATGGATGCGTTCGCCCAAGGGCAAGCTGGCCGACGGCCGCAAGATCACGCGCGAAATGGTCGCGATCATGATTCCCGAGGAGCTGCAGAAGATCCGTACCCTGCTGGGCACGGCGTACGGCGACGGCCGTTACGACGAAGCCACCGGGATCTTCGCGGACCTGGTCAACAACGATACCTTCGTCGAGTTCCTGACCTTGCCGGCGTACGAACGCATCGACTAGGAATCGACGGGTTTCCGCGTCGTTGGATGCAGGCAGGTGCTACTTGGTATCCGAGTTCCAGGTGTCGTGGATCGCCTTCCAGGATCCGTCTTTCTGCTTCTTCCAGACGCAGACGTACTTGCCTTTCTCCTGCACCAGCTTGCCGTCGGGTCCCTTGTTGTACGAGTCCTCGTAAGTGCCGGTCGTGAAGCCGAGATCGCCGCTCTTCGACACGCCCGCGTGGAGCGTCCTCCAGGAGATCTTGAAGGATGGATCGGCGAAGTAGGCGGCCCAGACCTTCTTCGCCGCGCCGCGGCCGACGGCCATGGGTTCGTTCGGCGGATAGATGATCGCGTCTTCGGCGTAGAACGAGGCCACGCGCTCTGCATCCCTCGTCGCCGCCACCTTCGACCAGTCGTCGTCGAGCTTCGCCAACGCTTTTGCATCGGCGTTGATACCCGCGGCGATCGCGCCGGGCACCGGGGCCAGGACCGCAAGTGCGAATGCAGCGGCGAAGATGGAAACAAGCTGCTGCAGATGGCTGCCCGACGGGGAACGGTTCATATGCGGGGCCTCCTCCGTGTGGTGAGTTGAGCGCGGCCGGCCGGATCGTAGCACGCACTGACCTTCTCGAAGCTTGCGACGCAATCGTTACTGGGGCTCGGGTGCTAACGCTCACTCGATCCGGCAGGCCTCGTCGAAGCTGAGGCGCCAATTGCGTGGCTTGATCGAGGCCGGGTCGCCGTATCCGATGTTGCACAGGAGATTCGATTTGATCCGGCCGTCGGGGAAAAAGGCCGCGTCGACCTTGGCATTGTCGAAGCCCGACATCGGGCCGCAGTCGAGACCCAGCGCTCGAGCCGCGACGATGAAATAACCGCCCTGGATCGACGCATTGCGGAAGGCGGCGGTGGCGATCGCCTCGGGCTTCCCCGCAAACCAGCTGCGCGCGTCGGTATGGGGAAACAGCCGGGGCAGGTTCTCGTAGAATTCCATGTCATAGGCCAGGATCGCCGTTGCCGGCGCCTTCATCGTCTTGTCATGATTGCCCGCGGACAACGCTGGCGCGAGCCTGCGTTTGGCCTCGGGACTGGTCACGAACACGATACGGCAGGGTTGTGAATTCGACGTCGTCGGACCCCACTTCATCAAGTCGTAGGTGGCGCGGAGGGTCTCGGCAGACACCGGTCGGTCCAGAAATCCTGGGAAGCTGTGTGCAGTGCGAAAAATCTGGTCGAGCGCAGTGTCTGGAAGCTGCATGTCGGGTTCCTGGGTGCGGAGTAGCGTGGATGGATGTGGCAGACCGTGCGAGTTGGGGTGCAGGTCGTCGCGCATTCTGCCCCGAACTGGCCGGGGCGTCTGGCCATCGCTCATTGCGTTCAGTTAATATCTAAAATCTATTATAAGTATTCGAACAATCAATTTGACGTATGTTCGCCGCGCGCCGATGATCAATTCCGCAGCAACGAGCAACCTCGACCGGAGACGCATATGAAACTGCACGGCACCAAGACGCACGAAAACCTCAAGGCGGCATTCGCAGGCGAATCGCAGGCTAACCGCCGCTATCTGTATTTCGCGAGCAAGGCCGACGTCGAAGGGCAGAACGATGTCGCGGCAGTGTTTCGCTCGACCGCCGAAGGCGAGACCGGTCACGCGCACGGACACCTCGACTACCTTGCCGTGGTCGGTGATCCTGCGACCGACCTGCCGATCGGCAAGAGCCGCGACAATTTGAAAGCCGCGATCGCCGGCGAAACGCACGAATACACCGACATGTATCCGGGCATGGCCAAGAGCGCGCGCGCCGAAGGATTCGACGAGATCGCCGACTGGTTCGAAACGTTGGCGAAGGCGGAGCGATCGCACGCCAACCGTTTTCAGAAGGCACTCGATTCGCTGGCGGACTGACGTAGCGCATGCACGCAGGCGGCGCGTGAACCGCGCCGCTCGTTCTTACCGCGATTCCTTCAGTGCATTCGCCCTTCGTCCGGGCGCATGCAGTGACTCACCGATGATGAACCCATGACCTCACGCGAAGGCAGTCTCGAGGCACCGACACGGCACGCCATCGACTGGCGCAGCCCCGAGTTCTACGATCGCGCGTCGGTCGAGAAGGAACTCGAACGCGTGTTCGACATCTGTCACGGATGCCGTCGCTGCGTGAGTCTGTGCAATGCATTTCCGACGCTGTTCGACCTAATCGACGAGGGCAAGAGCGGTGAAATCGACGGCGTCGCCAAGGCCGACTACGACAAGGTCGTCGACCAGTGCTACCTGTGCGACGTCTGCTACATGACCAAGTGCCCGTACGTTCCGCCTCATCCGTGGAACGTCGATTTTCCGCACCTGATGCTTCGCGCCAAGGCGCAGAAGTTCAAGCGCGGCGAGACCCGCTTTCGTGATCGTCTGCTGACCAGCACCGACCGCCTGGGCAAGCTCGCGACGATTCCAGTGGTCGTGCAAATGGTCAACAAGGCGAACGAGACGCCGCTCGCGCGCCGTGCGATGGACGCGATGCTCGGCGTGCATCGCGATCGACGTCTGCCACCGTACGCGAGCGGGCGCTTCGCGGACCTGGCGCCGTCGTCGGTGGCATGGCCGGTCAGGGACGGGCAGCGCACTCCAGGCAAGGTCGCGATCTTCTCGACTTGCTACGTGAACTACAACGAACCGGGGATTGGGCTCGACCTGTTGCGTGTGCTCGAACACAACGAGATTCCGTACACGATCGTCGAAAAGGAAGCCTGCTGCGGCATGCCCAAGCTCGAATTGGGCGATCTGGAATCCGTCGAGAAGCTCAAGGACATCAACGTGCCGCAGCTCGCCGCCTACGCCAGCGATGGTTTCGCTATCCTCAGTGCGGTGCCTTCATGCACGCTGATGTTCAAGAGCGAGATGCCGCTGTTGTTTGCCGGCGACGAGGCGGTACGTCTCGTCGCCGATGCGATGTTCGACCCGTTCGAGTACGTCGTGGCGCGCGACAAGGACGGGTTGCTGAAGAAGGACTTCGTCAAGCCGCTGGGCAAGGTAAGTTACCACATACCCTGCCATTCGCGGGTGCAGAACGTGGGGCAGAAGACGCGGGAAGTGCTCGAATGGGTGCCCGAGACCGCGGTGACGACGGTGGAACGATGTGCGGGGCACGACGGGACGTGGGGGGTGAAGACCGAATTCTTCGAGAGCTCGATGAAGATCGGCCGGCCGGTATTTCGCCAGATGGCGGAGCCGGACCCGGACTACATCAGCTCCGATTGTCCCATCGCCGGCCGCGCCATCGTGCAGGGCATCGAACAGGCGCAGCAGTCGCCGACGCGCGCGGTCAAGGCGCACCCGCTGACCCTGCTGCGCATCGCCTACGGCATCAGCTGAGAACGCATCGCCACCATCATGATGACAGAGGAGAGAGTTGTGCCGCAGATTAGCCGCGACAGCCTGCTGACGCTGGAAGCGTACGCCAGGACCCGCAAAGAATTCCGTGCGAGAGTGCTCGAGCACAAGAAGCCGCGCACCGTCCATCTGGGCGAGCACCTCACGCTGCTGTTCGAGGACGAGCTGACCGTGCGCTACCAGATCCAGGAAATGCTTCGCGTCGAGAAGACGTACGAGGAGGCCGGCATCCAGGACGAACTCGATGCCTACAATCCCCTGGTTCCCGACGGTACGAACTGGAAAGCGACGATGCTGATCGAGTACGAAGACGTCGCGGAGCGGCGGGTCGCGCTCGCCGCGCTCAAGGGCATCGAAGACCGGACCTGGGTGCAGGCGGACGGCCATCCGCGCCTGTACGCAATCGCCGACGAAGACCTCGAGCGCGAGAACGAGGAGAAGACCTCATCGGTGCATTTCGTGCGCTTCGAGCTCACCCGGGAGATGGTCATCGCGCTGAAAGGCGGCGCGGCGCTGGCGATAGGCACCGATCACCCCGCGTATACGTTCGCGCTTTCTCCCGTCCCGGAACCGGTGCGAAGGGCGCTGCTCGCGGACCTCGCCTAAGTCGGCGCGCGACTGGCGCCGCGCCTACGCCAGTTGCTCCCACGCATCGCGGGTGACCCCGCGTACGCAGAACGCCTCGGGCCTGCCGCGGTGATCGCGCGTCTCATGCCGAATCAGCACGAGACCGCATTTTTCCATGACGCGCCCGGAGGCGGGATTGCGCGCCAGGTGCGACGCAGTGATCTGCTGGCAGTCCAGGCAGCTGAACGCGAGCGCGACCATCGCCTGGGCTGCCGCCGTCGCATAGCCGTGGCCCCAGAACTCGCGACCGATCCAATAGCCCACGTTTTCATGTTCGTTGGCGACGGGACGCAACGCGATCGCCCCGACCAGCAGCTCGTCTCGGGCTCGCGCCACGGCGAATGTGAATTGCCTTCCGGCCGCGCGCTCGTCTTCGTGCGTGGCGATCCACGTCTCGGCCATGCCATCGCGATAAGGATGGGGAACGAGCGCCGTCGTGTCCGACACCGCGCGGTCACCCGCGAGTTGCTGGACGCGCAGCGCATCAGCGGGCTGGAAATGCCGGAGAACGACGGGCCAGCCGAAGATGCGTTCGGGCAGCATCGGGTCCGCGGCTCAGCCCGTTGGCGAGCGCGGAACGCTCAATCCCGAAAATTGTTGAACTGCAGCGGAAAATCGGTGATTGACTTCTTCACCAGCGCGATCGCCTCCTGCAGCAGGTCCTTCTTCGCGCCGGATACCCGCACCGTATCCCCCTGGATGCTGCCCTGGACCTTGAGCTTGCTGTCCTTCAACAGCTTCACGATTTTCTTGGCCAGCTCCTGCTCGACGCCCACCCGGATCGTGACCACCTGCTTGAGCTTGTCGTGGCTCATCTTCTCCGGATCACCGAACTTCAGCGAGCGGACGTCGATGCTGCGCTTGGCCAGCTTGCCGAGGAGCACGTCGGTGACCTGCTTGAGCTTGAAATCGTCGTCGGCGTAGATCGTCAATTCCTTGTCCTTGTGCTCGACCCGTGCGTCCGAACCCTTGAAATCGAAGCGCGTGGAGATCTCGCGATTCGCCTGCTCGAGCGCGTTGCGGATCTCGACGTCGTTGACCTCGGAAATGATGTCGAAAGAGGGCATGGTGGCTGCCTTGGAATGGAATCTGCCAACGCTAGCACGATCCGCGGTACCACGCCAACCGCGGGCCGCCTGCGCCGGGCGCGCCTACTTCCGGCTTCGCGCGAGCTTGGCCTCGATGCGCATGCGTAGCGCATTGAGCTTGATGAATCCGGCCGCGTCTTTCTGGTCATAGGCGCCGCGGTCGTCTTCGAAGGTCGCGATGCTCGTGTCGAACAGCGAGTCCGACTTCGATGCGCGGCCGGCGACGATGACGTTGCCCTTGTACAGCTTGAGCCGCACGCTGCCGTTCACCGGTAGCTGCGACGCGTCGATCATGGTCTGCAGCATCCTGCGCTCGGGTGACCACCAATAGCCGTTGTAGATCAGGCTGGCATAGCGCGGCATCAGATCGTCCTTGAGATGCGCGACTTCGCGATCGAGGCAGATCGATTCGATCGCACGATGTGCCTTGAGCATGATCGTTCCTCCGGGCGTTTCGTAGCAGCCGCGCGATTTCATGCCGACGTAGCGATTCTCGACGAGGTCGAGGCGGCCGATGCCGTGCTTGCCGCCGAGGCGGTTCAGTTCGGTCAACACCTGCGCCGGCGTCAGCGCCTTGCCGTTGATGCTGACGATGTCGCCGTGCGCGTAGCCGAGCTCGACATATTCGGCGGCGTCGGGCGCCTTCTCCGGCGACACGGTCCAGCGCCACATGTCCTCTTCGGCCTCCTGCGCGGGATCTTCCAGCGCGCGACCCTCGTAGCTGATGTGCAGCAGGTTGGCGTCCATCGAATACGGGCTGCCACCGGCGCGATGCTTCATCTCGATCGGGATGCCGTGCTTCTCGGCGTAGGCGAGCAGCTTCTCGCGCGAGCTCAGGTCCCACTCGCGCCAGGGCGCGATGACCTTGATATCCGGTTCTAGCGCGAAGTAACCGAGCTCGAAGCGCACCTGGTCATTGCCCTTGCCGGTGGCCCCGTGCGACACGGCGTCGGCGCCTGTCTCGCGTGCGATTTCGATCTGGCGCTTGGCGATCAGCGGACGCGCGATCGAGGTGCCGAGCAGGTACTCGCCCTCGTAAATGGCGTTCGCGCGAAACATCGGAAATACGAAGTCGCGCACGAATTCCTCGCGCAGGTCGTCGATGAAGATCTGCTTCACACCCGCAGCAGTAGCCTTGGCTCGTGCCGGCCCGAGCTCTTCGCCCTGGCCGATGTCGGCAGTGAAGGTCACGACCTCGCAGCGGTAGGTGTCCTGCAGCCATTTGAGGATGACGGAAGTATCAAGGCCGCCGGAGTAGGCGAGAACAATTTTTTTGGCGTCGATCATGGTTGGCTCGGCGAGTACGGATCAATCGATTCTGGCGCCGGTCCGCTTGATCACCGGCGCCCATTTCTCGGACTCGCTGCGGATCAGGGTGGCGAATTCTGCGGGCGTGCCGCCGATCAGGTCGAAGCCCTGGGCATTGAGCGTGCTCTTGACCGTCGGGATCCTTGAGGATCGCATTGATCTCGGTGTTGAGCCGCTGGATGATCGGCTGCGGCGTGCCGGCCGCGACCAGGATGCCGTTCCACGCCAGCGCCTCGAACCCCGGAAAACCGGCTTCGGCGATCGTCGGGAATATCGGGCAGCAGGGGGAAGCGCTTGGCGGTCGTTACCGCGATCGCGCGCAGCTTGCCCGCCTGGATCTGTGCCTGCAGCGGCTGCATGACTGCGAACAGCATCTGCGTTTCTCCCTGCATCGTCGCCGTCACTGCGGGCGGCGAGCCGTTGAAGGGCACGTGCACGATGTCGATGCCTGCGGTCGCCTTCAGCAACTCCATCGTCAGTTGCGACGAACTGCCATTGCCCACCGATGCGTAGTTGAGCTTGCCCGGATTGGCCTTGGCATAGTCGACCAATTCGCGAACCGACTTCACCGGCAGCGCCGCGTTCACGGCGAGCACGTTCGGCTGGCTCGAGGTGATGATGACCGGCGCGAGGTCCTTCAGCGGGTCGTAGGGGAGCTTGGCGTACAGGAAGGGCGCGAAGGCCAGCGGTCCGTTGAACGAGATCACCATCGTGTAGCCGTCCGGGGGCGACTTCGCGACCAGATCGGTGGCAGCAGTGCCGCCCGCCGCCGGACGATCGTCGACAACGACCGGCTGCCCGAGACGATCCTTGAGCTTGTCGGCGATGGTGCGCGCGAGCACGTCGAGCGAACTGCCGGCCGGCGCGGACACGACAAACTTGAGCGGACGATCGGGCCAGCTCTGCGCGACACTCGGCGTGGTGATGGCCAAGGCTACAAGAAATGCAGCGAGCCGCGGGAACGTATTACGCAACATGAACGGCTCCTCCTTCATTGTGGAGCGTGGCACACCGCTTCGATATTGTGTCCGTCGGGATCGAGTACGAATGCGCCGTAGTAGTTCGGGTGATAGTGCTCGCGCAATCCGGGTGCGCCGTTGTCCCGGCCGCCGGCGGCGATGGCGGCCTTGTAGAAAGCATCGACCTGTCCGCGCGCTTCGGCACGAAAGGCGATGTGGATCGGCGTCACATTGGGTCCGCCTTCGCCGATCCAGAAATCCGGCTTCGGCGCCACGCCGAAGCCCGCGGCCTGCTCGAATTCCATCAGCATCGAGTAGCCCAGCGGCGCCAGCGCAGCGGCGTAGAACGCCTTGCTCTTCTTCAGGTTTGCAACCGCAACCCCGGTGTGATCGATCATCAGATTGTCCTAACTGTTAACCCGACCGCAAACGAGATACTCCAGCAGCGCTTTCTGCGCGTGCATGCGATTCTCCGCCTCGTCCCACACCACGCTCTGCGGTCCGTCGATGACCTCGGCCGCGACTTCCTCGCCGCGATGCGCGGGCAGGCAGTGCATGAACAGCGCGTCCGGCGTGGCCTGCGCCATCATCTCGGCGTCGACCATCCAGTCGGCGAACGCACGCTTGCGTTCCTCGTTCTCGGCTTCGAATCCCATGCTGGTCCAGACATCGGTGGTGACCAGGCTCGCGCCGCGACACGCCGCGACCGGATCGTCGAATGACTCGAACTGTCCCGTGTCGGTCACGCCGGCCGCAGCGACGTCGACCCGGTAACCCGGCGGCGTCGAAACGTGGACCTTGAAATCGAAGATCGTTGCCGCCTGCAGCCAGGTGTTGCACATGTTGTTCGAATCGCCGATCCACGCCACCGTCTTGCCCTGCAGCGATCCGCGATGTTCGATGTAGGTATAGACGTCGGCGAGAATCTGGC
Organism: uncultured beta proteobacterium; assembly: GCA_963821485.1. GTDB lineage: Bacteria > Pseudomonadota > Gammaproteobacteria > Burkholderiales > Casimicrobiaceae > PALSA-1003. The sequence continues at coordinate 43,405 of CAWGEB010000006.1, forward strand.
ACGGATGGTATTCGTTGGTGAGCCCGTTGATCACCGGCACCCGCGAATGCGCGGCGAAGCGCTCGATGATCGTCTGCTCGAAGGTGCGGATCATCACGATGTCGACCATGCGCGAGATGACGCGCGCGAGATCCTCGATCGGCTCGCCGCGCGAGAGCTGCGTGTCGCCGCGATTCAGGTTGATGGCAATGCCACCGAGCTGGTTCATGCCGGCCTCGAACGACACGCGCGTGCGCGTCGACGCCTTCTCGAACACCATCGCCAGCGTGCGGTCGCGCAGGGGCTGATAGATCTCGTAGCGCTTGAAGCGCTCCTTGATCCAGCGCGTGCGCTCGAACAGGTAGTCGAGTTCGTCGCGACTGAAGTCCCTGAGCTGGAGGAAGTGTTTCGGCGTCATGCGGCCGGGGAAATTTGCAGGTTGGCTGTTGAAAAACAGTATGTTAGCAACAAAAAAGGCGCCCTCAGGCGCCTTTTCCGCAGCGGCCCGTGAATATCCGCCTAGGGCATCGCCTTGATGGCCTGCGCCAATCGCATCTTGCTTCGCGACGCGGTGTTCTTGTGCACGATCTTCTTGTCGGCAATGCGGTCGATGATCGACTGCTGTGCCTGCAATTCCTTGGCCGCGGCCGTCTTGTCGCCGGTCGTGATCGCTTTCCTGACTTTCTTCACCGCGCTGCGCAGCGATGACTTGAGGCCGGCGTTGCGCTGCCGCGTTTTTTCCGCTTGGCGGGCGCGTTTCCGGGCTTGGGCGGAGTTCGCCATGTAAAATCCTTGTTTGCTGAAGTCGCTGAAAAAGACCGAGCATGATAGCAAGTCTTCGTAATTCGCGCAAGCCGGCCAGCGGCTTGCGGCGCTGTGTCTCGAGGTCCATTTCCGCAGCACGACAACTGGCCACTGGCCTCGTCCGATCGGCTGCGCAACGATGAATCTGCTCAAGACGCTTTCAACCGTAAGCGCCTTGACGCTGCTTTCGCGAATTGCCGGGCTGGCGCGCGAGAGCCTGAAGGCATTCGCCTTCGGCGCAGGGATGCAGATGGATGCCTTCGAGGCGGCTTTCCGGTTGCCGAACATCCTGCGCCGCCTGTTCGCCGAGGGCGCGTTTTCGCAGGCCTTCGTTCCCATCCTCTCCGAATACCGCCGCTCGCGCGGCGACGCCGCGACGCGGGACCTCGCCGGCCGCGTCGCCACCATCCTCGCCGTCGCGCTGGTCGGGCTGTCCGCGCTGGGCATCGTCGCCGCGCCATGGCTCGTCTACCTGCTTGCCAGCGGTTTTGCGCAGACGCCTGGCAAGGTCGAGCTCACGGCCGAACTGATCCGCATCATGTTCCCGTACATCCTGTTCATCTCGCTCGTGTCGCTCGCCGGCGGCGTGCTCAATGTGTATCGCCGCTTCGCCATTCCCGCGTTCACGCCGGTGCTGCTCAACGTGTCGATGATCGCGGCGGCAATTTTCCTGGCGCCGCACGTCGATCCGCCGATCCTCGCGCTGGCCTGGGGTGTCGCGATCGGGGGCGTCGCGCAACTGCTGCTGCAGATATGGCCGCTGGCGAAGCTGAACATGCTGCCGCGTATCGATTTCCACTGGCGCGACGAGGGCGTGCGGCGGATTCTCACGCTGATGGGGCCGGCGATACTCGGCGTATCGGCGGCGCAGATCTCGGCGCTGATCAATACGCAGCTCGCCGCATTTCTCGGCAACGGCCGGATATCCTGGATCAGCTACGCCGACCGACTCATGGAATTTCCGAGCGCGCTGCTCGGCGTCGCGCTGGGGACGATTCTTCTGCCGAGCCTGTCCAAGCATCATCACGATGCCAACGACGCGCAGTATTCAGAACTGCTCGATTGGGGATTGCGGCTGACCTTCCTGCTGGCACTGCCGGCGGCGTTGGCGCTGGTGTTGCTTGCGGTACCCCTGATCGCCACGCTCTACCACTACGGCCGCTTCACGGTGAACGATTTGTGGCAGACGCGCGCCGCACTCATCGGCTACAGCGTCGGGCTGCTCGGGCTGATCGCCGTCAAGATCCTGGCGCCGGGTTTCTACGCTCGGCAGAATCTGAAGACGCCGGTCAAGATCGCGTTCCTGACGGTGCTGTTCGCGCAGACGCTCGCGGTCATCCTCATGTTCCAGATCGGCCATGCAGGACTGACCTTGTCGACGTCGCTCGGCGCGTGCTTCAACGCGACCATGCTGTACGTGGCGATGCGTCGCGCCGGCATCTTCACGCCTCGACCGGGGTGGGTGCGATTCCTCGCCCGCATCGCGGCAGCGCTCGTCGTGCTGGGTGTCGTACTGTGGTTCATCCCCGGCGAGGACGCGTTCTGGCTGCATGCCGGGCTCTGGGGCAAAGTGGGCCGGCTCGCCTGGGTGATCGGTGCCGGTGCGGCGACCTACTTTGCTGCGCTGTGGCTGCTCGGCTTTCGCCTCGCCGATTTCAGCCGGCACGAGGCGCTGTAGGCTTCGCGGGTCTCCTCAGCTGGTCTTGCGATACGGGCACACCGGCTTCACGCATTCCGCGTAGAGATAGAGCGCGTGCTCATGGATTTCGAAGCCGCGATCGCGCGCGATCTTGATCTGGCGCTTCTCGATCTCGGCGTCGAAGAATTCCTCGACGCGTCCGCATTGCAGGCAGACCAGATGATCGTGGTGGCCCCCCTGGTTGAGCTCGAAGACAGCTTTGCCCGTCTCGAAGTGATGCCGCACCAGCAGGCCCGCCTGCTCGAATTGGGTCAACACGCGGTACACCGTGGCGAGCCCGACATCGAGACCCTCGGCCAGCAGCTGCCGGTACACGTCTTCCGCGGTCAGGTGCCGGACCGCGCTCTGCTCGAACAGGTTGATGATCTTAAGCCGCGGCAGCGTTGCCTTGAGGCCGGCGGTCTTGAGGTCTTGAGGGCTGGACATAGTGTCGTATCGGCGGCGCGGGAGCGCCCTCCTATGATATAGTTTCCGGTCGTCTTTTGGCAGTGGAAGTTGGGGATTCGCACCTATGCGCGCAAGCATCTGCGCAGCCGGCATCGCCCTGCTGCTGGCCGGCTGTACCTGGTTCCCGAACATTGGCGTCTACAAGCTCGACGTCAATCAGGGCAACTACATCACCGTGGATCAGGTCGACAAGCTCAGGGTCGGCATGACCCCGCAACAGGTGCGCCTGGCGCTGGGCACGCCGCTGCTCGTGGATCCTTTCCATGCCAGTCGCTGGGACTATGCCTACGTCTTCGAGCGCCAGGGCCGCGTGCTCGAACAGCGCCAGTTCACCATCTACTTCGTGAACGACAAGCTCGCTCGCTGGGAAGGCGATGAAGCGCCGCCGTCGCCGGTCGAAGTCGCCCGTTCGGGCGGTGGCGACGCCATCCTCGACAAGTCGCTCTCGCTCGCGCCCAAGACCGGCTACGACAACTGGTTCGTGCAGTGGCTGAAAAAAATGGGTTGGTGGGCGCAGTGAGCGTACCGGTCCGGATCGCCGTCGCGGGCGCCGGCGGTCGCATGGGCCAGACGCTGATCGAAGCGCTGCTCGCCGCAACCGACCTGGCGCTGGCGGCTGCCTTCGATGTCTCGTCCAGCGGCCTGATCGGTCGCGAGGCAGGGGAGCGCTTCGGCCACGCGACCGGCGTCATCGTCGGGTCCGACAGCGTCGCCGCGATCGGCACGACCGACGTACTGATCGACTTCACGCGTCCCGCCGGGACCATGGCGCACGTCGCGACGTGCGCGAAGGCCGGGGTCGCGGCGGTCGTCGGCACGACCGGACTGTCCGAGCCCGAGCGTCGCGCGCTCGGCGAATTCGCGCGCACGATTCCGATCGTCTTCGCGCCGAACATGAGCGTTGGCGTGACGGTGCTGACCAAACTGGTCGAGATTGCGGCGCAGCGTCTGGGCAACGACTACGATGTCGAGATCGTGGAGATGCATCACCGGCACAAGGTCGACGCGCCTTCGGGCACCGCATTGAAGCTCGGGGAAACGGCGGCGGCGGCGCTCGGACGCAGCCTTGAGGCCGACGGGGTCTATGCGCGGCACGGCGTGACCGGAGAGCGCCGGGCGGGCACGATCGGCTTCGCGGCGCTGCGCGGTGGCGACGTGATCGGCGACCACACCGTTGTTTTCGCGGGCGACGGCGAGCGCATCGAGCTGACGCATCGAGCCGCATCGCGCATGAATTTCGCGCAGGGCGCGCTGCGCGCGGCGCGATTCGTGTCCGCACGACGTTCGCAACGCCAGGTGGGCCTGTTCGACATGCACGACGTGCTCGGACTGCGCTGAGTATCCGTCGGCGCGATGGCGAACAAGCAACCCTTCGATCTGTCCGGCCGTGTCGCCCTCGTCACCGGAGGCGGCGGCGGCCTCGGCTTCGCGATCGCGCGCGGCCTCGCCGCGGCGGGCGCACGCGTTGTGCTAAACGGTCGCAACCGCGAGAAGCTCGACGCTGCAGTATCCACGTTGCGCGGAGAAGGATTTGCCGCGTCGCCGGCGCCGTTCGACGTGACGCAAGCCGACGCGGTCGCCTCTGGCATTGCCGCGATCGAGCGCGACATCGGTCCGCTCGACATCGTGGTCAACAATGCGGCGGTCAACCAGCGCGCGACGCTCGATGCGTTCTCGACCGACGAATGGCACGCGCTGCTCGCGGCGAATCTCGACGGCCCCTTCTTCGTCGCCCGCAGCGTCATTCCGGGAATGCGCGCGCGGCGCCACGGCAAGATCATCAACATCTGTTCGCTCGCCAGCGAGATCGGTCGTCCAAACATCGTTCCCTATGCCACGAGCAAGGGCGGCCTGCAGATGCTGACGCGTGCGCTGGCGGTCGAACTGGCGCCGCATAACGTGCAAGTCAATGGCATTGCGCCCGGCTTTTTCAAGACCGACATGAACGCCCCGTTGATCGCTAACGCCGAATTTTCTGCATGGGTCGCCAAGCGCACACCGGCCGGACGATGGGGCGAGCCACCGGAGATCGCGGGCGCCGCCGTGTTCCTTGCATCGGGCGCCGCCGATTACGTTACCGGACACGTCCTGTTCGTCGACGGCGGGTTCAGCGTCGCTTATTAGCGTTTGCGGTGGCGATGTGCATTGAGTCGCGTGCGTAGCTAGGGTATAATTCGCAGCCTTCAGAGCGGGGAAGGCGGCGAGCCTTCTCCGCTTTGCACATCTACGCCCGCATCGAGGAAAATCGTCGTGTTTGCCGCCACCGTCCCCGCGCTGCTCGCGCTTGCCGACGGAACGATGTTTCGCGGCCGCTCCATCGGCGCAGACACGGCACAGCGTCGGCGAGGTCGTGTTCAACACGGCGATGACGGGGTACCAGGAGATCCTCACCGATCCCTCGTACGCCGGACAGATCGTGACGCTGACCTATCCGCATATCGGCAACACCGGGATCAATCCCGAAGACGTCGAATCGACGCGGATCTTCGCCGCGGGCCTGGTCATCCGCGACTTGTCACGTGTGGCGTCGAATTGGCGCAGCACGCAGGATCTTGGATCGTACCTGCGCGACGCCGGGGTCGTCGGCATCAGCGACATCGACACCCGCAAGCTCACGCGCATCCTGCGCGACAAGGGCGCGCAGAACGGCTGCCTGATGGCGGGCAAGGCTCGACGAGCGCGAGGCGCTGGAGCGGGCGCGGCGCGCACCGTCGATGGCGGGCCTCGACCTGGCGAAAGTCGTCAGCTCGACCAAGTCATATGCGTGGGAAACAGGGACGTGGGCGCTCGGCAGCGGCTATCGCCCGACGGCGAATCCGCGCTTCCACGTCGTCGCGTACGACTTCGGGATCAAGCACAACATCCTGCGCATGCTCGCGGTCCGCGGTTGCAAGCTGACCGTCGTGCCCGCGCAAACGTCGGCCCAGCGACGTCCTGGCGCTCAAGCCCGATGGCGTGTTCCTGTCGAACGGGCCCGGCGACCCGGAACCGTGCGCCTATGCGGTCGCCGCGATTCGCGAGTTGCTCGCCGCGGCGATGCCGACCTTCGGCATCTGCCTCGGTCACCAGCTGCTCGGACTCGCCTGCGGTGCGAAGACGCTGAAGATGAAATTCGGCCATCACGGCGCCAATCACCCGGTGCTCGACAAGGACACCGGGCAAGTGCTGATCACGAGCCAGAATCACGGTTTCGCGGTCGACGTCTCCACGCTGCCCGCCAACGTGCGCGTGACGCACGTATCGTTGTTCGACGGCAGCCTGCAGGGCATCGCCTTGACCGACCGCCCGGCCTTCGGTTTCCAGGGCCATCCCGAGGCGAGTCCGGGGCCGCACGACCTCGCCTATCTGTTCGACCGGTTCATTGCGCTCATGGACAAACGAGTCGCGTGACGTGAGACATCCCCCCACGCTCGCTCCGCTCGCTGCCCCCCAGGGGGTTGGTCAGTTGGTCGGGGCGGCCCTTCCCAACTGACATGCCTAAACGCACTGATATCCAGAGCATCCTGATCATCGGCGCCGGCCCGATCATCATCGGGCAGGCGTGCGAGTTCGATTATTCGGGCGCGCAGGCCTGCAAGGCGCTGCGCGAGGAGGGCTACAAGGTCATCCTGGTCAACTCCAATCCGGCGACGATCATGACCGACCCCGAGATGGCCGATGTGACCTACATCGAGCCCATCACCTGGCCGATGATCGCCAAGATCATCGAAAAGGAGCGACCCGACGCGCTGTTGCCCACGATGGGGGGGCAGACCGCGCTGAACTGCGCGCTCGATCTCGCGCGCGAGGGCGTGCTGACGCGCTTCGACGTCGAACTGATCGGCGCCTCGCGCAAGGCGATCGACAAGGCCGAGGACCGCGAGAAGTTCAAGGCGGCGATGACCCGCATCGGCCTGGGGTCGGCACGCTCGGGCATCGCCCACGACCTCGAGCAGGCGCTGGACAGTGCAGGCCGACATCGGATTCCCGGCGGTGATCCGGCCGTCGTTCACGCTCGGCGGAACCGGCGGCGGCATCGCCTACAACAAGGATGAATTCGTCGAGATGTGCAAGCGCGGACTCGACTTCTCGCCGACGCGCGAGCTGCTGATCGAGGAATCGCTGCTCGGCTGGAAAGAATTCGAGATGGAGGTTGTGCGCGACAAGAAGGACAACTGCATCATCGTGTGCTCGATCGAGAACCTCGACCCGATGGGCGTGCATACCGGCGATTCGATCACCGTCGCGCCGGCGCAGACGCTGACCGACAAGGAATACCAGATCATGCGCGACGCATCGATCGCGGTGCTGCGCGAGATCGGCGTCGACACCGGCGGATCGAACGTGCAGTTCGCGATCAATCCCGACGATGGACGGATGATCGTCATCGAGATGAATCCGCGCGTGTCGCGTTCGTCCGCGCTGGCATCGAAGGCGACCGGCTTTCCCATCGCCAAGGTCGCGGCCAAGCTCGCCGTCGGCTACACGCTCGACGAATTGCGCAACGACATCACCGGCGGGCAGACCCCGGCGTCGTTCGAGCCGACCATCGACTACGTCGTGACCAAGGTGCCGCGCTTCGCCTTCGAGAAGTTCAAGCAGGCCGACGATCGCCTGACGACGCAGATGAAATCGGTCGGCGAGGTGATGGCCATCGGGCGCACGTTCCAGGAATCGCTGCAGAAGGCGCTGCGCGGGCTGGAGACCGGCGTGGACGGCTTCAACCTGAAGACCGTCGATCCGGACACGATCGCCGACGAACTTGCGTACCCACGCGCCGAGCGGCTGTGGTACGTCGCCGACGCACTCGCCATCGGCATGCCGGTCGAGGAGGTCTTCCAGCATACGAAGATCGACCGCTGGTTCCTGTCGCAGATCAAGGAGATCGTCGATACCGAACTGGCGGTGGAAAAACGCAAGCTCGCCGAACTTTCCGCCGACGAACTGCGCGGCCTGAAGCGCATGGGTTTCTCCGACCGCAGGCTCGCGCATCTGCTGCAGACGACGGAGACCGAGGTGCGCGAGCGGCGCCACGCGCTGAACATCCGGCCGGTGTACAAGCGTGTCGACACCTGCGCCGCCGAGTTCTCGACGCGCACGGCGTACATGTACTCGACCTACGAAGACGAATGCGAGGCCGCGCCGACCGACCGCAAGAAAGTGATCGTGCTCGGCGGCGGCCCCAACCGCATCGGGCAGGGTATCGAATTCGACTACTGTTGCGTGCACGCGGCGCTGGCGCTGCGTGAAGACGGATTCGAGACGATCATGGTCAACTGCAATCCGGAGACCGTTTCGACCGACTACGACACCTCCGACCGCCTGTATTTCGAGCCGGTGACACTGGAGGACGTGCTGGAGATCGTCCACGTCGAGAAGCCCTTCGGCGTCATCGTCCAGTACGGCGGGCAGACGCCGCTCAAGCTCGCGCGCGACCTGGAACGCTGCAACGTACCGATCATCGGCACGACGCCGGACATGATCGACATGGCCGAGGATCGCGAGCGTTTCCAGCAGATGCTGCACCGCCTGCAGTTGCTGCAGCCGCCGAATCGCACGGCTCGCGACGAGAGCGCGGCCATGGCCGCAGCGGAGCAGATCGGCTACCCGCTGGTCGTCCGGCCGTCCTACGTGCTCGGCGGTCGGGCCATGGAAATCGTGCACGAGCCGCGCGATCTCGAGCGCTACATGCGCGAGGCGGTCAAGGTCTCGAACGATTCGCCGGTGCTGCTCGACCGTTTCCTGAACGAGGCGATCGAGGTCGATGTCGACGCGCTGTGCGATGGAACCGATGTCGTCATCGGCGGCATCATGGAGCATATCGAGCAGGCGGGCGTGCATTCCGGCGACTCGGCGTGCTCGCTGCCGCCCTATTCGCTGTCGAGCGAGCTGCAGGACGAGCTGCGGCGGCAGACGATCGCCATGGCGCATGGGCTGAACGTCGTCGGCCTGATGAACGTCCAGTTCGCGATCCAGTTTCCGGACGGCGATGGTCGCGGCGTCGTGTACGTGCTCGAAGTCAACCCGCGCGCGTCGCGCACGGTACCGTACGTGTCCAAGGCGACGGGCCGGCCGCTGGCCAAGATCGCCGCACGCTGCATGGTCGGTCAGACGCTCGCCAGCCAGGGCGTCAGCGGTGAAATCGTGCCGCCGTACTTTTCAGTCAAGGAAGCGGTATTCCCGTTCATCAAGTTTCCGGGCGTCGACACCATCCTCGGACCCGAGATGAAGTCCACGGGCGAGGTGATGGGCGTCGGTGACACCTTCGCCGAGGCGTTCCTCAAGTCGCAGCTCGGCGCGGGCGTCAGGTTGCCGAAGTCCGGCAAGGTGTTCGTCAGCGTCAAGAATGCGGACAAGGCGAAGGTGATCGACGTCGCGCGCACGCTCACCGCGCTCGGATTCACGCTGGTGGCGACGCGTGGCACGGCGGCGGCGCTGGCCGCGGCGCAGCTTGCCGTCATCCCGGTGAACAAGGTGGCGGAGGGCCGCCCGCATATCGTCGACATGCTGCTCAACGACGAGATCGCGTTGGTCATCAATACGGTCGAGGAAAAGCGCAGCGCGATCCAGGACAGCTACGCGATCCGGCGTGCGGCGCTCAACGACCAGATCCCGACGTATACGACAATCGCCGGCGCGCGCGCCGCGGCGACCGGCATGCAGGGTATGCGCGAGTTGGTGCCGCATTCGACGCAGGCGCTGCTCAAGCGCTTGTACTGAGGCGCTTGTACTGGGGCGCCTGCACTGGGCACCCGCAGGAGCGGCTGCACGAAGCCCGACTTTGCGCTAAGATTGGTGCCAGTCCAACCGTGACCGGGTGCGGCGTCGCCGCGCCCGGTCTTTTCTTTCGCGTGACCTATGAGCCAGAACAGAATTCCGCTGACCGTCGCCGGAGTCGAGAAACTCAAGGCCGAATTGCAACGCCTCAAGAGCGTCGAGCGCCCTGCGGTGATCGTCGCGCTGGCTGAGGCGCGCTCGCACGGCGACCTGTCCGAGAACGCCGAGTACGACGCCGCGAAGGAGCGCCAGGGTTTCATCGAAGGCCGGATTTCGCGGCTGGAGGCCAGTCTTGCCATTGCGCAGGTGGTCGATCCGGCGACGATCGATGCCGAGGGCCGCATCGTCTTCGGCGCGACGGTCGACCTCGAGGACATGGAGAGCGGCAGCGCGGTGTGCTACCAGATCGTCGGCGACGACGAAGCCGACATCAAGCACGGCAAGATCTCGATCGAATCGCCGATTGCACGCGCCTTGATCGGCAAGATCGTCGGTGATGTCGCCGAGGTCCATGCGCCCGCGGGCGTGCGCGAATACGAGGTACTCGCGGTTCGCTACGTGTAGACGGGGCTACCCAGCCTGGCGGCGCCGTCGCGCCGCCTGCGTGCTCGGCTGCCGTGTCTTGCTCGAGGGTGCACGCGACGTCGTCTTGCGCGTGGTGGTGCGCGCCAGCGGACTGCGCGGGCGTCTTGCCTGCGGTGTGGACTTGGCCATCGCCTTCGCCTTGGGTCCGGTTGCGGATTTCCCGCGCCGTTGCCTGCCCCCGGCGCGCGTTTCGGCAGTCTGCGCCGGCACAGCTTCGGGCGCGGGTCGCCAGAGCACCAGCAGTCTTCCGATGTGCTGTACGGACGCCGCATCGAGCGCGGCGCAGATGCGTTCGAGCAAGGCTTCGCGCTGCTCGCGGTCCTCGCTGAATACGCGGATCTTGATCAGCTCGTGCGCGAGCAGGTTGACATCGATCTCGTGCAGCACGGCTGGCGTGAGCCCGTGGTGACCGACGATGACGACCGGGTGCAGATGGTGCGCCTTCGCGCGCAGTTCGCGGCGCTGGGCGGGTGTCAGTGCATTCATGCGAATATGCGACCGGCAGGACCCGTGCGCGCGGGCCCGATGCGGCTAACGTCCGCGCTTGCGCTGAGATTTGCTGGCGGATGGCTTCGTTCCGCCGGTTTTGGGCTCAGCTGGATGGTAGTCGCCAATCACGGACTTGACCGGGCACACCTTGAACGCCGGGCATTTCTGGCAGCCGACGGCGAGTGCGATAGGGCAGAGTGTCATGTTCAATCTCCTCGAGCGGACGCTGCGGATTGCGCGGTAACGTGCCGCAGCCGCATGCTACCACCTGGCGAGCGTCTTGCTCATGCGCACGACCGGCATCCGGCTGCCGTTGGCGAGTGGAATGTCGAAATGTTCCACCGCGCGAAATCCGCCGGCTGCGTACAACGGGACCCCGGCCAGCGTTGCGACCAGCTCGAGCGTCCTAAACCCAGAGGCGGCCGCAGCGCGCTCGCATTCACCCAGGATCCGCTTGCCGATTCCGCGGCGCGCCCACTGCGGGTCCACGAAAAACGCCCGGATGCGCGCCGGTTCGCGTTCGGGATCGAGTAACGTGTTCTCGGCGGCGGGTCGACCCTGGTCACCGCCGAACAGCGTCTTGCGCTTGCTCCAGCCACCGCAGCCGAGGATGGTGTCGCCGGCCTCCACCACGAAGTAGGTGCCGTCGTCGATCAGTTGCCGGTCGACCGCGAACACCGTGCCCAGCGCACCGTCGATCTGCGCCTGGGAATAGTAGGCAGCCTGCAGCTCCCGTGTCGACCGCGGGATCAGTGCGTCGAGCGCGGGGATGTCTTCCCGCGCCGCGACGCGCAGCGCCTGCGACATCCTTACTTCGCGCCGAGCAGCTTTGCCGTCTTGGCGACAACCTTGGGCTTGACCCAGAAAATCGCGCCGAAGCGGCCCTTGCCGGCAGTCACCGCGTCCATCGCCGTCACGCTGATCCGCGCCTTGGCCAACGCCGCCAGCATCTTTCCCATCGCGCCGACGCGATCGTCGCCATGCACCAGGAAGCCGGTCTTTTTCTTGGATGTCTTGAGCTTCAGCTTTTTCGCCACGCGCCGGAATTTGGCGCTGTTCTCCGGGATAAGGTCGAGCTGGCCCTTGCCGCCGCTCGGGAAACCGGAGAATGCGAGCAGGTTCACCCCTTCGCCCGCGAGTGCCGCGAGGACTTTCGCGCCCTGTCCCGCGGTGTTGGGGACCGTGACGTAGTAGTAATCGACCTTGCGCAAGTTATTGCTCATCGCATCCTCCTTCGGTGTTGACGGGGCAGCACACGCTCACTTTGGAACGGACGCGGCCGCACGTCAAGCGTGCGTCCGTGCGGCGCATCACGCCGCCACGTAGTTCGATACTTCGACCAGATTGCCGTCGGGATCGCGGAAGTAGAACGAGCGCATGGGACCCGTCGCGCCGGTGCGATCGACCGGGCCTTCGAGAATGGTGACGCCCTGCGCGCGAACGTGCGCCATCGCCTCGGGCAGCGGTGTCGCCGCAATGAAACAAAAGTCGGCCGAGCCTGGCAGCGGATGCTGCGCGTGCGGCACGAATTCGCGACCCGCCTGGTGAAGATTGATCTTCTGCGCGCCGAACGCGAGCGCGGTGCGTCCCTGGCCGAAGCGGACCACGGTCATGCCCAGCGTGCGCTCGTAGAATGCGCAACTGGCGTCGATGCTGGCCACCGTCAGCACGAGGTGGTCGAGGCGATCGATGCGCACGGCGGCCAACGCGTTGCGCCTCAGGTCGCCGCGCGCGCCTTGTCGGCGCGCGGCCCGAGGCCGAGACCCAGGCCGGCACCGCAAAGGACAAACAAGACGATCGGCTGACGCACGAAAACACCGAGGCGCGCAGAGAGTCCTTCGGACCCGGGCACCGCGAGTGCGGTGACCAGGAATACCGCGGCGAAGACAAGCCATAGCGTCCAGCGACCGCTGCGCGTGAACCGTGCGACGAGGGCGCCGAGGATGGCCCCGAGCAGAACGCCGAGCGCCGCGTCGATCGCAAGCAGGCCGAAGTCGTATCGGGTGCGATGCAATCCCGGCGCCAGGAACGCGGTGATCCGATCGGAGCGGCCGCGAATGGCGCTGCGCACGCCGCCCCAGACGGCAAGCAGCACGTAGGGTGTTGCGGCACCCGCGACGACGATCAACGGCAGGTCCCGCGGCAATGAACGCTTCACGACATTGGCTCCACGCCTGTGTGCGTCGGCTAGCGGTACTTCTCGGAGCAGGCGATGACCTGCAAGTCGGTGGGAAATTCCAGGCAGACCCGTGCGTCGGCTTTGAGCCAGCGACGGCCCTTGGTCGTGGCCGCCGGCTTCGGCGTTTCGGCTGCCGCGGGCGGCGTCGCGATGGGCGTCATTTGCTGGGGTTGGGCGCAGGCCGGGTCCGCGGCAAATGCGGACACGATTGCGGCCAGGGCTGCAATTGCGGAAAATCGTCTCATGATTGCCCGCCTTTCAAGGTCGTCGTAGCAAGATTGCGGACCGTAGCTGCGCCGAGCACGGGGCGGTCCCGGTGACCGCCAGCAGTCAGTCTATCCGCACGCAACCCCGATCGCCATACCCGTGCCACTGCGGCGCGCGCAGAGGCTCGCCGCGGGCGCTGTACGGGGTCAGGAACCAAAGCCGCAGGCACCGGTCCGGAGGCATCCGTACAGCCATCCCCAGGCGAGCGCGGACAGCGTGAGCAACACGAACACGGCCATGCCCAGGCGACGGCGCTTGACCGGGTCGATGCGCGTGAACAGTACCGTCCCGAGCCACGCCGCCACCGGGAAGACGATCAGAACCACGACAGTCTCGGTGGGCAACACCCACCACGTGATGAAGGACCACCAGGGCACCGACAACGAGGCGAACGCAAGCTCGAGCAGGCACGCGATCGCGGCGACCTTGAGCGCGGCGAACGCGATCGGACGCGACCGGATCATGCCGTAGGCCATGCCCAACGGGATCGACGGCAGCAACCCGCCGACGACCGCGACCGAGCCGATCGCGAGCAGTCCGGACAGGCGCATGATCGCGGTGACGATGTCGACTGCAAGGAAGACGCGTGTCACCCAGACGCAGATGAACAGCGCGAGCGCGGGAAGGCCGTAGGCGAGTATTCGATTGAGCATGGTCAGGCGTGGATGATCCGTCCGCCGCCAAACGACCAGTTTTCCCACTGCGTTTCCTTGAAGCAGACCATCACGTTCTCGGGGTCCATGCCTGGCGCCTGCACCAGCCCCGCCATGAGGTCGGCGAGAATCTTCCGTTTGACCTTCACGCTGCGCCCGACCGACAGCAATATCTCGATGAGCACGAAATCTCCGGTCCTGGGCGCATGGAGGTCGGGATACTCGGTGTCGAAGCGAAAATCTTCCGGGCCCAGGGTGAGCACGCGGTGAAAGCGGTCCTTGTCCGGCACGCCCGAAGCGACCAGTGCGCGATGCACCGCGTCGAGCACGGCGGTCTTGAACACGTCGGATTTGCCTTCGCGCAGCGTCAGCGTAACCAGAGGCATGTGATCTCCCGGACAGTGACAGGCACGAGCCGCGCGGTCCTTGCCGCGGCGCGCTTTGCATCAGGACGGCGTGCGCCAATCGGCTGCGTACGCGGCCCGGAAATTGATAGGAGGCGAAGTGACCGAAACATATTCTAGCGCGGAGGTGCCGGTATTCTCGACTCCGTGCACCTCGCCGTCCTCGAAACGCACGACATCACCTGCGGCGAATGGCGCTGCCAATCCGTCCGCGAGCAGCAGCTTTCCCGCGCCGTTGAGCGCAAGCCAAATCTGTTCCGAGCTTGGGTGACGGTGGCGCGGGCTGACGGCGCCGGGCTGCAGCACTACGCGGGTGATCGTGACGCGCGCCGAAGTCGAATTCTCGGGGAACAGCAACTGATGCGAGGTCACGCCCGAATTGGAAAGTGCCACGACTTCGTCTGCCCTGATGAACTCCATCGCGAATCGCTCCTGTGGCACGTCAGTGTCAGCCCAGGCATCGACACGCGCCTGGAACGATTGCCAGCCCGGGCGCGGCGGCACCGTGTCCGGGCCGAGCGACTACTACGTAGGAACGGCGATACCTGGCGTCGGCTCGGCCTTGGGCGACGGACCGTATTCATTGTCGCCCGGCTGACCGTCGAGCACCATGAAGATCAGCAGGACGATGCCGCCGACGACGGGAACGAGCGCAATCAGTATCCACCAGCCGCTGCGCCCGGTGTCGTGCAGCCTTCGGATCGTCACCGCGATCGCCGGCAACAGCACGGCGATCGCGTAGAGCGCGCCCAGCAATCCGGTGCCGTAGCTGGAGCTGTAGGTGCCGGTGAAATAGTCCACGATGGAAAGCGCAGCCGAAATGAGAATGTTGAACAGCACGAAGAACCAGTACTCTTTGCGTCGCGCGCGGCCGGTGAAGACGGTGTATTTCTTGAGTGCTTGCAGGTACCAGTTCATGTGACCCTCCCCAAGGTTGATACGCATCGACGACTACGGATGTGACATCACCACCCTGTACCCCGCCGGATCGGATGTGTGCTGTGCGGCAGCTCGGCCGGCGAATTGCGTGCTGCCCTACAATCGTCCTGTCGGAGGATACTCCCCTTCACCGGGGCGACCAACGCTTCGCTTCCGTCGCCGTCCGCACGAGATACAGGACCATGTGCGCATAGGGATAGTAGTTGCCGTCGATCTTCAGTGCGCGTTCTTCCACGCCATAGGTTCGAAAGCCCGCCGCCTCATAGAAGCGCACCGCCCGTTCGTTGGTCATGGTGACGCGGAGGTTGATCTGCTCCAGCCCCGGGATGCGTCGCGCGCGATCGAGACAGGCATGCAGTAGCGCCCGACCGACGCCCCCGGACGACTGCTCGGGTGCGACGAACATGCCGAACAGCAGGGCCTTGTGGCGCTGCTTCGAACGGGCCTCGACCGACAGTCCGACCGACCCCACAAGCATCCCGTCATCGGTGAACGCACCAAGCACGAAGTCGTTCGGCGCCTCTTTGCCGGGCGAGATGCGCTTCTGCACCCAAGCCAGCGGCTTGTCGGCGTCCTCTTCGAAGCTCGAAGTGAATGCTTCGGAAAATTCACGCAGCATGCGCAGACGCAGCGTGGTGTATTGGTCGGCGTCGGCCGCGGCGAGTTCACGAATCTGCATCGCGGCGAATCACCATTCGGTCAGTCCTTCGAGCTCATACAGCTTTTTCCAGCTCGGCCGCGCACGCACGAGGTCCGCCAGTTGCCTGAGCGCTGGCCAATCCGTGGCCGGTCGAGACATCTTGCGCGACCAGCGCATCAGCATGACCAGCAGTAGGTCGGCACCGGAGAATTCGCGGCCGAGGAGATACGGGCCTTGCGCTGCCAGATGGGGCTCCAGGCGATCCCACACGCCCTCGATCTTGCGTTGCAGCGCCTCGCGCACCGCGGGGCTGTGTTCCGTCGCGCCGAGGTCGGCCGGGTAAAACCAGAATCGATACGTCGCGGCCAGCGTGTTGCTCAGATAGACGATCCATTGATACCAGGCATCACGCTCGACGGTACCCGGCGCCGGCGCGAGGTGCGACTCCGGATGTCGCTCGGCCAGGATCATCAGCAGCGCCGCGGATTCCGTGACCGGTCTGCCGTCGATCAGCAACGTGGGAACGGTCCCGTGGGGATTGAGCTCGAGATAGCGCGGGTCGCGTTGCGCGCCGGCGCTGAAATCGACGAGCTGCAGGCGATAGGGCGCACCGATCTCGAGCAGCGTGAGATGCACTACCATGCTGGCGGTGCCGGGGGAGTAATAGAGCGCATACATGGGTCAGGCCTCGCCGTTCACGCCGAATGGCTGCCGCCGGAACGCGTGCGCCCGCTCAAACCGACTTGTCATTGCGCCATTCCTGGAATACAGGCAGCCCATCGCCGAATTTCACCCAAGCGACGTCGTGGCTCAGCCATGAATGATGGGTTGGCGGGAACGCTTCCGGATTATCGAGACTGCATGTAGTGATGTCCACGGTGGCGAGGGCGTCGTCGCGCGCATAGGTGAGCGGGGTTCCGCACGATCCGCAAAAGCCGCGACGCACCGGTGCCGACGAGCGAAACTCGGAGGGATGACCTTTGAGCAGCTGAAACGCGGTCATCGGGAACGTCAACCAGGCGACGACAGGCGCCGCGGCCACGCGCCTGCACGTGCGGCAGTGGCAGACCATGGTGTTCGTCGGCTGACCCGTCACCCGGTAGCGGATCGCTCCGCAGCTGCATCCTCCTTCGGCGATGGCTTCTGCCATGACTATCCTTTCTCAGACTCCGTCCCGGCCGTCATTGGCGCCCCCCGTTCGACCTGCGTACCCAAGCGCCACGCCTGCTCAGGCCAGTTGCACTGCGGACAACAGCGTTCGCGTGTAGGCCTGTTGCGGCGCCGCAAAGAGTGCCTCAGCCTCGCCTTGCTCGACGATGGCGCCATCCTTCATCACGAGCACCCTGTGTGCCATCGCTCGCACCACGGCAAGATCGTGGCTGATGAAGATATAGCTCATTCCGTATTTGACTTGAAGCGCCCCTAGCAGCATGAGCACCTGCTGTTGCACGGATACATCAAGTGCGGATGTCGGCTCGTCCAGCACCAGCACTTCCGGCCTTAGCACGACGGCTCGAGCAATCGCGATGCGTTGCCGCTGGCCGCCTGAAAACTCGTGCGGGTACCGGGTAAGTACGTCGGCGATGCCTTGCCGCTCGGAGAGTCCGACTTCCGCCAGCATGTCGAGAATACGCTGGCGACGCTGCTCTCTCGACAATGCCGGCAGATGCAGCGCCACGCCTTCGCCGACGATCTGCTCGATGGTCATGCGCGGCGAGAGCGATCCGTACGGATCCTGGAACACCACCTGCATCCGGCGTCGCATCGCCCGCAGCGTGGGGCGGTCGGCATCATCGAGGCGCGTGCCTTCGAGCGTCACGCTACCCGCGGCGATCGGCTGCAATGCGAGCAGCGCCATTCCGAGGGTGGTCTTGCCCGATCCGGATTCGCCAACGATGCCCAGCGTTTCGCCGCGCTTCAATTCGAGTGTCGCGTCGCGCACCGCTTGGAATGTGTCCCTGCCGAACCAGCCGCGGGAGGAGACGAAATCGACGCAGACGTCTCGAGCTGCCGCGAGGATCGGTGCATCCGACGGCACGGGCTGTACCGCCCGCTGTGGACGGCTGTTGATGAGCTTGATCGTGTATGGATCCTGCGGCCGCGCAAACACGTCGGCAGTGATTCCCTGCTCGACCAGGCGGCCCTTTTCCATCACGCCCACGCGATGCGTGAAGCGCCGCACCAGATTCAGGTCGTGGGTGATGAACAGGATCGCCATGCCGTACTCGCGCTGAAGATCGTCGAGCAGCGCGAGGATCTGCGCCTGGATCGTGACGTCGAGCGCGGTGGTCGGCTCGTCGGCGATCAGCAGCTTCGGTCGGCACGCGAGCGCCATCGCGATCATCGCCCGTTGCCGCTGCCCACCAGAGAGCTGATGCGGAAACGCGTCGACGCGTCGTTCGGGTTCCGGGATGCCGGTGCGGGCAAGCAATTCGATTGCGCGCACCCGCGCCTGAAGCTTTTCCAGTCCCTCGTGTACTTCCAGCACTTCTGCGATCTGGTTGCCGACCGTGTAGAGCGGGTTAAGCGCGGTCATCGGCTCCTGGAAGATCATCGCGATGTCGCGACCGCGCACCTCTTGCATCTGGCGTTCGCTCTTGCCGAGCACGTCCTCGCCCTCAAAGCGGATCGCGCCCTCGTAAGACGCGGCCTCGACCAGGCGCAGGATCGACAGCGCTGTGACCGACTTGCCCGAGCCGGATTCACCGACCAATCCCACCTTCTCGCCGGCATCGACGGTGAGCGACGCGCGGTCAACCACCCGCGACGCGCCGAAATTCACGCACAGTCGATCGATGGCGAGCAGCGGTGCGGCCATGTCAGTCGGGAAGGGCCGCCCCGACCGACTGACCAGCCCCCTGGGGGGCAGCGAGCGGAGCGAGCGTGGGGGGATGTTCCATTCTAGTACCGCCGGGCCGCCCCAAGGTACTGACCTGCCCCCATTGGGGGCAGCGAGCGCAGCGAGCGTGGGGGTCGCTTCATTTCAGGACTTCCGCGTGTCGAAGGCGTCGCGCAACGCCTCGCCGATAAACGTGAGCAGCAACAGCGTCATCACAAGTACGAGGAACGTGGGCACGGCGATCCACCAGGCGTCGAGGTTGTCCTTGCCCTGACGCAGCAGGTCACCCAGCGACGGCAGGTTCGGCACACCCAGTCCGAGAAAGTCCAGCGACGCGAGAAACAAGATCGCAGCGCTCATCCGGAACGGCAGAAACGTGATCACGGGCGTCATCGAGTTCGGCAGCAGGTGGCGCCAGATGATCTGCCCGCTGGAGAGTCCCATCGCGCGCGCAGCCTTCACGTATTCGAGGTTGCGATTGCGCAGGAATTCGGCGCGCACGTAGTCGGAGAGTCCGATCCAGCCGAAGAGCGCGAACACACCGAGCAGAAGCAGCAGTGATGGCTGGAAAATCGATGCGATGATGATCAGCAGATAGAGTTCCGGGATTGCATTCCAGATTTCGATCAGCCTTTGGGTGCCGAGGTCGACGCGGCCGCCGAAATAACCTTGCAGCGCGCCCATCAGAATGCCGAGGACCACGCCGATGGTCGTGAGCGCGAATCCGAACCAGACGCTGACGCGAAAGCCGTACACGAGCCGCGCAACCATGTCCCGGCCGCTGTCATCGGTGCCGAGCAGGTTCTCGCGGCTGGGGGGCGCGGGCGCCGGGACCTTGTCGAAATAGTTGACGCTGGCCGCCGAATACGGATTGAACGTGAACAGCGCCCAGTTGCCGTCCTTGGCGAACTGCTCGCGTATGAACGGGTCGTGCCAATCGGTCGGCGTCAGGAAGTCGCCGCCGAGCCGGGTTTCAGGCGGATTCTTCAGGATAGGAAGGAGCCATTCGCCCTGGTAGCGCGCGACCAGGGGCCGCTCGTTGCTGAACAGTTCGGCCAGGGTCGCGATCGTCAACAGCACGCCGAACACCCACAACGACGCGTAGCCCAGTCGATTGCGCTTGAAACGCGCCCATGCGCGTTGATTGGGGGACAACGATTGACGGGTATGCCTTGCGTTCGCCGGACGCAGCGGCGCGACTTCCGGGGCGAGCTCCGTCGTCGTACTCACTTGCTGGCCGCCGCAAATTGCACTCGCGGATCGACCACGACGTAGAGCAAATCAGCGATAAGTTTGACGACCAGGCCCAGCAGTGTGAAGAAGTACAGCGACCCCAGCACGACGGGATAGTCGCGGCGGACGATCGATTCGTAGCTCAGCAGACCCAATCCGTCCAGCGAAAACAGGGTTTCGATGAGGATCGATCCCGCGAAGAACGCGGCGACGAACGCCGCCGGGAAGCCCGTGACCAGCGGTATCAGCGCGTTCCGGAACACGTGCTTGTAAAGCACGCGTCGTTCGCTCACGCCTTTGGCCCGGGCGACCAGCACGTACTGCTTGCGGATTTCCTCGACGAACGTGTTCTTGGTCAGGAACGTGACGACCGCGAAGCTGCCGATCGCGTAGCAGGTGAGCGGCAGCACCAGGTGCCACAGATAGTCGACGATGCGCGCCGGCCAGGACAGGCTCGCCCAGTTTTCCGACGTGAGCCCGCGCAGCGGAAACCAGTCGAGGAAGGTGCCCCCCGCGAACAGCACGATCAGCAGTACACCGAGCGCGAATCCGGGCAGTGCGAAGCCAAGCAGTGCCACCATCGTGGTGACCGTGTCGAATCGGGAACCTTCGCGCACCGCCTTGGCGATGCCCAGCGGAATGGAAATCAGATACGTCAGCAGGAAAGTCCACAGCCCAAGGCTGATCGATACCGGCAGCTTCTCCTTGATCAGCTGCCACACGTCCTTGTTGTGCATGAAGCTGCGACCGAGGTCGAAGCGCGCGAAGCTCGACAGCATTTCAAAGTAGCGGGTCAGCGGCGGCTTGTCGAAGCCGTAGAGCTTCTTGATCTCCTCGATCTGCTTGGCGTCGAGATCGCGCCGTCCCTTGGAACCCGACCCTGCGCCTTCACCCTGCGACCCGGCGCGCATTTCAGCCACGAGCTGATCGACGGGGCCACCGGGAACGAGCTGGATGACAAGGAACGTGAGTGTGAGGACGCCGAGGATCGTCGGGATCATCAGCAGGAGCCGCTTGCCGATATAACTCAGCATTCGAAGCGTCTTTTCAAGGTGTCACTCGCGAGGCTCGCAGTTCATTTTGCCGTTGCATTCTTGCTCCACCATGCCTGCACCGCCCACACGGGCCAATCCGCGTTCTCGTCGATCGTGTAGTACCGCGGCATGGTGGCGGGAATGCCAAACTTGTTCCAGTAGGATACTGCATAGCCGGGCGAATACAGCTGCGGCACCTGATAGTGCCCATGCATGACCAGGCGATCAAGTGCCCGGCTTGCGTCGCGCAGCTCTTCGTACGTCTGCGCCTCGGCCATCGCCGTCAGCATGGCGTCCACGGCCGGGTCCTTCAGTCCGCGGAAGTTACTAGATCCGGTCACGTTCGCAGCTTTGGATCCGAGCGACTCGAGGTAATCGACCGCCGATGGAAGCGCGAAGTCCGGTGTGCGAATCGTGATCGCGTCGAAATCGAAAGCCTCGAGCCGCTTGCGATAGAGCGCAAAATCCACGTTGCGGGCGTTCAAGGTGATACCAAG
Source organism: uncultured beta proteobacterium (assembly GCA_963821485.1). GTDB lineage: Bacteria > Pseudomonadota > Gammaproteobacteria > Burkholderiales > Casimicrobiaceae > PALSA-1003. The sequence goes on from CAWGEB010000006.1 coordinate 64,849, forward strand.
CTTCGCCAGGTTGCGCTGCCACGTGACCGTGCGGAACTGCGGACCACCCTGCGTTTCGAGATACTCGAATTCGAACGGCTCGCCTTTCGCGTTGCGCAGAATGCCGTCGGCACCGACCTTCCATCCCGCCTGCTCGAGGAGGGTGCGCGCTTTCTTCAGGTTCTCGCGCAGCGCATTGGGTCCCGTGTCCGTGCGCGGCGGTTGATACGGCGGCCCGAATACTTCGTCGGGGACCTTGCCGCGAAATGGCTCCAGCAGCTTGAGTTCGCCCGGCCCCGGCAAGCCGACGGCGGCGAAGTCGGAATTGGAGAACAGGCTGTACGAGCGTCGCCGCTCGTTGTAGAGATTGATCTTTTCGAAGTCGTAGCTGTAGTCCAGCGCCTCGCGCACGCGGCGGTCCTGGAACTGAGGCCGTCGAAGATTGAGCAGATAGGCCTGCAGCCCCTTGCCCATGCCGTAGGTGAACACCTTCTTGTTGATGCGGCCGTCGCGCCACTTGGCGCCGTCGTGCTGGCGGATCCACTGCTGTGGAACGTACTCCTGGATCAGGTCGAATTCGCCTGCCTTGAACGCCTCCATGCTGATCGCGCGGTCGGCGTACAGTCGATAGACGATCCGGTCGAAATTGAACTGGCCGCGGCGCACGCCCAGATCGCGCGCCCAGTAATCGGGATTGCGGATAAATTCGATCCCGCGGCCGGAGTCGGTGGAGCCAATCGTGTACGCACCGGAGGTGATCGGGTAGTCGGTGACGATCTCGTCCAGCGGCTTGTGCTTGCCCTCGGCGGTTTGGCCCCACTTGCGCGAAAACACGGGCAGCGTTCCGAGGTTGAAGATGGTGTCATCGCTGCGGTCGGTTAGGTCGAAGCGGATCGTGCGCTCGTCGACGATCTGCGCGCCTTTGACGCCCTGGAACTGGGCACGGATTGCCGGCGCGGCACCCTTGCTCACCTGCATGTCGTACGAATGCTTGACGTCCGCTGCCGTGACTGGATCGCCGTTGTAGAAGCGCGCCTTGGGATGAATGCGGAACGTGATCGACGACTTGTCCGGCGCGACAAGCATTTCTTCGGCAATCAGGCCATACATCGTGCCAGGCTCGTCGCCGGACCGCTCCGCCAGCGTCTCGAACATCAGGATGGAAACACCGGTTGGCGGGCTGCCCTTCAACGTGAACGGATTGAACTTGTCGAAACTGCTGCGACGGTCAGGGTTGCCAAGAAAGGTGGTGCCGCCCTTGGGAGCATCGGGATTTACCCAATCGAAGGCCTTGAATCCACGCGGATATTTCGGCGCTTGTCCGTACGCGACATAGGCGTGCGACCACGTCCCGTCGGGAACTGCTTGAACCACCGCAGACTTGTCCGGCGCCGGGTCGTCCTTCGCCATCGGGGCCGCGACGACCGCCATCGCCCACAGGCTAAGCAGCAGCAATCCGGGCGCGCAACGTCTGATCAAGGTCAACATGGAAACAGGGGTAGTTTAGGGCAGCGTGAGCATACGTGACATGACTTAACGGCGACTTATGGCCGGGAACCGTACCGAGGCAAACGCGTGCATCCAGCCCTTGCCGGTTTCTACGCTTCCGTGCCTTCGGCGTCGCGTATCCGTTGCAGCAGGATACGCCAGCGCTCGAGGCTTTCCTGCGGCCAGTACTGCTTGCTGTCGTAGTACTCCTCGACCGCAGGAATGCCCTGGGGCAGCACGACCCACGGTTGCTTCGACGCCGTGAAAATATGCATGTCGGGAGGCAGCCGATCGGGGTCATCGAGGGTTCCAACGCGAACGAAGCGCACGGTATCGCCCGCGCCGCCGTAGTTGCTCCACACGGCGATGCGGCACGTGGGGCAGCGCGCAATCCGCTGCCCCACGCCGCTGTTGGAAGGCGTGTCGACGATCTCGGGCTCGCCCTTCAGCAGCAATACCCGATCGGATTCGATCATCGCATTCAGCGCGAAGGAGGCGCCGGTTTCGCGCTGGCACCAGCGACAATGGCAACATTGGACGAACAGCGGCTTGCTCGTCAGGCGATAGCGCAGGGCGCGGCACGTGCACCCGCCTTCCACTGAGAATTGTTCCATGTGGTCTGTCTCCGTCTCCGCATCAAGCTTCGAGCTGCTCGAGTTCGGACTTGCACCATTGCCTTTCGTCCGGTGGCACCAGGTCGAACAGTCGCCTAGCCTCGCTACGGGAAGCCTCGAAGCCGACGACGTCGCCGCCGGCGCGCCGGGCCCGCGCCAGCACCGTGTAGCCGAAAAACTGCTCGAATGCCGGTGCGCTGTTCGCAATGCAAAGTGCGATGCAGCGTTGTGCGCTCTCAATGGCGGCCCGGTGCTCGCCGGCCTCGAGCAGGCTGTTTGCCAGACGATACTCGGCGCGCTCTTCCTCGAGCCAGGTGCCTGCCTGCCGCCAGTATTTCAAGCCACCCTCTGCGGCGGCGACCATGCCCTTCGTTTCGAATGCATCGCGGTCGTTCTTGTCTTCGAGCGCCGCCGCCAGGTTGTTGCCGCCGATCGCCAGGGCGCGTCTTGCGGGCGAGCTCGCGGCCAGCCCCGGTGATGCGAGCCGCAACGCCTCCGAATACGCCGCGATGGCCGGCTTGAATTCCTTGCGACCGGCGAGCGCCGACGATGCGGTCGCCAGCACGGTTACGCGATCGTCGAGGGCAAGCGGCTCGAGCGCGCGCTGGTCGCCGCTGGCATAGCGCAGCACAGCGACGCCGCGGACGACGGCGCTGCTTGGCGTCGGGCTGCCGTCGAAGGCCGCGACACCGCGCAACGACTCCAGCACGGCGATGCCGCGTGCCCATTCGCCCAGGTGCTCGCCGTACACATGTGTCGTCAAGCGCGCAAAGGCCGCGATCTGCTCTGTAGTCTCGATGACGTGGAGCGAAGCTGCCAGCCGGTCGGCGACGACCTGCGGCTGTTCGGCATGGTCGTTCCACGCCGTCTCGATGAATGCGTCGAAGGTCATGGGAATCGTCGGCGTCGGCATGTGCTCAGTCGATGTGCGAGGTACGGCGCTTGCCCATTTGCACGCGCCGCTGACAAAGCAGCACGGTGATCACGGCGATTCCCATCACCAACGGCGACACGAGCAGCGCCGCGAGCCAGGTCCATCCGTCGTCCGGGTCGAAGGCCTTGATGCAGAGAAGAACGAACAACGGTGCCGCGATGGCGGCGGCGAACGACGCGCCCTTGATGGCGTGGATTAGCAATTTGGCGCCGACGCCGATCAAAATCGGCAGCGCAAAGAAAACGAGGAAGGCGTTCACGTGCATTCGGACCGACGGCATCAGGTGGCGCCGACCAATTGCGGGTCGTCGAGAGTCAAGGTGCATCCTTTCCCGGCTGACGCGGGAGGGTAGGGCGCCCAAGTCGCCCGCGGACGAGCAGCAGGGCGATGCCGACAGCCAAGGCAATGCCGCCGATGATAGCCCACCTCGTTTGCCCCGTCATGAAGCTGCCGGGAAGAATGCCGATTCCCTGCAGGATCCAGACAACTCCGATGAAGACGAGCAGGATACCCACGATGCTCAGTGCGGATTTCATGATGGCGTTCCTAGACTGCGAACTTCTCCACGGCACCCTCGTTCCACGCGACACCGGTGCCGAGCGCGCCGTTCAGGTGGGCCATTCCATCCCGGATCTCCAGTGGCTCGCCGATGATGGGGTTCCACCAATCCGCGTATTCCAGCCAGTGCGCAGTCGGCGTCGCGCAAAGGAGCTGCGTGCTGATCTCCGGCCACAGGTGGTTGGACAGGCGGATGCCCTTGGTCTGCGCGAGCGCCGACGCCCGCAACCACCCCGTCACGCCGCCGATTTTCATGACGTCCGGCATCACGTAGTCGGACGCCATGGCGTCGATCGCGTGCTGCATGTCGAGCGTTCCCCACCAGTTCTCTCCGCACTGGATCGGCGTGCGCGTCTCGCGCGCGATCATGGCGTGACCCGCGTAGTCGTGGGCGAGCGTCGGCTCTTCGACCCAGGTGAGGCCTTCGTCGTCGAGGACGCGCAGGCGCTGCACCGCCTCGACCGGGGAGAGGGACTGGTTGTAGTCGACCATGATGGCCATCTTCTGGCCAACCGCCTTGCGCATGGCACGGATCACCGCCTGGTCTTCCTGTACCGTCGCATAGCCGATCTTGGCCTTGATGCCGGTGAAGCCACGCTTCGCCCAGTCCTCCGCGACCTTGACCGATTCGGTCACGCCGTCGTAGCCGACCGCTCCATACGCCGGAATCGGTTTTTCGACGCCGCCAAGCAAGCGCACGAGCGGCATGCCGAGACCGCGCGCCAGGGCATCCCACAACGCCATGTCGATCGCCGCGAGGGCGATGCCGACCAAACCCTGCGTGCCGAGCAGCCGAAAGCGCGCGCAAAGCTTGCGTTCGATCTCGGCCGGAGCGAGTGGTTCATCCTTCACCAGCGCTTCGAGATTGCGGATCAGTTCGGCGATCGGCTTCAGCGCCACCGGCGTGTAGGCGAACACGACGCTATGCCCGGTCACGCCGTCGTCGGTGACCACATCGGTGAGTACCAGCGGTGATTCGGAGACGACGCCGCTTGCGGTGCGGTGCGGAGGCTGCATCGGCACCCGCACGGCGCGCACCCGCAGTACCTTGACTCTGGACGACAGGACCTGCGCCATCGGTGCATCCCCCGGAATCGGCACACGCTCGAATTCAGCGCATCCCGTGCCGCCTGCGGCTACAAGCTGCCATGTATTCTCAGTGCCTCGAGCCGCAGCGCGATCTTTTGTTCCAGTTCGCTCAACTGCTTCTGTAGCTTCATCCGCGCGGCGTCGTCGCGACAGTCACGGACGGCGACGACGAGCCGGGCGCGCTCGTGGAACATCTCGATTTCGGGCGGATAGAAGCCGGAGTTCTTGAGAATCTTGAAGGGCATGCGCAAGGCTTCCGGCGTGGCGTTCCAGCCGGCATCTTCGACCATCGGCTTGCCGTAGCCGTCGACTTTGCTCAGTTCGCCCGAGTCGGCCATTTCCTGCAGGTGGCGGGCGATCTCCTCTTCGAGGCTGCGCATGGGTCCCTTTGTGCGTTGGGCAGATGCGATGCAAGGTCGGTCGGACGCAATATTACAAGGTTGCGGGGCGCTCGTCCTGCCGACGCGCCCGAGCGTCGGGGTGTCCCCGCTCAACGATCGAGCAACGCCGCGTCGACCTTGCTGGCGGTCGCCAGCTCGCGCAGCTCCTGCGCCGTGTCGCGCGGCAATTCGATGCCGTCGGCGAGTCGCCTGTGTTCGCTTCGCGCTTCCGGTTCTCCCGGATAGAAAATAGCATCGTGGCCGGAGGCGAGGGGAACGCTGCGCAGTTGCGCCACCAGGCGGTCCATACGGTCGAAATACTCGTCCAGCGGCTGGAACACTTTGACATCGAGCGCGACGGTCAGATGGCCACACCCACTCCGTTTTTGCGGGTCGTACGGCCCGACGACGGCCGCGCCGAATTCGCTGCCCGTGAGCACGCCCGACAACACGTCCATCATCAGCGCGATGCCGTAGCCTTTGTGGCCCGCCATCGGCAGTAGGATGCCGGAAATTCCTTCGAGCGGATCGGTGGTGCGCTCGCCGCTGGCCGTCATCGCCCAGTTGTCAGGGATGACGGTGCCAACCTGCCGTGCGTGATAGATCTTGCCGCGGGCGACCGCGGTGTTGGCGATGTCGAGCACCATCGGCGCCTGGCCGCGCACCGGCGCCCCGATCGACCACGGGTTCGTGCCCACGGCTTTCTGTCGCCCGCCCCAGGGCGCCATGGCCGGGCTCGCATTCGTCGACAGAAAGCAGATGCAATCGCGCTCGGCGGCCATGCGCGTGTAATACATGGCGGTGCCGAAGTGATTCGAGTTGCGGACGGCGACCACGCCGACGCCGTGTTGTTGCGCGCGTTCGACCGCGCGGTCGACGGCCATCGCCGCGAGTACCTGTCCGATCCCGTCGCCGCCGTCGATCACCGTCACCGCGCCGGCATCGACGGCGATTTTTGGCGTGGTCAGCGCACGCATCGCGCCGGACCGGATCCGTGCCGCGTACCAGGACAGGCGCAGCACGCCATGCGACGGATGGCCCCACAGTTCCGCCTTGACCAGCGTGTCGGCGACGAGGGTGGCATCCCCCGGCGGAACCCCGTGCGCGAGGAGGACCTGCGTGCAGAAGGCGGACAGCGCTTTCGCGTCGACGCGCGTCGTCGCCTCGTTCATTGGCATCAACCCGCTAGAGCTCGATCCTGACGCTCATGTCGGCACTGGCGCCCGGTGCATAGGCCGCTTCATAGGCGGACAGCCGATGATCCATGAGCCGGCTGCCCGAATGCTGGGCGTTGGTCACATACAGGCGGAAATCCGGAACCCGGTTGATTCTCTTCATGAGTTCGAGCATCGCCACGCCCTCGACGATGACCGGAAGCGGAGACGTAACGCGGCGCTCGATGATGCGATTGATCTGATCGTCGAGGTAGATGAAATGATCCAGCGCGGGAATCAGGAACAGGTCGGTCTCGATCAGGGACACGTTGAAGTACCACGCAAGATACCGTCCGAGCGTGGTCTTGCCGACGCCGTCGCGACCATCGATGGTGACGATGACGCCCGGCGACCCACGCAGATGGGGCCACAGCGTATCTACCACCTGCAGATAGACGGGAAGAACCCTGACCATGTTGGTGGACAATGTCGGTCAACCCGGGTCGCAACCACAGCGGCGACTTGCCGCCGCGTTGGCGTACGGGTTGGCCCTCGGTTGATCGGCAAAACCAGAGCATATTCAATCGGGAGAAAAAAACCAGCGCCTGCGATCGTGGTCTACAACTTTGTTGCCCACGACCACGCTTTTGATCGGCGCCTTACTTCGACGCCAGCGGCGCGCCCTGGAGAAATGCCGCGAGATCCTGCTTCCAGAATTTGGCCATGCCGGTCGTGCCATGACCGCGGGTCTGTTCGCTGCCCGGTATCATGACGACGCGTCCGTTGCGTACGCGCTTCATCTCGCGATCGAGTACGCCCAGTTCCGGGGGATTGCGTTCATCGTCAGCGGAATTGATCACCAGCACTGCGGCCTGAATCCGATCGAGCCCGGGCGCAGGGTTATAGTCCTTGGATGAATCCCACTGGTACAGGATGTCGTTGGCGTCGCCTGACAGGGGCTGTTGCAGTCGCTGGTTCAGCAGTTCGTCGGCTTTTTCGCGCGTCGGTGCGGCCGCGAACAGCGCCTGCGAGCCGCCGGAAGTCGCGATGCCAAAATACACCAGCGTCGATTGCAGGTTACGCGGCTGGCGCGTGTAGTTGCCGTTGTTCCACTCCGGATCGTTGCGCACGGAATCGATGATCATGCGGCGCAGCATCCAGTTGCGCCCGGACATCGCGGTGGGCAGCGAGGCCATCGGCACCAGCGCGTCCATGAAGTCGGGATAACGCTCGCCCCAGATCCAGGTCTGCATGCCGCCCATGGAATTTCCGAGCACCAGGCGCAGGTGGCGGACGCCGAGATGCTCGGCGACCAGCCGATACTGCGCCTGCACCATATCGTCGTAGTTGTATTGAGGAAAGCGCGCCCGCAGGCCATCGGAGGGCTTGGTTGACTTGCCGGTACCGATGGCATCCGGCAGGATGACGTAGTAGCGGGTCGCGTCGAGCGGCTGTCCGGGCCCGAACAGTTCGCCCGCGAAATCCTTCGAAAGCATCCCCGTGCCTGAACCGCCCGTGCCGTGCAGAATCAGCACCGGCACTCCGGTGCGCGCGCCAACCGTGGTGTAGTGCAGCCGCAGCTCGGGCAGCACCTCACCGGTGTGAAAGCGGAAGTCGCGCACGACCCAGTCGCCTTCCACTGGCGCGGGAAAGTCCGCGCCATGTGCAGAAACAGCGATGAAGGCGACGAAAAGGGTGCCGCTCAGGCGGGAGAAAAACGTGCTTGTGTTCATGCAACCTCCAATGTGCGTCATTGGTACAGGTGCGGCCGAGTTACCCGATCGGGCGGTTCTCCGTGCCTTCGCCAGGCGTCACGAATAGCATGCGGGTCGGTACCGAGGTCCTCGCCGTGTGCCAGGTCCCTTTCGGCACGATGGCAAACGCGCCAGGATGCTGCAGGTGGATCGCTTCCTGCCCGCTCTCGCGCTCGAGTATCAATGTTGATTCGCCCGCAAGCAGGCTGACGATTTCATCGCCGGCCGGATGCATTTCCCACGTGGGCCAGTCGCGGTCGAATTCGTGAGTCGATACGAGCAGCCGGCCCTTGAACTGATCGAAGCGGGCATCGAGTTCTTCGTAGAGCGTGGCCGTCACTGCAACCGGAACCGCGGAATGGTCCGGCTCGACCACGACAAACGTCGACGACAAATCAAGCGGGGTGGTCATGTTCGTCTTGTTGATCCAGGTCCACCAAGGCAGATTCGCCTCCGGCACCCCCAATTTATCGGTGCAGAAGTCTTCGCGCAAGTAGCAACTGTCGCGACCAGTACCCAGTCAACCGCTATTTCCAGCCCTATGCAAGGATTCAATGTCGATTTTCGTCATCGTGAGCACTGCGCTCATGACGTGCTGGGCCTTGCGAACGGGTGATCGCAGCTTTCGGCAGCCAGTTCGCGGGTGAGTTGCGCAGCGGGAATTTCCCTGCACCCGCTCGTATTCTGACCGGACCACAGCGGCGAGAAATCACCCGAGCCTCGGCTTTCGGCCTTGGCGCGCAGGGGCGCCATGGCGCTCGTCGCCAGAGGAAAGGCAGGCGCCGCAGCGCTGATCGGACCAAGCTCTCTCATGACGCGGTTCACGATGCCGCGGGCGGGTCGACCCGTGAACAGGTTCGTGAGCGCCGTATGGCGCGCGGCTTCGCTCTTCAACGCGGCGCGATGCACGACGCTGGTCGCGACTTCCGGGCACAGCAGGTAGGCCGTTCCGATCTGCACGCCGGTGGCGCCGAGTGCCATGGCAGCCGCAACGCCTTGCGCATCGGCGATGCCACCCGCGGCGATCACGGGAAGCCTCACTGTGCGCACGATCTGTGGCAACAGGGCAAAGGTACCGACCTGTGCGCTCAGGTCATGCGTGAGGAAATGGCCGCGATGCCCACCGGCCTCCAGGCCCTGCGCAATGATCGCGTCGACGCCGCGTGCTTCGAGCCAGCGCGCCTCGTCGACCGTCGTTGCCGTCGACAGGATCTTCGAACCCCAGGTTCGCACCCGTGCCAGCAAAGCCGCCGACGGCAAGCCAAAATGAAAGCTGACCACGGCGGGCCTGAAGTCTTCCAGTACGTCGGCCGCGTCGGCACTGAACGGGGCACGACCTGGCCCAACGGCAATGGCGTCGACGTCGATCGCATACTCCCTGTAGTAGGGCGCCAGGGCCACCCGCCAGGCCGCCTCTCGCTCGGCGCTGAACGCCGGTGTTGCGTGGCAGAAGAAATTCACGTTGAACGACTTGTTGGTTTGCCCCCTTAGTGCGGTCAGCTCATCGCGCAGCGCGCCCAGGCTCAGCATTGCGCAGGGGAGCGAACCGAGGCCGCCGGCATTGGAAACCGCCACCGCCAGCGCGCTGGTCTGCACGCCGGCCATCGGCGCCTGGATGATCGGCAGCTCGATTCCGAGGAGTTCTTGCAGTGTCGTCATGCGCAGCTCGCCTACGTTCCTTCGAGGGCGATCAGCACGTCGGTTGCCGCGCTGCGGCGAAGGGCGATCAGTGGCTGATATTCCGGCGATTGGTACCAGGCCTTGAGCGCCGCCATGCTAGCGAATTCGATGATGACGACGCGATCCGGCCGCCACCGGCCATCGAGCACGTCGTGCGTTCCCGGTCGAGTGAGATAGCGGCCACCATAGCGCTCGATCATCGGGGCAACCTGGCGCCGGTATTCTTCGAATTGCGAGGGGTTGGTGATCTGATGTTCCGCGATGAGGTAGGCGGGCATGTTCCACTCCGAAGCTACAATCGAGTTCTGCAGTGTTGGCCGGACATTGCCGCATGGCATCTGTGACGGACCACAGGTCCGCCATGGAGCGAACGCGTTGAGCATAAAACAGCGCGCGACAAGTTCCTACCTCTCGAACCGGTGCGCAAAACGTTCACGCGCCTTGGCGGCTTCCACTTCTCGATACCTTGGCGGCGCGCTCGTTTCCAAAGAATTGAGAAGCGTTCCGGCGACTGCGGCGATACCTTCCACCGCGGCGAGAAAGGCAGCTTCGTTGGCCTTCGACGGCTTGTTGAAGCCGCTTAGCTTGCGCACGAATTGCAGTGACGCGGCACGGATCTCCTCTTCGGTCACGGGAGGAGCGAAATTGAAGAGCGTCCTGATATTTCTGCACATGTCTGTTACCTCGGTAGGCGGGGGCCGCCTCTTATGTGGATTGTGGTGATCCGCAAAGCGGGTTCGTTCCGAGCGATGTACCGGGTGCCGGAGACTCCCCTCGCAATTCCCTGGTCATGAATACGCTGTACGGATCCAGGACGTAGTCTGCAAACGGCGCGCAGGGTTTGAATCCAAAGCCGGCGTAGAGGCTGCGCGCAGGTGCAAAGGCGTCCATCGAACCCGTCTCGAGGCTGAGTCGTTCGTAGGAACGGCTTTTGGCTACATCAAGAATGTGACGCATGAGCTGCGCCGCGACGCCCTTCCGCTGATGTGCTGCTACCGTGCGCATCGATTTGATCTCACCATGGCGGGGTGTCAGCTCCTTGAGCGCGCCGCAACCCATCAATTCAGCGCCTTGCCATACGCTCCAGAATGTGATGTCCGGACTGCGCAGCGCATCGAGATCGAGAGCATGAATGCTCTTGGGGGGAGAATGCAAGGTCATGCTATGCAAGTGCTCGTGCAGCAAGGCGATGACTTCGGGGTGGCTCAAATCACCGACGCGGATTTCCATTGAAGATCGTCTCCATCATTTCAGACCCCAGCCAGCGGGATGCGCGGGTCGACCGATGCGCTAGACACCGGCATCTTTCGCATTGCTGATCCAATAGCGCTGAACAATTTCGCCGCGATCACTCAGGAATTCCTCGGACTCGAGTACGCCGCCATTGCGCAGGATTGTCCTCGCCGACCCAATGTTTGCCTTGGCGCAGGTAACGAGAACGCGCGTGATCCCGAGCTCAGCCGCGCGAGCCAGTGACTTCCGCAATATCATGATGCCAAGGCCGCTCCGTCGCGCACTTGGCCGAATTCCGTAGCCGATGTTGCCGCCTTCGCGGCGCAGCGCGTCCGTCAGCTGGTGGCGAATATTCGATACTCCCACCACCTCCGATTGGCCGCGTACGAGCCAATAGGTCGAATGTGCGACGAAGCCTTTCGGCAAATCGATACCGCGCGAACACGCATCCAGCCGGCTGAGAAATACATCAAAGTCGGCGTGCTCGAAAGCAAGGACGAAGGGCACGAGTTTTTCGCCCGTCGTGGCAAATTCGGCGATCAGACTTCGATAAGAGTCGCGCAGCGACGCGTCCGGTCGAACGAGCTCGACGTTTTGCGTCATCGCCACGATGGCTTGCCCTATTGCGGCGGGACTGCGCCCGCGGCCGGCCAGTCGGTGCTACCGATACGGCGCAGCGTCATTTGGAATATTCGCACGGTGGGTTGGCCTTCGACAATACGCTCTCCGAATTCTGTCCAGGTCCCATCCTTCACGGTCGCTGTATAGCGGATGGTCGCCGGCCCGGCCCTTATGGACCAGGTGAAACCGTCGGGCCGGACTTCCAGCGGGAAATCCCCGGAGTAGCCCTGCGCATACGAACGGAAGTTGTACTTGTCGGTCTGCGGAGAATACGAAAGGACGGCAAAGGCGTTGAAGCGCAGTGTTCCATCCGCTGTATAGCCGCGACCTTCGATGACTTTGACACTGCCATCCAGGATACTGCCGACCCTTTCGGTTTGCGTAGTCTCAACTTCCTTGCCGTCGGCAAGTGTGACCTTGGCGGGGCCGCGCCACATTCCATCAAATACCGCCAAGGGCTGGACTGCCTTGCGCTGCGCGGCTATCAGTCCGACAGTGTCTGGTGCGTCTGCGGCGAAACTCGCGTGCGGCAACAGTGAAAGCGTGCACGCGACCAGGACTAGACAAGATCGGATGTAGTTCATTGCATCACCTTTGAGCAAGTCCCTGAACGAGCGTTGAATCGTACCCTACTCACAGGCTTCGGCAGACACGACCGCGCAACATCACGACGGCGACGACACAACCGCCACGGCTGATTTCCATTGTCCCGATGTTCGCCATGATTCCACTACGATGCATCCGGAATTTCCTCGAGCGACATGTACACGGCGGCTCCGTGTTGCCTGGCAAGCGCGACCATTTCGTCGGCGCCCGACGAGGGCCCTCCGATCCGGAGGACGCCATCGCACTTGGTGACCAGTCGGCGCGCAATTGGGTGAAAAATTTCGTTGAACACCGGGTCACCGATGCAGACCGGCCCCAGGTGCTCGATGAGAGGCAGGGCGTACCACTCGCCCATGACCGGAAGATGCCCGGCGCGAAAAAGACGCAGCGACACTTCCGTCATCGCCGCGACGTTCTTGGCGATGAGCGCGGGATCGTCGTTGGTGCCTGAGCGATACGGACCGGCAACCAGGATCATTTGTGGACTCAATGCGCCCTCCCGGTTGAATGATGCCCAGCGAAACTAGTTTCCAGATGCGAACACGAGCACGCCGCATGCCCGGCGAGGGCCGTCCATGTTGACCGACGCGTCAGCCATCGCTTCGCACGAGGGGAACCAGGAAGGTCTGGATGACGGCCATCGTCAGGATGCCTGCCACGACCGCCGCGCCGCCGAGCAGCAACGATGCAGACTTCAGGGCCACCAGGCCACCCAGAAACGCCGGAATCGCGGCGAAGACGCCCATCGAATGTGTCGTGACGGGCTTGCCGCACGCCTGGCAATTGATCGTGCGCCCGGGGCCGAGGCCGGATTTGCGCACGAGGCTCATCGCAGGGCGACTGCAGTAGGGGCATTTGACCATCAGAAAGGCAAAACCGCGTCGATATTCCAGGGCATCGCACTATCCGTTGACGGAGGGTACGCATTCCGTCGACCGGCGTCACCCACCGTCATACGCGGGCTGGTCATTCGATCACCTGGTCGGCGCGCAACAGAACTGATTGCGGGAAGTTGTGCCGCCGTCGTGCCCGAACATTTTCTGAAACGTCCTGGTCGGGAATGCCCACTTGTGCAGGCCAAGTCCGGCAACGCCAAGTGGGTTCTCGAGATTTTGGCTCGGTCCTGCACCGAATCCGTCGATGGATATGGAAAACCCTCGACGCGTAGTTTCGTCATGACCGCCTGCTTTGTCATTTGACTATCGGCGGCCATGCAACGGCTCTCCCGACGATGCGTCTGGTGGATCAGCCAATCAGCCGTTGAGAAAGTAGAGGTCGGGCTTGTCGACGACACCCACCTTCTGCATTGTTTCTCGCAGATCTGCGGAGTCGACAAATGCCTTCGCGCGGCTGAGATCCTTCGCCTCGAAAAGAAGGACAACTTCATTTGCGTCGTTGGTTCCCCGAAGAAGGTACTTTTCGGTAAGGCCTGCCTCGGCGCGCTTCGGCAAATGAGCGTCATAGCCGCGCTTCCATTCCGAAAAATCCCGAACCTTGTGTCGTATGAGCAAAAAACTGGCCATTGGAGTTCTCCATGAGGTGGATGTACTACAGCGCTGAAAGGCGCTCTATCGGCGCCTGGCGAAACAATCTTACCGGCGCGATGACACACGGCGCAAGCTGTCGCCGAAGGGGCGCCCCCGGGGTCAAGTGTGGGCTTGGGTACCAGATTAGGAACTAGAACAAGCGACTTCCGCGGAAGACGATCATGAATCCGTGAAGGCACATGGGTATGCCGCCGAAGAGTGCAACCAATACGACCGTGGACCAGGCATATGCGCACTCTCTCACCACCGCACGCATGAAAAGGAAGGACAGGGGAATATAGAGCAGTGTGCCCGTGATCACGCCCGGGGAATAGCGCCAATGCACAATGGTTGCAACAAGATGAAAGATTCCGTTGGCGAGCATCAGGAACCCGACCCAGGCCACGGTAAGGATGGAAAGTACAGCCCCTCGTGTCATGGCGACGAAACCACCCAGCAGGAGCGTGATCACGAACGCCGTAAGGTTCACTGACAGGAAAAGTCGTTGCGATATTCCGGGTGTGACGAGGCTGTTGAACCATTCGACGAAATGCGGTGCTTCTTCGAGAACGTGGCATACAAACACGATCGGCAGCGCGATGGCCAGGGGGCGAAGCCCCGCTTGCCTGACGTTCGCTGAGAACCCAGTTTCAGGCGCCATGGGGGCGCCACGTGGGTTGCTGAAAATGCACTTTCTGCGTCGGCGAAAATGCTGCGTCAAGGAACAGCTTAACGTGTGGCTTGCAGTAAATACCACTCAATCCGACGCGGTCAAAGTAGCGGGCTTCGAGCGTTTCTTCGCCATCCGGTTCCAGTACTCCACTGATGGGCCGCGCACCAAACAACGTGGAGACCCAGGCCATCTTGTCTCCGTTTGAATAGGTGCTCGAGCAAATATCGCCTCCAAACACTCCGATAATGTGGGTAAGCTCAACGTAGAGTCCCGTTTCTTCCCACATTTCGCGCACGGCGGCGTTCGCTGGTGTTTCGTATGGCTCGATCATTCCGCCTGGAGTCGTCCAGTCATTGCCTTCGACGTGGCGAACGAGCAGAACGCGTTCCCTGTCGTCAAGCGCAAGGATGCTCACTGTCGGGACCTCAAGCACCGTGGTGCCGATTTTCTCTCTGAGGCGTCGAACATATTCGGACATTGGCATGGAAGTGGATCCGGGGCCTAGTGTTTGCGTTCAGCGGATGCCGAAGGTGATCCGCTGGATGGATCGCTCAGGCGATATTGTCTCGCCTTCGATTCTCTCGGACGATGCGGGCGCGCGCATCCGCCGGGAAGCCGACTCGCTCGAGTATTGAGGTGATGAATCCGGTCTTGGCCTCGACGTAGCCTTCAATATCATTTCGAAATTGCACCGCAAGTTGTTGCTTCAGAGCGCCATATGCAAGCGCGACTTCCGGATGACTTCGCAGAAAGTCACGTACCGCCAGGTGGTTTGCCAGGGCGACACTCCCTCTTGCGCAAAGGTACAGACGGTGAGGCGGGAAATCGGAGGGGCCGAGAAACGCTTCTCGCCCGGCGATCCCGAGGTCTCCCCGATGCTCAAAGCCCGCGCTGCGCAAGCGTTCGATAGCAACCGCGACGCGTTCCCGTGAACCGACAACGATGGTCATGTCGATAATCGGCTTGGCCGCGAGGCCGACAACCGCGGTGCTGCCGACATGTTCGATCGATTCGGCGACATCGTGAACGACTGGCCAGACGCGGGCGCGCATCTCCTCGAATCGAAGCACCCACGCCGGGTCGTAATCTTCGACGACGACTTCACGCATGATGACGCCTAAGGTTTGAGTTGAGCCGCAAACCTCGGTATTCCGGGGTCGCGTTGAACGAGAGCTTAGACCGTGGAACTCGGTTAGCGAATAAGCAGATCCAGGTCGCGTACATCGAGACCCGCCTCGCGATAGTATTTCCGAGTCAATTCGAGCAGGGTGAATCCATCCTCGTAGGCAGCAACGCCACCGTTGGCTGGCTTGTCCAGATAGATGAGGGCACCCTCGACGACAAACATCACCAGCGCCGGTTCTGGTGAGTCCTTCGTGATAACCAGCGTGTGAGCTTCCCCGGCGGGTTCATAGATGAAGGTCCCCGGCTTTGCGATCCAGTCGTGTTCGAGGTACCGCCAGTACCCACGCAACGTATAGCCACGCACCGTGCCGACATGGTAGTGGGTGCCCAGCATTGCGCCGGGGAGACCTTTTAGTACAACGCTGAAGCCGCCGGACGTGCAGTTGAAATGGCAGGGCTGGAACCAGACGCCATCGATATACGGTACCCAACGACGGTCGTCTGCCATGTCGATGTGGGTAACGAAGTGTTCCCGGCTTCTGCGACTCGGGTCGAGGCCATCGGTAAAACTGCTGAAAGCAGTGATCGGCACAGATGTCTCCTGGATGAATCAACGTTGAAGGCAGCAAGGCCGAATACACTCGCCCGGGCGTCGCAGGTCATGACCGTGGTCGCCTAACGAGCAGAGCTGATCGGCATTGGCCGATGCATCACTGGATCACCTCATCGGCCCGCCCAAGCATCGATGGCGGAATCGTAAGGCCGAGCGCCTTCGCGGCCTTGAGGTTGATGATCAGTTCGAACTTCGTGGCCTGCTCGACGGGTAGGTCGGCGGGCTTGGCGCCTTTGAGAATCTTGTCCACGTAAGTCGCGGCGCGCCGCCACAAATCAGCAAGGTTTGCTCCATAGGCCATGAGGCCCCCGGCTTCGGCGTACTGCCTCGCTGAGTACACTGCCGGTACACGGTTCTTGGCCGCCAAGTCCACAAGGCGTATGCGCTCATTGAAAAACATGGCGATTGGCAGCACCGTCAGCGCATCCACGTGCGCGCGGGTCAAATCCGAGAAGGCCCTATCGAATTCGGTAGGACTTCGTGCCTCAACGAACTGAAGCTGCAGCTCTAGCGCCCGCGCCGCGACTTCTGCTGCCTTCAGCATGTCTTTATCCGTGCTTCCGCCAGAGCCGCCTGGCTGCCAGAGGACGGCGACGCGCCTAGTCCCCGGAACGGCTTGCTTGAGTAATTCCAAACGCTTGCCGACGAGCTCGGCGGCGAGATTGGACAACCCGGTGACATTGCCGCCCGGCCGCGCGAGGCTGGCAACGAGCCCGTCCGTAACCGGATCGGCAATACCAGAAAAGACAATGGGGACGGTCCCGGTCGCTTGCTTGGCAGCCAGGGCGGCGACGATGGTTTGAGCCACGATGACATCAACCTTGAGCGCCACCAGTTCGGCCGCAAGCGCCGGGAGCCGGTCGAACTTCCCCGCGGCATCCCGATTTTCGATAACGACGTTGCGGCCCTCGACATAACCGAGGTCACGCAGACCCTGGAGGAATGTCCCTAGCGAGCGGAAGTCGCTCAGATTGCCCGCCAGCACGCCTATGCGAGCGATCTTGACCGTCGGCTGGGCCTCCGCGGAGAGCGGAAAAGCACCAAGCGCCACGAGTGCAGCTATCGATTCACGCCTGTTCATTGCTTCCCTGCTGGTCGGTGTGACGCGTCCGCTCGATCGCGCGAACTACCTTGGCGGGACCGGAGTCAGGCCGGCCTTCAGGATCGCGGGTCCAGCGTCGGGCGATGCGAGAAAGCGGATAAGCGCAGTGGCCGCGTCCGGCTGCCGAGCCGCGGTCGTCAGCGCCCCTGCGAAGGAAAACCCCGGCTGGAGCTCAGCCGGAATCGGGCCGACGAACGTCACTCCGGGGACGTGTATGAGTTCGCTGACCTGCTGGAAGCCGATCTCCGCCTCGCCACGCGCGACGACCGCGGCCACCGGCTCGCCGGACGGCGGGCCGCGCACCTTTCGACTCTTGCCCGCCACTTGTTCCGCGACGCCGAGCTTCGGGAACAACGTCGTCGACAGATAGGTGCCGCTGCCGCTGTCCGAGTACGCGATAGACTTTGCTGCAAGCAGCGTGGCCCGGAATGCCTCGACGCTGCCGATGTCCGGCTTGGTCGCGCCGGCGCGCACCACCATGCCGACCATAGAGCGGGCGAACTCGACCTTGCTGTCGGCACGCACCAATCCTCGCCGGGCGAGCTCATCGGCGGCCGCGCCATCCAGGATCACGACATCTGCCGTCTCGCCTCGCGCCAGGCGAGTGGGGATCGACTCGGGAGAGTCACCCATCGACGGACCGCGCGTTGTGACCAGGTGGTGGCCGCTCGCGCGCTCGAACGCCGGGGCCAGCTCCGAATAGGCTCCGTAAAAGCCAGCCGATATCATCACCTGCACGTCGGTGGCGGATGCTGCGCCTGCCAACAACAGGATGGCCAAACCAAGCCACGATCGCCATCGAGTGAGCGGCCACAGTTTCATAGGCTCCTCCATTCTCGCCCGGGTTGAGCGACAGCTCAGGCGTCACTTCGAGGCAGACGGCACAAGTCCGTACCGGCTCATGACCGCTATCAGCGCGCCCTTGTCAGGTGGACCACCCGTATTGACGATGCCTGCGACGTCTTTGAAATACTGGGCCCCAATGTCCGGAGACATGACGATCAATGCGCGGGCGACGCTGCCAAACGGATTGGCGAACGCATGAGCAGTGCCCTTTGGCGTTTGCATGGTCTGTCCCGGAGTGAGATCTCGCGTATTCGAGCCCACTGTGTAGCGGAGCGTCCCCTCCAGTACATAAACGATTTCTTCGTTGTTTGAATGGCTATGCGGCGGTGGGACGTTAGAGCCCGGCGGTATTGTGAGTTCAAACATGCCCAGGCTCGCAGTGTGCGAACCATCGACGAGGTACCGGATGCCCAGTTGGCCAACGTTGATTTCGATCGCGCTCATGGTGTGGTGTCGGCTAGGTTGATGGGTTCGAAAGTTTGTGAAGCATAACAAAACACGCTAATCGGCGACCCGCGTTCGCTCCAAACGGCATTTTGCTGCGAACAAGAGTGCTCGGGAATACAGCTTGTGGAAGCCGAGAAGCAGACGGAAGCCGAGACCGAGTGTTCGCGTTCCGGCCTTTTTGCTCACGACCGGGACGACAGCTGAGCCAAAGTACAAATGCGTGTCTTCTAAGGCGCTGTTCTCCGGCGAGACCACCATCAGCCATGACCGCGTACGACCGCGGAAATCGGACAAGAGCAGCTGATTTGCACTCCTTCCCTCTACGCTCCACGCCGCAAACGAATCGAGAGTGCCGGCAGCGAGCTGACCGGCCTGAACGTCGGTAGAAGGCTTTGATGCGAACCAGGAAAGCAGCAGCCGTTCGACCTTGAACAGCGCCGTGGTGTAGAAAGCCTCGACATACTCCGCGTGGGAAACGCGTCGTGCCGCCTCGGTGACGTAGCAATCCGCGTAGGCGCCGCCGTGCTGATACTTGCTGAGGAGCGCTCCGTGCGGAAGTTCACATCGTTGTATTGATGACACGGTTTGTGGCTCGCACGACTCATTTGCCGAAGATATAGCTTATGGGGACCCACGTGTACCCATCGCCCTCGGCGCGAAGTTTGCCGATTCCAGGAAATGCAACGTGGGCTGCCGCAGCATAGTATTCGTTCCTCGCTACGTCGGCGAAGATCGTTCGTCGGTGCAGCGCGGACAGCTTGATGTCCCAGTCAGTCTGGATGGTTGCAGAAGGCTGAGGAAATTGTAGTGCCGCTACGTGCATCAAGTCTCCCCACACGACCATTTTCTCGCCACTACTCTCGATGACATAGATCGTATGGCCCGGCGTATGTCCGGACGCTGGCACCGCGCGAACTCCAGGAGTCAATTCAGTTACCCCGTCAAAAGGTTTGAACTTACTTGCCGTGATGTATGGACCGAGGATCGCCATCGCGCTCTCGAAGTCTTCTTTCTCGTCAGCCGGAGCCGCATCCATGCTGGATCGGCTCAGGTAGAAATCGGCTTCGCGCACATTCGCGCGAACGGTGGCGTTGGTAAAGCCCGGTTTGCCATCACGCATCAACCCGCCGATATGGTCGGTGTGCATGTGGGTGACATAGATCTCGTCAACTTGCTCCGGCGAATAGCCGGAAGCCTTGAGATTGGAAAGCAGGCGTCCCAGTTTCGAACCAAACATCTGTGACGTGCCCGTTCCCGTGTCGATGAGGACAAGCCTCGTCCCCGTATTCACCAGGAACGCATTTACCGTAAGCGTCACCTCGTTCGACTGGTAAGTGCGTGACAACAGCGAGCGGATGCGACCTGGACTTACTTTTGTGAAGACCTTGTCAACCGGCAGCTCCAGCGTGCCGTCCGCAAGCGCTGTTACCTCGAATTGCCCGACGCGCATGCGATACCAGCCTGGCGTTGCGTCATTGATCACCGGAGATTGCGCACGAGCAATCGACAGCACCAGGCCGGCGATAATCGCGACAGCAGTTGATTTGATCGCTGATTGCCTATGAACGCCCGCCAAACGGTTCATTCGATGATCCGGTCGGCGCGCAGCAGCGTGGATTGTGGAATCTTGACTCCAGGCGCACGTGCGGTGCGGGTGTTCACCGGATCTCCTTGACTGGGGCGGAGCCCACCACCGCCACTGCCTCGACTTCGATCAGGAACTCGGGCCGCGCGAGACGCCTGACTTCCACGAGAGTGCTTGCCGGCAGGGGGCCCGTAAACACGCTGTCACGGACCTCGCGAAATGCCAGGATCTGCGACACGTCGGTGATGAACACGGTGATCTTGACGACGTGGTCCAGCGTTGCGTCTGACGCTGCGAGTGCCGCACGCATGTTCTCGAAGACCTGGCGGGCTTGCGCCCCGAGGTCGCTGCCGCCTACGCATACGCCGCTTTGGTCGAGAGCTACTTGACCCGATATGTAAAGCGTGCGTCCACCGGTCACCTCGACGACGTGTGTGTAACCGGTGGGTTTGTGTAGGGTGGTGGGATTCAGGTGTTTCACGGTAGTCCCTTGATGGATGAAGTAGCGTTTGCCCTGAGCGACGGGTTAGAGGCCGCCAACGCATGGCACACGTGCACATTGATCGACCCACAAACGATCGACGGTCGTCCGGATTTGAGAGAGCAACGAACGAAGGGCCTCATTGATCCACAGGTGATTCAGCCGTCTGACCTCGGGCATGTTCTGCTCGAGATCACTGATGGCGTGGTCGAGTTCCCAATGCACAAATTGGGCTTGGTCTCGAAGCGTTGTTCTGAGTGCTTGTTCATCCGGGTACGACTGGGTTGCAACCGCGAGCTCCAACTCTGTTTGCAAGTATCGAACCTGGACCCTGGAGCCTGTCAAATGATTGTACGTCCAGTACAGGTAGTAGCGCTCTTCGCTGGAAGCGGCGTCGATCAAAGACAAAAACTCCGTTTCAAGGGCAATGAAATCGCTTGCGTATTGTTCGAGCTTGTACAAATAGGTGGCATCTTCAATACGTTCCATACCGTGCACTACTGGCAAGTAGAGCGCACACGCGAACAGCAGTAGTAGCGATCTCGGCCGAAAAGTCATTTGGGTCAGGCCGCGCCGACACAGGCAACGGCTGTGAACATGACCAGGGCACCCGGATAGAGCTTGAGTGGCTGACAAACGGCGCGTGCTGGCGGCTCGGTTGGAAAATACTGCTGGAAGATCTGGTTGAACTTCTCGATCTTTTCCATGTCGAGCAGATAGAGTTGCACGAACATCACGTCAACATAGCCGCCACCTGCTTCGCCTAGCACCGCTCCCAGGTTTCGCAGGGCCTGATGCGCCTGTTCGTCGAAAGTAGGCAGCATCTGTCCGGTATCGGGTGATCGCCCGATCATGCCCGCCGTGTACAACATTCCGTTCCGAGCAAGCGTTGCCTGGGACACTGGGTTGTACATCGCCGCGGCGCTCTTTGTAGCGATAACGCGCTTCATACGATCTCCTGTAATGCCGCGAGGTCGAGGTGTCAACCCTTATACCTATTTTAGAACCGCTTCCACCACGCTGACAGCCGATTCGGTGGGCACGACGCGGGTGACACGGAAACCAGCCTTGGCAAACAACTCTAGACCGGATCAGCCACGCTCACCAGCCAATCGAGCGCCTCTGTCTCGGACGTGTAGACATCGAACATCAGGCCAAAGTCCCCGGCTGCCCTTGCTCCAAATTTTGCAGGATGAATGTATTCAGCGTGGACCACGAGCGCTACAACGACCACGCCGCGCGCCGCGTAAGCCAACTCTTCGGCCAGTAAGAAGCGATCAATTAGCGACGGGACGGTGAGTCCGACGAGGCCGGTGCCGTCGACAAGCAGCTTGGTTATACGCCGGTCGCGACAATAGACGATTGCGCGAATGATAAGCTCCGCCGCTTCGACAAGAGAGCATTGACCGCGGGGGCGGAATCGGCAGATACCGTCGGTGACATGCAGATGCTCAAGCATTTACTTGACAATTAGCATGGCGCGCGAATCGCCGCCTGCCTGGCCTTGCTCAATGAGGCGATCGCGTTATGGTACGACCATTCAACCAGCTCCGTAAGATAGTCGGCAGGAAAGCTGGACACGTTGACGATGGTGATCCAATGAAAACGCCCCCTATATCTGGCGGGCTTCACTCCCGGAACATCCGTCAGCTCGATAAAGCGATCAGGTGTTACTCGTGTGCTGAAGCGCCACCGTTCCGGATAGCTGGTTTTGAAATAGGCGAATTTCCTGCCACCAACAGCGTAAACAAGGAAATTGTACGGATCCTTGTGCAGGGTTTCGGTGGCATGGGGAAATCCGCGACAGAACTCTTTCAGTTGCGGGACGTTCATGAGTGCAGCAATCGACGTCTAGCGTTTGACGTGGGCAACCGACGAGCTGGGCCCCGTAACATGGCGCTTGCGCTCAGCAATTGCCTGGCGAAGTAGGGCGGTGACAGCGGGATCCTCGCTGGATACGATGTCGCGAAGCTTTACGTGTCGCAATTCCTTGCCAGCGCCTTCGAGAAGGCCCTTCGGATCCGCCAGTGATGTGCCGTGATAGAAACCAAGGTTTATGTGTGATTCCTGAACTGCGATATAGGCATAGTGCTCGGTCATCTTCCTCGGTCCGACGCCGAAACTCGCGATCTTCTGCTTTGGCCAGACCACCTCGACAAACCCATGGTGCAGCGAGGCAATCTGCTCCCTGAGTGACTCGCATATCGCGCGAAGATCTGGCCTCGCGATAGCGAGAATATCCGTGAACTTGCCGTGTAACGCATCGGTGGCCATCGCTACTTCCGAAGCCTAATAAGACAAGCTAACCGGCGCGACCGTGGATGGGCCGCAGATCTGTCGGGGAGTGAGCTGAGCCAGAAGTCAGGCGTCAAAACTGGGCACCAATGAATGTACTGCCGCCGTATGGGGCGCGCCGTGGATGACAAGTCGATTGCGCGCCAGACACTCAAATTGTGCCCCCACCTTTTCCGCGACTCGGCGGCTCGGACTATTCTCGCTCGCAGCGACAATCTCGAGCCGCGTCAGCCGAAGCGTCTCGAATCCGAACTTGGCCAACGCGCGAGCGGCGGCAGTGGCAAGCCCGTGCCTTTGACGCGATTGGCGGACCCAGTACCCAAGGTTCGCAAGGTTATGGACCCGATTGAACTGGTTGAGTCCCGCGCCGCCGACGTATCCGTTCGCCAAATCAAATATTGCAAACTCATACGCCTCACCGCTCTGCCAGAAGCCCTGAGTCTTTTCGATCCACGCGATGCTTTCCGCCTGAGTATAGCCGGCGTGACACCAAGGCATCCAACGCCCGACAGTGTCGACCGACTCCCTCGCTGCGGCGAAAACGAGGGCCGCGTCCTCGACTCTGTACGGCCGCAGGAGGACGCCTCCGGAGGACAGCTCGACAGGCGGTATGAGTGTTGACACGTGGGTAACGAAGCTAACCGGCGCGACGATCGACGATGCCAATCGCCGTCTGAGGGGCGTCCGCGCTGAACGATCGGTCAGGCAGCAATCATCGCCCTTGGATATGCGCCAACTACCTGAATCGCAGATTGTCGCGCGAGAGCTGGCTGATCGAGGCTCGCCCCATCAGCTTCATTCCGCGCTCGATCTCCGTCCGCAGGAGGCCCAGCGCCCGCTCGACGCCGGCTTGGCCCGCCGCCGCCAGGGGAAAAAGATAAAAGCGTCCGAGGCCCACGGCTTTGGCGCCGAGCGATAGCGCTTTCAGGACGTGCGTTCCGCGCTGAACCCCTCCATCCATCATCACGTCCATGCGGTCACCCACCGCATCGACGATTTCCGCCAGCTGATCGAACGCCGAGCGCGACCCATCCAGCTGCCGACCGCCGTGATTCGATAGTACGACGCCGGTGCAGCCGATCTCCGCTGCGCGCTTCGCATCTCCCACCGACATGACGCCCTTCAGGCAGAACTGTCCGTTCCAGTCCCGGACCATTTCGGCCACATCGCTCCAGTTCATGGAAGGGTCCAGCATCTCGGTGAAATAGCGCCCGATCGACATCGTATCTCCGCCCATGTCGACGTGCTTGTCCAGCTGGGGCAGACTGAAGCGTTCGTGGGTCACATAGTTCAGGCCCCACATCGGCTTGATCGCGAATTGAAGCATTCCGCCGAGGGTAAGCCTGAACGGAATCGAAAAGCCGGTGCGCAGATCGCGCTCGCGGTTTCCGCCGGTGATGCTGTCTACGGTCAACATCATGACCTCGACACCCGCGTCCTTCGCGCGCTGAAGCATGGCGCGATTGAGGCCGCGGTCCTTATGGAAATAGAACTGATACATCTGCGGCGTCGAGTACGCCTTGCGCAACTCCTCCAGGCTGACTGTGCCGAGCGAAGAGACGCCGAACATCGTCACGTACTTCGATGCGGCTGCCGCGACTGCGCGTTCGCCTCGATGGTGGAACAGGCGTTGAAGGGCGGTCGGGGAGCAATAGAAAGGCACCGCAAGCCTCTGACCCATTACGGTCACGGATAGATCGACGTTTGCCACGCCTCGCAGAACATCGGGTACCAGGTCGCAGTGCTCGAAGCTCGCCGTATTCCTCCGATAGGTCACCTCATCGTCTGCCGCTCCATCGATGTAGTTGAAGATCGGTCCCGGCAGCCGGCGCCTGGCCAGTTCGCGGAAGTCGTGGAAGTTGTGGCAGTCGCCTAAGCGCATATTCCGAGAGAGACTTGTTTCAGCATACCGCCGACGAAGCGTCCAAGTTGAGCGAGCGGTCAGGCTTCCGGCGAAATTCCCGATTCATACCGAGCGCAACTGCTCTGTCAGAGTACGCGTCTTTTCCGTCACCACGTCGCCCGTGTGGAGCGTTGACTTGCGCTCGATGAGCATGACGAGACATTCCTCTTCAGCCACTGGATTGTGCCGAACCCCTTTCGGTACGACAAACATTTGACCTTCGGCGAGGTCGACCGCATTCCCGGTTTCCAGTTCAATGCGCAAGTGACCTTTGAGGATGAAAAAGAGCTCGTCTTCATCCTCGTGCTTGTGCCATGCCAGCGTGCCTTTGACTTTGGCAACCTTGATGTATGCATCGTCGACCTCGGCCACGACGCGAGGTGACCAAAGCTCGGTCAGCGACGCTGCGATCTCGTACGGCGAAGCGATTTTGGCCATCTGAGTTAGCACCCGGCGACGCATTTTCCGTCGTTGTCGAACTCCATCGTCTTGCCGCTGAGCGGAATATGGACCGGCACCTTGACGGCGTTCCTGAAAGTCTCGGTCTTGGTCCCCGGTAGCACCTTGCCGCCCTTGGTCGCGACTTCGTTCGCGTGCGACGCGATCACCGAAGCGGGCTGGACCAGATCGTTGATCACGTAGGCCGCTTCCGTCGGACCGGTGGTGAAGTTATCGCCGATATTCATGACGGCGAGCTTCGCCTTGTAGTGGCCGCGCACGACCTTGTCCTGCTCGGCCGTGATGCCGGTATCGCCGGACAGATAGACCACGAGACCGTTGCTGAACGTCAGCACATAGCCGGTAGCCTCGCCGACGTAGCCGGCAATTCCCGCGTCCTTCATGCTCTTGCCCAGCTCGCCGCCGATGTAGTCGGGATCGAGGCCGTTGCTGTGCATCGCGGTCACCGTCGCAATCGTTACGCCGCCGACCTTCACGCTTCCGCCGAAGCGCGCGAGGATCGAATCCCTCGGGTCGCCGCCATTCGCCTTCAGCTTGCCGGCGAAGAACGGCGGCATTTCGCTGCCCGTCACGATCTTCGCCTTCTTGGCCAGCGCGATGTTCACCGTGTTCGAATTCGGCAGCGCCGACACCGAAACGTCGGGATTCGCGCAGCTGCCCGAGTTGGGCTCCTTGTTGTGCGCGTTGCCCGCGTGGTCGCCGTGCATGTGGCTGACGAGGATGATGTCGATCTTGCCCAGCCGAGGATCGTTCGCTCCGGCGACCGTACGACCGGCGTCGTAGAGTATGCGCGTGCCGTTCGGATCCTCGAAGATCAGCGCCCGGTCCTGCGGACAAAACTCGCCGTCCTGGCCGCCGAGCGGCGTCACCTTTACGTTGGCCGCCGACGCCGCCTGCGCAATCAATGCGGCCATGCAGCCGACGGCTGCCATCCAGACCAACGACCTCCTTTTCATGCGCTTCTCCTTTTGCATTTTCAAAAGGCACTGGGCCTGAAAAACATACCACAACGTTGCGAATTCGCACACAGGCCGCAGGCGAGTTCAGCCTATGGCACTGCGTGAGCGACCGGGCTCAGGTAGGCGGGTCACTGGATCACCTCGTCGGCGCGCAGCAGTATGGTCTGCGGGATCGTGAGGCCAAGTGCCTTCGCCGTCTTGAGGTTCACGACCAGTTCAAACAGCGCTGGTTGTTCCACTGGCAGATCGCCCGGCTTCGCACCCTTCAGGATCTTGTCCACATAAGTCGCGGAGCGCACGTAATTCTCGGTCCTGGTTCCCCCGTAACCCATGAGCCCGCCCGCCTCCACGTAATCCCGATTGCCGAACATCGATGGCATCCGGTGCTTGAGCGCCAGGTCCACGATCTGTTGACGTTGCAGACCGAAAAATGGGGCGGACCCCACGATCACCGCGCCGGCGTTCTCCCTGACCATGGTCGCGAACGCATTCTCGATCTCCTGCGGGGTCGACGCCTCGACCACCAGGATCTTGACCCCCGCTTTCTGCGTCGCGCTCTGCACGCTCTCGGTGATTGCGCGGTAGGTCGTGCTGGTGGGAGTCACGAGCAACGCCACGCGAGGCAACTTGGGTACCACGGAAAGCAGCAAATCGAAGAGCTTGGCTCCGGTATCGCCACCCATGTTCGAAAGCCCGGTGATATTGCCTCCTGGCCGTGCCAGGCTCTTCACGAATCCACTGCCTACGGGGTCGCCGGTGGTTGCCATGACGATGGGAATCGTGCTGGTCGCTTTCTGCGCCGTGCCGATTGCAGCCGACGCCACTGCGACGATGACGTCCACTTTCAACCGCACGAGGTCCGCCGCCTGACCCGCCAGGCGTTCGAAGTTGCCATCGGCAAAGCGCCACTCGACAACCAGGTTCTTGCCCTCGACATAGCCAAGCTCCCGCATCGCCTTGAGGAAGGCATCGGAATTGCGTGTACTCAGGGAAGCCGAACTCAGCGAAAGAAAACCCACGTGCCAGACTTTGCCTTGTTGTTGACCCGCGGATGTGGGCGAGCCGGTTGCAGCGCCTAATGCAATGAGTGCAACGACTGCGTCACGCCTGTTCATCCGATTCGCCTCGAGACGTTTCGGGTTGAACGCGTACGCCAGACTGCCGTGTCATCACTCGATCACCTTGTCTGCGCGCAGAAGAATCGAACTTGTAGGCACCGGTGAGAGATGCTCAAAGGACGAAGGGCACCAGCGCGGCGACACGCTGAGAGTACGTCAGATATGCATCTCCAAACTGCTGCCGCATCCAGAGTTCTTCGACCCATAGCTTGCGCCACAGGGCGCCCGCCGCCAGCGCAAAGGCAAGGACACCGCGCCAGTCGCCAAGCGCCAACGCGGAGCCAAGAAATGCGAGCAAAAGTCCCGTGTAAATGGGGTGACGAACAAGAGCGTAGGGCCCGCCGGTGATGAGTTCATGACCTTGCTTGATCGTGACCGTGCCGCTCCAGTTCTTGCCGAGATGCAAGCGTGCCCAAACCGTGAAAAGCAGGCCGCCGCCAGTTAGCAATGACCCAACCCAGAACGGCCATTGCGTCAACGGCAGAAAGCGTGTCCTAAGAAAGGCAATCGGCACACTTTGCGTGCAGAGAAGAAGCACGGCGATCGCGAGCGGCACGATGTGCAAGAGCCGGGATGGCCGGGACTCTCGCCGCAGGTCGCTCTTGACGTCGCGCGATGCGGCCCACCAGTAGATCGCCCAACTCAACCACATGGCGGGGAAGGCATATCGGTAGAGGAGCGGCATGATTGGGACTACGGACCCTAATGAATTGGGTCCTAGTCGATGCCCTCGATGATGCGCAAGTCCCGATCGACTGCTTTACCCAGTACGCGGAGTGCCTCCTGGTACGCAGGGCTGTCGTGTGCGGCGACCGCCTGCGCGACGCTGTCGAACTCGACCAGAACGGTGCGTTGGCTGAGGCCGCCCTCATACACCTCGGCCGGAATCCCTCGCGCGAGGAAACGCGCGCCGGCTTTCTGGAGTGCGGGACCGGCAAGCTTGGCATAAGCGGCGAGGGCCTCGGGGTCGTGAATGGAACGATAGAAGGCAATCCAGTACGCTTTGGGCATGGTTAGGATCTTCGTTGTGGTTGAGGGAGATTACACTTGCTCGGCGTGGGCGCCAATCTCTCCGGCAAATCCAAGGGCCGAATGGCGCCCGCTGACATTTCGTGCGCTACGGACTGTCAGAGGGTTCCATCCCCGCTTTCACAAAGGCCGAACGCGCGGCGGGGCTCTTCAGGAACTGCAGCAATGCGGTGGCTGCCTCTGGCGCCTTGGCGCCAGTGTGAATGCCGCCTGAATACAATGTCTTGTTCTGGATATCGGGCGGTAGCGGCCCGACGAATGTGATGCCGGCGATCGGCAGCAGCTCGCTGACTTGCTGGAATCCGATTTCAGCCTCACCACGCGCGACGATTTCGCCGACGGCAAGCCCGGGTGCGATTTGCTTGATCTTGGGCTTGAGCTCATCGGCAATGCCCATGCGCTGGAAGAGTCCGACGAGATAGTTGGCGCTGCTGCCCGAAGAAATGCCGATCGATTTTGCCGCCAGCAGCGTACGCTTGAGCGCTTCGCTGGTGCTGATATCCGGTTTCAGCGCACCCGCACGCACCGCCATGCCGACGCCCGACTTTGCGAGATCGACGCGACTTCCCGGCACGATTTTGCCCAGCTTGACAAGCTCGTCGATCGAGCCGCTCGCTAGCAAGACGAGATCGACAACCTCCCCATCCTTCATCCGCTTCATGATGTCGCTCGACCCGACCCACGCGGTCGAAACCTTGTGCTGCGAACTGCGTTCGAAGTCGGGCACGAGCTCACTATAGGCGGCCTTCACCGCTTGAGTGCCCATCACGGTAATTTCGGCCGCGTGCGCAGTGCCAGTAAGAGCCCAACCGGCAACGGCACAGATCAATGACGGAATACTACTGAACCATTTGGTCGGCATGAGTTACTCGCAAGAAGTTATTCAAGGTGGACACGATAAGCTAAGCGGCGCGACGACGGACGGCGCGCAGGGTACGGCGCCGTCGGCAAGCCGCCCGGGTTGAACGAGGGGTTAGCCCGCTCAACCATACATCTTGCTCCACTGTACGCAGCCTATGGCGAGCAACACCGCCGCAATGATCGACTGGACCGCGATGATCCACCAGAACCAAACGGGATTGGTTGCGCGCTGAACAGTGCCGGTGCGGTAGTGATGCATGAGTGTGTTTCCAGAAATCACGAAGCTTAGCGCTAAGGCTGCAAGGAGCATGGCAAAGTACACGGGGAGGACCACACCTGCGGACTCGCGTGGCGGCACCCAGTCAGACAAGACGCCGTAAGCAAAGACAATGATGGCGCTGGCCACGGCGACACCGACAAATGCAAACAACACCCGGCGAGGCAGGCGACTGGGGTTCTCGGGATTCATACGCATGATCATCGAACAAGGATACCGCCGAACGAAAGCCGGCCCGCCCCAGCGGGCGCGTACTCGATGTGCACGCACGTGGCAGGTCGCCCGATAAGCTTGGCAACCGCACCGGTGAGTGCCGCGACCTCGGCTTCGAGCTCCGCGCGCTGCGGAGATTGTCGTTTGACGATGGTAACAAAGACCGGCAATTGCGCCGCGTCGAGAAACGCCTCGTTCTCTGCATATTGATTATCCGCAAGGGAGCGAACGCGAACCCAAGTTTGTCCGGGTGGCGACTTTAGCGCGCGGCCAATCGCATCGGCAAGCGCCTGCGCAATGCCGTGCGCCATTGCGTCATTTGCGCCAGCAACAATCTCGACGGTAACGATTGGCATGCTGCCTAACGATCGACATGAGCGACAGACGAACGCAGCCACGACACATCACCACGGCGCGCCCTGCCACGCTCACACATATGAGGTCGGTTGCTTCGCAAACCGTTCAACACACTCAAGCGAACAAAACCAATACGTCTTCCTGTTGAAGTGGAGGTCTCCTGCGGCACGCTGTGTATCCACTTGCATCTTACACACGGGGTCAACCGCATATTCGCGCGAGACGCCGGATAGCACAATTTCATACAAGTCCATGGGCTGAGGCAAGTTTCTGAGAGAAATCAACCCCTGGTGTTCAATCTCAATGTCAGAGCTACCTGCTTGGACAAGGGCGTCAGCAACGAATTGCGTGCACAAGATCTGACCACCGGTAGCTCGTGCAGCGACTCGTGCTGCGACATTCACTGTTGAGCCAAAGTGCTGATTGCCTCGTAAGAGTGCCGGACCATGATGTAAGCCAGCACGAACAATTGGAAAGTCCTGGCGATCGGCAACGGACTTGAATAGCGCCGACAGCGCATCCTTTGCCGCGAGCGGATCTGGAAACACAAGAAATGCACAATCACCGGTGATCGATTGCAATTGCCCCAACGGAGCAATGGACGTTCGAACAAGTTCGCAAAAACCGTCTACTAGATCAGCCGCAGCCAGTTCACCATGTGTGTCGGTTAACGCGGTATATCCCGCGATGTCGACAAAACAGAATGTCGCCTCTATGTTTTTTCCCGAGCTCATTTATGGTTCAGCGCTCCGAGTCAGGCTTTGACGGAAGATGCAGCTCGTCAGTGACGTGGAGCTGCCGAACGACAAGCTCGTCAATTTCCAACCGTTTGATTCGGGCGCGACCAATAGCCAACTTACCGATGGCAAGTGCGCCGATGGCTAACGCACCTATGGCAACGGCCCCCAGCGCAAGCGCGCCAACTGACCGGGATGCGATGCCAGTCTGTTGGGGCACGTAAGAACGCAACAATGCGGCTTTGTCACGCATCTGGCGGATGAGTCGTAGAGTCATTCGATCACGAGGTCGCAGTGCCATACGATGATACTCGCAGCGTGGTCACGTTGGAGCGAGAGCGCTTATGTTCGCATTTCACGCAAGAGCTTGAATGCAAGCGTAGCGGCAACGAGGCAAGCGATCACACTCGCCCAAAACGGAATGAAGATGCCATTTACCGTGACTTCCCACCCCAACGCAACCCGAATCAGTTGTAGCAGCGCAACGAGCGCCAAGACAACAACGGCGACGGTGGTAAAGGGTTTCATCGTAACCTCCGCTATGCCTATGTTAGCTAGAATCCAAATCGACGAACTGGGGCCCAACGAACCAAGCTAAGCTCAGCTTTCCAGGTCGACGAGTCGGCAAATGAATCCCCACCCACCGCCGAGTTCGCTGACCGCTAGCATCAGTTCATTGCGGCCCTTCCTCAATGGAAGGTAGACAGCATCGTTTTCCGGGTTAATGATGCCAAGGAACCCGGGGTCGCGGAAATTCTGGGCACTACGGCCACGGAAGAGAATCCTGCCATTCAGGAACACGCTGACGTCGTCGCTGTAGCCGATGTAGAGCTTCTTCACCTGGTCGCGGTCGGAATCAATGTTGGTCCGCGCATACACGACCTTCATTCCCGGCTGGGGTTCCAGGCGCTTCGCAAAGTCGTTCGCAAACGAGACCCGCGGATGCGGGCTCTCGCGATAGCGATTGATGACCACGAAGCCGGGCGGCTCCGCCTCGACGTCCTGCCAACGCATGACGTTGCTCTCCGAGCGTGAGAGCGGACGCTCCAGATTGCGTTCGAGCGCGTCGTACGAAGGCGACAGGCTCCACTTGATCATGGTGCCCGACGGCATCGGTGGCGGGTGCCGTTGCCAGGGCGCATCGGGCGTAGTCCGTATTTCGAAATTCGAGAAATAGGTCGCGCCGGTCAGGACTGCCAAGGCCACCTGACCTTTCTGCACGCCGCTTTTCAAATCGTTCATCACGAGCACGGGTCTGTCCATGTCACCGACGTAGAACTTTGCCTGTGCGCCCACAATTTCCAGGCGCAGATGGAACCAGACATCTTTTGGAATATCGACCGCGCCGGTGAAGCCTGGCCCGTTGTAGATCTGCCAGTTGAGGCCGGTGTTGAGCACCGGAGTGTACTGCAGGGCGTCGGGAAGCCCGGACTTGTGCTGGCGAAGATAAATCCATTCGGCGTTGCGGCCGTCGTCGGCGATCCGAAACTGAATGCCGAAAAAGCCGCGGCTTGCGGGGGTTGCGACATCGACGTCGATGATGCCGTCCCGCATTTCGAAGTCTTTCACGACAGCAGAACCTCCATCGAGCAAGACGCTCTTGCGGCCTTGATATTCAACCGCCTCGGCTCGCCCTTCCAGCTCCCAACGAGGGGAGTCTGCAGGAACGGAGAGCGTCCGCGGCGTCTCGGAATGAGCCGCAGACTCGAAGAGAAGGGCGAGAGCGCAAAGAGCGAGAGGTCGAAGCATAGCTTGCCTGATCGAATGGGCCATCATGAGCAGCCGGCGTGAGTGCGTTAGTTCAGAATTGTGAGCAGCACAGCGGGGCACATGACGCGGCAATCGCCACTCGAAAAGTCGGCGTCGATGGAGCCGCCGGCAAACCAATAGTGGATCGACAGAACGACTTCCAATACCACAAAGTCGTGAGCGGGAATTACGAATGATATGTAGCGTAGGTCGTAACCTCTGAACACGTACTTGACGTCACTGGAGGCTGAAGCGAAAAGCCCGCTGCTGTCGCACGACACGCGCAGGACGTCGTGAGTTTGATCTACCTGCGGAAAGGGCTCGGTAGGTGGCTGATTCCACCATTCCCAGAGGTGTAGATGCGCAACAATATGCACATTGGCCTGTCTCAGACCAATCGCCATACCCGGGTCCGACCGCACGCCGCAAAATCCACTGGCCACGAGATAGGCGTCAGCATTGATTACGGCGATCCGGTCACTCGGATTCTGGAAGATGAAATAGAAGCCCAACTCCTGACGGGCATCATCGTCTCCGTACCGGTCCACTCTGACCTTTGCAAAGCTGTTCGCCGGCTCAACATGCGACGTATCCATAGCTAGGCCATGGGTCGGCCATATCAAGAACGGAGTGTCCAGCAGGACATACTGGGGGCCGTTTGGGAGAGCCTCCGGCGTTTTCAGCCGACCGCCAACTTGGTGACGGAGGCTATCTCTCACCGACGATGAACGCTTGACTGCGTCGTCCTTCTGCTCCTTTGCGATACGATCTAGTGCGATGTCATTTTGTGCGTTAATTTTTTCAAATGCGTCGACATCGAACCCTGTCTTGGCAAGAAATGATGCGAGAAGATCTCCTAACGCGCGCTCATTGGCGCGTATTCCCGAATCTCCGGAGAGATATCCTGGGGCGAACTGCGAGGATAGGCTACGCGCGTCCCTCGGGGCAGCCAACGCGAGCTTGATCTGAGATTCACTAATCTTTGGCATGGGACCTCCGACTAACGGCGCGTCCGCTCAAACGCAGTGTTAGGGCACTCGTTGATGCCAATGTTGCGCGCCCATTGGATCGTCTTGGGCACACTCGATCCCCCAAGAGCAACCACACCCTACCGCCAATTCCATCACTATGTACGGCGTGCCGGTTCCCGTCGCGAGGTGTTAGGCATCGCGCTGTGGATCCTCGCGCCGTTCCGCATACCAAAGCTCCATACCCTGCCGCTGCTTGACGGCCTTCGGTCCTCGGAGCGCCAGGCGCACCAAGATCATCAGTATTTCACGAACAGAATGTGTGCGAAGTTTCCGCCCGGACGTGGTCACTACCTGCCGCAAGACCACAAACTTGCCATGGCGCTTTAGCGCTCGACTCATCACCAATTCCTCGGCGCCATAGTACGCTTCGTCGAAGCCGCCCACAGCCACAAAAGCGCTGCGAGTACAGAAAAGGAAGCAACCGGCCGCCACGCGACATGCCCGGAACAACCGGACAAGGACCGGCAGAAGGAGCCTCCCATATAACGGCACAACGTCGCCGAACTCAACCGCGGCGCCACCTCCGGCCGCGCCGTTGCACAAGGCCTCGACGGCAGAGCGAACTACCGCCTCGTTCACGATTGTGTCCGCGTCGACAAAGATTAAAAATTCACCATTCGCCTTTAGAGCGCCAGAGTTGCGGGTCGCTGCAATTTGGCGGTGAGCGACGCTGACGAGTACGGCACCGTGCCGCTGGGCGATGATCGCGGTCCGATCCGCGGATGCATCATCGACGACTACCAGTTCATAGAGCTCGCCTGTGGCCCGGGCTGCCACATGTAGAGCGTCAAGCGTCGCGCCGAGCAAACGCTCCTCGTTGTAGGCCGGGACAATGAAGGAGATCATCTGTCGAATAGATGCAACCTGGCCGCTGCCGAGCGGACGGCGCCTAAGTGCCGCCGGCGTGGCGTCCGGTTGAGCGAGAGGTTAGGCGTCATTTGCTCTTGGACCGGATGGCAGCAGCTGCCTTACGCGCAAGCGCAGCAATCATTGTGACGTCAGTTG
Source organism: uncultured beta proteobacterium (assembly GCA_963821485.1). GTDB lineage: Bacteria > Pseudomonadota > Gammaproteobacteria > Burkholderiales > Casimicrobiaceae > PALSA-1003. The sequence continues at coordinate 99,330 of CAWGEB010000006.1, forward strand.
GCGATCGAAACTCAAGCTCAAGCCATTCCGACTTTCCCGTACGAAAGTGCGCGCGCGGATCAGCACGGAGCGTGGCCTGAAGCGAACGCGGGAGACGCAAATCGATGCGCGACGGCGAGTGCAGATGCGCGAATTCACGACCTGCTACACGGCAAGCGGGATTGCTGCCTGAGCCAAACCGCGACCTCGCAACCTCGACCCCAGGGATTGCGGATAATGCGGCGCTGAGCTTATTCGTTGCATCCACTCTCACCTCCTGCCGAACCGCTGGGTCAGGGATCCGACGACGGAGGCGCGCAGAGTCGTGTTACGCATTGACGCCGACCCGACGAAGAACCCACGCCATCACCAAATATGCTGCAGCCGTGGCCGTGATGGCAAGTGCGAGGCTCACCCAGAAACTCCAGCCAGCACGAAGCAGCAGTGGCAACACGATGAACAATACGAGCGAAGGCAGGACCAGCCAGAAGATGCTTTGCGCCAAGGCTGCCACGGGCTCGCTTTCGCCGGTATCAAGATACAGCCAGATGAAAGCGAGCAGCGAGGTAAGCGGTAGCGAGGCTAGAAGTGCTGCCCAAAGCGAACTGCGCTTCGCAATTTCAGAGACGGCAACAATCACGACCGCGGACACCACAACTTTGACTATGTACGGCCACATGGCGAGAGCGGCGCCTAACGAATCAAGCAAACCGGCGCGCAGCGCCACCGAGGGGCGTCCGGGTTCAGCGCGAGCTTAGCCGCCCGAGACATGGGATGCCGCTTGGCTGAAAGCCCAATAGACCGAGGTAGTTGCCATTGGAGGTCTAGTAGATGCCCGGAAGGAAGCGATTTGTATGATCGCAATAGTCGGAGTAAGCATCCCCAAAAACCTGCGCCAGGAGTTTCTCTTCGGCGCGCGCTCGAAGATCGCTTCCGACGAGCATGAGTAGCAAGGACGCCCAAAGGATTGCAGTAGGTATCCATACAGCCGTGCCGAGCGCAAGTAGATTGAGCCCCATGTAGATCGGGTGACGCACAAACCTGAACGGACCGCCGGTGGCCAACTGATGCCCTTTATCGAGCTTCGCACGAAAACGCCACGAGCTAAAGTACGAAAGGGCCCAACACATGAGCCAGGCACCCAGTGCGATGATGAGCGTTGCAACAACGCGCTGACCAGCGAAAAGGTGTGGCACTCGGTTCGGCAAGACGGCGGTTCCCATCCCAAAGTACATCGCACCAAAGGCAAACATGTGAACGGCCAGGAGGGCATGCGAGTAAGGTGCCGTTTGAGACTTGGCGGCCACGGGTCCATCTTGTGTTGATAGTGCGGGACGTTCGGAGCGCCGAACGAGCAAACGTGTCAGGCCAAACGAGCCCCAAAACAGCGCATGCACAAGGTAGACAAGAGAGTCGATGTTCATGCGATTTGAGCGGCAGCACTGTTGCGCAAGGTCAATGTCGCCTTTACTGACCGTACTCGTCGCGCCTGCGCACCCAGTATGGACCACGCCCCGCCTCATTCCGGCCTTTCGGCACCAGATCGAGATAGTGGTAGTGAAGGTTCAGCTTATCGTTTCCGCGGTCGTAGCAAGAGTAAGTATGAAACACGGCGCCAATCTCGTCCTTGTAGAAGATGCTATGCCCCTCTCGCTCGCGCGCCATGGGATCGCGTATCGTGAAGTTGTACAGCGCGCGTTTGCTCGCGATTTCTTCGGGCGTAAACGATGCCTGATAGTCGAAGTTGAAGTCCGATCCACCTGACGACACCCACTTGAAACCCCACCCCATCCGCTTTCGATACTCTTCGAGCTTGCTGTAGGGTGCCCGTGAGGCGACGACCATTGTCACGTCACGCTGCTTTAGATGCACACCCAGGCCGGCAAAGCCATCTGCGCGCAGTGAACAGTGCGGGCAACCTGCTTCGTCGTCGGGGTGGAACATGAAGTGATACACCACCAGTTGGCTGCATTGAGCGAAGAGCTCGGCCAGCGTCTCCACCCCGTCAGGTCCCTGGAATTGGTAGTCCTTTTCGACGCGCTCCCATGGCAGGTCGCGCTGCAACCGGCTCAGCTCGTCGCCCTGGCGTGTAAACGCCTTCTCCTTTTCCAGCAACACTCGCCGCGCAGCGAGCCACTCTTGATGTGACACAACAGGATTACCTATGCGCGACTTGCCGTTGGATTCTGCCATTCGCATATCTCTTCCTTGGATACTCATCGATTGGGACGGGATCGCCTAACGAAAGAAGCTCACGCTACAGGTACCCCAGGCCGCAAATCAAGCGAACGTTGGCCACGAACAGGCCAGCTAGCCACGCCCCCGCTCCGAAGACGAGGAAACCAAGCGCAAGTAGGATTCGAATAGGAGTGGAGCGACCCATGCGCGTGGCGAAGGGTAGTCCCAGCAACAAGAGAAAGGCCACGCCGCCGCACCAAGCATAAAGCTCCAAGCCACCCTCGCACGAGTGTGGAGCGACGAGGTACGCGAGCGCGACCAGGACGGTCGCGATGGCGGCAGCGCTGATGAAGGCGGCCGGTTCACGAGCCACTGTGCCCTAACGAATCAAGGCCGCCGGCGCGACAACGAACGGTCCGCAGGCTCGCCAGGGAACGTCCGGGTCGAGCGACGGGTTACGCCTCATAGCCACCGGCGTACCCTGGCTTGATATGCGGAGTAGGCTGCGCCGAACATGCCCAAGAGAACTCTCTCCTCGGGCGCGATTTGGAAGCGGTTCATGTAAAGCGCGAAGACCAAAGGCCCCAGCAAAGTCCAGGCGGAGGACAAGAACACCGCCCAAGCGAGAAGTGCTAACGCAAGGCCGACATACATCGGATTGCGCGTAAACCGATAGATGCCGGAAGTTACCAGGGATGTGCTGGTTTCCGGCTTCAATGGATTGACGGTGGTCTTTGCGCGCCGGAACGCGGCGACGCCTGAAATGGCCGTGGCGACACCAGCCAGGGCGATCGCCATTGCCGCGACCAGGCGGATATGTGCAGGGACGTCTACCAATGGGGTCGCCAACGAACATCCCCACATTGCTGCCGCGATGAGCAGTGCAATGACCGGAGGCGGGATCTTGAGTTCGAGCGCGTGCATCAGATGACGATGAAGGCCTGACGTTTCAACAATTACCCTTTGCCGAGATTAAGCTTCCAAACGGAGCTTCGCAAGCGAGAGCTTAGGCATTTCCGGGTTGCACCTGACCATCTGGTGACTCCTGAGTTACCTTGAACGTGCCCGGTGAAATAAACATATGCACATGACCGCAGCGCTCGCACACCGCACATTGCGCGCTGCGATTCCAGGCCTTCGGGTCGAGAATCTCGGTGAGTGGCGTAGCGAATTGAACTTCGTGCTCCCAAAAAATGTCGTGACTGCAAATAGTGCAGCGAAGTTGGCGACCTTGAATAACGATTGGTCCAAAGCGCTCGGGATTGGGCGGCATCGTCGTATTCCTCTGGAAATGCCTCGCGTTTGAGTTCACTAGCTGCCAAAGGCAGTCTGGTGGAACGAAGGGCTGGCGTCGTTGTTGCGGGAGGAATGGCCCTACGGTCTGAGATTCTGTTCTCTGCCATTCTCCCCTCGAAGCTTTAGCAACGCGGAAGTGGAGTTCGCTTCAAGTATTGCGTAAGTGTCCTTGGTTCCAGTCGGGCCTGCGACGCTGAGACCCGATGTTTGCTCGGAGGCGCCTACCTTGATAGATGGGCGTCCTTTCTCGGTAATAAGCCGCAGGAGCACCGTTTCCGAATGTGACTCACCGCTAGGCGACGTGCCTGCAGGCAGAACGCTAAGGCTTGCGCGTACTCGCCCTTGTTCGTCGACGATCTCGAGCGCGCGCGCTCGCAACACCGTAGCCGGGACTTGCGCCGATACAGGCGCAGCGTGCTGCGAAAGACTTAGCAGCAGCACTCCAAGGTTAAGGATTGTGAGCGTGACCAAAAAGCGCGATGCATTCATGTGAGCGGTCCTCAAAGTGGCCTTGTAACGGGACTGATGTGCGAGTGGGGGCGAATCGGCAATGGCGCTCGTAGTTAGCTTTTACTGTGACCATAGGCCTTGAAAGTAAGGACGACGCCAATCGCGAACAGAACGATCAGCGAGCCATAGAGCGCGACTGAGTTCTGTGCCGCCTGCTGTGCGGAAACGGGCGCGGCCATCCGAGCGAGACCGGCTAAGATGAGAAACCAACCCATGAGAGTTACTAGTACCGGCCACCCGCGCATCCAAAGATTGTGGGCGCGAACAATTGCGAGACCCGAAACGAAGAGCAATGTGCCATTGAGATATACGTGCGGGGCAAATGACGGACCTATTGCAGAAATGAAAATTTCAACGTTCATCCATTCGGTGACGGTTACAGCGATCAGTGCGGGGCCGATTAGTCCCGCGACATACCTTGAGTTTGTCATTCCCGCCTCCGACATGAACGGAGCCGCCTAACGAAAAGGCCAACCAGCACGACCGACGGACGGCACGAAGCGCCGCCCAGCAGCGTCCGGGTTGAGCGCGAGGCTAGGCCGCAAGAACATGAATTTCATGGCAACGCGCGTCAGAGCCGTGATCCGGCGGGGCCACCGCAACAAGATAGCGACTGCTGCACCGGCGGGCACTTGACCGAACCGTAGGAACAAAACACGCAACAGTCGCCTGGTTGGGGCCGCAGCAAAGTATGGCAGCTCGCGCATTCGTGGAAGAAAACACAAGCATCGGTCGGCATGACTTCGACAGAAGCGAAGCCGCAAGCCGGACATGTGAGGATGGATTCAATAATCGGTGTGTGTTGCATGGCTTGAAAATTATGCGATGGAACGCGTACGTTACTTCACAATCGAAAGGCCCTGCACGCCGTTCCGCTCGATCGAGCGCGCGACAAACCCAGAAGCATTCATCTCTTCCACGAACGCTTTGAGATACTCCGCCGCCGCGCGCCGTTCGCGCGGGACGCCGAGCCCGTGGTTGACGGTCATGAACTTGCCGTCGAGCAATCGAGCATCGGGCATCTTGTCCATGGATTCGAGCAACGCCGGTTTTAGCCCCGACAATGCGTCTGCGCTCCGCTCGTTGAACAGATCGATCGACGCCTGAAAGCCCTTCGTTCGAATGAGCGTGGCATTGCGTAGCGTTCGCGTCAGGTAAAGCTCGTATCCCGCCTTTTCCGGCGCGGCAATGCGGATTCCAGAAGTATCGACCTGCGCGGCGGATCGGAGCGCCGAATCCTTGCGCACGACGTAGGTCGCTTCGATCTCGGTCATCGCGGGAGAAAAGGTGATGTTCTGCGCACGCGCCTGTTCGATGGCGAGGATCGCGACATCCCATGTTCCCTTTCCCGACGCGTCCGCCACATCGCCCGGTGTGGCGTGGACGACGAAATCCACGGGTACGCCTAGGCGCGTTGCCAACTCACACATAAGGTCCACGCTCACCCCGCGCAACTCGCCGGTCGCGACGTCTTTCGTCGTGAATAGCGTATTGCTCAGATTCATTCCCGCGCGAAGCTTGCCCGTGGGAGCGAGTTCCGAGCGTGCCGCATCGGGCACTCCCGTCGATGATGCGCGGCCGGCGACAAGAAACATTGCCAGCGTCGCCGCAAGTGAACTGAACATGACGATCCTCCCAATGCGTCGAACAATCATGAAATGCTTCCGGCCATCCAGACGATGAAGATTGCGACCCAAGCAATGAAAAACTTCTTGTCCATAACTTCTCCTCTACTTGGTTGCAATGCGTTTGACGCCTAACGACCTGAGCTAAGGGGTGCGCCGCTTGCGGCGCGTCCCCTTGAGCGACGGGTCGGGAACGAGCGTCCAAGGTCCCAAAGTAATCAGCGCGTCCTGTTCTCTGATGTGCTTGGCTTCTTCTTTCACGTCGGTTGGAACCCACTCGGGAAATGGAACTTCGTGACTTACATGCCGGCCGGAGGGAGTGTGCTCCTGGCGAATCTTCGCAATCCGATTTGTTGGGAATCGCGCGGCTACCCGGACTAATGCTGGCCAGAGGCGACGATGGACAAGAGTGACTTTGCCGTCGACAACACGACAAACAAGTATATCTTCTGACGCGGCCACCGATCGAAGAATTGCAAAGATCTGATGACTCTTGGGATGCGCCCACCAACTGCCTTTGATTGGCTCGCCGACAATCGCCTCCGTGAGCCGTGGAACTTCGCCTCTGGCCGATGCCAGGACGACTCCATGCTTTCGGACAAACGCAGCTGCCTCGTCGGCGGTCATTGATATTTTCCTGGTGCCCAACGAAATAGGCGGACCGCGCGATGACGGACGAACTGCAGGCCTGCCGAGGAGCGTCCGAGTCGAGCGACGTGTTAGGCACCTCGTTCAAGGCGGCGCCTAAACGTGGGCGGAAAGTACCACCAAGTGACTAAGACCAACAAGCCAAACAGTGTGTAGCCAAGCAGGAACACCCAAGGCGGCGCCTCGTAGTAGAGCACGCGCTGCAGCCAGTGCTCGATGAAGCCCTCGCGATAAATCCCGGCACCGGTTTGGGCGCGTAGCCAGCCCTCGAACGTCGTAAGCGGACAGGTGACGTCCGACCATGCTTCGGCTACCACGACCGCGATGGCAAAGAGGTGCGCCACCCTGAACCATGGCACGTTGACCCAACGCCAATGTTTCAAGTTGCCAAGAACGATGAGCAGAAGCCCAACAACTACGAACGCGACGATTGAGACGTGTAGCGCGAGGACGCTGTTCGCAAGGACCTGATACAGGGCGTCGGCGCTCATTGAGGGGCCTAACGAAGGAAGCTAGCCGGCGACCGCGGCGGAGACAAAGGCCCGTCGGCGGGCGTCAGTGTTGAGCGACAGGTTAGACCGCGAGGCGTGATTGAGCAAGCGGCAAGATGACCGATGCCGTGACGTACCGGAACACGACAAGACAGCGACACCGTAAAGGAAGCCGCCCGGCGCGAAGCGTCGAGCGTGATAGCTTTGCATCTCGTTGGCGATCCCCAAGCGATCGAGCACCCTGGCAATTCAGCTCGCCCTGTGTTGGGCCTTGTTGCGCCCATGCCGGGAGCACAAGCGAGACGAAGAGCAACGTTATGGATCGGGCAAAGTTTGTCGCCACCGCTTTCTCCCCGATCAATGAACTGAAACCGCTCCTAGATATCTATCGAGCCAAGCCAAGCACGTCGCCCAGGCCGCTTGCGCCTGAGTTTCGCGAAACACCGCTGGGCGTGTGAAATTGAGAAAAGCGTGACCCGCGCCCGCATAGCTCCGGAATTCATGCGCCTTTCCCAAGCGTGTGAGTTCGGTATCAATTCTCTGTACATCGGACGGGCTTGGATTTTCATCTTCCTCGCCGAACAGCCCTAGCATGGGTGCGCGGATGTTCCTGGCTTGCTCAATCGGCGAGCGAAGACCCTCTCTGGCGACCAGGATATTCCCGCCATGGAAGACTACGGCAGCGCGTAGAGCTGGATTATTCGCCGCATGCAAGAACGCCAAGCGACCACCCATACAGAACCCAACCACCCCCACTCTGTCCGGGTCGATCCCAGAGAGAGCCTGCAGCGCATTTACGGCTTTCGCCATATCGTGCAATGCTTCGGTGTCCCGGATTTTCGTCCAGGGCTCAACGCGCGGTTCATGCTGGCGGTGATACAAGTCGGGTGCCAGAGCCGCAAAGCCATGCGACGCTAACCGCTCACAGATGTCTGTAATGAACTCATCGACGCCTGGTCCGTGCATGCACACCAATACGCCGGGGCCACGCACCGCTTGCGGCGTAGTCAGATAACAGCGCATGCAGGCCCCGTCCACGGATACGTCCTCCCAGCGTCCCATCCGTCTTCCTCCATTGTCGCCAGGTCAAGACACTTAACGAGCGAAGCTAACCGGCCGACGACGGACAGGCCGCCGGCCCGCCGAGGGAGGTCCGGGGTTGAGCGACGGGTTAGGCCTGACGTAGCATGTCAAATTCATATTCGGTTTCTCCGACGATTGCAAAACCGAGTCGCTCATACAGGGCTCGCGCTGGGTTGCCCTTAAGAACGCTCAGAGCAACAGCGGCATTGGCGTTATCGGCCTCAGCGATGACTGTAGTCAATAGGTCGGCACCGAGCCCCTGCCCTTGCAGTTCGGGCACAAGTTGGATCTGAATGATTTTCCATTGGGCGCCGTCGCGAGAGACCTTTAGAAGGCCGACAGGTAATCCATCTTGCAACAACACTTCAGCGCAATCGAACCTATACATGAGGCGAGCCAGGTGGTCGTCGTCGCCCGTACTCGCGCCAGAGGCGGAAAGATGGGCGTCCATTGTTTGTCGCCGAAGTCCCATGAGGAACGGCATGTCGTCGGTGGTGGCCGGGCGACGCGTAAGTTGAATGGGCATTGGCGCGAACCAATCAGGCCTAACGAAAGAATAGCCAAAGCGGAAGCGCGGGGCGAATCGCCTTGATAGCGAGACTCGGGCCGTAGTGTCCGACGAACATGGCGCTTCCGACCTAGGGCGACGCCTGACGTTTGACATGAGGGGCATGCAACAGCAGGCGAAGCCTGATGTTGTGCGTCCCCTCGATGGAAGGGTTAGATTGCCAACTCTTTGTACATGACCAAGGCATCGACAAACCCAAGGCGTTTGTGGCGGAAAGCACGAGGAAGTGTACCGACTACATGGAAGCCGAGCTTTTTCCACAAGCGTACCGCGCGTTCGTTCGTGGACACGACTAGGTTGAACTGCATGGCGCGAAAACCCATAGACACCGCCTCGCGCTGCGAATGCTCGCACATGGCCGAGGCAACGCCTTTGCCCTGAGCCTCAGGCGTGACGACGTAGCCACAATTGCACACGTGTGAACCGAGGCCAGGTTGGTTTACTTTGATGATGTACGTTCCCAACAGTCTGCCATCGGGCGCACACGCGACGTACGTTGCGGCTGGGGACACAACCCAGGCTGTGTGTATTTCTGCCTCATTGCTCTCGGGGGAGAAGGCGTAGGTATCGCCAGATGCGAACGTGGCTTGGAGCAACGGCCAGAGGGCCGGCCAGTCGAATTCTTGATAGCGACGGACGGAGATCATGGGATGCGACGCAATTGGGCAACCTAACGCATCAAGCTAATCGGCGCGACGACGGACGGGCCGCAGGCCCGCCGAGGAGCGTCCGGGTCGAGCGGGGATGGACGTCCCCTCGATGGAAGGGTTACGGCACATTCTCGCGCCCCTCTTGCCTCAATTGTCGATGCGTACGAGCTTCATGCGGCCGGACGCACCGCTCTTGATGGACACCGCGGACTTCGGGCAGGCGAACTGCTTCGAAATCAGCGCAATGAGTTCTTCGTTCGCTTTTCCGTCTACAGGTGGAGACTTGAGCTGAGCAGACCACACGCCCGGACTTTCTTCCACAAGGGCGCTGACGCGCGCCCTCGGCTTGACCTTCACCCGAATTGCTTTGACGGTGCGGGTATCTGTGCTCAAAGTGCTTTCCGCAAGGCGTCATTGTGCTCGCTCGCAGGCGCGACAACGGATGGGCCGCAGGCCCCCTGAGCGGGGCCGGCGTCGACCCAAGGGTTAGGTCGCATGATCATCGATTACCCGGGCAGCACCGTGATGAGTTTGACGCGTCTCCGATGCCGCTGAAGGAGGTAATCAACAAAGTCACCGATTATCAAGTTGGGCTTTCCGGACCCCTTGTTCACGACGCGACAAGATAGGACTTTGGTTGCGGCGCTCCACTGAATGTTAACGGAACCGCGACGACCTTCCGCTCGGCTTCTCAATTTAGTCCAACCGGGCGCGCGACCGGCCTTTCGCTCCAGCAAGATCTCGAAGTGGTGGGCGTCCAGCTTCGGATCATTTGCAATTGCATCGCGCACGCTTAGCCCCGAAGTGCAGATCACTTGAACCAGTGTTTGCAACTGCATCCTCCCTATTGTGCGGGCCAACGAACTAAGCTAACCGGCGGCCCGGGATACGAGCGCAGCCCCGCATGCGGGACGTCCAGGTTGAGCGAGAGGTTAGGCCCCTGACACTTGCGTCCTTGTAATGAAGCTGCGATCTATTTGACTTCCGTGAATTGCCCGCTGACCGACCCGTCGGGATTGAACACAGTCATTTTGGTGCCAGCGCGGCGCACGGTAAAGCAACGTTCTTGTCCGGAGCGAATGTTCTTCCGCGTGGTGCAGTAGCCCTGCTCGGAGAGGCGCCAACTCCCAGTGTCATTCGTTTTGCCAGCTGCAACCGATGCCATGCCGTCAGGCTGAAGCGTTAGCGTCACGGGCGCGCCATTGGCGGTTGTCCCGATAAGGGTTTTAGTCACCCAAGTGTCTTGAATCTCTTTCGGCGTAACCGGCTGCTCCTGCGCGTACGCTGGCGCGAAGACAGCAGAGAGGATCACTGTGATTGCGAACGTGCAAGACTTCACAGGAAATCTCCGTAGCGAATTCACGCAGCGTGCGACGTTATGATACAAGTTATCGGTCCTACGCCGCCACGACGCCGACCAGCAACTTCGAGCCCTGCCGGCGACGGGTCCGCATTGAACGAGAGTTGGGCGCCATAGCGCGTCACTTCGCTTCGGAAGGCGTACCGGTCTCGATGAAACGTTTCAATCGGTCGGCCTGTTCTCCGAGTACGCGCTCCACTGCGGGCGCAACGCCTTCAAAGCCGCCAGCGATGAATCCGCCCACGCTATAGACGAGTTCGAGCCTGGTTCCATTCTCGGCCGCCGATAGTCGCCACGTCATCGAGCCGGACACACCGGAACCTTGCAGCGGACCGAGACCGCCAACCAAACGGAGCATCTCATTTGGCTTGATGTAGACAACACGCATATGTTCGACGCCGCCGCTCGGAAGCCGCTCGCAGAAGCATCCCCCCGGGCGCGGATCGATAGAGAGGTTCTTGCTCTCCCCTGAATAGGTGTGCTGTGGATTCCACCAAGAGCCGACCTGACCGACAAGAGAGTCATAAACCCGTGCAGCGGACGTCCCAATGATCCTCTCGTGCCGCACGAGGAAGCCGTTTGATGACACCTCCGCGGCACCGGCGAGTCCAGATCCAAGAGCAGCGATAGCTGAGACAAGCAGCAGACGAAACATTCCAATCTCCATAATGTTCAAGCTGCACGAAGCTTATGGCGTCTAACGAACCAAACTAACCAGCGCGACAATGGACGCCGCAGGCCCGCCGACGAGTGTCCGGGTTGAGCGACGGTTTAGGCGCCCCCTTCTGTAATGCGAACATCGGCGATCCAGTTACGCCTTCTGCGTGCAAGACGAGATTCAACATCTTCGCCCTCGAAGTTTGTAGCAGCTCGGCGCAGCCATGATTGATCGACATTCTCCAACGTGTTGACGTTGACAACTGCGTAGAGAAGATTCGCAATTTCGCTGGTAACAAATGGCACGCTGCCGCAGCGCGAACAGACGTGAAACGTGGCTGTCCCGGATCCGAAAGCGTACTTTGACACGAGCGAGGCATCGCGAATAGCGACCGCTAGCCTGGATTTTGGGTTGGATGTCCAGACACCGCCGTGCTTGACGCAGAACGAACAGCCGCATGCACGCGCCGGAATCTCAGGAGGATCTCCTTCCCATTCGAGCTCGAAGGCGATGTTGCCGCAATGACACTTGCCACTGATGATGATCACTCGGATCTCCAACGTCTATATGACGCCTAACGCTGCAGTGATCGGCCGCATGCGAGCGCCGCGAGCATCGGTCCGCTCCGCTGTGCAGTTGGGTGTCCGGTAGTCATATTGCCGCTGGCGAATCGACGACCCGATCTGCGCGCGCCAGGATTGCAGGCGGTAGCATAAGGTCCATTGCCGCTGCAGTGCGACGGTTTACGACCAGTTCCACGACGGTCGGAAGTTCTATCGGAAGATCGGCAGGACGCGCCCCCTTGATGATCCTGTCAACGAAATACGCTAGGCGCCGCCACGCCGCAGGCCTCTCTGGTCCGTACGACAGCAGGTGACCGCTCTCTGGGAAGGCAGCCCAGCCGGCCGCGCTTGGAATGCGGTGCTTTAGAAAAAAAACGGCGAGTGCCTGGCGCTGGCCAGACATGAGGGCGTCCGAGAACAGCAGCGCGGCGTCCGGCCGCTCAGCGGCGACGGCGGTCAGAGCTGTCGCGAGCTCGGCCGGGTTGCGCGCCTGATGGTAAATGCCCTCGACGCCGAGCCGCTCGGCCGCAGCTCGCGACGCCGCGAGCTCGTGTTGCTGACCGGCGTGCTCCGGGCTGGCGAGGAACGCGACCCGACGCAGTGTCGGTTGAATCTGCTTAAGAAACTCCAGGCGCTTCACAATCAGATCAAGCGCAAGAAGCGATATTCCCGTCGCATTGCGCCCGGGGCGCGCCAAGCTGTCCGCAAAGCCGGCGTCAACGGGATCGCCGCTGTGGAGGAAGACCACTGGGATAGGGGGAGACAGGCGACACGCCGGAGCGATCCCGCCGCCGTTCGCGACGATGACCGCAGGCTTCAGGGCGGCGATCTCGGCGGCCAGCTTTATCGCCTGCTCCGCGGAATAGTCTGCAAAGCGGGGGTCTAAAGTCAGGTTTTGGCCCTCACGGTATCCGAGTTCGCGCAGACCTTCCAGGAAAGACTTGAGGAAGTTCGCTGCATCTGACTTGGTGCCGCCTGAAAGGAACCCGACTCGACGTGTTGGGCCGGGTTGCGCCCGTGCAGGCATCCCGTATACAACAAGTGCAGATCCAATAGCGAGAATTGACCGACGTCTGCTCAAGAGATGCCCTATAGACGCCATGCGCGCAGATTGTCCGAGGGATTTCATGCGTTCATCTCCCAATGCGTAGCCTCTTGATCGCCTAACGCTCGGCATCAGCGGCGGCGCGAAGCGCCGTCCGCTGCATGCCGTGGTTACGCCGCTCCTGATTCAAGCGACGACCCGTTGCGCACGAGCACGATCTTGCCTATCACGCCTCCCTTCCCGAGCAGCTCCTGCGCGCGTCTTGCCTCGGCAAGAGGAAATCGCTGCGCGATGAGCGGCTTGATCTTTTGCTGTTGAAGGAGGTCGAGCAGGGCGATCAAATCCTGCCGAAACAAAGCCGGCTTCAACCGTTTGAGCGTCTGGATGCTGTAGGGGACGATCCGTTTCCGGCCGGGGAGAAGCCAGCCGCCGGCGATGTACAACGCGTAGATGGGGATTCCATGAAGGCGATTACGACGGCCTGTACGGTCCGAACCTAATCCCTCCCCACGTAGCGAGGTTGTATTGCCATAACCCACCACCCTCCCGCCCGGACGGAGAGCCTCGCGGGAATGCCAGAGGTGGGCGCCACCGATGGGGTCGAAGACGGCGTCCACGCCCTCGCTCGTGAGGCGGTGAATTTCCTTCACGTAGTCCTGATTCCGGTAATCGATTGGGACACCGCCCAGCTCGGAAACGGCCGGCGCCCCTCGCGATGAACAGGTACCGTACATCTCCAGTTCGGCAAGGCGCCCCAGCTGCAGGAGTGCCGTGCCGACCCCGCCCGACGCGCCGTGAAACAACACGCGCTGGCCCGGTTTGACCTTGGCGGAGCGATGCAGCATCTGATACGCCGTGATGTAGTTCAGAATGAGGCTGACGGCCTCGGCGGCGTCCAACCCGGATGGCACCGGAACCAGTTCGCGCTGCGGCAGGCAGACGAACTCCGCGTACGCGCCGTGTATGGGCATCGCGGCAACGATCTGGCCCGGTTCGATTCCGGAGACACCGTTGCCGAGCCGATCTACCTCGCCAACCAGGTCCCACCCCGGCGTGTAGGGCACCGGGGGCGTTTCGGGATGAACGCCCTCGCGCGCCATTATGTCGGGCAAGGAGACGCCTGCGGCCAGCACTCTCACCCGCACTTCACCATCCTTCGGCTCGGGGCACTCTTCTTCAACCACCCGAAGTGCATCGGGCCCGCCGTAGTGAGTGACGATGATGCGCGTGTGTCTCACGGACCTCTTCCTCGCTTGCCGGACGCTCGAGCTTGTGCGGCGTGACGAACCAAGGTAACCGGCGACCCGTCGCCAGCGCGAAGCGCTGCGCACGGGGCGTCAGTGTTGACCGAGAGGCTAGGCATTGCGGCGCTTCCAGGCAGCGCGTACGGCTACTAACGGCCAGGATTGATTGCGCTTTACCACGATGGTACTTGAAGTCGGTGGGTCGCCGGTGAGGCGTCCAGGTCGAGCGAGAAGTTTGTCCACGCGCCGGCTGTGGATGCAATGCATGCAATAGCTTCCCACGCGCACGCCGAAGAAGTGGCAATCGTCGCTCGCCTGTTATACGCCTATCGAATCACCTCGTCCGCTTGCACAAGGAGCGACGGAGGGATCGTGAGCGCCGAGGGCTCGGGCGGTTTTGCCGTTGAGGATCAACTCAAACCGCCTGGGGTACTCCACGGGCAGGTCCGCCGGCTTTGCACCTTTGAGAATCTTGTCCACGTATTGGGCGGCGGCCTCGCCGAGGGCGGGGTAGTTGACCCCATAGTAAAAAAGGGCGCCCTGGGCCACCCACAGCTTGAGCGGCCCCGGGAGTGGCAGGTGCCGTTCAGAGGCGAGCCGCAGGATGAGGGATAAGTAGTTCGTCTCCAAGCGTGGGGAGACGAGAAAGACGCCGTCCACCTCGCCCGTCTTGAGCGCACCGAAGACGCGTTCGATATCTGCCGCCGTGGTGACTTCCCGCTCGACCAGGTGGAGCTTCAGTGCTGCGGCAGCCTCCTGCACCACCGCCGACATCCGCCCCGTGGCAGGATCGGTGGGGTCGAGCAGGACAAGCAGCCGACGCAGTCCAGGGACGAGTTCTTTGAAGATCTCAAGTTGCTTGTCGCGGAGCGTCGGGCGGCCGGCGAAGCCGGTCAGGTTCCCCCCAGGGTGCGCAAAACTGGGGACGAACCCGTCAGCGACTGGATCGTCCACGTGAAGGAAGACGATGGGCACCTGCGAGGTCGCCGCCTTGGCAGCACGCACCGTCTGCGGCTCGAATGCCACGATCAGGTCGACACGGTCCCGCACCCACTCCCGGGCCGTGACCTGCGCCGCGTCCTCGTCTGGCAGGTTGCGCCAGTCCAAGCGAATATTCTTGCCGTCCTCATACCCTAACGCCTTCAGCCCCTCCCGCAGGCCGTCGAGCGAGGGCGGGACATGGTCGAGGCCCACGTGAAAGAGCCCGATCCGCCACACCTTCGCTGGCCGCTGCGCCTCGGCGGCGAGCGGCGCAACGAGGAGCCCGAGGACGAGGGTGAGCAAGAGTGTGGCCCGCGGGAACAAGAGGAAAACTCGCCCATTTGGTTGAAAGCAGCTGAACTTCATCACTGTCTCCTGGCTGCCACGTGGTGGAAGTGTACAAAACAAGCTAACCGGCGGCCGGCTGCACCGGGCGCAGCCCGCATGCGGGACGTCCGCGCTGGGCGACGGGTTAGGCGGCACCGGAGCTCACTTGAGCACGATTGAAACTGAAGCGGCGCACGCACAGGGCGATCGGGATGCCCACCAAAAGTGCGTGTGAGACAAAGCCCCGAAGGAGGACTTGCGGCGAGTACGTGAGGTGGAACGGAACCGCAGAAAGTGGGAGCACCACGAAGTTCATGGTCAAGTAGACGAGGACACCGAAGATAGATCCGCATAGCAAATAGTGCTCCCGCATAAACACTGCTTGCCGGGCCGCGAAAAGGTAGATGCCGGCCGCGGCTACGGTGATACCGAGGTGAAGAACCAAGCCAAGCATTGCGGTCGGAATGCCGCCTTTGAACGCTTCAGCGCCCAACAGTCCACTCGCGACCGACTTGAGGACACCCAGCGGAGATCCACCGCCAAGGCCACTGAGAACGAAGGCGTAGACGATATCCAGAATCCCGGCGGCCAGACCACCGACAAGGGCGCCAATCAAGTAATGGGGCCGGGTGTTGGATACCATGTTCGCATTTGCATTCAGTCAAGGTACTTCCATGTGGACGCACCGTCGAGCAGGCGGATACGGACGGACCCAAGTGAACCGGGCTCAAAGTTGCGCGCGTTGACCCCCATTCTGCTGTCGCCCTTCGGATGGATCGGTTCCCAGTGGGTGATGCAACCACACGCGCTGCACCTTACGAACCTCAAGGACTTGTCACCCCAAGAGTATTCGCTAGTTGCGCCAGGCGCGCGAGTGATCCGTACCTCGGATGCCTTGTAGTACGCCCATAGCGTGCCGTAGCGACGGCAGATCGAGCAATTGCAGTTCGTCAGGTTGCGTGGTCTGCGCGGCGCTTCAACGCGAACAGCTCCGCAGTGGCAAGTGGCGGCGAGCATACGGCGTGCTCCTTGTCAGGCGTCGACCTCTCGTTGGATGATCGAGTATTCCATTCGGTACATTGCACCGAGAACTCCTGTAGCGCCATGCTTTTCAAGTTGCGCGTTGCCAAGGTCGGCTTGCATGAGACTTGCCAAGGCGTCTTGACTGTATCCCGTGACCAACAGCGCCCAGTCAACGCCGGCGTCAGCGCCTCGAATACGCTGCTCGTTTGTCATCGGGGGCGTCAAGGCCCCCTCAAGCAGATGAACGCTGCCGATCCCGGGTCTTGAAGGAAGTTGAGGAAGAATGTCCTGGAGCAGCCACTTGCGCAGTGAAGACCCCGTTTCTGTTGCTGGCTTGAAACGTATCAACAGACTGGCATGACCCATGCCGAAACCGAAACTCCCCGCCACGGAACAGAAGCCTCTGGTCATGCCCCGATAGTAGGGCATCATCTTCGAAGTCCATGGGCTCGGATTGTTCAACCGCTCAAGATAGGCGTCGGACGTCAGGGTAGCGAGTTGCTCGACCTCATACATCACGAAGTATCTTGGCTGTCCATGCAACGCCACCCACCGCGTTCCGCGGACGAAGCCTGGAATGGAAAGCCTCTCCGGAAGATGCTCGTGCGTATGCCACTCGTCGTGTTCGGGAATTGCGTCCTGAACGACATCGAACAACAGAAGCATTGCGGCTTGTCCGAGCAGGGGCATTTTCGCTATACCGTGGCTAATAAGTCGACTTCACCGCTCGGCCGCCGCCAACCGCAGACCAAGAAAGACAAAGAGCGCGCCGCTAGCCCGAGAAAGGTGAGTAAGCGCGTGTGGATGCTCGACAAAGAACCCGCGAATGCTTGAAGCGGCCACAGCCAGACATAGACACCACACAGTACCTGTCGCAACGAAGGTGAGGCCAAGGGCAACAAAGGCGGCAACCTTCGTCGGGCTGTCGGAATCGATGAACTGCGGCAGAAGAGCCAGAAAGAACAGGGCCACCTTTGGGTTGAGAACGTTCGTCAGCACGCCCCGCCGAAAAGCCAGTCCTGTGGGCGCGGCAGCAGAGTGTCGCAATGGCCAAACGGTATCGGGCCGTGCAATAAGGGCGCGAATGCCAAGATATATGAGGTACGCCGCACCGACCAGTTTTACCGCGAAGAATGCGGTTGCTGACGTTGCGAGAACGACCGAGAGACCGAGTGCTGCGGCGATTGTATGCACGATGCAGCCGGCGCTAATTCCCAAAGCCGAGGCGAGACCTACGCGTCGACCACTTGCGATGCTGGAGCCGAGAATGTAAAGCGTGTCCTGACCTGGCGTCAGATTCAACAGCACGCCGGTTGCAACGAATAGCCAATAGTCGTGGATCCCAAGCATGGGTGATCGCGCCTAAGAAGCAAGCTAACCGGCGGGCCGCCAAGTTGAAGCTGCACGCCGGCCCGTCCGGTTGAGTGCATGGTTAGGCGCGGTGCCACTCAACGCGTCAAATGCGGCATGGCTCGTCATTCGATCAGCTTGTCCGCTCGCACGAGCATCGACTGCGGAATGGTAATGCCTAGCGCCTTCGCCGTCTTGAGGTTGATGATCAACTCAAGCATCGTCAGCTGCTCGACCGGAAGGTCTGCCGGCTTGGCGCCCTTGAGAATCTTGTCCACGAAGGCCGCTGCGCGCCGATACTGTTCCTCGAAGTTGTATCCATACGACATCAACCCGTCGGCCCGGACGTACCGCGAAGATGAGTACATTGCAGGGACGCGGGACTTGCTTACCAGGCCCGTCACCAGTGCCGACGGCAAACGGCTGCAATCAAGGACAAGGATGGCCTCGATCCTTTCGCGCAGAGCGGTCTCGAACGCTTGAGACAACTCCTCTGGTTGTCGGACCAGGATCGGCACGAGCTGAAGGCCCATCTGCCTGGCGGCCGGCTCGACCTCCGACCACTGCTGCGTGCTCACCGGGTCTGTTGCACGGCATCCAATCACACCGATGCGTGTCGCCCGAGGCGCAGCCTCCTTCAAGATCTGGAGGCGCTTGGCCGCGAGTTCAGGAGATATGAGCGTCAGGCCCGTCACGTTGCCGCCCGGTCGCGCAAGACTCGCGACCAGGCCTTGGCGAACGGCGTCGCCGCTACCGGTCATGACAATGGGTATGGTCTTCGTGGCATCCTTCAAGGCCAGAGCGGCTGCTCCCGTAATCGCGACGATCACGTGCGGCTGGAGGCGGACGAGCTCGGTGGCGAGCGCCGGCAGCTGGTCGGCTCCCGCGGCACGCCGAGGCTCCAAGATGATGTTTCGGCCTTCGACATAATTGAGCCCGCGGAGACGCTCGACGAGCGCCTCCAAGTCGCCGGACCGTTCAGGCATCAGCACGCCGATTCGCCAGACGGCCTCGGTCCGCTGCGCCTGGGCAGCGACAGGCCACCCGAGGATAAGGAGGCTGAGCAGAAGTGCGAGCCCACTTTGCATCATCGTGTCGCGCAGGAGTTTTCCACCCATATCTTTTTCGTCCCGTCTGGCGCCCGCGCACCTAACGATGGCCCCCCGCATTGGCGAACGCGGCAAACACAGCTTCAAATTCAGCGCTCTTGTTACCGGAAAGGAGTGCCGGGCCGAATGCGCGCCGCTCGCCCGCGACCAGTTCATTAGACGAAGAATGCTCGGAATTCAGAATCGCCTGACACCTCGCCGGGTCAAAGTTCGCGACCCAGCCTGCGATCAAGTGAGTAGGGCCCGCCGCCGCGCAGCGCTATCGCGAGCATGATCAGGCCCCACATGAGCGGGTACTCGTAGCCGGGCCCTGTCCAGCCAAACTTGGGAAAGTATTGATGGACGATGACTGACATCTCGACGGCAATGGCAGCCGCGAAGAAGCGCGTGAAGAGGCCCAAGGCGACGCATAGACCGCCTACCGTTTCGAGCAGAATGAGTATGACGGCGAGCGGCTCAGCCGGTTCGATGCCGCGCTTCGCGAGCGCGTTAGCGGCGGTCGGGCCGATGCCGGCTATAACCTTGGGCCAGCCGTGCGGAATGATCATCAGCCCCGCGGTAAGGCGCACCAGCGCCCAAGACACGGGCTCGGCCCAATCGTAGAACGGCCTAAGACTTGGAATCAGCAGTTTCGTTTTGCTCTGTGTCATTGCGCTCCTCGCGCTTCGTTATCGTTGTTTTTCGCGGTGGCATTCGGCCCCGCTCCTCGGGCTCATCCGAGAGGGGTAAGTTACTCCACTTTCCGCGAGTTAGTGAGGGCCAGTGACACAATCGCAAAGCAATCTGAGGTTACGAGTGAAGGCCCAACGCTGGCGGTGGTTGCTTCACCACTTGCGGCAACTCTGCGTCGATGCAGGCCCAACGGGGCGCAGACGACGTCCAGATCGTCATCGCAGGATTGGCGAGATTCGGATCGTCGAAAGTGCCGACGCGGACGAAGATCAGATGAGGTCGCGCCTCTGCCTCGCTGAAGAGCGGCGTCCCGCAGGACGGGCAGAATCGTCGGTGCATCTGGTTGCCGCTGTCCGCGACACTTGGATAGTCGCTGGATTGGCCCGTCACCGTGAACGCTGTTGTACGGAAGCAGGCGTTGACCGTTCCACTGCCGGCACCGAGATACTGGCACTCCCTGCACCAGCACACGCGCGTGACGACCGGGGGCGCTGAACTTTCCCAGCGAATTGCTCCACAGAGGCATCGACCTGTTATCGTCATGACGTACTCCGGGCAACAAGGAAAAGACGTTGATATCCGATCCTGCGTCGGGAGAGCGCGGGGCCGGCAATCACGCATGCATCCACCAGTCTGTCCGTATCCCCCGGGGCGTGACGCCTAACGTTAGAGCTCAGCCGCGTGCGGAGGCCGCAGGTAGTAGTACGTCGGCTGGAGCGCATGGTTAGATGGCATGAGGTGCATACGTGTAGCCCAATTTTTTCCGTCTCATCGCACTGGCGCTGGTACAGGTGGGTAATACTGAGGTGCTTCTGCGCGATTGAACATTCCGTAGTCGCGCATCACTTCAAATACGCGAAAGTATTCGGTTGTCGAATCGGCAAAAAGCTGTTGGCCAAAGCCAACACCAGCGTCAGGTGAAGGAACGTTAACAAGATGAGCGAATATTCCAGGTCTATAGACGCTCTCGAACACATCACGTGTCCACGACGATTCTGTCGACAGCTCTCGATTCCGAGATTCCGAGGCAACGACAAAAGTCGGTGGCCGCCTCTTGGGATCGTTGTACGGACTCAGGTGCTTGGGACGCCACGCCGTTTTGTTGGGCCGCTCCTCGTGGATAACCTGTGCAATCCGAATGCGGTAGTCGTCAAAGACTTTTTGGCGGCCTGTTTCTTGAACCGTATGGTGCTTTGCATCGACCCGCCACGCGATCATGGACCCTTCGTCCTGCCATATCTGATAGGAGAGCAGGAGATTCTTTCGGGTCAAGCTTCTGAATCTGTCGATGAAGAGGCAGCCTCCCATGGCCTCGAGGGATGGTTTCAATGAAGCCGCGAGGTCCAGATAGCGATCGATTTGCCCTTCTTTGATCTGAACTTCGAAAAATTGCGAAATCATGACTGTTGGCACCTATTGAAACGGACAAATGGGCCGTAGCTTAATTGAGCTGCCGGGGTGCTTCATGAGCAGCACCATTTCTCATTTGAGTCATCTAACGAACCAAGCTAACCGGCGCGACGACGGACGGCGCGCAGCGCCGCCGAGGAGCGTCCGGGTTGAGCAAGAGGTTAGGCCGATGCACGACACGAAGAGGCAACGCATCGTTCATAGGTGCGGTGCAATCACTTCTGCGGCCTCTTTCGAGGAAATTACCAGGAAAACGTCGAAGTCGACGATGTCGCTCCAGTTCTTGATCCATTGATCGAGAAGATTGCGGTCCGATGTTTCCATAATTTGAAAGCACCGCTCCAATTTCTCATCGACCCAGCTCGAAACGTATTGCAGTCCATCCGGCGCGAGGCGTCCACGGTCGCGGAAGCGGCGATACACAGGGATCGGATCATGGTTCTTGAAATGTTCAACAATCATATAGAGCCGACGGTTTCCAGGCAGTGGCGGGGAAGAGCTGCATTGCACGGTCCGACGAAAATAGACGACGCGCTCCGTTTCCTCGAACCCAAGCGCCCGGTGCGTTGCATGGGCCATGAGGCTCTCAATTGGCGAATCGGACGCAAGCTCGCTACAACCTTGGGTCGCCGCCCAGCGCTCGACCTCAGCGACGAGCGCGCGCGCCACCCCTTGACGTCGCGCAGATGGCTCAACGTACAACCCCTCCAAAAAAGCGACCGGCGAAGTACTTGTACCGTTGACATAGTCGACTCGCTGCGAGGCCTCAACGAAGCCTACCGCGGAGCCATCCGGTGCGGAAGCAAGGCGCACGAAGTGCCCGCGCGCCAAGGCGTCAGCCATGTAGCGCAAGTGCTCGGATTCAATTCCGTCAGGCCACAACCGTGAGCGCAGCAATAGCCAGGCGAGATCTGTGGCGCTTGCGGGAGGGATTATTTGCATGGCACCTAACGTATAAGCTAACCGGCGCGACGACGGACGGGCCGCAGGCCCGTCCGAGGAGCGTCCGGGTTGAGCGAGAGGTTAGGTGGCGCCGCGATAGACTTCACGGCGATGCCCTACCTTGACCACTTCAACTGTGCGGCTTGCGTCATCGACGGCATAGACGATTCGAAACTGGCCTTGGCGAACTCGATAGCGCGCTTCTGCGCCGGCAAGTTTTTCACACCCAACTGGCCGCGGTTCGGAGGCAAGCGCAGCGATTCGGTTCACGACGCGCTGGCGATCCTTCTTCAGACCCAGCGCTTCGATCTCTTTTCCAGCGGACGGCTTGATGAGCAGCCTATATCCGGCCACGTTGCCTTAGGGCACGGACAAAAGACTCGAAAGAAACACTTCGCTCAGCCTTGCGCTGGTCAAATGCCGCGAGGTCTTCTGCATCCTCGGCCAGCGCCACCTTTACGGCCTCATTGACTACGTCGGAAATCGACCGATCGGCAGCCGCGGCCTTCAACCGCAAAGCCTGGTGCACGTCCGCTTCAAAATAGACGGTAGCGCGCTTTGCATCATCCATTGCGCAAGAATAACGCTTTGACGTTATAGCGTCAAGACGTCTCGACTCGGCGACACCTAACGAACGAAGCTAACTGGCGCGACGATGGACGGGCCGCGGGCCCGCGAGGAGCGTCCGGGTTGAGCAACAGGTTGGGCATCGCTGCTTCTAACCCGGAATTTCGGGCTCGACGAGTGTCGCCAACTGCGCCAGCGACTCCTGCCAACCGAGGTAGCACATCTCAAGAGGGATGGCGTCCGGAATGCCGCTCTGAGTGATGCTCAACTCTGTGCCACACAGGACCGGCATCAGCGACACCGTCACCTCCAGCACGCCCGGCAAATTCGGATCCTCGAACTTGTCCGTGTAGCGAATCCGTTCGTTTGGGACCAGTTCGATGTACTCCCCGCCGAATGAATGACCATTGCCGCTAGAGAAGTTCTGGAACGACATCCGGAATGTGCCACCGGCGCGCGCGTCCATGTGGTGCACCGTGCAGGTGAAGCCATAAGGAGGGAGCCACTTGGCCATGGCACTCGCATCGAGGAAGGCGCGATAGACCTTTTCAGGCTTGGTGCGGAGTACTCGATGGAGGTGGACGGTGCGGTCGGACATGAGTTGGTTCCTTCGCAGCTGGTGACGATGATTTT
This sequence comes from uncultured beta proteobacterium, assembly GCA_963821485.1. GTDB lineage: Bacteria > Pseudomonadota > Gammaproteobacteria > Burkholderiales > Casimicrobiaceae > PALSA-1003. Next base: position 122,242 of record CAWGEB010000006.1, read on the forward strand.
CGCTCGAAATGGATGATGGGCAGAGACGCTGCGCCGACCACTGCTTCATAGGCAATGCCTTTCGTGCCACCTACTCCTCAAAGCGACCCGTGGCGTCACGATCGCGCTCGTATCGTCTCGTGAGCGGAAACGGCGGCAACCAGGACTCGCGGCGGACGATCCAGCTTTCGTAGGTTGGCATCAGTTGGTCAGAGGCATCCAGGGATCCTAGGTTAACTTCGATTTCGTCTGCGGTGCGTGCGAAAATGGACGAGCCGCAGCGGGGACAAAAAAACCGCCCGGCGTAGTCGCGTGTTTCGCCATCGATCGTCACCGCATCCTGAGGGAACACCGCGGAAGCGTGAAAAAGGGCCCCATGATGCTTGCGGCAGTCGAGACAGTGACAAAGGCCGACCCGGTATGGGAGTCCCGACGCCATAATTCGGACGTTGCCGCAAAGGCAACCGCCCGTGAATCGGTCCATGCTGCGTCTCCTCTAAAATCAAGCGGTCGGAATGTTTACAACGAAACCCGTCGGGCGTCCATGAAAGATGCGCCAGCCTTTTCGGCTGTAGGCCATCACCCCATGTGCCCATGACTAGGTCGAGATTGGGGTAATGCTCAAGGGGAGCCCGTCGGTCCATGGAACATAGTAGGCCGCTAGCGCTGACGAGTTAGACGATAATTCCCCCAGATCGTCTTGGCCTTTCGGCCGCAACAGTCACAGATGCCGGATGATTCGGTCCACGGCGTGGCGACGATGCGACCGATTTCGCTCATGGGGCCTAACGTAACAAGCTAACCGGCGCGACGACGGACTGCGCGAAGCGCCGCTGAGGAGCGTCAGGGTTGAGCGAGCGGTTAGGCATACGCGACGAATGCTACTAGCGCGATGGGCACCAACACCATTACGAATGAAACGCCCAGACAACCGCTCCTAGCAGGGCCCGCCGAGACCTTGCGCCCGCCCGCACTGCCAGAGCCCAGTGGCTGTGCAGTTAGCCATTTGTGGTGACAGGTGTCGCAGAAAAGACGCTTGGCACCGGCGCGCCAAGCCTCAACCGTTCGCTCTGAGTGACGCGTCGTTGTGTTACAGCGGGCGCATGTGAACACGGGGCGAGGCGATTGCTTAGGGCGCGCCAAATATTTTACTAGAACGCTTACGACAACAGCAGCGACCATGATCCAAATGCCTGCGCTGCTCCACGCCTCCATGGATGCCTAACGAATAAGGTAATCGGCGACCGCGGCGCGGGCGAAGCCCCGCCGGCGGGCGTCCGTGTTGACCGAGAGGTTAGCCGGCGTCGATATGTTACCCATCACAAGAGTAGCTCAACCGTAGCCGGGTCGGGGTTTGGGAAAGCGCCACGATGATGGGTTGGCGTCGAATCGGTGGGCGAAACATGAAACAGGTTGAGATTGTCCTGGCGCTGGCTTCCAACCACGTGCCCGACTGATAAATGCGAACAGGCGTTGGATCGGAAACATCGATGGCGCGAATGAGAAACAGGGACTCGCCCGCAGGGACGTCCGGAACGCGCCCAATGAGAGGAGCAGCGCGCTCGGGCGAAATGGAAACTACTGCTCGAGTCGCGAGTAGTTCCGCAGCGGCGTCGACTTGCGACGCAGTCACATACCAAAATGAATGGATCTCCCTCGCCAGCCGTGAGTCGAAAAAGTGGTTACCAGATGGATTCGACTCATCAAGCCACGCTTCGCCGCCACAGGCGGCGATAGTGCCTCCAGCAAGGAGGAGGGCCAGAAAACCAAGAGACTTTGTTAGTCTCACAAGCTCCTCGACTTCATTCAAGCCGGCTAACGTTCGATATGAGCGGCGGCCGGAAGCAAGCGAAGCTTGCTGGAGGGCGTCCGCTCGATGGGGGGTTAGGCCTCGGATGCGCGACCACGGTAGACGACCTTGAAGGACTCACACACGACCAACATGCTAGCGCTCGGCTTCTTTCGGAGGCGAGCGCATTCGCGGCCGAAATAGGCCCAATGCCCGGCGCGCCAATGTTCGAGCGAACCGTCGCCTTCTCCCTCGGTGGCAGCGAATTCAGCACCAACTTCCTCGAAAGGCAGCACTACAACGGACACCGTCTCGATGATGCAAACGGGTTCGCCGGACCATTGCTGGACGATGCTGATGTCGCCCGGCTTGGGTATTGGCTTGCCCTCTGCTTCGTGAGACCACAGCAGGCCAGTTGTAGCGCGCTTAGTTCCTGCGAGCACGAGGGCCGCCAGTTCATCTGCCAGTGACTCACTATCTCCGAAGTGAAACGACTCATAGAACCGAGTCGACACGTCGCAGCCGGCCACCGACTCGAACCGAGTCCACAACGCGCGCGCTCTTGGCGTTAGCTCGACGTTCAACGCTGGGGCCTAACGCAACAAGCTAACCGGCGGCCCGCTGCCGGGGCGGCGCCCGGCACGCGAGACGTCCGCGTTGAGCGACGAGTTAGGCGTCTCTTTCAAGAATGACCTCCCATACGACCTTTGGCTGCGCGTAACGCTGAATGACACGCTCAGCAACGGAAAGCATACGCCAGCCGGTAGCGAAGACCGCTTCAATTGACGTTTGGTTAAAGAAGCGCTTCGGTTCGCCCTGAACAAGATAGTAGTCGTCTTCGATGCGCGGGTATCCGATTGCGCCGTAGTTGTGGTCATTTGTCGAGTTCAGGCGGCACAGCAGCGCACCCCGTGGGCGCAGGGTTGTGCGTATACGCTCGACAAGAGCAAGAGTTTCAGCCCACGCGAAGTAGTGCAGGGACAAACTGGCGATGATGACGCCAACTTCGGCTGCAGTTACAGGGAATGGAGCGCGAAGGTCCCTGACGTAAAACTCGGCCTGCGGGACCGCAGCGCGTGCGCGTTCTATTGCGCGCGGCGACAAATCGACCGCGACGACGCGAAACCCCGCTTCGACAAGGATTGCTGTGTCTTTACCCATGCCGCAACCAAGCTCGAGGATTGGGGCAGCGCCGGCACGGTCGCGCAGCAGCTGAAGCCAATCTTGCAGCCAGGGATCGGCTGCCACGTGGAGGTTTGACTCGCCTAACTCGACAAACTCACCCGGCGGCCCGCGATGACCGAGGCATGAGAACCGGCGGGGCAAGCGAGACATAGTGGTGAATGATGGCGCAGCGTTGCACACGTTCCGCAAATTTGCGCGCAAACGCCCGCCTTGGCAATGCCGCCCATAGACGCGACGTGGACGAGGGCGCGACCAGACCAGCGAGCGGTTTCGGAAGCACACGCGGGAGACGCGGCAAGCGAACTTGACTGAGGTGTGCGATGCAACGCCGCCGTCGCTGAGCACCCGAACCGCAGAAGGAACGCTGGCACGACGGGTCGATGCAGGGAGTAGAGACGCCAACGCTGATCGGCATGACGCCTAACGAACGAAGCTAACCGGCGCGACGACGTACGGGCCGCAGGCCCGCCGAGGAGCGTCCGGGTTGAGCGAGAGGTTAGGCCTCACGTTTGCCGAAAGGTAGTCGGAATGCCTGCGGCGAAAGAAATGCGAGAACGGCGGCAATGACAAACAATGCGGGAACGTCGCCGTAGAGGTGATGAACGTGCATCGGGTTCTGCATTGACTGAACCGCCATCACCGCACCATGGACGATGCTCGACCAAATCATGAAGGAGACCAAGCCCAGATGCTGATTCGGATTGCGAGAGGCGATGAGCAAGAAGACACCCAGGGTCGCGTAAATGGCGATGATCATCTCGAGATATTCCGACCTTCCGCTGGACCAGGCCCACCCCGATGGCCAGAAGACCGTAAGCGGGTAGAAGCCAAAAATAGCAATAACACCGACGATGCGGAGTACGAGTTTGAGGTGCTTTAGACGTTCGATTTCAGTCATAGAACCTCCTCGGGATATGGCGCCTGTGTTCGCGAACTGCGGCCTAACGTTTGACATGAGGGGCGGCCGCAAGTGGGCAAAGCCCGTTTGTGGACGTCCCCTCGATGGAAGGGTTAGGCCTCGGGTTCGTGGCAAACCACTTCGATGTTGTGCCCGTCCGGACCAATGACGAAAGCTGCATAGTAGTTCGCGTGGTAGTGCGGGCGCAGACCAGGCGCACCATTGTCTTTGCCACCCGCCTCCAGAGCCGCGCGATAGAAAGCTTCGACTTGCTGGCGATTCTCGGCCGTGAACGCCAAGTGAAGATGCGCCGGCTTCTCCTCGGTTTGGCACATGCACAATGAAGCCTTACCTTCTGGCGGGCTAAGCTCGACACCTAACGGCCCCTCCAGGACAACAGCTACGCCGAGCGGTTCGAGTGCCTTGAGGAAGAACGCTTTGCTCGCTGCATAGTCGCTGACTCCGAATACGACGTGGTCAAACATGAGTTCTCCGGAAGTGTGTGGGTCTGCGCGAGGCCTAACGGCCCGAGCTAACCGGCGCGACGACGGATGGCGCGTAGCGCCGCCGAGGAGCGTCCGGATTGAGCGAAATGTTAGGGCGCGCTTGATTCATGTGCTTGAAGTGTGCACTGCATCACTAACTCGCCAGCTTCGACATTGCCCATTCCACACGGCGCGGCAGGAGCAGCCGAGAAGCCCAGCCGTTCGAGCAGCCGAAGCGAGCGCCGATTCTCGCGCTTGAGCACCGCAGTTATGCTGTGCACCTGATAGTGATCGACGAGTTCAGCAATCATTGTTTGAACTGCTTGGCGCGCAAGCCCCCGGCCCCAATACGCGCTCGATAGTTCGTACGCAATTGCGGCACGACCGTTTACGCTCACTGTGGCCTGAACGTAACCGGCGAGCTCTGAGCTTGGGAGGCGAATGACCCAATTGAGCCATTGCTCCCGTCCATCCGCGGAACGCCTCGATTCAAGCTTCGCGAAGCGGTCGCGTAGCCATTCGATGGAGGGCGGCGGTTTGTTTTCGTACTCGTAGATCGCCGGATCGCCAAGGACGATGAACATTTGGTCGGCGTGAGCCGCAACCTGCGGTTCGAGCGTGAAACCGTCGGCATCGATTGTGCGCATGTGTGCCCTAACGCCTGAATTAAGCCGCGCCGTGAAGCGGCGTCGGCTTGAATGAATGGTTCGCGCGCACTATCCTCTTCACATCACCACATCTCATTCGCCATCCTTTTGCGTCGGGCCAACTCCTTCTCGCTCGGCTCGGCACTCGCGAACGAACCGGGCTGGATATCGCCGCCTGGTACATAGGTACTCATCACAACGCCGGTGGTCGAGACCTGAGAGCGAACGAGCCGCAGCGCCGATGGCTTGGCAGTCTCGCTGAAGAGGCGCTTGCCCCGCCCAAGCACCACTGGAAAAGTCCACACGTTGTACTCGTCGATCAGTGAGGCGGCCTGGAGCGTTTGAATCAAATTGCCGCTGCCAATCATCTGCAGGTCGGGGCCCGGTTGGGCCTTGAGAGCGATGATTGCCGAGACGACATCGCCGTGGAGCAGGGTCGAGTTGTTCCAGTGGAGCATCGTCAACGTGCGCGAAGCAACATACTTTTTCGCTGCATTGAGCGTCTTCGCAATCGGGTGGTCATCCGGCTGATAAGGCCAGTACGCTTCGAATATCTGATAGGTCCTGCGCCCGAGCACCAGCTCGCGATCCTTGCCGTCGAAACCTGATGCTGAGATGTCCATGCTTTCGTCCCCGTAGCCGAACATCCAACCGCCAAGGGTAAAACCGCCAGTGGGGTCTTCTTCCGGTCCGCCGGGTGCTTGCATGATTCCGTCAAGCGACGCAAACGTAGATACGATGAGTTTTCTCATGGAAACACTCCTGTCGTGAGGCGGGTCTTGGTCATGCGCGCTAACGAATCAAGGTAACCGGCGACCCGCGGTCGGCGCGAAGCGCGGCCGACGGGGCGTCCGTGTTGACCGCCGGGTTAGGCGTTGTGGTTATTCGGTTCATGCTCCGATCGCCAGTGCGGCGATCTTGCCATTTCTGAGGGTGAACTTGTAGCGAATTTGAGCTGGGCTTCCGGAAAAGCTGCCGCTGACTTGTGCGGCCGCGATGGTCTGCGCGCCCACCTGTGTGAGATCGGTCACATCTGCAACCGGTTTGTATTTCGCAATCGCTCCCTCAATCCACGCCTTGATGGCAGCGCCCCGGTATTCGTGCGACTCATCACTTACGAGTGCGTCACGCGTGAAGAGTTGATTGAAGTCACCGGTCTGCCCGGTGTTGTGCGCATGGAAGAAGGCGGCTATGACTGGCGGCAGTTCTGTATTCATGGTGTTCTTATGTTTCCTTCTGCGAGAGAGTCTCCGTTGGTCCAGCGAACAATGCAAGCAACGCCTAACGTACCAGCTAACCTGCGGGCCGCGAACTCGCGCGCCAAGTTGAAACCATGAATCGGCCCGTCAGATTCAGCGCCGGGTTAGGCGTTGTCGACGAAGAACTGAATTTGTGTGACGTGTCGGTGGCCAATCCCGCGGTCGCGGAGAGTACCGTTTCACCGTACATCAAGAAAAACATCGACGTCGCTTCCCGCTACTACCTTACCGTCGCCACCAAGTCTGCCTTCGAATAGCGAATGTGTGCCGGACCGGTCCGTTCGTTTGAATGTCGCGGTTTGCTTGCCACATACTGCACCATCGTCGATGCGAGCAGTGATTATCAATTGCACGCCATCGTAGGACGCCATGGCGGGAAGTTCCAATCCCCTACAGCGCACGCCCTCAAATGTCCATTTGCCGGCAATAGAGCCATCACCGGCGCGGCTTTCGACTTGAAACGCGATGCGTCCCGAATACACCTTGGAACCTGCGCTGTTTACCCACTTCCCTTCCAGAAACTGCGGCAATTCCGTTGGGGACATTTGCTGGGCGAACGCAGGAAAAGACACCGCGATCAGAAGCGCAAAGCGTATCGAATGGCACATATCGTTCTCCCATCATGTGCAATGCTGTGGTTTGGCAGCATTTTTCACGGGTGCCGACATCTATCTTCTGCCGTTTGGGCGTGCCGCGGCAATTGGCAACGCCCAACGTTTGACATGAGGGGCGGCCGACAGCTGGCGAAGCCAGATTTGGACGTCCCCTCGATGGAAGGGTTAGACGGCATTTTCATGGCCGAGAGATCAGGCGAGATGCTTGCGATAGAAGATGCGGTCGTACCCAGCCTGAGTTCTGCGGTCGTATTCAAGGTAGCCGATTTTCGGATAGAGCACTTGGTTCTCTGTCATCTTTGAATTTGTGCACAGGTAGATAGACGTGAAGCCACGGCGAAGTGCCTCTGCCTCAGCAAACTCAAGCAGTGCTCGACCGACGCCAGTTCCTTGCCGGCCGTGCCCAACGGCAACCGTATCGATGTAGAACCCATCTTCCGTCTCGTACTGGAGGAGTACCCCAACAAGCTCGGATTCCAGTTCTGCTACCCAAACTCGACCGGCATCGATCAAGGCTGGGTAGTCCAAGAGCATCGGTGCAGGCGGCTTGCCGATTCGTGCAATGTACGGTTCGAACGCTGCTACTACGCAGGCACCCGCGGCACCCGCGTCACCAGCCTTGGCGATACGAACGATCGGAGCAGCGGAAGAGATGGACTGGGTGTTCATGCCGTCTAATTCCGGTTCAGCGGCGGCAGCGCCGTCCGCTGCAACCGGTTGTTAGGCGTCATTGTGCCCTTAGCGCCGGAGTACAACATGGGTGGCTTTCTCCGACGCAACGAACTGAACGCATTCGTATCCCAGAGCGCGCACGTCAATCCCCTCGAACAGTCGCTCTCCCCCGCCCAGCAGGACCGGCGAGATAGCGACGTGCAGCTCATCGATGAGGCCCGTACGAAGATATTGCTGGATAGTGTTAGGTCCGCCGCCAATGCGCACATCCATTCCGTTGGCTGCGTCGCGCGCCCGGTCAAGCGCCTCGTGAATACCGCCCGTGACGAAGTAGAATGTCGTTCCGCCTTCCATCTGGATCGGCGGGCGCGCGTGATGAGTCAAGATGAAAGTTGGAACGTGATAGGGTGGGTTGTCCCCCCACCAGCCTTTCCAGTTCATGTCGGGCCAGGAACCGCGAATCGGTCCGAACATGTTTCTTCCGAGAATCCAGGCGCCAACATTCTTGAAGCCCCGCGCAGCGAAGTCGTCATCGATCCCCGTTGTGCCACCGTCGGCGCCAAATAGGGTCCGTTGGAACGTGCGTGTCGGGACTAACCACTTGTGCAAATCTGTCCCGCCCACGCCGAGCGGATTCCTGATGTCCTGATTCGGACCAGCTCCGTATCCGTCAAGCGAGATGGTAAAGCCGTCAACTCGGACGCGTGTCATTTTCATGCCTTCCTTGCGATTGACGCCTAACGTAATATCGACGACATTGCGCTGTCCAGTTTATGGGCAGGATGTGGACGAGCCAAGGACTTTCCCGACGCCCGGTCAGATCAGGCCGGACAGCCTGAAATATGGCTCGTACCAGTGGTCAAAGTGGACAGATCGAAGCCCCCTGAAAGTGGACAAGCTCGACCGCGTGCCTCGGTGTTGCTTGTGGGGCCTAACGAAACTAGCTAACCGGCGACTGACGCGCGGGCGCAAGCCCGCCGGCGGGCGTCCGGGTTGAGCGACAGGTTAGGCCGCGACGCGTGACTGAGCAAGCGGCAGGATGACCGATGCCGTAATGCACCGGAACACGACAAGACAGCGACACCGCAAAGGAAGCCGACCCGGCGCGAAGCGTGGTTGCTTTACTGCCAGTTGTTCATGCGGTTCCGACAACAAGCCTGAGGCCCTCGTCGAGACCATCACGGAGTGGCAGGGTCCATGCCCTTGGCCTTGATGACCTTCGCTGACTCCGGCGTGCGCAGGAAATCGACCAGCGCCTTCGCGGCGGCGGCCTCCTTGGCGCCGGTCATGATTGCCGCCGAAAAGACAGTGGTGGCCTGGAGATCGCCCGGCAACGGGCCGACGAGATCGATGCCGGCGACCGAGATCAATTCCTGGATGAGGTGCACGCCGATCTCGGCTTCGCCGTTTGCAACCACGACTCCAACCTCTGCGGGGGTTTTGGGGTTGGGGAAGACCGTCTTCGATTGCATCTCGTTGGCGATCCCCAAACGATCGAGCACCTTGGCGAAATGGATGCCGCTCGCGCCGCCGCTCGCTGGATCGACATAGGAGATCGACTTCGCGGCGAGCAGCGTGCGTTTCAAGGCGTCTGGCGACGAGATATCGGGCTTGGGCGCGCCCTTGCGAACGGCCACGACGATGCCGGCGCGGGCGAGCACCGTCACGTTGCCCGCAAGCGCCTTGCCGTCCTTCACCAAGCCGTCGATCCCTTGCCGAGGAATGATGACGACATCGGCGATTTCGCCGTCCTGGACACGTTTCACGGTCGCGCCGCCAGGGTGGCGAACGTGATCGCGAGCTTGTGTCCGGTCGCGCGCTCGAACTTCGGCCCGAGGTCTTCCATGACCGACTTGCATCCCGATAGGCGCTCAACACTTTCAGTTCAGCGGCTTCGGCCGCGATGCCGACCATAAGCAGACACATGCACCCGATATTTGCCGCTGCGACAACTGAACGCATCTTCATTGCATCCTCCTAACCTTCGGGCCTAACGACCGAATTGAGCGGCCGGCCACGATGACCGTGCCGCGGCCAGACGCGGCCCACGATGTCCCACGGTCCGCTCGAACGCGTTGTTAGACGTCATTTCGACGCCGCCGATGGTGACTCGAGCTTGGGAAGGGCGCGGAACTCTACATGACCAGGACCTTGAACAATGAGGAATTGGCACTCTTCGGTCGAAACGTTTACGGTGGTGTGAGGTCGCCTCTTTGGAATGAGACATCGTTCCAACGCGCGTAGGGTGGTGACTTTCTCTGGATTGATTTCGCGCACCTGAAGCTCGCCGCGCAAGCAAATGACGTAGTCATCACTATCCGGATGCAGATGCCACGGCACGGCTTCTCCAGGCGCGAGCGTTTGATCAATTACTCGCATTTCGGCGCTCTGCGCAATGATCAGGCTTTGCTTGATCTTGTAGAGCGGATTGACGGGCGGCTGAAGGGTCGGGTTCATTGGAACCTCCGTTCTTGCGGCCTTCGGATGCTCAGGCACGCCATTTCTAAATGACGTCTAACGAACCAAGCTAACCGGCGACCCGAAGGACGGCGCGCCAGCGCCGCCGAGGGGCGTCCGGGTTGAGCGAGAGGTTAGGCGGCATCTTGCTCTTTAATGCGCTCTACCTCAGCTTGAAGACGCCTGAGGTTCTGCTCGTTGGCCCGCTCGACGACTGCCGCGATTCTTTGCTTGTGCTCCGCCGTGTCGAACACCTGCTGCCATCCGACCAAGGTTTGTTGTCCCTTACCCTCAAACGTTATGGTGAGGAAGAAGTGGTGACTTTCCGAGATGTGCTCGAGCGCGACGCGGGTCGGCGCCTCGACTGCCCGGAAGATATTCTCGTTTGGATAGTTCGTCCCATCCGGTCCGTGCATGACGAAGCGCCACGTTCCGCCCACCCTCAGGTCGAACGTCTCGAACGTACTGGAGAAACCGTCCGGCCCCCACCAGCGCGCGAGGTGCTCGGGGCGCGCAAATGCTCGAAAGACTTTCTCCTGCGGTGCTTCGATGAGCCGGGTGTGGACGAACTCGCGGTCGGTAGTGGCGTCGGTAGTCATGGCTGTGGATAGAGATGAACTTGTTGCGTGTGCCGCCTAACGAACAGAGATAACCGGCCGCGAGCGGACGGCGCGCCAGCGCCGCCGGCGAGCGGTCCGGTTGAGCGAGTAGTTAGGGCGCGTTCGAGCCATGTCTTCTATAAAGCCACTCATTGCAGCACCACGTAACAGCGCCCCAAGCCAGGCCACCCATCACGCAGATGAAAGCAGTCCTGAGCAGCGCGCTCAGGAAGAGATCGCGGTGGAAGATTCCAAGCAGAGTCATGAGCAGCGTGAATATGAACATGAAACCGCCCCACCGGAGCACACCACATACAAAGAGAAAGTACATGGGGCCACGACGGCGAAGGATCTCCCATACGCGATGCACGTCCTCGCGCCAGTACCAAGGGAATCTCGCGGCAGCCATATGCGCGCCCTAACGGACTAAGGTAACCGACGCGCCGCCGCCAGCGGCGACAAGAAGGAAGTCCTGTACCGGCGCGTCCGTGTTGACCGCGTGGTTAGGCCGCGCCTGCAGACTTACTGCCGCTCGCTGTGGCGATCTCAAAGCACCTCTTGATCTTCAATACCGGCCCACTTGAGGGCGTCCACCCGCTCCCCAAAGGAGAGATATTGGGTGATTTTGCCTTTGCGAAACACGAAACCATCGGCAAATCGTCCACCAACCCAGTCAGTTGAGTCCTTTAAGCGCACCCATGCGTGAAGGTACACGACAATTTTGTCGCCGTTTACCAAAAACTTCTCGGGATCGCAGGTTCCTTCGGCCCAACTCCCGCGTCCTTTCGTGACGTGCTCTTGCACTTCCGCGATGCCCCGATAGGTGCCAGCTGTTGGAAAGCCCTCGGGTTCAATGCGCACAATCTGCGGATCAAAATCCTTAGTTATGGCCCGCATGTCATTGCGATTGATAGCGGCGAAAAACTGTTCTAGTGCTTCAGTTTCGGTGCTCATAGATTTCACTCTGAGGCGATGCTAGTTGTGCGGCCTAACGTGTAAGGTAACCGGCGACCACGGCGCGGGCGAAGCCCCGCCGGCTGGCGTCCGGGTTGAGCGACAGGTTAGGCCGCAGTTTCAACCGGTAACTCCCAGTTTGGAAAAACAAGAACTGCCGGATGGCAACGCAATGCCCGAGCAAGAACTTTGGCACGCTCAACACCCAACCGAACACGATCGTTTTCGATAGCCGAAAGCGTTGCTTGCGGAATGCCGCTCAGTCGCGCCAACTCGTTTTGGCTGAAGCCTTGCAACTCACGCATGATGCGCACGGATTCACCAATCGAAACCTCGGCGCGCCGCTTGGCAGGACGAAACTGGCTCATTCAGGGTCTCCGATAGTCATGTGCGGTAAGTGATTCAACTTGAACGAGCAACTCTTCGGCAACGACGCGATAAATGACGCGGTACTGCAACCCAAGACGGGAGGAGCGATAGCCCTTCCACTTGCCCGAGAGCGCTTCATCGTTAAAACCGGCAATCTGCCGCAATCCGAGAGGTCCCGAAATCGTGGCGATGTCTTTCCACTTTTCATACCGTTTCAAGATCTCTTGGGGTGCGACTGTGCATTGTTTGTCAACGCGACGATGTTCCTCGATGCGCCACATATCACATTATGTATATGCCACATATGGTATGTCAAGCGCCGACCTGCGGCCTAACGAACCAAGCTGACCGGCGGGCCGCGCCGATGTTGGCCAACGAGAAGCCGTGTACCGGCCCGTCCGGTTGAGCGCAGGGTTGGGCGTCAATCTCTTAGGTCCTGTCGACGATCTGAATTCGGCCAGGAAGCGGACACTCCATTCCATTGCGGGGCCAGCGTCTGATCGCCAGCGAAACAGTTCATTCGACGATCCGGTCCGCGCGCAGCAGCGCGGACTGCGGAATCGTGACTCCAAGCGCACGTGCCGTGCGCGCGTTGAGGACCAGTTCCACGGTACGAGGCAACTCGACCGGCAGGTCGCTGGGCTTGGCGCCGCGCAGGATGCGGTCCACATGGCGCGCGAGCCCGCGGTAGGTATCCGCGAGATTCGGGCCATAGGTGAGCAGGAATCCGTTGTCGGCGAACGAGGCCCAGCCGGACACGGTCGGTAGCTTTGCGTTCACCGCGAATTTGGCGATGCGGCCGCTGTTCGCGACCATTACGCCGTCGGGAAACGTGACCAGCGCGTCGCATTTCTGTCTTGCGATTGCCTGAAATGCGTCGTCAAGTTCGCTGGCCGCTTGGATGGGAACGTAGGCCATCGTCATGCCCAGCTTGGCGACGACCTCTTCGGACACTGCCCGCTCACGATGCTCGCCTGCGTGCTCCGGCCTCGCCAGCACCGCGAGGCGCCGGATCTGCGGTACGATCTCTCTCAGCAACTCGATGCGCTTTCCGCTGAGATCGAGCGACATCAAGCTTATACCGGTGAAATTGCCGCCGGGGTGGGCAAAACTTTGGACGAATCCCGCGTCGACGGGATTGCCACTGAAAGCGAAAACCACAGGGCCGGACGGCTTGGCGCGGTGCACGGCATTCACATCGCGACCGAACACGACAATAATTTCTGGATTGGTCGCCAGCATCTGGCGCGCAAGACGCTCGGCGTCTTCGGGCGACCCATCGGTGAGGAACACGCTGAGCGCGAGATTCTGATCTTCGATCCATCCCGAGTCGCGCATCCCGGCCCGAAACGCCGTAAGGAACGGAGAAGCCGTGTCGGCGCGTCCGGCGCCGAACCAGGCGACGCGGCGCCTTGTCGCCTGCGCCGCGGCGAGGATGGGCGTCGCCGCAACGGTGAGCAGCGCGCCCAACGCAGTTCTGCGGCCAGCGTTCACCGAACAACCTTATCTGCGTCGGGCAACGACGAGTGCGCAATGCTGAGACTCGGCACGCGTCGTGTACGTACGGTGTTGCGCCCGTTCATTGGATCCTATTGCAGTAATCACGAGGTAAAACAGCATCGGCGTTGACGTGCGTATTGCTCGGTCATCGTGGGCTCGATTGCCAGACTACACCCGAAAGGCACGGCTCCGCCAACCAGCGAATTGGATCGTCGTTGTATAGGCGCTAGGTCGAAGTGTACGGCGCACTGTCTTGACGCCCAACGAAACAAGCTAACCGGCGACCGCTGGCGGGCTGAATGCCCGCCGGCGGGCGTCCGGGTTGAGCGACGGGTTAGGCGTCGCTGCCCAAGCGGTGCTCAGTCGATGAATTTCCAAGTGTCGGCTCCGTCGAAGTGGCGGACTCGGACCGAAGCAATCAAGCGCAGGTCGAAGTTTCCGAGTTTGACTCCGTGCTTGGCGCCTGGCGTTGGGTTCAGCGGTTCCCAATGTGTGACGCAGCCGCACGTTTTGCAGCGAATTGTCCGGAGTGTCCTGTCGCCCCATATGTACTCCGAGGTGCATTCGGGATGGCCTTCGATCTTGACCGTTCCGAACTCGTAGTACACCGTAGGACCGCCGATACGGCGGCAGAGCGAACAGTTGCAGTCGGTAGCAACCTCCGGTGGATAAGGCAAAGTCAAACGTACGGCACCGCAGTGGCATGAACCTTCGAGCATGTCTCTCCTTCTAACAGGGGCCCTTGGCGCGTGAGGCGCGCCGTGGCTCGGTCGTGACGCCTAACGAATGAAGCTAACCGGCGACCCGAAGGACGGCGCGCAGCGCCGCCGAGGGGCGTCCGGGTTGAGCGAGAGGTTAGGCGTTGCTGCCAACGGTCAACTCGACGAGGCGAGGCTTGATTGATGTGCCCGAAACTGTAAGCCACCCTACCGATACCGGCAACTTGAAGCGACGAGGGCCGGCACTGCCCGGGTTGATAAATAGAACCCCTTCCCGCAACTCAATGCTTGGGTGATGAGAATGCCCAGCGATGACTGCGTGGAAACCGGCTGCGGCTGGATCAAGGTCGAGCGTGCCGACATCATGAATCACGTAGATGATCGCGGCACCGACCTGAAGTACTTCTGTCTCGGGAATGTGTGATGCCCATGCGCCTTTGTCGTTGTTGCCGCGGACTGCTGTCACGGGGGCAATCGCGGAGAGTCGCCCGAGGATGTTCACGTCACCGATGTCACCCGCATGGATAATGAAATCGGCGCCAGTAAGGGTAGCTAACGCCTCGGGCCGAAGTAGACCGTGAGTGTCTGAAATCAACCCGACTGAGGATTCAGTGCCCGACACAAGCAACGCCTAACGTTTGACATGAGGGGCAGTTGGAGGCCGCAGGCCGGAAGCTGTCCCCTCGATGGAAGGGTTAGGCGTCTGCGTGCCGCGTAATGTGTTTTTCATAGCAGATGCTCGTAGGGTCGTTCACATACTCGCCGAACGGTGCGATTCTTTCGAAGCCAAAGGACTCGTACAAAGCCATTGCTGGGTGCTGGCGATTGCCGGTTTCAAGGCGCATGACGTTGTACCCCATCTGGGCCGCCGAGGCTTCCAAAGCCACAAGTATCTTTCGAGCCACGCCTGAGCGGCGTGCGCTCTTCAGAACGTACATTCGCCGTACTTCGACAGCGACGGTATCAATTGGGCGCAATGCGCCGCACGCTACTGGCCTTTCAGGCTCGTAGGCAATGATGTACGTTCCACCTGGCGGGGTCGTCGGATTGCTTGGCCATGGTGCATCTTCCGAGTGAAGCTCGGGATAGAGGACGCGGGCTTCAATTGCAGCTTCACGAAGCAAAGACAAAGCATCGTGGCCTTGTGGATCGACGACTCTGATGGAGTGCTGGGCGAGTTTCACTGAGACGCCTAACGAGAAATATCTGTCCTAAACGTGACGGGAAATAAACCGTCACTCATCCATCCGTCGTATTTCCGGAGGGCAAAAACTCGCCCAGAATCAAGTGCGTCGTCCCCAATAGTGGCGCCTAATACGTCGCGCACCGGATACGTCAATGGAGTCTCCAGATTCCCCACGGCTGCTTGATCGCATTCGGGACAAGGTCCGTCTCAAGCACTACAGCATCCGCACCGAGCAAGCCTACGTGGAGTGGATTAAACGCTTCATCCTGTTCCACGGCAAGCGCCATCCCGGCTGGCTCGGCCCAGCGGAGGTCGAGGCATTTCTCACCGATCTCGCGGTTGCACGGCGCGTTTTCGCATCGACGCAAAACCAGGCGAAGAGCGCGTTGCTCTTTCTCTACAAGGAGGTGCTGGGTGTCGAGCTGCCCTGGCTGGATCATGTCGACAAGGCGAGGGTGCCGGCGCGGCTGCCAGTTGTGCTGACGCGTGACGAGGTCGCGGGCGTGCTCGCGCAACTGCGAGGTGTGCACGCGCTGGTCGGGCGCCTTCTCTACGGCTCGGGCATGCGCGTGATGGAATGCCTGCGCCTGCGCGTGAAGGACGTCGATTTCGCCCGGGGCGAGATCCTGGTCCGCGATGGCAAGGGCATGAAAGACCGCGTGACGATGCTTCCGCGCGCAGCGGGGGAATGGCCGTGGCAATACATTTTTCCCGCAGACGACCGTTCGCGCGACCCGCGCTGCGGCGTCGTCCGGCGGCACCACCTCTCGGACCAGGCTTTCCAGCGCGCCATGCGCCAGGCCGTGCGCGACGCGGGGCTCGTCAAGCCCGCCACGCCGCACACGCTGCGTCACTCCTTCGCGACACACCTGCTCGAATCCGGCTACGATATCCGTACTGTTCAGGAGCGGCGCGAGCCACCCGGCGAGGGGCCCCGCGCGTATCTGCGCGGGGATCGACGGGGAATTGCGAGTCGACGCTGGCGGCCGACGCGCGGTACATATTATTCGAGGTAGTGGAAGTAGGAGGCCGCGCCTGGGACACAGCGACGTCAGCACCACCATGATCTACACCCACGTGCTCAACCGCGGCGGCCGCGCCGTTGTCAGTCCGCTCGATCAGCAGCGCTAGGCTTCGCGGTCCCATGCCCGTTCGCAAGAAGACGCTCAACCCGGCCGGAAAGAAGCACCGCTTCAACAAGGGGTGGATGAACGACCACGTCCACGATCATTACGTCACCGAAGCGCAGCGCCTGGGTTATCGGTCTCGCGCTGCCTTCAAGCTGCTCGAGCTTGCGGAAAAGGATCGGCTGTTCCGTCCCGGAATGACCGTGGTCGATCTCGGCGCCGCGCCGGGCAGCTGGTGCCAGGTGCTGCGCGAGAAGCTCGGGCCGGCCGCGAGGATCGTCGCCATCGACCTGCTGCCGATGGACGGATTGGCCGGCGTGACGTTCCTCCAGGCGGATTTCCGCGAGGACGAAGGGATCGCGCAACTCACCGCAGCGCTCGGCGGCCGCAAGGTGGACCTTGTAGTGTCGGACCTCGCCCCCAACCTTAGTGGGGTCGAGTCCGCCGATCAGGCGCGAAGCGTGCTTTTGGGCGAGCTCGCGCTGGACTTCGCGGATCGATGGTTGAAACCCGGAGGCGATTTGGTGGTCAAGGCATTCCAGGGTGCAGGTTTTCGCGAGTTTCAACGCACCATGCAGGGTCGTTTCGACAAGGTTTATGCCCGCAAACCCAAGGCGTCGCGGGACCGCAGCCGCGAGGTGTTTCTAGTGGGGAAGGGCCTTGTCGTCCGCTAGCGACAGGGGCGCCATGGCGCAGGGTGGCAACAAGGCATAGAATGGAAAGTTCGCGGCCAAAGTCTGGGGTCACTGAGGAAACACGTTGAATAATCTGGTTAAGAACATCGGCATCTGGCTCGTCATCGGCCTGGTGGTACTCACGGTCGTCAAGCAGTTCGACGCGCGCCAGACCACGCGCGAAGCCGTGTCCTATTCCGAATTCATGGACCAGGCCCGCCAGGGCAAGGTCGAGTCGGCGACCATCGAGGGCCGCACCATCAAGTGGGTCGGCACCGACAAGAAGAACAACATGACCTACAGCCCCGGCGACCTGTGGATGGTCGGGGACCTGATCAAGGACGGCGTCAAGGTCCAGGCCAAGCCGGAGGAAGAGCAGAGCTTCCTCGCGCAGGTGTTCATCTCGTGGTTCCCGATGCTGCTGCTGATCGGCGTATGGATATTCTTCATGCGCCAGATGCAGGGTGGCGGCCGTGGCGGCGCGTTTTCGTTCGGCAAGAGCAAGGCGCGCATGCTCGACGAAGCCAACAACACGATCACCTTCGCCGACGTCGCCGGATGCGACGAGGCCAAGGAAGAAGTCGGCGAGCTGGTCGAGTTCCTGCGCGACCCGTCCAAGTTCCAAAAGCTGGGCGGGCGCATTCCGCGCGGCGTGCTGATGGTCGGCAACCCCGGCACCGGCAAGACGCTGCTGGCCAAGGCTATCGCCGGCGAGGCCAAGGTGCCGTTCTTCTCGATCTCCGGTTCGGACTTCGTCGAGATGTTCGTCGGCGTCGGTGCCGCGCGCGTGCGCGACATGTTCGAGCAGGCGAAGAAGAACGCCCCGTGCATCGTGTTCATCGACGAAATCGACGCGGTCGGCCGCCAGCGCGGTGCCGGCCTCGGCGGCGGCAACGACGAGCGCGAGCAGACCCTGAACCAGTTGCTGGTCGAGATGGACGGCTTCGAGGGCAACTCGGGCGTCATCGTCATCGCGGCGACCAACCGCCCGGACGTGCTCGATCCGGCGCTGATGCGCCCGGGCCGCTTCGACCGCCAGGTGGTCGTGCCGTTGCCCGACATCCGCGGCCGCGAGCAGATCCTGCTGGTGCACATGCGCAAGGTGCCGCTCGCGCCGGACGTCAAGGCCGAAGTCATCGCCCGCGGCACGCCCGGCTTCTCCGGCGCGGACTTGGCCAACCTCGTCAACGAAGCCGCACTGTTCGCCGCGCGCAGGAGCAAGCGCCTGGTCGACATGCACGACTTCGAGATGGCCAAGGACAAGATCATGATGGGCGCCGAGCGCAAATCGATGGTCATGTCGGAGGAAGAGCGCACGAACACCGCGTATCACGAGTCGGGACACACGGTGGTGGCCAAGCTGCTGCCCAAGTCCGACCCAGTGCACAAGGTGACGATCATTCCGCGCGGGCGCGCGCTGGGCGTGACCATGCAGCTGCCCGAGCAGGACCGTTACTCGTACGATCGCGACTACCTGTTGCAGCGCATCGCCGTGCTTTTCGGGGGCCGCATCGCCGAGGAGATCTTCATGCACCAGATGACCACGGGCGCGGGCAACGACTTCGAGCGCGCGACGCAGATGGCGCGCGATATGGTCACGCGCTACGGCATGTCCGACATCCTCGGGCCGATGGTGTACGCCGAGAACGAAGGCGAGGTCTTCCTCGGCCGTTCGATCGCGACGCAGAAGAACGTCTCCGAGGCGACGATGCAGAAGGTCGATCTCGAGATCCGCCGCATCATCGACGAGCAGTACGCGCTCGCGCGCAAGCTGATCGAGGAAAATCGCGACAAGGTCGAAATGATGGCCAAGACGCTGCTCGAGTGGGAAACGCTCGACAGCGAGCAGGTCGAGGACATCATGCAGGGCCGTCCGCCGCGCGCACCCAAGGTGCAGCCCGGCACGGCGCCCGGCACGACTTACGGACCGGGAGCGGGTCCCGACGCGGCGCCGTCGCCGACGATCAACCCCGCCTGAGCCGGTCGGCGAGCGCGGCTCGCGCGCGGTACGTACCGACACGATTGGGGCGCCTGCGGGTGCCCCAATTGTTGTGTGCTGCAAGAATGGTCGCCCGCGCGATCCCACTACCATGCCACCGCCCATCCCCACGCTGATTTGCGGCCGCCACCGGCTCGCACTGGACCGCCCGAGGGTCATGGGCATCGTCAACGTCACGCCGGATTCCTTCGCCGACGCCGGCCGCCGCGCCACGCTCCCTGCAGCGCTTGCGCACGCGCGCACGCTGCTCGCCGAAGGTGCCGACATCATCGACCTTGGCGGCGAGTCGACCCGCCCCGGCGCGGGACCGGTATCTGAGCCGCAGGAGCTCGATCGCGTCCTGCCGCTGGTGGAACAGTTGCGCTCGGAGTGCGATGAGCGCGGCGTGCCGATCTCGGTGGACACGCGAAAGCCAGCCGTCATGCGCGCCGCGGTTGACGCTGGCGCAAGCATGATCAACGACGTAAGCGCACTGCAGGCCCCCGGTGCGTTACAGGTCGTCGCCGACAGCGCAACGCCGGTCGCGGTTTGCCTGATGCACATGCGCGGCGAGCCGGCGACCATGCAGCAAGTCGCCATCTATGATGATGTTGTAGTCAACGTCATCGCATTTCTGCGTGCGCGCGTGACGGCCTGCCTTGCTGTCGGCATCGCGCGCGAGCGCATGGTGGTCGATCCGGGCTTTGGCTTCGGCAAGACAGTGGAACATAATCTCGAACTGTTGCGCCGGTTCCCGGAGATTGTCGCATTGGGTTATCCGGTGCTTGCGGGACTGTCACGCAAATCGACGATCGGTGCGTTGACGGGACGCGATGTCGGTGAGCGCATGGCGGGCAGCATTGCCGCAGCGCTGGCTGCCGTGGCGCGAGGCGCGGCGATCGTGCGTGTGCACGATGTGCGCGAGACCATCGATGCATTGAAAATATGGCGGGCGATTTGAGCAAAAAATATTTTGGCACCGACGGCGTGCGCGGGCGCGTCGGCGAGCCGCCGATTACGCCGGAACTGATCCTGCGTCTCGGCCATGCTGCCGGGCGCGTGCTCGCAGCGCAGTCGGCGGACCGGCCGGGCGAAACGCCGGCGGTGCTAATCGGCAAGGACACGCGGATTTCCGGCTACCTGATGGAGGCGGCGCTGGAGTCGGGCTTGTCGGCGGCGGGGGTCGACGTCTATCTGTCGGGGCCGTTGCCGACGCCTGCCGTGGCATACCTGACGCGCGCGCTGCGCTTGTCGGCGGGCATCGTCATCAGCGCGTCGCACAATCCGTTCGAGGACAACGGCATCAAGTTCTTCTCGGCCTCGGGCACCAAGCTGCCAGACGCGGTCGAGCAGGCGATCGAGCGCGCGATGGACGAGCCGATCACCTGCGCGCCGGCGAAGGACCTGGGCAAGGCGTTCCGCGTCAACGACGCCGCCGGCCGCTATATCGAATTCTGCAAGAGCACCTTTCCCAACGAGCTCGACCTGAAGGGTCTGAAGATCGTCGTCGACTGTGCGCACGGCGCCGCGTACCACGTCGCGCCGCCGGTGTTCCACGAACTCGGCGCCGAAGTGATCGCGGTCGGCAACGAGCCCGACGGGATCAACATCAACGCCACGGTAGGCGCGACGCATCCGCGCTTCCTGCAGGCGGCCGTGCTGGAGCATCGCGCGGACCTTGGCATCGCGCTGGACGGCGACGGCGACCGGCTGGTGATGGTCGACGCCGAGGGCCACGCGTACGACGGCGACCAGCTGCTGTACGTGATCGCGCTCGACTACTGGCGGCGCGGGGCGATGGCGGGAGGCATCGTCGGCACGCTGATGAGCAATCTCGGCTTCGAGCAGGCGCTCACGCGTCGCGGCATCGAGTTCGCGCGCGCACCAGTGGGCGACCGCTACGTCCTGGAACTGA
This sequence comes from uncultured beta proteobacterium, assembly GCA_963821485.1. Classification (GTDB taxonomy): domain Bacteria; phylum Pseudomonadota; class Gammaproteobacteria; order Burkholderiales; family Casimicrobiaceae; genus PALSA-1003. The sequence continues at coordinate 143,248 of CAWGEB010000006.1, forward strand.
TGCAGCAGAAGAAATGGATACTCGGCGGCGAGAATTCGGGCCACATCATCTGCCTGGACAAGCACACGACCGGCGACGCCATCGTCGCAGCGCTCGCCGTGCTGCGCGCGCTGTGCGAGCAGGGCACGACGCTCGCCGCGGTGACGGGTGATGCGCCGCTGTTTCCGCAGCGACTGATCAACGTCCCCATTCGCCGTGGACTTCGAATGGGGCGCGAGCGACGCCATCCAGCGCGCCCAGCGCGAAGCGGTCGCGGTGCTCGACGGTTCCGGACGGGTGCTGCTGCGTCCGTCGGGCACCGAGTCGGTGCTGCGCGTCATGGTCGAAGCCCGCGACGCCGAGGTCGCCGACCGCTGCGCCAAGGGCATTGCCGAGGTCGTCGCGAAGGCAGCGGCGTGAACGACTGCGCGCGAATGAATTCGCGCCTACGACAGAACCAGGTCTTATAGGTCCGAATTCATTCGGACCACGATCGCATGGTCACCGCTCTGCATTCCGCTCCGGTCACCGCTGCGCCGGAAGCGCTCGCCGTGTGGCTCGAACAAGCCGGCGCTTCCTACGCACCCGACGAACGCACCGCGATCGCGGATGCCGTCACGCATGCACGCGAGCGCTACGGCGACCTGTGCACGGGCGACGGCGAACCATGGCTCGATCGTGCGCTTGGCACCGCCGCGATCGTTGCCGGCTTGAAGCTCGACGCGATCTCCGTGCGGGCAGCGGTGCTGCACGGCGTGCCGCATTGCCCCGGCTTCGACGCCGAGGCGCTCAAGGCACGTTTCGGTCAGGAGGTCGCCGACCTCGTGGTCGGCGTCGCGCGCATGGGCGCGATCCGCGCCACGTCCGGGGGCATCGACAAGGACGCGCGCGACGCTCAGGCGGAGAACCTGCGCAAGATGCTGCTGGCGATGGTCGGTGACATCCGCGTCGTCCTGATCAAGCTGGCCGAACGCACGCAGGCACTGCGCTTCCTGGTCACAGGCGACCCTGACGCACGCGCACAGGCGGCGCGCGAAACGCAGGACCTGTTCGCGCCGCTTGCCAACCGCCTCGGCGTCTGGCAGCTCAAATGGGAGCTGGAGGACCTCGCGCTGCGCGCGCTCGAACCGGAGACGTACAAGCAGATCGCGAAGCTGCTCGACGAGCGCCGGCAGGACCGCCAGCACTACATCGAGGACGTCAAGGCGACGCTCAAGCGCGAGCTCGCCGCGGCCGGAGTCAAGGCAGAGGTCAGCGGCCGGCCGAAGCACATCTACAGCATCTGGAACAAGATGCGGCGCAAGCAGACCGGCATCGACTCGGTCTACGACATCCGTGCCGTGCGCATCCTGGTCGACGAGGTCAAGGACTGCTACGCCGCGCTCGGTGTCGTGCATAACCTGTGGACGCCGCTGGCCAGGGAGTTCGACGACTACATCGCCAAGCCCAAGGCGAACGACTATCGCTCGCTCCACACTGCCGTCAGCGGACCCGAGAACAAGCCCCTCGAGGTGCAGATTCGCACGCACGACATGCACCGGCATTCCGAGTACGGCGTCGCCGCGCACTGGCGGTACAAGGAGGGCGCCGGCGCGGGCCGGCGCGATCCCGGTTACGAGGAGAAGATCGCGTGGTTGCGGCAAGTGCTCGACTGGAAGGATGCCGTCGCGGACGCGGGCGAGTGGCTGCAGCAGTTCAAGTCGAGCCTGTTCACCGAGACGATCTACGTGCTCACGCCGCAGGGACGCGTGATCGACCTGCCGCGCGGTGCGACGCCGGTCGACTTCGCATACTCGGTGCACACTGGACTTGGCCACCGCTGCCGGGGTGCGCGCGTCGACGGCGCGATGGTGCCTCTCAACTACTCGCTGCAAAGCGGGCAGCGGGTCGAGATCATCGCGGTCAAGGATGGTCCGAGTGTCGGTCCCAGCCGCGACTGGCTCAATCCGGACCTGGGCTATGTGCACAGCCGGCACGCGCGGACCAAGGTGCGGCAGTGGTTCAAGGCGCAGCAGCTGCAGACGACGATCGCGCAGGGGCGCACCGCCGTCGAGCGCGAGCTCGCGCGCGCCGGCATGACCGCGCTCAACCTCGAGGCGGTGGCGCACGCGGCGGGCTTTGCCAAGCTCGACGATTTTTTCGCGGCGGTGGCACGCACGGAGATCAACACGCGGCAGGTGCAGGCTGCGATCCAGGCGCTCGCCAGGCCCGACGCCGCGCCGGCGGTCGAGGACGTCCCGGTGCTGGCGAAGCAGAGCAAGGCCGCCGGTTCGGGCAGCGGCATCCTGATCGTAGGGGTCGATCGCCTGATGACCGGGCTCGCCCGCTGCTGCAAGCCCGCCCCACCCGATCTGATCGTCGGTTTCGTCACGCGCGGCAAGGGCATCTCGATCCATCGCCAGAGCTGCAGCAACGTTGCACGCATGCGCGAAAAACAGCCCGAACGGCTGATCACCGCGGATTGGGGCGCGCGGCGCGAGGAAGTGTTTCCGGTCGACGTGATCGTCGAGGCGATGGACCGGCAGGGCCTGTTGCGCGACGTTTCCGAAGTCTTCTCGCGCGAGAAGATCAACGTTACCGCCGTCAATACGCTCTCGCGCAACCTTCAGGCGCGGATGTCATTCACGCTCGAGGTGCCCGACCTCGAACAGCTGAAGCGCGCACTGCTGCTGGTGCGCGACGTTTCGGGAGTGGTCTCGGCGGGACGGCGTTAGGGACGGCTCAGAAGAGAGATCGCCGCGGCGTACCCCGCATCCAGCGACGCCTGGTCCTCCGCCTGCAGCCCGAGGTCGGTGATCAGCCCGTCGGTCAGCTGGTAGATCCAGGCGTGCAGCGACAGCGGCTGCCCGCGCCGCCACGCGTCCTGCACGATCGTCGTGCGCGCCACGTGCACCACCTGTTCCACCACGTTGAGCGCGCACAACCTGTGCTCGCGCATGCCGTTGTCGGGCAGGCTGTCCAGCAGCGCAGCGTGCTTGCCGGCGACGTCCTGCACGTGCCGCAGCCAGTTGTCGATCAGCCCGAGCGGCCTGGCCTGGTACGCGGCGTGCACGCCGCCGCAACCGTAGTGGCCGACGACGAGCACCTGCTCGACCTTGAGCACATCGACCGCGAATTGCAGCACCGAGAGGCAATTCAGGTCGGTGTGGACGACGACGTTGGCGACATTGCGGTGAACGAAGACGCCGCCGGGCGGCAGGTCGACGATTTCGTTCGCGGGAACGCGGCTGTCCGAGCAGCCGATCCATAGGTAACGCGGTGCCTGCTGGGCGGCGAGCTCGGAAAAGAACTCCGGATTTCGTGCGCGGACTGTCGCCGACCAGGCGCGGTTGCGGTCGAGCAGATGCTTGACGGTTGGCATAGCGGGTAACCCACCCGAAATACCGCATTGCATCAGTCATTTATCGAGTGATGGAATGCGTTATGTCATCGATCGAAAACTACGATTGGAAAAGCAGGGCCCTCACTCTTATCTTCTCATCATGCGTTGCGCCAAGAGCGCGCGTCACGGAATGCCGAAGTCTACCCGACCGAAAGGAGTCTGCAATGGCCAACCAGGAATATCCGCTCTTTGCCCTGCATCGCGGGGCCACGCTGCTCGGCGATGTGATGATGCCGACCACGCGCACTGAATATGACGCGAGCGCTGCATCCGACACCGCGCACGCGAAGGCGACGACGCACAGTTTGCTGGACCGGCTCGACGCGTGGTTCTGGCGCCAGCGCCAGCGCGCCAACGAGGCGTATCTCGCGCAGTCGCGAGATGTATTCGAACTCGAATCCCGGATGCGCGCGATCGAGCGCGGCGCCGGTGGCCGATACTACTAGTCAGGGCTAGATCAAGCCCTCGAGCAACTGCACGTCGACCTCGGTGCCAGCGGCGACGTCGCCGGTGGAGCTGTCGAGCACGATGAAGCAGTTCGCCTGCGACATCGACGACAGGATGCCCGAGCCCTGATCGCCGGTCGTGCGCACGGTAAAGCGTCCACTGCTGTCAGGGGTCAGGATGCCGCGCTGGAATTCGGTGCGTCCCGGCACTTTGCGGATCGGCGCGGACAGCGGCACCTTGAACGTCGGCAACGGCGCCACTTCGCGCTGGCCCTGCATGATCAGCAGCGCGTCGCGCACGAACTGGTAAAAGGTCACCATGACCGACGACGGGGTTGCCCGGAAGCCCGAAGAAATGCGCGTTGCCGAGCTTGCCGTACGCCAGCGGTCGCCCCGGCTTCATCGCGATCTTCCAGAACAGCACCTCACCCAGCTTGTCGAGCAGCTGCTTCACGTAGTCCGCTTCGCCCACTGACACGCCGCCGGAGGTGATGACGACGTCGGCGCTCTGTCCTGCCGTGGCGAAGGCGCGCTCGAGTTCGGCCGGCGCGTCCGCGACCACGCCCATGTCGACGACGTCGCAGCCCAGCCGCGTGAGCATGCCGTGGAGCGTGTAGCGATTGCTGTCGTAGATCTCACCGGCCGCGAGCGGCGTGCCGATCGACTTCAGTTCGTCTCCGGTCGAAAAGAATGCCACGCGCAGTTTGCGATAGACGCCGACCTCGCCGATGCCGAGCGAAGCCATCATCCCGATCTCGGCCGGGTGAAGCCGTTGCCCGGCACGAAACACCACCTGTCCGGCCTTCAGGTCCTCCCCGGCAAAGCGCCGATTCTGGCCGGCCTTCGTCAATGCGCCCGAGGCGACCCTCACCTGTCCCGCGGTCTCGCTCGCGCGCTCCTGCATCACGACCGAGTCGGCGCCTTGCGGCATCACGCCGCCGGTGAAGATGCGCACGCACTCACCCGCGCCGATGGCGCCCGTCCATGGCTTGCCGGCGAACGACTCGCCGACGCGCCGCAGCGTGGTTTCGCCTTGCGCGTTCAGGTCGGCGAAACGCACCGCATAGCCGTCCATCGCCGAGTTGTCGTGCCCGGGGACGGTGAGCGGCGAGACCAGGTCCGACGCGAGCACGCGCCCGAGCGCGCTGCGGATGTGGAGCCGCTCGATCGCAGTGACCGGTGCGAGAAAGCTGCGAATCAGCTCGCGCGCCTTGGCCACCGGCATCGAGTTCGGGTCGTAGTCGTCGGCGCACGATGCTTCGCGCAGGGTCTTGGGCTGCGTCATGATTGCCTCAGTGGAAGCGCGATTTTAGTCCAAGAATGGGTCGTTCGAGGAAGTGCCACGAAATCGCCGCCAGCGCCAGCGTCGCCGCGAACGCGGGGATCAGCAGCTCGATGGTCGTGAGGCCGGGAACCAGGTGCACGATGAGTTGCTGCACCGGGAACGCGTACACGTACAGTCCGTAGGAATAGTCTCCGCCGCGGTTGAAGCTCGGCGCCTGCGCGCGCGGATGATAGGCAAGGACGAGCACCGAGTACGCAGTGAGCACGTCGAGCCAGTGGCCGCGTACCACGCCGCCCGGATTCCAGACGTAGAGCAGCATCCCGATGGCCACGGCGACAAGCGACAATGCGGATGCGCTCCCTCCACGCGTACGCGAGCGAGCCGAGCGCGAACAGCAACGCGAGGTCGAACACGGCCTTGTCCCGCGTCGGCAGCGGCAGCCACCCCGGCTTCACCATGAACACGACCAGCAACACGGCAAAGGTGACGGCCCAGACGCGACGGCGCGCGAGCACGCCACAGGCGCCCAATATCGCGACGCCTACGTACAGCCGCAGTTCCACCGGCATGGTCCACAGCGAGCCATTGACCGCGTTCGGAAAGGGATTGGACTTGAACGCGCCGGGGAGGAAGTATTCGACGCGCCAGCCGAGCGCATTGTGCCGCGCGAACGTGACCGTCATCGGATCGGTCAGGAACGCTCCCCAGGGCACCGCGCTCGACACGCCGGCAAGCAGGATGGACACCGCGACGGCGGCGATCAGCGCCGGATAGATGCGCAACACCCGCGCCGCGAGAAATGCGGGCAGGCGTGCGCGCAACAGCCAGCTCTGGGTTACCAGGAATCCCGACAGCACGAAAAAGCAGTTCACCCCCACCGCGCCGAGGTTGGTGTCGCCCGTCAGCCGATAGAGCGGATCGTCGGTCCAGTGGTCGGTCAGCGCACAGGAATGGAACGCGATCACCGCGGTGGCGGCGAGCAGTCGCAACAACGGCGTGTTGTTGTCGCGGCCCGGAGTGTGGTCGCCGAGCCGGATCAACGCGGGCGCCTGCCCGCGGCCGCCGCGGACAACTCGTCGGCGGTGTTGATGTTGCGAAACGCATCGGCTTCATCGTCGAAGGCGACCTCGACCGTGGCCAGCGTTGCGTACCACGCGTCGATCTTGCGCCCGCCGCCGTCGAGGAAGCGCGTCAGGTGCGGCAGGACGCGCGTGCGCACCAACGCGAACACCGGATGCGGCTGATCGAAAGTGCGCGCCACCGCGAGCTCCGCCTTGTGGACATCGAGCGCAGTGCGCAAACGCGCCACCAGGTCCAGTGGCAGAAACGGTGAATCGCAGGGAACCGTGACCACGAGCGCGTGCGCCGCCTGTGCCATGCCGACATGCAGGCCGGCGAGCGGGCCCGCAAAGCCGCCGATGGCGTCGGGGACGACGCGGTACCCCATCGCCGCGTAATCGTCCACATGCTGATTGGCGTTGATCAGGATCTCGTCGACCTGCGGCGCGAGGCGCTGCAGCACGTGACGCACCATCGGCTGGCCGTCGAGCGGCACCAACCCCTTGTCGACCGTTCCCATGCGCCGGCCCTGGCCGCCGGCGAGCACGACTCCGGTGACCGCCGCTGCCTGCGTGCCGTCGGTCGCCGTTCCCATCGCGCCCATCGCGTCAGGCGTCGGCGCGGAAGCGCTCGCCGCCGGTGAAGAGCAGGAAATGCTTGCCCGTGGCGCGTCCGATCATGGTGATGCCGACGGTCTGCGCGATCTCGAAGCCCATCTGCGTGAGGCCCGAGCGCGAAACCAGGAACGGTATGCCCATTTGCGCAGCCTTGATCACCATCTCCGAAGTAAGCCGGCCCGTGGTGTAGAAGATCTTGTCGCCGCCGTCGACGCGATCGAGCCACATCTTTCCGGCAATCGCGTCGACCGCGTTGTGGCGGCCCACATCCTCGACGAAGTACAGGATCTCGCTCGCGCCGTCGCCATTGGTCGCGAGCGCGCAGCCGTGCACCGCGCCCGCCTGCTTGTAGATCGTCTCGTGCACGCGCACGCGGTCGAGCAGCGCATACAGCGTGGCGCGGGTGAGCGCTGCATCGGCCGGCAGGCGCACCGAGTCGATCTCGGCCATCAGGTCGCCGAAGACCGTGCCCTGGCCGCAGCCGCTGGTCTTGGTGCGCTTGCCGAGCTTCGCGTCGAGGTCCCTGAGCCCGCTGCGCGTATTGATGACGACCGAATTCACGTCCCAATCGACCTGCACCGACACGATGTCTTCGAGCCGATCGAGCAGGCGCTGGTTGCGCAGATAGCCGATGGCCAGCGCTTCCGGCGCGGCGCCGAGGGTCATCAGTGTCAGGATCTCGCGCTTGTCGACGTACAGCGTCAGCGGGTGCTCGCCGGCGATCGGCGTGTCGCGCGTCTGTCCGTTTTCGTCGATCGCGGCGACGTTGAAAGTCGAAGGCCGCGCGGCGTCGGTGAGCACCGGGCGATAGGGCGTGTTGGGCGCGTTCACTTTTCCGCCGCAGCCTTGCGCAACCACACCATCAACGGGTAGAGGTCCTCGAAATAGCCGGCCAGGTCACGCGCGAGATCCTTGGGCGGACGCTTCTTCAGGTTGGCCTCGGTGAGGCCGAAGTAGTGGCGCAGCTTGATCGCGTCGATATGCGGCGTGTCGGCGCTGAAGCCCTTGGGCGGCCGCACCAGCGAATCCTCTTCCATCAGCCCGCCATAGGTCTTCGAGAAGCGCGGGTTGCGCAGCAGCGTGGTGAGGCTTCCGGGCTTGCTCGCGATGTAGCGGCGGATCCGCAACAGTATCGCCGGGTCGGGACGATAGATGCCGCCGCCGACCTGCAGCACGCCGCGGTGGTCGATCTCGAAGTAGTAGCCCGGTTCCAGTCCGCGCTTGGCGCGGTCGCGAATCGCCGCGCTGAAGTGCGTCTTGTACGGCGTCTTGTCCTTGTAGAAGCGGGTGTCGCGATAGATGCGAAACATCGCCTTTCTCGGATCGACCGGGCCGAGCGCGCGGTCGAACTTCGCGACGCGCGCGATGACGTCGGTGAGCAGCGCTTCGAATTCCTCGCGCAGCAGGTCGTACGCGGGCTTGTTCCAGGCGAACCAGGGTCGGTTGTTGTTCTGTTCCAGTCCGCTCAGGAATTCGATCAGGGCTTTGAGGTGCATTCGCGTCAGCCGCCTAGCCGCCGATGTAACTCATCTCGATCTTCGGCAGCGCCACCGTGTTCTCCGACCGGATCTCCGAATAGCGGTCTGCGCGCTGCAACCAGATCGCTGCCAGATAGTTGCCGATCTGTTCGTCGGAACTGCCACCCCGCAACAGCGCGCGCAGATCGTAACCTGTCGTCGCGAACAGGCAGGTGTAGAGCTTCCCGTCGGTGGCGAGCCGCGCGCGCGTGCATTCGCTGCAGAACGCCTGCGTCACCGACGAGATGACGCCGATCTCGCCGCTGCCGTCGAGATAGCGCCAGCGCTCGGCGACCTCGCCCGTGTAGTTCGCGTCGGCCGGCACCAGGGGGAATCGGCGTCCGATCGTTTGAACGACTTCGGTCGACGGTACGACATCGTCCATGCGCCAGCCGTTGGTGTGGCCGACGTCCATGTACTCGATGAAACGCAGGATGTGTCCGCTGCCCTTGAAGTGGCGCGCCATTGGCAGGATCTCCTGCTCGTTGATGCCGCGCTTGACGACCATGTTGATCTTGACCGGGGCGAGGCCCGCGGCGGCAGCGGCATCGATACCTTCGAGCACCTTGGCGACCGGAAAGTCGACGTCGTTCATCGCCCGGAACACGGTATCGTCGAGGGCATCGAGGCTCACCGTGACGCGGTTGAGTCCGGCGTCCTTGAGCGCCCGCGCCTTGGTGGCCAGCGCCGCGCCGTTGGTCGTCAGCGTCAGGTCGAGACCGCCGAGGCCGCTGAGCATTGCGACCAGACGCTCGATATTCTTGCGCAGCAGCGGCTCCCCGCCCGTCAGCCGGATCTTCTCGATGCCGTGCAATTTGAAGATGTGCGCGAGCCGCGTGATCTCCTCGAAGCTCAGCAGCTCGGCGTGCGGCAGGAACGGATAGTCGTGACCGAACACGTCTTTCGGCATGCAGTAGACGCAACGGAAGTTGCAACGGTCGGTGACGGAAATGCGCAAATCGCGCAGCAGGCGAGCCCGCGTGTCGGCGAGCAAGCCCGTGGGCGTCACGGACGGTGCTGCAGCGGCGGCGGAAACGTTTCCGCCTTGCACGGCGCGAGCATCGGTCAGGGGAATTACCTTGGCCATCGGCAACTAAAATGACTATTAAGCCAATAATCTTAGCAGACGGCCTCGTGGAGTATCATCCGCCGATTCACGCACGGGTCCGGAACGATTGTCCATGCCAGCACCACGGTTTTCAGTCGCAGTGTTGGTCGAGCGGGTGCCGCTGGCGAATCGCTGGGCAAGCGAACAATGGCGCGTCGTCGCGGTCGAACCCGACGACGCCCCGCCAGCGCCGCCGTACAAGCAGTTCGAGGATGCGACACGCACGCGCTGGCGCTGCACCGGCCACGCGGTGGAACTGCATCGCTCGGAGGCCGAGGGCTATTTCCTCAATATCACTTCGACCGAACCAAAGATCTTCGTCATGTGGCGTGGACCGGAAGCCGACGGCGCGGAAGGCGATGATTTCAAGCTGCGCCCGCGCATGGTCACGGTCAGCTACAACGAAGCCGGCCGCCTGCTCGACGGTGGCGAGCAGGTCGATGCGGTGTCGTTGCCGCCGGAGATCCTGGCGTGGATGCAGCCGTTCGTGGCGGAGCACTATCGACCCGAACCCAAGCGCAAAGCGCGCCGAAACGAGCTCTATGAACGCGAGCGCGCCGACGGGACCCCGGAGAAAAGCGGCCGATGACGCCCAAGCCCGACCCGAATACCGTGCCGCCGGAACGCCTGTCGCTGACGCGCTGGTCGCGCCGCAAGCTCGAGACCACGCGCGAGCAACAGGCGCCATCGGCAGCCGCGCAACCGGCGACGCCAGCGGACCGGGGCGAACCGAAGGTCCCGAGCTCGGTGGCGGGGGCAGCTGCCGCTCCGGCGGCACAGCCTGCGCCCGCGGAACTGCCGCCGGTCGACTCGCTCACGCCCGAGTCCGACTTCACCGGCTTCTTCCAGCCGCAGGGCAAGGTCGAGGAGGCGCTCAAGCGCGCGGCGCTGAAGCAGTTGCTGCGCGATCCGCGCTTCAACGTGATGGACGGTCTCGACATCTACGTCGGCGACTACACCAAATCCGATCCCATCCCCGACGACGTGCTGAAGCGCCTGGTGCAGGCGCGCGCGATCTTCGATCCGCCGAAGACCATGGTGAACGCGCAGGGTCATGTCGTCGACGTCCCGCCCGAAGTCGACGCGGCCACGCCGCGAGGGGGCGCCCGCGGCGATCGAGCACGCGCCGGCCGCGGCGGTCCCGCCGGTCCTCGACGCACCGAAGGCAGACACGGCTGACGATCGCGGCGATAAATCATGAGTGTTCAGGACAGCACGCTGCAGTTGTGCGACTGCAACGGCACCATGCCGCTCGACCCGGTCGCACTGGCGCGCGCGCTGGAAATCGCTGGGCCGCTGCCACTGCATCGACAGTTGTGCCAAAAGGAACTCGCGGCCTTCGTCGCCGGCGCCGCAGGTGATGTCATCGTCGCCTGTACGCAGGAGGCGCGCCTGTTCGGCGACGTCGCGGAGGAGGGCGGGAAGACGCAGACGATCCGCTTCGTCAACGTGCGCGAAGCGGCTGGCTGGTCGGCCGAAGCCGGTGCCGCCACGCCGAAGATTGCGGCGCTGATCGCGGCCGCGGCCCTGCCCGAGTCGGACCCGGTGCCACGCATCGCGTTCAAGTCGGAGGGGCAGCTCTTGATCACCGGTCCCGCCGGGCTGGCGCTGGCGTGGGCACAGCGGCTGCATGGCCAGCTTTCGGTCACGGTGCTCATCACCGGGGACGCTGCCGGCAGCGAACTGCCGCTGCAGCGCGAGTTCCCGGTCTACAGCGGCCGGCTCGATACGCTCCGCGGATGGCTGGGCGCATTCGAGGCCGGATGGACGCAGCAAAACCCGATCGATCTCGACGTTTGCACGCGCTGCAACGCCTGCATCAAGATTTGCCCCGAGCACGCCATCGACTGGAGCTACCAGATCGACCTCGATCGTTGCCGCGACCATCGCCAGTGTGTCGTCGCCTGCGGGGCCGTGCAGGCAATCGACTTCGAGCGGCGCGACAGCGCACGCACCGAACACTTCGACCTCGTGCTCGATCTCGGTGCCGAACCGACGTTTCATATGCATCAGCCGCCGCAGGGTTATTGGCGACCCGGCGCCGATCCGGCCGCGCAGGCGGCAGCAGTGGCGGAAATCGCGCTGGCGATCGGCGAGTTCGAGAAGCCGAAATTCTTCAACTACAAGGCGTCGATCTGCGCGCACAGCCGCTCGCAGCAGAAGGGCTGCGACTTGTGCATCGACGTCTGTTCGACCGCGGCGATCGCGGCCGACGGCGATCATATCCGCGTCGAGCCGCATCTGTGCATGGGTTGCGGCGCGTGCACTACGGTGTGTCCCTCCGGAGCCCTGGCATACGCCTACCCCGGCGTGCCGGATCTGGGCACGCGCATCCGGACTTTGCTTGCGACCTATGCCGCGGGCGGCGGCCGCGATGCGTGCCTGCTGTTCCACGACCCGCACGGCCGCGCACTGATCGAAGGGCTCGGTCGACGCGGCAAGGGCCTGCCTGCGCGCGTCATCCCGGTCGAAGTGCATCACATGGCGGCAACCGGTATCGACGTCTGGCTGGGCGCGCTGGCCTACGGTGCCAGCGACGTCGCCGTGCTCGCCACCGGTGCCGAGGCGCCGCAGTATGCCGAGGCGCTGGCGGAGCAGATGGGCTTCGCCGAGACGATCGTCGGCGCGCTCGGCTACCAGGGACCGCACCTGCGGCTGCTGCGCGCGCCCGACACCCAAGCGCTCGAGGACCAGGTCTGGGCGCTGACGCCGGCGCTGGCGGTGCGGGTGCCGGCGGCGTTCCGCTGGACGGCCGACAAGCGCACGACGCTCTTCTTGGCGCTCGAGCACTTGCTCGCGCATGCGCCGACACCGGTGCGCGAGATTGTGCTTCCTGCGGGCGCGCCCTTCGGCCGGATCGACGTCGACCGCGATGCCTGCACCCTGTGCCTGGCCTGCGTCGGCGCGTGCCCGGAGGGTGCGATCCTCGACCATCCGCAGTCGGAAGTTCCGCAGTTGCGCTTCATCGAATCGAAGTGCGTGCAGTGCGGACTGTGTGCGGTGACCTGTCCGGAGGAAGCGATCGCGCTAGTGCCGCGGCTGTCGCTCGCGCCGGAGGCGAACCAGCCGCAGGTCGTCAACGAAGCTGTAATCTTCAACTGCACCCGCTGCGGCAAGCCGCTGGGCACCGACAAGATGATCGGCAACATGCTGTCGCGCCTGGCCGGCCATTCGATGTTCGCGGAACCGGGAGCGCTCGACCGGCTGAAAATGTGCGGGGACTGCAGGGTCATCGACAAGCTGCAGAAGGACCTGGGTACATCGCGCTGAGGAATCCCGCGGAATGGAATCAGCGCCGTTGGTGTTTACCCGAGCAATCGATCCCGAGGATCAGGCCCGTGCGGATTTCTACGCGCTGCTGTCGCGGCTGTACGCAGCGGCACCCGATGCTCCGCTGCTCGCCGCGATCGCCGGCTCGGCCGAACTGCCTGTGCTGGCCTCCGATGGGCCCGCGGTCGCCCTCGCCCGAACGTGGCGGGCGCTGATTGCTGCAAGTGCGGTGATGGATCCGGAGGCGGCGCTGGCCGAGCATCAGGATCTGTTCATCGGCGTCGGCCAGAGCGAAGCCAGTCTGCACGGATCGGCCTACACCAAGGCGGCGAAGGGCGGACCCTTCCTGGTACAGGTCCGCGACTCGCTGACGCAACTCAAACTGGAGCGCCAGCCGGGCGTGACGGTGTTCGAAGACCACCTGGCGGCGGTGTTCGAAACGATGCGGGTTCTCATCACCGGCCTGGGGCAGCCCAACGCTTTCGCGTTCGACGTTCAGCGCGAATTTTTCATGCGCAATATCGATCCGTGGGTCGGCGTTTGCTGCAATGCAATATGCGTGAAACCCCTTGCTAATTATTACCGGCGGGTCGCACAATTCACGGATTCATTCATGGCGGTTGAACGTGACTCGTTCGCCATGGACCAGTAAACGGATCGAGCAGTCACTACAACGTCACGAAGTTTTTCTTTTGCGGAGGTGCATATGCGCTCGCTCAAGCACGAACCCGGTCTCAACGCGCCTGTCCCCGCAACGAATCCCTCCCGCAGCACCAATCTGAAACGACGTGGCTTCCTGCTGACCCTTGGTGTCGGCGGCGCCGGTGCGGCCGCGGTTGCGGTTCGTTCGCTGTCGGCCGGAGCGGTTGCTGCGGATGTCAGCGCACCGCTCGCCGAGGATGGTGGTTATGCCGCCACCGCTCACGTCCAGACGTACTACAAGACGGCCAAAGTCTGAAAGCCGTCGGGAAAACATAGCGCAGTAGTTTCAACGACAGATTCATAGGAGGAGGACCGGACCATGCTGCTGACCAAGACTCGTGATGGTTCCAGTGCAGCGCGTCCACGACTTCGCCGCCTCTCGGGTGCCACGCATCCGACGATGGATCGGCGGGCGTTTCTGAAGCGTTCGGGTCTCGTTGCCGGGGCCGGGGCGTTCGCCAGTCAGCTGCCTTACCACTTCATCGGCAAGGCCGATGCGGCGGCAGACAGCGACGCGAAAAAAATCGAGAGCAAGCGCACGGTGTGCACGCACTGCTCGGTCGGCTGCGCGATCGACGCGATCGTCGAGAACGGAGTCTGGGTGCGGCAGGAACCCGTGTTCGACTCGCCGCTCAACCTCGGCTCGCACTGCGCCAAGGGCGCGGCCGCGCGCGAGCACGGCATGCACGAGAATTCGCATCGGTTGAAGACGCCGATGAAGCTGGTCAACGGCAAGTGGCAACAGATGACCTGGGACCAGGCGATCAACGAAGTTGGCGACCGCCTGCTTGCGCTGCGCAAGGAGTCGGGGCCCGACTCGGTGTTCTGGGTCGGCAGTTCCAAGCACAACAACGAGCAGGCGTACCTGATGCGCAAGTTCGTGTCGTTCTTCGGCACGAACAACATGGATCACCAGGCGCGGATCTGTCACTCGACCACGGTTGCCGGCGTCGCCAACACCTGGGGCTACGGCGCGATGACCAATTCGTACAACGACATGCAGAACACCAAGTGCGCGATGTACATCGGCTCCAATGCGGCCGAAGCGCACCCGGTATCGATGCTGCACATGCTGCACTCGAAGGAAACCGGCGCGCGCATGATCGTCGTCGACCCGCGCTTCACGCGCACGGCAGCGAAGGCGGATGAATACGTCCGCATCCGGTCGGGTACCGACATCCCGTTCCTGTTCGGCATGCTGTACCACATCTTCAAGAACGGCTGGGAGAGCCCGGAATACATCCGCGATCGCGTCTACGGCATGGACAAGATCAAGGAAGAAGTCATGACCAAATGGACGCCGGACAAAGTCCAGGAAGTCTGCGGCGTTCCGGAAGCGCAGGTCTACAAGGTCGCCGAAATGATGGCGAAGAACAAGCCATCCACGATCGTCTGGTGCATGGGGCAGACGCAGCACACCATCGGCAACGCGATCGTCCGCGCATCGTGCATCCTGCAGCTCGCGCTCGGCAACGTCGGCGTGTCCGGTGGGGGCACCAACATCTTCCGCGGCCACGACAACGTGCAGGGCGCGACCGACGTCGGCCCGAATCCGGATTCGCTGCCCGGCTACTACGGCCTCGCCACCGGCGCGTGGAAGCATTTCGCGACGGTGTGGGGCGTCGACTACGAGTGGATCAAGAAGCAGTTCGCCTCGCAGGCGATGATGGAGAAGTCGGGCATGACGGTCTCGCGCTGGATCGACGGCGTGCTCGAGAAAAACGACCTGATCGACCAGGACTCGAACCTCCGTGCGATGGTGTACTGGGGGCATGCGCCGAACAGTCAGACGCGTGGCAAGGAAATGGTCGAGGCGATGAAGAAGCTCGACATGCTGGTGGTCATCGATCCGTACCCCTCCGCCAGTGCGGCGATGGCGGCAATGGTGCGCAAGGACGGCGTGTATCTGCTCCCCGCCTGCACCCAGTTCGAGACCTCGGGTTCGGTCACGGCATCGAATCGGTCGATCCAGTGGCGCGAGCGTGTCATCAGCCCGATGTTCGATTCGCAGACCGACCACGCGATCATGCTGGCATTCGCGAAGAAATTCGGCTTCGACAAGGAGCTGAGCAAGAACTACAAGATCGTGAAGCCCGATGCCAACAAGATGGAGGAGCCGGAGCCCGAGTCGATCCTGCGTGAAATCAACAAGGGCATGTGGACCATCGGGTACACCGGGCAGTCGCCCGAGCGGTTGAAGCTGCACATGAAGAACATGGCCACCTTCGATGTCAAGACGCTGCGCGCCAAGGGCGGCCCGTGCGACGGCGATTACTTCGGATTGCCGTGGCCCTGCTACGGCAATCCCGAGCTCAAGCATCCCGGCTCACCGAATCTTTATAACAATTCGGTGCGGATGATGGACGGCGGCGGTTGCTTCCGCGCCAACTTCGGTGTCGAGCGCGACGGCGTCGATCTGCTGGCTGGCGATGGTTCGTATCCGAAGGGCGGCGACCTGACCACGGGTTATCCCGAGCTCGATCACGTGCTGCTCAAGAAGCTGGGCTGGTGGGACGAGCTGACCGACGCGGAGAAGAAAGCCGCCGAGGGCAAGAACTGGAAGACCGATCTGTCCGGCGGCATGATGCGCGTGTTCATGAAGGAGCACGGCAATCATCCGTTCGGCAACGCCAAGGCGCGTGCCATCGTCTGGAACTTCCCCGACGGCATCCCGCTGCACCGCGAGCCGCTGTACTCGCCGCGTCCCGACATGGTCGCCAAGTATCCGGCCGCCGCCGACAAGATGGCCTTCTGGCGCCTGCCGACGCTGTTCAAGACCGTGCAGCAGGACAACATCACCAAGGATGTCGCGAAGAATTTTCCGCTGGTCCTGACCAGCGGCCGCTTGGTCGAGTACGAAGGCGGCGGCGAGGAAACGCGATCGAATCCATGGCTCGCCGAGTTGCAGCAGGAAAACTTCATCGAGATCAATCCGAAGGACGCCAACGACCGGGGCGTCAAGGACGGCGAGTACGTCTGGGTGAAATCGCCGACGGGTGCGCAGATCAAGGTCAAGGCGCAAGTGACCGAGCGGGTCGGTGCGGGAACGACGTTCATTCCCTTCCATTTCTCCGGGTGGTGGCAGGGCAAGGACATGCTCGAGTTCTATCCTGAAGGCGCGCATCCGATCGTGCGGGCGGAGGCCGTCAATACGGCAACGACCTACGGCTACGATGCCGTGACGATGATGCAGGAGTCCAAGACGACGCTGTGCCAGGTCGAGAAGCTCACGGCCTGACGAGGAGGGGAAGACCATGGCCCGAATGAAATTTCTCTGCGACGCCGAGCGCTGCATCGAATGCAACGGCTGCGTCACTGCATGCAAGCAGGAGAACGACGTACCTTGGGGCGTGAATCGGCGCCGGGTGGTCACCATCAACGACGGCGTCCCGGGCGAACGCTCGGTGTCCGTCGCGTGCATGCACTGCTCCGACGCCCCCTGCATGGCGGTCTGTCCGGTCGATTGCTTCTATCGCAGCCCGGACGGCGTCGTTCTGCACGACAAGGACCTTTGTATCGGCTGTGGCTACTGTTTCTACGCGTGTCCGTTCGGCGCGCCGCAGTTCCCGCAGACGGGAGCGTTCGGCGTGCGCGGCAAGATGGACAAGTGCACGTTCTGCGCGGGCGGGCCCGAGCCCAACAATTCCGAGGCCGAGTTCAAGAAGTACGGGCGCAATCGCCTGGCCGAGGGCAAGCTGCCGGCGTGCGCGGAAATGTGCTCGACCAAGGCGCTGCTCGCAGGCGACGCCGACGTGCTGTCGGACATCTACCGCGAACGCGTGATCAACCGCGCCGCGCGCGGCACGCCGAGCATGCCGCCATGGGGTTGGGATACGGCCTACGGCCGCCCCGAAGCGCCGAAGCAACCCGGCACGCCGGCGCCCGCGGCCGCACCGCCGACAAAATCATGATGGCCCGCGCAGCCTGGGCGCTCGTCGGCGCCGTCGTATTGGTCGGGCTCGCCGGATGCGGCGAGCGCCCGCAGGTGATCGAGTACAAGCAGGGCAAGTACCAGGGCAAGCCCGATCAGCCGCCATGGGACAGCGCCAAGTTCAACGGCAACCAGAATGAATGGGAACTTGCGATCAAGCAGCGCAACCAGAGCCAGAACGAATACAAGCGGACCAACTGAGCGGCTGATGATGAAGGCTTCGATGAGTCGTGCGGTCGGCTTGATTGCGGTCGCGTGGGTGCTGGCGGCGGGCGTCGCATCGGCGCAATCGCCGGCCGTGAATCCCACGGAAGCGAAGGATGCCAAGCAGGAAGCGACGCAGCAGCGCGTCCAGCCGCTGAACAATCAACCCGTCTGGAGCGAAGTCCGTTCTGGCGCTCCGCAGGTCACCACGGTCACCGGGCGCGAAACCAACATTCTGATCCAGCCGCAGGGTGAAACGTGGCGCGCTCTGCGCAACGGACCGATCTCGCTTTACGGCGGATTGCTGCTCGCTTTGACTGTGCTCGGCTTCGCTGCCTTCCAGATGGTCAATGGCACCATCCAGCTGAAAGAGCCCGAGACGGGCCGAAAGCTGCTGCGCTTCACCGTTTGGGAGCGGTCGGTGCACTGGGCGACGGCGATCAGTTTCGTGACCCTCGCGGTGTCCGGCCTGATCATGTTCTTCGGCAAGAACGTGCTGCTGCCGTTGATCGGGCCGACGCTGTTTTCGTGGCTCGCGACCCTGTGCAAGAACCTGCACAATTTCGTCGGCCCGCTGTTCATCGTGTGCATCGTGCTGGCGTTCGTGACCTTCGTCCGCAGCAATTTTCCGGAGGCCGCGGACATGCAATGGCTGCGGAAGCTCGGTGGAATGTTCTCGGGTGAGCATGTACCGTCCGGCCGATTCAATCTGATCGAGAAGGTCTGGTTCTGGGGCGGCCTGACGTTGCTCGGCATCATCGTCGGTGGCAGCGGCCTCGTGCTCGACTTCCCGAACTTCAACCAGACGCGCCAGACGATGCAACTGGCCAACATCATTCACTCGATCGGCGCAATGCTCTTCATGGTCGGCGCTATCGGGCACATCTACATGGGTACGATCGGCGTGGCGGGTGCCTACGAAGGCATGCGTACCGGCTACGTCGACGAAACCTGGGCCAAGGAACATCACGAATACTGGTACACCGAGGCGAAGGCGGCGAGAGATCGCGGCGCGGTGCCCGTCAAGGGCGGCGCGGTGCGGGCGTAGACCGCCTGAAGCCATCGCTTGTCGATCTGGGAGGAGAGCACAGCATGACCACGTTGCACGCACTGCTTGCGGCGGCTTTGGTGATCGTCGGCTTCGGCTTGGCCGTGGCCAAGTTGCCGCCCGCACCGCCGATGGACGACAAGGCGAAAGCCGCCGCCGAGGAAAAGAAGACGAAGGACGCGGCGGCCGCCGAGGCAGTCAAGCAACAGCAGGCGCGCGCCGAGGACCGCGTCGCGGCGCGCTACATCGCCGAGCAAAAGGCGCTGGGCAAGAGCATCGTGCCGCAGATGGGCCCGACGTCACAGGTCGCGGCAGCGCCTGCCAAGACTGCTGCGCCGGCGAAGGGCGCGCCCGCAGCGCCCGCAAAATCGGCGACACCGGCAAAGAAGTAGCGCGCGGCAATGCGTGTCGCCAACGGAGGCCGAGGCCTCCGTTGGCATTTGTCGATTGCTCCGGTTCAGCGGTTCAGGCCGCGAAAGTCATGGTCAATCGCAGCCGGTTGAAGCCCGCCTCGTACACATAGCTCGAGCGTTCGACCAGCTGGCCGACGAGGTAGACGCCCAGCCCGCCGACCGGGCGCGATTCGTCGGGACGCGCGAGGCCGGGGGGCAATCCCGCGAGTCGCGCCAGCGGATCGTAGCGCGGCGCCGAATCCTCGTAGATCACCGCAATGCCGCCATGCTCGACGTCCAGCGCGATGCGGATCGGCGCGTCGCTTTCGCCGTGGTAACCGTGCTCCACCGAGTTGGTGAACAGTTCCTCGATGATCAGCATCAGGCGCATGCAGTCGTCGCGCACGATGCGGTGACGGTCGCAGAAATCCTGCACGAAGGCTGCGGTGGCGGGCAGCATCGCGAGGCGTGCGGGAAACAGTCTTTGCTCGCTGGTGGACATGAACCGTCGCGTCGTCTCGTGTAAGCTAGCGTTGCGTGCGTGGCGGGCTCCGCCACGCGCACAGGGGAATGCCATATTCTAAGGCCTTCGCGTCGCGCAGGCCTCCGGGAGAATCGCCATGTCGATGTCGTCCATCCATTGCCGAATGGCGCAGGTGACGGTGCTGCTGTTTGCCGCCGTCACGGCGGCCGGCGCCGCCGAAATCGGTCAGATCAAGGTGGTGAAGGGCCAAGTCGCCATCGAGCGGCAGGGCAAGCCCGTGCCCGCGACCGTGGGCACGCGACTGCAGACTGCCGATGTGGTCAAGACCGGTGCCGACGGGTCGGTCGGCATCACCATGGACGACGACTCGCTGTTGTCGGCGGGTCCTAACAGCTCGCTGTCGCTCGATCGCTACACCTTCGATACGACCACCAGCCAGGGTCGGTTCGACACCTCGCTCAACAAGGGAACGCTGGCGGTCATTTCGGGACGCATCGCCAAGCAGTCTCCGGATGCGATGACGGTGCGCACGCCGACCGCGATACTCGGTGTCCGCGGCACCGAGTTCGTGGTCAGCGCCAATGACTGACCGGACCGGGCTGCTTCGTCGGTGCGCCGCGATGGCGGCGCTGTGCGCGGCGCTCGGCGGTTGCGCCAGCAGCGGGACGGTCGTCCTGCTGCCGGAGAAAGATGCTCGCCCAACCGCCGTCGCCGTCAAGCAGGGCGACAAGGAAGTCGTCCTCGACAAGCCCTACGCCGCCGCCAAGGTAACGCCGCTCGGACCGCGCGCGCTACGAGACGACCGCGCAGGAAGTGCAGGCGCAGTTCGGACCTGCGCTCGCCGCGCAGCCGGCGCGTGCCGCGAGCTTCACCTTGTATTTCGTCGAAGGCAAGGACGAATTCACCGAGGAGTCGAAGCAGGTCGTCTACCAGATCATGACCGAAATCGCGAAGCGCCCGGTGCCGGACGTGCAGGTCGTCGGTCACACGGATACGGTCGGCAGCGACAGCTTCAACGACGCGCTCGGGCAGCAGCGTGCCGATACGGTTCGTACGGCGCTGATGCGGCTGGGCATTCCGTCCGACGACATCCGCGCCATTTCGCGCGGCAAGCGTGCGCTGGCGGTGCCGACGGCGGATGGCGTTGCGGAACCGCGCAATCGCCGCGTCGAGATCATCGTGCGCTAGGTGCGCGTTCAGCATCCGATCCAGCGCAACGCCAGCACGGTGACGTCGTCGGCGGGGTCGGCGGTGCCGACAAACGAGTGGACATCCGCGCCGACCGCGTCGACCACCGCGCGCGCCGTCACCGCGCCTGCCTGCTGCCGCCCGAGTACAGCCTGCAAGCGGTCGCTGCCGTAGCGCTCGCCCGCGGGGTTCTGCGCGTCGACGACGCCGTCGGTGACGAGGCAGAGCAGTTCACCCGGTTGCATCAGATGCCTGCCGGCGCCGTACGGGAAGTTATCGACCGTGCATAGCGGTGGCCCGGCACCGTCCTCGAGGCGGGTGAGGGTCGTGCCTCGGGGCGCCAGCACATACGGGTTCTCGTGCCCCGCGTTGCAGTAGGCGAGTTCACCGGACGGCAGGTCGATGATCCCCGCGAAGACGGTGACGAAGAACATCTCCGGGTTGTCGCGTGACACTTCCTCGTTGGCCGCCCGCATCAACTCGCTGACCGTTGCGTCGGGTTGCCTGAGCGTCGCGCTCTTGTACAGCGCCTTGCTGATCGCCATGAAAATGCTCGCGGAAAGCCCCTTCCCGGCGACGTCGCCGACGAGGAAGAACAGCCGATCCGCGTCCAGGCGAAAGAAATCGTAGAGGTCGCCCCCGACCTCGCGCGCCGGCAGCATGGACGCGGCCAGGTCGATGCGGCCTTCGTCGCGCAGCGACTCCGCGCGCGGCAGGATTCCGGTCTGGATGCGCTGCGCTGCCTCCAGTTCACCGGAGACGTATGCGGCCTGCACGCGCTGTGCCTGGACGACGCGCTCGAGCGACTTGCGCCGTCGCGTCGCGTCGGCCAGCGTCAGCACCAGGAGCACGCTGTACAGGATCAGCAACCCCACGCCGGTCGTCGCGGCGTCATACAGTTGCCGCTGCGAGCGAAACGTCGCGTAGGACGCCAGCGCAGGCAGCAGCACGCACCCGGTCGCCAGCAGGAAGGCATGGAGCGGCTTCCAGCGCGGCGTGACCCAGATGAGCGCCAGCCCGAGCAGCACGAACACGATGAGTTCGTAGGTCGATGCCGCGGCGGGCCGCTTCAGCCAGGTCTGGTCATACAGATTCTCCAGCAATTGAGCGTGGATCTCGCTGCCGGGCATCGGTTCGCCCAGCGGGGTGTTCTGAAGGTCGGTCGCGGCGCTGCCGGTCATGCCGACGAGGACCAGCTTGTCGCGCAGGATCTGCGGGTCGACCTTGCCCTGGAGCACGTCGAGCGCCGAAACGTAACGTCGCGGGTCGCGTTTCGAGTAGTAGATCCTGACCGCGCCGTCTTCTTCCGTC
Organism: uncultured beta proteobacterium; assembly: GCA_963821485.1. Classification (GTDB taxonomy): domain Bacteria; phylum Pseudomonadota; class Gammaproteobacteria; order Burkholderiales; family Casimicrobiaceae; genus PALSA-1003. The sequence goes on from CAWGEB010000006.1 coordinate 165,171, forward strand.
GGCACCGTGACGTTGCCGATGGACAGCGCCTGCACCGCGGGTCCGGCCACGTGGAGGCGCAGCGCCGGCGCGCGCAGCGCGACGCGCAGCATCTCCACCGCCAGCGCGGGCGTCAGCGTGTTGTCGATGTCGGTGACCAACGGGATGCGCCGGATGATGCCTTGCGCCGGCCCGGTGACCGACATCAGGCCATGACCGGACGCCGCCTGCTCGAGTTCGTCGATGCTGGGGAACGCACCCTTGAAGTGGCCGACATTGAGTCGCGTCGCCGCAGTTTCTCCGCGCCGGATCGAATCGGAGACCAGGACCGGTGGAGCGCGCAGCGTCTTGCCGGTTGGATCGGGCGTCTGGATCAAGCCCAGCACGACGGGACCCTGCGCCGATCGCCGCGGCGAGTTCGGTATCGTTGGATGGCAGCGCGGCCAGCCGTTCCGCGAGGATCGGATCGCGCTGCCGCGCGCGTTCAAGGAGGTGCTGCGGCGACAGCCGGTCCACTTCCGACATCAGGATGTCGACGCCGATGGCCAGCGGCTGATCGTCCTCGATGTCGCGGATCAATTCCGCGAGCAAGGTTCGTGGCCACGGCCATTGACCGAGCGCCTCGAGGCTCCTGTCGTCGATTTCGACGACCATCGCCGGCGTGCTCTTGATCTCGCGCGGCGAGCCCATCTGAAAGGAGTCGAACCAGAACGCCTGCAGGCGCGGCATCCAGAACATCTGGAAGCCGATCAGCAGGGTCAGCACCGCGAGCGTCAGCAGTCCGACAGACCAGATCAGGGGGGATACGCGCGATCCCGACTCGGCCGCTACCGCATCGTTCACAACGCGATTTCCATCCCGTCGTAGGCGGCGCTGACGACGAGCGGCGCCCCGCCGCGGGTGATCTCCTCGTAGCGTCGCGTTTCCGCCAGCACGCGGGTGATGGCGTCGTCGCTGTGAATCGGCTCGTGGTGATACAGGCACAGCTGGCGGGCGCCTGCCATCTGGCACAGCTCGACGCCGACGATGTTGCTCGAGTGACCCCAGTCGGCCTTGACCGAGATGGCATCGGTCAGCGAATACATCGCGTCGAAGATGACCACGTCCGCGGCGCGGAAGAAGTCGATGTAGCTCCGCGTTTCCGCGGCATCGGCCAGCGTGTGCTCCGAGTCGGTGGTGTAGATGACGGTACGTCCGGCGGACGCGAAGCGATATCCGTACGAGTCGCCCGCGTGTCGCTGCAGCATGAGGTTCACCTGCATGCCGGCGATGTCGTACTGGCGACCCGGTTCCAGACGAATGAACTCGATGTCCGCGCCGAGCGCCGCGAAATCCACGGGAAAGGACGGCGCGGCCTGCTGGCGCCGGAACGCTTCCTCGAGAACTTCGTGCCCGCCGTAGATGCGGATGCGGTTGCCCGGTATGTATGCCGGGGTGAAGAACGGGAACCCCATGATGTGGTCCCAGTGCACGTGCGACATGAAGATGTGATAGGTCTGCGGCGCCTTGAGGCCATGGCGCGCCATCGCTTTCTGGCCGAAGGGACGCACGCCGGTGCCCAGATCGCACAGCACGTAGTCGGGACCCCCGGTTTCCAGCTCCACGCAGGAAGTGTGCCCACCGTAGCTGCCGGCAACAGGGAAGCCCATGCCGTCGATGTAGGCGTCGAGTTCGTCGTCCGAAGCGAAGCTCCGACCGGAAGCGGCACGCAGCGCGCGGATCAGTTTCTCGCGCACGCCGGCTGCGGTCAGCGCGACGGGCAGCGAACCGCGCGTGCCCCAGAACCGGATGCGCTTCATGTCGCCGCAGCGTCGTAGGCGCTGAGCGCGGGTCCCGACACCTGCTCGAGCGCCGCGCGCACGCTGGGAAACACTTCCAGCACGTGGTTGAAGCGCGCGATGTCGAAGATTTCCTTTACCACCGGTTGCAGTGCGGCGACGGCGATCCTCGCGTTGTTCGCGCGCAACTGCTTGGCCGCCATCAACAGCACGCGCAGTCCCATGCTGCAGATGTATTCGACACGCGAGAAATCGAGCACGATCGCGCCCTTGGACTGCGTCGATGCCTCGAGTATCGGCGCGAGCGCCTGCTTCAGCCGCTCCGCGTTTGGATGGTCGATCTGACCGACGGGCGCGGCTACGAAGACGTCGGCAAGCCGCTGGCTCGAGAATTCCACGTCGTCTCCGAGCTAGGACGTCATCGCGCCCCAAGTCGCTGTTGATCGAAAGCGCGCGCTGCAGAGAATCTGGCGGAGAGAGAGGGATTGTGCGCGTCGCGCCTTACGGCGTTCCGCGCATCCCTCGCTTGTCGCTTCGCTCCGCGCTCGGGACCGCCGTGTGCTTCGCCACGGCGTCCTGCGCGGTCCTCGCGACTCGCTCGGACCGCTGGTCGAACCAGGGGGTTCTCACCCTCTCTCCTGCCACAGAGCGCAATATATTGACGATGGTATCTGGCGGAGAGAGAGGGATTCGAACCCCCGAACAGTTGCCCGTTACCTGATTTCGAGTCAGGCGCCTTCGACCACTCGGCCATCTCTCCGTGTACTGCCATTATATCCTAGCGATAGCTGCCACTAACCTTGGCTGCTATTCACTGTGGCTTGTCCACTATTTTACGCATGATCGGCGTCACACGCTCACCAACGCGTGGCGAACGTACCGGTCAGTTGTCGTGGCCGACGAGTGCGCAAGGAACTTCTGCGCCGCAAGCGCCGTTGTGACCCTGACGGCAACATCTTGGAAACATATGCAGATGTCTAGCCCAAGTCAGCGGCTTGACCACGCGTTGAGGATGCGGTGCGATGGCGGTCGAGCCTATCGGACGCCATGGCAGAGCGTTCGGTTCTCGGATCCGTCGGGGACAGCCGCCACGACTGCATCTAATCATCCCGCTGTCAGAGTCTTCACCCTTGGCCGCAATTTTTCGCGCCAGCGATGCAATAGCGTTCCGAGCGCCCTCCGCGGCTCGCGCATGAGGTCATAGACGCGGACGTTGTCCGAGAGGTCGGTTCGTACTAACAATTGCGGATGGGCCACGATACGCCTGGCGTCGTCCAGTCCCGCTGTCCACAGTTCGTTGACGGTTGCCCGAGAGAACTCATAGTCTTTAGTGGACCCCATATAGCTGTAGCGCCGGTTGATCAAATGCACGATATCGATGTGCCCCCGTCTGCCTGCGGCTTCGAGCGTCTTGACGTCGGGATCGGTCTTGAGATGGACGGGAAGTTTCTGCAGCAGGCGACGAAGCGCCCCCCGCTGACGCTGGTTTTCGCGCACGTGCGCGGCATCGAAGCGCGACTTGCTCGAGTACACGATGTCTTTGTGCCGCTCCATCACCTGATCGAGGTTTTGCGGTAATTCGCCCTCGGCGTTGAACAGATCGACCTGAACGATGAGGACGTTGACGGCCGGCGCATGGTCGACGGCGTACCAAAGCGGAGTATTCGCCACGATGCCGCCATCCCAGTACCACTCGCCGTCTATCTCGACCGGGGCAAACGCCGGCGGCAACGCTGCACTCGCCAGTACGTGCTCTGGGCCGATCCGCGTCTGCAGATTATCGAAATAGATTGGGTTACCTGTGCGCACGTTGACTGCGCCAACGCTAAGGCGCACTTCGCGTCGTCGGACGCGGTCGAAATCAATGAGCCGTCCAAGAGTCTGCCGCAGCGGATCGACGTCGTAGACGCTCAGGGCACCCGACGCGCCATCGGGCATGAACGCCGGCGGCGGCATTCGTGGAACAAAGAAGCCAGGCACGCCGACGACGGAGCCCAATGCGGCGCTGCCATGAGCGAAGCCTTGGTGCAGTGCGCTGAGGAACGGAGGCGCCACCAAGGAGATGCCCGAAGACACACGGTCCCAGAACGTACGCATGCGCTCGATACGCTGCTTTGGCGGATTACCCGCAATCAGGGCGGCGTTGATCGCACCTATCGACACTCCGGTGATCCAGTCAGGCAAATAGCCTGCCTCGGTCATCCCCTCGAACACGCCTGCCTGGTATGCGCCGAGTGCCCCGCCGCCCTGCAGTACCAGGATGACGTAATCGTATTGGGGTTTGGCGCGATTGCGCATGATCTTGTGGGCTCCTACCCGGCCATAACCGGGTTGGCCCGCAACCACCCCGTTGCGCGAGCGATCGAAAGTACCTTCAACCGCGCATCGTTGGGGAGCGAGATCTCGCACCAGTTTGCAGCCCGCGTGTCGAGACCCGCGGCAATCGTCACCGCTTCCGAGACAACGATTCGCGCCACGTCCCTCCATCGTCGTGCTGTGCGGCGAGTTGCCGTGCGACGTCGATCGTGTTGCCTACAGCCGCCACGGTACGCGTCGCGTTGTCGCCTGTCTCACCGACACCGGCCGCCCCCGCGTGCAGATGAATGACAAAATCGGCGGCCCAACCAAGTTCTTGTTTTAGTCGATGGCCTAAGGCGTGCAATCGTCGGTCGATCTGTGCGGCGGCTGCGAGCGCTTGTCGGTTGGCCTCTCTTCGCTTCGACCTCGAGACCGAAGACCGCGGTCACACCATCTCCCAAGAACTGAATAGGGATCCCCCCTTCCTTCCGAACCGTGTCCCCGACAGTCTCGCTGTAGCGGTTGAGGAGGTACAGGAGATCCTGCGGGAGCAAGCCATGGGGAGTAGCGGTCCATCGAAAGCCGACGAGCATCACGGCGATTTCCCGCTCAACGGCCTCGTTCGCGGGATTGCCCAAGAAGGTGGGCGTCGTCACCAGGAGCGGAATCACGGTGATATTGCCCTGCGGGCGCAGTTGGCACGCGAGCCGCGTGCCTTCGGGAGCGTGAATGCGCTTGAGGGTGTCGAGTTCATTCTGTGCCGGTGGCGGGCACTGATCGCCGCCGGCGACGACGCGCACGCGGCAGGTGGAGCATCGGGCGCGCCCGCCGCACATCGAAAGATGCGGGATATGGTGGCTACGACTCGCCTCGAGTACGGTCCAGCCGCGCGGGACGCGCACGATGCGTCCGGGATACGTGATCGCGACCAGCTTTCCCCGAAAACTTTCTATCGCATGGCGAGCCATCCGCGCCACTAACACCGCGCCGATCAAGGCGAAGTACAGGACAAGCAGGCCGCTGCTCGTCCGTGCCAGCTCGTCTGTCTGTACCGCGCCGAGACTCAAGACATTGGCACTGAACCACGCAGGGTCCTGCGCAAGTATCGAGACTTCTTTCAGCATCTCTAGGAATCCGAGGGTCGCGAGTACCGGCAACAACAACGCGGCGCCAAACAGGATCAGACGCAGACGCTGGAACCAAGCCCGCCGTCCGAATGCGAAATTGAGTCCCAGGCAACCATGCAGCCATCCCGGGACCAACAAGGCCATCTGTCGGCACTCGTGATTCGAATGCCAGAGCATCCAAACGATGCGGGCATAGTCTGGCTGAGCGCCATACGCTTCGAAGGCCAGCCGCGTCGTGACAGCGTGGGCGATCAGCAGAGTTGGAATCCCGAACCCGAGCACGATCCGGAGCCACTCCATCGGCGGCATGCGCATGGTGCGATGCTCGTACAGCGCCACGAACGCCAGAGTAATGTGGATACCGACGGCACCGTACAGCAGCACGGTTCCCGGCAGGCTGTGCCAAACGGCGACGGCAACGCGCAAGCCGCGCTCGGCTGCCGCGACCGAAATCAATCCGAGTGCGTGATTGGTGAGATGGGCGGCGACGTATGCGAACAGAATCAAGCCCGAGCCCAGGCGCAAGTCCTGCCGAGTCAAACGGAACTGGGTAAGCATCGCAATGAGAGCGCGGTCGATTCTTGGCCGCCGTCGAGCGCAGGCTATTGCTTGTGTACATGCACGACGCCGGTCATGAACGGATGCACGGTACAGATGTAGGTAAAGTCACCTTCGCGGTCAAAAGTGTGCTCGAACTTGTCGTCGGTATCCAAACCCTTCGAGGCAAAACTTTTGTCGTTGCTGGTGACGGTATGCGGCGTTGGTCGTGATTTGTCCAGACGACCTTGGTGCCGGGTGCGACGGTGATTTCTTTCGGCCCGTACGCGAACTTCGCGATATCGATATCGATGGGCGACGCGGGTGCCGCCGCCGTCGCAAGGATCGCAGGTATGACGAAGGCTGCGCACGCGAACAGCGCGAGCATGGCGCCGACGCGAAGCGACCCTGGGCTATTGCGAGAAAGGATGTTGCGCATGGGACTCTCCTTGTGGGTAGACAAATTGCACAGGTCTTGGGTGTCTCGCCTGGGTTCCCAACGCATCGAACACTTCGTGCCGACGCGACTGCACACCCTTTGACGGTCGACGCGGTTGGACAAGTTGCTTGCAAATCACCCGGCGAGCGGCGTGTCGATCAGCGCCAGTTCGTGGCGTCCGCGCACGACGCTCAACTGGCGCGTGCCGAGCAGCTTGCCGAGCTCGCCGGCCGGCACTTTGACCGGACCCGGCTCGCCGATGCCCGCTTGTCCCGGTGTAGGCAACGGATAGGCGAGCGACATCGCGGTGTGCAGCGAGACGTTGCCTTCGACCTTCTGCAGCACCTGATGGATGTGGCCGTTCAGCACGGTGACCGATCCGAACGGGCGCAAGCAGCGCGATCGCCTGCGCGGAATCGGCAGTGCCCCAGCCCCACGGTTCCCAGATCGTCCACATCGGGATGTGCGCGAGCACGACGACCGGCGTCGAATGCGCGACGCCGGACGAGGTCGCCTTCAGCCACGCGAGTTGCTCGTCGCCGAGCGAGGCCATGCGTGCCCGCCTTGAAGTTCGAGCACATTGTTCAGGCCGACGAAGTGCACGCCGCCCTGGTCGAAGCTGTACCACGCGCGCCCTTGCCGTCGTGGTCGAAGAGCTTGAGATAGCCGTCGACGCCGTCGTCGATCGTGTCGTGCTCGCCCGGCACCGTGTGCACGCGATCGACGTGGATCTCCGGTGAGGAGTTCGCGTGCCTGCCGAATTCCTCGGGCTTCGACAGATGGCTGACGTCGCCGGTGTGCACGACGAACGCGGGCCGTCTGCGGCAGCGCGTTGATCTCGGCGATCGCGCGGCGCAGGCTGCCGACGACGTCGGGGTTGGCCTCCTTGCGAAAGCCGATGTGGGTGTCGCTGATCTGCACGAAGCGTGAGCGCGTTCGACGCCGGCTGTGGGGCTGCCAGCTCGTCGCGCCGAGCGCGCGCGGCACACCGCCGCTGACGGTCCAGACGACGGCGGCGCCGGACCAGGCGGCGAGACAGCTCAAGGCGCGGCGGCGGGAGGGATTGCGGACAACGTCGACGGCGTCGTAAGTGTTGATTTGAAGCTCCATGTGGTGAAGGCAGGATTGCCTGTACTCGTCTATATCGGCGAAAGCGCAATTCATTCCCGTTGATTTGGGCTGCGCGAGACCGGCCGCGGCGAACGGCAGGCGGTACCGATGCGCTGGCGCGCACCCAGCAAGAAAATGCCTCGCTCGC
>CAWGEB010000007.1:0-418183 GCA_963821485.1 uncultured beta proteobacterium
TCAAGTCTTCACCAGCTTGCGATTGGCCTGAACGCTCATGAGAATACCCAAGCCGATGAACAGGCTGACCAGCGCCGTGCCTCCGAACGACACCAGCGGCAACGGCACGCCGACGATGGGAAGCAATCCGCTGACCATCGCCATGTTGACGAAGGCGTAGGTGAAGAACATCAGCGTGATCGCGCCCGACACCAGCCGCGTGAACAGCGTCGATGCGTTCATCGTGATCACCAGCGCACGACCGATCAGCAGGATGTACAGGACCAGCAGGACCAGGTTGCCGACCAGCCCGAACTCTTCGCCGAAGACCGCGAAGATGAAGTCGGTGTGCCGCTCGGGCAGGAAATCCAGGTGCGTCTGCGTGCCGTTCAGCCAGCCCTTGCCGACCCCGCCCCCCGACCCCAGTGCGATCGATGCCTGCGTGCTGTGATAGCCCGCACCGAGCGGATCGCGGCTCGGGATCGATGAAGGTCAACACGCGCTCCTTCTGGTATTCGCGCAGATGCGGCCAGATCAGCGGCGCGGCCGCGGCGCCACCCGCTGCGAGGCCGACGATGATTTTCCACGTCAACCCGGCGAGGAACAGCACGTAGAAGCCCGAGGCGCCGATCATCAACGCCGTGCCCAGGTCGGGCTGGCGCTTGATCAGCCACACCGGCACCGCGATCAGCACCGCCGCCACGATAAAGTCACGGAGGCCGATGCGCGCCTCGTGCCGCTGGAAGTACCACGCGAGCATCAGCGGCAAGGCGATTTTCATGAGTTCGGACGGCTGGAAGCGGCCGATGCCGAGGTTGAGCCAGCGGCGCGAACCGTTGACGACGGTGCCGCTCACGGCCACCGCGCAGAGCAGCAGCACCGACAGCACATAGAGCGGCACGGCGGCGCGGGCGAGCTGTTGCGGCGAAACATTGGCGACGATCCACATCAGCACCAGCGCGAAGCCGAGCGATCCCGCCTGGCTGGTCACGCGCGCCACGCTCTGGTCCGACGCCGAGAACAAGGTCACCAGGCCGATGCCCGCGATGGCCAGCGCGGCGGACAGCAGGTAGCTGTCGACGCGGCGCGCGAGCAGTTCCCAGGCGCGCGCGAGAAAGGCGAGTACGTCGGCCACCGCTAGTCGCTTTCGTCGTCCGCGTCGCGCGGGCCGGGGCTCGGCGTGACCGGCAACGGGGCCTGTTCGCCGAGCAGGAAGTAGTCGAACACCGCGCGCGCAATCGGCGCCGCAGCCTGCGCGCCGAAGCCGCCGTTCTCGACCAGCACCGCCACCGCGATCTTCGGATGGTCCGCGGGCGCATACGCGATGTACCAGGCGTGGTCGCGCAGACGCTCGTCGACGCGTCCGGCCACGTATTTGTCGCCCTTGAGCGAATACAGCTGCGCGGTGCCCGTCTTGCCGGCGGACACGTACTTCGTGCCGACAAACGCCTGCGCGCTGGTGCCTTCCTTGGGCACGCCGACCAGCGCGGCCTTGATCACCGCGAGCTGCTCCGCCTTCACGTTCAGGTTGTGCGTCGCCTCCGGCGGAATCGCGCGCACTTCACCCGTGGCGATGTTTTCGACGCCCTTGACCACGTGCGGACGGAAGCCGACGCCGTCGTTGGCGATGACCGCGATCGCCTGCGCCTGCTGCAAGGGCGTGAAGGCGTTGTAGCCCTGGCCGATGCCGGCCGAGATCGAATCGCCCAGGTACCACTTGCGATGCTCGTCGCGAAAATTCTTGCCGGCGAAGCGCTCGCGCTTCCATTCACGCGAGGGCAACACGCCCGGCAGCTCGCCGTCGATGTCGATGCCGGTATCGCGGCCGAAGCCGAACCGCGACATGAACGCATGGGTGTCGTCGATGTCGGTGTCCGCGGCGAGCATGTAGTAGTAGGTGTCGCAGGACACGACGATCGACTTGTACATGTCGACGTAGCCGTGGCCGCCCGGCTTGTCGTCGCGGAAGCGATGCGCACTGCCCGCGATCTGGTAGAAGCCCGGATCGAAGATCGACTGCGTCGGCGAACGCTTGCCCGACGCCAGCGCGCCGAGCGCGAGAAACGGCTTGATGGTCGAGCCGGGCGGATAGGCGCCGCGCAGCGGCCGGTTGAGCATCGGCTTGTCGGGCGAATCGTTGAGCAGATCCCAACTCGCCGGATCGATGCCGTCGACGAACAGGTTGGGGTCGAAGCCGGGCTTCGAGACGAAGGCCAGCACCTCGCCGGTCGACGGATCCAGCGCGACCAGCGCGCCGCGGCGGTCGCCAAACGCACGCTCCGCGGCCTGCTGCAGCTTGATGTCGAGCGCGAGGCGCAGGTTGTTGCCCGAGGTCGGCGGCGTGCGCGACAGCGTGCGCACCGCGCGGCCGCCGGCATCGACCTCGACCTCCTCGACGCCGGTCGTGCCGTGCAGTTCCCGCTCGAAGGAGATCTCGACGCCGACCTTGCCGATGTAGTCGGAACCCTTGTAGTTCGCGGTGTCGCCCCATTCCTCGATGCGCTTGACGTCGCGGTCGTTGATGCGACCGATGTAACCGATGAGGTGCGACGCGGTTTCCCCGAAAGGATATTGCCGGAACAGGCGCGCCTTGATGTCCACGCCGGGAAAGCGGTAGCGATTCACGGCGAATCGCGCGACCTCCTCGTCGGACAGGCGCGTGCGCAGCGGCAGGCTTTCGAAATTCTTCGAGTCCTCGAGCAGTCGCTTGAAGCGCTTGCGGTCGCGCGGCTGGACATCGACCACGTGCGACAACTCATCGATCATGGCGTCGAGATTCTTCACGCGCGAGGGCGTCACTTCGAGCGTGTACGCCGAGTAGCTCTGCGCCAGCACCACACCGTTGCGGTCGGTGATGACGCCGCGGTTCGGGGCGATCGGCACGATGGCGATGCGATTGCTCTCCGCCAGCGTCTGGTAGTGCTGATGCAGGAACACCTGCAGGTAGATGAAGCGGCCGAACAAGCCGCAGAACGCAACGATCATCACCGCGCCGGCGATCAGCAGCCGGCGCCGGAAGTGCAGCAGCTCGCGTTCCGGGTTCTTCAGTTCCGGAGGCTGCAAGCTCGCAGCGCGTTGGCGGCCGGTGGTGAAAAGTCGGCGCATGATCGATATCCCGTCCGCTACAGCTCTGCCGTCGATCGCTTGGGCCGTTGCGGCCACTGCAGGAGCACCGTGAGCACCGGCCACAGCAACGCGCCGGTCAGCGAGCCGACCGCGTAGTTCCAGCGCGGCGGCGGCGCGCCGCCGACGATGCGCACCAGCGCGACCAGCCCCGAGCACAGCAACAGCAGCACCGCGACCTGCGCCGCCTGCTGCCACAGCGGAAAGCGCAGCACGCGACGGCGAAAATATTCCGCAGCATACGCCAACACGGCGTACGCCAGCGCGTGCTGTCCGAACACCGTGCCGTCGGCGACATCCATCAGCAGTCCCAGGAACCAGGCGATGCCGACGCCGATCAAGCCGTGGCTCGCGAATGCACCAGAACAGGAGCACCAGCGCGAGGAAGTCAGGCCGCAGCACCAGCACCATGCCCGAAAGCGGCAGGATGTTGGCGACCAGGCCGAACAGCGAGCGTGAACAGCACGAACCAGGTATTGACCGGACGGAGAATCTCCTCCGGGCTGGCAGCGCTCAGCAGCGGCAGTTGCGGCACTGCGCTATCCCCGCCGCCGCCGGCCCTTGCGCGGCGCGTCGGCCTCCGCCGGCTCTTCCGGCCGCGGCATCGCTGCGGCCGACGTGCCCAGGATCAACACGTGCAGGCTCGCATCCACGCCCGCCAGCGGCTTGCAGGTCACGCGCGCGAACATCTGGCCGGTCTCGCGCTCGACCGACGCGACCTGTGCCACCACGAGACCGGCGGGATAGGTGCCGTCGATGCCCGAGGTCACGAGGCGGTCACCCGGCTGGACCTCGGCGTTCGGCGACAGAAAGCGCAGTTCCGGCAGCCGGCCCGTCCCCGCGCCGTACATCACGCTGCGCACGCCGCTGCGCTCGACCTTGACCGGGACCGCGTGATCCTTGTCGGTCACCAGCGTGACTTCCGCCATGTACGGAAACACGCGGGTCACCTGGCCGACGACGCCGATGTCGTCGATGACCGCCTGGCCCAGCTGCACGCCGGCGGCATCGCCCTTGTCGACGAAAATCTTCTGCGTGAACGGGTCGCGCCCCGAGTAGAGCACCTCCGCCGCCGTCGCCGCGCCGTGGAAGCGGGATTCGACGGTGAGCAGCGCACGCAGCTTCGTATTCTCCTGCGCGAGCTGCGGATAGCTTTGTACGACCGGCGCGTCGGCGAGCAATTGCTGCTTGAGCAGCGCATTGTCTCCGGCCAAGGTGCGCTGCGAGGAAAAGTAGGTGCCGACATAAGCCAGCGCTTCGCCGGGGAGCTGCACCGCGCGCTGCAGCGGATACAGCACAACCGCGACAACCTGGCGGACGTTCTCGAGATACCGATAGCGGGTGTCGGTGAACAGCAGCGCCAGCGACAGCAGCCCGAAGAACGCAAGCCGCGTCAGCGGCGAGGGACCGCGATGGAAGAACGGTGGCGGGTCGACCGAAATGTGGCGCATTGCACCGTTGGGCGTGGAAGTTAAGCGCTAGCGACCAGGGAACCCGGCGCAGTGTCGTTCAAGGCTGAACGCACGGTCGCTTCAATCGGACGTAAAGATCGTCGACAGCTTTTCCATGTTCTCGAGCGCCTTGCCGCAGCCACGCACGACACAGGTCAGCGGATCGTCGGCGACGATCACCGGCAGGCCCGTCTCCTCCATCAGCAGGCGGTCGACGTCGCGCAGCAGCGCACCGCCGCCCGTCAGCACCATGCCGCGCTCCGCGATGTCGGCGCCGAGTTCCGGCGGGGTGCGCTCGAGCGCGCTCTTGACCGCCGACACGATGCTGTTGAGGGGGTCGGTCAGCGCCTCGAGGATTTCGTTGCTCGACACGGTGAAGCTGCGCGGGATGCCTTCGGCCAGATTGCGGCCTTTGACTTCCATCTCCTTGACTTCGGAGCCCGGGAACGCGGAGCCGATGGTCTTCTTGATCGTCTCGGCCGTCGTTTCGCCGATCAGCATGCCGTAATTGCGACGGATGTAATTGACGATCGCTTCGTCGAACTTGTCGCCGCCGACGCGCACGCTGCCGGCATACACCATGCCACCCAGCGATATCACGCCGACTTCGGTGGTGCCGCCGCCGATGTCGACGACCATCGATCCGGTCGCTTCCGAAATCGGCAGGTCGGCGCCGATCGCCGCGGCCATCGGCTCCTCGATCAGATACACCTTCGATGCGCCCGCGCCGAGCGCGGACTCGCGGATCGCGCGGCGCTCGACCTGCGTCGATCCGCACGGCACGCAGATGATGATGCGCGGTGACGGCGAGAACAGCTTCGAGTCCAGGACCTTCTTGATGAACTGCTTGAGCATCTGCTCGGTCACCGTGAAGTCGGCGATGACGCCGTCCTTCATGGGCCGGATCGCCGTGATGTTGCCCGGTGTCCGCCCCAGCATCTGCTTGGCAGCCAATCCGACTTCCTGGATTACGCGCTTGCCGTTGGGTCCGCCTTCCTGGCGGATCGACACGACCGACGGCTCGTTGAGCACGATGCCCTTGCCGCGAACGTAGATCAGCGTGTTGGCGGTACCGAGGTCGATCGCGAGGTCGCTGGAGAAATAGCCCTTGAACAGTTCGAACATGAAGACTTTCGGTGGCGAATCTTTTGATTGCGAAGCGGCGCCTCTGATGCGCCTGCCCCAGTGCTTATGACAAGTGATTATGATACCCTATTCAGCTTTGTTTCTGCAGTGCATCAATCGGCTTTCCCTCTCGGTTACCTTCACAAATGGCACTATCCCCGGACGACATCCAGCGCATCGCGCACCTCGCTCGCATCGAGATCACGCCCGCCGAGGCGACCGAAGTCGGGACCAAGCTCGACGGCATCTTCGAACTGATCGGCCGCATGCGTGCGGTCGACACGACCGGCGTCGTCCCGATGTCGCATGCCCAGGACGTGATGCTGCCGCTGCGCGAGGACCGCGTCAGCGAGTCCGACCAGCGCGACCTGTATCAGCGCCAGGCGCCCAAGGGCGCGGTTTTGGCCGGGCTGTACCTGGTACCGAAAGTCATCGACTAGGTCGTCGGGTCCGGTCGCGAAGGCGAAATGCACGACGCCAAATCATGGCCGCAGCATGATTACCGCACCCATTGCCGAGCTTGCGCAAACGCTGCAATCCGGACGCCTGTCCAGCGTCGAGCTGACCGAGGGCCTGCTCGACCGCATCGACGCGCACGGCGCGGCGCTCAATGCGTTCCTGACCGTCGACCGCGAGGGCGCACTGGCGCGGGCCCGTGCGGCTGACCGGCTCCGCGCGGGCGGGCAAGCCGGCCCATTGACCGGCATCCCGGTCGCGCACAAGGACGTGCTGATGACGGCCGGGCTGCGCACCACCTGCGGCTCGCGCATGCTCGAGCATTTCGTCGCCCCCTACGACGCCTTCGTCGTCCAGCGGCTGGCCGAGGCCGGCATGGTGCTGATCGGCAAGACCAACATGGACGAGTTCGCGATGGGCTCGTCGAATGAAAACTCGTATTTCGGCCCGGTCCGCAATCCCTGGAACCCGGCGTGCGTGCCGGGCGGGAGTTCGGGCGGCTCGGCCGCGGCGGTGGCGGCGCGACTCGTGCCCGCGGCCACCGGGACCGACACGGGGGGCTCGATCCGCCAGCCGGCCTCGCTGTCCGGGGTCTGCGGGCTGAAGCCGACCTACGGCGTGTGCTCGCGCTACGGGCTGATCGCGTTTGCGTCGAGCCTGGATACGCCGGGCGTTTTCGCGCAGACGGCGCAGGATTGCGCGCTGCTGCTCAACGCCATGGCGGCACACGATGCGCGGGACTCGACCTGCCTCGACCGGCCCGCCGAGGACTACACGCGCGACCTGTCGCGCCCGTTGCAGGGGCTGCGCATCGGGCTCCCCCGCGAGTATTTTGCCGGGGGCACCGAGCCAGGAGTGATTGCCGCCATCGAAGCGGCGCTGGTCGAGTTGCGCCGGCTGGGCGCGACCACGGTGGATATTGGCCTGCCGACCGTCGACCTGGCAGTGCCGGTGTATTACGTCATCGCGCCGGCGGAAGCCTCGTCCAACCTGTCGCGCTTCGACGGCGTGCGCTATGGCCACCGCGCCGAGCACTACACCGACCTGCTCGACATGTACAAGAAGACTCGCGCGGAGGGTTTCGGCGCCGAGGTCAAGCGCCGCGTTCTCGTCGGCACCTACGTGCTGTCGCATGGCTACTACGACGCCTACTACCTCAAGGCGCAACAGGTTCGCCGCCTGATCGCCGACGATTTCCGGCGCGCCTACGCGCATTGCGACGTGATCGTCGGGCCAACCGCGCCGACTACAGCTTTCGAGCTGGGTGCCAAGACCGACGATCCCGTGCAGATGTACTTGAACGACATCTTCACCATCGCCGCCAACCTCACCGGTGCGCCGGCGCTGTCGATCCCCTGCGGCTTCGACGGCCGCGGCCTGCCCGTCGGTTTGCAGCTGCAGGGCGACTATTTCCGCGAGGCGCAACTGTTGAACGTCGCGCACCAGTACCAGCAGGCGACCGACTGGCACACTCGGATACCGGAGGCGTTTCAGCCGTGACCGGGTCCCCGATGTGGGAAGTCGTCGTCGGGCTGGAAACGCACACGCAGCTGTCGACCGTGTCGAAGATCTTTTCGGGCGCATCGACCGCGTACGGTGCGGCACCGAATTCGCAGGCCTCCGCCGTCGACATCGCGCTGCCCGGCGTGCTGCCGGTACTGAACAAGGGCGCGGTCGAGCGCGCGATCCGCTTCGGCCTAGCGGTCGGCGCGACGATCAACCAGCGCAGCGTGTTCGCGCGCAAGAACTACTTCTACCCGGACCTGCCCAAGGGCTACCAGATCAGCCAGTACGAGATTCCGGTCGTGCAGGGCGGCGAGGTCGCGATCGTGTCGCCGACGCGCGGCGAAATCAAGGTGCGCCTCACGCGCGCACACTTGGAAGAAGACGCGGGCAAGTCGATGCATGAGGGGTTCGACGTCGGCGCATACGGCGAGGCGCCCTACGACTTTCCCGGCGATGTCACCGGCATCGACCTGAACCGCGCCGGCACGCCGCTGCTCGAGATCGTGTCCGAGCCCGATCTGCGCAGCGCGGAGGAGGCGGTTACCTACGCCAAGGCGCTGCACGGCCTGGTCCGCTGGATCGGCATCTGCGACGGCAACATGCAGGAAGGCAGTTTCCGCTGCGACGCCAACGTCTCGGTGCGGCGCGCAGGTGAAACCAGACTCGGCACGCGCTGCGAGATCAAGAACCTCAACAGCTTTCGCTTCATGCAGGAGGCGATCGAGTTCGAGGTGCGCCGCCAGATCGAGTTGATCGGAGACGGCGGCACGGTCGTGCAGGAAACGCGCCTCTACGATTCCGACAAGCGCGAGACGCGGTCGATGCGCAGCAAGGAGGACGCGCAGGACTACCGCTACTTTCCCGATCCGGATCTGCCGCCGCTGGTGATCGACAAGGCGTGGATCGAGGAGATTCGCGCCGACGGCGTGGACACCCCTGAGGAACGAAGGGCTTATTACGTCAATGACCTGGCGCTCACCGACTACGATGCGGGTACCCTGACAGCATCACGCGAAGAAGCCGACTACTTCGATGAGTTGTGCAACGCGTTCGCCAAGGAACTTGGGGTTGCAGAAATTGTTCCCGAGACAGCGAAGTCGTGCGCCAATTGGGTTACCGGCCCGGTCGCCGCAGCATTGAACAACACGCGTTTGGACTACGCGCAATGCCCGGTTCGACCGAGCAAGTTGGCGGAATTGCTCAAGGCGGTTAAAGCCGGGACCATCTCGCTTGGAAACGCGAAGGAAATAGCTTTCCCGGCCTTATGGACTAACGCCACGCTTCCCCCTGGGCAAGCGACCCCAACGCAAACACCTGCGCACCCCGGAGCCGCGGGCAGCATGTCGGTCATTGAAATCATCCAAAACTTGGGGTTAGTACAAGTCTCCGACGCGGGCGCGATCGAAAAAATTGTCGATGAGGTGATCGCCGCGAACGCGGCGATCGTCGCCGAATACAGAGCCGGCAAGGAGAAGGCGTTCAACGCGCTCGTCGGCAAGACGATGGCCGCGACCAAGGGCAAAGCCAACCCGGCGCAGGTGAACGCCATCCTCAAGCAGAAGCTCTCGGCGTAGTTGCCGTGCAAGACCGCGCCCGCCATCGAGCACGCCGGTCTTCCTCGAAGCGGCACGGCGGCGTAGCCTATACTCGATTCTTTCGCTGTCGTTGCCTCTGAAGTGGCCGGGAGGGCCGATGGACCCGGGTGCAAAACCCGCAAGAGCCAAGATCGGAGCAAGGCCGCCTGTCGCCAGGAAATCGCAGAAGGTTGACGGCTCCCCCGGGCCGCAGGCCGACGAGCGTCGGGCGGCATTGGCACAGCTGGCGGCGATCACCGAGATCCTGCAAGTGATCTCTGCTTCGCCGAGCGACGTGCAGCCGGTGGTCGACGCAGTCGCCGAACGGGCGGCGCGTCTGTGCGAAGCGCCCCTCGCGCGCGTGTTGCTCGTCGATGGCGACGTCTTGCGCCTCATGGCCGAGTATTCGCTCGACGGCGCACCCCAGGCGGGTACGGTTCCGCTCCCGTTGAGCAGGTCGTCCATCTCCGGTCGCGCAGTCCTCGATCGCGCAACCATTCATCACGACGACGTCGTTCCGTTGCTCGACAGCGAGTACCCGCGCGCGCTAAACGCACGGCAGCTCGGGCTTCGTGCCGTGCTCGCCGTGCCGCTGATGCGCGAAGGCAACGCCTACGGTGCGATCTTTCTCTGGCGCCGCGAGCCTGGGCTGTTTTCGTCCGGCCAGGTCGCCTTGGTGGAGACGTTTGCCCAGCAGGTGGCGATCGCCATCCACAATGTGCGCCTCTTCAACGAGACGAAGGAGGCTCTAGAGCAGCAGACGGCGACGAGCGAGATCCTGCGCGTGATCAGCCAGTCGCCGACCGATGTGCAGCCGGTGTTCGACACCATCGCGAAGGCCGCGCTTGAGTTATGCCGCGCCAGTTCGGCCAACGTCTTCACGATCGACGGCGAGCTGATCCAACTGGCGGCGACCGTGGTTTCGAATCCGGAAATGTTCGAGGTCGTGCGTCGCGCCTACCCGAGGCCGCTGGGCCGCGACATTGCGGCCGGCCGGGCAGTGCTGACTCGCAACATTGCCGCGATTCCAGACGTGCTGGAAGACCCGGAGTATGGGATTAGGGATACGGCAATCGCCGCAGGCTTCCGCAGCGTCCTGTCCGTTCCGTTGATCCGCGACGGAAGCCCGATTGGTGCCATCTCCGTCGGCAAACCCGAGCCGGGGCTATTCCCCGAGAAGCAAATCGCCCTCCTGCAGACTTTTGCCGACCAGGCGGTGATCGCCATCGAGAACGTGCGCCTGTTCGATGAAGTGCAGGCGCGCACGCGCGAGTTGTCGGAGTCTCTCCAGCAACAGACGGCCACGGCCGACGTGCTCAAGGTCATCAGCCGGTCGGCGTTCGACTTGCAGAAGGTGCTTGATACGTTGACCGAATCCGCAGGCAAGTTGTGCGATGCAGAGGGGGCGACCATTTGGCGTCCCGACGGCGACGGATTCAAGGTCGCCGCAATGTTCGGGCAGTCCCCGGAACACAGGGCGGCGCTCAAGCAGGTTGTCAACAAGCCCGGAAGAGCTACCTGCGTCGGTCGCGCTTTGCTCGAGGGAAGAACGGTCCACATCCGCGACGCAATGGCCGATCCGGAATACAACGCACCGGGTGTCCTGGCCGTGCGTGGAAATCGCGCCATGATCGGCGTTCCGCTGCTCCGCGAAGGCGCCCCAATTGGTGTCCTGGTTCTGACACGCACGGTGGCGCGGCCTTTTACCGAACAACAGATCGCGCTCGCGACAACCTTCGCCGACCAGGCAGTGATCGCGATCGAGAACGTGCGCCTGTTCAACGAGACCAAGGAGGCTCTCGAGCAGCAGACGGCGACGAGCGAGATTCTGCGGGTGATCAGCCAGTCGCAGACCGATGTGCAGCCGGTATTCGACACCATCGCGAAGGCCGCGCTTGAGCTGTGCCGCGCCAGTTCGGCGACCCTCTTCACGTTCGACGGTAAGCTCATCCGGATAGCGGCCTTCGCGAACGTCAATCCGGAGGGGGCCGATGCCGTACGCCTCACCTTCCCGAGGCCACCAAGCCGCGACACTGCCTCCACGCGGGCGGTCCTGACCGGTCGCGTTGCCGCGATCCCGGACGTGCTTGAAGACCCCGAGTACGCCGTCACGGCTTCCTCGGTCGCCGCCGGCTTCCGCAGCGTCCTGTCCGTTCCGTTGATCCGCGACGGAAGCCCGATTGGTGCCATCTCGGTCGGCAAACCCGAGCCGGGGCTGTTCCCCGAGAAGCAAATCGCCCTCCTGCAGACTTTTGCTGACCAGGCCGTGATCGCCATCGAGAACGTGCGGCTGTTCGACGAAGTCCAGGCGCGCACGCGCGAGTTGTCGGAGTCTCTTCAGCAACAGACGGCCACGGCCGACGTGCTCAAGGTCATCAGCCGGTCGGCGTTCGATTTGCAGAAGGTGCTCGATACGCTGACCGAATCCGCAGGCAAGTTGTGCGACGCAGATGGGTCGGCCATTTGGCGCCCCGACGGCGACGTGTTCAAGGTCGCCGCAATGTTCGGGCAGTCCCCTGCATACAAGGCGGCGCTCAGGCTGGTTGTTATCAAGCCCGGGAGAGATACCGTCGTCGGTCGTACTTTGCTCGAGGGAAGAACGGTTCACATCCCTGACGCGGCACTTGATCCGGAATACAACGTGCCCGATGTTCTGAGCGCCGCTGGAAATCGCGCCATGGTAGGGGTCCCAATGCTCCGCGAAGGCGCCCCAATTGGCGTTCTGGTTCTGACGCGCTCGGTCGCCCGGCCTTTTGCCGACAATCAGATCGCGCTCGCGATAACCTTCGCCGACCAGGCGGTCATCGCCATAGAGAACGTGCGCCTGTTCAACGAGACCAAGGAGGCGCTCGAGCAGCAGACGGCGACGAGCGAGATCCTGCGCGTGATCAGCAGCTCGCCGACCGACATCCGGCCGGTGCTCGACACCGTGGCGGAGTGCGCGGCTCGGCTGTGCGGGTCGTCCGACGTGGAAATCTTCCGCCGGGATGGCGATCGACTCCGGCTTGTCGCTCATCACGGCCAGATTCCTACCGCGGCCCGTCGGCGAGTTCACCCTCCCCCTGGTCCACGGGTCGGTCAATGGCCGAGCGATGCTGAGCGGACAGACCGTCCACATCGCTGACGTGCAAGCCGAAACGAACGAGTTTCCCGTGACCAGCGAGATCGCACGGCAGCAGGGTAGCCGGACATGGCTCAGTCGTCCCTATGTTGCGAGAAGGTGTCGCGATCGGATCGATCAGTCTCCGCCGCACCACGGTTGAACTCTTTACCGAGCGGCAGGTTGCGCTGCTCCAGACCTTCGCCGACCAGGCGGTCATCGCCATCGAGAACGTGCGCCTGTTCAACGAGACCGAGGAGGCGCTCGAGCAACAGACGGCGACGAGCGAGATCCTGCGCGTGATCAGCCAGTCGCAGACAGACGCGCAGCCGGTATTCGATACCATCGTGTCGGCCGCGTTGAAGCTTTGCAGCGCCAGTTCGGCGAGCGTCTTCACGTTCGACGGCGAGTTGATCCATCTCGCGGCGATCGTGACCTTGACGCCGGAAGGGACCGAGGCAATCCGCCGCCTCTGGCCGCGGCCCCCCGGCCGCAACTTGGGGGCTGCCCGGGCGGTCCTGACATGCAACGCCGTCGCCATCCCTGACGTGCTCGAGGACCCTGACTATCCGGTGAGCGCCGACGTAGTTGCCGGAGGCTTTCGCAGCGTTCTCGCGGTTCCTCTCGTACGCGAGGGCAACCCGATCGGCGCCATCGCTGTCGGCCGGCCCGAACCGGGGCCGTTCCCCGACGAACAGATCGCGCTGCTCAAGACCTTCGCCGACCAGGCGGTGATTGCGATCGAGAACGTGCGCCTGTTCAAGGAGCTGGAAGCGCGTACGGAAGCGCTCACGCGCTCGGTGGGCCAGCTCACGGCGCTGGGCGAGGTGGGGCAGGCGGTCAGCTCAACGCTCGAGCTGGAGACCGTGCTCAAGACGATCGTCTCCTGGGCGGTGCACCTCACCGGGCTCGACGGCGGATCGATCTACGAGTACGACGAGCGTGCCGAGGAGTTCCGGCTGCAGGCGGCCGAGAACATGTCGGACGATATCGCCGAGGACATCCGCAAGGCACCCACCCGCAAAGGGGATGGCGCGCTCGGGCGCACCGCCATTACGCTCGAGCCGACCCAGGTCCCCGACACTCTCGATGACAGCTACCAAAGCGTGCGCAAGGAACTACTCATCCGCGCGGGATATCGTGCGCTCCTCGCGGTCCCGCTGCTGCGCGAGGACCATCTGCTCGGCGGGCTGCTGGTTAACCGGAATGCGCCGGGAGAGTTCGCGCCGGAGGTCGTCGAACTGCTGAAGACATTCGCCACGCAGTCCGCGCTCGCGATCCAGAATGCGCGCCTGTTCCGCGAGATCGCGGAGAAAGGGCGGCAGCTCGAAGCGGCGAGCCGGCACAAGTCGGACTTCCTCGCCAGCATGAGCCACGAACTGAGGACGCCGCTCAACGCGATCCTCGGCTTCAACGAGATGATCCTCGGCGAGATCTACGGCGAAGTGCCCGCCAGCATGAAGGAGCCGCTCGCGGACATCCAGACCAGCGGGAAGCATCTTCTGCGTCTCATCAACAACGTGCTCGACCTCGCCAAGATCGAGGCGGGGCGCATGGAGCTGGCGCTCGCGGACTACTCGGTCCAAGACACGGTGGAAAGCGTGCGCGCGACGCTGCGTCCCCTGGCGGCGGACAAAGGGCTGGAGTTCGTCGCCACCGTGCCCGCCGATCTTCCGCTTGCCTATGGCGATTCCGGACGCGTCACGCAATGCCTCATGAACCTCGCCGGCAACTCGCTCAAGTTCACCAAGGCGGGCAAGGTCGAGATCTCGGTCGAGGCGAGGGGCGACCTGCTGGTCTACAAGGTGGCGGATACCGGGATCGGCATTCCGCCGGACAAGCTCGACACAGTGTTTGCCGAGTTCAAGCAGACCGACGCCACCATCGCGAGCGAGTATGGCGGCACCGGCCTGGGACTGTCCATCAGCAGGAAGTTCATCGAGATGCACGGCGGGCGGATCTGGGTGGAGAGCGAGCTCGGCCGTGGCTCGACCTTCATTTTCGAGATTCCGCTGCGCGTGAGCACTGGGGCCCCGGCATGAGCGCGAAGACCATTCTCTACGTCGAGGACAACGAGATGAACCGGAAGATCGTGCGCGACCTGCTCAAGCGCACGACGTACCAGCTGATCGAGGCTCATGACGGCGAGGCAGGCGTGGCGGCGGCGCTGGAACAGCGCCCCGACCTGATCCTCATGGACATCCAGTTGCCGAAGATTTCCGGCATGGAGGCCATGCGACGGCTGCGCGCTGAAAAGGCAACCGCGAATACCCCGATCATTGCCATCACCTCATTTGCGCTGAGCGGCGACGAGCAGAAGGCGACGGAAGCAGGGGCGACCGCGTATCTCGCGAAGCCCTACAGTCCCTTCGACCTCCTGAACCTCCTGCGCAAGTTACTACCCGAAGGTTGAGCGCTCACGACGAGTTGAGCGCGATCGCGACCGCCTCGAGAAACATCACCAGGAAATCGGGACACTTGCCGCCTGCGCGACGATTCCACGGATCATTGGTCACGCGCGGACCCCAGCGTCCGGACCACCCCGGGCCCTCGACTGGCGATGCCACCTGCTTGCGCGGCGCCCACCACACTTGCGCGGGTCGGCTCACGACCCGGTCGTAGACGCGCTTGTCCGCGGCGGTGACGCGCTTGACGTTCCAGTCGGTCACCGAGGCGCCCGCCGTCTCCGTAAAATTCAGCCCGTTGGGCCGGATGATTTTGCCGAACGTCGTCGGTCCGCCCGTCTGGTCGGTCGGCGTCGCGCTCGCCTGCACCAGCCCATCGGCGGTGCCGAAATGGACCGTTATTGCCTCTATCGCCGCCCAGACCAAGCCGATGACCGGAATGAAGTATTTGTAGACGGGGATCGGTGGCGTGCCCGGTTCGCCGGGAATCACGATGTCGCTCGAGATGACATCGTCGGCGGTTTCGATCGCTCCGCACGAACCCCGAGTCGGATCGTTGCCTCCCGAAAACGGCGTGACGACGTGTGGACCGGCCGAGACATAATGGCCGTGCGTTCCGCGCGACACGAAAATCTTCGGGTGCTGCTCGCCGGAGCGACTCGTGTCCTTTTCGACGGCTGTCCACGGGAACAGCGTCATCCCGACGCGCGCATCCTCGGTGGCAACCTGGCTCGGCGCGCCGACGTTGCGCGAAGTCAGCCCCACGAAGCGCGGCGCCCCGCTCGCATCGATCAGCAGCGCGACGCATCCCCACTCGCCCGCGTAGGTCGCGAAGGTCTGGCCTTCGCCGGCCTTCTCGCAGTCCTCGAGGGCTTCCTCGTGCAACGGATACAGAAAGCAGTACAGCAACGCCGTCGTATCGCTGTCGACGATGGCGATGCTGAGATCCAGCCCGCTCGGTTTGTGGTTCTGGGCAAACGCCACCAGATCCGCGTTGCTGAGATACTCGACGTAGTACCACGGACGGCTGTCGACCAGCGCCGGTCCGTAGGCAACCGGGTCGAGCGTCGGGTGACGATTGATGGTGCCGGTGTCGACGGGTGGTGTCGCCATCGGCTCCCACCCGACGAACTCGAAGAAGAACTCCTCGGTCGGCGCCGGCGTCTGTTCGTTCGGAACGACGGTGACACCCAAGTCCTCGGGCGCGCCCAGCCATTTGCCCCCTACAGGCGTCTCGCCGACCAGCGCGTAGAGGTTCGATTTCGCAACTCGCGGGCCGCGGGGAAATACCCCCGGAGGCGGTTCGCCCCACTGCGCCTTGTCTGTGAAGCTCCCCGCTGCCGGCCAGAGCGCGCACCGCTCGAGATACCACTTCGGATCGACCGGGAAGAATTTCTCGTCAGGATGGAACAGCAAAATCGGCTCGAACTTCTGCGCCTCATCAGCGACCCGCCATCGTGGCACCGAGGGGTCTGCCTGCTCCCTGGCTCCCATCACGACATAGGTGACGGCGGATTGTAGGTCGTGTTCCGGCGAGCCGGCGCCGAGCTCGATGCATTCGACGAGGCCGGTCGGAACGTCCAGCGGATGCGCGCCGTTCTGCAGCTGTGTGCGTTCCGCCAAAGACAGCGCGCGATCCCAGCGCGCAAAAAATGCGAGGTCGCCGCGCGCGTCGGCATTGCCGATGGCGCTGTTGTAGTTGCCGATCGTGACGTTGGACGTTGCGCCGCCGAAGAGCGTCTGCGTGTTCAGGGCTGCTGCGCGCATGCCCTTCTGCACGTTGTCGACGTAGTAGAACGCCTGCGCCGCGGAGGCGTCCCACGTGAACAGGTGGTTCGCCCACACGCCGTCCGCGAAGCAGCCTGCATCCGGGACGATGATCCTTTGCTCGCCGCCGTGCGCTGGATCGCCGAGCCAGCCGACGTACACCTTGTTGTCGCTGTAGCGTTGAAGCATGAGAAGCGCCCGCGAGCCCGCATCCTGGTAGCCGTAGCACCAGAAGACGTGGTTGTCGCCGGTGCCCGCGCCCCACCCACCCGGCTTGATCCTGACGAAGATCGTGCCCGCGGTCCCGGGCCAGACCTTGGGAGCCGCAGCGGTGATGCGGTCGGTGACGGCGCCGAAATACCTGGACATGTCGATCTCCTCCGTCGGCTGTCGACTTCGATGCGCGACAAAGCAGCGTGTTTACATCACGATCGATGATCCGGCCTTGCGATCGCGTGTTCGAGGTGTTTCAGGAACGCGGCGAGCTTCGGATCGCAGTGCAGCGCCAACTGCTTCGGGTCCAGCCCCGAGCGCTGCCGCAGCGCGTCCAGCTCGGCGCCGAGCGCGCCGAACACCGGATCGATACCCTGACTTCGCAGCGCCGCGACCAATCGGTCGAGCACGCTCCGCATCTCATGGCCGTCGATGCGACCGGCGCACCAGAGGCGCAGGTACTCCTTCAGGATCGCGCGGATCGCGGCCTGCTCGCTCGCGGGCAGCAGATAGAGCGAGCGGACGAGCGCGCGCAGCTGGACCGACAGCAGATCGAGCAGGGTTTTCAGATCGGCAGGATGCGTCGCGGCCCAATTCTGAACGGCCTTGAAGAACTCTTCCCAGCACTTCGCGGTAGCCGCAGTGTAGGGGCGACACCAGAATTCGTCCCTCATTTCCTTCGGATAGAGCCGCCAGACGCGCACCTCGTCGACGATCCCCAGCAGAGGCTGTCCGCCGCCGACCTTGTTGCCGATGCTGACGCCCGTGTTCTGAACCGGCGGAACGCCCGCCGTTACCGGCGTCTCGCCGACGATCGTGCCATCGATGAGCAATTGCATCCGCGAGTAGCCGTCGTGGTCGAATCCAAGCCTGACCCAGCGATTGGCCGGGACGGCGTGCAGCGAACCGTCGGGAGAGAACGCATCCGCGCTGCGGACATACGTTCCCGACCCGGGCGGTCCCTCAAAGCTCGCTTCCAGTGCGGTCTGTCCGATGCCGAACCAGAAGGCTCCGTGACCTTCGAGAAGCGTCAGCTGGTACGCCGCCTGCGGGTCGACCTTGGCGACGACTTCGATCCGCAAGCCGACCAATGGCGTCCACTGGCCTTTGTCACCCGGACTGATCGACACGCGGCTTCCGGCATCGGGGAAACTGATCGCGGTGCGTCCGGGAACCGTGCCGGCGGCACTCGCAGTATCAACGGGCGTGCCGTGGTTGTGGTAGGGGCCGACGTCGACGGGCGTGGCCTTCTCGCGATAGCGCTGCTGGGAAATAAGCTCAAGCATGCGTCGGCGCTCCTCTCCGCGAGCTTGGCATCGCGTGTGTTTCCGGACCGAGCGCGCGCCGTTGCTCGTACTGCCAGTTTACAACGAGCGTCAGTCCCCGAGCTGAATCATGCGCAGCTCGCTCTTCACCAAGTCGGGCACCACCACCATCAGTCCCCCGTCGTGCGGGAACGCGCACAGGTCCGCCGGGCCCTTGAAGCCCGAGGCGATGGTGGACATGCCCGCTTTCTCGCTCCAGGTGAAGACACTGCCGGAATCCCAGTCCGTCACCAGCAGCGTTCCATCCTTCATCTCATAGAGTCCGTCCAGGCGGCCGATCTCTTTGGAGAGCGGCTTCGGATCCTGGCCCGGCTTCATGGCATAGATGCCGCGCTTCTCCTTGTCGGATTTGAAGCCGACGATGAGCAGCGCGCCGTCATGAGACGGATAGACGCCGTTCGGATTGATGCCCTTGTCCTTCCATTCGACCGCGATCTTGGGACTGTCCTTCATGTCCAGGAAGTCCGCCGGCGTGACGCTGAAAAGCGCGTCCGCCCGATTGTCGCTGACGTACAGGGTATTGCCGAGGATCGCCGGGTCGTTGGCGAACTGGATGCCGGGCAGATCCAGTTTCTTGCCATTCCTGGTCTTGGTGTCGAACTCCCACACCCCATCGATATCGGTGACCCACAGCCGGCTTCCCACCACCCAGATACCCTTGGGCTTGTTCATGGTCACGCCGGCCGCCGGCAGGAAGCGCTCCTCGAGCATCTTGCCATCCAGCGATACCTTGCTGATGTAGCCGTTGTTATCCTTTTCTCCGGGCTTCAGTTCCGTGCCACCGAACGAGCCGACGTAGAGCACTTTGGCTTCGGGGTCGTAGGCGACGGATTCGGGGAACTTGAACCCGGTCGCCGTCTTCTCCGACACCACCTTCATGGCCAGCGCCGGGAGCGGCAGGGATACCAGGCCCAGCGCCGCCATCCCCGAAAGAACGGCGCGGATCAATTTCATCCATGACCCTTTCGCTTTATTGAAATTCGACATGATTTTCTCCCAATAGATGGGTTTGACGGACGGGGCGCCGAAATAAACCGGACACCCATTAGCCGGCCGTCGTCAAGGGCAATACAAGAACGTCGCAAATCATTTGCGTTAATACCGAACAACAACGTCAGCCACCTTCATTCCTACAGACTCTAACCGCGCCCGTTTTCTCACTCGTTGGTTGCGAACCGAATCGCACCAGACACCCGTCAGGATCAAGCTTGCCGCGATGCTCTACGACCGCCCTGGTGGCTTGTGCCACCCCAGAGAAACCTTGGTGCCAAGCCGTGTCCAAGGGGCTGCTTGCATTCGCTATGGCTATCGCCGCGATGACGACGCCAGTCCTTTGGTGGCTCATGGCTTGGGCGATTCAGCAATCTGTATTCATGCAGATGGCGCAAAGGCGGCGTCCAAATCATTCAAGTAGTTTCACACCAGTCCGGTTTCCTGGCTCACCGCCTTTGGCCAAACCGTTACCCGAAACATCGGCTCACATCGAAGGGTTTTTGGTCCCGCAGCATGTGGTAGCAGGCCCGTGCCAGCTTGTGCGCCAGCGCCTTGATCGCCAAGACGCGGTTCGTCTTGCTCTTCTTGCGATCATAGAAGCTCTTGGCTTGCGGACAGCAGCGTAGGGCGAAGTTCGCTGCCTCCACAAACGCCCAGGCGAGGTACTTGTTCCCGTTCTTAGTGTTGCCTTCACCCTTCTTCTTGCCATTGCTTTCCCGCAAGCTGTCCACGCAGCGGCAGTAGGAACTGAAATTGCCCACCTGCGCAAAGCGACCGATCGAGCCCGTCTCGAGCATGATCGTGGTCGCCAGTGTCTGGCCAATGCCCGGCACGGTCTTGAGCAGGCGATACTCCGGTCGCAAGCTCACCCGTTCCTTGAGTCGCCTCTCCAACGCTTCGATTTGTTGCCCCAAGGCTTGGCTGACCGCGCGGTTGGCCTCCACCGCCAGCGCCACATCGGGCGCAAACGCGAACGCATCGACCTGCTCGGCCGTCAGCCGTTTGACCGCCTCGCCCTTCATCCGAGCCCCCGTCTGCCGCATCAGGATGCCCTCGATCGATAGAATCTGGGCCGTGCGGTAGCGCACCAGCTGCATGCGCTTGCGCGCCAGGTCGCGCGCCCCACGCTCCTCGCGCGGATAGATGTAACCTTCGGCCAACAATCCCAACCGCAGCAGGTGCGCCAGATACGCCGCATCCGCGAAGTCCCCGCTGTGCTTGAGCCCCTCGTACTTCTTGATCGCGCTCGGGTGCGCCAAATGCACCTGGTAGCCTGTAGCCATTAGTCCGTCTACCAGCCAGTACCAGTTGTACGTGCTCTCGATCACCACGCCTGCCAGATCTTCCCGATGCGGCTCCAGTGCGGCGCCGATTTGCCTCAGTTCGTTGGGCAACCGCTTGCTGAACACGATCCGGTCCTCTTCGTCGCTGACGATCACCACCGAATTGTTCGAGTGCAGGTCTATGCCACAATATTTCATGTCGGCCTCCGTAGGGTCAAAGTGCAACTTCGCAAATTGACTTTAACCCCGCCGCTTCACCGCGGCGAGGAGGCCGGCTACATGATCATCATTCAACCGTGATCAACTCGCGACGATGCTACTCATATCGCCGCAAAAGATGTCCCAGTTTCCGTCGGCGGGACTCGTGCGCAACACGATCGCGTATTCACCTGAGCGCAATGTAGCCATGGGGACGGGTAACGTTTTGGCGAGCGTGAACGGGCCGGACACGCGGATGCTGTTCTGGGCATTCACCTGCACGGTGTCGTTCAGCGCGTAAGCGGGAGTGGCATCACGCTTGGCGCACGAACCCGCATAGACGAACGTAAAGACTTGAATCGGTCGCGCCACCCAGGGTGGCACACCGGAAATAGTCAGGTTGATCAACGTCCTGTCGCCCTGGGCCGTCATGAACCCTCTTCCGGTCTCGCCTGCGTTGCGCGAACCCGCTTGAAGCATGAACGAAACCGTGTCGGACCGGCGATTGTCGGCCATCCCCGCGCATCCGCAGGTTAATGCGACCGCAACGACCGATGCAAGCCAGTAACGCATCACTATGAACGCCATCCGCGATCAACTTGAGACGGTTCGAATACGACGGCAGCGCCGTTGATTGCCACGGCGAATCGTACACCGGATTGTGGCGCGGCGGTGGACTGGCGTCAGGTCGAGCGCTCCGGTTCGAACCTGTTCGGCGATAAGATGATCGGCCATCCATAACTCAACCGCCTCGTCGACGAATGGGGGCCCAACGATACTACGCCTCCAGGCGGGGTTTCACACCCGTCGACAGATGACTGCTTTCACGATATTTTCGCGTCGCTACCGAATGTCTCCAGTTGGCCGCGAGCGGAAATAACCATCGACCAGGTCGGCTTGTCCGGCGCATTGGCCTTGACTCGGTGTCGAAGTAAGATCGGCGCTATGGGACGCGAGGAGCCTGCCGATGTGGAATCGACGTCGCGCATTGCGCACGCTTGCTGCGGCTGGCGCTTACGCGGCGCTTCGACCTGCGACTGCACTGGCCCAGCCGCGTGCGATCCTGACCCGCCCGATCCCGTCCACCGGCGAGGCGCTGCCGGTCGTCGGCCTCGGCAGCTGGATCACATTCAACGTCGGCGACGATCCGGTTGCGCGGGACGCCTGCGCAGAGGTCATGCGCAACTTCAGCGAGACGGGCGGCCGCATGATCGATTCGTCGCCGATGTACGGCTCGTCGCAGGAAGTCATCGGCTACGGCCTGCGCAAGGCGGCACTGACCGGGCGCATCTTCTCCGCGGACAAGGTTTGGATCTCGTCCGGCGCACGGGGACGCGAGCAGATCGAGCAATCGCGCCGCAAATGGCAAGTGAACCGACTCGATCTCGTGCAGGTGCACAACCTGCTCAATTGGCAGGAGCACTTGCCGACACTGTTCGCGATGAAGGGGGCAGGACAGGTCCGTTACGTTGGCATCACGACGTCGGAAGGGCGCCGCCATCGCGACATCGAGCAGTTGATGCGGAGCCAGGCGATCGACTTCGTGCAGGTCACCTACAACCCGGTGGATCGCGAGGTCGAGGAGCGGATCCTGCCGCTCGCACGCGATCGCGGCATCGCGGTGATCGTGAACCGGCCGTTCCGCGAGGGTGCGCTGCTCCGCGCGCTCGCGCGACAGCCGCTCCCTCCGTGGGCGGCAGACATCGACTGCACGAGCTGGGCGCAGTTCGTGTTGAAGTTCATCGTCTCGCACCCCGCCGTCACCTGCGCGATCCCGGCGACGACCAGCGTTGCCCACGTGCGCGAGAACATGTTTGCCGCGTACGGCCGCCTGCCCGATGAGGCTTTGCGCCAGCGCATGATCGCGGCGGTGGAGCGGGCCTGATGTCCGAGTGGTGGACGTACAGGCTCACGAGTTTTCTGCTGTTCTCGCCGCGGACCTACTACCGCCTGCTCGAGCTGTACAACCTTGCGATCTGGCCGGCGCAGCTCGCCGGCGTGGCGATCGGCCTCGCGATCGTTGCACTGTTGATGGGGAAGCGTCGCCACCGCGACCGCATCATCGCCGGCCTCCTGGCCGCCTGCTGGCTGTGGGTCGCTTGGGCATTTCACTACCAGCGCTACGCCCAGATCAATTGGGTGGCGCCGTGGTTCGCGGCTGCGTTCGCATTCCAGGCGTTGCTCCTCGTCGTTGCCGGCGTTCTCGCCGGACGACTCGTCTTGCCGCCCGCAAGCGGCGGCAAACTCTGGATCGCAACCTCGATGGTTGCCATTGCGGTCCTCGGGTATCCGCTGTTGGCGCCACTCACCGGGCGCCCGTGGACGACCGCCGAGACATTCGGGGTGGCGGCCGATCCGACGGCAATCGCGACCATCGCGGTGCTGGCGCTGGTACGCGGGCGCATCCGATGGCTGCTGCTGGCCGTTCCCCTGCTCTGGTGCGCGGTCGCGGCGGCAACGCTGTGGGCGATGAACGCTACGTCAGCCTAGTGCATCAGCGGCTTGTAGCGCATGCGATGCGGCCGCGCGCCGTCCTCGCCCAGCCGCTTTCTCTTGTCGGCCTCGTAGTCCTGGTAGTTGCCTTCGACGAAGATCCATTTTCCTTCGTCTTCGGCCGCGAGGATGTGCGTGGCGATGCGATCGAGGAACCAGCGATCGTGCGACACCACGAGCGCACTGCCCGGGAATTCGGTCAGCGCGTCCTCGAGTGCGCGCAGCGTCTCGACATCGAGGTCGTTGGAAGGCTCGTCGAGCAGCAGCACGTTGCCGCCCTTGAGCAGCGTCGCTGCAAGGTGCAGCCGTCCGCGTTCGCCGCCGGACAAGGTGCCGACATTCTTTTGCTGATCCTGGCCCTTGAAGTTGAAGCGCCCGAGATAGGCGCGCGAGGGCATTTCGAATTTGCCGACGGTGAGGATGTCCATGCCTCCTGAAATCGCTTCCCACGCGGTCTTGTCGTTGGGCAGCGATTCGCGCGTCTGGTCGACCACGGCAAGCCTGACCGTCGAGCCGACCACGATCTCGCCCTTGTCCGCCTTCTCCTTGCCCGTGATCATGCGAAACAACGTCGTCTTGCCCGCGCCGTTGGGGCCGATCACGCCGACGATGGCGCCCGCGGGAATGACCAGACTGAGGTTGTCGACGAGCACGCGATCGCCGAGCGCCTTGCTCACGTCCTTGAATTCGATCACCGCGTCGCCGAGGCGCTCGGCTACCGGGATGAAGATCTCCTGCGTCTCGTTGCGCTTCTGGTGCTCGTAGGACGCGAGTTCCTCGAAGCGCGAGATGCGCGCCTTGCTCTTCGCCTGCCGCCCCTTGGGATTGGTGCGGACCCACTCGAGCTCCTTGTGCATCGCCCTCACGCGCGCGTCTTCCTGCTTCTGCTCGGTGGCGAGGCGCTGTTCCTTCTGCTCCAGCCACGAGCTGTAGTTGCCTTTCCACGGAATGCCGTAGCCGCGATCGAGTTCCAGGATCCATTCGGCGGCGTTGTCCAGGAAATACCGGTCGTGCGTGACCGCGATCACGGTCCCCGGGAAGCGCGCCAGGAACTGCTCCAGCCATTCCACGCTCTCCGCATCGAGGTGGTTGGTCGGCTCGTCGAGCAGCAGCATGTCCGGCTTGGACAGCAGCAACCGGCACAACGCGACGCGCCGCTTTTCCCCGCCCGAGAGCGTGCCGATTTTCGCGTCCCAGGCTGGCAGGCGCAGCGCATCGGCGGCGATTTCCATCTGCACGCCGGAGTCCGCGCCGTCGGCGGCGATGATCGCTTCGTACTTGGCCTGGTCGGCGGCGAGTTGATCGAAGTCCGCGTCGGGCTCGGCGTACGCGGCGTAGATCTCGTCGAGCTTGGCCTTGGCCTCGAGCACCGCGCCCATGCCTTCCTCGACGATCTCGCGGACGGTCTTGTCCGGGTCGAGTTGGGGCTCCTGCGGCAGGTAGCCGATGCGCATATTGGGCATCGGCACCGCCTCGCCTTCGAAATCGAGGTCGGCGCCGGCCATGATGCGCAGGAGGCTGGTCTTGCCGGAGCCGTTCAACCCCAGGACGCCGATCTTGGCGCCCGGAAAGAACGAGAGCGAGATGTCCTTGAGAATGACGCGCTTGGGGGGCACGATCTTGCCCACCCGATTCATGGTGTAGACGTATTGAGCCATCGCTGATTGACCGCGGAAAACGACCGAAGGGTCGGATTATCGCAGTTTGTGCCCGCTCCTGCCTATGCCGTTATCCGCGCGGCAAGGCCCGCGTACGACGTCGAGCGACTACTTGGCGGCAGCGGTCGGCGGGTTTGCGGCGGTCTTGGCCGGCGCCTTGGTCGGCGGATCGAGGCCGACCGCGGCAGCGCGCGACTGGTCGGACTTGATTTCCTGCCAGCGGCGCTTGTCGACGTCGTAACGGGCATTGACGGTCAACAGCTCGTCCTTCTTCTGCGCCAGCAAGCGGCCCTGGCGCGCGATTTCGTCATTGAGGCTCGTCAGCTCGGTTTCGAGCGCCGCGGACAAGGGTTTGCCGCCCTGCGCCGCCTTCTGCTTTTCGAGTTCCTGTTGCCGTCGGGTCAGATCCCCGGTGTAGATCTCGGCGGACTTGATCTGGTTGGCCACGGACGAGATCGCGCGACTGCGCGCCAGCTCGATCTCGTTCTCGCTGGTGTACGACTGCATCAGCGCCTGATCCTTGCGGGTTTGGTCGTCTCGTTGCCGCACAATCGCCTTCTGCCGCTCGTCCTCGAGTTCCTTGGCCTTGAGCTGCTCCGGCGTGGGCGCAGGCTCGATTTTCTTGACCTGGCGCCCCTGCTTGTCGAATACCACCGTGCCCTTGTTCACGGCGTCCGGCGGCATCTGATCGCTGTAGTGGACCGCGCCTTTTTCGTCGGTCCACTTGTACATGCCGGCAGCGACGGCCGCCTGCACGCCGACGGCCAGACACACCGCGAGCGTGGCGAACAGACAGGTTGCGCGTCGATTACGATTCATCGTGTCTCTTTCCCGACAGTTCCCACATCATTTCCCACATCATTTCTCACGTCAACGTTGCCCGCAAGGCAATCATTCCGGCGCTCCGTAGCGTTCGCGGTACTCTATGACCGCCGCCCGCTGCGCCGCAAGCGCGGGCCTTTCACCGAGAAATCCCAGCAGATCGTCCAGCGTTGCGATCGCGATCACCGGTATTCCGAATTCCTGTTGCAACTCCTGCACCGCCGAGCGCTCGCCGCGCCCGCGCTCCTTCCGATCAAACGCTATCAGCACTCCGGCGGGCGTCGCGCCGTGGGCACGGATCAACTCGATGGACTCGCGCTTGGCGCCGCCATCGGTGATGACGTCGTCGACGATCAGCACTCGACCCTTCAGCGGCGCACCGACGATCAACCCACCTTCACCGTGATCCTTGACTTCCTTTCGGTTGTAACTGTACGGCAAATTGTGCCCTAATTCGGCCAAAGCAATGGCCGTCGCCGCGGCCAGCGTGATGCCCTTGTACGCCGGGCCGTAAAGCTGATCGAAGTTCAATCCGGAGGCACGGCAGGCCTGGGCGTAGAAGCGCCCCAGCAGGCGCAGGCTCTCTCCATCGTTGAACAATCCTGCGTTGAAAAAGTAGGGTGTCTCCCGTCCGGCCTTGGTGACGAATTTCCCAAACCGAAGCACGTCGCGTGCCAAGGAAAATTCGAGGAATTCTTGCCGAAAATCGGTCATCGGAGGCCCGGTTCGTCGCGAGGGTTCGCAAGCGTGCCCGCGCCCCGCCCGGCCTGACGCCGCGGCGTGCCGCCATGCGCGGCGGAACAGTCGAGCAGCCTCGCATTTTACCGTAAACTCCGGCCTCGCTTTCGCCGCCCCGATACACAGTCCCATGCGCATCATCACGCTCAACGTCAACGGCATCCGCTCGGCCGAGCGCAAAGGCCTCGCGCGCTGGCTGGCGCGCATCGAGCCATGGGACGTGGTCTGCCTGCAGGAAATCCGTGCCTCGTCCGCAGACGTGCCCAAGCCGATGCAGGCACCCCGGAAGTCGCGCGCCAACTTCCATTCTGCGCAGCGAAAAGGCTACAGCGGCGTCGCCCTCTACGCGCACCATCCCGCCGCGATTCGCACCGGCTTCGGCAGCCGCGAGTTCGACGGCGAGGGCCGCTATCTCGAAGCCGATTTCGGCCGGCTGGCGGTGGTCAGCGTCTACCTGCCGTCGGGGTCCGCGTCGCCGGCGCGGCAGGCATCGAAGTTCCGCTTTCTCGCCGAGTTCCTGCCGCACCTGCAAAGCCTGCGCGCCGCCGGCCGCGAAATCATCCTGTGCGGCGACTGGAACATCGCGCATCAGCCGATCGACCTCAAGAACTGGCGCAGCAACCAGAAGAATTCCGGCTTCCTGCCCGAGGAACGCGCGTGGCTCACGCCAGGTGTTCGACGAACTGGGCTTCGTCGACGTGTTCCGCCGCATCAACCAGGAGCCGGAGCAGTACACCTGGTGGTCGAACCGCGGCCAGGCATGGGCGAAGAACGTCGGCTGGCGCATCGACTACCAGATCGCCACGCCGGGCGTCGCCGCGACCGCGCGCAAGGTGGCCATCTACAAGACGCGCCGTTTTTCCGACCATGCGCCGTTGATCGTCGATTACGATTTCGATCTGCGCTCAGGGCGTCGTACCGCGCCATCGTGATTCGAATCTCCAACCTGACCCTGGCCCGCGGCACGCGACGCCTGCTCGAAGGCGCGTCGCTGACGGTGCATCCCGGGCAGAAGGTCGGCGTCATCGGCGCCAACGGCAGCGGCAAGACCAGCCTGTTCGCGCTGCTGCGCGGCGAACTCGTCGCCGATGCCGGCGACGCCGCGCTGCCGGCGGCATGGGTGGTGGCGCACGTGGCGCAGGAAGCGGCGCCGACCTCGCTGCCGACCATCGAGTACGTGCTCGACGGCGACGTCGAGCTGCGCACGATCGAGCGCGACATCGCGATCGCCACCGCGGAGCACGCGGCCGATCCGCACGCGAGCGGCGAGCGGCTGGCGGAATTGCATCACCGCTTCGAAGTCGCCGACGGCTACAGCGCCCGCTCGCGCGCCGCCGCGCTGCTGTCGGGACTCGGCTTTGCCACCGCGCGCCACGGCGACCCGGTGTCGAGCTTTTCCGGCGGCTGGCGCATGCGGCTGAATCTGGCGCAGGCGCTGATGACGCGCTCCGATCTGCTGCTGCTCGACGAGCCGACCAATCACCTCGACCTCGACGCCGTGCTCTGGCTCGAGGACTGGCTCAAGCGCTACCCGGGCACGCTGCTGCTGATCACCCACGACCGCGATTTTCTGGACGCGGTCGTGACGCGAATCGTTCACGTCGACGGCAACAAGCTGACGACCTACGGCGGCAACTACACGGCGTTCGAGCGCGAGCACGCGCAGGCGCTCGCGCTGCAGCAGGCGTCGTACGCCAAGCAGCAGCGGCAGATCGCGCACCTGCGCTCGTACATCGACCGCTTCCGCGCCAAGGCCACCAAGGCGAAGCAGGCGCAGAGCCGGATCAAGACGCTGGAGCGCATGGAGCTGATCGCCGCGGCGCACGTCGACAGCCCGTTCACCTTCGAACTCAAGGCCACGAAAATCGAAGCGCGCCAGCTGCTGCGGCTCGAACACGCGACGCTGGGCTACGGCGACCGGCGCATTCTCACCGACGTCGACTGGCCACTGCTCGCCGGCGAGCGCGTCGGCTTGCTCGGCCCCAACGGCGCGGGCAAGTCGACGTTGCTGCGCGCGATCGCCGGCGAACTCGCTCCGCTGTCCGGATCGCGCCTGCCGGCGCAAGGGCTGCGCATCGGCTACTTCGCGCAACATCAGGTCGAGCAGTTGCGGCTGGCCGAGACCGCGCTGTGGCATTTCCAGAAACTCGAGCCGCGCACCCGCGAGCAGGAACTGCGCGATTACCTCGGCGGATTCGATTTTCGCGGCGACCGCGTGCTGGCGCCGGTCGCCGAATTTTCCGGCGGCGAAAAAGCCCGCCTGACGCTGGCGCTGCTCGCGCGGCAACGCCCCAACCTGCTGCTGCTCGACGAGCCGACAAACCATCTCGACATCGAAATGCGCGAAGCGCTGACCGAGGCGCTGCAGGACTACGAGGGCGCGCTGGTGGTGGTCGCGCACGACCGCCATCTGCTGCGCGCCACGGCCGACGAACTGTGGCTGGTCGACGACGGCGCCGTGCGCCGCTTCGAAGGTGATCTGGACGACTACCGCGACTGGGTGCTTTCGGCGCGGGCGAAGGAAGCGCCCGTCGAGCCGACGACGGCGGCGCCCGCGGGCGGCGATCGCCGCGAGCAAAAGCGGGTCGCGGCGCAGGAGCGCCAGCGGCTGTCCGACTTGCGCAAGCCGATCCAGCAGCAACTCGACCGCATCGAGACGGAACTCGACGCGCTGGCGACCGAGAAGCGCGAGCTCGACGTCTGGCTCGCGACGCCGGAAGCGTACACGGACGACAGCAAGGAGCAGCTCAAGGTCGCGCTCGCCCGAAACGCGGACCTCGGCTGGCAGCTCGCGCGCGTCGAGGCGCAATGGCTGGAGTTGCACGATGCGCTCGAGCGCATCGGGACCTGAAACCTCGCGCTAGGCCGGCGGCGGGTCGTTCCACGGCGCCACGCGCAGCAGCAGCGCCATCCCCGGCAGCGCCAGCGCCGCGCACACCAGGTAGAAATCGAACCAGCCGATCGCTTCGACGATCCATCCGGTCGACGCGTTGACGATCGATCGCGGCACGACCGCCAGGCTGGTGAATAGCGCGAACTGCGTCGCGGTGTAGCGCGGATCGGTGGCGCGCGCGATGAACGCGACGAACGCCGCGGTGCCCAATCCCACGCCCAGCGCCTCGAAGCTGATGACGATCGCCAGCAGCACGCGGTCGGGCTGGTTGACGTACGCCAGCCAGGCGAAGCCGAGGATCGACACCAGCTGCACGATGCCGAACAGCCAGAGCGCGCGATTGATGCCGATTTTCACCATCCACAGCCCGCCGAGCAGGCCGCCGATGACGCTCGGCCACAGCGCGGCGTTCTTGGCGATGAGGCCGATCTCGGACTTGGTGAATCCCATGTCGAGATAGAACGGCGTCGCGAGCGCGGTGGCCATCGAGTCGCCGAGCTTGTACAGGAAGATGAAGGCCAGGATCAGCAGCGCCTCCTTCACGCCGTGCCGCGACATGAATTCCTTGAACGGCAGGACGATGGCCTGGACCAGCGTGCGCGGCGGCGGATGGACCGTGCGCGGCTCGTTGACGAGCAGCGTCGTCACCACGCCCGGCAGCATGAACAGCGCGGTGATCGCGAACACGCTCGCCCACGGCAAATGGTCGGCCAGGATCAGCGCGAGCGCGCCGGGGATCAGGCTCGAGACGCGATACGCCTGCACGTGGATCGAGTTGCCGAGGCCCAGCTCGGCGTCCGGCAGGATCTCGCGCCGATACGCATCGAGCACGATGTCCTGCGTCGCCGAGAAGAACGCGACCGCGGTCGCGAGGTAGGCGATGGTCCACAGGTTGAGCTGCGGCTGGAGCAGGCCGAACGCGGGTATCGACAGCAACAGCAGCAGTTGCGTCAGCAGCATCCATCCCCGCCGCCGTCCGAGCACCGGCAGCGCGTAGCGATCGACCAGCGGCGACCAGAGGAACTTCCAGGTGAACGGCAACTGGATCAGCGCGAACAGGCCGATCGACTTCAGGTCGACGTGCTCGGAACGCAGCCACGCCGGAATCAGGTTGATGAGGATGTACAGCGGCAGGCCGGAACTGAAGCCGGTGAAGATGCAGATCAGCATGCGCCGGTTGAACAGCGCCTCGATGATCGGTCTGCCGGACTGCGTCATCGCCGCATTGTATCCGGCGACCGCGAGCGCCCGGCGCGAGGCATCACCGCTCGCGCAAGGCATCCGCGCCCGGCGCAGCATCAGCGCCCGCGCCGGAAACGGTAGATCGCGAGCGAACCGAGCAGGTTGGGCAGCAGGCGCACGCGTCGGGTCTCGTGCAGCACCACGCGTTCGAGCACGTGGATGCCGCGCTCGGCGCACAGCGCATCGAAATCGGCCACGGTGCACAGATGGATGTTCGGCGTGTTGTACCACTGGTAGGGAATGCTCGGCGACACCGGCATGCGACCGAGCATTACCTGGGTCCGATGCGACCAGTGTCCGAAGTTCGGGAAGGAGATGATCACCTCCCGCCCGACGCGCAGCATCTCGTCGACGATCAGCTCGATGCGGCGCATCGCCTGCAGCGTCTGCGACAGGATGACGCTGTCGAAGGACTGGTCGTCGAAACCGGCGAGGCCCGATTCCAGGTCGCTCTGCAGCACGTCGACGCCGTTGCCGATCGCGGCGAGCACGCCGGCATCGTCGATCTCGATGCCGTAGCCGGTCGCGCCGCAGGACTCGCGCAAATGCGCGAGCAGGCTGCCGTCGCCGCAACCGAGGTCGAGCACGCGCGAGGACGGCGCGATCCAGCCGGCGATGGTCGAGAAGTCCGCACGCATGTTGGGGACCGACCACGATTTTCGATCCCGGCCCGCGACGACTGCCGCATGCGCCGAAGCGCTCGGCTCTGTCCCCGGTCGCGGTCGAGAGATAGTTGCGCACGATCGCGTGATACTGCGGCGTGTCGAGCAGGAACGCGTCGTGGCCGTGCGGCGCGACGATTTCGGCGTAGGACACGTTGCGCCGGTTGTCGACCAGCGCCTTGACGATCTCGCGCGAGCGCGCCGGCGTAAAGCGCCAGTCGGTCGTGAACGCGATGACCAGGAAGCGGCACGTCGCCGGCGCCAGCGCACGGGCGAGGTCGCCGCCGGCGGCCGCGGCCGGGTCGAAGTAGTCCAGCGCCTTGGTGATGCGCAGGTAGGTGTTGGCGTCGAAGTACTCGGAGAATTTCTCGCCCTGGTGGCGCAGGTAGGATTCGATCTGGAATTCGGGCGCGAACGAAAAGTTCAGGCCTTCGCGCAGTTGCCGCCCGAATTTCTGCGCCATCTGCTCGTCGGAAATGTAGGTGATGTGCCCGATCATCCGCGCCACGCGCAGGCCCCGCACCGGCTTGACGCCGTGATCGTAGAAATGACCGTCGTGGAACTCGGGGTCGGTCATGATCGCCGCGCGGGCGACTTCGTTGAAGGCGATGTTCTGCGCCGACAGGTTGGGCGCCGCCGCGATCACCAGCGCGTTGGCGATGCGCTCCGGGTAGCGGATCGACCACGACAGCGCCTGCATGCCGCCGAGGCTGCCGCCCATCACGGCGGCGAAGCGCTCGATGCCGAGCCGATCGGCGAGGCGTGCCTGCGCGTCGACCCAGTCCTCGACGGTGACGATGGGAAAGTCCGCGCCCCACGGCTTGCCCGTCGCCGGATTGACCGACGCCGGGCCGGTCGAGCCGAAGCAGCTGCCGAGATTGTTGACGCCGATGACGAAGTAGCGATCGGTATCGACCGGCTTGCCGGGGCCGATCATGTTGTCCCACCAGCCCTCGCTCTCCGCCGCATTGGCGTAGACGCCGGCGACGTGATGCGAGGCGTTGAGCGCGTGGCAGACCAGGATCGCGTTGGAGCGCTCGGCGTTGAGCGTGCCGTAGGTTTCGTACACCAACTCGAACGACGGCAGCGTCGCCCCCGACGCGAGCGCGAGCGGCTCCGCGAACGCGGCGCGCTGCGGTGCGACGATGCCGACGGAGGCGGGTGCTGGCGTCACGGTCCCCCAACAAAAAACCCGACCAGCTTGCGCCAATCGGGTCGGGGTTTCCTCGCCGCTTTAGCCGTATTTTTTGAGGCGACCGGCGGTGACCGGTTGCCTCGCGCCCGCAAGCTGATCGTCAAATCGGCGCGTAGTGGTAACGCAGTTTACCGGCCGGCCCCCGAAAGTCAATCGTTGAGCTTGTCCAGCAGCAGGGCGAGCTTGTGCTGATCGTCGTTGCGGCGCATGCGATCGACGATCGGCTCGATCTTCCCGATATCGCTGGTCAGCACCCGCTGCTTGACCGCGAGCACATGCGCCGGGTGCATGGAGAAATTGCGCAGTCCCATGCCCAGCAGCATGCGCGTCATGCGCAGGTCGCCGGCCATCTCGCCGCACACGGCGATCGGCACGCCGGCCTTGGTCGCCGTGACGATCGCCATCGAGATGAGCTTGAGCACTGCCGGATGCAACGGATCGTACAGGTGCGATACCGCGTCGTCGGAGCGGTCCACCGCGAGCGTGTACTGGATCAGGTCGTTGGTGCCGATCGACAGGAAGTCCAGGCGTTTGGTGAACACGCCGATGGCGAGCACCGCGGCCGGGATCTCGATCATGCCACCGACCTCGATGCCCGCGTCGAACGGGGTCCCCTGCTCGCGCAGGCTCTCCTTCGCTCGCGCGAGCAGGGCGAGGGTCTGATCGATTTCGGACGCGGAGACGAGCATCGGGATCAGGATCTTGATATTGCCGTAGTGCGACGCCCGCAGGATCGCACGCAACTGGGTCACGAACAGGCGCGGCTCGGCCAGGCAGAAGCGCACCGCGCGCAGGCCCAGCGCCGGATTGGGCGCGACACGCGCCAGACCCTCGAGGCCTTCCTTGTGCTTGTCGGCGCCCAGATCGAAGGTGCGGATCGTCACCGGCTTGCCCTCCATCCCGGCGGCGACGCGGCGATACGCCTCGAATTGCTCGTCCTCGGACGGCAGCCCGGTGCGGTTGAGGAACAGGAACTCGCTGCGGAACAGGCCGACCCCGGTGGCCCCCGACTCGAGCGTCCGTTCGAGATCCTCGGGCAGCTCGATGTTGGCGAACAGCTCGACATGCTGGCCGTCGAGCGTCGTCGCCGGCATGGTGATGAGCCGCTGCAGCTTTTTGAGCTCGAGCGCGAACTCGCCCTGCTTCAACCGGTATTCGGTGAGGACCGAGCGGTCGGGGTTGACGATGACGACGTTGCGCGCGCCGTCGACGATCAGGAGCTCGTTTTCCTGGATCAGCGCGCGCGCGTTGTGCGCGGCGACCACCGCCGGCACGTTGAGGCTCCGCGCGACGATCGCGGTATGCGAAGTCACGCCGCCGAGATCGGTCAGGAACGCGGCGAAGTGATGGTTCTTGAACTGGATGACGTCGGCCGGCGAGAGGTCATGCGCGACGAGGATCGTCTGCTCCTCGGCGTTGGCCGGCCGCACCGGGCCCGGCTTGCCCATCAGCACCTTGAGCACGCGTTCGACCACCTGCACGACGTCGGCCTTGCGCTCGCGCAGATACGGGTCCTCGATCGCGTCGAACTGCTCGATCAGCACCGCAGTCTGCTGCGTCAGCGCCCATTCGGCATTGCAGCGCTGCTCGGCGATGATGCGCTTGGGCTGTTCCGCGAGCGTCGGATCGGTGAGGATCATCCAGTGGACGTCGAGGAACGCGCCGAACTCCGCCGGCGCATCCTCGGAGGTCATTTCCGCGCGCAGGCTCTCGAGCTCCTTCTGCACGAAGCGCATCGCCTGCGTCAGGCGAGCGATCTCCGCGGCGACCTGATCCGGGGCGATGGAGTAGTGCGCAGCCTCGAGCGTCGCGTGCGAGACGAGCTGCGCCCGTCCGATGGCGATGCCGCCGGAAACGCCGATACCGTGCAGGAGGAAGCTCACGGCGCCACTCTATCTGGGGGCAGCGGCCGCGGCATCCACGCCATGTGCGCCGTGCGCGTCAGCCTTCTTCGCCGAAGCGATCGTTGATGAGCTGGACCATCGCCGTCATGGCCGCAGCTTCGTCTGGGCCGGCGGTTTCCAGCCGGATGGTGGTGCCCATGCTGGCGGCGAGCATCATCACCGCGAGTATGTTGCGAGCGTTCGCACGCCGCCCGTCGAAGACGAGCGATACGCGACAGCGAAAGCGTGATGAAAGCTTCACGATCTTGGCCGATGCGCGTGCGTGTAATCCAAGGCGGTTCTTGAGTCTTACTTCGCGTGTCTGCATGATCGTATGGACAACCGCTGTTAGGAAGGGAAACGTCCGCAGCAATCACGGACGCTCTATGATCGACTGCGCGACGCATGCAATGGTTCCATCTAATTTGAACACGAATGCATTGCAACAATCTTAAACGGCTGTATGTTTTCGACGCGGGTCACTGCCCTTCGCCAAAATAGTCGTTGACCAATGCGACGATCGCGGTCATCGCCTCGGTCTCGTCGGGGCCATCGACTTCGAGGGTGACGTGTGAACCCTTACCCGCAGCCAGCATCATCACGCCCATGATGCTTTTGGCGTTGATCTTGCGTCCATTGCGGGCGAGTGAGACCTCACTCTGATATTTCGCGGCGAGTTGTGTGAGCTTCGCCGACGCACGCGCATGCAACCCCAAATTGTTGATAATTTCAAGCTCGCGTTGCTGCATAGATCGAATCACCCTCCACGTGCAGCACACCATCACATCCGCCGCTGATAGCTTTTTTGATCATTGTATCCATGCCCCTTTCGCGGTAAGTGAACGCTCGCACAAGCATGGGCAGGTTGACTCCCGCGACACCTTCGATGCGGCCCCGGACGAGCAGCTTGCCGACAAGGTTGCACGGCGTCGCGCCGTAGATGTCGGAGAAGACGAGCACGCCGTCGCCGGAATCGAGCGACTTGACCATCTCGCGCGCTTTGGGTAACAGCATGAGGGGATCGTCCGTGGCGGCGACCCCGAAACTTTCGAACTGCGGCGGACGGGCGCCCAGCACATGCGTGACCGCGCCGATCAGACTCTCGCCAAGCTTGTCGTGAGCGACGATGAGAATGCCGATCATTCCGCGTTCCCCGCCTCGTCCCTGGTCTCGTCCAGGCGACGCGAATCCAGTCGCGCACCGCTGCCGAAGACGGCGCTTGTATGTTCCCCCCGAACGGCGCTGCGCGCCGCTCCCCCCAGGGGGCGAGTGCCTTGGGGCGGCCCTGCGGCACTCATGGTAGCACGGGCGGTGCGGGCGCTAGCCCCCACAAATCAGCGGGCCGCGGCCCGCTCGAGGGCCTCGATGAAACGGCCCGCCACATCGAAGCCGCTCTGCTCCGCGATCTCCACGAAGCAGGTCGGACTGGTCACGTTGACCTCGGTCAGGTAGTCGCCGATCACGTCGAGACCGACCACCAGCAGGCCCTCGGCCCACAGCTTCGGGCCCAGCGCCTGCGCGATGGTGCGATCGCGCGCCGACAGTGGTCGCGCCACGCCGCGGCCACCCGCCGCCAGGTTGCCGCGCGTCTCTCCGGGTTTGGGTATGCGTGCGAGCGCAAACGGCACCGGTTCGCCGGCGATGAGCAGGATGCGCTTGTCGCCCTCGGCGATCTCGGGGATGAAGCGCTGCGCCATGACGCTGCGCGCGCCGAGCAGGCCTACCGTCTCGATGATCACGTTGCGGTTGGGGTCGTCGGCCCGCACGCGAAAAACGGACGTGCCACCCATGCCGTCCAGCGGCTTCA
The DNA here is from genome assembly GCA_963821485.1 of uncultured beta proteobacterium. Lineage (GTDB taxonomy): Bacteria > Pseudomonadota > Gammaproteobacteria > Burkholderiales > Casimicrobiaceae > PALSA-1003. Next base: position 35,892 of record CAWGEB010000007.1, read on the forward strand.
GGATGACGTCCTTGTACGCGTCGATGAATTCGCCCAGCAGTTCCGCATCGCGCGTCACCAGCGTCTGCACCGTGAACTCGGCAAAGCGGGCGATCGCCATTTTTTCGTTGTGATCGCGCACCGCGCGCGGGCGGTTGTAGACGCGCGTGCCTTCGGCCTCGGCCGCCTCGAGCAGGTAGGTCGAGTAGACGTACTCCATGTCGAAGGGCGGATCCTTGCGCATGAGCACGGCGGAGAACGATTGCAACCTACGCGTGATCGGATCGCCGGCGCGGTACCACGCGTCGTCGTCGGGGCCGACTTCCAATGGCGCCACGCGCGCCCGCGTCACGCCGTTGTCCCAGAAAATCGCCGGTTGCTCGATGGCAAACAGCGCATGGCCGCGCGCCTGCGCGGCGCGCATCATGGCAACGCTCGAATCCTTGTAGGCCTTGAGCGAATCGGGGGGATCGACGACGAACGCGAATTCCATGGCGTTGCGGTGGCGAAAAGGACGCCCATGCTACCGCAATCCGCACGGGCCCGGCGCAGCTGCTCGCAGGGGCTTGCGGGTGCCCGCGGGTACCTACCCCGCTCAGGCCTTGCCGAGCGTGTCGACGCTGGCCACGGCGCCCGCTTGCGTCGGATCGTAACCCGCAAAACCGCCGGCCAGCCGCGCGAATGCGGCACTGCGCAGCCATAGCAGCAACGCGCTCACGCCGGCGGACTCGAGTTGCGCCTTGCGCACCGCAAGATAGTAGCGTTCGTTCACGAGCGGGACGAACGCGAGCTTGCGCTCCGCCGCCGCCGCGCGCAGCCCGAAACCCACGTCGGCGCCGCCCGATGCGACGGTCGCGGCGATCGCCGGATGCGTGAATTCTTCCTGCGCGTAGCCCGCCAGCGCCTCGGGCCGCAGCCCTTCCTCGGCAACGATGCGGTCGATCAACAGGCGCGTGCCGGATCCGGTCTGGCGATTGACGAAACGCAGTTGCCTGCGGACGATGTCCCTGAAGTTGTGCACGCGCGCCGGATTGCCCCGGGGCAGGATCAAGCCCTGTTGGCGGCCGACGAAGCGAACCAGGCGATCGCGGCGCGCGTTCAGGCAGCGGCGGAAGGGCGTCAGATCACCCGCATCGCGTGCGCCCAATGCGACATGAAAGCCGGTCGCGTCGACGCGCCCTTCGGCAAATTGCTGCAGCGCATGCAAACTGCCCATGAACGATAGCTCCAGCTTGAAGCCCGTGGTCGATGGCTTCAATTCACGCAGCGCCGCGAGCGCCAGGTCGTGGCTGGCGGCGATCACCAGCGTCGCCACCCGCGCGCGTTCGCCGCTTGGGCTTGCGCCTGTGTTTGCCGCCGCCGTGTCGAAATCGACGGCGAGACTCGGGCGCATCCGCGCCAGGCGTTGCTCCGCCGATTGCTGCGCGCGCAGCAGTCGCGCACCCGCGGGCGCGAGTTGCGCGCCCCGTCCGCGCTGGAGTTGCACCAGCGGCGCGCCGAATGCCTGTTCATAGTGACGCAGCAGCCCCCACGCCGCGCGATACGAAATGGCGCGTTGGGTGACCGCCGCCGCGAGCGAACCCGTCGCGTCGATGGCCGCCAGCAATGGCAGCAAGCGCGCATCGAGCACTTCGCGCATCTCGCCGTCGACGGCCCAGCTCAAGGTCGGGATCAGGTGCATTATGTAAACTGGTGCATATTTCGGCGCAGCGGCCGATCGGCTATTGTTCGAGCTCTCAGGCACACGAGCCGACTCAATATGCATTGTAGTACATATCATGTCGCCGCTTGGGCGGCACGGCACGCGCGATGAACAGCCTCGGCGCAGCGGCGAGCCAGGCGTGGGGACTGATCGCGGGCGGCGACGCGACGCTGCTCGGCATCGTGTTGCTGAGCCTGCAGGTCAGCCTCATCGCGGTCGTGATCGCCTGCGCTGTCGGCCTGCCGCTTGGCGCGCTGATCGCCGTCGGGCGCTTTCCCGGACGGCATTCGCTGGTCGTGCTGCTCAACGCCATGATGGGGTTGCCGCCGGTGGTGGTCGGCCTCGTCGTCTATTTGCTGCTCTCGCGCGCCGGTCCGCTGGGTGAGCTGGGCCTGCTGTTCACCCCGACCGCGATGGTGATCGCGCAGGCCATCCTGATCACGCCGATCATCGCCGGCTTGTCGCGCCAGGTGATCGAGGATGCGTGGGGCGAATACCGCGAGCAGCTGCGCTCGCTGGGCGAGTCGAAGCTCGGCGCGGCGATCACCTTGCTCTGGGACGTGCGCTTCTCGCTGGTGACGATCGTGCTCGCAGGCTTCGGGCGCGCCGCGGCCGAAGTCGGCGCGGTGATGATCGTCGGCGGCAACATCGCGGGGGTCACCCGCGTGATGACCACGGCGATCGCGCTGGAGACCAGCAAGGGTGATCTGCCGCTGGCGCTCGGCCTGGGACTGGTGCTGCTGGCCATCGTACTTGCACTCAACGCCGCCGCGTATGTCGTCAGCGAATCCGCGCAGCGGCGGTACGGATGAATGATGTCGAGATGCGCGCTCCGCTGAAGCTCCTGCCCCTGCGCCTCGAAGGCGTGGTCTTCGCGGTCGGTGGCCGCCGCATCATCGACGGCGTGTCGATGACGCTGAAGGCGGCATCGCGCACGATGATCGTCGGCCCGAACGGCGCCGGCAAGAGCGTCTTGCTGCGCCTGTGCCACGGCCTGCTGACGCCCACCGCCGGCACGATCCGCTGGAGCGCGCCCGAGGTCGACGGCGCGCCGCGGCGCCAGGCGATGGTGTTCCAGCGGCCGGTCATGCTGCGGCGTTCCGCGCTGGCCAACGTGATCTATGCGCTGAAGGTCGCCGGCGCCCCGCCCGAGGATTGCGAGGCATGGGCGTATGAAGCGCTGCGCAAGGTCGGGCTCGAAGCGCGCGCCGGGAATCCCGCGCGCGTGCTGTCCGGTGGCGAGCAGCAGCGGCTCGCGCTGGCGCGCGCCTGGGCGCTGCAACCGGAAGTATTGTTCCTGGACGAACCGACGGCAAACCTCGATCCGGGCGCGGCGCACGAGATCGAGAGCGTCATCGGCGGCATGCACGCCGCGGGCACCAAGATCGTGATGGTGACGCACAACCTCGGCCAGGCGCGTCGCCTCGGCGACGAGATCGTATTGCTGCATCAAGGACGCGTCGCCGAGCGGGCGCCCGTCGACCGGTTTTTCAGGCATCCCGAATCGCCCGAGGCCGCCCAATTCCTGGCAGGAGAATTGCCGTGGTGATCGCCCGCCGTGCGCTCGCGGCGGCGGTCCTTTGCCTCGCCGCGCTGGCGTCATCGGCGCAGGAGAAATTCATCACCGTCGCCTCGACAACGTCGACCGAGCAGTCGGGATTGTTCGGCTACCTGTTGCCGATCTACGAGCAGCTAACCGGCGTCAAGGTGCACATCGTCGCGCTGGGTACCGGGCAGGCGCTCGACGTCGGCCGCCGCGGCGACGCCGACGTCGTGTTCGTGCACGCCCGCGCGGCGGAGGAGAAATTCCTGGCCGAAGGGCAGGGCGTCAAGCGCTATCCGGTGATGTACAACGACTTCGTGCTCATCGGGCCGAAGAGCGATCCGGCCGGAATCGCCGGCAGCAAGGACATCCTCGCGGCGCTGACGAAAATCGACGCCGCGCAGGCGCCGTTCGTGTCGCGCGGCGATCGCAGCGGCACGCACATGGCCGAACTCGACCTGTGGAAAGCGTCCGGCGTCGACATCGACAAGAGCAAGGGCGCCTGGTATCGCGATACGGGGCAGGGCATGGGGCCGGCGCTCAATACGGCGTCGTCGATGGGCGCCTACATCCTCGCCGATCGCGGCACGTGGCTGGCGTTCAAGAATCGCGGCGATCTCGCCATCCTGGTCGAGGGCGACAAGCGCCTGTTCAATCAATACGGGGTGATGCTGGTCAACCCCGAGAAGCATCCGAACGTGAAGAAGGATCTCGGCCAGCAGTTCATCGACTGGCTGGTGTCTCCGGCCGGGCAGAAAGCGATCGCCGACTACAAGATCGGCGGCGAGCAGTTGTTCTATCCGAACGCGGGGGATGCCAACGCGTGAGCGTTATTGCCCTTGACGGTCAACGCCGACGCGCCGGTCGCCTGCGCGTGCGCGTGCGCCGGCCACCACAGCGCCGCCATCGACAGCGCGGCGACGGCGATCACGGCGGCACGCATCGCATTGGCGCTCAGTCGACCGCCACCACCACGCTGCTGGCCTTGATCAGGGCATAGCCGCGCTTGCCGACGGCGAGTCCCAGCGATTCCGCCGAGCGCGTGCTGATCACGGCGACGACATTGATGCCGGGTGCGACTTCGATGGTCACCTCGGTGCTCACCGGACCCTTGATCATCTCCTTGACGATACCGGCGAACTGATTGCGTGCACTTGTCTTCACGTTGGTTTCCTGTGGGTTGCGACACCTCGTCGCCGCGCCGAAGCATGCGGTGCAACGTTGGGAGCGTCAATATGCAGCGGCGTGCCAATGCCCGGAACACGTGGCTAATTGCCGAACGTTATATACCGCGGTATATTGCGCTATCACGCCCCTGCGGCCACGGCGGCCCCGGCAGGCGGACCTTTCCCGGAGATGAAGATGCGGCGAATCCTGGCGGCAACGGTGACAGCGCTGGCGTTGGTTGCGACGCTTCCGGTTGCCGCCGCGACCCTCACCGTGTTCGCCGCGGCCAGCCTCAGGGAGGCGCTCGACGACCAGGTCCGGCAGTTCGAGGCGCGCAGCGGCGACAAGGTCGTCGTCTCCTACGCCGCGAGCAACGCGCTGGCGAAGCAGATCGAGTCTGGCGCACCGGCAGACGTGTTTCTTTCCGCCGACCTCGAGTGGATGGACTTTCTCGAAGCGCGGCAATTGCTCGTGCCCAAGAGCCGCGTCGACCTGCTGCGCAATCGCCTGGTGCTGATTGCGCCTGCAAACAGCAACGCGACGATACGGATCGGTCCCGATTTCCCGCTCGCGGCGGCGCTCGGCGCGGAGCGGCTCGCGCTGGCCAACCCCGACAGCGTCCCTGCCGGCAAGTACGCCAAGGCGGCGCTGCAGGCGCTCGGCGTGTGGCCATCGGTCGAGAACAAGATCGCGCGGACCGAAAACGTCCGCGCCGCGCTCGTGCTCGTCGCCCGCGGAGAAGCGCCCTTCGGCATCGTCTACGCCACCGACGCCGCCGCGGAGCCCAAGGTGCGCGTGGTGGGGACCTTCGCCGAGAGCGCGCATCCGCCGATCGTGTACCCCATCGCCGTCGTCGCGGGCCAACGCCCGAATCCGGCAGCGGCGAATGCACTGGTCGCGTTTCTGGCATCGCCCGCGGCGCGCCCGACCTGGGAGCGCTACGGATTCACCATGGCGGGCCGAGGCTCGCCGTGAGCGGCGACGAGCTGGGGATCATTCTCCTCAGCCTCAAGGTCGCGTTGTTCAGCGTTGCGTTCAGCCTGCCGGTCGCCGTATTCCTCGCGTACCTGCTCGCGCGGCGCGAGTTTCCCGGCAAGACCCTGCTCGACGCGCTCGTGCACCTGCCGCTGGTGCTGCCGCCCGTCGTCGTCGGCTTTGCGCTGCTGCTGCTGTTCGGCAAACGCGGCGTCTTCGGCGCGTGGCTCGAGCACTGGTTCGGCATCGTGTTCGCGTTTCGCTGGACCGGCGCCGCGCTCGCGTCGGCGATCATGGGTTTTCCGCTGATGGTGCGCGCGATCCGCCTGTCGATCGCCGCGATCGACCGCCGCTACGAAACCGTGGCGCGGACGCTGGGCGGCTCGCGCTCCTGGGTGTTCCTGTCCGTGACGCTGCCGCTCGCGCTGCCGGGCATCATCACCGGCGTCCTGCTGTCGTTCGCGCGCAGCCTCGGCGAGTTCGGTGCGACGATCACTTTCGTGTCGAACATTCCCGGCGAGACCGAGACGCTGCCGCTCGCCATCTACTCGCTGGTGCAATCGCCCGGCGGCGACGCGCAGGCGCTGCGCTTGAGCGCGATCGCGGTCGTGCTCTCGATCGGCGCACTGGTCGCTTCCGAATGGCTGACGCGCCGCGCGCAGCGCCAGGATCCGGCCCATGATCGACGTTGACATCGAACAGCGGCTGGGCGCGTTCGAACTCGCGGTGGCGTTCCGCGCCGAGGCGCCGGTGGTGGGATTGTTCGGCCGTTCGGGTTGCGGCAAGACCAGCGTGATCAATGCGCTGGCGGGGATCAGCCGGCCGCGCCGCGGTCGCATCGAAGTCAACGGCGAGACCTTGTTCGACAGTGCGCGCGGCATCGACGTGCCGCCCGATCGACGACGCCTGGGTTGCGTCTTCCAGGGCGACCTGCTGTTTCCGCATCTCGACGTCGAGGCGAACCTGCTCTACGGTTTCCGCCGCGCCGCCGCAGCGTCACGCGTGATCGAACCGGCGCGCGTGATCGACCTGCTTGGACTGAAAGCGCTGCTCAAGCGCATGCCCATCGCATTGTCGGGCGGCGAGAAGCAGCGCGTCGCCATCGGCCGCGCGCTGCTGGCGCAGCCGCGACTGCTGCTGATGGACGAGCCGCTGGCCTCGCTCGACGTCACGCGCCAGAACGAAGTGCTGCGCTACATCGAGCAGCTGCGCGACGATCTGCACATCCCGATCGTCTACGTCAGTCATTCGATCGCGGAGATCACGCGCCTCGCCGACACGGTGGTGATCATGGCCGACGGCAAGGCGCTGGCGACCGGCCCGGTCGACGACGTGATGGGACGCATCGAGTTGCGCCCGCACACGGGACGGCACGAGGCGGGTGCGGTGCTGGAGACCACGGTCGCGTCGCACGACCTCGAGTTCGCGCTGACCACGCTGCGCTTTCACGGCGGCGAGCTGCAGGTGCCGAACGTCGAAGCGCTGGCGGGTGAACGCGTGCGCGTGCGCATCCGTGCCCGCGACGTGGCACTCGCGCTCGAACGGCCGGCGAGGCTCAGCACGCTCAACGTGCTCGAAGGTTCGCTGGTGGCGATCAGCCACGAAGACGGCCCGATCGTCGACGTGCAGGTCCGCGTCGGCGACGCATCGCTGATCGCGCGCATCACGCGGCGCTCGCGCGTGGAACTCGACCTGGCCGAGGGTCAGCGCGTTTACGCGCTGATCAAGGCGGTGTCGATCGACCGCCGCAGCGTCGGCTACGCTTAGGCGTCAATGAATGGCGCTACGGGTATACTGCCATCGTCTGTTTCTTCGAGGTCAGTCATGAAACTTACCGCCGTCTTCCAAAAGGTTCCTGAGGGGTATATCGGTTTCGTCGAAGAGCTTCCTGGGGCCAATACGCAGGGAGAGACTTTGGATGAAGTCAGGCACAATTTGAACGAAGCGGTGGAACTCGTGCTCGAGGCGAATCGCACGCTGTCCGAGGAGTCTATTCAGGGACAACAGGTTATCCGCGAGTCGCTTATCGTTTCGGACGAATGGCTTGACCTAATTCGTCATCTTGAAAGAAATGGTTGTGTGCTCTTGCGCGAAGGCGGCAGCCACTCGGTTTTCATAAATCGCGCGACTCGCAAGTCCTCCACCGTGCCGCGGCACCGCGAGATCAACGACTTTCTGGCTCGCAAGATCTGCGAGATCTAGAAATCCCTGCGCCGTGAGGCCCAGCCGCTCGCTGGCTAAGCCTACTGCCCGAAGATGACGATGGTCGTGCTGCCGGTGAGCGGGATCGAGCCGCCGCTGCTGCCCGAGGCCACGGCGACGTACTGCTTGCCGTTCTGCTCGTAGGTGACGACACCGCCGGCGATCGGGCCGCCGGTGTTGAAGCGATAGAGTTCCTTGCCGTTGCGCGAATCCAGCGCGAGGAAATTTCCGCCCAGATCGCCGGTGAACAGCACGTTGCCGGCGGTGGGCGTGAGCGCCGCGTACATCGGCGTCGGCGTATGCACGCGCCACACCATCTTGCCGGTCTTCGGATCGACCGCGTTGATCCAGCCGGACCACTTGCTGATCGGGTCGTTGGTGCCCCAGCCGTTGGCGAGCCCGGTGTACGGCACCGTCGCCACCCACTTCGGGTTCGGCCCCGCCTTGAACACGGTGCACCAGTCGATGGCGTTCACGTAGAGCAGTTCCGTCAGCAGGCTGTGCGCGGCGCCGTTCCACTGCACGCCGGCGACCGGACAGACGCGCACACCTTCGGGCGTGAGCGGCACGTCGTGGTTGAGCGTCGTGGTCATCGGCAGCTTGAAGACCAGCTTGCCGTCGGCGCGGTTGACCACGTGCAGGATGCCTTCCTTGCCCGCGGTGGCGACGAGCTTCTTCCCGCCGGAATCGAACAGCGACACCACGGTGGCATCCCAGTCGTGATCGTCGTTGGCACGCAGCTGATACCACCACTTCAGTTTGCCGGTGCGCGCGTCGAGCGCGACGGTCGAGATCGTGAACAGGTTCGCACCCGGCCGCATGCCCTTGTTGTAGTCGGGGCCGGGATTGCCGACCGGAATGAACAAGCGTGCCGGTGTCGCGATCGAGCGCGTAGGTCACCCAGGCGGCGCCGCCGCCGTGCTCCGCGGACGCGCTGTTCTGCCACGTGTCCGCGCCGGTCTCGCCGCCCTCGGGATGAGGTTGAAACTCCACGCGGGCGAACCGTCGCCGACGTTGAACGCCATCATCCGCCCGCGGATGCCCCAGTCGCCGCCGGCCTTGCCGACGTAGACGATGTCGTTCCACACGATCGGCGCCGCGCCCACGCCTTCGCCGATGCTCCAGTCCGCCACCTGGCGCACCCACAGCGGCGCGCCGGTCTTCGCGTCGAGCGCGTAGAGAAAGCCGTCCTGCGTGCCGCGGATGACGCGACCGCCGGCGATGGCCACGCCCTTGTTGGTCGCATTCATCTCCGGGCCCTGCGCGACGTGCTGATGACTCCACAGCTTCTTGCAGGTGGTCGCGTCGATCGCGTAGGTGCCGAGGTGCGTCGTCGCGTAGAGCACGCCGTCGTAGACCACGGGACCGGTCGAGAAGGTGCCGAGTTCGCCGAGCTGGAACATGCACACCGGCCGCAGCTTGCCGGCGTTGCCGGCATTGATCTGCTTGAGCAGCGAGTAGCGCTCGCCGCGGTAGCCCTTGTTGTACATCAGCCAGCTGTTGGTGGCCGTGTCGGCGGCATCGAGCTCGGCCTGCGTCGGCCCCTTGCTCGTCGGCTGCGCGAGCTTGCCGTAGAGCTCGCCGATCTTCACCGGCGCTACCGCCGCAATCGCTGCCGCGCTGCCGGCGGTTGCCGCGGCGCCCAGGTCGAGCACGCGATCCATCGGCGACCTCGGCGTCAGCTTTTCGTCGCCCGCCGGCAGGCCGCTCTGCGCCAGGATGTAGGAGACGATGTCGGCGTATTCCTGGCTGTTGAGCTCGCCACCCTGCCCGAGCGGCATGTTGGTGTGGACGTAGTTGTAGAAATCCTTGAGCGTCTTGCGGCCCCACTGGTCGTTGAAGATGCGGCCCTTCAGCGCGGGCGCGCCGCCGCCCTGCAGCTGGGCGCCGTGGCAGACCGAGCACTTCTGCGAGTATTCCCAGCGGCCCTGGCTCAACTGCGCCGCGGTGAAGAAGCCCGTGCCGTCGGCGAGTGCCGCTTGCGCGGCGAAGTAGAGCAGGCCAAGGCCCAACGCAGCCACTCGACTGCGTCCACGGAATTGCAATCTATTTCCCGACATCGGTATCTCCTTGGACTGCTCGGCCTCACCCCTCTCCCGCAGGGAGAGGGTTCGTTCAGTAGCTGAAGTTTAGCTGCGCCCCCCAGAACCACCAGCCGCTCGCGTTGCCGCCATTGGCCGAGTAGAGCTGCTTGATCCCCGCGCCCGGTGCGGCGTACGCGGCGAACGCATTGATGTTGAGATTCTTGTTGATCGTGTACGTGTACTTGATATCGAACTCGCTGGCGAGCGCCTTGCTCGGTACGCCGCCGCCACCCGTCGGCACGGCCCCAGCGGCAGGAATGGACAGCGGTGAATCCGTCCGATCGGCACTGAAGTACAGGTAGAGCAATTCGATGATGTTCTTCTCGTCGGGGGTGAGCGTCAGCGTGGCGTTGGCGACGTTGAGATTGGTATTGTTGAAAATCGACGACCCGATCTGCCCCTGGTACCAGTTCGGATTGCCTCCGGAAAAGTACAGCGGATCGAATCCTTCCCACTTCGACGTGCCGGCCTTGTCGCCCGACAGCGAGGCGTAGCGCAGGCTGAACAGCGGCTTCCATGCGGTGTCGAGCGCATTGTAGTTGGCCTGCAGGTACCAGCCGTCGGCGGCGACGCTGCTCTTGCGCTGCCCGACGTATTCGGCCTGCAGCCAGAACTGCGGCACCGACGCGATCGGATGCACGCGCGCGCGCAGGTCGACGATATTGAGCTTGTCGCGGGTGACGATGTCCGAATCCGGGACATACAGGTACATCGCGCCCAGGCGTACCGGACCGGCGGGCAGCCATTGGACGTTGATGCCGTTGAAGATGGTGCCGGTGGCCGAATCCGGCGACTCGTTCGGCTTCAGGTAGAACGCCTGCACGGTGAAGTCCTGCCAGGTCGCCTTGAGGATGCCCGCATTCTTCCAGGCATTGCGCGGCCCGAGCTGATTGGCGCCGCGCTGTGCGGTGTCGTCGCTCGCGCCGCGGCCGAGCAGCATCTGGTTGCCGACGGTGAAGTCCTGCTGCCCGTAGGACGCGTCCAGCGCCCATCCGCTCGCGGCGTCGCGCCAGCGCACGCCGCCGAAGAGCAATTCGCGATTGCCGTAATAGATGTTGCCCGCGCCGGTGTTGTCGGTGCCGCGCGTGCTCGATTCGACGTAGCTGAAGCTGCCGTAAATGCTGGCAGCGGCGCTCAGCTTGAAATTCGCGCTCAACCCCGGCTCGATGAAGAACTCCACCCATGTCGGATTCTTGGTGTAGTTGGACGCCGCGAGCGCCGGCGGCGGGCCGAAGAGATTCTCGGTCATGCCGAATGCGCCGACCGCACCATTGAGTATGCCCGTCACCAGCAGATCGCCCTGGCGGTACAGGCGCGGCCACGAGTTCAGGTCGCCGGTCTGCAGCGCCCCGAGTTCGGTGTCCGCATCGGGAATGGGCGTGCGCCGGTACGCATAGGTGCTGCCCTCGAGCAGCCTGATCACCGCGCCGATGAGTCGCGGATCGTAAGTCGCGCGATCGAAGGCATTGTCGGGCTGCGTGGTGCTCGGCGTGTTGGCGAACTGCGCGTGCGCGAGGCCCGATACGCAGGCGGCAACGCAGGCCAACGAGTACGCGATCCGCACTAGAATTCCGGACGCCTATCGCTTGAGCATTCGCGTCAGCGCGGCCAGGTCCGCCTTGGCCGTCTTCGCGGCGGCCGCCTCGACGCGGCGGTAGCGGCGCACGACGTCCGCGCCCAGCGCGGTCAGCTGCGTTCCGCCGCCGCGCTTGCCGCCCGCTTCCGCCTCGACCACGGCGCTCTTGAAGCAGCGATTCATCGTGTCGACGAGCAGCCACGCGCGTCGATACGACATGCCGAGTTCGCGCGCGGCCGCGGTGATCGAACCCGTCGTGCCGATCGCTTCCAGCAGGTCGACCTTGCCCGGACCCACGGCGATGTCGTCGCCCTTGCTGATGCGCAAGCGGAACTGGATTTGCGCTTTCGCTTTCGTTTTCGCTTTCGCTCTCGTTTTCGTTGTCATTCGGCGTTCACTTTGCCAGAATTCCACGGCGCCGGCACGCATGAGGTATAATGCGGCTGCGGCCTTTGTTCCAGTCCCCTGCCGCAGTCGATTTCGACCTCCGTTGTTCTTCCGTTTGGCTGTGACTGGCCGCCCCTTGGGGCGAATGGCCGAGCACACTCATCGAAAGTTCCAATGCCATTTTCCACACTCGGGCTGTCCGACGCGCTTGCGCGCGCGGTCGCCGACGAAGGCTACACCGTACCCACGCCGATCCAGCTGCAGGCCATTCCCGCGGTACTCGCGGGCGGCGACCTGTTGGCCGGCGCGCAGACCGGCACCGGCAAGACGGCGGGCTTCGTCCTGCCCATCCTGCAACGCCTTTCCACCTCACAATCACCCTACAAGAGCGGCGCGCGCAAGCCCTGCGCACGCTGATCCTCACGCCGACGCGCGAACTCGCGGCGCAGGTCGAAGCGTCGATCCGCGTCTACGGCAAGCATCTCAAGATCTCGTCGATGGTGCTGTTCGGCGGCGTCGCCCTCGGGCCGCAGACCACGCAACTCAGGCGCGGCGTCGACATCCTGGTGGCGACACCGGGCCGGCTGCTGGACCATCACGGCCAAGGCAACGTAGACTTCTCGCGTATCGAGATCTTCGTGCTCGACGAGGCCGATCGCATGCTCGACATGGGCTTCATCCCCGACGTGAAGCGCGTACTCGCGCTGCTGCCGAAGCAGCGGCAGAACCTGCTGTTCTCGGCCACGTTTTCGGACGAGATCAAGGCGCTCGCCGACCGGCTGCTCGATCGACCGCGCACCATCCAGGTCGAACCGCGCAACTCGACGGTCGAGGCGATCCTCCAGCGCGTGCACCCGGTCGATCGCGACCGCAAGCGCGAACTCCTGTCGTGGCTGATCGGACACCACGACTGGCGGCAGGTGCTGGTGTTCACGCGCACCAAGCACGGCGCCGACAAGCTGGCGCGGGCGTTGGAAGCGGACGGCATCGAAGCCACCGCGCTGCACGGCAACAAGAGCCAGAACGCGCGCACGCGCGCGCTGGCGGGCTTCAAGAACGGGACCGTGCGCGTGCTGGTGGCCACCGACATCGCGGCGCGCGGCATCGACATCGACCAGCTGCCGCACGTGGTCAACTACGACCTGCCCAACGTGCCGGAAGACTACGTGCACCGCATCGGCCGCACCGGACGCGCGGGCAACGAGGGCGAAGCCATCTCGCTGGTGTGCATCGACGAGCACGTGTTCCTGCGCGATATCGAGCGCCTGATCAAGCGCGAAATCCCGGTGACGGTGATCGCCGGCTTCGAGCCCGATCCGCGCGCGGTGGCGCAACCGGTGTTCCAGAAGCAGCAGCAGCGCGGGCATGGGCGTGGCCAGCCCTCGCGGCGCACGCTTCCCTCCGCAGCGCACGCCAGAGGAAAACATCGCCGATGACCACGACTCACGCCTATGTCTTCAGTCTTGCCGTGATCCTGGCGGCGGTCGCGCTTCCGGCGCGTGCGGCCGACTCGCTCAAGCCCGGCGAGTGGGCGGTGGCGGTGAAGGTGACGCAGAAAGGCGGGCCGCAGATACCGCCGGAGCAGCTCGAGCAGTTGAAAAAGATGGGCATCCCGATCCCGTTGGACGGCCAGACGATCAACACGGTGCAATGCATCACGCCGGAACTGGCGGCCTCCGACCGGCCCTTCGGCAACGACGAGCGCGATCCCAACAAGTGCCAGGTCGCGAACTACAAGCGCATCGGCAGCAAGGCGAGCGGCGAGATGGTGTGCACGGGAGAGTTCAAGGGCACGGGGCCGTTCGAGATGAGCTTCGACAGCGACACCGAATACCACGGCGCGTGGAGCATCAAGGGTGTGAGCAGCTCGCTCGGCCCGGTGGAGCAGACGACCGAGCTGCGCGGCAAATGGACGCGCGCCGCCTGCGATCCGGGCAAAGAAGTAATGACATCCCAAGGAGGAAGCATGAACGACGTTACCCGGCGCGAACATCTCAAGATGCTGCTCGGCATGGCGGCCATGAGCGGCACGCCGCTCGCGGCGCTCGCCCAAGCGCCGGCGAAGCCCCAGCCGCCGATTCCGCCGCAGGGGATCGGCAACCGCATCACCCACCTTTCGTACAGCGACCAGGGCGGCAGGCCGGACGGCGTGCAGGTGATGGTCAATCGCAAGCACGTATATGTCGGCCACATGTTCAGCGATGGCCTCACCGTGCTCGACGCCACCGATCCGCGCAATCTGAAGCCGGTGCAGTTCTTCACTGCCGGTCCCGGGCACCCGCACGCACCAGCTGCAAACCGCGGAGGACATGCTGCTGCTCGCCAATGGCGCGAACATCGTGGCGATGCAGTCCTACGACGGCATGCGCGGCTACTTCGAGAACAACCTCGTCGACAGCATCACCAACCGGAAGAAATTCCGCTCGGGCCTGTCGATCCACGACATTTCCAAGCCCGCCGAGATGCGCGAAATCGCGTTTCTCGAAATGCCCGGCCTGGGCATCAACCGCATCTGGTGGCCGGGCGGGCGCTACGCGTACGTGTCGGCGCATTTCGACGGCTATACCGACCACATTCTCACCATCGTCGACCTGAAGAACATCACCAAACCGGAAATCGTTTCGCGCTGGGCGCTGCCCGGCATGAACCGCGCGGCCGGTGAGCAACCGGTGCTGCCGAAGGGCAAGCGCGCCGCGCTGCATCACATGATCGTGGCCGGCAACCTCGGTTACGGCGCGTGGCGCGATGGCGGGTTCACGATCATGGACGTGAGCGACCCGGCCAAGCCGAAGCTGCTGTCGCACATCAACTGGTCGCCGCCGTTCCCCGGCGGCACGCACACGCCGCTGCCGCTGCCCGGCCGCAAACTCGTGATCGTCGCCGACGAAGCCAATGCGCAGGCCTGCGCCAAAGGCACGTTCTACACCTTCGTGCTCGACGCGCGCTCGCCCGAGAACCCGGTGCCGATCGCCACGCTGCCGACGCCGCGCGACCGCGACTACTGCACGCTCGGCACCTTCGGGCCGCACAACCTGCACGAGAACCGGCCGGGCTCGATGCAAACCGAGGACTTCATCTTCGCCACCTACAACAACGCGGGCGTGCGGATTTTCGACATCAAGGACCAGTTCGCGCCGAAGGAAATCGCCTACTGGGTGCCGCCGATTCCGCCGAAGCTGATCGACCCGCGCCCCAATATCGCGCTCGACGCGAAGACGGCCGACATCTTCGTGACCCCCGAAGGCCTGATGTTCGTCAGCGACTGGAACGCGGGGATGCACGTGCTGGAATACAAGGGGTGAGCCGGCGGCGGGAGGGTCTGCGCTAAAATACGCGGACACGGAGAGGTGGATGAGCGGTTTAAGTCGCACGCCTGGAAAGCGTGTTTAGGTTTACCCCTAACGCGGGTTCGAATCCCGCCCTCTCCGCCAGTTACCCCCAATCCGCAAGTATCCGCAGGCATCCCTAGATGCGGGTAAGGTCTCCCGCCTGCGCGTCTTGCGTTCTTGCTAAGCTAAGTGGCCTCGCGATGGACCGCGCTACGGTTCGTCATGCGCCTGCATAGCTCCCGACTTAAGGATCCGAACGCCGGGCTTCGCGTCGAGAATTGCCGTCAGTAGCGCGGACGCCACGGCGCGGGCCGAGATAGGCCGCACCGCCTTTGGCACTGCCCACGCGAGCGGACCGACCAAACGTGCCGCCCATAATTCGCCACTCCGCGCTGGTTGTCCTAGGGCGGTCCGGTCACCCAATAGCAATGATGGCTGGGCGATCACCACCGTTTCGTAGCCGAGCTGCACGATAGCGGCCTGCATCTCACCCTTCACGCGGTTGTAGAAGACGCGCGACTTTGCATCGGCGCCCATCGCCGACACGACGGCCAGGCGCGTCGCTCCTGCCGCTCTGGCGGCCCGCGCGGTATTCACTACAAAGTCAAAGTCCACTTGGCGAAACGCCGCTTCCGACCCGGCAACCTTGATCGTGGTGCCGAGCGCGATGAACACATCATCCGCGGTTGGAAGCGCCGCGGGCAGGCTCGCGAAGTCGACGCGGTGAATCTTGAGCTTTGCACTGGACTTGATGTCGGGGGTGGCCCGGCGCAGCAGGACGCGCACGCTACGGTAATGCTTGCTGGCGAGCAGCATGGCCAATAACGCGCGACCTACGAGGCCGGTAGCGCCGGCGAGCAAGGCAGTTCGTGGAGCGGTGACGGCGTTGGTCATGCGACTACTTTACTCGCGCCGTTGGGGACCCGAGGTGCTGATTGGGTGACCCGCACGATGTCTCCGTATTTCGAGCCAAGTGCTTCGGGCTCCGTACAAGGCGGCAGAATGGGGGCTATTATTGGGGTAGCGTGTCGCTGCGTCGAGCCCTTCGCGTGACGTGACCCGAGCCTTCTGCACATTCCTGTTTCTGTTCGGGATGTCGTGCCCGACATCGGCCGACAACGCAGAGCCTTTAACCACAATCCTCCTCATTGCTCGCGCCGAGCTACCCGATTCCAATTTTAAGGACTCGGTTGTGCTCGTGATGAACAACATCGGTCCCGCCCCCGCCGGCGTCATCACCAACAGGCCCACGCAGATTGCTGTCTCGCATCTTTTTCCCGATCTCGAACGCCTCGGGCAACTGGGCGACAAGTTGTACTTCGGCGGTCCCGTCGCAATCGCGTCAGTGTCGTTCCTTTTTCGCGCCGATACGCCGCCCGAGCATGCAACCCAAGTTCTCGACGGCGTCTACTTCAGCACGAACCGGGAATTACTGCGCAAGCTGCTCAGCCGAGACAAGCCCATGGACGGGCTGCGGATCTTCATCGGCCACTCGGGCTGGGCGCCTGGTCAGCTTGAGGCCGAGATCGCGCGCGGCGATTGGACCCTTGCGCCCGCCGAGACGGGCGCGATCTTCGACGGAAAGTCCGAGCGCCCCTGGCCCGAGCCGCAAGCGCCGGATGGGGTGCACCGCACTTGAAGACCTGACATGCACGCGATGGACTTGCCGCGCCCAGCCGCGACTTGACAATGATGTAGCACACAGATAGCGTATTTACGGCGTCGATCGCTAACGAGTTTAGACGTGAGCATCGAACGTTCGGCGGGGTGCCCTCAAGATGCGGGAGGGCGCGAGTAGAGCCGCACCCCCTTCACAGTCCAGTAGCCCGTCACGGCGCGAAGCGTCGTAGCCGGCTACATCGGCGTCGGAGGGCAGATCGTGAAAACGCGTGGTACGACAAACCCCAGTAGGACACAACAGAGCGGAAGCGTGGCTCGTTACGCCAGCTACGCAGGCGCATTGGCATTAACCGTAGGCGCTGTAAGCGGCCTCGCGTTAGGCGAGGCTCACGCGGCGATACTTCCGGTGGTGACGCCGGTCATCTCCTGTGCTGACCTCTTGAAGCTCGACTTCACCGGGCTCGACGGTGCCCCACCAAGCTCGACAGTGCCGTCGTCGTCGATGCCTCGGCAACCGTTCCAACGCAACAGTGCGTTGTGACCGGCTACGTGGCTTCGAAGGTGAAATTCACCGTTCGGATGCCAACGCAAAACTGGACACAGCGGCTCGTGATGAAGGGTTGCGGCGGGTATTGTGGGGATCTGATAGCGCCCACCCCTACGAGTTATGACGTTGGTGGCAACTCAGGAGCGGGCGTTGGTTGCCCGTTTGTAAGCTCTGGCGAGTTCGCCATCGCTGCCCACAACGGTGGCCACACGGGGAACACGAACGCCGGGCGCTTTCTCGCGGCGATCGCGGATGGCATGTGGGCGATCGAAGATTCCACGGCGCTGATCGATTTCTTTTACGCGTCGAACCACAAGGCCACTGTCGCGGCAAAAGCCATCATGAATAAGTTTTATGGCCAAACGCCGACGTATTCTTATTTCGACCGGTGTTCCAGTGGTGGCCGCGCAGCGCTGCATGAAGCGCAGCGATTCCCGAACGACTACGACGGCATTCTCGCGGGCTCGCCCACCATCGACAATACGTCGGAAAATACCTTTCTCCATTCGTGGAACGTTCGGGTCAATTCCAATCCCGATGGCACGTCGATCTTGACCGCTGACAAGATTCCGGCGCTCGCGCAGGCGGTCCTTGCCGCGTGCGCCGACAACAGCGGAATGATTCAGGATCCCCGCACCTGTCATTTCAACGCACGCACTTTGCTTTGTCCGGCTGGAACCAACACGCCGGCTTGCTTGACTGCGCAGCAAGCGAATGTCGCAAACCTGGTCTGGCAAGGCCCTGTCGATCAGACAGGCGCTCTGATGTCGCCCGGGGACCAGCCCTACGGCTCGGAACTGGCGTGGGCCGGATCCATTGCGCTCGCTTCAGGCGTTGTCTTTAACCAGGATACGTCGAGTGAGTTCGCGTTCTCGTTCGATTTTCCCAATTACATGAGCAATTGGGATGTGACGGGGATCACCAATAAGAACATTCAATTCACGCGTGCGGAGTTCCAGAATCTGGATTTCATGCACGGTCTCAACGACCCGACGAACCCCGATCTCAGCGCGTTCTCCAGTCACGGTGGCAAATTGCTCATGTGGGAAGGTTACGCGGATCAAGGTACGTCTTTCCTCGGCACCCTCAATTACTATGCCGCCGTCCGCAGCTTGATTGGCCCGAGTGCGGCATCCAACTTCCTGTCGCTATACCTGCTGCCGGGTGTCTATCACTGCGCTGGAGGGCCGATCGCTGCGACGTTCGACTTTTTGACGCCGTTGATCGCGTGGGTTGAAGACAAGGTGCCGCCTGGAAAGGTAATCGTTTCGTATCGAACCAACGGTAATGCCAATTCGCCCGTGACAAGGACGCGACCTGTGTTTCAGTATCCGGCCACGTCCGTCTACACCGGAGTGGGCAGCGTGAACGACGCAGCGAACTACGTTCAGGGGCCACCCACGCCGGGCGTGAGCGACGTTCTGTCATGGCTGGGGCTCTCGCACTATCGGGCCAGCCAACAGCTCTCGTGCGACGTGGTCAACGGCAAGGTGCAGTGCAAGCCTCAGGTCGCGAATCAGTGAGGAAGGTTCTGTGCGATGAGTCCGGCGCTTACCGGGCACGAGTTGTTGTGGTGATGTAACGCTAACTCCTGAGCCGATCCGGCACCCGGACCGACTCAGGAGCTGCTCTGCCTCGGTCCCCTGCCCGCGACCGAGGATCGCTGGCGCGTCTCGAGCGGCATGCCTTACGACGTGGGGCATGCGATGGGGCGATAACCGCAGCTGAGCCGCACGGTCGTCTTGAGCAGCACCGCCGCGTACGGTAGCCATGTCGACATCGCGTAGTAGAACGTGACGTTACCCGTGACCGGTTCATACTCGGTGAAGCGCGGTACGATGTACGGACCGTACGATGCGCCGCCGGGCGCGATGTAGCGCGGACGTGGATCAGCAGGATCGACTGGACCGTTCGGATCGTGCTGATCGCGGAACCAGTCGAACAGCTTTATCGGATCGGACCACGGTCCCCACGGGTGCGTCGCGGAACGAGTGGCGGTGTCCCAATAAAGCGCGATCCATAGCCGCAACTGCGGGATGAACGCGATCGACAGCTCGCCGACGACGCCTTTGTTCTGTGGTACTACGCGGCCGCCCGGAAAGAACGCACTGTCGTTCCACAGGAAGAGCGCGTCCTCCTGTTTCGGCGACCACTGCGGCGTGCCGCACGGCCCGCTCTCCGCGGACGGTGCGGCGAAGCCAGACAGGTATCGCCATTCCGAGAACACCGGGTCCCCGCCCGGTGGAAGCGGAACGTAAGCGAGGCAAGTCTGGCTTTCGCGATAGCGCCCGGACCCCATCAAGATCAGCCCTTCGCCGCCTGGGACCGCATTGCTCGGAAGATGCTTCCAGTCGTCGTTCCTGATCTTCCATGGCGCGATGTTGATGAACTTGAAGCCGCCGGACGCCTCGCGCGTGTGATTCGAGATGTCGTCATGGCCCGGCACGATGAGGAAATCGTCATGCCAGTCGGACGCGGCCGCGAGCACCGAGCGGCCCATGAAGTTGCCGTCATGCATAAGGTCGACCGTGATCGGCGTGCCGTTATAGTGGTCCGTCGTGGTGAATACGTAGAGCTTGCCCGCGTGACTAAAACCGCCCGTCGGAACTTCGAACGTCTCCTGGGTGATGCCCAAAACGTCGCAGGGACGTGGAATAGGCTCATCGTCGTCGTCAATGTCGTAGAGGAAGTCTAGGTTGGAGCCGAACTGCCCCGCTTCGCGCGCGCTCGTTCGCGCCATGCAGTCGGCGTTCGACCACCAGCGGTCTTTGAAGCGATCCGGGTCGGCGGCCGTGGTGTCGCCGAAGAAGAAATAGAGTCGATGATCGCCGGTGTCGTGGTCGACGACGATGCCGAGGTCGGCGCCCGCGATGCCTGCGGCTGCGCAGTTGTTCTGGATCAATAGGCCTTCAGGATCGCTGGGGGCTGACAGCGTGCAAATGCGCTCGGTCGCGAAGTTCGGAAACGCGGGAAACTTCGGCCCATCCTCTGTGAAGTTCGGAAACGCGGGAAACTTCGGCGCAACCTTTGTCGTCACTGGCACAGTCTGGAGACGGCGTTTCTCGACGTCGTGTCGAATCGTCAGCTCGGGTCCGAATGCCGACATCGCCGCGCACATCAGCTGGCGCGCCTTGATGACGTCGCCGGCCGCAAGCGGTGCGGCGAGCGGAATGCGCACTTCCGTGGACCCGCTTCGGCCATCCTTGAAGTACGCGCCGTTGCGGTAGACCTCGACGCGCGCGCCCGGGATGACGCCCGTCACGTCGAGATGATCGTCGCAGTCCTCGACCTTCGGCGGCATTAGATCCGACGACGCGCGGACGTTCACCGCGCGCGAATCGACGGTCTGATTGCACGCAATCTGCCGGACGAAGGCCATCTGGCCGCGCTGCAACGCCGGGGTCACGGCGATGTCGGCTACTTTTGTATGCACTTGCCGTACGGCGATCCTGCGGAAGCCGGGAGGCTTGGCACACGTCATGAAAACTTCGATCCGCGCGCCGGGCTCGATGCCGGTCACGCGCACCATGCGGCCGCACTCGGTGACCGGACCGACGATCCACGGCGGCGGCAGCATGCCATGCAGCGCATGGATCTCGGCTCGGTCCGATTGCGGGCTGTCGCGATCGCAAAGCGACTGCACGGCGATCAGATACTTGCCCTGCGCCGCGTCGAGCGGGCCAGTGAGCGGGATGTCGCAGACCTCGTCCCAGGCTTCGGCGTCAGCAATGGGCAGCCCCATGACAAAATCGCCGCTCGTCTGCACGATCCGAACCCTCGCTCCATAACACAGATTCCCAACACCGATGCGCGTCGTCCCTTTGCAGAACGGCCCCAGAAGCTTCGGTTGCGGGGCGTCTTCCGGCGGACCGACTTTGATCTCGTTGGAAAAAGGGCTCGCCAGCTCACAGTCGGGAAAACGCTGATCGACCTTGATGCGCTCGTCCTTCTTCAGCGGATCGGCAACGCGGAACCAGATGCTCGAAAAGTCGAAGCACGCCGCCGAATACTCCTCGCCTTCCCGATAAAGCGTCACGATGGCGCCGACGGCGACGTTCTCGACCAACACCGCGCACTCGCACGCACGCAGCGGACCCTTGATGGTCGGTGCGGCGAGAACGCGTCGGGTGTTCGCTGGAAAGTCCAGCGCCGGAAGCGCCGTAACTGGCCCCTTGTGGCCGCAGATCGACTGCTGCGCCTTCAGCACTTCACCGTTCTCAAGCGGCGAGACGAACTGCACGCGCGCAGCGCCCGACTGCGGATCGATGTCGGCTCGACCCAGCTCTCCACGCGCCGTCGAAACGACGACGACTTCCGCGCCGGGCAGGCCGTTGCCGAGCGCACCGCAACGGCCGCAGACATGCAGATGCGAATCCATCGCGATCGGTCCGACTTCCGATAGATCCGGCTCGGGCTCGACTGTCTCGGTGAGCGGGAACGAACCGGGACCATCGCCGGGCACCGATTGCGTCGCGTACACCGTTTCGCCCGCTTTGAGCCGGCGCGTCAGCGTGAACACCTCATCGGGCCACGAGGCCGTTCCCGAAAACACCTCGTCGAAGATGTTCGTGGGCGACGCGTAGATGTGAACGGTCGCGCCGGTCAACTGTCCCTGCAGGTGTACTTGGATCGAGCACGCAGACAGCGGAGCAACGATGCTGGGAGGCGACAACGGCATTAACACCCTCCTTGCATAATCGACAAGGCCGCGGACACCGTTTCCAAGCCTATACAATCCGGCGGCGGCGCACAACCATGCGTTGCCCGCGTTGCGCCAAATTCAAGCTTTGCCCGCGAGGAGGCGCTGGGATGTGCTTCTCAACGGTCGGGTACGGTCCTTTACTTCACCGCGATGAGCATTTTGCGTTGGTGAACGAGCATAGTTTCCTTCATTTGCGTGAAATCGGATAACGCCGGCGCAGCGCACAAGAGCCGGAGGGATCAGGACCTTCGGCTTCCGGGCGCGGCAGGCGCCGCCCGGAACTGCAGTTCCTCGGCGATGATTCTTTCGGACCGTAATCCGAGGTCTCGGAACTGGCGACGAAACTCGGCGACGAAAGGCATACTGCCGCACAGCATGACGGCGTAGTTGCCGTGGCCGACGTCGTCGGCAATCCGTGCCGCCGTGAGGTGCCCCAGCTCGCCGGTCAGCCAGAGCGCGTAGTCGATCGAGAAGCTCGCCCGCGAGCGGCTCCTGCGGATCTCCTGGTCGTACACCGCCTCTTCGGCGCCGCGCACCATGTAGTAGAGCCAGATCCGGCGCGTGTTCAGCGTGCTCCGCTCGAATGCGAGCATGCCGAGGAACGGCGTGATGCCGATGCCGGCACCGACCCAGACCATGCGCCGGTACTGCTGAAAGCGGTGGGGCGTGAAGCCGCCGAAGGGCCCGTACACTTCGACGTCCTCTTGGCGCAGTGACGAGACCGGGTGCAGCCGTCCGGAGCGCCTTGCCTTCCAGAAGTCGGGGTTGTCCTCACCAAGCGACAGGAATGAAATCCGCTGCGTGAAATCGCCGACCTGGCGTATGGAGACCCGCAGGCTGCGGTCGAGCGGCGACGACGAGATCGAAAACGGGTGCAGTTCCCGCTCCATGCCCTTGAAGCTCGGCACGCGGATGAAGACGAAGGTACCGGGCTCGTACATCATCCTGCGTTCCAGCGGGCGCATGACGAGGTCCACCGTCTGCGCCCCGTTCGGCACTACACATTCCACCTGGTAGCGGTACCGTGGCCCGAGCCTCGTGAAAAGCAGCACGCGGTAGGTCCAGGCGACGCCGCCCACGAGCAGCAGTATCACCATCCAGGTGCGCAGTGGCTCGTATTCGTGGATCGTGCCCGGCTCCATCGCCGCGTGCAGCGTGCCGAGCACGAACAGGAGCCCGATCAAGCGATGGAGTGCCAGCCAGCGCTCGTGGCGCAGGCGGCGGTCGTAGGCGAGGATGCCGAGACTGGCGAGCGCGTAGAACGCGACGATGTCGATCGCCCGCTCGTCCTTTGACCAGAACGGCACCAGCATGGCTGCCAGCGACCGGCCGTGCGCGATGGCATCCGCGGCCAGCAGTACGGCGTGGGCTCCTAGCATCAACAATGCCGCAAGCCCGAGCCTGCGATGCAGGCGCACGGCGGCATCCAGGCCGCCGAACAGGGGTTCCAGCGCCTGCGCGCGAACGACCGAAAGAATAGAGAGCATCGCCAGTGAGGCCGACCACAACATGACGAGCTGGGATGGGCCCCGCCACGGCCACAGCCCGGCGCCGGCGAGCTCGCTCCGGCGGGCCGCAAGCCATAACAGAGTCGTGACGACCAGCGTGCCGGCGACCAGCCAGCCGCTTCGCGTCAGACGGGCGCGCGAAGCTCCGTCCGCACGATCGACGCCGGATCCATCGCTCGTAGCGGCCCCTCCCTGCTTCGGCGCGCCGGAGCGCGCCTTCCGCTCAGTCTCTCGCTTCATCGGCGTTCACACCTGCCCCGATATCCGGCATGGCGGTTGATGTATCCGCCAAAGTGCGCGCGAGAAGCCTTGCTACCAGCACCACATCCGCTCGCAGCAGGGTGCATTTCATCGGGACTGGCGACTACGTCAATCCTGGTCGGAATGTACCTTCAGCGAAGACGGTAGCCACCACGACAGGGTCTTTGCGAACAGCGCCGTCTGGCTCAGGAAATAGCGCTGCGTGTCATCTACCATTCGATCGTACACGCTGCGATCAACGTCACCCTCGAACGTATCGGTGGTGAGCTTGCCGGCCTCCAGGCGCGTTTGTCTGGACTTGACATGGGCCTTACCACCCTCGGCCGAAATCTCTGTGTGCGAATAGCGGAAAGTGAAGAACGAATCAGCCGGCGGAATGACCTCGACCGCTTCGGCCTTGACCTCGCGCAGCGTGCGCTGACTGCGTTTCACTGGATACTTGCTCATACAAAACCTCCGACTCGGGAGTCCTGCCCCGCTGACTAGCGTGGCTCTTGCTGTGATTTTACCTCGGCGCGTCGAGAGTTGGATGGCGGCCTTCGCCACACCGTGACATTGACGGAGGGACTGGCGCGAAGGGCTGGGTGCAGATTTCGCGTTGCAGTACCATGTGAAACATGCAACGGGTCCTCATCGCGATCGGCGTGGTTATTCTGCTGGTCGGACTGCTTTGGCCATGGCTCTCCAAACTCGGGCTTGGGCGCCTCCCCGGAGACATTCGTATCGAAACTGCGAATGGCGTCTTCTACTTTCCGATCACGACCTGCGTGATCATATCTATTGTCCTGTCGCTCATTATTTGGTTTATTCGCCGCTAGTCCGATGTGTCTTGGATAGTGTCCGCAATCACAAAGGAATGATCTGTGACACAGCTCACGAAATCAAGAGTGTTAACCCTGTTGTTCGCGTCGATTTGCGGCCTTGCAGCGCCAAGTGCGCACGCCATCGACCTCGTTGTGCACTCGTCAATGGTCGTAAAGGCATTGAATGCGCAGGTCTTCAAGGACCGGGGTCGCTATTACCTGCAGCGGCCTGACCGTTGCAATGATCCGTATCTAGAGAATCCCACCGTATCGTTTAAGCAGGGCCGCGTTTATGTCGGAGCGCATTTTGCCGGACGGATCGGCGCAATGATCGGGGGAGTTTGCCAATCGGCAACAGAACCCAGCGCGATCATGCTCTCGGCCCGGCCTGTCTTGCGCTTGCAGGAAGCCGTCCTGGAGGACGTGCGCCTGGAGGCTGCGGACAAGCCAATGGTAGCCGCGGCGTTGCAAAACTTGATCGGCGCGGATTCCCTCTCGCGACTGCACATCGACCTCCTCCAGGCGGTTCGGACCCTCACAGCTCCGGATAAGACAGCCCCCTACACAATCGTCGTGCGCGCGCTGAAATTGAATGACCTTGTCGTGCAGAATGAAGAGCTTCACGTCGTGGTGAACGGTACCGCTGAAATCCGCTGACTAGTCGCTCCGATTGCGGCCGGATGAATGCCGCGAGTGTCGTGCGATGTCTCCGTATTTCGAGCCAAGTGCCTCGGGCTCCGTACAACCACAATCCTCCTCGTTGCTCCTTGACTCACGGGGCCAAGTTGACAGTCGGGGGGCGCATCGCGAGCGCGGTCGCCTGCGCTTCGGTCAAGCGGGCCCCCTCGTTCATCAGCGGCTTGCGCTGCACTGTTCCGATCCGGGCGTCGATCTTCCCGGTAATGTCGCCGACGATGCGCTCCTGCGCGCCACGCTCGATTCCGCGGCGCGCAAGGAGCACCCCGGCGTAGCCCGCAAGTCGCGCGGCATCCTCACAGCGCCCCTCGGCCAACGCGATCGACGCCAATCCCGCGAACGCTTCGACCATTCCGTTGCATTGCCTCAGGACGCGCAATCCTTCGTTCGCGAAATCGCGTGACTCGCTGGTCTTGCCTCGCTCGGCGAGCGCCTGTGAGGGTTGTTCACCCGGGCTGAATCCGGGAAGCTGGTTGGTGCGAGCCGACCAATTTCCGAGGAGACAGCCGGATGAACATTCACAAGAATGCCCGTACGACGCCGCAGAGTCGAGCCATGCTGATTCACCGCGTTCTGGTCGAGAAGTGGCCGGTGGTCGAGGTGGCGATGTCGCTGGGCGTGTCCAAGCGCACGGTGTACAAGTGGCTCGCGCGCTACCGCGCCGAAGGCGTCGCGGGGTTGCAGGATCGGTCGTCGGCTGCACGATGCCATCCGCATGCCCTGCCGGCAACCTGGATTGCCTTGGTGCGGCTGCTGCGGCAGGCCAAGCTGGTAGCCGCCGAGATTGCTGCGCGGCTGCCGTTGGCGCGCTCCACGGTCAGCGCGGTGCTGGCGCGGATCGGCTTGGGTCGCTTGCGCTACCTCACGCCGCCGGAGCCGGTGCAGCGCTACGAATGGCAGCGCCCCGGTGAGTTGGTCCATGTCGACATCAAGAAACTTGGCCGCTTCACGCGGGCGGGGCATCGCGTTACCGGCCATCGCCATACGCCCAGCGCAGGCCATGGCTGGGAATACGCCCACGTCGCCGTCGATGACTGCTCGCGGTTCGGCTACGTCGAAATCCTGCGGGATCAGAAGCGCTACACCACGACTCGCTTTTGGTTGCGCGCCGTGCGCGAATTCCAGCGCCGGGGCATCCGCATTCAACGCGTGCTCACCGATAACGGTGGTGCCTATCGCTCGCGGCCGTTCCGCAAAGCCTGCCGTTGGCTCGGCATCGACACCAAACGGACGCGACCCTACCGGCCACAAACCAATGGCAAGGCCGAACGCTTCATTCAGACGCTGCAACGCAAATGGGCCTACGCGGTGCCCTATGCCACGTCCGAGCAGCGCCACGCTGCCCTGCCAGCCTGGTTGCGGTTCTACAATGAGGAACGACCCCATGCGAGCCTTCATCACCAAACACCACTCAGCAAGCTGGTTCAGTTCGCTGAACAACGGTGCTAGATTGAGAAGCACGCTGCCGAGTCGTTCCCCGCCGAGCAAACCGGATTGGATCACTGTGCGCGACAGGTCGATGGCTTCGTCGATCCGACCCAATCCGTACAATGCGCCAAGGATGTTCACCTGCGCGGTGAGAGCGCGTTCGGTCGCGCCCGCGGAGGACGCGAGCTCGTGCATAACGCGAAGCGACCTGATCCGGGCGGCGAGGTCGTCGCGTCGACTCATCGTGCGCCCGACGATTGCCCAGCATCGCAGGCGAGCTGGCCATTCCGGCCGCTCGATCTGATCCAATTCAGCGAGCGCGGCACGCGCCTCCCGGTCCGCCTCGCTGCCCGGCTCGCTAAAATTCAACCCGGCGTAGACGAGGCCGCCTAGCGCGAAATAAAGGCCGCGCGGATCGTCGAGCTCGCGATAGCGCCGCACTGCCTCGCGAGCGACAGGTATCACTCGTTCTCCGCCGCGACCGCCGAACACGTAGACGACGGCCGCCAGCGCGCGCGCCCCGCGCACGCCGGTGGCTCGCTCCAGTAGTGACTCTGCCATATTCATCCAGGCCTGCGCTTCGTATTGCCGGTCGAGCATCCGGAAGAGCGGCCAGGCGCTTCCAACGATCGCGGCGACCGTATCCGCGTCGTCATGCGCGATCGCCCACTGCAGTGCAGTGCGCAAGTTGTCGATCTCTGGCTTCATTCGCAAGACGCACACGATGTCGGGTTGGGTCCAATGCTCGTCGAACGCGTTCTCGGCAAAGCTGGCCATCCCTTGCGCGTGACGCGCCTGCGCGGCTTCACGCTCGCCCGCCTGATCCAGCCGCTCGAGAGCGTAGAGCCTCGTGGTCTCTAGCAGAGAGTAGCGAAGCTCACCCGAACCGGCGGATTGGTGCGTCTGCACCATCGACTTCTCAACGAGGCCATCGATCGCGTCGACCACCTGCCACTTGTCGCGCACATCGGCCGTTGCATACGCATCGCCGCCGGCCGATACCTGCTGCGCAAGTTCCAGCGTGAAGCCGCCGGTGAACACGCCCAATCGACGCAGGATCGTGCGCTCCGGCGCCCGAAGCAGGGAGTGGCTCCAGTCGAGCGCCGCGTGTAGCGTCTGATGCCGCGCGAGCGGTGTCCTATGGCCGGAGGAGAGGAACCGTAGTCGTTCACCCAAGAGCACGAGTACACGATCGAGCCCCAATGCGGGCACCCGCGCGGCCGCCATCTCGATTGCGAGCGGAATGCCGTCGAGTTCCGCACACAGGCCGATCGCGGCCTCGACATTCGCATCACTGATCGCGAAGTTACGATCGGCCGCCGTGACCTGTTGCGCGAGCAGCGCTATCGCGCCGAATTCAAGTGCGCGCTGTGCGGCCGTTCCTCGCGCGGGTACCGGCAGCGTGCCGAGACGATACGTGTGTTCGTCGACCAGTTTCAACGGCTGTTGGGACGTGAGCAGCCAGCGCACGTCGGGCGCCACCGCAAGAACGTCCTGAACCAGGTCCGCCACCGCATCCAGCAAAGACTCGCAGTTGTCGAGCACGAAGAGCGCGTGCCGGGTCCGCAGGCTCTGGATCAGCTGCGCGCGCGGATCTTCCGTCAATTGCGGCGCGATTCCTATGGTCGCACCGATGGCCGCCACGAGATTCGAGGTGCTATCAACGAGGGTGAGATCAACCCACCAGATGCCGTCCTCGTAGCGGCCCAACTCCCCGTGGCCGACCGCCTGTGCAAGGCGGGTCTTGCCGATTCCGCCCGTTCCGACGAGGGTCACGAGGCGCTGCTTTTCGAGCAGAGAGCGAATCGCGTCACGATCCTCGTCGCGGCCGAACAGCTCCGGAAGCTGCGCCGGCAGATTCGACGCTGCGATCGATCGCGGTGGCGGAAACTCGGCCCGCAGGTCCGGGTGCTGCAGTTGATAGAGCCGTTCGGGGCGTGGTAAATCTTTGAGACGCACGTCACCCAGATCACGCAGCGAGAGGTCCGGCGGAAGATTTGCGCGAACAAGCTCGAACACCGCGCGTGAGACCAGCACCTGGCCACCGTAGGCAACGCTCATGATTCTCGACGTGCGGTTTACGTCGCCGCCGAAGTAATCGCCCTCGCGAGACTCCGCTCCACCGACGTGCACGCCACATCGCACGCGCAGCTCCAGATTCGTGCTCGAAGACTGGGGCTGCATCGCGCGCTGCAGGTCCACCGCGGCCAGCAACGCAGCCAGCGGGTTGACGAACACCGCAAAGGCGCCATCGCCGGTCGTCTTGACCAGCGTTCCCCCGTGACATCCGATCACGCGTCTCGTGACCGCATCGTGATGAGCGACAGCGCTCGACATGGCAGGGGCGCTCGCCTGCCACAGAGAGGTACTGCCCTCGATATCGGTGAACAAGAAGGCGGCGATGCCCGTCTGTTCGTCCATGCCGACGCTCCGAATGACGGGTAGTCTACCGGGCAGGCAACCTGCCCGCTATCGTCATCGGCGAAGCTCGGCACTTCCTACGACGTGGGTAGCGCGTGTATCCATCGAGCACATCGATCCGACCCTCTCCACTGCCGACGACTACCCGTTAGCGGGAGCGGGAGGCTCGCTCTCGGCGCCGTACCAGCATGGGTGGACCATCTTATAGGCCCAGGCAACCACCGCTCCGAACACGAAGTGCGAAACTAGGCTCACAGCGTCGCGTTCTTCCATGAACCATGGAGAGAAAGCGGTGAAACCGTAAAAGTTGATGTAGTAGAGGGCGAGCCCGTACACGCCACCAACGGCGATGCTCCAGGTCGTATCTGCCGCGGGTAGCAAAAGCAGGAGGACAACTCCGTAGACTATTGACAGCATGCCGTGGAGCAAAATCGCCGCCAGCACCACCAGGACGTCGAACGTATCGGGCGGCGATAGCACCACCGGTCCCAGCACTATTGCTGCGATCATGCGCACCGGTACCCAGGGTGACACCCCGCGCACCGCCCACATGAGTCCGATGTACATCAACGCGAATACGAGCCCGCCGCTGACGCTTGCGGTGAGGGCAGCCCGCCAGCTGAACGGCGCATAGACCGGGGAGTTTGCGTGCTTGCGCATGCACAGATGCCTCATCACCTCGCCGCGAGGCGAACCGACGGTCGCCCGCGCTGCTAGGCCATGGGGCCGGCCAGGACGGCGTTCGTCGAGTTGTCCCCCTGATACTTCTCCGGCGACGGTGGCGCCGGTACTCTGTTTTACTTAGTCGATACCAACACACCACAGGGAGCAAGGTTGGCTTGGGCGATTCGAGTATCTCTTTTTGATTTGTTCTCGCAGTTCCCGAGCACGAAAGACCTCCGCCGGCGATGCAATAACAGGTACGACAAGGGCGGGGTCGCTTGCTAAAGCCTTGGTCCCGGAGGGTTGATTCGGATCCGTTCCTGGCCATCGTCGTTGCACGGTGCGCGCCGATGCCGGCACCCCAGATACACCCTTCATGTCGACCGCTGCATCGCGGGTCGGCGGATCAGCAGTCGGAGGCAGCGCCGTTTCCATTGCCAAGCCATGACGCAGGCCCCTTACGGCAACCAGCGCGGGCGGCATGGCGCGTTCCAGCGGGCCTTGTTCATCATTGCGCCACGTCGGCAGATCTTTTCGAACGATCAAGTTATTCAAGTCCCTACCCCATTGGCTACCAAAAGCGTTTGGGTTCTTTGCTGCAGCGCACAAATTCATGGTAGGAGGGCCTTCACTCAGCGTCAAGAGCTTGTTGCGCTATCGCATCCTGTGGGAGGACGGTGTGGCGAACTTGCAACACCGATAGCCGAGCCCCGACGGACTTTGTGCGACGAATTTCGGCTTTGAAGCGCCTTGGAGACTTGACAAGTAATATCTTACGATATACTTTATGACCTGTTTCCAGATAACCCAAGGAGTTCGAAATGCTTGGTTTCTTTCATCATCATGGCTGCGCACGACGAGCCCACGGTCACTTTGGCCAATTCGGTCACGATTTCGGCCACGGCGGCGGCCTCGGTGGCCGTGGCTTCTTTGGCGGGCGCAAGCTCGGTTCCGGCGAGCTGCAACTGGTCATCTTGGCCCTGCTTGAAGAAGCACCCCGGCATGGCTACGAGATCATCAAGGCGCTCGAGGAAACCTCGAAGGGCTTCTACGCGCCGAGCCCGGGCATGGTCTACCCAGCGCTCACCTATCTCGAGGAGGTGGGCTTTGCGACGGTCGAAGCCGAGGGGAGCAAGAAGCTCTACCAGATCACTGACCTTGGCCGTGCCAAGCTCACCGAGAACCGCGCGTTGGTCGACGCCATCCTGGCGCAGCTCGCGCGCGTGGGCAGCAAAATGGAGCGCGTCCGGCAGGCGTTTGCCGGCGAGGAGTCGGGCGACGTTGGGCATCGCGCAGTCGACGAAGCACGCCGCGAACTAAGATCGGCTCTGATTTCCAAGCTCAGTGCTTCGCCATCAGACGATGAGCTGCAGCGGGTGTCGGAGGTGCTGAAGCGCGCGACCAACGAACTTCGGCAAGGAAAGAAATGAAGGAAATCGGAGCACCTCGTGCTCAGCCCGTCGTACCACTGCTCCGCATTTCGCACTGGACATGACGAGCTGACGACTTCGTAAACGACGCCAAGCCGGGCAACCGGATTGGCCAGCAATCCTGCCCGAGCGTGTTCACGCTCCGTTCACATTAGCGGCGTACCGTTAGCGAACTACGTAACGTCAGCGAGGACGACATCGTGATGGCGAAGATCGCGGTGACGCCGCCGTGCATGAATGCCGTGCCGAAGTCGCCGGCTTGCAGAAATGCAGTAATTCCGCTAAACTGCAATCATGAAAGCCACCCTTACTCTCACGAACCGCGGCGTGGTGACGCTCCCCGCGAAGCTTCGCCGCGCGTTGGGCCTCAGGGCCGATGACCAACTCATCGCCGAGACGACGCCGGAAGGACTGCTACTGCGTCCGGCGGTAACGTTGCCGGTCGAGATGTACACCGAGAAACGGATCCGCGAATTCGACGAGGCCGAGGCGGAATTGGCGAAGGTCCTGAGTCACCGCAGCCGCCGTAAGAAATCTGCCCGATGAGCGCTGGCGGATGCGCATCTTTCTCGATGCGAACGTGCTCTTTTCCGCGGCGAAGTCCGATGGCGTGGTTCGCCAGCTGCTGACGCTGCTCGAGAAATCCGGTCACGAGTGTTGCGTGGACGGTTACGTGATCGAGGAAGCGCGCCGAAACCTCGTTGCCAAAGCGCCGGACCGTGTTGTCGCTCTCGAGAGGCTGCTGTCGCGCCTGAAGACGGCAGGTGCGCAGCGCAGTGACGCTGCGCTCGAAGCGTCGTTGCCGTTGCCGGCGAAGGACCGGCCCGTACTGGCGGCGGCTATTCACCAGAGTTGTGGCGCCTTGGTCACTGGCGATCGCACGCACTTCGGGCCTCTGTACGGCCGTACGATTCATGGCGTAACCATCTACTCGCCGCGGTCGCTGGCAGAGGCGCTCCTGTTGTAGTGGGAAATCGCAGCCGCCTAGTTCTGCATGTCGTCTGGTCTCATTGACGTTCTTACCCTCCAAGCTATTCAGGCGTTGGCCGACGCGCGGACGTTCGCGCGCGGCATGGCCTATTTTCATGGCGGCGCGGTTGGATTGCTCGACGCCGATGAGTACGAGGCTCGCGCCAGCGTCCAGGGGACGCAGCGCTATCACGTGCGGCTCGCTGTCGGGTCGGGTGCAGAACTGGACTACGAGTGCGATTGTCCGGTCGGTGATGACGGATCCTTCTGCAAGCACGCGGCGGCCGTCGCATTGTCCTGGCTGGAGAACGCTGGAGAGGAAGTATTCGTGCCCGGTGACAAGGAATCTGCCAAGCCTCGGAAGAAGCGCAAGACTCCTGCGGAGCAGATTCGGGAATACCTGGAAACCCTGAGCGAGAGCGCGCTGCGCGAGTGGCTGATGGAAGCCGCGGACCGGGACGCGGGCATGCGCGACAAGCTGCTGTTTTCCGCGAAGGCCGGCGCGGGGAGCGACATTGCGGCACTCAAGTCCGTCGTTCGTCAGGCCACCAAAGTTTCCGACTTCGTCGATTGGCGCGGAGTTGGCGACTACGCGAATCGACTTGGCGATTTAGCTCAGATCCTCGACGAGCGAATCGACGATGGCAATCCCAAAATGATTGATCTGATCGAGGACGCCATCGCGCAGAGCGACTGTTCCTGTACCAGACCGGCGGCGACTGGGACACTTTCCACAGCGTGCTTCCAAGCTATGCGCGCGCATTGGGTGACCCCGGTCTCGCGCGGTATCGGCAATTGAAGTCAGCGAATCCGATGAGTCAACCCTGCTCGCCTGGACCTTGCTCAAGTCGACACCCTGGTCTTCCTCGATCATCAGGACCAACGCGCTAAACTAACGCCTTCCACCAAGCCTGGCCCGATGCCGGCCACCCATGGAGGCTCGCATGTCCCACATCCGGCTATTCACTTCGACTTTCTTGGCCTCACTTGTCGTCGCGGCGGTAGCCATCGCACCAACTGCAAGCGCACAGAAATACCCGGATCACCCGATCAAGCTCATCGTCCCCGTGCCGCCGGGTGGCGGTGTGGACATTTTGAGCCGGGCCATCGGCAGCAAGATGGCGCAAAGCATGGGGCAGCCCGTCGTGGTCGAGAACAAAGCCGGCGCGAGCGCCGCGATCGGCACCGAGGCGCTCGCCAAGTCGCCGCCCGACGGCTACACGATCATGATGGGTTACTCGGCGCATGCGACCAACCCCATCTTCTCGTCGAGCCTGCCGTACGACACGAACAAGGATTTCTCCGCGATCGCGCTCGTCGGCTACATTCCGCTGATTCTCGTCGTGAACGCGGATTCGCCGTACAAATCGGTGCAGGAGCTCGTCGCCGACGCGAAAGCGAAGCCCGGTCAGCTGCAATTCGCATCCGGCGGGGCGGGTGCCGGAGCACACCTGTCGGGCGAGCTCCTGAAGAACATCGCCGGGGTGGACATCGTGCACGTTCCGTACAAGGGCAACGCGCCGGCCTTGAACGACCTCCTGGGTGGGCACGTCACGATGATGTTCGACACCATCACGACCGCGCTGCCGCACGTGAAGAGCGGCAAGCTGCGCGCCCTCGCCGTGACCAGCGTTGCGCGCTCGCCGCTGGCGCCGGACGTTCCGACGATGATCGAATCCGGTCTGCCGGGCTTCGACATCAGTGCCTGGTATGTCATGTTCGCGCCGGCCAACATGCCGAAGGACGTCATGCAGCGCCTGAATGCGGAAGTGAACAAGGCGATCGCCGACCCCGAGCTGCGCAAGTCGCTCGGCGACCAGGGTGTCGAGTTCACGGGCGGCACGTCCGCGGACGCGGACGCGTTCGTGCACGGCGAGATCGATCGCTGGGCCAAGATCATCAAGACGCGGGGGATGTCGGCGCAACTGAGCGGCAACCTGAGCGGCAACCTCAGTGGCAACTGAGCGCGCGACGCATGAAGCTCTTCGACGCTCCACTCGCACTGGGGCACGCGCCGCGGCTACGTGCTGCGCACCGAGGAGCAGCTCGCGCAGCAGCGCCGCACCTGGAACTCCGATCCGAAGTACGCGACCGAGGAGGAAATGGCCGCGTACCTCCGCGCGCAGGGCGTGCGGACGATCCTCGACTTCGGCTTCACCAAGAGCCTGCCCATCGCCGAGGCGCGCGCCTACCACGACTACGCGATCGACGTGCAGGCGACCTACCCCGACGTCATCTTCGGCCACTGGCTGCAGATCGATCCGCGCACAGGCCGCGAGGGCGTCGCGGAATTCGAGCGCTGCGCGGCGGCGAGCCGCGGCTTCATCGGCATCTGCGTCTCGGCGCCGGGAATGGGCTATGCTGCGAGCGATCCGATATTCGACGCGTTCTACCAGGCGAGCATCGCGCTGCAACGTCCCGTCCTTGTCCTCGTCGGCACTACGGGCTCGGGCGCGGGCCAAAAAGGAGGAGGCGGCGTCCTGCTCGACCTTTCGCACCCACGCTACATCGACGAGTTGTCGGTGCGCCATCCGGACCTCACGATCATCGCCGGCCGCAATCCGTGGCCGTGGACCGACGACATGATCGCGGTGCTCCTGCACAAGCCGGACGTGTGGCTCGAGCTGCACGGCTGGTCGCCCAAATACCTCGGCGATTCGCTCAAGCACGAGATCACGCGCCGGCTGAAGCACAAGGTGATGTTCGGCGCCGACTATCCGCTCTTCACGTACGAACGCCTGGTCGCCGACTGGGAAGGCCTGGGCTTCGACCAGGCGACGCTGCAACGCGTCTACACCGAGAACGCGAAGCGGCTCTTCCCCTCGCTCGCGGAAGGCGCGTAGCGGGTGGACCTGTCGCTTACCGGCAAGGCCGCGATCGTCGGCGGCGCGAGCCAGGGCATTGGCTTCGCCATCGCGCGCGTGCTGGCCGCGGAAGGCGCGCGGGTCGCGATGGTCGCACGCCGGCGCGACGCGCTCGACGCGGCGGTCGCCCGCGTCGGGGGCGAAGCCTTCGCCATTGCCGCCGACATCCGCAAGGCCGATGACTGCGAGCGCATCGTCGCCAGCGCCGTCGACCGCTTCGGGCGCCTCGACATCCTGGTCAACAACGACGGCGCCCCGCCGCTCGGACGCCTGGACGAGTTCGACGACGCAGCGTGGGCCAAGGCGGTCGAGCAGAATCTCATGAGCGTGGTGCGCCTGACGCGCAAGGCGATTCCGCACATGCGCGAAGCAGGTGGCGGCAGCATCGTCAACATCGCCGCGCTCTCGGTGCTGCAGCCGATGGCGCGCTTCGGACTGTCGGTTGCGACGTGGGCCGCCGTGCTCGGCTACGCCAAGACGCTTTCGCTCGAGGTGGCCGCGGACAAGATCACCGTCAACACGATCTGCCCCGGCCGCATCGCCACGGGACGCCTGGAGGCGGTTTTCGGTGCCGGCGACGGCAAGCCACACCTCGACGATCAGGCGTTAGCGGATTTGGTGAAAAGCGTACCGCTCCAGCGCCTTGGCACGCCGGAAGAGATCGCCGGCCTGGTGGCGCTTCTCGCCTCGCCTTGGGGTGCCTACATCACCGGCTCGACTTTCCACATCGACGGTGGTCGGCACGCAGCTCTTGCCTGATGCGACATCCCCCCACGCTCGCTCCGCTCGCTGCCCCCCAAGGGGCTGGTCAGTCGGTCGGGGCGGCCCTTCGCGACTGACATGACCTACGAAGGTGACGTTCCGTGGCTTTTTCGCGCGCTCGACTACGAAGCGCTCGCGCGCGAGTTTCCGCCGCCACCCAACTACTTCCGCGAGGCGTATCGCATTTCGCGCGACGAGCTGCGCGCGCGGCAGGAGACGCGCTTTATCGCGACCGTGACGCGCGGCTGGGAGATCCCGTTCTTCCAGCGCCACTGGTGCCGCGCAGGCATCGAACCCGGCGACATACGCGGCCTCGACGATTTGCCGAAGCTCCCCGCGTACACGGTGAAGGAGTTGCGTGAAAGCATCGAGCACGCACCACCATTCGGCGATTTCATGGGATTGTCGCCTGCCGATGGCGCGCGTATGCCCCTGGTGCTGCAGACGAGCGGCGGCACCACGGGGCTGCCGCGCCCCATGCTCTACGCGCCGCGCGACCGCGAGGTCATGGCGATCCTGGGCGGGCGCCGCTTCGCACTGCACGGCGTGCATCCCGGCGACCGCGTGATGGTCACCTACTCGCTCGGGCTCGGCAACGGCGGCATGGCACCGCGCGAAGCGATCTGGCGTTACACCGGCGCGATTCCGATCATGACCGGCAGCGGCGCGGGCACGCCCACGCGCCGCCAGATCGAAATCGCGAAGGCCTGGGGTATCAACGTGATTCTCGGGTTCCCCTCGTATTTGCGCCATCTCGCCATCGTCGCCAAGGAAGAGATGGGCATCGATCCGCACAGCCTTGGCATCCGCACGCTCGGCTCACACCTCGGCCAGGAGGATCGCGCCCGCATCGAAGGCCTGTGGAACGCCCCGTGCCACGATGCGTACGGCACGCACGAGAGCGGGATGATGGCGGCCGAATGCGGCGAGCGTGCCGGCATGCACATCCAGGAGGACGCGGTCATCCTCGAAATCGCCGACAGCGACACCGGCGCACTGCTGCCGGAAGGCGAGCGCGGCGCGGTGTACATCACCACCCTCTATCGCTGGGGCGCGCCACAGATCCGTTTCAACATCAACGATGTGTCGCGCATCATCCCGGGCCAATGCGCTTGCGGCAGCACGCTGAAGCGTCTCGACCGCATCTTCGGGCGCAACGATACGATGGTGAAAGTGCGCGGCGTCAACGTTTTCCCGGAAGCGGTCGGCGCGGTCGTCGTCGCCGATGCGCGCACCAATGGCGAGTACGTGTGCATCGTGGAGCGGACCGGCGCCGAGGACCGCGAGGAAATGACGGTGATGATCGAGGTTCCGGACCCGAGCACCGACCGCGCGTCGTTCTTGCACGATTTCGAACAGCGGTTCAAGGAAGTGCTCGGGGTGCGTGTGACAGTCGAAGCGGTCGACCGCGGAGGAACGGACCGCCTCACGGGCACCTCCACCTCGTCCAAGATCAAGCGGCTCGTCGATCGCCGATAGAGTCCCCGGTGGGATGACCGTGATGTCACGCGAACGGATCCAGCACCTTCACGTGCGCTTTTCTGAAATCGTGCGTGTTTCTGGTGACGACGATGAAATCGTGAACGAGCGCAGTCGCTGCGATCAGGCTGTCCTTTATCGGCATCGATTCACCGGACTTGCGCAGTTCAGCCAGAAGTTTTGCCCATCGGAGACCCGTGAGCGCATCCCATGGAACGCAGACGATTCTTGCTACGCCCTCGTCAAACCAGGTTTCGAGTCGACGACGTCGCTTCCCCGCGGGTAGGAGATGAATGCCGAAGCGAATCTCACCCAGAATGATGGGGTCTACCGCTATCGCACGCTCGTTGTGCCGCAACCAGTCGATGGCATTGGAATTGGGGGCAGGCTTGGTGGCCTCGCTGAGGACATTAGCGTCGACCAGATAGGTCACAACGTATCGGTCGATTCGGATTCAATAGGAACGAAATAACCCTTTTCCGGGCATGCCAGTAGCCAATCGACGAGCCCTTCATTAGGAGGGGGCTCTCGCCGCAAAAGGCGATACTCGCCACGATCGATACGCTCGACCTCGAACTCCTGGCCGGGCTCGATATTGTCCCTCTGCCGGATCTCGGCGGGCAGTATGAGCTGCCCCTTCGTAGAAACAGTTGTCTTCATGCGTAGTAAGATAACGTCTTACATTGCGAAAGTCAACACCAACTCCACCCGTTTGCCCGCCGCCACCAAGCGTCAGCTGGCGTGTAACGCTTTGTACGCGCCTCGGGTTGTCTGTATTCGATCCGGCAGCTCGATCCGTTATAGACCTCCTAAGCACCGCTGACGGGTGCGTCCTTCAAGGGAGGAGGAAAGAACCATGCGAATCTTGCCGAAGGCTTGCCAACTTCCGCGCCTCGCACTGCTTCTGGCGCTCTTTTTCTTTGCGCCGGCCGTGTCGTTCGCGCAGGTGGCCGTGTCGATCACCGTCGCGCCACCGCCCATCCCGGTTTACGAGCAACCGCCGTGCCCCACCGAAGGATTCCTGTGGACGCCCGGCTACTGGGGCTACGGTACCGCAGGGTACTTCTGGGTGCCCGGCGTGTGGATCGCGCCACCGCGGCCGGGATTGCTGTGGACGCCCGGCTATTGGGGCTACGCGGGTGGCGTCTATCGATGGAACCTGGGCTACTGGGGGCCGCACGTCGGTTACTACGGCGGGATCAACTACGGCTTCGGTTACGGCGGGGTCGGGTTCTATGGCGGACGCTGGGAAGGCGGTGTCTTTCGCTACAACACCGCAGTGATGCGCGTGGGCCCGGGCTTCCACGGCATCTACGAGGATCGCACCGTCATCCACAATACGACCGTGACCAACCGCACGAGCTTCAATGGCGAGGGCGGCGTCCTCGCGCGGCCGACGGCGGAGGAACGTGTTGCGATGAGCGAACGGCACGAGAGGTGGACCCAGGAACAGATTTCGCACCAGCGCGTATCCGGCCAGGATCGCAACAATTGGGTGTCGCAAAACCATGGCAGTCCGGTTCACCCGGAGGGAATGGGCGTGCCGGCGCGCCAGGAGCGTCAGCAACAGCGCATCGCCGGCGGAGTCAGGTCCGGGCAGCTGACGTCGGGTGAAACGACGCACATCCAACACAACGAAGCGAAGATCAACAAAGAGGTGCACAACGATCGCGTCGCCAACGGCGGCAAGCTGACAGCGGCCGAGCACCGGCAGGTGGAGCATCAGCAGAACAAGGAAAGCCACCAGATCTACAACGAGAAGCACAACGCCAGGACGGAAGAGCATCCGCACGGCGAGGGACACGAGCACGAGGGACGGAAATAATGGCGCGTCAAGCTTGCGAACGTTCGTTCTCGACACGAGCGTGGTGTCGAGACAGGCGCGCGCGTGATTTATTCCGTACGCTCCTTGAAACAAAATTGCCCGCCGGCATCCCAAAACTATTGACCTGGATTTCTGTCAGTTCCAATATAGATTCGGCGTCAAGTCAGAGGCTGCCACGTGAGACCGACCCATTCGAAGCGCGCTGCAGGATCCGCCGGCTACTGTGCGGCAGCGGTGGGAGTGTTCTTGTGGGCGACGACAGGCGCCTCGTGGGGTGCGACGGCCATTTACAAATGTTTCGATCGCAAGTCCGACGTGGTGTACACCGACCAGCCGTGCAAGGACGGTGCGCCTATCGATATCCAAGCAGGCGACTCCGACCCGGTCGCGGTCGCACGACTCGAACGGGTCCGCGATGCTTTCGAGCAGAGTGCATCGGAGCGCATCCGGGATATGCGGATGATCGACGCGCAACGCAATTTCAGTGCGCCCTGGTACTCCGGGCCCGGTCCGGGGGGCTATGCGATGAATTCGCCGTACGACTACGGCGGAATATGGGGGCTCGCCGGCTTCGACGTTCCTGTATTTGCACATAACCGCTTTCCGCACGGACGGTCGAAAGCTGGATTTCACGCCAATATCTCTGCGCATTCGTCAGCCGGCATGGGTGGTCGGCGGTAATACCCCAGGCGCCGCGATCGTCACATCCAGCAACTGCACAGCGCGGAGCTAGCTGGCGACGCGATAGTGGCGAAGCCGCTTGATTTCCGCGACCAGGTTCTCGGCGCGCAGGAAGCGGTCGCAGTAGACCTGCTCGACTTCCCGGTCGCAATCGTGCACGAAAACGTCGCCATTGGCGCCGACGAGCCGCGACGCGAGAAAGATGCTCTTCATTCGTCCGGGCGTGGCGTCGCCCCATCCAGCGGGAGCGTCCACCAGAATGACATCCCAGCGTGTTTCCTCGACCGACTCGGGCAGCTTGGTCAGCAGGCTGCCTGGTGCATCGAGCAGGGCGCGCCACTGCGGTCGCAGCGTGTCGTAGGCGACGTGGTAGATCGCGGCTTCGGGATGGCGACGAACGCCTTTGCGCAGCCAATCCTCGTTGTCTTCCAGGAACACCGTCGTTCCACGCCGATTCAGGCGTATCCAGAATGGCGCATCGTTGCCGAAACCGAAGATCAGAAATCTGCAGGGCGCCTTGCGTTTTAACGTCAGCGCGATCGTTCGCAGCTCCGGGGCGCTCAGCTGGATCCCGTTCACGCGCCGCATTGCGCGAAGTATGCGCAGTGCGGGCCAATGCGCACCCAGCACCAAGGTGAGGTTGCCGAGGAGGGCGTTGCGCAGACTCCTAAGCGTGGCTGCCATCGCGTTCCTACCAGGTAACGATCACGGGACGACGCATGGCTCAAGGACTTCATTGAGCCGATGGGGATTTCCCGGCCGTTGCCCGTCATCGACGGTGTGAGCTGATCGGCACGGAAGAAACGTCTGCTGGAAGCGCTTGAGTCTGTCGTCGGAGGAGATCGACCATCTGCCTGATGTCTGAATTTAAGGGAAACCTGCGGCGGGCCGAACGCAGGAGCTGACTGCACTCGGCGTACCGTCCCTGACGCAGCAGCGTCAACGCCAGAAAGTAGTGCGCCTGAACGCATCTAGGCGCAAGGCGAATGGCGTGCACAAACATACGTGCCGCCTCGCCGAGTTCCCTCTCGTGCAAATAGACCTTGCCAAGCTCAATGTACCCCAGAAAGTGTTCAGGGAATTCTACGATTTTCCTTTCGCCAAGCGAACGGTATAGGGCGACCTTCGCGCGGGAATCCTTACTCGCATTCATGTACCCCATGTGTCGTATCGTGATCGCACACTGTCCGACGCGAATGCCAGCGCGCTTGATGGCGGGGAGCAGCGACTCGTGGACGGGATAGCAGTACCGCATCCCCGACACTCTGGGAAAGAGGCGGACGATTCTGGTAGCCATATAGCCGAGTCCCCGGGGAGCCTCACGGTGCAAATTGCTAGGCAGCGTTGGCTCTGGAACATCGCCATCGGCGAAGTAGTGTCGGATGGGCAAGAGAAAGGCGGTCGCCGGGTGACCTTCCAATGCGCGGACGAAGTCGTCCTTGCCGACGTTACCCAGGACTTCATCGGCATCGAGCGACAGCACCCATGGGCAACGGGCGTGCTCGAGGTAGACGTTCCGCGCGGCAGAGAAGTCACCGGGCCAACGGGTATGAACGACTTTGGCTCCGAACGACCGCGCAATTTCAGGAGAGTCGTCGTCAGAGCCCGTATCAACAACGATCAACTCGTCGCAAAGCCCGGCGACCGATCGTAGACAAGCCGACAGCGTGGCCGCGCCATTGCGTACGATCATGCAGAAACTAACGTCAACAGCTATGGCGCACCTGTCGCCAGAGTCAGCGTTTTGCCGCGACTGTCTTCATACTCGCCACCGCAATCCAGACCCCGAACACACCGGCAGCTGCAATGCTCAGGTAGCCCAACATCGGTGCCTTTTCAACCATGATGGAGCCGGCGATCGCAAAGCCTGCGGCGGCGATTGCCAGGCTGACTCGTTGGGAGGCAAGCAAGATCGCGACAACGAAACTTTCCGCCCAGTCTAACCAATCGCGGAACTGTTCCTCTTC
This sequence comes from uncultured beta proteobacterium, assembly GCA_963821485.1. Taxonomy (GTDB): domain Bacteria; phylum Pseudomonadota; class Gammaproteobacteria; order Burkholderiales; family Casimicrobiaceae; genus PALSA-1003. Next base: position 77,462 of record CAWGEB010000007.1, read on the forward strand.
GGTTACCCCGAAGAAACCGCCGTCATCCGTTGCCATGGGAGACTCCTGTTAGAGGTGATCAATGCCCGTCCGACTCGGATCTGGGCGCCGTGGCACCTGCGGCGAAGGCGGCCAGTTTTTTATTATCGTCATTACTCGCTAGTCAAGCAATATCTGTTTGCACTTCATTCGCTCAAGCGGCTCGATAGCGCCTTTCGAGAGCTTCTGCGCGTGGCACTCCCTGCGATGGCGTGAGGTCGGACGGCCTCAGGGGAGCAGGGCTTGCAATGCAGACTCCTCGCGAGCCTGGAGCTCGTGCAGGCGCGGTGGCAACTCGCGTGCCGCAGCGGTCAGTTGAGCCAGGTAGTCGGGCTCGTCCACCAATCGCACGATCGCGCGACACATCTCGCTCGGAAGGTCGACCACCACGGCGTCGACTCCGTTTGTGAAGAGTTCGAGGTCGACCCTCGCCCCGTAGCCGACGACCGGAACGCCGGCGTGGGCAAACTCGTACTGCTTGATCTGCACGCCCGTCCCCGTGAACGGCACCATCACGCCGAACTGGTGCGTCGCCAGCTCGAGCACGTAGTCACGCACGAGCCCGCGGAGCTCGCACCAGTGTCTCGCGCGCGGCGTCGAACAGGGCTCGAGAGCGCCCGTGAGGGTGACGTAGACACGATCTCGCCCGAGCCGGTCGAACTCGCGATCCAGCGCGCGCAGGCCCATCTCGTTGAATGGGTTCGGCCCCATCGGACAGAGTCCTCGCGCGCGTCCGAAAGTGCGAGGAGCCGGCAATGCGTAGGCAGGCGGCAGGTGGTAGCCCACCTTCACTACCTTCGGATGTCGTAGCGCGCCGGCCAGGAACGCCTCGTCCGCGCGCGAGATCGCGACGACCAGATCGAAGGCCTCGAGCGTCCGGAACTCCTCCTTGCACCCCCGCACGGTGCGGTCCAGGCGGGGAGGATCGCGCCAGTATTGCGCGAATGGATCGCCGTCGCGCTCTCGCGCCAGCATCGCGATTCGCCGTTTGAGATGTTCGGTGTGGGAAACGATGTCGTGAGTGTCGATGACGGCGAAGAAATCGCGCTCGCGGGGCAGGAGGCGTCCCCAGTACGCGTAGTTGAAGAACACCACCTTGGGTTTTTCCTTCCCGAGGAGCTGACCGAATGATGCGCGCGCACTCCTGGTGGTCCGGTCCGCGATCGACTGGAGGCCGAAATCCTGGACGAATTGCTCGGCGAGCGATGGCTCGAGGTCGAGAAACGTCAACCGTCTGACCAGCTCTCGCGGCGGAGTTCCGCGTCTCCCGTTGTCGTTCGACTGCCGGCCCACGACCAGGTGCACGGGCCCGTACCGATCGGCCATCCAGCGAAGTGTTTGTAAGATTCGATGGTGGGCTCCGTGGCGCGGTGGCCACGGGAAGTGTGGGCTGAAGTACATCGGCCCGCCCTCGCGCTCAGGCGCAGAGTTGCGGAGCCGTGTCCTCATCGCGCGCGACACCATCTCGCGCAGGGGGGAGCCATGTCGCGCACCCGGCTGACCCAGGTAGTACGCCTTCGCAGTGGAATAAGCTGCGGCGAGCCTCTCAGTTCGTCCTGAGAGCTGCGCTCCAGTCGTGATGCCCCCGGGGTGGGCGAGGAAATCGGCGAGCGGCTCAGCCACGTGTGCGTATAGTCGATAGTGCAACGACGTCAGCAGGAAGAGCAGCAGATCCTCGCCGACCCCCGAACCCTTTCCGTAATCGCCGCCAGCCCCCGGGACCTCCAGCAGCAGGTTGCGGAGTGCATCGCTGCGACGAAACAGTGCGCAGCCCGGGCTGATCGTCAGCGGCATCCGCATCAGAATGTTCACGATGTCGCGAATGGGCCGGATCCCGGCCGGATGCTCGTTGATGAGCTCGATCGGGTTGCCCTGCGGATCGTGCACCGTCGCCCTCGTGTACACGAACGCGACGTCCCTGCGGAGCAGCCGCTCGCAGCGCTCGACGAACGTCGGTTGGAGCCAGTCGTCGTCGTAGGTGATGTGCACTAGTTCGCCCGTCGCTTGCTCGACGCCGTCTCGCCAGGCGGCGATCGCCCCGCGGTCCTGTTCGCGGCGAACGTAACGGATCCGGCTTCCATAGCGCCTGGCGACGTCGCCGATGTGATCCGTGCTGCCGTGATCGACAAGGACCACTTCGCAGGGGACCGTCTGCTCCAGCGCGCTGTCGATGGCCCGGTGGACCAAATGAGCGCGATTGAAGACGGGGATGACAATGGAGGTGCGCATCAGGCTCGTCGGTCTGCGATGAGCGCTCGGAGGAGTCGGGCGTCGGCCACGAGGGCGGTCGGCACCTGGGAGGGCAGCTGGGCGAGCGACAGGCGCCGACCCGTCGAGGCCAGGACGCACTGAGCGATGCTCGCCACTGTCCGACCCTGACCGGACGCGATGTTCACGATGCCGGTGTATCGGGCGGCTGCCAGGTGCAGGACGGCGTCGATGACCTCGTCCGCATCGAGGATGTCGCGCACGCTGTTCGCGTCGCGGACCTCGAGCGTGCCCCCTTCCGGGAGCGCGCGCGCACGCTCCAGCAGACCCGGTACGAGGAAGGCGGTGGATTGCCGCTCGTGGAAGAAGCTGAAGATGCGACCGATGCATAGCGCGAGGCCGACCTGGGACGCGAGGACGCCCACCAGCTCCTCCGCCGCGCGCTTGGTGGTCCCGTAGAGGGTCGACGGTGCGCAGGGCGCATTCTCCGCCAGTGGCGCGGCGGCCGCGACGGTGGACGGCGCATAGACATGACTCGACGAAGCGAGGAACAACCAGGTGCCCGGCACGTGCCGCGCGAGCGCCGCCGCCACGTTGAAAGCGCCGACCGCATTGACCTCGAACGCTCGCACGGGATCGGCCTTAACCTTCACGATCGGCACGATCGCGGCCATATGGAACACGAGAGCGGGTCGCAATGCGCTCAGCCACCCATCGACGGCCGCTCGATCGGTTACGTCGCCTGGAAACGTCGCGTAGCTCGAACCTGCGGCGTGCAGGCGGCGCTCGAGGATGCCGCCAAGCACCCCTCGCTGCCCTGTGATTGCGATCGTGTGCTCTCCGAGCGACGCGAAGGCCTCGAACGGCGGGAGGAAGGACGGCCTTCCGAAGATGGAGCCGTGCGTCATCGAACGTGGTCGCGAAGGACCTGCAGCACGGAATCCGCGAGCCATTGAATCTGCGATTCCTCGAGCGGCTTCGCGTGACAGCCTATGAAGACGCCGCGCTCGTGGATCCTCTGTGTGCCCTGGAACGGCCCGAGCGACAGATCGATGGACAACAGACGCATGGCGGGCTGCAATGCCATGTTCCCGGACACGATGGGGCGCGTGTCGATGCCGCGCTCGAGCAGCATGCTCGTGAAGGCTCGATTGTCGAAACGAGTCGACTCGGTCACCAGGAACGGAAATCCGAACCAGCACACCTCGAGGCCGCTCGACGGCGTCGGGAAGAGGAGCTGGCCTGCCCAGAGCGGATGGCTTCGAAAAGCCTCGCGCAGGCGCCGGACGTTGTCCCTCCGATGCGAGTTCATCGCGTCGAGGCGGCGCAGCTGCTCGCAGCCGAAGGCGGCCTGGATCTCCATCGGTCGGACGTTGTAGCCGAGATTGACGAACAGGAACCTGGGATCGATGTCGGGGTTGGCCCGCTCGATCTCGTCGCGATTGCTTTGCTCGCGGCTCCATCCGTGACTGCGTAAGCAACGCAGGAGGTCCTCGTCCTCCTGCGTCTTGCCGATGACCATGCCCCCTTCGATCGTGGTCATGTGATGCGAGAAATAGAAGCTGAACGTCCCGAAATCTCCCAGCGTGCCGAGCCAGCGCCCGAGATATGTCGAGCCCAGGGATTCGCACGTGTCCTCGAGGAGCACGAGGTCGTGCTCCTGCACGATCCGGAGCAGCGCCGGCAGGTCCGTGGAGCACCCGAGGATGTGGACCATCATCACGGCGCGGATCGGATGCGACTCCATCGCCCGCAGGAGCGAGGGGATCGAGAGGTTCAGGGTCGAGGGCTCCACGTCGATCAGTACGGGGCACAGGCCCATCTGCACGAGCGGCCACAGGCTCGTCGACCAGCAGACCGCGGGCACCGCGACGCGATCGCCCGGCGCGAGCCGACGCTTCCTCGCCGGGTTCACCAAGGCAGACACCGCGAGCAGGTTCGCCGATGACCCCGAGTTCACCATCACGGCGAAGGGGGCGCCGAGCTTGGCGGCGAATGCCTGCTCGAACTCACGCACGCGCGCGCCCATCGTCAGCTGGCCGCTGAGGAGGGTCTCTATGCAGCGGATGATCTCCTGGTTGTCGTAGCTGGAGTCGACCAGGGGAAATGCCGGCTGAGAGGACCTGTTCAAGGGGTCACACCCTGATGACGGTTGAAATTGTGACGCGGATAGCCCGCACAAACCGCCCTTGCGACATCACGCAACAGTGTACGTCGTCAGAGCAAGTGGGCCAATCTCGGTGCTCCGCGCGGTAGGCGCCTGGCGGTAGTCACGCCAGTTCTGGATTTTCAACCCAGTCCGCGACCTGCTTGATTAGATCGCCGTAGGCCGCTAGGCTTCGAGCGTACACGCGGTTATCGATTTGTGGCAGCTCGCTGGTCCTGAGGAACTCTATGACGGCCTGCAGTTTGGCCTTTGGCAGCGAGCGTAGCGAGGATCGTAACGGCCAGAAGACCGTGTTGCAGAAGATGTCGATCTCATTCTGAATGCAGAACCGGAAGAGATCCGGCACGTGCCGCCAGTTATGTGTCATCGGACAGATGGAGAAGCCTACCCAGCTGCCAGTCTCGCGGGCATTAGCAAGAAACCAGTCGAGATTTCTGCGGAGTTGCCCGTAGTCAGCGTTGACACGAATTTCTTCGTAGTTGGTCGGATCCAGGGAATCGACCGAGACGGCAACATCTATACACAGTTTTCGGACAACGTCTTTGACTTTGTCGTTAAGGATGCTGCCATTCGTCACCAGAGCAACTCTTGGCGGGTGCGGGTATTCCGCCATCACGTCCCAGATCTTGTAATAGAGCCTGTTCAGGAATGGCTCGCCGCCGACGAAAACGGCTCTTCCTAGATACGGGAGAAACGGACGGAGCTGTTCGACGAAGGCGTCGTCGTAAGGATTTTCCAGCGGCGGCAAATGGTCGCGGTTCTTGCGAATGAGCGATGAAAAATGGCCGCTGCACATGACGCATTCGAGATTGCACAAATTGCTCAGCTCAAATTCCATGAGCTTCGGCATGCGCATGTCATTCCAGGACGTTCCAGGTGAGCTGGGGATATTTTTGCTGTGGAAGTAGTTGGCGCGCATCCCCGCGAGGTTGCCAGCTCGTAGCTGCTGTTGGCACAGCTCGCAGCCGTGGGATAGATCGTCCTGTGCCAAGTACCGCTCTAGCTCCTTTTTCTTTTGTCCATTCCAGATGGCCTGCACGGTGTCTTGGGGGTAAGTTCCAAGCACGAATTTGCGATTGTAACAACAGGCGGTGACGTTCCCGGACTGGTCGAAGTTCAGATTGATCGAGGGGGCATGACAGAACGTGCCGCGATCCAGCGGTAGTCGTTGAGCGTCGTACGCGGCACGATGTTGCGGCCAAGTGTCGGTCAATTGCTGACCCTCAACGGTACGTATGTCGTTGGGCTACAGTATACCCCCCGCCGGAACGTGATAAGAGGCATCGTGAAAATGAGAAACCACCCCTTCGGTCGTCTAGTACGGCGCATTGCAAACAGAACCTCTAGGCCGCAGGCAACCGAAACCTCGTACGCGGAGAAGATTCGATTACGGGGACCGCTGTATGCCAATCCCATTCATTATGGGCAGGACGGAAACGACGTCGTGCGGCACCAATTGGAATTGAATAAGCCGTTGCTGGTCGCCCGATTGGGTGCAACGGAATTGATCTGTATAAGCTTCTTCCTAAAGAATCGGGCAACAGCGAACAGACCGTATCCTGCAGTTATTAGAGCCACCATGTCTAACAATGCAGGTTTTTTCCCAGTAAATGACGCGGACTTAGATAGGTTCTCCGAGATCTTCCTGGCTCACGTTGGGTCTGTCGACATCATGGGAGTGTGGTTCAATCGCTACGAGGATGTCGTCTGCAATTCTCGGTGTCCGGACGCCAAACTTGTAGAGCTTGGCTGCTTGGAACCGTTCCATTATCACACGCCCTGGAGTAGCTGCCTCCGAGGCAGGACAGTCCTCGTGGTTCATCCCTTTGCCGATTCGATAATGAGGCAATACCGCGAACGCCGCCAATTGCTTTTCAAGGACCCGGATGTGCTCCCCGAATTCGAATTGAAGACAATCAAAGCGGTTCAGTCCATCGCCGATTCGAAGGTTGAGTTCGCCACTTGGTTCCATGCATACGATCATATGTGCCTTCAAATATGCAAAATTGAATTTGATGTCGCCATCATCGGAGCGGGGGCTTACGGGTTGCCACTCGCTTCCTTTGTAAAAGCTAAGGGGAAGCAGGCGATACATTTGGGGGGAGTCACGCAGATACTTTTCGGCATCAAGGGACGTCGATGGGAGACCGAATACGCCGAAACGACTGGTAAATTGTTCAACGAGCATTGGATACGCCCATCTGATGCTGAAAGGCCTGAGGGGTATTCCAAGGTCGGTGGTGGAGAATATTGGTAGCCGGTGCCGGGCAACGGCCTCGGTAGTTCAGTTTCGCCGGGCGAGGAAGCGAAGATACTCTCCGCCCGCAAGGTTGTCCGTCACGTCGACCCGTTCGAGGATGTCGATTCGATAGCCGCGGCACTCGAAGTACCTGAGTAGGCTCGTTCCTTCGAAGACGATGCTGTTGGCCTGAAGTCCAGCGGTTGATTCGTTTCCTTCGAACATGCTCTTCACGCGATAGTCCTGTCCCTGATCGCTCAGGGTCATCCAGGCGCCGTGTGGCCGCGCGTCGGTCGCGCAGAAGCCTCCGACGAAGATCGCGGGCGCGAGACTGATCAGGTTCTCAAAGAACAGGAATGGTGCGTTCGAGTGATAGTAGACTCCGTGAGCGAAGACCAGGTCGAATGTCCCATAGTTGTCGCTAGCGACGTTGTGAAAATTGTCCATGACGATGGTTACGTTGCGAAAACCACCGACGAACATTCCGATCAAACTCTTGATGACATTTTCGGGGCGCGCCTCGACCGTTAGCACTTCGCTCGGGCCGAGCGCCGCGAGCTGTGCCGTCTGACCGAACTCGAGCGTCCCGAATTCGATCACGCGCTTCCCGGCAAGGGGAACTAGGGCGGCAAGCGCCGCGACGAAAGGCAAACTGGCCGGGGCGCAGTAGGACTGCGCCAAGCCCTCGAGATCATTGTGATAATAGGGCAGTGCTGCTTGGGCCTGATGGATCACTCCGAGTGGAAGGAGAAGGGACCAGAGTGGACGAAGCCGCTTGCCAAACTGGCGGCGCAGGTCGCGCACTGTGCTCCAGTCGCGTGCGTCACGAGGAGTGTCACAGACAACAATGTGTGCAGCGGTTAGCTCAGCGGTAGTTGGAGGTCGGTCCAAATATGACCATGGCCGGAGCGAAACCCTGAAGTCCGCCGCGCGCAGCCTCTCAAATGCGCGGGTTGCTCCTGGGCCGCGTCCAAGCAAGCAGATTTCCTCGTGCCGAGGAAACTGATAGACAAGCAAGTCGCTGGGCACATCCAGTGTGTCGAAAGCCTGCGCCACGAAATCCGCCGCCACGTCACGGCTGGCCTTGGCGTGCCTCTCGAGCTCCATCATCCACCAAGGATGGCCGTGGTGTGTGAGGGCTTGGACAACCTCCGCGCCGCTCTCGCGCATGGCGGCGCGAATGAAAGCGGCGAGGGACGCGTTCGATATCGTGATCATTCTGTCAGCGGATGAGGATACTCCGACTCCGAGAGGCCCTCACGGAGCGAGCCGTCGCTGCCAGCACGCCGCGATTTCCTCGATGGTTTCGCGAAGCGACTTGGTGATCACCCACTCGGGATAGTGGTCTCGTACCTTTCGCAGATCACTGTAATAGCAAATGTGATCACCTGCCCGAGGTTGATCGAGATAAATCCAGGCTTGCTCCTTCCCGGTAATCGACCGCGCGAGCTCGAACGCTTCCAGGATCGAGCACGAGTTGGCTTCGCCGCCGCCAAGATTGTAGACCTCGGCCTCTCGCGGGCTGCGGTAGAACTCCATGATGAACCGCGCGACATCCTCGGCGTGAAGGTTGTCTCGAACCTGCTTACCCTTGTGGCCGAAGACCCGGTACTGGCGACCTTCCAGGTTACACTTCACGAGGTAGCTCAGGAATCCGTGGAGTTCCACACCGCTGTGATTCGGTCCCGTCAGGCATCCACACCGGAGACAACACGTCGGCATGCCAAAGTAGCGGCCATATTCCTGCACCATGACATCGGCCGCCAGTTTCGACGCCCCAAAAAGCGAGTGCCGCGCTTGGTCGATTGGAAATGATTCTCCTATGCCGTGCTCAAACGCGGGATCGGCGTACGTCCATCGCCTGTCCTCTTCTCGTAACGGAATCTGGTTCGGCCCATCCCCATACACTTTGTTCGTCGACAGGTAGATGAATGGTGACTTCGGGCAAGAACGTCTCGCAGCCTCCAACAGATTCAGTGTGCCCGCAGCGTTGGTGTCGAAGTCGTCGAACGGGATCGCGGCGGCTCGGTCGTGCGACGGCTGTGCAGCGCAGTGGACGATCCCAGATGGCTTAATACCCTCGATGGCACCGAGCACCTCTTCCCTGGCGCGAATATCGATCTCATGGTGATGAAAGCGCTTCAACGTCGATTCGAGCCTGCGCTGGTTCCAGCGCGTGTCGCCTTCGGACCCAAAGAAGACGGCCCGCTGATTACTGTCAAAGCCATGAATCACGAAACCTTGTTCGTGAAAGTACGCGGCTACTGCGGATCCGATCAGGCCAGAAGATCCCGTAATCAAGATGGTTCTTGTGATTGGCTCTCCGGTGTGATCTGCGGGCATTCTTCGGACCTTGGTGACTGAAGTGTACGTCGTCAGAGTAAGTGAGACACGGATCCCTGAACGACCTCCTCCGGGGCGCTGTCCTTCGCCATCGGGATCCTCCTCCCGTGGCTCAGACGTGTCTCCCATTTTCGGGGCCCTGATGGCCTCATAGCGTCTGACGCCCTACAATGCAGTCTGACGGCTGGTCCTTCATCGAAATGGAGTCGACATCGTGACGCTCGATCGGGCGACCACACCAAACGACGGCCTCGGATTGTTCACGTGCGCTGACGCTATCGGGAAAAGTCAGTTCAACGCGTGGGGCAGCTGGAAGTGCATTCCGAACTGTTCTGTGTCCGTCTTCGGCAATGCGCCGGGAGTAGGTGACCACGCGAAACGTTTTGGCTTTCGATCCATCCCAACGGTGAAGCGAGACGAGTTCGGCAGGCCGTTGTTGAACTGGATCTTCGAGCGCATGCACGACGAATCAACCGAGAGTGTGCTCGGCTACGTAAATTCTGACATCGTACTCCTGCCTGGCTTGGCGGCGAGTATCGCTGCCGTTGGCGCACAATTCGACGCGTATTTGATTGTTGCACGCCGCTGGAACGTCGAGTGTCTTCCTGTCATCGACTTTGAATCCGGATGGGATCAGAAACTGCGAAATTTGGTCGCCCTGCAGGGTGATCTCTTTACGCCTTACGGTATTGACCTCTTCGTCTTCAGCCGGGGTCTTCTCCGAGAGATCCCCCCGTTCGCGCTTGGCAGTGACTATTGGGACAATTACTTGGTGATGCGGACGAGACGGAGAGGCTATCCGGTCATCGACGTCACGCAGCAAGTCATGCTCGTGCACCAGAACCACTCACTTGGAAAATATCGTTCGGTGGACGAGCGCCGGCGGGGCCCTGAGGGCCTGCGCGCGTTCGCACTTGTTGGTGATTCGTACGCCATGCTGGGGCGAACCACCGATGCGACGCACGTTGTGGCTCACGGCGAGCTCAGGCGTGCCGAGACGGCACACGTCACTGTGGTCCTTCCCCATCGGGGAGAGACCCGTCGACTTTGCCGCTGCCTTCGATCCCTGGAGTATCAGACATATCCACAGTCATTTCTGAATGCGATCGTCGTCAACAACGATCCCGTTGCACCGTTGCGTTACCTGGAGGCGGATTTTCCCTCCGTCCGTGTTGTGACCGAGACCGAGCCTGGACCGGCGGCCGCACGAAACAAGGGGATAAGTTGCGCGAACGCGGAGGTCGTTGCGCTCTTCGACTCGGACATCGTGCCTTCGACCGATTGCCTTGAACGAGCGATGCGGGTAATGAGGGAACAGCCGGAATGTCAGGTATTGGCCTGCCGTATCGATCCACTCTTTTCTTCAGGAAAGATGAGTTACATCGGACGTGCTGTCGAATGGTTCGATGCCGTGACTCACTACAACCAAAAGGATTGGATTACCTGCGCCGGCACATTCGTCATGGGGGCATTGATTGTCAGGAAGGAAGTGTTCGCAAAGTGCGGCTACTTCAGCGAGTTCTGTCCCGAAGGACCGTCCGAAGACTGGGAGTGGGCCAGACGCGTAGTCGATGCAGGAGTGAAGGTGGCCTTCTGTCGCGAGGCCGCCGTCCGTCGCGAAACAGTTAGAAGCATCGCCGAACTGAGACGCAAGAAGCAGCACTATGCCGGAGGAGACTGCATCCTCAAGTCGCTCGCGACAAGCGAAGCGTACCGCGCGAAAGACGTGTTCGGAGATGAATGGCACGAGTTGCGCGGGCGTATTGGGCACATCTGGAACCACAAAAGAATACCTCCCCGATATCGTGCGGGTGTGCTCCTGGTCTCCTTTTGGTCTTTTGTCTGGACCTTGCGCGCCAAGCTGCAGTACAGAATCGAAGCGCAGCGAGTTGTACGCCGACACAGACAAGCGATGGATCGAACGGTCCAGCCAAGTTCTAACGGCGGAACGCGCCGCGCAGGGTTGCCATTTCGCTGGTTAGGCCCCCGAGTCACTTCACGACGGATCTCGAGCCAGGATGCCACGCGTCGCTCTCCTTAAAAGAACTGTAAGGAAGCGTTATGTGCGAATTCCAGAATTTCAAAGTCGAGTCGATGACGGATGAAAGGTTCTCGATGCTCGAGGACTTCTTGAGATCGTTTCATAACTTTTTTCGGCAAGTCCTTCACGTGCTTTATGTCCTACAACCTCCTCATACTAACAATTACTTAATCAAATCTCTTCTACCAAACTATCGTCTCACCAAATCCGAACTAGTTAAGTGGCGACTCGATCCGGACCACGGTCTGCTGCATGGGCTTATCACAGCTTATTTCGCAGTAAAGCTGGCGGGTGAATGGAAAATCCCGGAACTTCGAGAGAATGTCGATCTGCAACGACTAATAGCTTCCTGTCTTGTTCACGATTACGTCAAAGTTGCTACTGGTAGCGAGCCCCACGATCAAGAGCTCCGCAAATACTTCTCCCTGCTGCTCCCGGAAACTTACAGTCACAGTAATCCCCCAGATAAGGTTCCTCTTGTCAAGGCTGATCGGGTCGAATTGCTACGGTACGAGGACCAATCTTGGATTGATTTGGACAAGGTTCTGGAGAATCTACCTCACGAAACTGCTTACTTTGAAGTCTGGGCTTTCTACAAATTCATTCGTCCAGCTTTGGCAAAACTGTTCCAAGGAAGAACTGAGATTTGGTTAAGACACGGATCGGAAGAAGCTGACGCGGGTAGAACATTGCCTCGTGAATCTATGGTGTCGAGATCGAAGGAATTATGGCCGAACTTCTACTATCCTTGGCCTAATTTCGCGGAATACTGGGCGGTTGAAGTCGGAGAAATAACGCCCAGTCTAAATAGGGCGCATCTTGTCGACTATTTCTTCCCGTCTGGGCTGATCACGATAGAGGAGTATCGCGCTTGTGAAGATAGGGCTTCTGTCATTTCAGCGACGGGCCGAGAGCACGAAATTGCCTACGGAAAGATTCCTCTTCATAAGTGGATATTCGTATTTCAAGATAACCAACTGATTCAGGACAGATATCTTGTTACGAATTCTGGAGGATTTTTGACCTTTCCGGTACTTACTAATATTGTCGATGTGGCAGATGCTCTTTACTCGAAGCTCTATTCCATTGGATAGGTGTGCTACGGCGAGCCGTCACCGCGATCATGGCGTCGCTGTCTGAATTGATGTCGCTCAAGCGAAGGATCGAACGGTTCAGCCACGTGCTAACAACGGAGCGCGTCGCGCAGGGTTGCCATTCCGCTGGTTGGGCGCCCGAGCCACTTCACGACGGATCTCGAACCGGGATGCGACGCGTCGCTCGCCTTAAAGTTTGAAGCCGCTGCGGCGCCGTGGTAGCGTTGAAAGTGATGGAAGCGCGCGCCAAGACCGAGATCAGCGAGTGGATCGTGCGCGCGGCCTTGGCCGGCGCCAGCGAGGTCGACATCGTTGCCGGCGTATGCCAGCGGGTCACTGGTGCGGGCGTCGCGCTCGTTCGCTGCTCGCTCGCCACGAACCTGCTCGACCCGACCATCGGTGGGCGCTCGGTGCGCTGGAATCGTGGAGAGGAGGCCATCGAGGAAGCGTTCGAGCGCGCCGACGACGCGCAACCAAACGAAGACTGGTTGCGCAGCCCGTTCTTCTTCCTGATCCAGAACCAGCTGCCATCCCTGCGTCGGCGTCTGGACGCGACGTATCGCCGGGGTGAGTTTCCGATGCTCGACGGTTTCCTGGACCAGGGCGTCACCGACTATCTGGCGTTCGCCCTGCGGGTCGGCAAGAGCATACGGCTGGGTGAAGGCGAAGGGATGGTGGCGTCGTGGACGACCGACGCGCCGGCGGGCTTCTCCGAGGCACAGGTCGAAATGCTCGCCGGGATCATGCATGCGTTGACGCTGGCATTCATGCTGCGGACGACCAACCGTGCCGCGCGCACGATGATCACGACGTATCTCGGGAGCGACGCCGCGGAACGCGTGCTTGCGGGCAATATCGTGCGTGGTCGCGCCCACCCGATCCGTGCCGTCGTCTGGTTCAGCGATCTCGTCGGCTTCACGCGGATTTCCGACACAGCGAGCCCGGACGTGGTGCTCGCATTACTCAATGACTATGCAGAGGCGCAGGTCGAGGAAATCGAGGCCCACGGCGGAAACGTCCTCAAGTTCATCGGTGACGGGATCCTCGCGATCTTCCCTGACGACGACACGACGCAGGCCTGCAGGCGCGCACTCGACGCGGCCGCCAACTTGCGTCGCCGCATCGCCGCGCTGAACGAGCGACGCCAGGCCGCCGGGCTGCCGGTGACGGACACGCATCTGGCTCTCCATGCAGGCGAACTGCTCTACGGCAATCTGGGCAGCCCGCGGCGACTCGATTTCACCGTGCTGGGATCGGCGGTCAACGAGGCGGCGCGGATCGGGTCGCTCTGCGGCTCGCTCGAGCAGACGGTCGTCGTGTCGTGGGCCTTTGCCGACGCGGCGGGCGAAGCACGGCGTTCGTTGGTCAGCCTCGGCCGCTATGCGATGAAGGGCATCGCCCGGCCGCAGGAATTGTTCACGCTGGATCCCGGTTAAAGCTCGTCGGGTCAGGCGTGCTTCCCGACGAGCTGCTTCAACGCGGTCGGGTCGAGCAGCTTCACCGAGCGGCCCTGGATGTGGATCAACCCTTCTTCTTGGAACCGCGTGAATAGCCGGCTTACGGTCTCTACCGTGACGCCGAGATAGCTGCCGATTTCCTCGCGTGTCATGCGCAGCACGAATTCGGTGGACGAATAGCCGCGGCGGAAGTGTCGCTCGGCCAAGTTCAACAGGAATACGGCGAGCCGCTCTTCCGAATTCATGCTGCCCAGAAGGAGCATCACGCCGTGATCCCGTACGATCTCCTTGGACATGATCCGGTGGAGGTTTTGCTGGAGTGCGAGCAGGCTACGCGCCAGGCCCTCGACATTGGCGAACGGCATCACGCAGACCTCGGCGTCCTCGAGAGCAATCGCGACAGCCTCATGGCGGTTGGTGCCAACGCCGTCGAGCCCGAGGATTTCGCCCGGCGGATGGAAGCCCACGACCTGCTCACGGCCATCCTCGGAAGGCAACATAGCCTTGAGCGATCCGACTCGGATCGCGTACAGCGCATGAAATGGCTCGCCGGCGCGATACAGCATTTGATGTTTCTTGAGCCGGGTCCGGTGCGCGATCAAGCCGTCGACCTGTTTCATCTCGCCAGCCGTGAGACCGACCGGCAGACACAGCTCGCGCACGCTACAAGTGAGGCAATGGGCCCTGAAGTCGTGAACGGAGATGAGCGGCGAAGAAAACTCGACACCGGCGGGTTCCGGCAGCAAAGGGGACCCCCGCTTTGGTTCACCAATTCGCATGGCTCATATTGCCGCGCAGGATTGATCCCGGTCAACCTCCCTTTTTGAGAGTGGGGTAGCGTTGTCCGAGGTCGGCCGAGACTGCAGCCTAGACGGCTGGGTCAGTTCTGGCCGACATCAGCATCAGGCTGATGTAGCCAAGGCTTGCGAACTCCCCTAAAGGAGCTCGATGTTCGATCAGCGCGTTAGAAGCGTGATGCGACGCCGAGACATTCTTAAGGCGCCGCCGGAGACCCTTGTCGTTAAAGCCGCCAAGCTGATGGCGAAGAAGAATGTTGGCGCAATCATGGTGATTGAAGAGACGCGGCTGGTTGGCATTTTCACCGAACGCGACATCGCATTTCGCGTCGTCGCGCTGGGGCTTGACGCACAAACGACTCGAATCGCTGACGTTATGACTCCCGCACCCGACACAGTCGATCCCGACAAGCCTTTCGGGTATGCACTGCTGAGAATGCACGAGGGGGGTTTTCGACACCTACCAGTGATCAAGGATGGCAGGGTTGTTGGCATCGTATCAGCGCGTAACGCGATGGATCCAGCACTGGAGGAGTTCGAGTCCGAAGTTCGTCGGCGAGCGCGCTATCAGGAGGAAAGCTAAGCCGGCACCGTAGAGTTACTCACTTTATTCTTCGCGGTCCACGGGGTCATAAGTGACCTGCACGAAGTCGATCACCGGAGCACGCTTTCGGCGCATGAACGGAACCCAAGTGGCCGTACTGCGTGGGGTGTCCGGAGAAGCGCTTGACAAGTGACGCTTCGCGATTTACACCCATTTCCTGATCAGCCTGAAGGTAACGAAACACTCGGCTGGTTGAACCGGCGTGCTGTCCGATCGGGATGTTCGATAAGAGTTTTGCGGCCCAAATGCTGGGCGCAATTCGATCCTCCGGTGGAGGATTCCTCATCAAGGAGATGACCATGGCTAAGAAGGACGAGGGTCCAATCAGCTTCAAACTCGATCCAGAACACGCGAAGGCATTGCAGGTGCTCGCGGGGACACGACAGGTTCGCCTGAGTGGTGTGGTCACCGGAGGAAGGCTCGTCATTAACTTTGTTGCCTGCAACGCGCCGTTCGTCGCGTGCAATGCCCCCTTTACCGCTTGCAACGCGCCGTTCACGGCGTGCAACGCTCCGTTCAAGAGCAAGTAGGTCCCGTCCATGGCGTTTGTCGCCGAGGATGCGATCCAGGCTTTGCGTGCGAATGGCACCGAAGCGCTCCCTGTCTACGAGTCGGCGCTTCGGGCCGCGTGCGCAGCGCATCCGCCCCCGTTCGGACAAGCCTGGTATGGCGATCGCTATCGAGAAGTTGCTTCCGATCCGGCTTGGCTGGCTGCGTCCCTAGTCGCAAACGCCGAGAAGGAGGGAGAGGGGGCTCGCAAGCTGTGGGTGTTGGCTGGGCGCGCGTCCGATTCGGAGGTCGCCGAGGCGATCCGGCGCCACGCGATCGACGAATCGCGACATGCGATGATGTATATCGCAATGTGCGAGATGGTCTTTCCGGACGCGCTTGCCGGGGAGATCGAGGAGCACGCGAAATCGCTTTCACCGCGATACGCGTCCGGTGACCATCCTCCTAGCCTCACGAAAGCACCGCCGGAGTTGATCCTCGATGATCTGATTCAGATGAATATCGGGGAGATCCGCACTCGGATCCATCAGCTTCTTCTGCGTCCAATGATCGTGGCGCATTGCCCTGAGGATCGGCAGCACCGGCTTATTCGCGTGCTGGACTCGCTGCTTGACGATGAAACGAGACACGTCCAATACACGGCAAGGTTGATCGAGAAGGCAGCCCAAGGCGGTCGCGCGGAATCAATTCGAACCATGCTGGCCGCGAGATTGAACGACTTCAACGCAATCACGCTGGACGAGACGGCAGCAGAACAATTTGTCGGTGAATGAGCGCCCCGGCGCGGCGGCGCGCATTGGGATGACCCAAATACAGCAGCGCGTACTGAAGCATCATTTCTCGCGTCGCGATGCGCACGCGGGTCCCTTGAACGAAGCTCTTGTGGAGCTCCTGCCCGCCGAGCTCGGGGACCAAGGCTTGCGCGCGCTCGGGAGCACAGCCTTCCTTACCGTCGCAGGTCTGGCGCGATGGATGGACTTCTGCGCAACGATAGCGGCACGGAGGGCTCATCGTGCCGCTGCCATGCGAATAATGGACCTCGGGTGTGGGGCCGGCCAACTAGGCCGATACTTGGCCGAGTCGATCCAAGGTGATGTTGTGGGCATCGACAACGCGGAAGGCGCGATGCACCGATTGCCTTGCGAGTCCGAGGGCAGTGGACGATTTGTCTGCGCCGACGCGGCGGCACTGCCGTTTCCGGACGCGAGCTTCGACGCCGCCGTGGCCATCGATTGCCTGCATTTGTGTCCCGATGTCTCAGCCGTGCTGGCGGAGGCTCGACGGGTGCTGGTTATGGGTGGCGCTCTGATCGGTTCGGCCTATCGCGTCGCGGATTCACTCGGCAAGGAGCGACCGTTGAGGTGGTGGACCGCGTCGCTGGCACGCGCAGGTCTTGCCGTGGAGCGTTGGGTCGACGTGACGCCGGAATGGAGGCGCGCGATGACCGCGAAGCATCGGAGGCGCTGGGACGCACGGTACCGCCTTATTGATATGTTCGGTTCACCAGCGCTCCCGGTCTGTCAGGTATCTGGCCGTATGCTTGGCGAAGATGGCCGGCCGGGTTTCATCGAGACGAATGCTCGGTGGGAGTTCTTGGCTGCGAAAGGCTGAACGCATCGTCGCCTCTCGGTCATCGCACGACGGAACCTCCGGCGACGAGCGTCAGGACAAACGCCAGCGCGAACGCCACGATCATGAGCAGCGCCGGGATCCGCACGTTGCTCGCCATCGCGTCCACGCTGCCCTTGCCCTGATCGAGGAGGTTGTGCGCACCGACGATCGCCAACAGCGTCCACAGACCGAACAACACGGACACCGCGTAGAAGAGCCACGCGACCTCGAGTGTTATCGGCACGTGGAGATTTTCCCCGGAAGGCTTGAACTCCTTGGCGAAGGTTACGGTCAAGGTCGCGATCCCGGTCGCCAGCGTCAGGATCTGCTTGGTGGTTTCGTGCGCGGCCTTGAGGCCCTCGCGTGACGGCGCGTCGGCCATGGCGATCCTCCTCAGCAGATAGGCCAGATCGGGCAGAGCGCATCCTTCGCGCGCCCCCAGGTCAGCTCTCCGATCACCGGCCCGCGCGAAGTGAGGTAATTCGGCTCGCGCAGCGCCGCGCCGATCATGGCATCGATGTAAACGGACAGATTGCCCTCGGCCATCCGCACCAGGCCCTCGGCCGGACTCTTCTCGACGGCGGCGCGGTCGAGAACGCGCTGCGCCATCTGCTGCGCGAGCTGCGGCAGCATTTGCTCGATGCCATCGCCGAAGACGTAGCCGCGCGTCGCCGCATGGTGCGCAGCGAAATGCCACAACCGGGCTGCAACGATCCTCTGGTCCATGCGCCCTCCCGAGGCTAAGGAATTCAAATTCGCCCACAGGCGACAAACATACCTGCTTATGCCCAATATGGGTACGAAAAAAAGCCGATGCCCGTCATCATGAAATTGCGCTCTGACCGATTCCTTACTATACTTCTTTCGGTAAGGACAAGGAGCGGACCATGACGACCGACGCGACGCTGACCAGCAAGGGCCAGACCACCATCCCCAAGGAAATCCGCGACAGCCTGGGCTTGCAACCCGGGGATCGGATGACCTTCACGCTGATGCCAGACGACACCGTGGTCATGCGGGTGAAGACCAAGAGCGTCATGGATCTGGCGGGCCTCCTGCGCAAGAAGGGCCGCAAGCCGGTCGCGATCGCGCGCCTGTCACGCTAATGCTAGGCCTTGATACCAATGTGCTGGTGCGTTTCCTAGTCCGCGACCACGAGGCCCAGTTCGAGCGCGCCCGCCGGTTGATCAAGCGGGAAGTCGGTGCCCAGGAAAAGGTGTTGATCAGCCTGCTGGTCCTGCTGGAGACCGAATGGGTGCTGCGCAGCCGATACGGCCTGCAAAAGAATCAAATCATGGACACCATTTCCGGACTGCTCGACGCCGCGGAGCTCGAGCTCGAAGATGAGCCCGCAATCGAGGAAGCGCTTTATCTCTGGAAGGACAGCACTGCCGAATTTGCAGACTGCCTGATCGGCGCTCGCCACCGCAGGCTGGGATGCCGGGCCACGGCGACTTTCGATGCCCGGGCGGTCAAATTGCCAGGTTTCGTGGCCGGATGATTTGAAGCGGCCTGCGGCAGCGTGATTGATCCTCGCGTCGGTCGCTTGAGTAGGTCACGCTGCCTGACTTGCCTGACCGACTCCGCGCCCTGATTCTTCCTGGCACCGCATCGTGTGCTCCGCACCCTGCAACAGGGAGCGCCAGCTCTCCGTGAGCGCTCCTTGAAATGCGATGCCGGCGTCGAGGAGCGTACTCTGCCATTGCGCCATGGAGCGGGGCGCCGGCTGCATCGCCACGCACAACCGGTCCATCGCCTGTTCCAGCGACGCAGGCGCCTGCCACGACGCTCCGCCGCTGCCTGACTTCAACTCGGTCTTCGCCGCGACATGGAACGGCAAGGCCGTGTTGAGCGTATGCGTGGCCCAGGGAACGGGGATCCACGGTTGCGGAAGAATCGAGTTCATCCAACCGAATCCATCCAGCGTCCCCAGGAACTGTCGCTGCATGGCAAGGGTCTGCGGCAGCTCGACGAGCGCGCCGAAGGTCACCACGGCCATGCGCGGCAATTGCACCTGCGCGTCTTCGGGCGGCAGGTCGCCCAGCGTTGCCGCGATGGTCAGGTTCCCCTTGCTGTGTCCGACCGCAAGCACGACCCGCGAATCGGGGTGTGTCAGCACCTGGTTGAGCGTATCGATTTCCGTCAGCCCATACACGTAGCTGGGCAGGCGTTGCGGGTCGGCGTTGGGCTGCGTATCCGTGCTGATTTTCTGCAGCAGTGGATCGAGCGGAGTCAGGAACAGGTCGACAAACTGGCGCAATTGATTGTACGGGCGCAACACGAACCAGCCCACGACACCTTCGGCGACCGCATCGACCAGGCCATAGCCGGAGACGATGCCCGCCACCGGTCTGCCCAGCGCGTCCGCGACGTTGGCGGCGAGCGCGGCCGTGCCCAGCGCGGAACTGCCCACCCCCGCAATCGCCACGACTTGCGTCGATCGAAATTCCTTCGACGCGAGATACTTCTCGATATGCTCGAAGTGGGTCACTTCGCGTTCACCGCCGTTGGCCGGATAGACGACGAGCACCGACCCGTCGGGGTCGGTCCACTCCAGCAGCTTGCGCCGGGTCGCGACTGGAATCGTATCCACGTCGTAGAACATGAGGTCGAGCACATTGTTGCGGGCGCGCATGAAACGAACGGGCGTGCGAAGGAACAATCGCTCGAACACGGCAAGCGGCGAAAAGTCGACGCCGTATGCGCCTGGCTTGCCTGGCTTTCGCTGCTTGTCCGCTTGCCGCAGCGCGGGGGAACGGGCTTTCGCCAATTTCCTGCGTCCTCGAACGGCGAGTGGCGCGTCGAAGGAAGATGCAAGGGCAGGGACAAGCGCAGGTACCAGCACAGTGGCGCGACGCCGCGCGCTCGTACGGGTAGACACTTTGGCAGATGCTTTCATCTTTGGATACCCCTTATTCACGATGACCAGCTAGCCAGGAGTCTGCGGTTTCTCTGTTGCCTGGACAAGGCGAATATTCGACAGAGCGGTGAGCACGAGCTAACCTATCTAGACCATAATCGCACAGCCGGCTCTTGCCAGATGTGCCATTCGTGTTTGGTGAATTGCCACTGCAAACAATTGCTTTGATGACATTCGATGGGGTAAGTCGTGCCGATGAAGGAACCCCCGCACCCGGGATTGGCGGTGCGTCATGATTGCCTCGAGCCGCTCGGTCTTACGATAACCGACGGTGCGAAGGTCCTCGGCGTGTCGCGCCAGGCCCTGAATAGTCTGGTCAATGGAAAAGCCGGGATTTCGCCCGAGATGGCGATTCGTCTCGACAAGGCGTTTGGCGGCACCGCCGATTCGTGGCTTGCATTGCAGACCGCATATGATCTGATTCAAGCCAAAAAAACCGCGGACCATATCACGGTCAAGCGCTATGTCGCGCGACCGCCCCAGAGAGAGCCGCAGCCGGTATAAGCGAACGCGGACTCGACACCGTGCCCGGCTACAACGCGTCCGGCGATATCTTTTCACTCAATGGGGACGTCCGTTTCGAGGGCCCCGTGGCGGGTCGCGGGGGTGCCGGCGGGCAACTGAGCGTCAGCCTCGAAGTCGACGTCTGTCACGGGATCGGCGCGGAAGCGAGCGCTCGTGCCACGGCCGAAGCCAATGCCACGCTGAGCGTCCTGATCGCTGCCGTGCAGGGTAGCGGATTCCTGACCGCGGCCGCCGGGCTCGCGGCGCGTGCGCAACTCAAGCCCGACGCGTTCGACCGTTTCGGCCTCATCGCCGAAGTGGCCGCCTATGCGGAAGCCGCCGCCGGCTTCCGGCTCGGCGGCGGCCTCGACGGCAACGGCATCGGCGTCTGGGCCCGGGACAATCTTTCGGGCGCGCCGCTCGAGATCTTTTTTGCGTTCCTGCGTGAGCTCATCGTGGGCGGCGGCGTCTGGGGGCGTGCCAGTGCAGCCGCCATGGCCCAGGCGCATGCGGACGTGTCTGTGAGTCTCGCCGAGGGCGACAAGTCCGGGTTCGTCATCGAAGCGGGCGCCGCGCTTGGCTGGGGCGCCGGCACCGGATGGGATTTCTATGTCGCGGCGTCGTTCACGGATATTCGCCGCTTTTACCAGACCGCCGCGCGAATCATCACGCGCGAAGTCGTCGCGCAATCGCGCGCCGCGCTTCCGGGCGAATTCAACTACGCCAGCGATGTCTTGCAGCTTGCGCTGCCCGTGGCGCTCAACACTGCCTTCGACCTCGGGCAGAAGGCGGCGCTCGGCACGCTGGGCCCGCCGGAAGATCTCGCCGCGCCGTTTCTTGTGGCCTCGGGAAACTCGCTGCGCGACTACGTGCTGGATCGGGTACGCGACGCCGCCGAGGGCGCTTTGCTGGATCTGTTCGATCAGATGTCGGTTGCGCTCGGCGCGGGAACGCTGCCCACCGATCGCGAAGCAGAGCTTCAATCTGCAGTCGACGACCTTATCGACTATCTGCGCGCTGGCGGCGATGCGGAGATCAAGTTCGCGGACCTGCCCGCGCTAACCTCGAAGTTCGTCGCGATCGTGGCCGCGGTGCTGCCCGACGCGCAGGACGACGCCCGCACCGGCCTCGCGGTGCTGTGGACCGTACTCGCTGCGCTCGACCGCTTGCATGACTTCACGCCGATCCTGAGTGGATCGGGTTCGGTGGTCGGATTGGGGACAGGAACCCTGGCCTCCGACGTCGGTGACCTGGCCGAACCGCCCGCGTTCGTGTGCAACGTCTATCGCGACGTGCTGGGTCACGCCGTCACGGTCATCACGTTGCCCGACGCGGTCGAGTTCCTGCTCGCCGCGAGCGCGGAGTCGCTGCTCGCGCGATCCGGTGGCGCCGCGCCGTTCGTCCTCGATGAATGGGGCGCCATGCTCGGTGTGTCGACCGCCGAACTGGTCGAAGCCGCGCTGCAGCTCGTGCTGGGTACCGACATCGAGTCGCTCGCGCTCTACCAGCGCCTGCGTGACTACCTGGAAGCGCGCGTCGACGGTGAGGTTCGTGGCAATCTCCTGCCGGCGCTGCGCACCGCGATGGGCCCGCAGTCTTCCGAGTACATCGACACCGTCGCAGCGCCCAGCCTGGCGGCGCTCTCGTCGTTCGTCTTTACCAGTCTCGACGCGGTGGTCGCCGGCATCGACGCGGCCGACCATAGTCCCTTCGTCGCGAAACTTTCGGCCGGGTGCAGCGCCGTCGTCGTCGGCGTCGCAGCGCGCAACGCCTTGTTCTTCGACCGGATCGTCGTTGACTTTCTGCTCGACCACATGCCGCGCATGCTCGAAGACGCGGCACAGCTCATCCGCGACGATCCGGACCACGTGGCCACGCGCACGATGCGCGTGCTGCTGCCGAACACCTTTCCATTCGTACGGATCGTTACCGAAGACGATATCGCGGCCTTGCAGACCTTCCTCGCGAAACTTGCCGATATCGGCGCACTCGCGACAGGGTCTGACGTCTGGACGCCGGCGCGCCGCAACCGCTTTGCCGAACTCAAGCGCGCAGCGCTGCTCGGCAGCGGCAACGCCGAGGACAAGTTCCGGGACGCCAACGCCGCACTCCAGTTCGTGAGCGACCTCGTCGTCTGCGGTCACGTCGAAAACGCACAAGCGCTGGTCAACCTCGCCGGCTTCCTGGCGGAAGTCGTCGCGATCGAAGCCGCCATCGTGGTGCCGCGCGGCGCCAGCGCGTTGACGGAGTTCTTCCTGGCGCTTGGCGCAGCGCCCGTCCGAGAACTCGAGCACCTTGCCAGCGATTTCCTCCGCTGGCTCGCGGACAACATCGAAAAAGCGAAGAAGGAGGTCGACAAGTGGCTGCGCAAGCTCACGCTTGCGACCGCCGCGTTGACCAAGGCGTTGCGTGACCAGTCCGACGCCTTCGCTGCGCTCGCGGCGGAGTTGCGCAAGACGAGCCGGCACCAGCGCATCAAGGACGCGCTGTACGCGCTGGGCGCGCGCCGCGTCGAACGCTCGGTGCGCATGCTCGACGGAAGCCTGCACAACAAGTTTCCGGGCGAGGACCAGGCGGTTGCCGTCGCGCTCGGCGCGTACGGATTGGCATTCGGAGTCGCCTCGCCGCTCATCGACTTGGCGCTCAATGCGACCGCGGCGATCGCCGACGATCTCGCCGACATTCTCGACGGCGTCGCGAACGCCATCGACGCGGCCGAAGCGATCATCGTGGCCATCGTCGATGCCGCGATCGACGCGGTGGAGGCCGGCGTGCTGGGATTGCGTCTGTCGCTCCCGAAAGAGATCTCCGCAAACGACGTCGCCGAAGCGATCGCCGATGCGCTGCCGGCGGACCTCCTGCTCGACTTGCTGACCGACTACTACACCGCGACGCAAAACATTGCCGGTGCGCGCGCGGACAAGGCGACCGCCGGCAGCCAACTGCGCTCGGCGCGGGTCCATGTCGTCCAGCGCAAGCTCAGCTATCGCCTCGCGCGGCGCAAGGGTCGTCTCTCCATCGACATCGAATGCCCGTTGCCGCTCCCGGAACGTTTCGATCGGTGGTTCGCGCTGGGCCCCGATGTCGCCTTGCAGATCGCGGTGGGCGGTGTGACGCGGGCGTTCTTCGCGCGTGGCAAGCAGCGCCGCGTCCGCCTGGCCGTCAATGACCGCGAGCTTCCCTTCGAGGAGCGCGAATGGAAGCTTGCCGGCACCAATCGCTATCGCTTTTCGCGCGCGCTGACCTCCGGCTCGGGCGTCCTCGTTGCGGGCGTTAACGTGCTCGAGGTAAGCGTGGTCGATGGCGAAGGCGCCACCCGCCGCAAGGCCATCAGTTTCGTCGTCAACACGCACGTCCACGCGCTCGCCGGCGTGCTGACCGTCGACGCGCGCGCGTCGCACTTCGTGTCGACGCCGGCGGCGCCGCTCCGCTCGCACGAGGCTGTGGACGAGCAGGTGGTCCTGCGCTGGAAGGCCGGCCAGGCGCTGCCGCTCGACCAATGGCGCGTCGTCGACGTCGGCGGCGGCTTCGAATACACGTTCCACCGGCATCGCATCGACGCCGGTGGAACGATCGCGCTGGTCAGCCGAGGATCGCCAGGCGCCGACACCGACGCCGTCGTTCACGCCGGGCTGCGCCAGGACGTCTGGAACGACGCCGGCGGAATCGTCGGCGTCATCGACGCCGACGGCATCCTGCGCGCGTTCCTGCGTTATCGCTGACACTCGAAGACACGACGAGGCGATCATGCGGTTTTCCGAAATGCTGGCAGTCGCAAGTGCCTTCGCCGGCGTCACGCCGTCGACGGGTGGCCTCCGGGTGACACCACCGATTGACGAGTATCTGCAGACGTGGGTCGGCTTGCGCGACAGCTTTGGCGGCGGGCGCGATCCGGGCGCGTTGATTGTCGCCTACGTTGCAAACATCCGGCAGCGTTATGACGCGGTCGCAAGCAACACGCGCCTGATCGACCTGCTGCGAGGGCTCGCGCAGGCGGACGCCGATATCCAATCGGAGGCCGCCGCGTTTCGAAGGAAGGGTTTCCAGGCGCTGCGCGACTACGACTTCCGGCTCGAGGCGGCGCGACTCGACGGAACGACCCCGGGGGCGAACGGCGCCGTCGCGGTGCGCGACCTGGTCGAGCGGGGAACGGACCCCGCGCAATCGCCGATCGCCGACGTCATCGATACGCCGGAAGACGCGAAGCTGGCACTGCTGGCGCTGCGCCAGCTGGATGATCTCTGCATCCGCCTGCTCGCAGTGGATCGCGCCGCGCGCGACCTCGGCAAGCCGTTTGCCGACGTGCTGACCTTGTATCGGCAGGAGTGCGGGCTATGGGTCTACCCGCCGGCCGACGCGTTTCTGCTGGGCATTCCGGCGGCGGCTCCGGTGGAATTGAACCAAACGACGTCACGGCCGGGCGAGCGAACCGCGGTGGATCCCAGGTGGTGTCCGTCGTACGAACACGGCTACTGGCTGGCGAATCAGGCGGCGCCTGACCTCATCCTGCAGGGCGGTACGACCCCCTTCAACGTCGACCAGTTGCGAACGACCGCGCTATCGATGTTCTGCTTCCTCAATACGCTGGGCTTCGACAATTTCTCGTTCACGTCAGCCGACGCAATCGTGAACAATGATTTTGCCGCGATTCGGGCCGAATTCATCGCGCGCGGCAAGGAATACTGGGCGGCGTCGGGCTTGCCCGCGGCGCAAGGAACGGAGCAGGTGTTGGGCAAGCGTTGGGACGACCTGCTCGGCAATCTCAATGTCATCCGCGACTATCGCGGCCTCGACGGACAGCAGCCCGCCGCGGTACTGGTGACGCCGGTCGACCCGGTGCTGCACCTCGCCGAAATGTTGAAGGAAGGCATGGCATTTCTGTATTCAAAGGTTCCGGCACGGCGGCTGCTTTATCGGCCCGGCCAGGAGCAGTCGGTACTCGGGGCCGACCTGGCCTTGCACATCGCCTACGGACGCTACAACTTGCAGAAAGACGACAGCAAGGACTTTCGTCAAATGCTCGCCAGCGCCGTGCGCCACGCCGCCAGGTACACGAAGTTGCGCAACGAAGCGCCGTTGCCCGAGGATCCCTTCGCCGATCTGTGGAACTCGATCGCCGGCTCGGATTCGGTGAAGGAGTTCATCGTCGAGGTGAACGCCATCGATGCGACCGAGCCGCGCAAGCCCCACCGACGTGCGCAGGCTGCCCTCAACCGGTACAACCAGCTCATGGTCGCATGGAATTCGAACATGCAAGCTGGCGTCGACAACAAGCCTGCCGATAATCCCGCATTCTGGTTCGATGCGCGTTTCGAGAGTTGGCTCTTCGACCCGGCGCATCGAGAGCAGTTGTTCGATTTCGTCCTGAACGCCAGTTTTGCGAAGCCCGCGCGATGGACGCGCTGGCACAACGACGCGCTCAGGCTCGGCAAGCTGACGGCCTCGGCGCGAGAGCACATCATCAATTTCTACCTGACGCGGAAATGCTTTTCCAACGCTTTCGGCACCTATCCGCAATAGCGTCGTGAGCCCTCTCGCGAATCTGAGTTGCGATGCCGCCAACCTCTTCGGCTGGCAAGTCGGCGGCACTACAGCGGCGCTCGCCGACGTCGTGCTGCTGGTGCGCATCTTGCTTTCGCCCGCGCTCGGCCCATTGCGCAAGGAGGTTCCCGATCGCTTCGGTCAGTGGCGACGCGTGTTGCTCTATCTGCTCTGGCTGGTGCCCATTACCTGGCTGTGCGGCGCGCTGTGGCTGGGCGGCACCTTCGTGCTCTGCTATGCGCGCGGCCTCGCCCTATCCGCAACGATCATGTTCGGCGTGCTGCTGCTCATTGCTGTGGTTAGTGCGGCCAATCAGGTCGGCCGCCGCAGCGTGCGATGAGCGAGTCGGCGCACTCGATCGTGCACGGCATCGGCGTCTGCCTGCCGTTCGGCCTGATGCTTGGCACGCTGCTCGCGCCGGCGCGCCTGTCGGGGGTCGACTTCCGGCAGTGGTTCCGTGACCCCGGTCAGCCGAGCGTCCACACCGATGATTCGTGGATCGGGCTCCTGATCAGCGGCATCAAGATCGCGTTCGTCAGCGCGCTCGGGGTCGTGCTCGCGGTAGCGCTATGGCTCGCGTGGCCGCACCTCGCCGACTGGAGAGCGTGCTGCCTGCTGGTGGCCGCGTGGGACCTCGCGCTCGATTTGATGCCCTATGTGGCCGGCCTCATCGCCGGCATCGTACTCGCGCAAGCCATGGCGGAGATGGCATGGCGCTTCGGCCTTGCGCTCGTTCCGGACGCGGCGCCCGCAGCGCGCCGGCTGTCGGCCAGGATGCGCGCGGTGGTACCGGACCCGCGCGAGCGTAGCGGCCGCCGCCTTGTCGTCTGCTGCGACGGCACGTGGAACTGGCCGGATCGGCAGCGCGAGACCAACGTCGTGCGCTTCGTGCGCGCCATCGCCCCGCAAGGGCAGGCGGCCGATGGCGGCCCGATCCCGCAGATATCGCACTACCACCTCGGCGTGGGCACCGGCAACGTGCTCGACCGCATCGTCGGCGGTGGCTTGGGTATCGGGCTCTCGAACAGCGTCAAGTCGTGCTACGGCTTCCTGGTCGACAACTATGCGCCGGGCGACGAGATCTTCCTGCTCGGCTTCTCGCGCGGCGCCTACGTGGCGCGCAGCGTCGCCGGCATGGTAGGCCGCGTCGGCATCCTGCAGCGCTCGGAAATGGAACGCTTCATCGATGCGTGGGATTGGTACACCGAGGACGTTGCCGCCCGAAAAATCACGGACCTCGACGCGATCGCGCCGAACCGGTATCAGGACGTCGAAATCGAGTGCATCGGCGTGTGGGATACCGTTGGCGCGCTCGGCATTCCCGGTACCCGTTTCTGTGCCAAGTCCTTCGCGTTTCACGAGACCGAGCTGGGTTCGGGTGTGCGACACGCGTTCCAGGCCCTGGCGATGGATGAGCGGCGCGGCAATTTCCAGGCTTCGGTGTGGACCCCGAATCCGGCGCCGCGGTCCGGGCAGGTTCTCGAGCAGGTCTGGTTCCCCGGCGTGCATTCGAACATCGGCGGCGGTTACGAACTGCACGGCCTCTCCGATACCAGCATGCTCTGGATGCTGTCGCGCGTGATCGAGTGGGACCTGCTCGCGATCGACATGAAGTACGTCGACCAGGTGCTCGACCGCAGCGAGCGCTATCCCATCGGCGTGCTCGCACAATCGCGGACGTGGTTGTGGCGCACGGTCGGCTCGCCGGTGCCGCGCCCGGCCGGCATCACCAGCGAAACCGAGCAAATCCACGAAAGCGCATGGGACCGCGCCGCGGACGGCGCCGCTTCGCTCGTCGGGGACATCTACCATACCGCCAAGCGGCGGCGATGGCTCGACGCGATGGGTGGGCTCATCTGCCAGCGCAGCGAGCTCGAGCGCCAGCACGCGGTGCGGAATGCGGTTCCGCGAACTAAGTGGTCGTCGCCGCTCGTGTCGCGCAAGCTCGGACTCTGCGACCGGATATTGACGTGGTTGAACGGAAGCGCCTGATGCCGCAACTTGCCGAGTGGTTTCTTCGTTTTGCGACCTCGCTCTACGGCGAATTGACGCTTGCCGCGCTGGCGCTGACGATCGTGGCGTTCGCCTTCGCGACGAAGGCGCGCGCCGCCGTCGATGCCGCGCTCGACGGCGACGGTGATGCGTACCGCAAGCCGCTGCGCCTGTTCGACTTGAGTCATGGCGACGTGGCGACGATGCTTCATGTCCGGCGCCCGGTCGCGCCTGAAGTGCTGTGGACCTACGACGAGGCGTATCTCGAACGCTTCGCGCAAGCAGCTCTGCATGCGCGGACGAGCCATGGCTCCGCGCTGCACTACTACGTGCAGGTCATCCTGCGCCGGCTCGACATCCCGTTTGCGATCGGCCTCGGCGCGTTCGCCATCCTGGTCGACCTCGCCCTCGCCGATACCTTGAGCGCCGATTATCCGGTGTGGGGCCGCGCCGCATTCATCGGCGCGTGCATGGGGCTGGTCTACGCCGCGGCGGACATTGCGGAAGATTTGAAGCTGGCAGCCATCCTGGGCCGCGCAGTCAGGCCCGGCAATGACGCGGTCGGCGCGATCGATGCCGGCGAGGCCGCGGCCGCGAACATGCTCACGCGCGTCAAAATCGTCACCCTCATCCTGTCGGGCGCCGGCGTGATTGTCTTCCTGGCGCTTGCCGCCGTGGCCGCGATCGTGATCCGCCCGCCCGGCGACCCCGCGCCCGAAGCCGAGCCGGTCCGCGTCGGCGCCGACTGAGCGCGCAGGGTCTGCTGCAGAGGGCCGGAGCCTTCGGGCCCTTCATCGTGTCGCTGAAATCGGCAGAACAACGCTGACGCCACCGCCGCCGAAACTGCCCTTGCGCGTGACGAAGTCTTCCGCCTGCAGCAATATGAATACCGTCATCGCGAAGCAAAGCCCGAAGCCGACGACGCCGATGACGATTTCGACGATCTTCAGATCCTCGATCACGCCGACCTTCGCGGCAGTCGTCCGCGCCCCGCGCGCGCGGCTCGCGCGCCAATTGCGCGGCAGCGTGGCGAGGCGCCACACGGTATTGAGGGCCAGGGTTACGCCCAGCGCGACGATGCCGAGCGCGACGCCGGCGAAGACGAGGATCCCGATGCGCGTGCCTGCGTTGCCCTCGACGTAGTTGCGCCAGGTTGCAGAAACTATTCTCGGCACCCGCGAGAACGCGGAGACGGTCATCGCCCATCGGGAATCTCGCCGCAACTTGACTTCCGCCTCCACCGCCCGCGCCTGCCCGGCCGCTCCGCCCATCTCCTCGCGCAGCGCGGCGAGAAAGGTATCGAAGCCCTTTTCATACGCGCCACGGGCGAACTGCGGGACCAGCGCCGCTTCCAGGATCTGCCGCACGCGCGCGTCGGGCAGCAGGCCTTCGAGACCGTAGCCGACTTCCACGCGCGCGAGGTGCGCATCGCGGAACACGAACAACACGATGCCGGTGTCGTCCTTGGCAGTGCCGATCTTCCAGTCGCTCGCCGCCTTCACCGTCCACGCCTCGAGATCGCCTTCCGGCGCGCGCGCGTCGATGTACACCAGGAATTGTGCGCGCGGATCGTTCAGCAACGCGCCCGCCATCTCGCGGGCGTAAGCCGGCGACACCATGTCGACACGGTCGACGAACGCCTGACTGGGCTGCGCGGGAGACGGTGGCGGCGGGGGTGCGCGCGGAACCAGGAAGACGAGCGCGAGGACCAGCGCGACGAACCCCGCGGCGGCAAGCCGAATCACGGGCGTGCGCCGCCTAGCTCCCGGGCGCGCCGCACCATTTCGTCGAGCTCCTGCGGGACCCACGGATTGTCGACAAGAAACTGGCTGCGCTCGTTCTCGCTCCGGGTGACGAGTTGGTCGAAGTTCTCGACGGTGACCTGGGCTCCGTAGTGCGGGGTCCCCAAGTAGATGGCGTCGAACACGGCAGCACCCACTTCCTCGTTGAAGTGGATCGAATCCTGCCACAGCCGGTCGCGCCCCGGTTTACCGGCATGGATTCTCTCGCCATTCAGCGGCGCGTAGTCCGCGAATTGCCAGACCTGGATCAGCCGCGAATTGCCACCGGTTTCCTGGGCCACGATGGATGCGACCTGCCAAACCCAGTTCCAGTGCGCTTCGGGACCCTGGCAGTTACGCCGGGCCTCGCTCAGCAGTACGTGCGTCGGATAGAAAAGCAGGATCAACTCGACTTGCTTCTCCTGCGCGAGTCGTATCAGCTTGCGCAATCCCGTGCCTTGATCGCGCGCGACCGCCGTCTTGTCCAGCCGCGCCCGATCCAGTGCACCCGCACGGGTGCTCGCAGACGCACACAGCGCGCCGTGCATCACCACGGCAGAGTTGTTGGCGACGTCGTCATCCGACTGCAGATGCTCATCGTAGCGATCGAAATACCAAAGTCCCTCTCGCGTCATCGTCGGCCTTTGGCGCTGCAGGCGCACGGTCTCTCGCGACGCATCGAACGCGGATCGCGAAAACAGGAGCTTGCCGTAATCGGCACTGGCGAGCGTCGCGTCCCCGGGGCACGCTTCCTCGTCTACGCCCGAAACGCCCACGACCAGCCGCTTTACCGGCGCTTGGCGCATCACGAACATCGCGAGGCAGTAGGTTTCGTTCCAGGTTGCGCGCGGCATCGCCAGGTTGAACGGAACGAGGGCGCCGTCCTTGGTGAAGCCGCGATGTATGGGTGGCAGACCGACCTCCGCCGCGGAGTTCCCGACGATGACCGCCTCGGGCTTGAGCTTGGCGACCCACGCGGACTTGACCAGCCGTTCGTTTCCAGGCGCCTTCGGCTTGTTGACGTTGAAGCCGACGATTTCGACATCGCGAAAGTATCCGTACGGGTCGACGATCCGATTGAACAGACCGACGCAGCCGATCAACAGCAGCACTGCTGCCACGCAAGCGACGCTGAATGCTCTTGAGCTCATTTCAAAATCGGAAATAGATGAATTCGCTGTAGCGGTGAATGGACAACATCGCGACGGACCCGAGCCCAGCCAGGGCAACGAGCCAGACCACATTGGGCCGCCAGGCAAGGCGTCCCGCATTGCCCAGCTCGCCGTAACCGCGCGTCAGCAGCGCCGGATGGTACGCAGCCAAGAGCTGCTGCGTATTAGGGGCGAACCAGCAGAACGCCAGCAAGAAGTACAGCCAATTGAGTTGTGCCACGCGGTCGAAATACACCATTTTGTCGAACAGCACTCCATGGGCAGCCAGCCAGGTAGGGCCGCCAGTCTCGGGTTGCCATTGCAATGGCAGGACGACGCCGTTTTGACCCGCCATGCCCGCAATGATGCTGACTGCCGACGTGAAGTCCGCTGCTCGAAAAAACACCCACGCGACGACAACCGCAACGAAAGTCGTCAGTGTCGCCAGCGCGCGCGCGCCGGGTGGCGCGGCAATACGGATGCGACGACGAAGCGATCTCCAGGCGTGGTTGATGACAAGATAGATGCCGTGCAACGCGCCCCAGAAGACGAAGGTCCACCCGGCACCATGCCAGAGGCCCCCTACCAGCATCGTCAACAGCAGGTTCTCGTAGCGGCGCAGTTCCGTCTTGCGGTTGCCGCCGAGCGGTATGTACACGTAGTCGCGCAGAAAACGCGACAAGGTGATGTGCCAGCGGCGCCAGAAATCGATGACGCTGCTCGCCTTGTACGGCGAGTTGAAGTTCAGCGGCAGCACGATGCCGAACATCCGCGACGCACCGAGCGCCATGTCCGTGTATCCGGAGAAGTCGAAGTAGATCTGGAACGTGTAGGCGAGCGCGGCACCCCAGGCTTCGAGCAGCGTTAGCTGCGTGCCGGCGGCGGCGGCGCTGAACGCGGGCGAAGCGAAGCCGGCCATGTCGTCTGCGATCACCGTTTTCTTGAACAGGCCGAAGATGAACATCGCCAAACCGACGGCGACGTTGTCCCAGTTCAGCACGTACGTGGCGGGCCGGTCGAACTGCGGCATCATTTCGCGATGATGCAGGATCGGGCCGGCGATCAGATGCGGGAAGTAGGTGACGAACAACGCGTAGTGCGTGAAGCTGTAATCCCGCGCCAGCCCTCGATGCGCATCGACGAGGAAGGCGATCTGCGTAAACGTGAAGAACGAGATGCCCAGGGGCAGGACGATCTCCGGCAACGCCCAGGCATGACCGAAGAGCGTCTGCGCGTTGGATACGAGGAAGATTCCGTACTTATAGTAGCCGAGCAAGCCGAGGTTGGCCGCGATCGCGAGGAGCAGCAGTCGCCTTCCACGCGCTCGCTGTCCCGACTCGTGCATCCGCGCGATGCGCATCCCCAGGTAGTAGTTGACGCCGATCGACGCCAACAGCAGCGCAACGTAGCCGGGGTCCCACCATCCGTAGTAGACCAGCGACGCCAGCGTCAGCCAGCCCGCCGCCAGCCGATGGCTCCTCCGCGCCAGCGCGAAAAAACCCACCAGGACGACGGGCAGGAAAACGAGAATGAAAGCGAACGAGTTGAACAGCAATCACGGCCCCTCAATCCCCACGTGGCTCGACCGGCGCCTTGTTGACGGTGGATAGCCA
The DNA here is from genome assembly GCA_963821485.1 of uncultured beta proteobacterium. GTDB lineage: Bacteria > Pseudomonadota > Gammaproteobacteria > Burkholderiales > Casimicrobiaceae > PALSA-1003. The sequence goes on from CAWGEB010000007.1 coordinate 110,053, forward strand.
TCGCATCCTTCGCAGCGCTGCGTTGACCACAACCAGCACGCAGCCGAGGATCAGGATCACCATCAACCAGCGCATGGCGCTCGCCAGCGACGCGGCATCGAGCGTGGGCCATGGAAACTGACGCAGCCGCTCGCCGCGCTCGAGCATCCAGTGCCAGGCGGTGTGCGCGACCAGCGCCGACAGGACGATCGTGCCGATGCGCTCCGGGACCAGCCGGAACAACAGGTTGAGCGCCGGGACGAGCAGCACGATCACGAGCAGCTGCCCCAACTCAACGCCGACGTTGAACGCCAGCAGCGCCGTGAGCAGATGCGGCCCGGCGAACTGGAGTGTTTCCCGCAGCACGAACGAAAAGCCGAAGCCGTGCACGAGGCCGAACACGAAGGTGATCATCCATCGGCGCTGGAGGTTGCTGCCGACGATGTTTTCGAGCGCCATGTAGACGATCGACATCGCGATCAGCGTTTCGACCAGCGGCGGGAACCACAGCGCGCTGGGCGCGAGGCCGAAGGCAGCGGCGATCAGCGTGATCGAGTGCGCGACCGTGAACGAGGTGACCAGAAGTATCAGGGGGCCCAAGCGCCGGAATGGAATGACCAGGCACAGGATGAACAGCAGGTGGTCGGTACCGTCCAGGATGTGCAGGAAGCCAAGCTCGACGAATTGCAGCGCCGCCTGGTGCCAGCTTGGGTCGAGCCGCACGAGTCCCGGGTCGCCCTGGAATTCCAACGCGCGCGAAGCTCCGGCGGGCGGAACAAACTGCAGTGTCGTGAGCACGTGCAATCCCAGCCGCGACAGGCGCGGGTGGATCGAAAATGCGGACCGGTCCGATGCAATGGTGTACTCGAAGAGCACATCGAGGAGCTGCTGGTTCCAGTACAGCTCCATGTCGTCGGGCAAGCGCGGGCCGGTGACGTGCGCCCGCGCCGACTCGAACGCGCCGAAGGAACGGTCGGACGGGAGCGACACGCGAACATCTGCAACGCGCGGGTACGCGAGCCGAACGTCGCCTTCGTAGATCTCGAAGTTGTCGGCAACCCACAGCGTCGCTGCGTTGCGCAGCGCGGCATCGGCCTGCGCAAGATCGAGATAGCCCGGGCCGCGTTTCGGAAAGTCCACTTCGTTCATGGCCGCAAGCGGCACGCGGACCAGCAGCTGCAGCGTCGTTCCCTCCGGTTTGAGGAAGGCCTGGATCTTGACGTCGTTGGGTATGTCGTGCGCGTGAGCGCCCAGCCCCATCATCACGAGCAGCGCCGCCGCCAAGGACACGATTGCGTATCGCGCGGCGGATGCGAGCCTCGCGCAGGGCACGAAGCGGAGTCGTAGAGGGTTCACTGTTGGATCGTCGACCGGTCTTTGCGCCGGCTAGAGTAGTTCCCGCGGGCGGTCACTGACAAGCGCATTCGAGCAAGCGTACACTGTGGCCAAAAAGGCTGGCGCGGCATCGCCCGGGCAGGGGGTCGATTCCCGACGGGTCTGCAACGCCAATCATGTCGGCCGCAAAGGCCGCGTCCGGCGACAAGGGAGGAGCATGAAACATTTCGGGCAACGACGTTACGTCTATGTCGGCGCGGCGGTACTCGCGCTTATCGTCGCGCTGGGCGCGGGGCAGATGCTGCTGCAGAGCGCGGTCGATGCGCAGGGCCGTATGGTCCAGGCCCCGACCTTCGAGGTCGATCCGCTGTGGCCGAAGCCGCTGCCGAATCATTGGCTGCTCGGATCGACCATCGGCGTCTGGGTCGACGACGAGGACAACGTCTGGATCATTCATCGCAGTTCCGCGACGCTCAACGACAACGAGAAGGCACTGTCGCTGAAAGTCGGCGAGTGCTGCCGTGGCGCTCCGCCCGTGCTGGTCTTCGATCGGGCCGGGAACCTGATCCGGGCCTGGGGCGGCCCGGGCGAAGGCTACGAGTGGCCCGAATCCAATCACGGCATCCACGTCGATTACAAAGGCAACGTCTGGATCGGCGGCAACGGCGCGAAGGACGCGCAGATCCTGAAGTTCACCAAGGACGGCAAGTTCCTCATGCAGGTGGGGCACTTCGGCAAGAATGCCGGCAGCAACAACCTCGAGAATTTCGGACGCGCGGCCAAGATCTGGGTCGATCCGAAGACCAACGAGGCCTATGTCGCCGACGGCTATCTGAACAAGCGCGTCGCCGTGCTCGACGCGGACACCGGCAAGATGAAGCGCTACTGGGGCGCGTACGGCAACAAGCCGGACGATGCCGACCTCGGCAAATACGATCCGAAAGCGGCGCCGCCGAAGCAATTCCGCAACCCCGTGCATTGCGTCGAGCGCACCAGCGACGGACTGGTCTACGTGTGCGACCGCCAGGCCGACCGGGTGCAGGTATTCAAGCCCGACGGAACCTTCGTGAAGGAGGCGTTCTACGCGAAGGACACGCTCGGATCAGGCTCGGCGTGGGACATCGCCTTCTCGCGCGATCCGCAGCAGCGGTACATCTACCTGGCCGACGGCACCAACGAGAAGGTGCGCATCATCCTCCGCGAATCCCTCGAGGAACTCACCAATTTCGGTGACGGCGGACGTCAGCCCGGCCAGTTCTTCGGCGTGCACAGCATCGCTACCGATTCGAAGGGCAACATCTACACGACCGAAACCTACGAAGGCAAACGCCTGCAGAAATTCGTATACAAGGGCATGGGCTCGGTCGTCGCAGGGGAACAGGGCGTGCTGTGGCCGAGGGTGAAGTAAAGCCGGCAATCGACGTCGCGCGCAGCGTTCGCCTAAATTCCTTCTAAGACATCAAGGTCTGGCTGGAGGAGAAGCTTTCGGCGTGAGGTCTGAAGCTAAAGTGCGGCCGCCGCCGCTGTGCGGGCAATACGCGCTCCGGCACCCTACATGGCTGTAATGTAACAATCTGTGAGAAACGCTACGGAACCGTTGCGTTTCCCTCCTATCGCTGCTACCTTGATCTCACGCGGGCAGTTTCGTCCGCTTTCGTCAGGAGTCGCAATGGCCAAGTCTCGCAACATCGCATCCGCCGGTCTCATCGCCGGCGCGCTCGCACTTGCGCCGATGTCGTCCGCGTTCGCTGGGGGACCCCATTGGTCGCACGGCCCCGCCCACGCCCCCGCGTTCCACGGCGCTTATCACGGCAACAACTGGCATGGCAGCAACAACTGGCATGGCGGCGGCTACTGGCATGGCGGCGTCTGGTGGCCGGGCGCGGTCGCGGCGGCGGTCGTCGGTACCGCGGCGGCAGTCATCGCGGCGCCGTTCGTTGCGTTCGGCAATGTCGTTGCGAGCACCGCGTACGTCCCGCCGGCACCTTACTACGCGCCGCAGCAGTACTACTCACCACCGGTTTCGTACAATGCGCCGCCGCAGTACTATGCGCCGCCCGCCTCGTACAACGCGCCCCAGCAATACTACGCACCACCGGCCAACTACCCGCAGCCGTACCAGGGCGCGCCGCAGTACAGCCCACCGGTGCAGTCGGGTTATTACCAGCAACCCGCACCGCAGTACGACAACAGCGCGCAGCCGCGCGGCTACTACGGGCCACCGGCGCCGGTCGCGTACAACTACTACAACCGCTGAGCCGAGGCGCCGCGCCTAAGACCCGCTCACCGTGACCCGAGCGCGCCCGGGGGGGCGGCCGAAGCGCGAGGCATCCGAGCAGATCGGTGATCTGATTCTCGACGCGGCCACGGAGCTATTTCTGACCCACGGCTACGGTGCCACCAGCATCGAAGCCGTGGCGCAGCGCGTGCGCATTTCCAAGCGCACTTTCTATCACCGGTTCGCCGACAAGCCCGCGTTGTTCGCGGCGGTCGTGCACCGCATCATCGAGCGCCTCCGACCACCCGCGACCGTGCCGCTGATCGAGGGCGCGGACCTCAGCGCAATGCTCGAGCGGCTGGCCGCGCTGATCCTGCATGCCGCGCTCTCCCCGCAGGCCATCGCGCTGCATCGATTGGTCGTCGCCCAGTCGGCGCGCTTTCCCGAACTTGCGGCAGCGGTCGCGCGCGAAGGCGCCACCGAGGAAGCGGTCAAGCTGATCTCGGGCCTGCTCGAGCGCGAAGCGCACAAGAACCGCCTGCAAGTCGACGATGCCGCATTTGCCGCGGGGTTGTTTCTGCATATGGTGATCGGCTTGCCGCAGCGCCGCGCGATGGGCCTCGGCGCAGCGATGACTACGGGTGAACTTGCGGCGTGGCCGCGAAAGGTCGTCCGCCTGTTCCTGCAAGGGTGCTTGATCACCGCCGGCAAATAGCGGTGCGGCACTCTTCAATACCGGATCGCTCAGAACCCGGTACGCGCCTCCCCCGCACCTGTCGGCGGAGTGCCCCTCGTCGGCGCGGGAACGCCGGCGGGTCGAGATTCATCTAATCCTCCATGGTCAACAAGACCTCAATGGAGAATAGCCATGAAATCATCAGCACTTTCTATCGCGGGCGCACTGATCGTCGCAGGCGGCGCGTTGGCGCAAGGCGCAGCACCGGCCGCCGGGCCGAACGACGCGCAAATTGCGAGCATCGTCGTGACGGCGAATCAGGTCGACATTGATGCCGGCAAGCTCGCCGAAGCGAAGGCTTCGACCAAGGAAGTGAAGGCGTTCGGCAAGCAAATGGTCACGGACCATTCCGGAGTGAACCAGCAGGCGGTCGCGTTAGTAACCAAGCTCAAGGTGACGCCGGAGGACAATCCGACCAGCCAGAGCCTCAAGGCGGGCGGCGTACAAAACGTCAAGACGCTCGAGGGGTTGCAGGGTGCGGCGTTCGACAAGGCTTACGTCGACCACGAGGTGGTCTATCACGAGCAAGTGCTCGATGCCATCGACAAGACGCTGGTTCCGAATGCAAAAAATGAAGAACTCAAGGCGCTGATTGTCAAAGTGCGGCCAGCCTTTGTTGCACATCTGGAGCATGCCAAGATGATTCAGGCGACGCTCAAGAAGTGACGCTGCCTATTGCAGACCTGAATCGCCGCGGCCGCGTCCCGCGGCGATTGGAGCGCTTGCTGTTGGTCGCGTTGGCTTGCGGGTGGGGAGCGTTCTGTTCGGCCGCCGGACCGGCCGACAAGCCGGTGAGCCATACCGTCACCATCGAGGGAGTCGCGTATCAACCCGCTGTTCTGGTCGTCAAGCCTGGCGACACGGTGGCGTGGGTCAACAAGGACCCGTTTCCGCATACGGTCACGGCGCCGGGGGCATTCGACTCGCATGAGATTCCGGCTGGCGGTACCTGGAAGTATGTGGCGCGCAAGACCGGCAACTATGCGTACATCTGTACGCTGCATCCGAACATGAAAGCTGCGCTGACAGTGCACTAAGCACCATCATGCCGCTGACCACCACATCCTCCAGCTCTCATCCGCCGTCGGACGTCGAGATTGCTCGCCGAATCGCCGCGGGAGACCAGAACGAGTTGCAGCGACTGATGCGCCTGTACAACCAACGCCTTTTCCGCACTGCACGAAGTATCCTGCGGGATGATGCCGAGGCCGAAGACGCTGTTCAAGAATCTTACCTGCTGGCCTACAAGGCGATGGCGCATTTTCGCGGCGATGCAAAGCTGTCGACGTGGCTGGTACGAATCGTGGCAAATGAGGCCCTTGGGCGACTGCGCAAGCGAAGCCGAAGTGCCGATCTCATTCAACTCAGCGGTACGATGTTTCCGATGAGCGACGACTCGGGGCCGAATATGACAGATATCTCGGACGAACAGCCGGATGACGCCGCCATCCGGGCGCAAATGCGCCTGCTCCTCGAGGCAAAAATCGACAAATTGCCCGATGTGTTCCGTACGGTCTTCGTGCTACGTGCGGTGGAAGAAATGACGGCCGAAGAAGCCGGAGTTTGCCTTGGAATCCCGCCGGCTACCGTGCGCACGCGCTACTTTCGTGCGAAGGCTCTGCTACGCGAATCGCTGGCCCGGGAAATTGATTTCAGCATGCAAGATGCTTTCAAATTCGATGGCGAGCGCTGTGATCAAATCGTTTTTGGAGTGCTAGATCGATTGAACGCTTCGCCCACTCAATGCAGGCGATAGGCTGCGTGGCATGCCACGCACTTTTGCATGACCGTACCGAGCGCCGCAAGCGCAGGCCGTACGTCGTTGCCGACACTCGCGTTCTGCGCCTCGACCGCGAACCGGCTGGCTGCATGATGCATCTGCGTGCCGATGTCCTGCATGCCTTGCGGCATGAAGGGGGCAATGTGCGCGGCGCCGTGGAGTTCGAGCGAACTCATGCCCAGGCGTTGTTCGGCGATCCGCGCCGCGTTGTCGAAGTCGCTCTTCGACAATGCCACGTCGATCTCCTGCAACGCCAGCAAATGGTCTCGCATGCTGGTGATTGTGTGCAGGCGCATCGGCTCGGGAAACTTGACGAGTTGCCTGGCATCCCCTTGGGTAGCAACCGGTGCCATCATGTCGTGTTGGTGGTCTTGCGCTCGGGCGGGCGGTGCGAACCATACTCCAAATCCGGTGAACGCCATCAGAAAAACCGTCGTGAACCTCATACTGTCTCCTTGATGTTCAATTCTTGATTGCATCGTGGAACGAGGGATTTTTCGCAGCGTGCGCGTTCCATGCCCCCGTCTCCGGGGTCCATGGCAGGGTCAGGGTCGCTTCCAACCCGCCTTCCTCGTGATTGCGAAGGCGAACATCCCCTCCATGCATTTGCGCGATGTTCCGCGCGATGCTGAGGCCGAGTCCCGTTCCGCCCGTTTCGCGGCTGCGTGAGCCTTCGAGCCGGTAGAAGGGCTCGAACGCCTTGTCGATTTCACTTTCCGGGATTCCGGGGCCACCGTCGCGTACTCGAATTGTCAGGAGGTCCGGTCGTTCCTCGACGAAAATCTCGGCTCGTTTACCGTAGAGGACAGCGTTGTCGACGAGATTGGAAACGCAGCGTTTGAGCAGTTGCAATGCCCCGTTCCAAGGTCTGGTGATGACGCCGGCAACGGTAACGGTCCGCCCCATGGCTTCGTTGTCGGCCTGGACGCTTTCGAGAAGGCCCATTACGTCGACGAGTTGCGCGGGCTCGCGGTTGCCCAGTCCCCGCATGAATTCCAGCGTCTGGGTCACCATCGCTTCCATTTCCAGGAGATCCGCTTCGAATTTTGCGCGCAGGGTTCCGTCCTCAAGCATCTCAGCGCGCAGCCGCATGCGCGTCAGCGGCGTCTTGAGGTCGTGCGACATGGCAGTGAGTAGACGCGTCCGTTCGTCAATGAACCGGACGAGGCGGGTCTGCATCGTGTTGAAAGCGTGAGCCGCTCGACTAACCTCGATTGGACCACCTTCCGGCAACGGCGGACGATTGATGTCGCGCCCGAGTTCATCGGCGGCGGACGCGAGCAGATGAAGCGGGCGCGTGACCCAACGCACCGCGATGTAGGACAACAGCAGCACCGCAGCGAGCAGGACCGCAAGGGTCAACAATACACGCCAAGGCAGGTTCGCCGATTCCTGCGTGACCTGAGTATCGAAGGTAGCCCAGGTCCCGTCTTGGAGGGGGACCTGGACCAGAAATGAGACCCCATTCGGGGGAAATCGATGCATACCGGGGCCCATCGGTGCGCCCATGGGATGGTGGCCGCTCACGCCGGCCGGTCCTGGCGTCCAAGTGGGTGGCGTCCCGGCTATCGTCACGCGGACTGGCCTTTCATCGCCGAGCGCGGCCCGCAGTACCGCCGAAAACATGGCGGCGTGTGGTCCATTCGCGGCAGGCGAATCCTCAGCTGCGGGTGCGCGTTGCAGCGAGACCATGAGTGGCGGCACGTTCAGGATGCTGACGATCCGAGCGCGCTCGTCAGCGCCCATAGAGTCGAGGAGGCGCACGATATCGGCAATCCGTTGTGCCGGCTGCATTCCGCTTGCGCGAACGAGCACGGATTCGCGCTCGACGAGATTGATCGCGGCGCTCAGCAACTGGGCGACGATCAGACCGCTGGCCAGTACGAGCATCAATCGGCCGAACAGCGACCGCGGCAACAGGCGCATCACGACTCTCCCGTCACCACGACCGCGAGCACATAGCCTTCGCCCCGTACGGTTTTGATCAGACGGGGCTCGCGTGGATCGTCTCCGAGTCGATTCCGCAGACGACTTACCTGCACGTCGATGCTGCGGTCGAGCGGCTCTGCTTCCTTGCCCTGCGTGAGATCCACCAGCTGGTCCCGATTGAGCACTCGATTCGGGTGACTAAGGAAGATCCGCAGCAATCGATACTCCGCACCCGCGAGGGGCGTCACCACGCCCTCGGCCGAAACGAGTTGACGCTCGACGGTATCTAGCACCCAGTTGGCAAACCGGATACGCCGAGCACTGTTGTCGGGTTGGAGATTCTCCGGGAGACTGCGCGCACGGCGCAGGATCGCTTTGATGCGGGCTAGTAGTTCCCTGGCGCTAAACGGCTTGGCGAGGTAATCGTCGGCGCCCATTTCTAGGCCGACGATACGGTCTGTCTCCTCTCCCCGCGCGGTGAGCATGATGACCGGAGTATCAGAAGATTTTGCGCGCAGGTTTCGGCACAGCGTCAGTCCGTCGTCGCCAGGCAACATCAGATCCAGCACGATGAGATCGATGCGTCCGGCGTCCAATGCTTGCCACATGCCGCGGCCGTCGGCGACGGCTGTTACCCGCAACCCGTTTTTCACCAAATACTGGCTCAACAGGCTGCGGATTTCCGCGTCGTCATCGACGATCAGGATGTGGTCGGGCGCGTCCATGGAGCAATTCTCGGATGGTTTCGGTGGACTGGGACAGGAGAAAAGTAACGCAGTGTGTCATCAGGCACGTTGGTTGCTGTGCGCTACCAAAAGGCCCCCCTTTGACATGCTGCGCTTACACGAGGGTGCTGAAATCATAACCGTAGCAAAGGCCAGTCTAGCGAATGCGCTGGATGCCCCTGAACCAGACCTCTCACCGCACATTGGAGACGCATCATGAAGAGAACTCACACACTTATCGCCGGCATCGTCACCGGTATTGCGCTGGCAGTTGCCGGTGCCACCTATGCCCAACCTTTCGGAGGGATGGGCCAGGGTATGGGGCCTGGAATGGGTATGGGCTCCGGTCACGGGCCAATGGCAGGGGTCGATCCTGCGGCGATGGCTGACGCTCACCTGAGCAATCTGAAAGCGCAGTTGAAGATCACCGTCGCTCAGGAAGATGCGTGGCAGACCTTCGCCGCTCAGGCGAAACAGCAAGCGGCGAACATGCAGGCGATGCGCGCTCAAATGCAGGCCGGCACGGGAACCGCTCCTGAACAAATGGGACAGCACGCGGCCGCCATGCAGCAGCGCGCCGCCGGAATGGCGACGATGACTACCGCGTTCGGCGCACTGTATGCCGTGCTGACTCCGGAGCAAAAGACCATCGCGGATCACAACGTCGGGATGATGGGTCGCCACGGGAGGGGATTCGGTGGGGGCGCCGGCTAATTGACACGAGGCGGGCATCCGACGCCATGCGCGGGATGCCCGCCTGGGTAACCGCGAGTGGGCGCCAGGTCGCGCCGCTCGAACGTTGTCTCGGAAGCGAGTGGGGCAGGCGTCAGGCGTGAACTGCCGGAGCGCGCTGTCTCTCGCTCACCAGCTTGGACAGCTCAACGAATCCAATCGGCGGACGGGTCAACCACGGCAGAATGAAGATGCGCTTGGCGAGCCCAGCGGACATGCGTTCCATCTGCTTGCGTTCTCCGCCGAGCCGCGCCGCAAGCAGGGGATCGTGTGTCCCAGCGGCCAGAACACTCTTGTTGAGCACCCAAGCATAGGGTTCGATACCGGCGCGCCGAAGGTCATCCTGCAGGGCAGCGGCTTGCGAGACCGGTGTCACCTCAGGCAAGGTCACCAGAATGATCTTCGTGTATGCAGGATCCCGCAGCCGCATCAAAGGCGTGACGATGCGCCCGGCACTTTGTCCTTCGAACTCCCGCATCATCTGACGGTGGTAGGCGCCCGTAGCATCCATCAATAGAAGTGAATGCCCGGTGGGTGCGGTGTCCAGCACGACATAGGCGCTACGCCCTTCACTGACGATTCGTGAGAAGGCGTGGAAGACAGCAACTTCTTCGGTGCACGGCGAGCGCAGGTCTTCCACCAGAAGGGCTCGCTCCTGGGCATCAAGAGTGGGTGACTTGGCGGCTATGATCTTGTCGACGTAGCGCTGCGTCTCGACTTTGGGGTCGATGCGGTCGACGCGCAGACCGGGCAGCTCACCAGCAAGCGTTCCCGCAAGGTGCGCCGCCGGATCGGTGGTGCTCAGATGCACGGTCTTGCCGCGCTGAATCAGTCCAACGGCCAAGGCGGCTGCGACCGTCGTCTTTCCAACGCCGCCTTTGCCCATCACCATGATCAGTCCGTGCCCGGCGGCCGCAAACTCGTCGGCCAACGCGTCCAAATCCGGTAGCGATTCGATGCATTCCACGGGCGCGGCCTTGCCCGGTTCGATGGCGTCCCCGCCGGCCGCCAGTAGCGCACGCAGTGCGAGCAAGCCGACCGTGTCGAATGCCCGCAGCGGCACCCGATCCTGTGGCATGGTGCGGAGAGACTGAGGCATCTCAGCCAGCGCTTGCTGTCCCAAGGCTTCGATGGCACAGGCCACCGCGTCGGTGCGCTCACTAGCGTGAAACACGCCGTTGATCACCAGGCGCTGGTTGTTCAAGCCCAGCGCATTCAACTCTTCCGACGTGCGAGCCGCTTCTGCCATCGCGCCTTTGTCTGGCCAGGTCACCAGAATCACGGTCGTCTGCGTCGGATCGCTCAAGGCGTCAAGCGCGGCCTTGAAGCGCACCTCCTGCATTTTCAGTCCCGAGTGCGGACCGAGGCAGGATGCCCCGCGATCATTGCCATCGAGAAATCCGGTCCATGCCTTGGGTAGGCTGAGCAGGCGCAACGTGTGCCCCGTCGGCGCGGTGTCAAAGACGATGTGATCAAAGTGTCCGGCGTCGCCAGACAAGAGGGATGTGAATTCGTCAAACGATGCAATTTCCGTGGTGCACGCCCCTGACAATTGTTCGCGTACGGTCGAGAGTTCGGTATCGCTGGCGTTGGCGTCCATCTGGGCCAAGACACGCAGCCGATAAGACTCGGCCGCGTTGTCAGGGTCGATGTTCAGGACCGACAGACCCGGAGCGCCGGGTACGGGCACGGGTGTGTTGCAAAGTTCAATTCCCAGCATATCATCCAGGTTCGACGCCGCGTCAGTGCTGACCAGCAGAACCTTCTTGCCTGCGTCCGCCAGCGTTAGCGCTGCGGCGGCGGAAAGAGACGTCTTCCCGACGCCGCCTTTGCCGGTGAAGAACAGGTGTCGTGTCGGTTGGCTCAGAAACCCCATGCGGTTGGGATTCAGCCATCCTTGCACTTTGTAATGTGATGGAAGCCCGCCGCTGTGCACGATCTTGCCGTCAATAATCACGGCAGGGGTGGAGGTGACGCCCAGGCGTTTGATCTCGTCACGGTCCTCGATCTTGATGATTTCAATCCTAACATCCAAGGCCCGGGCAGCCCGTTCGATCATTCCGATAGTGCTGCGGCACTTGCTGCAGCCCGACCCCAGAACTTTGATTTTCATCTCGATGGCTCCGTGCGCGATTTCATTCGACAACTCACTTCTAAGCGGTGGGAAGCTGCGTTCGAGTTCATCGCTTTGACCTGAAGCGACGAATGCATCGCCCCAAGTGCAATTGGATAGATTTCTATTCAACCATCATCCTCTGGTAGTGGCATGTTTTCGTTACCGGCGTTCAATCGCCGGATCGCGATCACAATCGTGATGATTGCGACCCATGCTACAATCAAATCCCAGTTCATCATCCGCATCTCCATGCAACGCACAATGGGCGCATTGATCGTTGCGCGACAAAGTGACTATCAGCGAATTTCCTAACTAGCGCTCGATGGCCTCCGGGCTCGCGTAGAAAATTTTGATCGGCATCCGCTGCGCTCAATGCGAGTTGCACGCGCCCGTCCGACCGAGCCACCATTGGTCCAGTCATTTCTCTACGCTTTGGCTAGTCGAGCACGTGTTGAGGCCCAGCAGCGAATGAGCGGGGCACACGCGCATGAAACCAGTGAGCAGCGGGACAACTCCGATATATCCCCAAGGACCGATGCTCCCGGCAATCGCCAATCCGATCAGGGCAAGACCCGCAACGATTCGCACGATCCGGTCGACATTTCCTACGTTTACTTTCATGGCTGACACTCCTTTAGTGGCTAGTGGGTCCATGCTGATAGATTCGCCCGGGTTCGGCATTGTCGAAGATCAACCCTGGTTAGGAAATCTGCATAATCAGCAATAATTGCGTGGTTGATGATTCATTGCTCAGAGGATTTAGCGGTTGTCCGCGGTTCGGAGCGTGGCGTTCACTACTTGTAGTGCTGCTTCGTCGAGTTGCCCGGCAAGCGCAGACAGTCGCAAGCGATCCATCAGGAAGGCAACACGCGCCTGCAACAACGCGAGTTCTACGTTCGCGGTGTCGTTCTCAGCGTTCAGGACATCGAGCGTCGTCCTGTCGCCAACCTGGCGACCAAGCCGTGTGGCACTGAGCCGGGCTCGGTTGGCCGCGAGGGCCTCGGCCAGCGCGGCGACGCGGCTCGCACCCACAGTTAGGCCCAGCCACGCCGCGCGCGTTTGCAATGCAACTTGCTGCCGAGTGCGTTCGGCGTCCGCGCGGGCCTTGTCGGCAAGACGCAACGCTTCGTCCTGTCGGGCGTTGCGATACCCGCCGGTATAGAGCGGCACGGTGACTTGTATGCCGATCATCTTGTTATTCGAATTGATGGTGGCCGGGCCGAAATCACCGGTGCCGCTCAGGCGATCCTGGCCGATCTGAGCAACCAGATCGATGGTCGGCGACGCCGCGACACCGAACTTCGCTGATTCTTCGGTGGCCAACTCGGTTCGGGTGAGTTGGGTGCGCAACAACAGGTTGCGGTCGGCGGCATCGGCCAGCCATTGGCTCAATGCGCGCGACTCAACCGACATTGTTCCGCTGGTCGGGAAGAGCAGGTGCATGGCGTCGGGCTGCAGACCAGTCATGTCGGACAATGCGAGCTGCTTGAGTTGCAGCTCGGTCTCGGCCGCCAGCACCTGCGCCTTTATCGCCTCCACACGGGCGGATGCTTCATAGGTATCGGTCACCGGTACGTCGCCCATCTTGTGGCGGTCACGCACTTCGACGAGTTCTCGCTCGACGGCTGCCCTTTGTTGCTGCAGGATGCGCAACGATTCGTCTGCGAGCGCGACTGCGAAGTAGCTCTGCGCTGCGTTGAGCATCAGCGTTTGCCGGGCGCCCTGCCATTCGAGGTCGCCGATGTCCGCGGACAGTTCCAATTGCCGGCTTCGCGCGAGACGCTCCCGACTTATGAGTGGCTGGCGCGCCTCGACCGTCCAGCGGCCAAGCGACCCATTGTTGACTGAAGTGTTGAAACTCGCGCCGTCGGTCTGCGGAAAGCCCGGTGCCGAGAATTGGGCGCCCGTGGTCGCAGATTCGCTGCTCATTCGTCCGGCAGTTGCGGTGAACTGAACCGTGGGGCGCCACAGTGATTCGCCCTGCCCGCGCCGCGCCTCGCCGGCCTGGTGGGCAGCGTCTGCCGCTGAGAATTCGAGATCGTGTTGCAATGCGGTGCGCCACACATCAAGCAAATCCGTGGCGCTAACGACCGACGCGTAAAACACCAACACAGCCGACCCCGCGATAAGGCGTTTTCGCACGTTGCAATCCCAGTCAGGACGCGTTCAGCAGCCTTCGCGCGCGCCGAGCTTGCGCACGAGGGTTTCCATTAGGCACCAGCGCGTCAATGCGCTTTGGAGCAGATTGACGCCGACGAATGCGGTGAATGCCAGCCACCACTGGCTGACGAACACCGGGCTGCCCGGGATGCCCAGTGCAAGTGACAGCAGGATGAAAATGCCGGCGACGAGACGAACGATTTGCCAAGAGGTCATGCGAGTTCTCCTTGAGGGGTCGGGCCGAGGCGCGTGCGATAGGCCACGTAGTAAAGGACAGGAATCACCACCAGCGTCAGAAGGGTGGAGACGAAAATCCCGAAGATCAGCGAAATGGCGAGCCCGTTGAAGATGGGGTCGTCGAGAATGAAGAAGGCGCCGAGCATCGCGGCCAAGCCGGTTAGCATGATCGGCTGCGCGCGGGTGATCGCGGAATGGACTACGGCTTTCTTGAAGGCGACGCCATCGCGTACCTGGATGTTGATGAAATCCACCAGCAGGATGGAGTTGCGCACGATGATGCCGGCCAGCGCGATCATTCCGATCATGCTGGTCGCCGTGTACTGTGCGCCGAGCAGCGCATGTCCCGGCATCACGCCGATAATGGTCAGCGGGATCGGCGCCATGATGATCAGTGGCGTGAGATACGAGCCGAACTGGGCGACCACGAGCAGATAGATAAGAACAAGGCCGACCGCGTAGGCAGCACCCATGTCACGAAAGGTCTCGTAGGTAATTTGGGATTCGCCATCCCACTTGAGCGAGTAGTCGCGGTAGGGATCATCCGGCGGACGGATGAAGTACTCGGCCAGCGAGCCGCCACCTGGAGTGGCAACACTATTTACCGCGCTGCGCATCGCGAACATTCCGTACAGAGGGCTGTCGACGCGACCGGCCATGTCGGCGATGACGTAGGTCACCGCCAGCAGGTCCTTGTGGTAAATCGGCTGTTCGCGCAGCGAGTCACTCACGGTGACCAGTTCGCGAATCGGGACCAACTTGCCGGAGCCCGAACGCACCGCCAGTCGAAGCAGCGAATCGAGATTGCCTTGTTCCTCGGCGGGTAGCTGCACGTTGGCCGCAGCCGGATATTTGGTTTCGTCGTGCAGGTAGCTCGTGGCCTCGCCGGCCAGGCCGGCCCGCAAGGTGCTGACGATGACCTCCTGCGGCACGCCGAGCATCGCGGCCTTGCGGCGATCAACCAGGAGAAGCGTCTTCGGTGCCGCAGCAATGCTGCTGTCGTCGACATCGACGACACCCGCCGTCTTGTCGAATACCGCGCGCACCGCTTTGGCAACGTCGCGACGGCCCTGGGCCTCCGGGCCGTAGATCTCGGCGACGATTGGGGCCTGTACCGGCGGGCCCGGCGGCACTTCGACGACCTTTACGTTCGCGTTGAAGCGACGGCCAATCTCCTGCAACGCCGGCCGCACGCGAGTCGCGATGGCATGGCTTTGGTCGCTGCGGTGGTGCTTGTCGACGAGGTTGACCTGGATGTCGCCCACGTCGCCGCCGCCACGTAGGTAGTACTGGCGCACCAGCCCGTTGAAGTTGATCGGCGCGGCAGTACCGGCGTAGGCTTGGTAGTCGGTCACCTCCGGAACGGTGGCCAGGTGATTGCCGAGTTCGTGGAGAACCGCCGCCGTCTGTTCTACTGGCGTGCCTGCGGGCATGTCGACGACGACCTGGAATTCTGACTTGTTGTCGAACGGCAACATCTTCAGCTGCACGAGTCCGACCGCCGGGAGCACAAGGGAAACGGCGATGAGCGCCGCGACACCCAATCCCAGCAGTCTGCGGTTGCGCTTGCCGCGGGTATCGTCGAGCAAAGGGCGAAAGATTCGGGCGAATACTGGAGCGAGCTTGCCCGCAAAGCCCGGACGCTTCGCGGGATCGGCGACGGCGTGCGGTGCCTTGAGCCACAGCCTCGACAACCACGGCGTAACGACGAAGGCAATCGCCAGCGACAGCAGCATGCCCATGCTCGCGTTGATCGGAATGGGGCTCATGTACGGACCCATGAGGCCGGAGACGAAAGCCATCGGCAGGAGGGCCGCGATCACCGTCAGGGTCGCCAGAATCGTAGGGCCGCCGACTTCGTCGACCGCGCCGGGAATGATTTCCACGAGCGACTTGCCGGGGAACAGCTGTTGGTGCCGGTGAATGTTCTCGACAACCACGATGGCATCGTCCACCAGGATGCCGATGGAGAAGATCAGGGCGAAGAGCGAAACGCGGTTCAGCGTGAACCCCCACGCCCACGAGGCAAACAGCGTTGCCGCAAGCGTCAGAATTACCGCACTGCCGACAATGGCCGCCTCGCGTCTGCCGAGCGCCAGGAATACCAGGGCGACGACCGACGCAGTGGCGAACAGCAGCTTCTGGATGAGTTTCTGCGCCTTGTCGTTGGCGGTAGCGCCGTAGTTGCGCGTTTCCGCGATCTCAATGTCGTGCGGTATGACGGTGTTGCGCAGCATTTCCACGCGACGCATCACGGCGTTGGCTACGTCAATGGCGTTCTCGCCGGGTTTCTTGGTGATGGCGATGGTCACGGCCGGAAACTCGCCTCCATCCTTGCCGGCCACGCCCTGCCAGACATAGCGACTCGGCGGAAGGGGACCATCACGGACGCTGGCCACGTCCTGCAAGAAAATCGGCTTGCCGTCGCGTACGCCGACCACCAGCTCCGCGACATCGTGGGCGTCCTTGAGGAAGGGGCCGGATTCGACGGCGACCGCGCGATTGGCCACCAGCAACTCGCCCACGGGCAGGCCGAGATTGGCCGACTGAAGTGCAGTCCGAAGATCGGGGACGGTGACGCCGGTGCTGGACATTCGGGCCGGATCGACCTCGACGACCACGGCGCGTCCGGGTCCGCCTATCGTATTTACCTCGCGCGTACCGGGGACCCGTTTGAGATCGGCCTCGATACTGTGGGCAACCCGCTCCAGATCAAAGGCGCCGATCGCGTGGTTTTTGCTGAACAGCGTGAGCGTGACGATGGGCACGTCATCGATGCCCTTGGGCTTGATGATGGGGCTCAGGACGCCCAAGCCCCTGGGCAGCCAATCAGCATTGGAATTGACCGTGTCGTACAGCCGCACCAATGCCTCGGTGCGCGGTACCCCCACCTTGAACTGCACGGTCACGATCGCAAGTCCGGGGCGCGAGACAGACAGTACGTGCTCGATGCCGGCGATCTGCGACAACACCTGCTCGGCCGGCGCGGCGACCATCTGTTCCACATCCCGTGCCGATGCGCCGGGGAACGGGATCAGCACGTTGGCCATGGTCACGTTGATCTGTGGCTCCTCCTCGCGGGGCGTCACAAGCACGGCGAACACGCCCAGGAGAAGGGCGCCGACGGCCAACAGCGGCGTGATCTGCGCCGTCTGGAAATAGGCGGCGATACGGCCGGATATGCCGAGAGCTTTGCGCACGTCGTGGGGTTCAACGCTCACGGGCAGCGCTCTGTGGATCCAATGCGACGCGCTCACCGGCCGTGACTCCGCTCAAAATCTCCACGGTGTCGTCGACGGCGCGCCCAAGACGTACCTGCCGGAGAAGGGGATGCCCATGCGCGTCGAGGACGTATACGCCGGTCATTTCCGCGCGGCGGATAACCGCCTTGGTAGGCACATACAGACGAGGCGTGGCAGCGCCCTGCATCGGCAGCCATACCCGGGCAAAGGTTCCAGGTGTCAGGTTTCCGGCCGTCGCAGGAAGGTCGAGTCGAATCTGGGCGGTGTGGGTGCCCGGATCGGCCGTTGGCAGAACGGTCATGTTGGCAGGTGCAACCCACTGGCGTTCCGCCAGCGCGCCGGGGAACTGGATCCTCGCCGGCTTGCCCGAGGCAATCCTTGCGATGTCCGTTTGGGGAACCGCAGCGGTAACGCGGAGTGCGGCGGGATCGTAGATGGTCAGCAGCGCGCGGCCGGGCATCGCCATGTCGCCGAGCGTGATCGGAACTTCCGAAACCACGCCGCCATAGGGCGCCTTGACGACGAAGAAGCCGGATTGGGCGCGTGCCGCGCCGGCTTGAGCCAGTTGCGCCGAAACTTGCGCCTGGGTTGCCTTGAACTGCGCCTCGGCGCGCTCGAGAGCAGCCTGGCTGGTGTAGTTCTTCTCGAACAGCTGTTTCTGGCGGTCGAATTCCTTGGTCGCTACCTCGAGCGTGGCGCGCGCGGACTGGACCTGCGCGTCGCTGGCGACCACGTTCTGTTCGGCCGCTCGCGCATCGATCCGCGCCAGCAATTGGCCGGCCTTCACGACATCGCCAACCTTTACCTCAATGGCGACTACCGCGCCGGGGACCTGCGCGGACACGACCGTTTGCCGGACGGCTTCGACAACACCGTCGAAGCTGGCGGACTCGCCGGCGCCCGGAGACTGCACGACCGCGCTTGCCAGTTCGCCCGCGGTTGCCATGCCGACGGCCGGGCTGAACAGCCTCGCGATCACCGCTGCGCCCAACAGGCACTCCTTCAACATCCTGCTTCTCCTCGTCGACCTATCTACGCCGGCAACTCCTACCGGCTGGACACTCGCCATTCGTTTGTGTATTATTTAACTAATCACGCAAACAGTCAACAACAAATTTAGGCAAGATTGCTGCAACGCAAGGACTTTTGAGGCATCATGACCGTCAGCCAACTACCGGATTGTCCTGGCATGAAGGGTCTTCCCCCCGAAGCGCTGAAGGAGGTCGCGGCGTACTTCCAGACGCTGTCGGAACCGACGCGCCTGCAGATCCTCAACTACCTGCGTGAAGGCGAGCGCAACGTCGGGGAATTAGCGCAGCTCTGTGGCTATACGGCGGCGAACGTATCCCGGCACCTGACCATGCTGACCAAGCACGGCATGGTTGCCCGCGAGACCCGCGGGACAAGCGTCTACTACCGTATCGCTGACGACCAGATCTACGCGCTCTGCGACCTGGTGTGCGGCAATATCGCTCGCCAGTTCGAGCAGACCGCGCGCGACCGCAAGGCGTTCATGCGGACGGCGGCACGAGCCGGCAGGCAGAATTGAGGATTGCCGGATCGCCGGTTCAGGGAACCCCTATGCGGCACGGGATCATTGGGAGACGCTATTACCCATGACCAATCCGTCGTTTCCCGACGATGCCAGCACCTGGAACAAGCGCTTCGAAGGGGAGAGCTATGTCTTTGGCACCGAGCCCAACGCATACCTGCATGAGCATGCGGCGCACTGGGGCCCGGGCAGTCGGGTGCTATGCGTCGCCGACGGCGAAGGGCGCAACAGCGTCTGGCTGGCGGCTCAGGGTGTTCGCGTCGACGCATTCGACATCTCGGAAGTCGGGGTGGCCAAGGCGCGAAAGCTGGCCGCAGCGACCGGCGTCTGCGTAGAGTTCAGCGTATCCGACTGCGATAGCTGGCTCTGGCCAACCGAGACCTATGACGGCGTAGCGGCAATATTCGTGCAGTTTGCCGACCCGTCAATGCGCGAACGCCTGTTCGCGAACATCATCCGCTCGTTGAAGGTCGGCGGCATCTTGGTGCTCCAGGGCTATTCGCCGAAACAGCTCGAATACAAGACCGGCGGGCCTTCGCTGCTATCTCACCTGTATACGGAGGAGATGCTGCGCACAGCGTTCGCATCGACCGAGATACTGGAATTGCGTGCGTACGACGCCGATCTTACCGAGGGCACGCGCCATCGCGGGCAATCCGCGCTAATTGGAATGGTGGCGCGCCGAACCGGACCAGATCGATTTGACTAGGAGCAAGCACGCGGTACCCGGCCGTTGATTGCTTATAGACATTCTCGTGCATAGAATTCGACGAGTCCATAGGAGGAACCATGGGTGACGACACTAATCGCCTGCGTCGCAGGCTCATTGTGGGTGGTGCGGGTGCGCTGGCAGTATCGGGGCTCGGTTCGTTGAGTCGAACGGCTTTCGCGCAAGCCACAACCATCGATCTGCCAATCGCCAACGGCAAGCGAAACATGGTGGCCTTTCCCGAAAAGCGGCCACTTATCGTGCTGACTACGCGCCCGCCGCAACTCGAAACACCCTTCGAAATCTTCAATGAGGGCCTCATCACTCCGAACGATGCGTTCTTCGTCCGGTACCACAATGCCGGCATCCCAACGTCCATCGACGGCGACAAACATGGCATCAAGATCGGCGGGAACGCGGCGGGCAAGCCGTTCGAGTTGACGGTGGCCGAACTTCGCTCGCAGTTCAAACCTATCGAGTACGTGGCTGTAAACCAGTGCTCGGGCAACAGCCGTGGACTCTTCTCGCCGCGCGTCACCGGCGGGCAACTCACAAACGGGGCAATGGGCAATGCGCGTTGGGTTGGTGTACCGCTGAAGGACGTGCTGGCGCGCGCCGAATTGAAAAACAGCGCAAGGCAGGTCACCTTCAACGGGCTCGACACTGCGCTGTTTGGCGGTGGCGATTTCGTCAAGTCGCTCGACGTGAGCCACGCGCTCGACGGCGAGGTCATGCTGGCGTACCAGATGAACGGTGCCGACATTCCGATGCTCAACGGCTATCCGGTCAAACTTGTGGTCCCGGGCTACTACGGTACCTACTGGGTCAAGCATCTGTCGGAGATTGAGGTGATCGATAGCGTGTTCGAAGGCTTCTGGATGAAACCTGCCTATCGTATTCCCGACAACGACTGCGCCTGCGTCGACCCGGGTACCGCGCCGTCTGCGACACGCCCCATCGGCAGGTTCAACGTGCGCTCGTTCATTACCTCGGTGCAGGACGGGGCCCGGCTTCGCGCCGGCCAGCAGGCGGTCGTGCGGGGCATCGCTTTCGACGGCGGGCAGGGCATCCGCGAAGTCGCCTACTCCACGGATGGCGGACAGACCTGGCGCGAGGCCAAGCTTGGCAACGATCTCGGTCGGTATTCGTTCCGCGAGTTCAACTTTGCGTTCACACCCGACAAGGGGACCTACGACCTACGCGTTCGCGCCTGGAACCGCTCCGGGCAGAGCCAGCCAATGGATGCGCTGTGGCAACCGGCCGGCTACATGCGCAACGTGGTCGAGCGGGTCTCGGTCACCGCGATCTAGTGGGTATAGACATGAACAGCAAACCAATCTTCGCGGCTGCGCTCTCGGCGCTCGTCCTTTCTCTCGGCGGCATGACGCCGGCCGATGCCAAGTCAATTGACTTGCCGACGGAGGCGCCGGCACTTAAGAGCAGCCCGCTGCCGGGATATGTCAAAGCCCAGAACAATTGCGTGGCGTGCCATTCGGCCGAATACATGCTCTATCAGCCGCCCACCGCGCCGCGCGCTTATTGGGAGGCGATGGTCACCCGCATGAAGGCGGTGTTCAAGGCCCCAATCGACGATGCGGACATGCCGGCAATTGTCGATTACCTAGTTAAGACATACGGCAACGAGCAGACGAAGCAGTAACGCGGAAACCTCGGACCGGCCATTGCCCTACCACCGGGCACGTTTGCCGGGTCACTCCACCGTCACGCTCTTCGCCAGATTGCGCGGCTTGTCGACGTCGGTGCCGCGCAGCACCGCGGTGTGGTACGCCAGCAGTTGCAGCGGGATGGTGTGCACGATCGGCGAGAGCAAGCCCGCGTGCTCGGGCAGGCGCAGCACATGGATGCCTTCGCTCGACTCGATGTGGCTGTCGGCATCGGCCACGACGTAGAGTTCGCCGCCGCGCGCGCGCACTTCTTGCAGGTTCGACTTGAGCTTTTCGATCAGGGCATCGTTGGGCGCGATGGCAACCACCGGCATGTTGCTGTCGACCAGCGCCAGCGGGCCGTGCTTGAGTTCACCCGCCGGATAGGCTTCGGCGTGGATGTACGAGATTTCCTTGAGCTTGAGCGCGCCCTCGAGCGCCACCGGGTAGTGCAGCCCGCGACCGAGAAACAGCGCGTTCTGCTTCTTGGCGAAGCGCTGCGCCCACGCGATGATCGCCGGCTCGAGCGCCAGCACCGACTGGATCGCCAGCGGCAGATGACGCAGGCCGGCGAGCCAGCGCGCCTCGGCGGCCGGTGCGAGCCGGCCGCGCAGTTTGGCCAGCGTCAGCGTGAGCAGGAACAGCGCGGTCAGCTGCGTGGTGAAGGCCTTGGTCGACGCGACGCCGACTTCGGTGCCCGCGCGAGTCAGATACGTAAGCGCGGTCTGTCGCACCATCGAACTCGTCTCGACGTTGCAAATCGCCAGCGTGTGGCGGTGACCGAGCTCCTTGGCGTGTTTGAGCGCGGCCAGCGTGTCTGCGGTTTCTCCCGATTGCGAGATGACCACGACCAGCGCCTCCGGATTCGGCACGCTGTCGCGATAGCGATATTCGCTGGCGATCTCGGCCTGCGCCGGAATGCCCGCCACACCCTCCAGCCACAGCCGCGCCAGCACCGCCGAGTAATAGCTCGTGCCACATGCGAGCAGGTGCACCGCCTTGACCTTCGCGAACACTCCCGCGGCATCCGCGCCGAACAGCTCGGGCCCGATGCCGCCGACGCTCTCCAGCGTGTCGGAGATCGCTCGCGGCTGTTCGAAGATCTCCTTCTGCATGAAATGCCGGTACGGACCGAGTTCCACTGCAGCGCTCGATGCCGGCACCGTCACGATTGTGCGGGCCATCTTCGCCCCCGCCGCATCGTAGATCGAATACGATTCGCGCCGGATGTCGGCGACGTCGCCTTCCTCGAGGTAGGCGACGCGCTGCGTCACCGACGCCAGTGCGCTCGCGTCGGAGGCGAGAAAATGATCGTGCTCGCCGATGCCCACCAGCAGCGGGCTGCCGGCCCGGGCGCCGACGATGCGGCCGGGTTCGCGCGTCGAGATCGCCGCGATCGCGTAGGCGCCCCTGAACTCCGCCACGGTGTCGCGGACCGCCTGCAGCAGATCGCCCTTGTAATGCGCGTGGATGAGATGCGCGATCACTTCCGAGTCGGTCTGGGTGACGAAGCGGTAGCCCTGCTTCTGCAACCGCTCGCGCAGCGACTCGAAGTTCTCGATGATGCCGTTGTGCACGACAGCGATTTCGCCGCTGCTCGTGTGCGGATGCGCGTTGGCGGGCGTCGGCGCGCCATGCGTGGCCCAGCGGGTATGCGAAATCCCGGTCATGCCGCTGATTTCCGTGGTCTTCGCCTGCAGCGCCAAATCGGCCACGCGCGCGGTACTCACCAGCCGGTGCAGGCCGCCGTTGATCACGGCCAGGCCGGTCGAATCGTAGCCGCGGTACTCCAGGCGGCGAACGCCCTCGATCAGGATGGGCACGACGTTGTCGCGAGCAACCGCACCGACGATGCCGCACATGGTCTGTCTACCCTTTCCTCGGCCGCTTCCAGCCGCTACGCGGAACCTGTGTTTTCGCATTCACCGCCAGCGTTGCCGGCGGCACGTCTTTCCAAACGGTCGTGCCGGCGCCGATGGTCGCGCCGCGCCCGATCGTCACCGGCGCGACGAGCTGCGTGCCGGAACCGATGTGCACGTCGTCCTCGATCAGCGTGCGATGCTTGAACGCGCCATCGTAGTTGCAGGTGATCGTTCCCGCGCCGATATTGACGTCCTGGCCCGCCGTCGTATCGCCGACGTAGGAAAGATGGTTGGCCTTGCTGCGCGCGCCGAGCGTGCTCGCCTTCACCTCGACGAAATTGCCCACGTGCACCTCGTCGGCCAGCACCGTTGCCGGCCGGATGCGCGCATACGGTCCGACGCGGCAGCGTGCGCCGATCTGCGCGCTCTCTATGTGCGAGAACGACTCGATGCGCGTGCCCGCGCCCACGGTCACGTCACGCAGCACGCTGTAGGCGGCGATGGCCACACCGTCGCCGAGCGCCACCGCGCCCTCGAAAACGCAGCCGACGTCGATGCGGACGTCGCGCCCGCAGGTCAACGCGCCGCGTACGTCGATGCGCGCCGGATCGGCGAGCGTGACACCCGCGTCGAGCAAGGCGTCGGCCTGCGCGCGCTGGTACAGCCGCTCGAGCGTGGCGAGGTCGCGCTGGCTGTTGACGCCCAGCGTTTCGATCACGTTCGCCGCCTGCGTCGCCTCGACCGGCACACCCTCCTCCACGGCGAGCGCGACGACATCGGTGAGATAGAACTCGCCGCTCGCGTTGCGATTGCCGATCTTCGCCAGCCAGCGCGTGAACGCCGCCGTTGGCGCCGCCATCACGCCGGTGTTGATCTCGCGCAGCTTGCGCTGCTCCGGGGTCGCATCCTTGTGCTCGACGATGGCGACGACTTTGCCTCCCGCATTGCGGACGATGCGTCCGTAGCCCGCGGGGTCGTCGAGTTCGATGGTGAGCAGCGACAACGCTCCCTCCTGTGCCTGCGCGACGACGCGACGCAATGTCTCCGGACGCACCAGCGGGTCGGCACCGAAGAGCACCAGCGTCACGCCGTCCGCCGCCAGCGCCTGCAGCGCACGCTTGAGTGCGTCACCGGTGCCGGCGGGGGGCTCCTGCAGCGCCCAGGCGAGGTCCCCGTCGGGAAAGCGGCGGCACAACGCGCCGCCGTCGCCGCCGTGCACGACGCAGATCGCTTTCGGACCCAGCGCGCGCGCCGTGCCGAGGATATGCTCGAGCAGCGGCCGTCCGCCCAAGAGGTGCAGCACTTTCGGCAGCGCCGAACGCATGCGCTTGCCTTCGCCGGCAGCCAGGATCGCGATTTGCAGCGGCATTTCCATCAGCCGCGAATTATCGCACTTTTCGCTCGGGAACGTCCCCGCAGGGCAGCGCGCCGGCGCACGGTCGATGTATGCGAAAATACTCGCGAAAGCCGAAACCTACGGCCAAGGAGGGAAATCCCATGCGTACGTCTCTTGCGCCGGCATTCGCCGGTCTGTGCATTGCAATGTTCGCGTCGGCGGCATTCGCGGCCGACGCCTGCAAGAACCGCGGCGAACTCGACGCGATGTATTGCGACGACAACAACGACATGGTCGCCGACACCCCGGTCGATCAGAAGAAATGGAAGAACCCGTCGACCATCGTCTTCACCTACACACCGGTCGAAGATCCTGCCGTGTACGAGAACATTTTCAAGCCGTTCACGACACATCTGGCCAAGTGCCTGGACAAGAAGGTCGTCTTCTATCAGGTGCAGTCGAACGCCGCCGAAATCGAAGCCATGCGTTCGGGCCGCCTCCACGTCGCGGGCTTTTCCACCGGACCGACGGCCTTCGCGGTCAACCTCGCCGGCGCGGTGCCCTTCGCCGTCAAGGGCAATGCCAAGGAGTTCCAGGGCTACAACCTGATCGTCATCGTCAAGGCTTCCTCGCCGTATCAGAAGCTCTCCGATCTCAAGGGGAAGAAGGTCGCGCACACCTCGCCTTCGTCCAACTCCGGCCACATGGCGCCCATCGCGCTGTTTCCGGGCCAGGGACTCACTCCCGACAAGGACTACAAGATCATCTTTTCCGGCAAGCACGACCAGTCGGTGATGGGCGTGAACTCGGGCGACTACGATGCCGGCGCAGTCGCCTCGGACGTGTTCCATCGCATGGCCGAGCGCGGACAGGTCAAGGAATCGGATTTCCGGATCATCTACCGCAGCCAGAAATTCCCGACCTCGTCCTTCGCCTACGCGCATGACCTGGCCCCGTCGCTGGTCGACAAGATGCTGGGCTGCTTCTACGACTACCGCTTCCCGCCGGAGATGCAGAAGGCCTTCGACGGCGCCGACCGCTTCTTCCCGATCAACTACAAGACCACCTGGGCGGTCGTGCGCGACGTGGCCAAGGGCTCGGGCGGCGGCTTCGACAAGGCGACCTACGAGAAGGAATCCGCGCGCGAGGCGGCAGAAGCGGCGAAGAAGAAGTGACGCACTCGGGCGGGAACGCAAGGCGCAGCCGCGGCGACGATTGATTCAATGCTCTCGATCAAACATCTCTCCAAATCCTACGTCGACGGCAAGCCGGTCCTGTCCGACATCAATCTCGACATCACCGAGCGCGGCATCACGGCCATCATCGGCCCCTCGGGCACCGGCAAGAGTACGCTGGTTCGCTGCATCAACCGGCTGGTCGAGCCGTCGGCGGGTACGATCGAATTCGAGGGTCACGACATCGTCCTGCTGCCGCGCGGCGCGCTGCGCGAGGCGCGCCGTCACATCGGCATGGTGTTCCAGGAATACAACCTGGTCGAGCGGCTGACCGTCATGGAAAATCTGCTCTCGGGCCGCCTGGGCTACGTGTCCGCATGGCGCGCGTGGCGGCGCAAATTCTCCCCCGAGGACATTGCGCGCGCCTTCGAATTGCTCGACGTGGTCGGCCTCGCGGGCTTCGCCCAGCAGCGCGCCGATTCGCTGTCCGGCGGTCAGCGCCAGCGCGTCGGCATCGCGCGCGCCGTGATGCAGCAACCCTACGTGCTGCTCGCCGATGAGCCGACCTCTTCGCTCGACCCCAAGACCTCGGTCGAGATCATGCAACTGCTCGCCGACATCGCCCGCCAGCGAGGCATCCCGGTGCTCGTCAACATGCACGACGTCGAGCTCGCCAAGCGCTTCGCCGACCGCATCGTCGGCATGGCCGGGGGCAGGATCGTCTTCGACGGTCCGCCGCAGCAGCTGCGCGACGACATGCTGCGAACGATCTACGGTGGCCAGGACTGGCTGCAATAGTGAACCAAGCTCTGCCCTCACCCCTACCCCTCTCCCGCAGGGAGCGGGGTTCGTTCTGAATCGTGAGCGTCGCGACGACCAGCAGCGATCCGTTTCGAACCAGCGGGTGGACGCGCGCGGGCTGGCTGCTGCTGGCGCTGTACGTCGTCTACGCCGCTGCGCAGATGGACGCGTCGTGGGAGCGCGTCAGCGCCGGCCTGCACAACACCGCGCACTTCCTCGGACGCATGTTTCCGCCGAATTTCTCCCGCTGGGAATTGCTGGTCAAGGGTTTGCAGGAGAGCCTGGAAATCGCGGTGCTCGCCTCGGCACTGGGGATCGTCCTCGCGCTGCCGGTCGGCCTGTGCTCGGCGCGCAATCTGATGCCGGCGTGGGTCAGCTGGCCGGCGCGCCTGCTCATCGTGAGCGCGCGCTCGTTCCACCCGGTGATCGTGGCGATCGTGTTCGTCAAGGCCGTCGGCTTCGGTGCGCTGGCCGGGATCCTGGCGTTGACCGTGGCCTCGATCGGGTTCATCGGCAAGTTGTTCGCCGAGGCGATCGAGGAGATTTCGCTGAAGCAGGTCGAGGCCATTCGCGCCACCGGCGCGCCGTTCATGAGCGTGATCGGCTTCGGCGTGCTGCCGCAGGTGTTCACGCGCTTCATCGGCTTCTGCACCTATCAGCTGGACTCCAATCTGCGCAACTCGACGATGGTCGGCATCGTCGGTGCGGGCGGCATCGGCGGGACGCTGTTCGCCGCATTCCAGCGCTTCGACTACGACTACGTCTGCGCGATCCTCATCTCGATCATCGCGCTGATCATGGTCGGCGAAGTACTCGCGACCTACGTGCGCGCGATCTTCATCGACGGCGTCTCGTTCGCCGACATGCTGCACCGCCGCCTGGGTAGCCTGAGTCCACGGCGCGACCGGCTCGTCGAGGATGACTGAGGGATGACTCGAAGCCGTCGGTCAGCGCATCTGGCGCCGCTTCACGCCGGCGCAGCGGCTGACCCGATTCGCGGTCTATCTCGCGATCGTGGTCGCGATCGTCGTATCGATACGCACCGTCGAGATCATCCCCGAGTTCCTGGCCGATGCGCCCGAACAGATGGCCGACCTGCTGGCGCGGATGTGGCCGGCGGACCTCAGCTACTATCCCGCGAGCGTCCACGCCGCGCTGATGGAAACGATTCACATTGCATCGCTGGGCACGCTGCTCGCGCTCCTGCTGGCGCTGCCGATCGGGATCCTGGCCGCGCACAACCTCTGCCCGTTCACCCCGCTCAACCTGCTGGCCAAGCTGATCCTGGTGTCGTCGCGGTCGGTCAATTCGCTGGTGTGGGCGCTGCTCTTCGTCGGCATTTTCGGGCCCGGCGCGCTGGCGGGGACGCTGGCCATCGCCTTCCGCTCGATCGGCTTCGTGGGCAAGCTTTTCGGCGAAGCGCTCGAGGAATCCAACCGCGGACCGATCGAGGCGCTCGAGGCCGCGGGCGCGCCCTGGCTGTCGCGGCTGTCCTTCGGCTACTGGCCGCAGGTCCAGCCTGCGTTCTGGTCCATCGCGCTGTTCCGCTGGGACATCAACGTGCGCGAATCCGCCGTGCTCGGACTGGTCGGCGCAGGCGGCATCGGCATGATCCTGGACTCCGCGATGAACCTGTTCCAGTGGGATCGCGTCGCCACGATCCTGATCGCGATCTTCGCGGTCGTGATCCTCGCGGAGATCGTGGTGACCGTCGTTCGCAAGCGCGTCTTGTAAGATGCGCCGATGACGGTCATCGCCGTATTCAACCAGAAAGGCGGCGTCGGCAAGACGACGACGGCGCTGAACCTGCTTGCCGGCATCGCGCAGCGCAAACAGCGCCCGCTCGGCATCGACCTCGATCCGCAGGCGCACCTGTCGGGCATCTTCGGTGCCCATCCGCGCCTGGCCGACGATTCGGTGTATTCGTTCTTCATGCGCCAGCGACCGCTGGCCGACATCGCGCAGATCACCGCCAGCGGCGTCATCCTCTGCCCCGCGCATCTCGATCTGACCAAGCTCGACACGTTGCTCGGCAAGGGCGTCAACGTGATCACGAAGCTGCGCACCAGCTTGAGGGCGGCCGACACGCCACCCGGTCACGTCGTCATCGACTGTTGTCCGCTGCTGGGCGTGTTGTCGCTCAACGCGATCTTCGCCTGCGACGTCGTGATCGTCCCAGTGTCGGCGGACTACCTGGCGTTCCAGGGCGCGCAGCAGGTGGAACGCAGTCTCAACGCGCTCGAACCCGTGTTCAAGCATCGCCTTCCGCGGCGCTACCTGCTGACGCGCTTTGACGCCCGCCGCAAGATGAGTTCGGAGGTGGCGGACCTGATGGCGATGGCGTTCAGGCCCGAGGAGATCTGCACGACGCGCGTGGCGGAAAACGTGAGCCTGGCGGAGAGCCCGGCGCGCCAGCTCGACGTGTTTCGCCATGCACCGCAAAGCCGCGGCGCGCGGGACTATCTGGCGCTGGTGGAGGAACTAGTGGGCGCTGGGCTTGTTGCGTAGCATCGATCGCGCGACCATCGGCATCGTCACCGGGTCGCGGCTGATCATGCCGATGACCGCTTCGAGGTCGAGCGGATCGCTGCGGCGCACCGCTTCGCCGTGACAGGCGACGATTTCGCAGTGGTGGTACATCTGGCGCAGGCGCCGCTCCGCATCTTCGCGGCACGACGCCATGATGCAGATGTTGTCGACACGTTGACCGCTGCGCGTCTTGATATTGAATCCGTACCGGATCATTACGATTCTCCCTGCCTGTCGCCTCGGCCACCGGCGCCCGGCTCACGCTTTCTTGGAAGTTCAGCAACTTGGCGATCGGGCCTGCAATGATTGCTTAGGTATCCTATGCAAATAGCATACCGGGAGATGAATCCACAGCTTGACCAGCGGCGCCCTGCGCTGCTGGTCCCGCATGGGGCGAAAGCCCGGCCGGACGTGCCTCCCCGCATGCGGGACTCGAAGAGAGCAAGCGCTCACTGATATCTTCGAGCCCCGCGGATGGGCACTTCAGGGACGCCGCCTGCGGACGCTTGTCGGCTGCCGCCGAGCGTCAGTATTGGCGGCGGGGCGCGCGCACAAGCTGCGTTTTCCCGGCTCTCGCCGAGGTTTCCACGACCGACATTGAAGGCGACTGCGTGCCGGCGCACAATCGCGGCACCATGCGCTCCCCCTGCGGAGGCTAGTCCATGTTCTGTTCCCAATGTGGCCAACGCTTGGCGGATGGCTCGAAGTTCTGCAACAACTGCGGCGCCCCGACAGCATTGGTCACCCCGCCGCCCGCACCCGAGCCGGCTCGGCCGACTCCTCCTCCGCCCGCTACCGCGGCACCCACCCCGCCGCTCGCCCCTGCCGCGACCCCGGGCCCGGGGGCCGGCAGCGGGGGTGGCGGCAGCGCCGGGTCTGCGCCAGGTTTCGATTCCGCCAAAGCGGCCGCCGACGCGACGCAATTGGCGCGGGGCATCTTTGCGCGCATCAAGAACATCCTGCTGGCGCCATCGACGGAATGGCCGGTCGTCGCGGCGGAGCCTTCCTCGCCCAGCGCCATCTACCTTCGCTACGTTGCACCGCTGGTCGCGATCGGCGCGATCGCGACGTTCATTGGCCAGACGATGATCGGGACGTCGCTCGGTCCGCTCGGGATGGCGCGCCTCAGTGTCGCCGCAGGATTGACGCAAGCGATCGTGATGTTCGGGCTTTCCTTTCTCCAGGTATACCTGATCTCGTGGCTGGTCGACGCGCTGGCGCCCACTTTCGGCGGGCAGCGGGATTCGCTCGCCGCGCTCAAGCTGACCGCTTACAGCTTGACGCCGGCGTGGGTCGCCGGCGTGCTCAACGTGATTCCGGTGCTGGGCATCATCGGCATTCTGGCGGGGCTGTATGGCCTGTATCTGCTCTACCTCGGCCTGCCCGTGCTGATGCGCAACCCCCCGGACAAGTCCATCGGCTATACGATCGTCCTGGTCATTTGCGCGATCGTGCTCTCGGTCCTGGTCACGGTGCTGACCACCTGCACCATCGCCGGCCTCGGTTTCGTCGGGCTGGGCCCCATGGTCCGGCAAGGCGCAACCGAGCCCGTCACCTCCAATGCGGATACGGCAGGCGTGCTCGCCAATATTTTCGGCGGCAAGTCGGAGGCGGATCGCGACCGTGTCAATCAGGCGATGAAAACGCTGGAGAAGATCGGTGAACAGGCCGACAAGGGCGGCGCATCGAATCCGCAAGCGAGCACTGCCAACGCCGCCGCCGCGATGAACGCAGTCGGCCAGATCATGGCCGGCGGCAAGGACGTGCAGCCGATCGACTTTCGCGAACTCAAGGCGATGCTGCCGGCATCGCTGCCGGGCATGCAGCGCAACGAGGCGTCAGGTCAAAGCGGTGAAGCCATGGGCATGAAGGGATCGAACGCGACCGGCCGCTACAACGATGGCGCCAACGCCAGCATCAGCATCGAGATCACCGACCTGGGATCGCTCTCGGGTCTGGCCGCGCTGGTCGGGAAGTTCGACCCCAATATGGAAAAGGAAACCGACTCCGGGTACGAGCGCACCAAGCGCATCGACGGCCAGCTCGTGCACGAGCGCTACGACCGGCGTGGGAAAAGCGGCGAGGTCAGCGTGATCATCGCCAACCGGTTCAGCGTGACGGTCGAGGGCTCGGGGGTCGAGCCTGCGGCACTGGCGAACGCCCTCAAGGCGATCGACCTGTCGAGCCTCGCCGCGATGACCACGGCGAAGAAATAGCGGCCAAGCCGCTAGCGGCCCGCCAACAGAAAATCCGCGAGTTCGGCGAACCCCGCCCCTGATTCGCGCTCGGTGACGTACCGCGGCGGGCTCCCACCGCAGTCGCCAAACGCGCGCACATTGGCCACGCCGACCGAACACGGGAAGTAGTCGAACATCGGCGCGTCGTTCGGCGAATCGCCGACGAACACGAACCGCTCCCGCGCCTGATCGAGATGCACGCCGAATTCTTCGGCGAGCAATTTGCGCGTCATCGTCAGCTTGTCGTAGGTGCCGAACCAGCCGTTGACATGGATCGACGATACCTTGGCGGTAAGCCCTTCGCTGCGCATGAGTGCAACGATGCGCGCGACGCTGCCCGCCGACAGGCGTGGCACGTCCTCGCAGAAATCGATCGCCAGGTCGCTCTCGCGATAGCCCTGGTCCGACGCGACCGCGCAGCCGGGAACCTCGCGCAGAATTTTGGTGGCGATCAGTGCAAGCCGCTCGCGTTGCGCACGACGCTCGTCCGGTGGCGTGGAGAAATATGTCCTGAGCTTGCCTGCGCGCGCGTCGTGGCGCATGTACAACGCGCCGTTCTCGCCGACCACTGCATCGACCGGCCACATGCGCGCAATGTGATCGCACCAGCCCGCGGGTCGCCCGGTGACGGGAATCACCAGCAATCCGGCGGCGTGAAGCCGCTCCATCGCCGTGTAGGCGAGCGCGGTGATCCGGCCGTGCGTCGACAGCGTGTCGTCGATGTCGGTCAACACGCCCTGAATCCCGCCGCGCACCGAGCCGGGCAGCGCCGTGAGCGGCAGCATCGTGCGCGAAGTCACCGGTAGCCGTACTGCTCGAGCAGGAACTTCGACACCGTATCGCGTTGCGCAGCGGTCAAGTGCAGCCCGCACTTGGTACGGCGCCAGAGGATGTCCTCGGCGCCACGCGCCCATTCCTGCGCCACCAGATAATCCACTTCCATCGCGTACAGCGTGTGTCCGAAGTGAGTGCCGAGATCGGCCGTCGCCTTCGCGTCTCCCAGCACGCGCGGCGTGCGGGTCCCGTGCCGGTGCAGCAGCGCGTCACGGACATTGCCGGGAATGCCCGGATAGCGCGTGGCGAGTTCCCGCCCGTACGCGCCGACGTCGCCGCGTGGCATGTCGCCGCCGGGCAACGCTTCGCCGCGCGTCCACGGCCGCCCCATCGACGGGAAGAACGGGGACAGTTCGGACAGCGCGGATTCTGCCAGCCGGCGATACGTGGTGATCTTGCCGCCGAAGATCGACAGCAACGGCGCCTGCTTGCCTTCGCCTCGATCGAGCTTCAGCACGTAGTCGCGCGTGACCGCGGACGGATCGGCCGAGCCGTCGTCGTACAGCGGCCGCACGCCGCTGTAGCTCCAGACGACGTCGCTGGGCGAAAGCTCGCGCGCCAGGTACGCACTCGCGATCTTGCACAGGTATTCGGTCTCGTCGGCCGAGATCCGCGGCCGCTCGTACTCCTCCACCGGAATGTCAGTAGTGCCAATCAGCGAAAACTCACCCTGATACGGAATGACGAAGACGATTCTTTTATCGGCGTTCTGCAGGATGTACGCGTGGTTGCCGGAATGAACGCGCGGCACCACGATGTGGCTGCCCTTGACGTGCCGCACCGACCCCGTGCCGCGCACGGAGGTCGCCTGGTCGTGCACGCGTTTCACCCAGGGGCCGGCGGCGTTGATCAGTGCGCGTGCGCGCAACTCGGCCTGCTCTCCGCACGCATCGCGCATGCTCACCCGCCAGTGGTCGGCATCGCGCCTGACCTCGACCATGCGCGTGCGTGGGCGAATATCCGCACCGCGCTCGCGCGCAGCGATCGCATTGGCCACCACGAGTCGCGCGTCGTCGACGCGCGCGTCTGAGTAGACGAAGCCTTTGCGAAACTTGGGCTTCAGGCCCGCGCCCCACTTGTCCGTCGTCAGTTCGACGCCGAACGACGACGGCAGCGTACGGTGTCCTCCCAGGTGATCGTAGAGAAACAGTCCGGCACGGATCATCCACGCCGGGCGCAGATGCGGCTCGTAGGGAAGCACGAACTGCAAGGGCTCGATGATGTGCGGCGCGGCGGCCAGCAGGACTTCGCGCTCGGAGAGCGCTTCGGCCACGAGCCGGAATTCGTAGTATTCGAGATAGCGCAAGCCGCCGTGGATCAGCTTGGTGCTCCACGACGACGTATGCGCGGCGAGATCGTCCTTTTCCAGGAGCACCACGCTCAGCCCGCGCCCAGCGGCGTCGCGGGCGATGCCGGCGCCGTTGATGCCGCCACCAACGATGGCGAGGTCGAAGATCGGCGGCGCGGGATTGCTCATGCGGGGGGCGGTGCAGCGCGCATTCTACCGCAGGGTAAGCGTCGCATCGATCGCCGTCTGCGTTAACATCCTGCCTTCAGCTTTCGATCGTTGCGCCATGCAAATCGCCCCCGACATCACCGCTCTCGTTCCGGACATGAAGTCCTGGCGGCATCATCTGCACGCCCATCCTGAAACAGCGTTCGAGGAGACAGCCACCAGCGCCTTCGTCGCCGACAAACTCCGCGCCCTCGGCCTGGAGGTACACACCGGCCTGGCCAAGACCGGCCTGGTCGGCGTGCTGCGCGCGGATGGCACGCGCGATGGAAACGGCGTTGGCAACGGCGACGCCATCGGCCTGCGCGCCGATCTCGACGCGCTGCACATCCAGGAGCGCACGGGTGTAAGCCATGCTTCGCGCCACGCAGGCAGGATGCATGCATGCGGTCACGACGGCCACACGACCATGCTGCTCGGCGCCGCCGCGGCGCTCGCGCGCAGGAAACATCTCGGCGGGACGGTGTACTTCATCTTCCAACCGGCCGAGGAGAACGAAGGCGGGGGCAGGGTGATGGTCGAGGAGGGATTATTCGACCGTTTCCCGATGCGCGCGGTGTACGGCATGCACAACTGGCCGCGCAAGCCGCTCGGCACCTTCGCGATGCGTGCAGGGCCATTGATGGGCGCCTACGACATCTTCGAGATCATCGTGACCGGCAAGGGCGCGCACGCGGCGATGGCGTACACCGGCAAGGATCCGATGCTGTTCGCGGCGCACACGATCAATGCGCTGCAGACCATCGTCGCGCGCAACCTGCACCCGCTCGACGCCGGCGTGGTCACCGTGACGCAGGTGCACGGCGGCGACACCTGGAACGTGATCCCGCAGGAAGTCGTGCTGCGCGGCACGGTGCGCGCCTTCAAGCGCGAGGTACAGGACCTGATCGAGGAACGGATGAAAGGCATCGTCGCCGGCGTCGCCGCGACCTTCGACATGAGCGCGACGCTGCGCTATGTGCGGTGCTATCCGGCCACCGTCAACGCTGCGGCCGAAACGCAATACGCGATCGCGGCGGCGACGGCCGTGGTCGGCGCCGAGCAGGTCGACACCGATCCCACCCCCGAGATGACCGGTGAGGACTTCGCGTTCATGCTGGAGAAAAAACCCGGCTGCTATGTCTGGCTCGGCACCGGCACGGGGCCCGACACGCCGAACATCCACAGCCCGCAATACGATTTCAACGACGACGCACTGGCCATCGGTACCAGCTACTGGGTGACGCTGGCCGAACAGCAGCTCGGGACACGCTGACCCCGCCGAACCCTGGACCTACTTCCGGCCCTTGCGCATGTGACGGATCGCCGCGAGTTGGGCCAGGGCACCCGCCAACTCGCTCTCGGCGCGCGCGATCTCCTCTTTCGAGGTCTTGTTCTGCATCGCCTCTTCGGCGGCCAGCTTGGCTTCCAGCGCCTTGGCTTCATCGAGGTCGTGCGCCCGGATCGCCGTGTCGGACAGGACCGTCACCACATCGGGCTGCACTTCCAGGAAGCCTCCCTGGACATAGACGACCTGCTCCTCGGTCTGTCCGGGAACCTTGATGCGCACCGCGCCCGGCTTGATCTGCGTGATCAGCGGCGTGTGCTTGGGGAAGATTCCCAGTTCGCCCATGACGCCGGGCAGCACGATGAACTCGGCGTCGCCCGAGAAGATCGACGCTTCGGCGCTGACGACATCGACATGGATGGTGTTGGCCATGGCTATTGCAGCGTCTTGGCTTTCTCGGTGGCCTCTTCGATGCCACCGATCATGTAGAACGCCTGTTCCGGCAGGTGATCGCACTCGCCGTCGACGATCGCCTTGAAGCCGCGGATCGTGTCCTTGAGCGATACGTACTTGCCCGGCGAGCCGGTGAAGGTCTCGGCGACGTGGAACGGCTGCGACAGGAAGCGCTGGATCTTGCGCGCCCGCGCCACCGCCAGCTTGTCTTCGGGCGAGAGCTCGTCCATGCCCAGAATGGCGATGATGTCGCGCAGTTCCTTGTAGCGCTGCAGCGTTTGCTGCACGCGGCGCGCGGTGGTGTAGTGCTCTTCGCCGACCACGTTGGGGTCCAGCTGGCGCGAGGTCGAATCCAGCGGATCCACCGCGGGATAGATGCCGAGCGAGGCGATGTCGCGCGAGAGCACGATGGTGGAGTCGAGATGGCCGAAGGTCGTGGCCGGAGATGGGTCGGTCAAGTCGTCCGCCGGCACGTATACCGCCTGGATCGAGGTGATCGAGCCGGTCTTGGTCGACGTGATGCGCTCCTGCAATTCGCCCATCTCCGCGGCGAGCGTCGGCTGGTATCCCACCGCCGACGGCATGCGTCCGAGCAGTGCGGACACCTCCGTCCCTGCCAACGTGTACCGGTAGATGTTGTCGATGAACAGCAGCATGTCGCGGCCTTCGTCGCGGAAATACTCGGCCATGGTCAACCCGGTCAGCGCCACGCGCAGGCGGTTGCCCGGCGGCTCGTTCATTTGGCCGTACACCATCGCCACCTTGGACTCGGGCAGGTTGTCCAACTTGACGACACCTGCCTCGCGCATCTCGTGATAGAAGTCGTTACCTTCGCGGGTGCGCTCGCCGACGCCGGCAAACACCGATAGGCCGGCGTGCTGCGTTGCGATGTTGTTGATGAGCTCGAGCATGGCCACGGTCTTGCCGACGCCGGCACCGCCGAACAATCCCACCTTGCCGCCTTTGGCGAACGGGCACACGAGGTCGATCACCTTGATGCCCGTTTCGAGCAGCTCGGTCGAGGGCGACAACTCCTCAAACGATGGCGCCTCGCGGTGGATCGGCATGCTTCGTTCCGCGTTGACCGGCCCCAGTTCGTCGATCGGGCGGCCGAGTACATCCATGATGCGGCCCAACGTTGCCGGTCCGACCGGCACCGAAATGCCGGCGCCCGTATTCGTGACCTTCATGCCGCGGCGCAGGCCGTCGGCCGAACCGAGGCAGATGGTGCGCACGACGCCGTCGCCCAGCTGCTGTTGCACCTCGAGCGTCAGGTCGCTGTTGGCGAGCGTCAATGCGTTGTAGATGCCAGGCAGCTGATCGCGCGCGAACTCGACGTCGATCACCGCGCCGATACACTGGACTATCGTTCCCTCGTTCATAACCGTGTCCTCAGATCCGAATTCGAATATCGTTCAGCCTGGCGGCAATCAGACCGCGGCGGCTCCCGCCACAATCTCTGACAATTCCTTGGTGATCGCCGCCTGCCGGCTCTTGTTATAGATCAGCTGCAGCTCCTCGATGATGGTCGCAGCATTTTCCGACGCCGACTTCATCGCCACCATGCGCGCACTCTGCTCGGAGGCCATGTTCTCGTTGACCGCCTGGTAGATGACCGCCTCGATGTAGCGCGTCAGCAATCCCTCGAGCACCGTCTTCGAGTCCGGCTCGTAGATGTAATCCCAGGGAAACGTGCGTTTGTCGGATGCTTCCCCGAGATCCGTGATCGGCAGCACCTGCACGTCGACCGGCGTCTGCTTCATCGTGTTCTCGAAACGCGTCGCCACGATGTGCAACTCGTCGATCTTGCCGTCGAGGTACGCATCGAGCTGCACCTTGACCGGTCCGATGATCTTGTCCAGATGCGGCCGGTCGCCCACGTTGATCACTTGCGAGACGATGTTGGCCTTGAGGCGCTGCATGAAGCCGAGGCCCTTGTTGCCGATCGCCGTCACCTGCACCTCCACCCCGCTCGCCTGCCAGGCCTTCATCTTGGTCAAAGCCAGGCGCATCGCATTGGTGTTCAGGCCGCCGCACAGGCCCTTGTCGGAGGTGACCACGATCAGGCCGACCGTCTTCACCTGCGGACGCTTCACCAGGAACGGGTGCTTGTATTCCGTGTTGGCATGCGCAAGGTG
Source organism: uncultured beta proteobacterium (assembly GCA_963821485.1). Classification (GTDB taxonomy): domain Bacteria; phylum Pseudomonadota; class Gammaproteobacteria; order Burkholderiales; family Casimicrobiaceae; genus PALSA-1003. Next base: position 147,312 of record CAWGEB010000007.1, read on the forward strand.
GCGCACGATGGCGACCATGCGGCCGACGTAGGGGCGCGCAGACCGCATCCGGTCCTGCGCCCTTTTCATCTTGGAGGCCGCAACCATCTCCATTGCCTTGGTGATCTTGCGCGTGCTTTGCACGCTCTTGATCTTGTTGCGGATTTCTTTCGAGCCGGCCATGTCGTATTCCTAGTACGCGCCGTTCTTCTTGAAGTCCTCGATCGCCGCGGTGAGCTGCTTCTCGCCGTCGGCATCGAGATCCTTCGAGGATTCGAGCTTGTCGAAGAATGTGCCGTACTTGCTCTTGACGTACGCGCGCATCGCCGACTCGCAAGCCAGCGCCTTCTCGACCGGAACATCGTCGAAATAGCCCTTGGTCACTGCGAACAGCGTCAGCGACTGCTCGGCGACCGACAGCGGCGCGTACTGCGGCTGTTTCATGAGTTCGGTCACCAGCCGGCCGCGATCGAGCTGCTTGCGCGTCGTCTCGTCGAGGTCCGAGGCGAATTGCGCGAACGCCGCGAGTTCCCGGTATTGCGCCAGCGCCAGGCGCACGCCGCCGCCGAGCTTCTTGATGACCTTCGTCTGCGCGGCGCCGCCCACGCGCGATACTGAAATGCCGGCATTGATCGCCGGCCGGATACCCGAATTGAACAGGTCGGTTTCCAGGAAGATCTGTCCGTCGGTGATCGAGATCACGTTGGTCGGCACGAACGCCGTGACGTCTCCTGCCTGCGTCTCGATCACCGGCAGCGCCGTCAACGAACCGGTCTTGCCCTTGACCGCGCCCTTGGTGAACTTCTCGACGTATTCCTCGTTCACCCGTGCGGCGCGCTCGAGCAGACGCGAGTGCAGGTAGAACACGTCGCCCGGATACGCCTCGCGTCCCGGCGGCCGGCGCAGCAACAGCGAGATCTGCCGGTACGCCCAGGCCTGCTTGGTCAGGTCGTCGTAGATGATCAGCGCGTCCTGGCCGCGATCGCGGAAGTATTCGCCCATCGTGCAACCCGAGTACGGCACGATATATTGCATCGCCGCGGAGTCCGACGCCGACGCGACGACGACGATGGTGTACGCCAGCGCGCCGGTCTCTTCGAGCTTCTTGACCACGTTCATGATCGACGACGCTTTCTGTCCGATTGCGACGTAGATGCAGATCAGGTCCTTGCCCTTCTGGTTGATGATGGTGTCGATCGCGACTGCGGTCTTGCCGGTCTGCCGGTCGCCGATGATCAGCTCGCGCTGACCACGCCCGATCGGCACCATCGCGTCGATTGCCTTGAGCCCCGTTTGCACCGGCTGCGCTACGCTCTTGCGCGCGATCACGCCCGGCGCGACCTTTTCGATGACGTCGGTCAGCTTGGCGTTGACCGGACCCTTGCCGTCGATCGGCTGCCCGAGCGCGTTGACGACGCGGCCGATCAGCTCCGGGCCGATCGGCACTTCCAGAATACGGCCCGTGCACTTTACGGTGTCGCCTTCCGAGATCTGCTCGTAGTCCCCGAGAATCACCGCGCCGACCGAATCACGCTCGAGGTTGAGCGCGAGTCCGAAGGTGTTGCCCGGGAACTCGAGCATCTCGCCCTGCATCGCGTCGGACAAGCCGTGAATGCGGCTGATGCCGTCGGATACGGTGACCACCGTCCCCTGCGTGCGCACTTCGGCGCCCGTGTCCAGGTTCTGGATCTTGCTCTTGATCAGTTCGCTGATTTCGGATGGGTTCAACTGCATGATTTTTCCTCGCGCTGGCCGCGGTTTTCACGCGCGGCGTTGCGTCAGTGGCTACATCAGGTTCGCAAATGGGTCGCCATCGCCTGCAATTCGCCCCGGATCGAGCCGTCGATGACCGTGTCACCGACGACGATGGTCGCGCCACCGATCAGTTCGGGGTCGATGCTGACGCTTGCTTCGATTTTCTTGCCGAACCGCTTTTCGAGCGCCGCCTTGAGCGTCGCCAGCTCGCTGTCCGTGACCGGGAACGCGCTCAGGATGTGCGCACGCGCAACACCGTCGGCGGCGTCCTTGAGCGTGTCGAAGATCTGGCGGATCTCGGGCAGCAGGCCGATGCGGTCGGATTGAACCAGCACGCGCACGAAGCTGCGTCCTTCCGCATTCAGCTTGTCGCCGCAGATCGAAAGGAACAGCGCTTCCTTGTCCCCTGCGGACAGCCTGGGGTTGTCGAGCGCTGCGTGCACCTTGGGGTCCGTGACGACGGCGCTCGCCAACTTGAGCATCTCGGCCCAAACGGGCAACGCGTTGGTTTCGCTCGCAAGCGAGAATGCGGCCTGCGCGTAGGGCCTGGCGATGGTGATGAGTTCGGCCATGGTCGACGTGTTACAGCTGCTTCTGGATTCCGGCGAGCAGTTCGGCGTGCACTTTGGGGTCGACTTCACGCTTGAGGATCTTGGCCGCCCCTGCAACCGCAAGTTCGGCGACCTGGTTACGCAAGGACTCCTTGGCGCGAAACACCTCCTGCTCGATCTCGGCTTTCGCCGCAGCAAGAATCCGATCGCCCTCGACCTTTGCCGCGCCTTTCGACTGCTCGATCGTCTCGTTCTTGAGCTTCTCGCCTTGCGCGATGATTTCGGAGACGCGTGCCTTCGCCTCGGTCATCATCTGCGCGATGTGCGTCTCGGCCTTCGACAGGCTCTGGCGACCTTCCTCACCCGCGGCCAGCCCGTCTGCGATCTGCTTCTGGCGGGTTTCGATCGCCCGCATCAATGGCGGCCAGATGAATTTCGCACAGAAGAGAATGAAGACGAAAAACGCGACCGCCTGCATCAGCAGCGTCAGATTGATGTTCATGGTTGTGCCCTCGTGGCAAAGTGCAGCGCGCCGGCGGCTCGAAGCCTCTGGATCCTGGCCCTCGCCGGGACGACGCAGCTGTCCCCGATCGTGGCGACGCGGCGCGTCTTGCTCCTGGACATAACGGGTAACTGGATCCCGGTCTGCGTCACTTGAGGCCGGCGGGGATCAGCGGATTGCCGAAGGCGAACAGCATCGCCAGGCCCACGCCGATGATGAACGAAGCGTCGATCAGGCCGAGCAGGAGGAACACCTTCGCCTGCAGCGCCGGGATCATTTCCGGCTGCCGCGCCGCGCCTTCGAGAAAGCGCGAGCACATGATGCCGACGCCCACGCACGCACCAAGCGCGCCGAGGCCGATGATGAGGCCGATACCGATACCGGTGGAAGCCTGGATTTGCGCGATCAGTTGCAGCTTGTCCATTTGTTGCCCTTTCTGAACGGGGTGGGAAGGTTGTTGCGATCGAACAGCATGATCTGCTGGTTAGTGATGCTCGTACGCCATTGAGATGTAGACGACGGTCAGCATCATGAAGATATAAGCCTGCAGCACGACGATCAGGATGTGGAAGATGGACCAGCCCACGTGCAACACGCCGCCAATGATCACGCCGACCGCGCCGGTTGCCGCCCACAAGCCGAGCAACATAAAGATGATCTCGCCGGCGTACATGTTGCCGTACAACCGTAGCGAATGCGACAGAGGCTTCGATACGTACTCGACCATGTTGAACAACAAATTGAAGGCGATGAGCAGCGGTGATGCCCACAGCGGGCGGATGCCGAAGGGTGAGCAAAAAAGCTCGTGCAGCCAGCCGCCAACGCCTTTGATCTTGATGCTGAAGTAGATCATCATCGCAAATACGGAAAGCGCCAGCGCGAAGGTGGTATTGACGTCGGCCGTCGGCACCGGGCGCCACTCGGGCTGATGAAACACGTTGGCGAAAATCCACGACGTGATATCGACGGGGAGGAAGTCCATCGCGTTCATGAACAGGACCCAGACGAAGACCGTCAGCGCAAGCGGTGCAACGAAGCGAGGATCCTGATTGAAGAGGCTCTTGACCTGTTCGTTGACGAACTGGACCGACAACTCGACGAAGGCCTGCGTCTTGGATGGCACCCCGGAGGTGGCTTTACGGGTGACCAGCCAGATGAATCCCAACGCCAGCACGCCAAGGACGATCGAGGTGATGAAGGTATCGTAGTTGATGGTCCAGAATCCGCCAGATTCCCTGACGGGTTCGGCAAAGAACGTGAGGTGGTGCTGGATGTAGGTCGTTGCGTCGAGTTGCTGTTCTGCAGCCATCGCCGATCTCCGCCCAATCAGTCTTGCACCAATATCGCCGCCTGCGACACCAGAACGGTGATCACAAACGCCGAAAAGAATGCCACGTGCACAACGTCGTGGTAGTTGGTGAGGACTAGCCACAGTTGCAGCACGATGACCGTAATCTTCCCCGCCTCGGCCCGCAGCATCGTCCGCATGGTACCCGTCGCCGTTGCCGACGGATTGAGCGCGATCAGTACCGCGAAGACTGCACCCGCCGCAATGTTGACGACCCCGCCCAGGACCGCCGACAGCGCCCCGTGCCACCCGGCCCAAATGGCGGCAACCGCGGCCAGCGCCAGGGTCGCCGTCGCCTGCCAAACGGCAACTCGGCGGATCGGAAAACCAGGGGATCGGTTCGGGCGGGAGGTTGACACCAATGCCGCAGCAAACTTATGGATTATAGGGTTTTTTCCGGCGACGCGTCAACGAATGCTGCGGTGCAGGAACCCCGTCGCAAACGTTCATCCGCCCGACAGCGCGCACACGATCATGACTTCGTCCGCGTCGCGCACTTCCGGCTCGAGATTCGTCGCCGGCATGCCGTTGACGAAGAACCTGATGTGCCGTCGGATGTCGCCTTGCTCGTCGATCACCCGGAAGCGCAAGTCCCGGGTAGCGCCGATCGAGGTCGGCGAGGATCGCCGCGAGCGTGGCACCGTTGGCCGCGACAACCGAGGCGTCCGCGTATAGCTGCGCAGCGGGGTGGGAATCCGCACCCGCACCGAGCCGTCGTTCACGCCACTTCGACCGAGTAGATGTGCGGCAGGTGCGCCGCGACGCATTTCCAGCTGCGGCCCTCGTCGCGGCTGCGCCCAGACCTCGCCGCTCGTGGTCGCAAAGTACACGCCGGTGGGCGTGGCGAGATCGACGGTCATCGCCTGGCGCTTGACCGTGAACCACGCCTGGGTCTTCGGCATGCCGGTCGCCTGCCGTTGCCACGACTTCCCGCCATTGACCGAGCGGTAGGCCGCGGGCTTGCCGCCCGGCGAGACACGCGGCCAGACGCTGCCGCCATCCATCGGGAACACCCAGAGCGTGTCGGGATCGCGCGGATGCAGCACCATCGGAAAACCGATCGCGCCGACGCTCTTGGGCATCGTCGCGCCGAGGTCATGCCATTGGTCGGCCGGACGATCGAGGCGGTAGATGCCCGGTGTGGTTCTGCTGATAGAGCCGGTCGGGCAGCAGCGGATGCAGGCGCACGCAATGCGGATCGTGCCCGTATTCCGCGTTGGGATCGGGCAGGAAATCCGCACGCACGCCGCGATTGAGCGGTCGCCAGTTCGCGCCGGCGTCCGCGGACTCGAACACGCCGCCGCTCGACATGCCGATATACATGTGCGCGGGGTTGCGCGGGTCGATGAGGATCGAGTGCAGCTTCGGCCCGTCGGGCGTGCCGTCCTTGTCGTCGCCGCACCACGCCTTGCGCTGCGGATGTTCGTTGAAGCCGTCGACGCCGCGCCAGGTCGCGCCGCCGTCGTCGGAGCGAAACAATCCCTGCGGCGAGGTCCCCGCGTACCAGGTGCCGGGCTGCGACGCGTGTCCTGGCGTCAGCCAGAACGTATGGTCGACGACGCGGCCACTACCCTCGCGAAACGCCGGTGGCTGCTTGGCCTCGTGCCAGGTGCGGCCGCGGTCCTGCGAGCGAAATACCGTCGGGCCGAGGTGCCCGGTGCGGGCCGCGGCGAGCATGGTCTTGCTGTCGCGCGGGTCGGCGATGCAGTGATGCACGATGTGGCCGAGGAACTGCGGCCCGACAACTTTCCAGGTTCGTCGCGCGGCATCGGTATGCAGCTGCCAGAGCCCCTTGCGCGTGGCGACGAGCAGCGTAAGCCTGCGCTCGCGGGCGGTTTTTTTTGCCAGCACCATGGTGCACCCCTGACTGGATCCGCTGGAACGGATTGCAGACGTTACGCTTTCATGCGGACGACGACAAGACTCGCATCGGATCGACGCTCGGGACGGCGCGGAGCCGTTTTCCGCTACAATCATCGACCCATCGCGCAGCGCCACGCCGGCGCGCGCCTGGAACGAGGAGATACCATGACGATCAAGGTTGGCGACCGGCTCCCCGCCGGCAGTCTGAGCGAATACATCGAAGTCGAATCCGCCGAATGCAAGATCGGCCCCAACGAATTCAAGGTCGAGGACTCTAACGCGCGGCAAGAAGGTCGTGCTGTTCGGGCTGCCCGGCGCGTTTACGCCGACATGCTCGGCCAAGCACGTGCCCGGATACGTCGCGAAGCATGACAAGCTCAAGGCGAAGGGCGTCAGCGACATCTTGTGCATGTCGGTCAACGACGCGTTCGTGATGGGTGCGTGGGCCAAGGACCAGAAGGCGGGCGGCAAGGTACGATGATGGGTGACGGCAGCGCCGCGTACACAAAGGCGCTCGGTCTCGAGTTGGACCTCGTCGCACGCGGCATGGGCGTGCGCTGCCAGCGCTTCTCGGCGCTGATCGAAGACGGCGTCGTGAAGACGCTCAACATCGAGGCGCCGGGCAAGTTCGAAGTGTCCGACGCCGACACGATGCTCAAGCAGCTCGGCTGAAACCGCTGCTCTGCTCGCAAGAACGGCGCCTGGTGGCGCCGTTTTGTTTTGCGATGGCGATTGTCACGCAGCGTTTCGACCGTGAATTGAGCCAGATCAAACGCGCTCGAAATTCTGTGCGTGCGCGATTCCGCCCGGGCCGTACACTGCCAAGCAACGACGCAACGATGAAGGCGGCCCATGAAAGTCCTTGTCGCGACGATGGTTCGAAGCACGCCCTTCGTGCAGTCAAATTCGCCGCCAGGCTGGTGCGCCTGCTCCGTTCGGGAGTCGTGGGCATCACGCTCATCAGTGTCCAAGACGACGCCGGCCTTCGCCACGCGAAGGCGTTCGTGGGCAACGCGGAGGTCGCGGACTATCTGCGCGAACTCAGCGAAAAGGAACTCAAGTCTGCACAAAAGTTTCTCGACGTGGCCGGCGTCAAGCACGACATGGAAATACGCATCGGTCGCGTGGCGCGTGAAATCGTCGTCTGCGCGAATGCAGGCAAGTTCGATCTGATCGTCCTCGGTTCGAAAGGGCGCGGCGCCGTCGCGGACATTCTGCTCGGCTCGGTGGCCCAACGCGTGCTCGCGATCGCAAGACAGCCGGTCTTGCTGGTGAAGTAGAGAGGACGAATGGGTTTCGACGACCAGGCGTTCGCGTAGCGCAAGCGCCCGATCCGGCGCGCGAGCTCGCGCCAGCGGCGCACTGCGCGATCCAGTACTCGTGTCCGTAGCGCCACCTGACAACGCGATGAAAACCGGCCTGAGCGAAGTCGAAGCGCGCATCCGCTTCGCCAAGGACGGTCCGAACGAACTGCCGACCTCCCGACCGCGTGGCGTGCTGCGCCTGCTTCGCGACGTCGTGCTGGAGCCGATGTTCCTGCTGCTGGTGGCCTGTGGCGCCATCTACATGGTCGCTGGGCGATCGCCATGAGGCGCTCATGCTGCTCGGGTTCGTCTTCGTCGTCATGGGCATCACTTTCGTCCAGCAGCGTCGCACCGAACGTTCGCTCGAGGCTCTTCGCGACCTGTCCAGCCCGCGCGCATTGGTCGTGCGCGACGGACTCGCGCGACGGGTCGCCGGACGCGAACTCGTATGCGACGACCTCGTGCTCCTCGCCGAAGGTGACCGGGTCCCGTGCGACATGCATCTGGTCGAGTCTTCGAATCTCGAAGTCGACGAATCGCTGCTGACCGGCGAGTCGGTCCCCGTGGTCAAGGCGGCGGGTTCCGCTGGCGGGCGACGACAGTGCGGCAAAGGTTTTCTCGGGAACGCTGGTCACGCAAGGCACCGCACGCGGGCGCGTGATTGCCACCGGCGAGCGCAGCGCGCTCGGCCGCATCGGCAAGTCGCTCGAAGGCCTCGGCAGCGAGAGCACGCCCATCCAGCGCGAGACGCGGCGCATCGTGAAGCGGGTTGCCGTCGTCGGCCTTGCGCTGGCTGGCGGCCTCGCCGCTCGCCTACTGGGTGGTGCGCGGCGATTGGCTGCACAGCTTGCTGGCCGGCCTCACGTTGGCGATGGCCATCCTGCCCGAAGAGCTGCCGGTCGTGCTGACGCTCTTTCTGGGACTGGGCGCCTGGCGGCTGGCACGCGAGAACGTGCTGGCGCGCAGCATCCCGGCCGTCGAATTGCTGGGTGCGACGACCGTGTTGTGCGTCGACAAGACCGGTACCTTGACCGCCAATCGCATGGCGGTCAGGCGACTGTGGTCCGAGGCGGCGACGCACGACACCTTGCAGGCGGGCGACGTCCCGCTGCAGGAGGCGTTGCACGGCGTTCTGGAGTTCGCCGTGCTGGCCAGCCACCGCCGTGCTTTCGATCCGATGGAGACGGCCATCGCGAGCGCAGGGCAGCGATTGCTGGCCGACACCGAGCACCTGCATGCCGACTGGACCTTGATCGATGACTACCCCTTGTCGCGCGAAATGCTGGCGATGTCGCGGGTGTGGCAGTCGCCCGACCGGCGCGCGCGAATGATCGCGGCCAAGGGCGCGCCCGAGGCCATCGTCGATCTGTGTCACCTCGATGCCGTGCGTCGCGCGAGGATCGCCGACCAGGTCTCGGCGATGGCGCGCGACGGACTGCGTGTGCTCGGCGTCGCGCAAGCCACTCTTCGATGCGGACGTCCTGCCGGTGAATCAGCATGACTTCGAGTTCGAGTTCCTGGGGCTGATCGGGCTGGAGGACCCGGTGCGGCCGGACGTTCCGCAGGCGATCGCCGAGTGTCACGCGGCCGGCATACGCGTGGTCATGATGACCGGCGATCATCCGGCCACCGCGATGTCCGTCGCGCGGCAGGTGGGCTTGCCGGTCGACGGCACGGCCATCACCGGGGCCGAGCTCGCCGCGCTGAGCGATGACGAGCTGCGCCTGCGACTCGGCCACACGCACATCTTCTGCCGCGTGCAGCCCGACCAGAAACTGCGCCTGGTGCAGGCTTTCCGTGCGCGCGGCGATGTCGTCGCGATGACCGGCGACGGCGTCAACGACGCCCCGGCGTTGAAAGCCGCCCACATCGGCGTTGCCATGGGCGCGCGGGGTACCGACGTGGCGCGGGAGGCCGCGGACCTTGTGCTGCTGAACGACGACTTCTCGTCCATCGTCACCGCGGTGCGCTACGGACGGCGCGTGTTCGCCAACCTGCGCAAGGCCATCGTCTTCGTGGTCGCGGTACACGTCCCCATCGTCGGCCTGTCGCTCATGCCGGTGTTGCTGGGCTGGCCGATGCTGCTGATGCCGGTGCACATCCTGTTCCTGCAGTTGATCATCGACCCGGCCTGCTCGGTGGTGTTCGAGGCCGAGCCGCTCGAGGCCGATGCCATGAAGACCCGTCCGCGCCCCGCGGATGCTCGTCTGTTCGATTCGGCGGTCCTCACGCGCGGTCTCTGGCAGGGCGCCGGCCTGCTGGTGCTATTGCTGGCCGTATACGCGGGTGTCCGATCCACCGCGAAGTCCGATGACATGGCGCGCGCGCTGACGTTCATGGTGCTCGTGCTCTCCAACCTCGGATTGATCCACGCGAACCGGTCCTGGGGCCGCACGTCGTGGCGCGCCTCCAGCACGTTCAACGGCCACTTCGGCTGGATCACACTCGCCACGCTCGTCTTGCTGGGCTGCGTGCTCGCCGTTCCCGAGATCAGCCGACTGTTCTCCTTCGTTCAGCCGAGACCCGACATGCTTCTCGCTGGCATCGCCATGGCTTTGTTGAGCCTGCTGTGGTTCGAGGGCGTCAAGTGGGCGCTGCGCAGGCGCGAAACTTCGGCGCACTAGCCGCAGTGCGGGGCTCGCTGGCGCCATTTGTCGTTGTGCAGCAATCGCTATTCGACCTTCTGGTCCGCGCGCAACAGGATTTCCTGCGGAAACGAAATGCCGAGTGCCTTGGCGGCCTTCAAATTGATGACCAGCTCGAATTCAGAAGGCTGCTCGACCGGCAGGTCGCCTGGCTTGGCGCCCTTCAGGATCCTGTCGATGTAACTCGCAACGACCTTGTGCAGGTTGCGCGCGTTGGGTCCGTAGCTCATCAACCCGCCCGCTTCCACCTGCAGGGCATAGTTATAGATTGCGGGCAATTCGGATGCCGCCGCGAGTTCAGCGATTCGTTTCCGATTTGCAATCGTAAGCGAATCTGCGACCACGACCAGCCCTTGCGCTCGCTCCTTTGCCATCGACGCAAACGCGCGCTCGATTTCCGCCGTCGATGTCGCTTTCGTCGGGAGCGCCACCAATCCCAGCGATTTTGCAGCCGTCGCAATCGCATTGACGACGGCTGGGTGTGCAGGGTTCGCGGTATACAGCACCGCAATTCGCGTCGCCTTGGGAACGACCGCATGCAATAGCTCCAGGGGCTTCGCCGCCATATCAAGGCCCAGATTGGCCACGCCGGTCACATTGCCACCTGGCCGCGCAAGGCTTGCCACAAACCCGCTTCCGATGGGATCGGCCACCCCGATCATCACGATCGGGATGGTTTTGGTGGCCTGCATGGCGGCCTGCGTTCCCGCGCTCGCGCCGGCGACGATGACGTCGGGCTTCAGTGCGACGAGTTCGGCGGCAAGGGCTGGGAGCCGCTCGGGCATGTTCTCCGCGTCGCGGCGCTCGAACACCACGCTCCTGCCATCGCGGTAGCCCAGATCGCGCAGGACGTTTTTGACGTCGTCCCTGAAATCGATATCGGATGACGGCGAACCGGTTCCAAGCCAGGCGACGCGGTAGGCACGAACTTCCTGGGCGGCAAAGTCGCCAAGAGGCAGTGATAGTGCGGCAGCCGCCGAGGCGAGCAGGAATCTTCTGCGTTGTTTCAAGACGACAATTCCTGCCACTCCGACTATCCCTTGCGCAGTTTGTGCAGGATGCCGTCGAGCTGCTCGAGACTCGAGTAGCTGACCACCAGCCGTCCGGCACCATTGCGCGTCGGCTCGATGCGCACGCTGGCGCCGAGGATGTCCGCCAGCTCGCGCTCGAGTCGAGCCACGTCGCCATCGGGTTGTCTGCGACGCTTCGACTTTGCGCGCTGTGCCGATGGCGCCAGCAGTGTATGTACCAGCCGCTCCGCATCACGCACCGACAGGTTCTGCGCGACGATGCGTCCCGCCGCCGACACCTGGCTCGCGGCCGGCAGCGCGAGCAACGCGCGTGCGTGCCCCATATCGAGCTTGTCGGCGAGCAGCAGCGCTTGCACCGGCTTCGCGAGTTGCGTCAGTCGCAACAGATTGCTGACCGCGCTGCGCGAGCGTCCGACTGCGGCTGCCGCCGCGTCGTGCGTGAGCTTGAAATCCTCGATCAGCCGCGCGATGCCTTGTGCTTCTTCGAGCGGATTGAGGTCCTCGCGCTGAATATTTTCAATCAGGGAAAGCGCGAGTGCCGCCTGGTCCGGCACGCTGCGCACCAACGCCGGGACGTGCTTGAGTCCTGCGCGCTGCGCCGCGCGCCAGCGCCGCTCGCCAGCGATGATCTCGAAGCGCGCGCCCTCGATCGGCCGCACCAGTATCGGCTGCATGACGCCCTGTGCCTTGATCGACTCGGCCAATTCCGCGAGCGTGGCTTCGTCCATGCGCGTGCGCGGTTGATACCTGCCGGCTTGCAGCCGGTCCAGCGCGATCGATTGCAGCGACTCGCCGCCGGCCTCTTCGTCTGTGCCCGAGAGCAGTGCGTCGAGTCCGCGTCCCAGTCCCTTGAGCTTAGCCATGAACATTTCCTTGCACGGTCGCGAGCGCGGCCTCGTCTCGTCGCAGCATTTCGCCCGCAAGCGCCAGATACGCCTGCGCACCTTTCGACGATTTGTCCAGGTGCAGCGCGGGAATGCCGAAGCTCGGTGCTTCCGCGAGCCGGATATTGCGCGGGATGACGGTTCGGTAGACCTTTTCGCCGAAATGCTTCTGCAGATCCGCCGACACATTGAGCGCGAGCGTGTTGCGCGGGTCGTACATGGTGCGCAACAGCCCCTCGACTTCGAGCCTTGGGTTCAAGTGCGCGCGCACCTTGCGAATCGTTTGCACCAGGTCGGACAGGCCCTCGAGCGCGTAGTACTCGCATTGCATCGGAATCAAAACGCTGTCGGCTGCGCACAGCCCGTTGAGCGTCAGCAGCGACAGCGACGGCGGACAATCGAGCAGGATGAATTCGTACTCGCCGGCGACTTCCGATATCGCCGCGCGCATCTGCGACAGGGCTTCCGCCAATGCGTCCTTCAGGCGCATTTCGCGTTCGGGCAAATCGACCATTTCGACTTCGGCGCCGGCCAGGTCCCGGTTCGACGGAACGAGATCGAAGCCGCCGGAGGGCGATGCGAGTCGAACGTCGGCGATTTTCTTTTCGCCAAGCAGGACTTGATATACGGTGTATGTAAGCGCTCGCTTATCGACGCCCGCGCCCATGGTGGCGTTGCCTTGGGGATCGAGGTCGACCAGCAACACGCGGCGCTTCATCGCGACCAGACTCGCCGCAAGATTCACGCTGGTGGTCGTCTTGCCTACGCCTCCCTTCTGGTTCGCGATCGCGATGATTTTGGTCATGCGGCAACCATCTTCATGAGCACCAGATGGCGCTCGCCGTCGATCCCGGGGACGTTCAGCGCCGGCGTGGCCTCAACCCGGACCGACGCATCCAGCGAGTTCATCTCATCGAGTGGAAGTGCGCCCTTCATGGCAACCCAGCAGCCACCGGGCGCGACTAACTGCCGCGTCTGCGCGATGAATGTCGCCAGCGCCGAATAGGCGCGCGATATCACCACGTCGAAACGCGACGATGGCGCGACCCGCTCGACGCGTTCGGCCACGACTTCGACATTGGGCAAGGGCAGCTCGATCGCGGCCTGGCTGAGAAACGCGGCCTTCTTGCGGTTGCTGTCGATCAGCGTGACGCGCCAGTCCGTGCGTGCGATCGCCAAGGGGATGCCGGGCAGCCCGCCGCCACTGCCGACGTCGGCGACGCGCAATCCGGTCCGTATCGGCAGGTGCGGCAGCACCGCCAGCGAGTCGAGCAGGTGATGCGTCAGCATCTGGTCCCGATCGCGTATCGCCGTGAGGTTGTGCGTGCGATTCCATTTGTCCAGCATCGCAACGTACGCGTGCAGCTTGTGTTCTGCAGCACGATCGATGGCGAGTCCCAGGACATCGATGCCCGAACGTAGCGCATCGGTCATGCGGTGCGTTGCTGGACTGCGGGTACCGCGGGCTTGAAGCCGCGCTTGAGGTGTACCTGCAGTAGCGCGATCGCCGCCGGCGTCACGCCCGAGATACGCGCGGCGTGACCCAGCGTTTCCGGCCGGTGCAAGTTAAGTTTTTGCTGGACCTCGTTCGACAGGCCGCGCACTGTCCGGTAATCGATTTCGGCCGGCAGCCGCAAGGCTTCCTGCGCCACGTCGCGGGCGATCTGCGCGTTCTGCCGCTCGATGTACCCCAAATACTTGGTCGCGATTTCGACCTGCTCGGCGACGCTCGCGTCCGCAACCGGCGCGCCCGCGCCGGGCAAGCTGAGCAGGCTCGCATAGGTCACGCCCGGGCGGCGCAGAAGCTCCGCGAGCGTGCAGTCGCGTTCCAGCGGCTGGCCGAGCACCCGGTGCGCATCGCCCGGCGGGACCACGTTCGGGTTGACCCACGAGGACTTGAGGCGTTCGAGCTCGCGGGCGACGGCGTCACGCTTGCGGCAGAACGCGTCCCACTGCGCATCGCCCACGACGCCCAGGCTGCGGCCCGTCTCGGTCAGGCGAAGGTCTGCGTTGTCCTCGCGCAACTGCAACCGGTACTCGGCGCGGCTGGTGAACATCCGATACGGCTCGGTCACCCCGCGCGTCACCAGATCGTCCACCAGCACGCCCAGGTACGCCTGGTCGCGGCGCGGTGACCAACCCTCCTGCTCGCGCACCAGCCGCGCGGCATTGATGCCGGCGAGGAGACCCTGCGCCGCGGCCTCCTCGTAGCCCGTGGTGCCGTTGATCTGACCGGCGAAGAACAGGCCGCGGATCGCCTTGGTCTCGAGCGTCGCCTTGAGCGCGCGCGGGTCGAAGAAGTCGTACTCGATGGCGTAGCCGGCGCGCAGGATGTGCGCCTGCTCGCAACCCTTGATCGTGCGCACCAGCGCAAGCTGCACGTCGAAGGGCAGCGAGGTCGAAATCCCGTTCGGATAGATCTCGTGCGTGGTGAGGCCTTCGGGCTCGAGGAAGATCTGATGGCTCGTGCGCTGCGCAAAGCGTGTGACCTTGTCCTCGATCGACGGGCAATAGCGCGGCCCCACCCCTTCGATGACGCCGGTGAACAGCGGCGAGCGGTCCAGACCCGCGCGGATGATGTCGTGGGTGCGCTCGTTGGTGTGCGTGATCCAGCACGGCAGCTGGCGCGGATGCATCGCCGCGTCGCCCATGAACGAAAACACCGGCGCGGGGTTGTCGCCCGGCTGCACCTCGAGGGCGTCGAAAGCAATCGTGCGCCCGTCGAGGCGCGGCGGCGTGCCGGTCTTCAGCCTGCCGACCGGCAGCTTCAGTTCGCGCAGGCTGGCCCCGAGCGTCTTCGCCGGCGGATCGCCCGCACGCCCGGCTTCGTAGTGCTCGAGTCCGACATGAATCAGGCCCGACAGGAACGTCCCGGTGGTCAGTACGACGGCGTCGGCCTCGAAGCGCGTTCCGAGTTGCGTCAGCACGCCGCTGATCCGATCCCCGTCGAGGCAAAGGTCGTCGACCGCCTGCTGGAAGATGGTCAGGTTGGGCTGATTTTCTAGGCGCGACCGGATCGCCTGCTTGTACAGCAGCCGGTCGGCCTGCGCCCGCGTCGCGCGTACCGCAGGACCCTTGCTCGAATTCAGGATGCGAAACTGGATGCCCGCCTCGTCGGTCGCCAATGCCATGGCGCCACCCAGCGCATCGACCTCCTTCACCAGGTGCCCCTTGCCGATGCCTCCGATCGACGGATTGCACGACATCTGCCCGAGCGTCTCGATGCTGTGGGTGAGCAGCAGCGTGCGCCCCCCCATGCGCGCGGCCGCCAGCGCGGCTTCGGTGCCGGCATGGCCCCCGCCGACGACTATCACATCGAATTTGGTTGGGAACAGCATGTTTTTACAGGGAAAATATCACTCGGCCCAATCGAATATGATACCTCAAGCAACAGTCCGAGGATAGCGGATCCTGGCGGTCCGCGGACCGCAATGCGCTAGGAGCGGGACGTTCCACGTGGAACCGAGCCGGCTTCGTTTCACGTGGAACAGGCCGAGGCGTGCGCCGCCGTCACCCCCTGAATGG
This sequence comes from uncultured beta proteobacterium, assembly GCA_963821485.1. Taxonomy (GTDB): domain Bacteria; phylum Pseudomonadota; class Gammaproteobacteria; order Burkholderiales; family Casimicrobiaceae; genus PALSA-1003. The sequence goes on from CAWGEB010000007.1 coordinate 162,699, forward strand.
TCCCGTCGACTCGCGCGCCACCAGCTTGGCGAACAATTCGGGCGGCGCGGCCGGCCGGCCGTCGAGTGCGGCGAGAAGGCTGCCGGCCAACGCCCTGCCCGCCTCGCGCACCGGAATCCTCAGCGTAGACAGCGATGGGCGCGCCCGCCGCGAGAGCTCAGAATCGCCAAAACCGATCACCGACAGCTGCCCCGGTACCGCCAAGTCGCGACGGCTGCATTCGTCCAACAGGGAGACGGCGACCACGTCGCTGCCGCACACGACGGCAGTGGGCGGCAGCGCCATTGCCTGCCAGCGGTCCAGGACGCTGGACACACCCCGTCGCGGAATCGTATCCGGGTCGATCTGGTTCTCGAACACGGCAATGCCCGCCGCCAGCAATTCACGGCGCAAGTCGCGGCTGCGCGCCTGCCCGCCGATCGCCAGGAAACCGATTCGCGCATGGCCAATCCCCTGCAGGTAGCGGGCGCCCAGCGCCAGCGCCTTGGCGCGTTCGAAGCCGGATCGCGCGAGGCCTGCGTCGTCCAGAGTCGCCCACGGCACCATCCGACCCGGAAACACGTCCCCGGTTTCCGCCGGCATCGCACCCCCGCATAAGACGATGGCGGCCGCCCCGCGCGCGACCAGGCCCCGCGCGCACTCCTTCGCCGCGGCGATGCCCTCGCCCGCCACGCCAAGCATCAACCCGGCTCCATGCGCCGCGAGCTCGCGTGTCAACGACTCGATGCCGAGCGCAGTCAGCGGGTCGTCCAAGGCCGCGACCACGGCGCCCACCATTCGCGGCGGGTGTCCCGACAGCGCCTGCGCCGCGGCATTGGGGACGTAGGCCAGCGCTTGGGACGCGGCCATCACCCGGGCGTGCAAGGCCTCACTGACGAGGTCGGGCCGCGTCAGGGCACGCGAGGCCGAGGCGGTCGAGACTTGGGCGACGCGGGCCACGTCGTGCAGCGTCGGCCGCGCGTCGTGCCCGCGTTGGCGGCGGCGGCGCGGCGCTTCGAACTCGCCGAGGGGATGCCCTGTGCTCAAGTCCTCATCCTTGTGCCGTTTCTGCTTGCGCCCTGCGCAAGCGCAGTCGACAATGACACCATGATCAGCCAGGAAATTTAAGGTAAAGGCTTACAGCAAAGCTTTACTGTAACAGCTTTCTGCAAACGCTTGCTACTCGACATTCAGCTTAGTCGCGTTGTCGCCGAAGTGCAAGAACGAGGACAGCCGTGATTGCACTGCTGTGCATCGGGCATGGCGCGCTCGACACGATCTACAGCGTTGCCGAGATTCCCACGATGCCGACCAAGGTGCTGGCTACCGCCTGCATCGAACCCGGCGGCGGCATGGCCGCGACCGCGAGCGTCACAGCGAGCTGGGGCGGGCTGAAATGCACGCACGTTGGCGGACGCCTCGGTGCGCCGACGCGCGCGGAAGTCGAAGATTTTCCCGAGACGCACGGCCAATGAAAAAGGGCGCGTTGCCGCGCCCTTGCCACCGCCGCGCTCGCATCACGCCTAGCCCAGTCGCTGCTGCAACTCGCGGCGTTGCCGCACCAGCGCCTCGGGTTGCTTGCGGCCCAGCTTGGCAAACAACTCATCGTGTGCCTCCAATTCGCGCTTCCAGCGCACACGATCGACGTGCATCACCTGGTCGAATCGCTCGTGGCTGAAATCGAGTCCACGCCAGTCCAGATCGGCATAGTCCGGCTGCAGTCCCAGTGGTGCAGCGCTCGCGTGCGCTCGGCCCAGGCAGCGTTCGACGACCCACTTCAGCACGCGCATGTTCTGGCCGAAGCCCGGCCACGCGAATTTGCCGCGCTCGTCGGTGCGGAACCAGTTGACGTTGAAAATGCGCGGCGGATGCGCGACCTTCGCGCCCATCGCCAGCCAATGCGCGAAATAGTCGCCGATGTGATAACCGCAGAAGGGCAACATCGCGAACGGATCCCGCCGCACTTCGCCGACTTTGCCGGTGGCGGCGGCGGTGGTTTCCGACCCCATCGTCGCCGCTTTGTAGACGCCGTCTTCCCAGCTTGTCGCCTCGCTTACCAAAGGCACCGTGTCGCTGCGGCGCGCACCGAAGATGAACGCGGCGATCGGCACGCCCGCGGGATTGTCCCACTCGGGGTCGAGCGACGGGCAGCGCAGCGCCGATACCGTGAAGCGCGAGTTGGGATGCGCGGCCTTGCGTCCGCACCCAGGTGTCCAGGCCTGCCCCTGCCAGTCGGTGAGGCGCGCCGGCGGCTCGCGCGTCATGCCCTCCCACCATACGTCGCCGTCTTCGGTCAGCGCGACATTGGTGAAGATCGTGTCGCGCTCGAGCGTCTTCATCGCGTTGGGGTTCGACTCGTACGAGGTCCCCGGCGCGACACCGAAATAGCCGGCCTCGGGATTGATCGCATGCAGATGCCCGTCGGGAGCCGGCTTGATCCAGGCGATGTCGTCGCCGATGGTCGTGACCTGCCAGCCATCGAGCCCCGCGGGCGGAATCAGCATGGCGAAATTCGTCTTGCCGCATGCGCTCGGAAATGCCGCGGCGACATACGACTTTTCGCCCGCCGGCGAAGTCACACCAAGGATGAGCATGTGCTCCGCCAGCCAGCCTTCGTCGCGGCCCATGACCGACGCGATGCGCAGCGCAAAGCACTTCTTGCCCAGCAGCGCGTTGCCGCCGTAGCCCGAACCGTAGCTCCAGATTTCGCGCGTCTCGGGGAAATGCACGATGTACTTGTGCTCGGCATTGCAGGGCCACGGCACGTCGCGCTGGCCGGCCGCAAGGGGTGCGCCCACCGTATGCACGCAAGGCACGAAGGCGGCGTCGGTGCCGAGCACATCGAACACCTCGCGCCCCATGCGCGTCATGATGCGCATGCTGACGACGACGTACGGGCTGTCCGTCAACTCGACGCCGATATGCGCTATCGGACTGCCCAGCGGCCCCATCGAGAACGGCACCACGTACAACGTGCGCCCCCGCATGCAGCCGTCGAACAGTTCGTCGAGCGTGCTGCGCATCGTGGCCGGAGCGACCCAGTTGTTGGTCGGCCCCGCATCCTCCTCGCGCTCACAGCAGATGAACGTGCGGTCTTCGACCCGCGCCACATCGGAGGGATCGGACCATGCAAGATAGCTGTTCGGGCGCTTGACGGGATCGAGCTTGCGCAAAGTGCCGCCGGCGACCATCTGTTCGCAGAGGCGGTCGTATTCGAGTTGTGAACCGTCGCACCAGGCAATGCGGTCCGGACGTGCCTTCGCCGCAATCTCGCGCACCCACGCCAAGAGCCGCGGATGACGCACATACGATGGCGCATCGACTGCAGCGGCGAGTGCGGGCGTAGGATCGGGATGATTCATCAGGGGGATGGAAAGCGCACCGCGCAAGTGCGTGAACAGTGTTCACGCTGGTGCGTCGCTCGTTTGAAAGGCAGCAATTTTAGCACGCGCGAACTCCTCCTAACACCATCGCGTTCTTAAGCGGTCAGGCCACTGGGCCGCACCCAAAACCCCCTCAGGTTGTTGTCTACCAATTCCACCGTCACGAACCGCCGATGGCACGATCATTTTCCGATGCAGAAGAGAGCGAACAACACTAACCACCTGTGCTGGAGTGGTGGCGTCATGCTCGGAAGGTTGAGGAGATCCTCGGTCTCAAACTCTAGCGCGAATTCCCGGGCGATAAGCTGCGCGTCTTCGGGCCCGAGGCGAAAGGAGATCAGTGTCCCGACGCTCCGAAGTCACTAGATTCGTAATTGGGAGATCGTCTACGCGAGGGTTCCGACTGCATTTAGGCAAACGATGAAACCACGCGCGATTGCCGCGCGCTGATGCTGAGTTGTTCTCATTACCCCCACCCCCCACGGATGTTCCCGCAATTGCTACACAGTTTTCTGTGACGCGCGTCGCTGTCGCCTAAGGACTTTGCGCTAGCGCGGTTTCGAGTTCCTTTTTTAGACCGTCGAACCAGCCGCCGGTAATCGTCTGCTCCCCAATGACGATCTTCTTGATGATGCCTTTCCGATCGATGAGATACCAGCTCGGTGTCCCGTAGAGATTCGGATAATCGCTCCGATATTCGTCGGTGATTGTTCCGACTGGGTAATCGATTGGCGCGACCTCAAGGAGGAGTTGGCGGGCCTTCTCTTCCTTGTCGCGGAAGTTGACGGCGAGTACCGTGAAGCCCTGATCCTTGTATGTCATGTAGTGCTTTTCGACGTTCGGCATCTCCTTCCGGCAGATCGGACACCAGCTCGCCCAGAAGTAGAGCAGCGTAACTTTCCCTTTAACAGTAGCGGGATCGAATTGGGAACCGTCAAAGAGTTTGATGCTATTGAGCTTCGCGGGATCGCCGATGGCTTGAGCGAGGGCGCCATGCGACGAAAGGGCGAAGACAAGCGTGCACAGCATCTGCGTCACAACGGAACGCGAGATGGAGCGCGCCCTTGCAGCGCGCGTACGCGGAACCCGCCCCCCCATGGCGCCCTCCCTGGACGATCTATTTGTTCGGGTTGAGAAACCCTGCGCGCGCTACGGTTTCATGTCAAGCGTTAATCATGGGGATCGGCGGCGGCTTGCGGGGCTGTAACAGACGACCGCAATCCTGCTTGAGCGCAGGTGCCAAGACGATGCGGAATGATGCGTCTAGCGCATCTTTCCACTTCGTGATTGCAAGCTGGTAGAAAGCTATCTTCGGGGAAGAGATCAAGTTCTTGGCTGTGATGTACACGCAGCGAAGCACTTCTCGAGACCTCGTGGGACCCGCTGGGACGTCGCTTATTTTCCGATACAGAATCGGCTGAAGATCTCGCCGAGCAAATCGTCCGCGCTCAGCTTGCCGCTGATCGCAGACAACGCGACCTGCGCCTCGCGCAACTCCTCCGCGAACAGTTCGAGCGGCGGGCTGTCCGCGGCGAGGTGTGCGGCGGCGGCGGCGAGACGTTCGCTGGCAGCATCGAGCGCGAGCAAGTGCCGTTCGCGCGCGAGGAAGGTTCCTTCCATGTCCTCGTGCGCGCCGGCGGCGTCGAGGATCGCATCTTTCAGCAAATCGATGCCCGCCCCGGTTCGGGCCGACAGCCAGACCGACACACCCTCGCCTCCGGCGGCGCGCCGCGGCGGATCGCCGGTGAGATCGATCTTGTTGCGTACGACGATGCGCACGAGCGCCGGGGGCAACTGCGCGGTCAGCGCCGCCGCGGAAGCCTCGGCTTCGCGCACGTCGGTCACGATCAGCGCCAGGTCCGCGCCCGCAATCGCCGTCCGCGTACGCGCGATGCCGATCCTCTCGACTTCGTCGATCGCGTCGCGCAGCCCCGCCGTGTCGATGACGTGCAGAGGAATGCCGCGGATCTCGACGCTGCTGCGAATCGCGTCGCGCGTCGTCCCGGCATGCGGGGTGACGATCGCCACGTCGTCGCCGACGAGCTGATTGAGCAAGCTCGACTTGCCGACGTTGGGCGCGCCGACGAGCACGACGTGCAGGCCGTCGCGCAGGAGACCCCCCTGGCGCGAGCGTGCGGTCAGAGCGGCGACCCGTTCGCGCAGCGCGGACAATTTTCCTTGCGCGTCGGCGGCGCGTATGAAATCGATGTCCTCCTCGGGAAAGTCGAGGGTGGCTTCGGTGAACATGCGCAAGTCGACCAGGGCGGCGACGATGGCGGCGACTTCGCGTGAAAACGCGCCGGACAGGCTGCGCGCCGCCGCGCGCGCGGCAGTGCCGGTCGCTGCGTCGATCAGGTCCGCCACGCCTTCGGCTTGCGCCAGATCGAGCTTGTCGTTGAGGAAGGCGCGCTTGGTGAATTCGCCCGGCTGCGCGAGACGCGCTCCCAGCTCGAGGCAACGCTTGAGGATCAATCCGAGGACCGCGGGTCCGCCGTGGCCATGCAGTTCGAGCACCGCCTCGCCGGTGTAGGAGGCCGGCGCGGGAAACCACAGCGCCAGCCCCTGGTCGAGCACGTCGCCGCGCGCGTCGAGAAAGCGTGCCAGCGTGGCGAGGCGTGGCTGCAACGCACGTCCGATGACGCCGTCGATGACGCGGGAGACGTCGGGACCCGACACGCGCACGACACCGATGCCGCCGCGGCCCGGAGGCGTCGCGATCGCGGCAATCACGTCAGTGTCGTGCATCGTGGCGGCCCCGCGTCGACGCGGCCCGCATTGCGGTCAGCGGCGCTTGGCCGCCGCAGCCGCCGCCTCGCGTTCAAGCACGCGATTCATGTGCCACTGCTGGAAGATCTGCAGCGAGTTGTTGATCAGCCAGTACAGCACCAGGCCGGAAGGAAAGAAGATGAACATGACCGAAAAGGCAATCGGCATTATCTGCATCACTTTTGCCTGGACCGGATCCTGGATGGGCGTCGGCGACAGCCTGACCTGGAGATACGCGGTGATCGCATAGATCACCGGCAGCACGAAGTAGGGGTCCGGTGCGGACAGGTCGTGAATCCACAGGATCCACGGTGCATGCCGCAGTTCGACTGCCGAAAGCAGCACCCAGTAGAGCGCGATGAAGACAGGGATCTGGACCACGATCGGCAGGCAACCGCCGAGCGGATTGATCTTCTCGGTCTTGTACATCTCCATCATCTTGATCTGGAGCTGCTGCTTGTCGCTGCCGTACTGCTCCTGCAGCGCCTTCATCTTCGGCGCGATCACTTTCATCTTCGCCATCGACCGCGCGCTGGCGTGGTTGAGCGGATAGAAGGCCGACTTGATGATGATCGTCAGCAGGACGATCGCCCAACCCCAGTTGCCGACGATGCCGTACAGCCATTTCAGCAGCCAGAACAGCGGCGCTGCGAGCACGGTGAAGATGCCGTAGTCGACCACCAGGTCGAGTCCGGTCGCGAGTTTCGCGAGGGCGTCCTGTTCCTGCGGCCCGACGTACAGCGGGACCTTGATCTCGCCCGTGGCACCCGGCGCAATGGATGCCGTCTGCACGATCACGCCGTCCGCGTAGAGTCCGCCGTCGAGCTTCTTGGCGTAGAACTCGCGCTGCGTCCTCGGGGTGTCCGGCGGCAGCCACGCGGCCAGAAAATAGTGCTCGATCATTCCGACCCAGCCGTTGTCGGCGTTCTTGGTGTACGGCAACTTGCGCGAAGGGTCGGCGGCGAGCTTGTCCAGGTCACCGGGTTCGACTTTCTTGAACTTGTCCGTTTCGTTGTAGATGACGGGGCCGGTGTACGCGGCGGGCGCCATCGAGCTCTGCACGTCGGGCGTCTTGGTGTCGCGGGTCAGCTGGAAGTACGCGTAGGGCGCGATCGGCGCCGCGCCTGCATTCGTGATCTGGTAGCTGACGTCGATGACATAGCTGCCGCGGTGGAAGGTCAGCGTCTGCACCACCTTGTCGCCGCTCGGTGTCGTCGCTTGCAGCTTAAGCTCGAGCGAGTCCTTGCCGGGCGCGAGTTCACGTGGGCCGGGCAGCACCTGCCATGGCGTGCGGTGGTTCGGCATGCCTTCACCCAGCAATCCGGATTGGGCGATGAAGGTGCGGTCGGCGTTTTGCTGCAGCAGGATGTAGGGCTTGGTCTCGTCGTGCGTGTCGCGGTGCGCGTTCAGTGCGAGCTGCGTCAGGACGCCGCCCACCGTGTCGATGTTCGCCACGTACAGATCGGTCTTGACGACGATCTTTTCGCTCGCCGGGATCGCGGCGGTGGGGGCCCCGGGCACAGCCGGCACAGCAGGCGCCGCGGTGGTCGCCGTCGGCGAGGGCAGGGCGCTGCCCGCCTGCGGCGCGGCGGGGGCCGTCGCGCTTTGCGGCGGCACCGGCGGGCGGTGGTCGCGCTGCCACGCCTCCCACAGGAACAGCGCGGAGAACGAGAAGATGACGAACAGGATCAGTCGTTGGGTGTCCATGAACGCGTGGAATCCGGGTGGCGACGGTTGATCAGGGGACGGGGTCGAAGCCGCCGGGATGATACGGATGGCAGCGCGCGATGCGGCGCAGGGTCAGCCAGCTCCCCTTGAGCGCGCCGTAGCGATCGATCGCCTCGCGCCCGTAGTCGGAGCAACTGGGGTAAAAGCGGCAATTCGCCCCCAGGAGGGGACGGATCGCGTATTGATATCCGCGCAGCATCGAGAGCAGCAAGGCTTTCATCGGTGGGTTGAAACGATGAGTGCGTCGAGGAGTCCCGCGGCTTCGAGCGCCAGCGCCGGCAGCAGGTTGCGCGCGCAGGGCGCCCGCAGCCGCAGCACGAGGTCGAAGCGACCGAGCTCAAGCCGCCTCGCGCGCACCGTCTCGCGCATCATCCGTCGCACGTAATTGCGGTCCACTGCCCGAACCAGTTGTTGCTTCCCGATGACGAAACCGACCCGGCCCATGCCCGTCGCGGCAGGCACCGCGAGCACCTGCACGTGCCGCGCTTCCAGGCGACGCCCCTCACGGAACAACCTGGCAAATGCCCCGGCCCCAGAGAGCCGCTGGCTGCGATTGGAGCCGATCGTGGGCGTGCCGTGGGGACGAGCTACACCGCGAGCCGGGCGCGGCCTTTGGCACGCCTGGCGCGGAGCACCTTGCGGCCGCCTGCGGTCTTCATTCTGCTGCGAAAGCCGTGGGTGCGCTTGCGCCGAACGACCGATGGCTGGTAAGTACGTTTCATGATCTGCCTTCGTCAAAAAAAGCCTTACATTAGAGCGTTTTGCGATACGTGCTGTCAAGCTGAATCGCGCTTTGCGCGCTGTGGATTGCTGTGGATAACTTTGGCCCAAGCGCGCTACAATGTAGGCTCGACGGGTTCCTTGCGGTGCCCGATATTTTTTCCGGCGCCTTCCCCGCATCCCGAATATGTCGACCCCTGCATTCTGGCAAAGTTGCCTGGAATCTTTCCAGCGCGAACTCACGCCTCAGCAGTTCAATACCTGGATCCGGCCGCTGCGCTTCGAGCACGACGAGGATGGCTTGCGCCTGGTCGCGCCCAATCGCTTCGTGCTGCAATGGGTCAAGCAGCGCTATGCCGGCCGGATCCAGGAACTGGCAGCCGGAAGCGGCGGGCAGCCGCTCCGGCTCGTTTTTACCGTCGCGGACGCGGCCGAGCGTCCGGGCGTTGCCGCCGCAGCGGCGCCCAAGTCCCCGGAACCTGCGCCGGCGAGCGCACGACGTGGAGAGCAGGCAAGCCTCAACCCGGGTTTCAATTTTTCGACCTTCGTGTCGGGCAAGGCGAACCAACTGGCTCGCGCGGGCGGCATGCAGGTTGCGGAACATCCGACCTCGTACAACCCGTTGTTTGTCTACGGCGGCGTGGGCCTCGGCAAGACGCACCTGATCCAGGCCATCGGCAATCACATCCTCGAGAACAATCCGGACGCCAAGATCCGCTACATCCACGCGGAGACCTATGTCTCGGACGTCGTCCGGGCCTACCAGCACAAGGCCTTCGACGAGTTCAAGCGCTACTACCGCTCGCTCGACCTGCTGCTCATCGACGACATCCAGTTCTTCAACGGCAAGAACCGAACGCAGGAAGAATTCTTCTACCTGTTCAACACGCTGATCGAGGCGCGCAAGCAGGTCGTTATCACCTGCGACACCTACCCGAAGGAAATCTCCGGCATGGAGGAGCGGCTGATTTCGCGCTTCGGCTGGGGACTGACGGTGGCGCTCGAGCCACCCGAACTCGAGATGCGCGTGGCCATACTGCTGTCGAAGGCCGCGCAGGGTGGCATCAAGCTCGACGAGCAGGTCGCATTTTTCATCGCCAAGCACATCCGCTCCAACGTGCGCGAACTCGAAGGCGCGCTGAAGCGCGTACTTGCGTATTCGAACTTTCATGAACAGGAGATCTCGCTTTCGCTCGCGAAGGATGCGCTGCGCGACCTCCTGGCCGTCCAGAACCGCCAGATCTCCATCGAGAACATTCAGAAGACGGTCGCTGACTACTACAAGATTCGCATTTCCGATATGTATTCGAAGAAGCGCTCGCGCGCGGTAGCGCGGCCGCGGCAGGTGGCGATGGCACTTGCCAAGGAGTTGACGCAGTTGTCGCTGCCCGAGATCGGCAGCAACTTCGGCGGCCGCGACCACACGACCGTGCTGCATGCGTGCCGCCAGATCGCCAAGCTCCGCGAATCGGTTCCCGGGATCAGTCACGATGTCAATTTCCTGCTTCAGGTGCTGCGCAATTGACCGCTGAATCGGGTATGAATCGGGGTTGAAATCGGCTATAATTTGTTGATTATCGGCAGCCGTCTGCCGACCGTATTTTCATCCCCAAACCCTGCACAGGCTGCACATACGTTTTCCCGCGTGCCGACCCGCCGGCAAGCCTCGGGGATGATTGAACTTTCGCGGGTTGTACCGAATATGCGGCGGCTCCTGTTAGCTGTTATCAGGTTTAAACAATGCAACTAAAACAGATACCCAGAGATGCGTTATTGAAGCCGCTGCAGGCAGTTTCGGGCATCGTCGAGCGGCGGCACACACTGCCGATCCTGGCCAACGTCTTGCTCGAACAGAAGGACGGCAGCCTGTACGTGACCGCGACGGATCTCGAAATGCAGATCACCGCGCACAGCGAACTGGCAGGCAAGCAGGACCAGGCGATCACCGTAGCGGCGCGCAAGCTGCAGGACCTCCTGCGCGCGCTGCCGGAGGACGCATCGGTGACGGCGGAAACCTCGGCAAGCCGCATGACGGTGCGCGCGGGACGTTCGCGCTTCAACTTGCAGACGCTGCCGGCGGCGGATTACCCGCGCATCAGCCTCGCGCAGGATAAGCAGCAGACGATCAAGTTGCCGCAGAAGGATTTTCGCGGGCTGCTGAAACTCGCCGAATTCGCGATGGCGCAGCAGGACATTCGCTACTACCTCAACGGCATGCTGCTGGTGGTGGACAATGGCTCGCTGCAGACCGTGGCCACCGACGGACATCGGCTGTCGTACGCGAGCCTGACGGTACCGGGTTCGTACACGCGCCAGGAAGTCATTCTGCCGCGCAAGACGGTGCTGGAGCTGGGCAAGCTGCTGGAGGACAGCGACTCGGAACTGACGATCGACCTGCTGGCCAATCAGGTGCGCTTCCGCTTCGCCAACATCGAACTGGTAAGCAAGGTCGTCGACGGCAAGTTTCCGGACTACAACCGGGTCATCCCCACCGGGCATTCGAAGCAGATCGAATTGTCGCGTACGCAGTTGCTCCAGGCACTGCAGCGCGCGGCGATCCTGTCGAACGAGAAATTTCGCGGCGTGCGCGTGGTGCTCGGCAACGACCAGCTGAAGATCATTTGCACGAACAGCGAGCAGGAAGAAGCCGAGGAAGAACTCGAAGTCGACTACAAGGGCGATGCCCTCGACATCGGATTCAACATCACCTACCTCCTCGATGTGTTGCAGAACCTTGGGACCGATCGTGTAGTGCTCGCTTTCGGCGATGCGAATTCCAGCGCGCTCGTGACCATGCCCGAGCGTGGCGATTACAAGTATGTCGTCATGCCGATGCGGATCTGACCCGTGCGGCAACCACCCGTTGCGATGCAGCGGCGCCGACCCCGGGTCGGCGTCTGCGCTTTTGCGGGTGGCCAACAGCAGCAATACAGGCGAGAAAACAACGAATGAGCCAAGCCAATCCGAAGCCCGCCGATGACGGCAGCGACTACGACGCCAGCAGCATCCAGATCCTGAAAGGGCTGGAAGCCGTGCGCAAACGGCCCGGCATGTACATCGGCGACACCTCCGATGGCACCGGGTTGCATCACATGGTGTTCGAGGTCCTCGACAACGCGATCGACGAGGCGCTCGCCGGGTTCTGCGACGACATCAAGGTCGTGATCCACGCCGACAATTCGGTGTCCGTGGTCGACAACGGCCGCGGCATTCCGACCGACATCAAGCACGACGACGAATTCAAGCGCTCGGCCGCCGAGATCGTGATGACCGAGTTGCACGCGGGCGGAAAGTTCGACCAGAATTCGTACAAGGTGTCGGGCGGCCTCCACGGCGTGGGCGTCTCCGTCGTCAACGGCTTGTCGGAGTGGCTGCGGCTGAAGATCTGGCGCGACGGCAAGGCGCACCAGATCGAATTTCGCGACGGTGTGCCGGTGGGCCCGCTCGCGCTGATCGGACCGACGGAGCGGCGTGGCACCGAAGTGCACTTCATGGCGTCGAAGGCGACGTTCAGCGTCGTCGAGTATCACTACGAAATACTCGCGCGGCGCATCCGCGAGCTGTCGTTCCTCAACAATGGCGTGAAGATCGAGCTCGTCGACCAGCGCGACGGCAAGAGCGAGAATTTTGCGTTCACGGGCGGCATCAAGGGGTTCGTCGAGTACATGAATCGCAGCAAGAGCGTGCTGCACTCGAAGATCTTCCATGCCGTCGGCGAAAAGGACGGCACGATCGTCGAGGTCGCCATGCAATGGAACGATTCCTACGCGGAATCGGTGCAGTGCTTCACCAACAACATCCCGCAGCGAGATGGCGGAACGCATCTGACCGGCCTGCGCCAGGCGATGACGCGCACGCTCAACGGCTACATCGAGAAGGAAGAGCTCGCCAAGAAGGCGAAGGTCGAGACCACGGGCGACGACATGCGTGAGGGACTGACGTGCGTGCTGTCGATCAAGGTGCCCGAGCCCAAGTTCTCGTCGCAGACCAAGGACAAGCTGGTCTCCTCCGAGGTGCAGCCGATCGTGCAGGAGGTCGTGGGGACCAAGCTCAACGAATTCCTCCTGGAAAATCCGGCAGACGCGCGGATCATCTGCAGCAAGATCATCGATGCGGCTCGCGCACGCGAAGCGGCGCGCAAGGCGCGCGAGCTGACGCGGCGCAAGGGCGTGCTCGACGGAATGGGGCTGCCGGGCAAGCTGGCAGACTGCCAGGAACGTGACCCGTCCCTGTGCGAGATCTACCTGGTCGAAGGCGATTCCGCCGGTGGATCGGCCAAGCAGGGGCGCGATCGAAAGTTTCAGGCGATACTTCCGCTCCGCGGCAAGATCCTGAACGTCGAGCGCGCCCGCTTCGAAAAGCTGATCAGCTCGCAGGAAATCCTGACGCTGATCACGGCGCTGGGCACCGGCTTCGGCAAGGACGAGTACAACGCCGACAAGCTGCGTTATCACCGCATCATCATCATGACCGACGCGGACGTCGACGGCTCGCACATCCGCACCCTCCTGCTGACGTTCTTCTATCGGCAGATGCTCGACCTGGTCGAGCGCGGCCACATCTACATCGCGCAACCGCCGCTGTACAAGGTCAAGCAGGGCAAGGAGGAGAACTACCTCAAGGACGATCACGACCTCAAGCAGCACTTGCTCAAGGTCGCGCTGAAGGGAGCGCAACTCGAACCCGGAGCGGGGCGCCCGCCGCTGTCCATCGACGCGCTGGAGAACGTCGCGCGGCAGTACCTGCTGGCCGAGGCGGTCATCGATCGCGTGTCGCGGGCCATCGAACCTGCGGCGCTGTTCGCACTGCTGACGGGTGTGCACCTGGACTTGTCCAGCGCGGCCGCTGCTGCCACCAGCGCCAGCAACCTGGCGCGGGCCATCACGGAGCCCGACGTCACGGTCGAGTCGCGCTACGACGAGCACACCGAGCAGCAGCGGCTCATCATCGTGCGCACGCGCCACGGGACGCCGCACACGACCGGGATCGACGCGGACTTCATCGCCAGCGGCGATTATCTGCAGCTGCGCGCTGCGGCCGAGGTGATGCAGGGGTTGATGCACCCCGACGCAATGGTGCGCCGTGGCGAGCGCGGCGCCGCGGTCCAGACTTTCAAGCAGGCGCTCGACTGGTTGTTGACCGAGGCGCGTGACGCGGTGTCGATCCAGCGCTACAAGGGCCTCGGCGAAATGAATCCGGAGCAGCTCTGGGAAACGACGATGGATCCCAAGGCGAGGCGGCTGCTCCGCGTGCAGATCGAAGACGGCATCGTGTCCGACGAGATCTTCACGACCTTGATGGGCGAAGAGGTCGAGCCCCGGCGTGCGTTCATCGAAAGCAATGCGTTGGGTGTGCGCAACCTCGACGTTTGAAGCGGTATTGTAGGATCGCAGCGGCAGAGCCTGGCCGGGTCTGCTTAAGGCGGCGTCACCACCAAGCCGATGTTCGCATTTGGGTCTTCGTTATCGTGCGCCTTGCCCGGTCACGAGCGGCACCACGCGTAAAGCGCGTCGTACATCACCAGGCCGTGGCGCAGCATCTCGTGGTCGTCGGTGAAATTGCGCGATAGACCGAGCGAGATGGCGTGCAGGCCGGCCGACTGCGGCGTCAAGTCGAGCCGCGAGGTGTCGGCACCGCGCACGATGGTGGCGAGCTTTTGCAGCGCCGGTTCGTCGAGGCGGTACTTCGCCAGGAAGGCGTCGAAGCTGCACATGTCACCGACGTGGCCCATCTCGACGCCAGGAATGTCGTACGGCGTGGCGCCGGTCTCGTCGGCCACCCGCAGCACGTCGGCGGCGGGCACGTACAGAAACTCGGCCTCGTGGTCGATGAAGCGTTGGATCAACCAGGGGCAGGCGATGCGGTCGATCTTTGGACGTTCGCGAGTGATCCATTTCATGATGAGGCTCCTTGGGGATTGAGCGCTTGGCCCGCGGCCTGCCAGCCGTCGATGCCGCCGCGCAGGTAGCGTGTATGGTTTCCTTGCACGAGCGCCGGCCAGCGGCGCGCACGGCGGGACATTGCGACAGCGCGAGGGGTGCAACTTGATCGGCGCCAAGATCGCCGTACCGACTTCGCTTCTGGCCTGATGCAAATCCGATCCACGCAGGGCAGGCCGCGCGTGTGCGCATCGCCGAGGACGAGGTCGAGTGTGGGAACTATTGCTGAAGTGTCCAATGCTCACTCCCATTTTGGGCACATGACCGTTGCCGGAGTTGAAGCGGCCCTGCGAGCGCGTTTCCGCGTCAGCCCGGGACGGGCGGGCGTGCAAGCGTCCGCCGCGCGGAAATGAGCGGAACACTGGCGACGATGATGCCACCGACCAGCACCCACAATGCGCCACGCAGACCGGCGTACTCGGCGAGCAGCGCGCCCAGCATCATGCCGATTGGCGCGACGATGCTTCCCGCCATCTTCCAGACGGCTGCTGCGCGGCCCAGAACGGCGACCGCGACAGCCTGCTGGCGAAGGCTGGTTTCGGTGACGAGGTAAATCGTCAGCAAGCCATCCCCGAGCAGCTGACTTGCGCTTAGGAACAGCGCACCCGAAATCGGGTCCGCCGGGGCCAGCGGGATGAACAGTTGCGAGAGCCCGCCCAGCAGCAATCCGCCGAGCGTCGTGCGTCCGGAGCCGAATCTGCGCACCAGGCCCGGGGCTGCCGCGGCGCCGGCGAGCGCACCCACGCCGCCGAAACCGATGACCACGCCGAGCGCCCCCGGACTCAGCTGCAGCGTATGCAGTGCGAACAGGGTATACAGCGACGCCATGAAGCTCATGAAAAACGTGAGCAGTGCTGTGCTCAGGAACAATGGCCGCAGCAGCGGATGCCGCCACACCAGCAAGGCACCCTCACGCGCCTCGCGCAGCAGCTGCGTTCTCGCCTCCGGATGCGCGCTGGCATTGCGGTCGGCCACGGGCTCGCTGGTGCGAATGCGGCCGATCAGCAGCGCGGAGGCGACGAATGAGAATGCATCGATCGCCAGCGCGAACGGCGCAGTCAGCCATTGCACCAGCACGCCGCCCAGCGGCGGACCCGTGATCTCGGCGAGCGAATCGACGGTTTCGCGCCTGCTGTTTGCGACGACCAACTGCCCGGGCGGCACGATGACCGGGAGATACGCATGATCGGCGATCTCGAATAGCACCGTGGCCATGCACACGAGCGCCGCGACAGCGCCAAGGTGGATCAGGGTCAACGAGCCGTGGAGTGCGGCCAGAGGAATGGTGGCGATCAGCAGCGCGCGCATCCAGTCGGCGCCGACGAGCACCGCGCGCCTCGATCGACGATCGATCCAGGCGCCGGCCCACCACGCCACCAGTGCGCCCGGCAGCACGCCCAGCACGCTCAGCCAACCCAGTTGCAGCGGCGTCGCATCCAGCACCAGTATCGCCGCCATGGGCAGTGCCGTACGCGTGATGCGCGATCCAACCGCCGACACGCCGATGGCAGCGAGCAGCAAGCGAAAGTCGCGCTTCCGGGATGCGTTCATTGCGATCGCCATGCTTCGGGTTGCTGCGCGGGAAACCGACGACTTTGCGCGCCGGCAGCGAAAAACAAGTACTGCGTTGCGCTAGGCTGCGCGCTTGCGACGTGCCGGCTTCGGTGCTGCCTTGGGTGCGGCTTTGGTCGTCTTCGTGCCGCCCTTCTTTGCCTTTGCGGCGAGCAGGTCGAGCGCCTGCGCGAGCGTGAGCGAATCGACCTGGTCGGTGTCCGACAAGGTTGCGTTGACCCCGCCGTGCTTGACGTAGGGACCGTAGCGGCCGCTATGCAGTTCGACCGGTTGCTTGTCCTTGGGATGTGCGCCCAGCACGCGCAATGCGGCGACGCCGCTCGCGCCGCGGGCGGCACCGCCCTTGCCCGGGCCCTTCGCCTGGAATTCGAAGCCGATCTTCCCGTCGGGTTGACGGACCAGAAATGCCGCGAACGGCCGGCGCGTGCGCGAGGAAACGAACTGCAGCAGGTCGGTCTTGCCGGTGGCAAGCAGCTTCTGCATCTGCGCGCGTTCGATCTGACGCTGCAGGATGGTCCGACCCGAACGAAAATCGCAGCTCTTCTCTGGGCCCACCGCCTTTTCGCACACGTACGCCGCCGGGAGCTCGAACACGCGCGAATGGCATTTGGGGCACGCGCCCAGCGATTCCTGGCCGCTGAAATCCGGCGCTTCGCCGTCAGCGTCGCCGGACCCGTCACCGAAATCGAACTGCGCCTCGAGCGCGTCGTTGAGCTTAAGCTTGGCCGCGAATGGCCGACCGAGCTTGCTGCGAAAGCCTTCGAGCGGGCCGACTTCGTGATTGGCGAGCAAGGCTTCCGCCTCGGGTATCTCGAGCTGGCGCCCGGCAATGATTTTCCACATGCCGAAATCGCACGCCTGGCACTGGAATTTCTTGTAGTTCTCGTGGACTTCGCCGCCGCACTTCGGACAACGCGCGGAGAGCGTGGCAAAGTCTCCCGGGATGGTGTCGCTCTGGTAGTTCTTCGCTTGGCCGACGATGTGCTGCGTCATCTGCACGATCTCGCGCATGAACTGCGAGCGCTTCAACTTGCCGTGTTCCATCTGCGCCAGCTTGAACTCCCATTCAGCGGTGAGTTCTGGCGAAAACAATTCCGGCACGCCTAGCCCATGCAGGAGCGTCATCAGCGAGAATGCCTTTGCGGTGGGCGTGAGATCGCGTCCGTCGCGGTGGACGTATTTCTCCAGGATGAGGCCTTCGATGATCTGCGCCCGCGTCGCGGGCGTTCCTAGGCCCTTTTCCCGCATCGCCTCGCGCAGCTCGTCATCCTCGATCGTCTTGCCCGCGCCTTCCATGGCCGAGAGCAAGGTTGCCTCGTTGAAGCGCGCGGGCGGCTTGGTCTGGTTGGCGACCGCCTCGATTTTTTCTGTCGCAACCTTCTCGTTGGCTTTGACCGGCGCGAGCGTTGCATCGGCGTCCGTTTGCGCTTCCTTGCCGTAGACCGCGAGCCAGCCCGGCGTGACCAGCACCTTGCCTTCGGTCTTGAAGGGCTCGTCGGCCACGCGCGTGATGCGCGTGGTCAGCAAATACTCCGCGCTGGGATAGAACACCGCGAGAAACCGCTTGACCACGAGATCATAGAGCTTGGCCTCGAGTTCGTTGAGGGTCTTCGGGCGCTGCAATGTCGGAATGATCGCGAAGTGATCGGAGATCTTGCTGTTGTCGAAGATGCGCTTGTTCGGTTTGACCCACTTGCCCTTCAGGATCTGGCCGGCAAAAACGGCGTACGCATTCGACTCGCGCAACGATTCCAATGTCGACTTGACCGTGTCGATATAGTCTTCCGGCAATGCGCGCGAATCGGTGCGCGGATACGTCAGCACCTTGTGCTTTTCGTACAGCGCCTGCGCGAGCGAGAGCGTCGTCCGCGCGGAGAGGCCGAAACGTCCATTCGCCTCGCGCTGAAGGCTGGTCAGGTCATAGAGCAACGGTGCGGCCTGCGTCGAGGGCTTGGTCTCCTCGGTGACCGTGCCGGGTTTGCCCTCGCACTTGGCGACGATGGCGCGCGCGGACTCCTCGACCCAGAGCCGTTCGGCACGTGCGTCCGGATCGTCGTCCGCTTTCTTGAATTGCTCGTCGAACCAGCGTCCACCGTATTCACCGCCGGCCGCGCGGAAGGTACCGAGGACTTCCCAGTAACCGCGCGCCTTGAATGCCCGGATCTTGGCTTCACGCTCCACCAAGATCGCGAGCGTCGGGGTCTGGACACGGCCGACCGTCGTCAGTTGAAATCCGCCAGACCGGGAATTGAATGCGGTCATCGCCCGCGTTCCGTTGATCCCCACCAGCCAGTCCGATTCGGAGCGGCAGACCGCAGCATCCGCCAGTGGCCGCATGATCTCGTCCGATCGCAACTTGGCGAAGCCTTCGCGGATCGCCGCAGGGGTCATCGACTGCAACCACAAGCGCTGGATCGGTTTGCTGGTACCCGAGTACTGCGCGATGTTGCGGAAAATGAGTTCGCCTTCGCGACCGGCATCGCAGGCGTTGATGAGCGCGCCCACGTCCTTGCGCTTGACCAGTTTCAGCAGTATTTTCAGCCGCGCTTCGGCCTTTTCGATCGGCTTCAACGCGAATTTGGACGGGATCGCCGGCAGGTGGGCGAAGGTCCATTTGCCGCGCTTGACCTCCTCGTCCTCGGGCATGCCGATCTCGAGCAAATGGCCGACCGCCGACGAAAGCACGTGCTTGTCGCTCTCGAAATAGTCGTCGTTGCGGGTGAAGCCCCCCAACGCCCGCGCAATGTCGGCGGCGACGGAGGGTTTCTCGGCGATGATCAGACTCTTGGCCATGGGCCCAATAGGGTTATTCTGGCGTAGGGAGGGCAGATGATAAGCAAGCGCCGCCACCGGGGCAAGGCGGCTTCGGGCAAAGACTAGCGCAATCTCTGGTAAAGACCGCCAGGAAGACCGGCAATGTGGCCGGAGAGTTCCAGTTCGACCAGAGCGACAGTCACCGCGTCGGCAGGCAGGTCGCAGCGCAACGCCAGCGTGTCGACGCCAGCCGGATCGTACCCTAATGCGGTCAGGACGCGCGCAGTATCACCACCGGCCACGGCGGGCGGCCCCGGCGCGGCGGCACCGCCGGTAGCGTCCAAGCCCAGCTCTCCGAGCACGTCCTGCGCGCTTTCGACCAGCTTGGCACCCTCTTTGATCAACCTGTGGCTGCCCTTGGAAAACGGCGAATGAATCGAGCCCGGGATCGCAAAGACGTCGCGGTTCTGTTCGACGGCGAAGCGCGCGGTGATCAGTGAACCGCTGGCCAGCGTTGCCTCCACGACGAGCACGCCACGGGCCAGCCCGCTGATCAGGCGGTTACGTCGCGGAAAGTTCGCCGGCATCGGCGGCGTTCCCAGTGCGAATTCGGACAGGACGCCCCCTTCGAGCGCAAGGCGGTGCGCCAGATTGCGGTTGGCCGCGGGATAGACGCGATCGATGCCGGTCCCGACGACGGCCAGGCTGGCGCCCGCCGCGGCCAAGCCGCCGCGATGCGCGGCCGCGTCGATGCCGAGTGCCAGGCCGCTGACGATGGTCAAGCCGGCGGCCGACAGCACCTGCGCGAAAGCTTCCGCGGTTTCGCGTCCCTGCGCCGTCGCGTTGCGGCTGCCGACAATGGCCAACGCGGACCGATTGAGCAATTCACTGCGACCGCGGAAATAAAGCGCCGGCGGCGGGTCGGCGATCGTCAGCAGTGCGCGCGGATACACCGGGTCATCCCAGGTGATGAGCAAGTGCCCGGGTTCGCGCAGCCACGTGAGCGTGCGCTCGAGTGCCGCCGGGTCCGGTCCGCGTCCGATGGTCGCCGCAATATCCGCGGGCACGACTTTGGCGAGAGTGGCGGGCGATGCCGCGAGCACCTGCTCCGGGCCGCCCAATGACTTGAGCAGCGCGACCAGCGAGCGTGCCGAGACGCGCGGCAGGAGTTGCAGCGACGCCCAAGCCTCGACGCGCGCGTCGATCTCCATCGTCGCTGGTGCCGGAAGGTCTTAGGGCTTGCGCACCATGTCGCCGACGACGACCGGCTCCGAGGTATTGAGCAGGATCGCGTAGGAGACGCGGTCGAATACGCGGAACACGAACAACAAGCCCGAACGCTCCGGTGGCACGTTCAGATACTTCGTCGGTGGAACGATGGCCTTGGTTGCGTCGGACAACTTCGAAAACACATCCGGGCCCTCGTACGGACGCGGATCGGGGATCACTGGCGCCGGGTGGTAGATCGCGAGCACGTTGCCGATCTCGAGCCCGTCGGCCGCGCCGCGGTCAAGAATGACGATGAAGCCGCGGCCGGCTTCGGTGCCGGCGTTGTAGAGCTCGATGACGCGACCGTCCACCGCCTGCTCGGGCGCATGCGGAACGTAGTTGACGAGCGTTTCACGCGGCGCAGGCACCAGCAGGTCGTTGAGCAGGATCTCCTCCCGCGCGGTCGTGATCAGCATGCGGCTGACCTCGCCGAAGCGCTCGACGCGCGCGGTGCCGAGGTAGCGCATTTCGTAACCGAGCGTCTCGTTGCTGTCGAAGGACCGAAAGATCCTGCCAGGACGATAGATGACCCATTCCGTGCCCAGCCTCTCATCGATGCTGATGGCATAGACCGAGTCGCCTTCCCCGCGCACGACGCGGTTGTCCCGCGCGGCGATGATTCTCGCCGCACCAGGCAATCCATCGGGGCCGGTGACGATCGGCTGCGTCAGATACGGCGTCAGATCGCCGGCAGGGATGCTCGGAATGGCCTCGGCCTGGAGCGAATCTATCCTCACGGTTGGTGAGACGCGCACGTCGCGGCGGGTGACCGACATCTGCCACTCGCCGTTGACCTTGTCGAGGGAAATGACGTCACCCGGGTAGATCCAGTGCGGGTTCTTGATCTGATCGCGATTCATGCGCCAGATGTCCGGCCAGCGCCACGGCTGCTTGAGAAACTTTCCGGCGATGCCCCAGAGCGTGTCGCCTTTCTGGACCGTGTAACTTGCCGGACGATTTTCCTGAAGCTGTACGTCCTGCGCCGCGACCGGAGTCGCAGCGAACGGGAACGGCAGCAAGCAGGTCGAAATGAGCGCGGTCGCTATGATAGACTTCAGGCGCATATGGCCTCTCCGCAACATAGGTTCGGGCGGGGGTTGCAGACAACTTGCAAACGTCCTAAACCGCCGCAAAATAAGGGCTTAAGGGCCATTCTGCATCCCGAGTGTGCATTTTGCAAGCATTTATGGCGAAGCTCCCTATTCTCGAATACCCCGACCCCAGGCTGAGGAAGGTTGCCGCGCCTGTCGCCGCGGTGACCCCCGAGATCCAGAAGCTGGTCCGCGACATGGCTGAAACCATGTACGCGGCGCCCGGCATCGGCCTCGCGGCGACGCAGGTAGACGTACACAAGCGCGTCATCGTTATCGATATCAGCGAGACCCGGGATCAGCTGCACGTCTTCATCAATCCCGAAATCGTCGCCCTGGAGGGCGAGGCGGAGTGTGAGGAAGGCTGCCTGTCGGTGCCCGGGTACTACGACCAGGTCGTGCGCGCGGCAAAGGTCACGGTCCGCGCGCTCGACCAGCGCGGTGACGCGTTCGAGCTGACGACCGAGGGCACCCTCGCGGTGTGTATCCAGCACGAGGTGGATCACCTCATCGGGAAGGTCTTCGTGGACTATCTTTCGCCGATGAAGCGCGCGCGCCTGGCGGCGAAATTCAGGAAAAAGCAACGGCTCGCGGGTTAGGGCCGCGATGGCCGAAGCGTTCCGGGTCGGATTCGCTGGGACCCCAACCTTTGCTTCGACGGCGCTGGCGGCGATTCTCGACGCCGGCTTCGTGGTCAGCCTGGTCCTGACACGCCCGGACGCGGCCCGGGGGCGCGGGCTGAAAGTCGCGCCCAGCGCGGTCAAGGCGCTGGCCCAGGCACACGGTGTCCGGGTGTTGCAGCCGGCGCGACTCAAGGATGAGGTCGTTCGCAGCGAGCTCGCCACCTTCGCGCTCGACGTGCTGGTCGTGGCTGCCTACGGATCGATCCTGCCCGCGCCGCTCCTGGCTTGGCCCCGCCATGGCTGCCTCAACATTCACGCGTCGCTGCTGCCGCGCTGGCGCGGCGCGGCGCCGATCGCGCGCGCACTGCTCGCGGGGGACAGGCAGACCGGGGTGAGCATCATGCAAATGGACGTAGGCCTCGACACCGGGCCCGTGATCGCGAAACGCGTCGTTGCGATCGCTCCACGCGAGACCGCGCTGACCTTGCACGACAAGCTGGCCGCCGAGGGCGCGATCGCCATCGTCGAGACCCTCACCGCACTCGCGCGCGATCGCCGACTCGACGCCCTCCCGCAAAGCGCCGACGGCGCGACGTATGCGAACAAGGTCGAGCGTAGCGAGGCCACCATCGACTGGAGCGAATCCGCGGTCGCGATCGATCGCAGGATTCGTGCCTTCAACCCGTATCCTGTGGCGCAGACCACACTTGCCGGTCAGCCGCTCAAGATCTGGGACGCGGAACCCGCGGCAGGTCGCTTCGGCGTGGCCGGGCGCGTCGTTCAGGCCGACGCGCGCGGGCTGGTCGTCGCCTGCGGCGAGGGCGCGCTCGTCGTACGCGAATTGCAGCGCGCGGGCGCACGGCGCTTATCCACGGCGTCATTTCTCGCCGGCCACCCGCTCGCGCCAGACGCGCAACTCGGGCCCTGAGCCCGTAGCCTGGCGATGGAGCGGACACAGCGCGTCGCGGCGAGGACCGTCCGCCGTGTCCTTGCCGGTTCGACGCTGCCCGTCGCGCTCGCGGCCCCTCCCGGTTTCGTCCATGATGATCGCGCACTGATCCAGGAGCTGGCCTATGGCACGTTGCGCTTTCTCGGCCAGCTCCGCGCCCTTGTTCGCCACCTCGCCGATCGACCGCTTTCGGACCCAAGCGTGGAGGCGTTGCTCTGGGTTGCCCTCTACCAGTTGATCCATACCGGTGCCCCGCAGCACGCGGTCGTTGACGGCGCAGTGCAGGCAACGGCGCGGCTGAAAAAAAGCTCGGCGCGCGGATTGACCAACGCGATCCTGCGCAACTTCATTCGTCGTCGCGACGCGCTGCTCGCGGCGGTCGCGCAGGAAGACGAGGCGCGATATTCGTATCCGCAGTGGTGGATCGACCGCGTGCGCAGTGAATACGGCGGGCGCGCCACGTCGATACTCGACAACGGCAACGCCCGGCCTCCGCTCACCCTGCGCGTGAACCGGCGCGCGATGTCTCGCGACGCGTACGTCGACGCTCTCGCTGCACACGGGATCGCGGCGAGTCCGGTCGGCGAGGCTGGCGTCATCCTGGCCGAGCCACGCATCGTGACCGGCTTGCCGGGTTATGCCGAAGGCGCCTTCGTGGTCCAGGACGCCGGTGCGCAGCTTGCGGCACCGCTGCTGGGCGTCGTAGATGGCATGCGCGTGCTCGATGCGTGCGCCGCGCCCGGCGGCAAGACCACGCACCTGGCGGAGCTCGCCGCGCTCGAACTCGTGGCGCTCGACATCGATGCCGTTCGGATCGAGCGGGTCGCGCAGAATCTCGCGCGCCTCGGCTTGGCCGCACGCATGGTCGTCGCCGATGCGGCGGATACAGGAAGCTGGTGGGACCGCGTTTCGTTCGACCGGATCCTGATCGATGCGCCGTGCACGGCGTCCGGTGTCGTGCGCAGACATCCGGACGGCAAATGGCTGCGACGCGAAAGCGACATCGAAGCATTCGGCAACCAGCAACAACGTTTGCTCGATGCGTTGTGGCCGTGCCTGGCGCGTGGCGGTACGCTTCTCTACACTACGTGCTCGATTTTTCGCGCGGAGAACGACGAGCGGATCGCGGCGTTCGTCGCCGGGCACGACGATGTGTTGCGCCAACCGCTGCGCCTGCCCGCGGAAATTTGGCACGACGACGGACAACTCTTGCCATCGGAGCCCGGCGCAGAGCACAATCAGGACGGGTTTTTCTACGCCCTTCTTCAGAAGAAATGAGCATGGGCCGCGCACGGCCCGCTGCCCGTGGCATGCCGCCAAAGCGATCCCTCCTCGTCTTCCTGTCGTGCTTGATCGCAACGCTGATGTTGTCGGTCGCCGTCGCGCGCGCCGACACGATCACCGTCAAGTCGGCCGAGCTGCTGGCCGAGGATGAAGACTTCGTGCTCAACGCGCAGTTCGAATTCAGCTTCAATCCGACGCTGGAAGAGGCATTGCAGAAAGGCATCTCCCTGTATTTCGTGCTCGAATTCGAACTCGGACGACCGCGCTGGTACTGGCTCGACGAGAAGATCGCGCAGGTCTCGGTGCAGTATCGGCTTTCGTATACACCGCTGATGCGCCAGTATCGACTGACCAGCGGCCTGCTCTCGCAGCAGTTCGATTCACTCGAAGAGGTCCAGCGAATACTCTCGCGCGTTGTCTCGCGCCCCGTGGTGGCGCGTGACGCGTTGGTGCCGGGCACGCGCTATGACGTAGGCGTACGGCTGCGACTCGACGGCACGCTGCTGCCCAAGCCATTCCAGGTCAACGCGCTGGCGTCGCGAGACTGGACGCTGCAGTCGGACTGGTATCGCTGGGGGTTCACGCCGTGACCCGGCTGCTCTCGCCGCGCAAGATCCGTTACTTCCTGCTGGCGCTGGCAGGTCTGGGGGCTGTTTTCCTGTTTCTGCTCGCCACCGCGAGCGCGAACACCGGCCTGTTCGCACACAACTACAACCTGCTGCTGGCACTGAATGGCGCGATGGTTGCCCTGTTGATGGTGTTGGTGGGTTACCAGCTATGGCGGCTGCGGCGCAACCTCAAGGCGGGCGTGTTCGGCTCGCGCCTCGCGGTGCGCCTGGTGTTGCTGTTCGCGCTGGTCGCAGTGGTTCCCGGAGCGCTGCTCTACGGCGTCTCGATGCAGTTTCTCGGCAAGAGCATCGAATCGTGGTTCGATGTCCGCGTTGACCGCGCGCTCGAGGGCGGGCTCAACCTCGGACGCAGCGCGCTCGACTATCTGCTCAAGGAGACGGCGAACAAGGCGACGCAACTCGCGCTGACGCTGCAGGATGCCGAACCCGGCGGGATGGCGGCGCGATTGAGCCGCGCCAGCGAGCAGGCCGGCGTGTACGAGGCAGCCTTGTTCTCCTCGTCGGGCGCCGTGTTGGCGGTCGCCGGCGTCTCCGGGTCGACGCTCACCCCGCAACCGCCCCCCGCCCAGGCTATACGTCGCGCCCGCCTGCAACAGACCTATTCCGCGATCGAACAGACGCCGGATCAGGGGTTGATGCTGCGGGTGGTTGTTCCGGTCAACGGCGCCGAGCCGCAGGACCCCTTGCGCCTGCTGCAAATCGTCGAGCCGGTAGCCAAGCAGTTGCAGATCGATGCGGAGAAGGTGCAGGCCGGCTACAACGACTACCAGGAGATTTCATTTTCGCGAAGCGCGCTGAAGCACCTTTACGCACTGACGCTTACGTTGACCCTGTTGCTCGCACTGTTCTCGGCGCTTGGCCTTGCGGTCGTGCTCTCCGAGCAATTCAGCCGACCCCTGGGGTTGCTCGCGGAAGGAACGCGCGCGGTTGCGCAGGGCGATTTCAGTCGCCGCAACCCGGTCCAGTCCCGCGACGAACTTGGCGTTCTGACTGAATCGTTCAATACGATGACGGCGCAACTCGCCGATGCGCAGCAAAAGGCGGAGGAGAACCGGCAAGCCATCGAAACGACCAGGGCATACCTCGAAAGCATCCTTGCCAATCTGTCCGCAGGCGTGCTGGCTTTCGACGACGCATTTCGCCTGCGCACCGCCAACCCGAGTGCGGCCGTGATCCTGCAGCAGCCGCTGGCCGAGCTGGTGGGCGTTCCGCTCGCCGACTGGGTGCGGCGCCTCCCGGCCCTGTCGGGATTCGCCGAACTGGTCGAGGAGAGCTTTGCCACTGGACGAGACGGCCAGTGGCAGCGGCAGGCCGAACTGGCCGTCTCCAATCACACGCGCGTGCTGTTGATGCGCGGCTCGAAGCTCCCGGGGGAGCCCGTCCCCGGCTCGGTCGTCGTCTTCGACGACGTGACCGAACTGTCCGAAGCCCAGCGTGGCGCGGCGTGGGCCGAAGTGGCGCGCCGCCTGGCGCACGAAATCAAGAACCCATTGACGCCGATTCAGTTGTCCGCGGAACGGCTTGCCGCGAAACTGTCGGGCAAGCTGTCCGGAACGGACGAGGACGTGCTGCTGCGTGGCACGCAGACGATCGTCGCGCAGGTGACCGCGATGAAGCACATGGTCGACGATTTTGCGATCTATGCGCGGCAGCCGCGGCCGGGTCGGATGCAGCCAGTCGACGTCAAGGCCCTCTTGCTGGATGTCCTCGGGTTGTACGAGAATCTGCGACCCAACGTGTCGCTGACGTTTGTCGACGACAGTACCGTGATCCAGGGCGAGCCCACGCGGCTGCGCCAGGTGTTTCACAATTTGCTGCAGAATGCAGTCGACGCACAGGCAGACGCGCCCGAGGCCGCGTACGATATCGGTATTGATGTCCGGGGCGACGAACTGGCGTTGTCGGTGGGTGATCGCGGCGGCGGATTTCCCGAGGGCATCCTGACACACGCGTTCGAGCCGTATGTGACCACCAAGGCCAAGGGCACCGGCCTCGGACTCGCCATCGTCAAGAAGATTGTCGATGAACATCGAGGCCGGGTTACGATCGAGAACCGGCAGCCGCGAGGTGCTTTGGTCACGTTGTATTTCCCGCGCGAAGGAACCCGCACGTGATGGCGCAGCAAAAAGAGATTCTGATCGTCGATGACGAGGTCGGCATCCGCGAGCTTTTGTCGGAGATTCTCCAGGACGAAGGCTACCGGGTGAGTGTTGCGGAGAATGCCGGCGAGGCGCGCATGTATCGCGCGCGCGCGCAGCCGTCCCTGGTGCTGCTCGACATCTGGATGCCGGATACGGACGGCGTGACGCTGCTTCGGGAATGGGCCGCGAACGGGCAACTTACCATGCCGGTCGTGATGATGTCGGGACACGGGACGATCGAAACGGCCGTCGAGGCAACCAAGATCGGTGCGTTCGATTTTCTCGAAAAGCCGGTCGGATTGCAGAAGCTCCTGTCTACGATTACCCGCGCGCTGAAGACCGCCGCCGGACAAGGGCCGCGGCGAATCTCGCTCGCGGCGCTCGGCACCAGCGCGCCGGTGATCGAGGTCGAACGCGCGATCGAGCAACTGGTACGTGCCAATCGCCCATTGCTCATCGTCGGTGAGCCTGGCGCCGGACACGAGATCGTCGCGCGCGCATTGCACGTGCCAGACACCCCGCTGGCGGAGCACGCGACCGGTGCGCGCCTGGCGACGAACCCGCTGCAGGTCCTCGAAGAGGCGCGCGACGGCACGCTGTATTGCGCGGAAATTGGCACGTATTCGAAGGCGGAGCAGAAGGGACTGGCGTTCGTTCTGTCCAAACTCGAACGGCACAGCACCGTCCTGGTCTGCACCAGCAGCGAGCAACTCGGCAATCTTGCCGCCGAGGGTCGCTTCGATCCGGGTTTGCTGGCGAACCTTTCCGCCGGCGCGGTCATGCTGCCGCCACTGCGTCAGCGGCGCGAGGACATCCCCGCAATGGTGGATCGCTTCTGGCGCGAAATCACCGCAAGTCAGCGTACCGTGGCGACGCTGCACGGGTCCGCCGTCGTCGCGTTGTCCGCGGCGTACTGGCCGGGAAACATGGAACATCTGCACAACGTCATCGCCAATCTCGCGCTGACCGTCGACAGCGAAATCACCGGCGAGCACGTGCGCAGGCTGCTGGGCGAGAGCGCCCAGCAGCTGCCGTCGGCGATAGCGCCCGAGGTCACGGCGCGCTTTTTCGAAATGCCGCTGCGCGAGGCGCGCGAGGCGTTCGAACGCATCTATTTCGAGCAGTTGCTCGGCAAGGAACAGAGCAACATGAGCCGTGTCGCCGACCGTGCGGGGCTCGAGCGCACGCATCTCTACCGGAAATTGAAGCAGCTCAACATCCGCTTTTCGCGCCGCACCGACGAGGTTACATGATCGCAACACCCGACGGTGGCGTCGGGACGACCGTGCATGGACCTGGCGGAAAGCAGATGGCGCCACTGGTGGTCGGTGCGATGGGCATCGTGTTCGGCGATATCGGCACCAGCCCGCTGTATACATTGCGCCAGTGCTTCACCGGACAGCACGGCCTGCCGCTCACTCAGGGGAACATTCTCGGCATCCTTTCGGTGATCTTCTGGGCGCTCACGATCGTGGTTACGCTCAAGTACGTGACGTTGATCATGCGCGCCGACAATCGCGGCGAAGGCGGCATCATGGCGCTAACGGCCTTGGTGTCGAGCGGCCTGACCAATGCCAAGGCGCGCTGGTGGCTCGTGGGCCTCGGCATCTTCGGCGCCGCGATGTTCTACGGCGACGGCATGATCACTCCTGCCATATCGGTGCTTTCCGCGGTCGAGGGACTGGAAGTCGTGGCACCCGCGTTGTCGCCGTACGTCGTACCGGTGACGCTGATCATCCTGGTGGGGCTGTTCTCGATCCAGCGGCACGGCACGGCGCACGTCGGCGTCCTTTTCGGCCCGGTGATGTGCCTCTGGTTCCTCACGCTGACGGCGCTGGGGATCATGCAGATCGCGCGCGACCCGACGGTGCTGCTTGCGCTCAGTCCAACCTACGCAGTCGGCTTCCTCACCGCCAATCCCCTGGCGGCGTTCCTGTCGCTGGGCGCGGTCGTGCTCGCGGTTACGGGAACCGAAGCGCTGTACGCCGACATGGGCCACTTCGGCGCGCGACCCATTCGCCGTGCATGGCTCTGGTTCGTGTTTCCTGCGCTGGTGATCAACTACTTCGGTCAGGGCGCTCTGTTGATTCGCGACTCGAGCGCGATCAGCAATCCTTTTTTCCTGCTTGTGCCGGACTGGGCGCTCCTGCCGATGGTCGTCCTGGCGACGTGCGCAACGGTGATCGCGTCGCAGGCGGTGATCTCTGGAGCGTTTTCGCTGACGCGCCAGGCGATTCAGATGGGCTACTGCCCGCGCCTGACCATCACCCATACCTCCAATCGGCAGATCGGCCAGATCTATGTTCCATTCATCAACTGGACGCTCTTCGCGGCGGTGATGCTGTTGGTCGCGGGCTTCCGCACGTCGAGCAATCTCGCGGCAGCCTACGGCATCGCCGTGACGCTGGCGATGCTGATCGATTCGCTCTTGATCTACGTGGTGCTGACGCGCCTTTGGCACTGGAACCGGCTGGCGGCTCTCTGCATCGCGGTTCCGCTGCTGCTGATCGATTCGGCGTTCCTGGCGTCGAATGCGCTCAAGATCCTCGACGGCGGCTGGTTCCCGATCGTCATCGGTGCCGTGGTCTTCACCCTGCTCACCACGTGGAAGCGCGGGCGATCGATCCTGCATGCCCGCCTGGCCGAAGAGACGATGCCGATCGACGCCTTCGTCGAATCGATCGCGGCCGCACCGCCTTCGCGCGTTTCCGGTACGGCAGTTTTCCTCACCAACACCCCCGGCCGGGTTCCGCACGCGTTGTTGCACAACCTCAAGCACAACAAGGTGCTGCACGAACGCGTGGTCCTTCTGACCATGCATACGCGCGAGATTCCTGTCGTGGCGCCCGCCGAGCGCGTGCACATCGACGACCTCGGGGCCAATTTCGAGCAGATCGAAGCGTATTTCGGGTTCATGGAAGACCAGGACGTGCCTGAGCTGCTCGAGGTATGCGAGCGCTGCGGACTTGCATTCGACTTGATGGACACGTCTTTTTTCGTCTCGCGCGAGACGCTGATTCCCAGCGCCACGCCGGGCATGGCGCTATGGCGCGAGCGCCTGTTCGTCTCGATGTCGAAGAACGCGACCAAGGCCAGCGAATACTTCAACGTACCGACCAATCGCGTCGTCGAACTCGGCGCGCAGGTAGAGCTTTAGCGTCAACGATGAAAAAAACGCCGGCGCGAGGCCGGCGTTTTCAAACTGTGGCTTACTGTCCGCGGTCAGGACGCAGCGATCTGGCCGCGCATCACCTTGAGGGCTTTGCTCTCGATCTGCCGGATGCGCTCGGCGGACACGCCGTACTGATCGGCGAGATCCTGCAGCGTCGCCGGGTCATCCTCGCGCAACCATCGCGCTTCGATGATGTCCCGGCTGCGGTCGTCGAGTCGGGACAGCGCATGTCGCAGCCCTTCGCTGCGATTGCGCTCGGTCTCGAGGCGTTCGAGGATCTGGACCGGTTCGGCCTCGGTGTCGGTGAGATAGGCGATGGGCGTCATCGTCTCGCCTTCGTCACCGGCCTGGGGTTCCAGCGCGACGTCCTGGCCGGAAAGCCGGGTCTCCATCTCGATGACCTCTTCCGGCTTGACCGACAACGCTGTCGCGATCTGCCTCGCCTCGCCGGGCGTCAGCGTACCGGTGCGCGGGCGCATGCTGCGCAGGTTGAAGAACAGCTTCCGCTGCGCCTTGGTCGTGGCGATCTTGACCAGCCGCCAATTGCGCAGGATGTACTCGTGCATCTCGGCGCGAATCCAGTGCAGCGCGAACGACACCAGGCGCACACCACGCTCGGGGTCGAAACGGCGCACCGCCTTCATGAGACCGATGTTGCCTTCCTGGATCAAGTCGGCCTGCGGCAGTCCGTAGCCGATGTAATTGCGGCTGACCGAAACGACCAGGCGCAGATGTGAGAGCACGAGTTGCCGCGCTGCATCGACGTCGTTGTCGCGCTGCAAGCGACGACCCAGCTCGGTCTCCTGAGCCTGCGTCAACAGCGGAAACCGATTCACCGCCTGGACGTAATGGTCAAGGCTCCCCAGCGAGGCCGGGGTCGGGAATGCGAGTGTTGCTACGGTCATGGGTTCAAACTCCTTCTGGAGGCTATTTTAGCACTCGCGATATGAGAGTGCTAAGCGCCCACCGAAGTTCCCGATTTCCACAGCCGAACGGTGCAGTGACCGTGGGAGTACCGTTGCTAAGCACTTGAAATTTTGCATATATTGTAACGCTTTGCTGGGAGCGGCATGCAGGGCGGCGTCGCGCTGCGTTGCCGCTGGCGAGGCCCAGGCGACGTTCAGCCGACCAGGGCGTCGACGAATTCTCCGACGCGAAACGCCCGCAGATCGTCTACGCCTTCACCGACGCCGATCAGCTTGACGGGGATCGGGTGGGTCTTCGCCAGAGCCGCCACGACGCCGCCTTTGGCAGTGCCGTCGAGCTTGGTCAGGATCAGCCCGCTCAGTCCAAGTGCTGCATGAAACGCCGCGACCTGTGCCAGCGCGTTCTGCCCGGTATTCGCGTCGAGCACCAGCAGCGTCTCGTGCGGCGCCCCGGGCTGCGCCTTGTCGATGACCCGTCGAATCTTCTTGAGTTCTTCCATCAGGTGCAGTTGCGTGGGCAGCCGGCCTGCGGTGTCGGCGAGCACGATGTCGATGCCGCGAGCGCGCGCCGCGGCGATGGCGTCGAACATCACCGCGGCCGGATCGCCGCCGTGCTGCGCAATGACCTGCACGTTGTTGCGGGCTCCCCAGACCTCGAGCTGCTCGCGTGCAGCGGCGCGAAAAGTATCGCCGGCGGCGAGGAGCACCGAATAGCCCTGTCCCTGAAGATATTTCGCGAGCTTGCCGATCGACGTCGTCTTGCCCGCGCCGTTGACGCCGGCGAGCATGATCACAAAGGGCCGCTGCGGGCCGATCTCGAGTTGTTGTTCGAGCGGCGCGAGCAGCGCGGCGAGCGAAGCGCGCAGCGCATCCCGCGGATCGGCGTCGGCATCCTGGCGTTTCCAGCGCTGTTTCATGTCGGCGAGCAGATGTGTCGTCGCCGGCATTCCGACGTCGGCGGCGATCAGCGCAGTCTCGAGATCGTCGAGGGCGTCGTCGGACAGCGCCTTGCGGCCGAGCGGCAAGGTGATCGGGCGCGTGAGCAGTTCGCGCGTGCGACCGAGCCCCTCCTTGAGCCGCTCGGTCCACGACCGGGTATCCGCGTCGGTGCTGCGCTTGAAAAGGTCGAGCATGGGGCTGTCTGGAAGGTGAACGAGGCGCAAAAGCTATAATTCTACCTTCCGGCAGTACCTCGACCGCCGCCGCCTTGCCACTCTCCAACCATATTCGTATCATCGGCGGCCATTGGCGCGGCCGTCGCGTGCGCTTTCCGGCGCGTGAAGGCGTGCGGCCCACGCCCGATCGCGTGCGCGAGACGCTGTTCAACTGGCTCGGCCAGGACCTGACGGGTGCTGCCACGCTGGACGCGTTCGCGGGAAGCGGCGCACTTTCGCTTGAGGCCGTGTCGCGAGGCGCAGCGCTCGCCGTTGCGATCGACCGCAATGCGGCGCTGGTGCGCGCACTCGCGGCGACGGGCGCGGCACTGGGCATGCGTGCGCTGGAAACGCATCGCGCCGACGCCTTGCCATTCCTGCGCCGCGAAGCGAGATTGTTTGACGTCATCTTTCTCGACCCACCTTTCGACGACGATTCCTGGGCCGTGCTGTTGCCCGCGGCCGCTGAGCGGCTGGCGCCGGGTGGGGTGATCTACGCGGAGGCCCGTTCGACGATCGCGGGCAGCGGACTCGCGGTGTCGCACCGCGACAAGGCCGGACAGGTGCATTATCATCTGCTGCGCCGCGCGCCCACCGAGTAAGCATCGATGCTCAAGGTAGTCTATCCGGGAACGTTCGACCCGTTCACCAAGGGCCACGAGGACCTCGTTCGCCGAGCGGCGAAACTGTTCGACCGGGTCGTCGTCGGCGTTGCCGACAGTGAAAGCAAGCGCCCGATGTTCACCGCAGCCGAGCGCATCGCGATGAACCGCGAGGTGCTCGCGAATTATGACAACGTGGAAGTCGCTGGATTTTCGGGACTGCTGATGGATTTCGTGCACTCGATCGGCGCCAGCGTCATCGTCCGCGGGCTGCGCGCCGTGTCCGACTTCGAATATGAATTCCAGATGGCCGGAATGAACCGCAACCTGTATCCCGAGGTCGAAACGCTATTCCTGACGCCGGCCGAACAATATTTGTTCATGTCCTCGAGCATCGTCCGCGAAATCGCGCGCTTCGGCGGCAATGTGAGCAGTTTCGTGCATCCCGTGGTCGCGGCGCGGCTCAAGGCCAAGGTCGCCGCGGGTCTACCGTAGCGGACACATTCCCGATGGCGCTCCTGATCACCGACGAGTGCATCAACTGCGATGTGTGCGAGCCCGAGTGCCCGAACGGCGCGATCACGCAGGGCGCGGAGATCTACGTCATCGACCCCGCCAAATGCACCGAATGCGTCGGGCATTTCGATACACCGCAGTGCGTCGAGGTCTGCCCGGTCGACTGCATTCCAGTCAACCCGGACCACGTCGAAACCCGCGAGCAGCTGTTGCGCAAATACGAGGGACTGATGGCGGCCATCAAGGCCGACGCAAGTACGCCGCCTTAAGCCGCGTTGGCGGCCATCGGCGTGAGCTCCGCCTGGTCGATGATGAGGTCGATGGCGGCGAGTTCGCCGGCCAGCGCCTTGATCTGGCCCCTGACCGCGGTCTCCGCCTGCTCTAGTTCGGATATGCGTTCCTCGAGCTCGTCGCTTGCGCGATGGATGCGCTTCACGCTCTCCAGCCGGCGCCGCAGCTGCAGGTGATGCTCGCGCACTTGCGTCTCCAGTGGAGACATCACCGCCTTGAGCCAGCTGTCGAGATCGCGGTTGGCGATGTCGTAGACGTGCTTGACACGTATGGCGACGGTCTCGAAAAAGCGCTGCATCAGCGTGAACTTGGCCTTGCTTACCATGTTCCACAGCGTATTGAAGTGCACGTTGTAGGCGCGCTCGAGGCGTTCGACTTCCTTCTGGTACTTGAGCATCGAGAACGGCGGGGGCGCGAAGGTTTCGAGTCCGTGCTCCTTCGCGAAGCGCGCGTACATCGCCTGCATCATCTCGTGGATTTCACCGGTCTGGTGGCCGCTTTGCGCGAGGCCGCCGTGGATGCTGCCGAAGAAGTCGTTCATCGCCGACCGCACGCCCTTGGTGAACGGGCTGGCCTCGATGCGCTTGCGCGTCTCACCTGCAGCGGCGCGCAGTGTTTCGAGCCCGATGCACTCGTATAGCGTGTTCGTGTGCTGCGTGAATACCGTGCGCAGGGCCGTATAGCGCTGCATGCCGCGCTCGAACAGATCCTTCTCCTGCTGGATCCGTTCCATCATGTGTTCGACCACGTCCTGGTTCTTGCCGCGCAAACCCTTGAGCTCCGCGAGCTGCTCGTGGATTCCGACGATGCGGCTGTCGAGGATCGTGTCCACGGCCGCCGCCAGCGACCGGATCTCCGCCTTGGTTGCCGAGCCGACGATATGCCGCTTGGCCGGGATGAGTTCCTTGGACAGCGCGAGTTCCAGCTGCGGCAGCCGGCTTCTGGCGAGCAGCGCATCGTCGCCGTTGACCTTGGCCAGCAGCGCCTTCTGCGCAGACACGGGGAAAATCTGCGCCGGCGGGATGGCAAGCAATTCGGAACTGGTACGAACCTGGCGCGAAATCTCCGCTTCGATCTCGGACGACGTCCGCAGTTCGTCCCAGAGCCCGTCGATCTTGTTCAGGATGACCAAGCGGCCTTCCTTGGTCGCCGGATTGGGGCCGACAAGATGGTTGTTCCAGACGTCGATGTCGGTCTTGGTCACGCCCGCATCCGCAGCAAGGATGAACAGGATGGCGTGTGCGTTCGGCAGCAGGTTCAGCGTGAGCTCGGGTTCGGTGCCGATCGCGTTCAGGCCCGGCGTGTCGAGTATGACCAGCCCCTGCTGCAGCAGCGGGTGGGGAAAATTGATCACCGCGTGGCGCCAGCACGGGATGTCGACGACGCGCTCGTCGGCCGCCGAACTCGGCGCGAGGACATCGCCATCCTCGTACAGGCCGTACTTGCGCGCCAGCGCGACCGGAACACGCTTGATCTGCGAAACCTGCGAGAGGACTTCGGTCATCTTGTCGGCAGAGGACATGTCGAGCGGCAGCGTCACCCATTCGTCGGCATAGTTCTTGAATTCGACGACGGTCCCGTCTCGTGCGCGCGTTTCGATCGGCAACAGTCGGATCGATGGCGGCCGCGTCGAGTCGTAGAGCAACTCGGTCGGGCACATGGTCGTCCGACCTGCTGCCGAAGGCAGCAGCCGCTGGCCGAAATCAGCAAAAAAAATGGAATTGATCAGTTCCGACTTGCCGCGCGAGAACTCGGCGACAAACGCGACTACCAGCTTATCCTGGTGTAGGCGTTCGAGCAGGTGCTGGACCGCCAGATCGGCATGGGCATCTGCCAGCTCCTGTTGCGATAGCCAGTCGTGCAATGCGGAAACGCCGGACGAAAGCCGTCGCCGCCAATCGCTGTAGGCTTCGAAACGCGCTGCCAGATCTTTGGATTGCATCATCGCGCCGCCTCCCTGGCGAGATCGACGGTCGAGCCTGCAGTGGTTCCTGCATCTGCGGCCGATCCGTCACCCGGCGGTTCCTCGTGCCGGGCACTGCGAGCCCCCTCCGGGAGGGGGTGCCGAGGACTCTAGCATAAAGCACGCCAAACCAAGGGCGTGGCAAGAGCACT
Source organism: uncultured beta proteobacterium (assembly GCA_963821485.1). GTDB lineage: Bacteria > Pseudomonadota > Gammaproteobacteria > Burkholderiales > Casimicrobiaceae > PALSA-1003. Next base: position 198,302 of record CAWGEB010000007.1, read on the forward strand.
AGCGCTGGCAGGTGTGGCAGTAGGTCGTGCGGCGCCCGCCCTGCCGGGTGCTGCGGAGGATGGTGCCACAGCGGAGGCACGGCTGTCCGGCACGGCCGTAGACGAAATAGTCGAGCTGGAAAGATCCGGGTTCTCCCGCACTGCCGACATAATCGCGCAGCGTACTGCCGCCCTTGGCGATCGCCTCGGTTAGCGTGTCGCGCACCGCCGTCACGAGGCGTTCGAAACGGGCGCGGGCGATCCGGTTCGCAGGCTGCGTGGGGCGAATACCGGCGCGGAACAGCGCTTCGTTGGCGTAGATGTTTCCTACGCCCACGACCAGATGGTTGTCCATCAGTGCTAGCTTGATTGCGGCACTGCGGCTGCGCGTGGCGCGATGCAGATATTCGGCATCGAACGCTGCCGATAACGGCTCCGGACCGAGCCCGGCAAGCAACGGATGCAACTGGTCGGATTGCGGCGCCCACAGCACCGCCCCGAAGCGTCGCGGGTCGCGATAGCGCAACAGTGCGCCATTGCCGAACTCGATGTCGACGTGATCGTGGGGGCCCTTGGGCGGCCGATCGCGATAGACGCGCAGGCTTCCCGTCATTCCCAGATGCACGATGAGAGTATCTGCGCCCGTGCGGAACAGTAGGTACTTACTCCTACGATCGATGCGATCGATGACTCTGCCGACGAGCTGGCGCGAAAGATCTTTTGGAACCGTCCACCGCAATCGGCGGTCGTATAGTCTGACGGCCGTCACTTTCTGCCGTTCTACGTGAGGGACAAGACCGCGTCGGGTCGTTTCGACCTCGGGAAGTTCGGGCATCGGGGAGGGACACGCGGCGTTTGTTGCAATGGCCAATATACCCTAAGATTTGAGTCGCGCCGGCCACTCGCTCGGCGCTTGCAGAAAGCGACATGTAACGTGCCCCTACCGAAGCGGTTTCCCCTAAGTCGGATAGCGCTGCTGGCTGCGCTTGCCGCCACCAGCATGAACGCAGGCGCGCAGCCGGCGGCGACAGCGCCGCTGGCGCCGAGTACCGCCGCGTCGCCGTCTGCCCCGTCGGCGTTGTCCGCAGACGTGCTGTACCGCATCCTGGTCGGTGATCTTGCGCTGCAACGCGGCGACGCCGCATTGGCGGCGCGGGCCTATTTCGAGGCCGCGCGCGAATCGCAGGAGCCTCGGCTCGCACGGCGGGCGACCGAAGTGGCACTGTTCGCGCGGCAGCGCTCGTTGGCACTCGAAGCCGCCAAGCTGTGGCAGGCGCTCGATCCGACCGCGGAGCGTGCCAGGCAGATGGTTTCGACACTGACCCAGTCGGGCGCCGGCAACGAGCTGAAGGCGGAGCTCGAGCACGTGCTCGCCGACGCCGCAGCCAGCGGTACGTTGAGCGACGCATTCATCCAGCTCAATCAGGCGCTGTCGGCGCAAACCGACAAGGCAGCGGTATTCCGCCTGGTCGTCGAACTGGCCAAGCCGTACCCCAACGTTCCGGAAGCCCATTTCGCAATTTCGCTCGCGGGGTTCAACACGGGGCTGACGGATCTTGAAACGGTTGCAGTGTCGATCCGGGCCGCCGATCGCGCGCTCGCGCTCAAGCCGGGTTGGGAACGCGCTGCGCTGGTCAAGACGGACATCCTGGCGAAGAGTTCACCCGAGGGAGCCATCAGCTTCCTCAACGGTTTTCTCGCGAGCGTTCCCGAATCGCGTGCCGCGAAAGTCGCCCTGGCGCAACTGTATGTGGAACAAAAGCGCTATGGCGAGGCCCGCGAGGTGTTCCAGCGCCTGTCGGCCGACGATCCCGACGATCGTGAACTCCAATTCGCCGTCGCTGCGCTGTCGGTACAGATGCGCGACTATGCGACCGCGCAAACCCTGTTCGAAGCGTTGAAACGCAGTGGTTTCGGCGAACCTGGCGTGGTTTCCTTCTACCTCGCGCAGATCGCCGAGGATACCCGGCGCTACGACGATGCCATCGCGCTTTATCGCGAGGTGAACGAGGGTGACCGGGCCTGGACGGCGAAGCTCCGGATCGCGGCGATGATGGCGAAAAAAGGCGATATCGCCGACGCCCGACGCTATCTCGCTTCACTCAAGGCCGATGGCGCGGATCAGCGGATTGAACGCACCCAGGCCGAGGCGCAACTCCTGCGCGACGGTGGCGACAACGAAGGCGCGTATGCGGTGCTTACGGCGGGACTCGTGACCAACCCCGACTCTGCCGACCTTCTCTACGATGTCGCGATGGTCGCCGAAAAGCTCGACCGGCTGGAGGAGGCGGAGAAGCGGCTGAATCAGCTGATCGCACTCAAGCCCGACAACGCGCAGGCGCTCAATGCGCTCGGCTACACGCTGGTCGATCGTACCAAGCGCACGGCAGAAGGGATGAAGCTCATCGAGCAGGCGCTTGCGCTCGCGCCTGCCGATCCGTTCATCCTCGACAGCATGGGCTGGGCGCACTATCGCATGGGCAACCTCGACGACTCGGAGAAATACCTTCGCCGTGCGCTCGCCGACCGGTCCGACCCGGAAATCGCCGCACATCTGGGCGAGGTCCTCTGGGCGAAGGGCGAGCGAGCGCGCGCGCGCGAAGTCTGGCAATCGCAACTCAAGCAGACCCCGGACAACGCGCTGCTGCTCGAGACGGTGCGCCGGTTCGCGCCCTAGCTCGCGTCGTCGATGCAACCTCGAGGCGGCCACGCAGTCCGCGCCGCAAGTGTCGGCTGCGCGCTGTTGCTTAGCGCGTGCGCGGGATTGGCGCCCGAGCGTCCCCCTTCGGTCGAGGTCCTGGCCCCGATGCGGCCGTCCTTCGAAGCTGCGGGCAGGCTTTCGGCGCGTCATGGCAGTGAAGCGCTCACCGCGAACTTCCGCTGGCGTCACGATGGCGACGACGACGAACTCGATTTTGCGTCGCCGCTCGGCCAGACCATCGCCCGCTTGACGGGAGGACGCGACGGCGTGACGTTGCGCATGGCCGACGGGCGCGTGGCGACAGCAGCCGATTGGACGGGGTTGAGTGCACGTACCGTCGAATGGTCGCTGCCGGTCGATGGGCTCGTGTTCTGGATACAGGGCGCGCCCCGGCCCCAGGCGGCATTCGACATGGAGCCCGCCGCCGACGGCACGCCACGCGTGCTGCGGCAGGAAGGCTGGACGATCGTCTACCAGGCATTTGCCTCCGACCCGGCGGGCCGCCTCCGGCCCGAGCGGATGACGCTCTCGTATCCGGACATCGAGTTGCGCCTTGTGGTCGACCGCTGGCAATGAGCCCGGGCAGTGCCCTCACGTTGCCGGCGCCCGGGAAGCTCAACCTCTTCCTGCACGTCACCGGACGGCGTCCGGACGGTTATCACACGCTGGAATCGCTGTTCGTACTCATCGCACGTGGCGATTCGATTGCGCTCGCGGTGCGCGACGACGGCGCGATCGTGCGCACACACGGTCCGGACACCGTCGCGCCGGACGACGACCTCGCGCTTCGCGCCGCGCGCTTGCTGCAGCGGCATTGCGGCGTCGGCCTCGGAGTGTCGATCGGGATCGAGAAGCGGTTGCCGATCGGGGGCGGCCTCGGCGGCGGCAGTTCCGACGCCGGCACGGTTCTGCTCGGGCTCAATCGGCTTTGGCAGCTTGATCTGTCGCGCGAGGCGCTGATGCAGTTGGCGCTCGAGCTCGGCGCCGATGTGCCATTCTTCGTGTTCGGGCAAGCGGCGTTTGCCCGCGGCATCGGCGAAGAACTTCAGGCAGCGACGTTTCCGACGGCGTGGTTCACGGTGCTCACGCCGGCGATCGATGTGCGTACTGCACAGATTTTCGCGGCGCCCGAATTGACACGCAACAGCGAGTCCGCGAAAATGGCAATCTTTTCCGAAGGATATGGCCGCAACGACCTGTTTCCCGTTGCGGCGGCGCGGTTCCCGGAAGTATCCCGCTGTCTCGATGCGCTTGCGCGGGAGGCGCCGGAATCGGTGGCGCGGATGACGGGGTCGGGGGCGTGCGTTTTTGCCGCATTTGCCGCAGAGGACGCCGCACTGCGGGCGCTCTCGCGGATGCCCGATGGCATCACCGGATTTGTCGCGCGCTCGCTTGCCCGCCACCCGTTGTGGCGATACGCCTGACGTAGCGGTCACTACGTTTTCCCTTGGGGAGTCGCCAAGTGGTAAGGCACCGGATTTTGATTCCGGCATTCGTAGGTTCGATCCCTACCTCCCCAGCCATTCCTGCGTTGCGCAGGCGGTCCCGCCTGCACGCGCCCATCCCGGGTGAACACCATGCATTTTGAACGGATGCGGGTCTTCACCGGCAACGCCAATCCCAAGCTTGCCGAAGCGGTCGTCCGGCACATGAATATCAGCCTGGGCCGCTGCATCGTCGGGCGCTTCTCGGATGGCGAGGTTATGGTCGAATTGCTCGAGAACGTCCGCGGCCGCGACGTATTCGTCCTGCAGTCGACCTGCGCGCCGACCAACGACAATCTCATGGAAATCCTCGTGATGGTCGACGCGTTGAAACGCGCGTCGGCCGGGCGCATTACCGCGGCGATTCCCTATTTCGGCTACGCGCGGCAGGATCGGCGCCCCCGCTCGGCACGCGTGGCGATCACCGCGAAAGTCGTCGCGGACATGCTCATGACCGTCGGCGTGAACCGCGTGATGACCATGGACCTGCACGCCGACCAGATCCAGGGCTTTTTCAACATCCCGGTCGACAATATCTACGCGACGCCCGTACTGCTCGGCGATCTGTGGAAGCAGAATCACGAGGATCTGCTCGTCGTCTCGCCGGACGTGGGCGGCGTCGTTCGCGCACGCGCGATCGCCAAGCGCCTGGATTCTGACCTCGCGATCATCGACAAGCGGCGGCCGAAGGCAAATGTCGCCGAGGTCATGAATATCATCGGCGACGTGGAGGGCCGCGCCTGCGTGATCATGGACGACATCGTCGATACCGCGAACACGCTGTGCAAGGCGGCTACTGCGCTGAAGGAGAACGGCGCCCGGAAGGTCATCGCCTACTGTACGCACGCGGTCCTCTCCGGCGGCGCCGTGGCCCGCATCGCCGAATCGGCGCTCGATGAGATGGTCGTGACCGACACGATCCCGCTGTCCGAGGAGGCGCGCGCCTGCAAGCGAATCCGCATGCTGTCCTGCGCCCAGCTGCTGGCGGAGACGATGACGCGCATTTCCAACGAAGAGTCGGTCAGCTCGCTGTTCACGGAATAGTCGCGGCGGGCGGCCGCGGTTGTCGGAGGCGCGCCATTCAGGTTATAATTCAAGGCTTTCCCGGCGTCAGGCCATACCGTGCAAAGCGAGCGAGCACAGCGCACGTGACCGGCGGCCCGGGTGTCGCCACCGCGGACGACCGACGGGCCCACATCGTGGCCCGCGCCGGGAGGCCGCAGACACGAGGAGTTTCATCATGCAACAACACGAATTCACCGCGTTCCCGCGCGCCACCGAAGGTCGAGGCGCAAGCCGGCGGCTGCGCCGTAGCGGGCGCGCCCCGGGCATCGTCTACGGCGGCACCGCGCAACCGCAGCCGGTCGAGCTCGATCACAATGCGCTGATCCATGCGCTGAAACGCGAAGCGTTCCACTCGTCGATCCTGACCATGAAATTCGAGGGCGCCGTGCACCGCGTTCTGCTGCGCGACGTCCAGATGCATCCGTTCCGAAACGAAGTGCTCCACGTCGACTTCCAGCGCGTCGACGAGAACCGCAGGATCCATATCAAGGTTCCGCTGCACTTCACGCATGCCGAGGATTCGCCGGCGCACAAGACGACCGACGCGATCATCTCGCACGTGCTGACCGAGCTCGACGTGTCGTGTCTGCCGAAAGACCTGCCGGCTTTCATCGAGGTCGACCTGTCGACGCTCGCCGTCGGGCAGTCGATTCACGTGTCCGATCTCAAGCTGCCGCCGGGTGTCGCCGCCGTTACGCGTGGCAAAACTGATCCGGCCGTCGCGACGGCGATCATTCCGCGCGTCGTCGCCGAGGTCGAGGAAGTCGCGGCCACGACCGAAGCCGCGGCCACCGAGGCCGGCGTTGTGGGCGAGGAAGCCAAGCCTGGAGACAAGGCCGCGGACAAGCCCGGCGACAAGGCCGCGGACAAGGCCCCGGACAAGGGCGCGGAGAAATCGACGGGCAAGAAGGACGACAAGAAGTAGGCGCTCGCCGACCGCTGCCTGGCGCCAGCCAAAGGCCCGCCACGACGCTGTCGGCGGGCCTTTTGTTGCGGCCTCGAGCAGCTTAGGAACCATGGCGAATCCACTGCGTTTGATCGTCGGGCTGGGCAATCCGGGGCGCGAATACGCTGCGACCCGACACAATGCGGGTACGTGGTTCGCGGAGCAGGCGGCGACGCGCCTGTCCGTCGGCTTCGATGCGCAGGCCAGATTCCATGCGCTCGTCACTCGTGTCGAGCCGCGACTCGTGGTACCGCAGACGTTCATGAACCGGAGCGGACTGGCAGTAGGCGCGCTCGCTCGGTTCTATCGCGTCGCGCCGGCGGAGATACTCGTCGCGCACGACGAGCTCGACCTGAAGCCCGGCAGCGCAAAACTCAAGTTCGGCGGCGGCTTTGCCGGCCACAATGGCCTCAAGGACATCGCCGCCGCACTGGGCACCGGCGATTTCTGGCGCTTGCGCATCGGCATCGGCCATCCCCGCGACGGCGCGCTGTCCGAACAGGAAGTCGCCGACTACGTCCTGCGCGCTCCGCCCGCGACGGAGCGATCGGCCATCGACGACGCGCTCGCGCGTGCGCTGCTGGTCTGGCCACGGCTCGCCGCGGGCGAGATGGAGCGCGCGATGCATGAGCTGCATACGCGCGCGGATGACGAGCCCCCCAGCGAAAAGGCCACTCCATGAGCGTCAAATGCGGCATCGTCGGCCTACCCAACGTCGGCAAATCGACACTGTTCAACGCGCTGACCAAGGCGGGCATCGCCGCCGAGAATTACCCTTTCTGCACGATCGAGCCCAACATCGGGATCGTCGAAGTTCCCGACCCGCGACTCGCGGCGCTGGCCGCGATCGCCCGTCCGGAGCGCGTACTCCCGGCCACGGTCGAGTTCGTCGACATTGCGGGACTGGTTGCCGGCGCGTCCAAAGGCGAAGGGCTCGGTAACCAGTTTCTGGCGAATATCCGCGAGACCGATGCGATCGCGCATGTCGTGCGCTGCTTCGAGGACGCAAACGTCGTGCACGTCGCGGGAAAGATCGACCCGATCTCCGACATCGAGACCATCAACACCGAGCTCGCGCTTGCGGACCTGGCGACGGTCGAGAAGCAGATGACCAAGTACGCCAAGGCTGCGCGAGCCGGCGGCGACAAGGAAGCGCAACGGCTGGTGGCCGTGCTCGAAAAAATCGGCCCGGCGCTCGACCAGGCCAAGCCAGCACGCTCGGTCGACCTTTATCCGGAGGAGCGCGCGATACTCAGGCCGATGTTCCTGCTGACGATGAAGCCGACGATGTACGTCGCCAACGTCGCCGAGCACGGCTTCACGGATAACCCGCTGCTTGCGCGCGTGGAGGAATATGCGAGGCAAGAAGGCGCTCCCGTCGTCGCCATATCGGCGTCGGTCGAGTCGCAGATCGCGGATCTGTCGGCGGAAGACAAGAAGATCTTTCTCGACGACATGGGGTTGTCCGAAGCTGGACTCGACCGGCTCATACACGCGGGATACAGGCTGCTCGGACTGGACACGTATTTCACCGCCGGACCGAAGGAAGTGCGAGCCTGGACGATCCGCCATGGCAGCACCGCGCCGCAGGCCGCAGGCGCGATTCATACCGATTTCGAAAAAGGGTTCATCCGCGCGGAGGTGATCGCGTTCGCGGATTTCGTCGCGTGCAAGGGAGAGCAGGGCGCGAAGGAAGCCGGTAAGATGCGACTGGAAGGCCGTGATTACGTGGTCAAGGACGGCGATGTGATGCATTTTCGTTTCAATGTCTGAGCCGATCCCGCAGCGCGATCCCCAGCCCGATTACGCAACGGTGGTGGCATGAGTTACCGACGAGGGATTGCGCGCGGGCCTTCCGTGCGCGGTGCGTTGATCGCCGTGCTGTTGCTCGCCGCGGCCTGCGTTCCCTACGGAAACCAGTTCGAGTCGCCCGAGGTCACGCTGGAGTCGCTTCGCATCTTGCGCATCGCCGAGGGCAAAGCCGAGCTTGCGATCGGCCTGCGGGTCTTCAATCCCAATGCCTTTGCACTGCCTGTGGACAGGGTTGAGTTCGATGTCTACGTCGACGGCCGATCCGCAGCGACCAGCCGCAGCGTTCGCGTGGACTCACTGCCACCACGCGGCGAGGCAAAGGTCGAACTGGCCGGACGGGTCGACATGGCGGCGGTGGCTACCGCGCTGATGTCGATCGCCTCGCAGCTGCCGGTCGACTACGCCATGAAGGGAACGGTCACTCTGACCGACGGAACCGCGTTGCCGTTCGCGCGCAAGGGGCGCATCGCCGTCGCACCATTCGACCGGGCATACGGCTCGCGCCCGCAGTGACCCGTCGCGTGCGCTTTTCGAAAATGCAGGGACTCGGCAACGATTTTGTCGTGTTCGATGGCGTGCGCGAGCACGTCGCACTCGCACCGGCGGAGATCCGGCGCATCGCGGACCGGCATTTCGGCGTGGGCTGCGACCAGGTCCTGCTGGTGGAAGCCGCGACGCGCCCGGATGTTGATTTTCGCTACCGCATATTCAACGCCGATGGCGGCGAGGTCGAACAATGCGGCAACGGGGCGCGCTGTTTCGTGCACTTCGTCCGCAGTCGCGGCTTGACTTCCAAGCGCGCCATCCGTGTCGAGACGCTCGGTGGCGTGATCGAACCTACGCTGCAGCCGGATGGTCAGGTGACGGTCGACATGGGCGCCCCGCGCTTTTCACCGGCGGAGGTCCCCTTCCTCAGCGACAGCGACGCACTGGTGCAGCCCCTCGACGTGGCGGGCCGCTCGGTCGCCATCACCGCGGTGTCGATGGGCAATCCACACGCGGTTCAGGTGGTCGCCGATGTCGACGCCGCTCCGGTTCGAAGCGAAGGACCGCTCATCGAGCGCCACGAACGCTTTCCACAGGGCGCGAACGCAGGCTACATGCAGGTCGTCGATCGCGCTAACATTCGTTTGCGCGTGTGGGAGCGGGGCGCCGGCGAGACGCTCGCGTGCGGCACCGGCGCATGCGCCGCGGTCGCGACCGGAATTCGACGTGAGTTGCTCGCCTCGCCGGTGCGCGTGGCGACGCACGGCGGCGTGCTTGGGATCGCATGGGCCGGCGCGGGCGCGCCGGTCATGATGACGGGTCCGGCGGAAACAGCGTTCGAAGGCGAATGGGAACTGTCCGTTGGATGAGCGTGAATCGCGGGTTTGAACTGATGGGGATGAACTGATGGATGCCAACGCGGTCGCCGAATATTTGCAGCAGCACCCCGAGTTCTTCGGCGAATACGCCGATATGCTGTCCGAGATCTACGTGCCGCACCCGCACGGCGGGCACGCGATTCCGATCGCCGAAAGGCAGATCGTCACGCTGCGCGAGAAGAACGGTCAGATCGAAACGAAGCTGCGGGAACTCATCCAGTTCGGCGGCGAGAACGATGCGGTCAGCGAGAAGCTGCATCGTTCGACGCTGGCGCTGTTTTCCGCCATGGATCTCGAGACGACGTTGGGTGTGCTGTATCACAGCCTCCTGGACGACTTCCAGGTGCCGCAAGTCGCGCTGCGGCTCTGGGGCAAGGTTCCGGAGCAGTCCTATCTGCCCGAACTCGCGGCGACCAGCCAGGAGCTGCGCGATTACGCCGGAACGCTCGGCTCGCCGTACTGCGGTGCGCAGGCACCTTTCGAATCCCGCGACTGGTTCGAAGGCGCCTCCGCGCTCGCGTCCTTCGCGTTCCTGCCGCTGCGCACCCATCAGACCTTCGGGCTGCTCGCGCTGGCGAGCGACGACCCCGCCCGGTTCTACCCGGGCATGGGGACCATGTATCTGACGCGGCTGGCGGAACTTGCAAGCGTGGCCACCGCTCGGTTCCTTCCGCAAGGCTGATCCGTGGGTGTCGCGGACCCGACGCTCGCGGCATGGCAGCGGCACCTCGCGACGCGTCCCGCGCACACGCGAGCCGCGTATCTGCGCGACATCGTCGCGCTGCAGGCGCTTGCCGGCGATGTCGCGCTGGGAGGGCTCTCGTCGCGCGAGATCCGCCGCCATCTTGCAACCCTGCATGCTCGCGGGCTCTCCGGCAGCAGCCTCGCCCGGATGCTCTCTGCGTGGCGCGCGTTCTATCGCTTTGCGATCGACCGCGATCCGGGGCTCAAGGACAACCCCTGCGCCGGGCTGCGAGCGCCGAAATCCCCGCGCCGGCTGCCGGCCGCACTTTCACCCGACGAAGCCGTGCAACTGGTGGCGATCGAAGGCGACGACTCGCTCACCCTGCGCGACCGTGCGCTGTTCGAACTCGCATATTCGTCCGGGCTGCGGGTGTCCGAACTGGCCGGCCTCGACGTCGCGGCGCTCGACCTGGCCGCGGGGGAGGTACGGGTGTGGGGCAAGGGAGCCAAGGAGCGGATCGTTCCGGTCGGCGCGCCCGCGCGCGAGGCGCTGCGCACGTGGCTCTCGCGGCGGCCGGCGCTGTCGAAGGCTGACGAATGCGCCGTATTCCTCAGCCGAAACGGTCGCCGCCTGACGCCGCGCGCGATCCAGCAACGTCTGGCGGCGTGGGCGATCAAGCGCGGGCTCTCGCGTCACGTCCACCCGCACATGCTGCGACACTCGTTTGCATCGCACGTGCTGCAGTCGTCGGGCGACCTGCGCGCGGTGCAGGAGCTGCTGGGCCACGCGAGCATCGCCAGCACGCAGATCTACACGCATCTCGATTTTCAGGCGCTGGCCAAGACCTATGACCGCACCCATCCGCGGGCGAAGAAGAAGACGAAACGCTAAAAAAAACGGGGCGCTTGGGGCGCCCCGAAAGCCACTGAGGAGAAACTAGACCAAACTTCGCTTGCGCGGCCTACTCCACACGCTCGCCGTGGAGACTGACATCCAGGCCCTCGCGTTCCTCTTCCTCGGAGACGCGCAGGCCGATGACCATGTCGATGACCTTGAGGATGATGAAGCTGCCAACACCGCTGTAGACCAGCGTTGTCGCGACCGCACCGAATTGAACGGTCATGCTGGCGTCGGCGCCGCTGATTTCCTTGACGTTGAACACACCCGTCAGCAGCGCACCGATGATACCGCCGATGCAGTGCACGCCGAAGGCGTCGAGCGAATCGTCGTAGCCGAACGCCTTCTTCACCGTGGTCGCGGCGAAGAAGCACAAGACGCCGGCGGCGATGCCGATGACGAACGCGCCGGTGACGCCGACGAAACCGGAGGCCGGGGTGATCGCCACCAGTCCGGCGACCGCGCCCGACGCGATGCCCAGGACCGACGGCTTGCCCTTGGCCATCCACTCGGTGATCATCCACGCGAGCGCGGCTACGGCGGTCGCGAGTTGCGTCACGACCATGGCCATGCCGGCGCGTCCATCCGACGCGGTCGCGGAACCGGCGTTGAAGCCGAACCAGCCGACCCACAGCAGCGAAGCGCCGATGATGGTCAAAGTCAGGTTGGACGGCATCATCGATTCCTTGCCGTAGCCGATGCGCTTGCCGAGCACCAGCGCGCATACCAGCGCCGCGATACCGGCGTTGATGTGCACGACGGTACCGCCCGCGAAATCGAGCACGCCCGCAGCCGCCCAGTAACCCGAGGGCTCCCACATCATGTGCGCGATCGGCGCATAGATGACGACCGACCAGATCCCCATGAACCAGAGCATGGCCGAGAATTTCATCCGGTCTGCAAACCCGCCGCAGATCAGTGCCGGCGTGATGATCGCGAACGTCATCTGGAACATCATGTACACAGACTCAGGAATCGTAAGCGCCAGGTGCGACACCGTGAGCTTGCCGGCCTCCTTCTGGAACAACATGCCGTTGAGGAACAGTCGATCCAGGCTGCCGATGATCGACCCCCCGGGCATGAAGGCCAGTGAATACCCGATGACCACCCACAGCACCGTGACCAGGCAGGTGATCGCGAAGCTCTGCATCAGCGTCGCCAGGATGTTTTTCTTGCGCACCATGCCGGCGTAGAACAGCGCGAGACCTGGAATCGTCATCATCAGCACCAGCGCAGTCGACGCCAGCATCCACGCCGTGTCACCGGCGTTGATCTTGTCGGCGGCGACGAGTTGTGGCGTCGTCGGTGCGGGCGGCGCTTCCGCAGGCTTCGCGTCGGCGGCCGCTGGGGCCGCTCCGGTTGCCGCCGGTGCAGCAGCTGGGGCTGCGGCCGCGGGCGCTGCCGCAGCCTTGCTCGCGTCCGTCGGCGCAGCCTTGTCTTGGGCGCCGGCCAGGCTGCATGTACCGAAGGCGCCGACAAGCGCGATTAACGTCAACAATCGCTTCATGGTGTTCCCCTTAGAGGGCATCGGCACCGGTCTCGCCGGTCCGGATGCGTACGACTTGTTCGAGGTCGAAGACGAATACCTTGCCGTCGCCGATCTTGCCGGTGTTCGCTGCCTTTTCGATCGCTTCGATGACGCGGTCGAGCAACTCGCTCTTGATCGCGGCCTCGATCTTCACCTTGGGCAGGAAGTCAACGACGTATTCAGCACCTCGGTACAACTCGGTGTGCCCCTTTTGCCGTCCGAAGCCCTTCACTTCCGTCACGGTGATCCCCTGAACACCGATGGCCGACAGGGCTTCGCGGACCTCGTCGAGCTTGAACGGCTTGATGATTGCGGTTACCAGTTTCATGTTTCCCTCGCTTGTTGCGGGTGTAGTGGTGAAAGACCTGCCCCCTGTGGGGCTAGAAAGTCTTCTGGATGAAAGCGGTTCCGGTCGACCGGCCGATGTTCTTTCCGGCGAACGTGTACACCGAGCTGTTGGCGTTGGTGTCGGTCCAGTAGCCACCAACCGTCCAGTTGCCCGCGAAGGTGTACGTCACCCCGGCTTTGTAGTCCGTGTAGTTGAGGACGCTGTTGTCGACGCCGTTGTTGTTGCCGTGATACTCCTGCCGGCCGACATGCCCGATCAGCGTCCACTGTTCCGTCAGCGGGAAGGCCGCCGTCAGGTCCAGATACCAGGTGCCGCGCGAGTTGGGTGTGCCGAAGGTCTTGCTGGCGACGCTGTCGGAAAACTTGAGTGAGAGCCACTTCCACGAACCCGCGATGTAGAGCTCGGTCGTATTGGCGCTCGAGAAGCCGGGGTTGTAGCTGCCCGGGTACCAGTACTGGAGTACGCCGAGGTCGAGGCCCCAGTCTTCATTCCACGTGTGGCGCCAGCCGCCGTAGAAGTCCCACTCGAGGCTGCAGCCGTGGTTGCAGGCTCCGGCGTCGCTTATCCAGCTGATGTTCGATCCCCACGTACCGAGGTAGAAGCCGCTCTCGTGCGTAAAGTCGAAGCCGCCCTGGAACGCAGGCTTTTCGTCGGTCTGGGTGAGGCCGCGGAAGATGTACTGGCTGTAGATGCCGAAGTTGCCCGTCAGCGTGTACGGCGGCTCGGGTGGCTTCGCCTCTGCAGCGGCCGGCGCCGCCGCAGGGGCGGGGGCCGCGGTTTGGGCGCTCGCACCGCTGGCGAGAACAAGGGCTGCAATCGCGGTGAATAGGGAGGCGAGGCGTTTTGTATTTTTCATGGCGGGTTCCTTTGACTGAATGAATGCGTGGCTAGGCGACGGATTGTCAGCACAACGCATGCCAGACAGAAATATTTATGTTATTCATATAGTTACATCACGTCAGCCGAGTCCGAAGTGCTGCGCCGCACCCAAACAAAGCACCATTGTTGTGCGTGCTGACGAGCGCTCGCCCAGCATTGGGGCGATTGAAAGTGCGTGTCGGCAAGGCGTTCCGGCCCGCATCCTAGCGATCGTTTGCTAGACTGAAGGACCCCTTATGCGAAGAAACCGATGACCCGCGCGAAATTCATCGAACAGATCGGGGCCCGCATCAGCGATGCGGTTGCCGCGAGCCCCGCCCGCGACATCGACAAGAACGTCCGCGCTTTGCTCGGTAGCGCGCTCGGCCGGCTCGATATGGTGCCTCGGGCCGAGTTCGAGTTGCAGGCGCAGGTGCTGCTCCGCACACGCGAAAAGCTCGAGGCCTTGGCGGCGCGCGTTGCCGAACTCGAAGCGCGCATGGCCGAGCGCGCGCCGAAGGGCTAGCAGCACCCGTTTCGATTCGTGTTGCTGCGGTGAGCGCAAAGTTGCGCCAGCGTCGGCTGCGCCGGAACGTTGTGATCCCCCGGTGCTGCGGGTCATCCATCGGTCTGAGGTCATTTCCCGCAGCGATCGGACATACTCTCGGCGGCGCCTATTCCGAGCACCGCCCCATGCCAGTCGCCGTCCTGCATTCGCGCGCGCTATCAGGCTTCGACGCACCGCCGGTGACCGTCGAGGTGCACCTGGCCGGAGGTTTGCCCGCGTTCAATCTCGTTGGCCTGCCGGAGACCGAGGTCAAGGAAAGCCGCGACCGGGTGCGTGCGGCGCTACAGAACTCACGCTTCGAGTTTCCGGCACGCAGGATTACCGTGAACCTGGCCCCGGCCGACCTACCCAAGGAGTCGGGGCGCTTCGATCTGCCGATCGCGCTGGGGATCCTCGCGGCGACGGGACAGATCCCCGCGACAGCTTTTGCCGCACACGAGTTCGCGGGCGAACTCGCGCTGACTGGCGAGCTGCGGCCGATCCGCGGCGCGTTGGCGATGACACTCAAGGCGCATCGCGAAGGACGCGCATTCGTGCTGCCGGTGGCCAGCGCGTGCGAAGCGGCGCTGGTGCGCGATGCCGTGGTGCATCCTGCCGCTCATCTGCTGGCGGTGTGCGCACACGTCGCCGGACGCGAGGCGCTGCCGCGTTGCGGCACGCAGGACGCGGCGTCGGTCGGCGATTTTCCGGACCTCAGCGATGTCCGCGGGCAGGCGTTCGCGAAGCGCGCGCTCGAAGTCGTCGCGGCCGGCGGCCACAGCCTGCTGATGCTGGGTCCTCCCGGCACCGGCAAGTCGATGCTCGCGCAGCGACTGCCGGGGTTGTTACCGCCGCTCGCAGAAGAAGAAGCGCTCGAGAGCGCGGCGATCCGCTCGCTGACCGGGGCCTTTCGCCCGGCGGACTGGCTGCGTCGCCCCTACCGCGCGCCGCACCACACCGCGTCGGCGGTGGCGCTGGTCGGCGGGGGCAGCGATCCGCGGCCGGGTGAGATTTCGCTGGCGCACCACGGCGTGCTGTTTCTCGACGAACTCCCGGAATGGGATCGCCGGGTGCTCGAAGTGCTGCGCGAGCCGCTCGAGTCGGGCCAGATCCACATTTCGCGCGCGGCGCGACAGGCGAGCTTCCCGGCGCGATTCCAGTTGGTCGCGGCGATGAATCCATGCCCCTGCGGCTATCTGGGCCACGCGAGCGGCAAGTGCCGCTGCACCCCGGACCATATCGCGCGCTACCGCGCGCGTATCTCCGGACCGCTGCTCGATCGCATCGACCTGCAGATCGAAGTCCCGGCGCTAAACGCTGATGCGCTGCCGCCCCCGCGCGACGGGTCCGCAGATGGCGATTGCAGTGCCGTCGTGCGCGGCCGCGTCGCCGCGGCGGCGATGCGGCAGCGACTGCGGCAGGGCATGCCCAACGCATGGCTGTCGACCGGGGACGTCGAGCGGCTGTGCGCGCCGGACGCCCAGGGCACTGCGCTGCTGAAGAACGCGTTCGCTCGGCTATCGCTGTCCGCGCGGGCCTACCACCGGATCCTCAAGGTTGCACGCACGATCGCCGATCTCGCCGCTGCGGAAGCCATTGCCGCGAGCCATCTTGCTGAGGCGATTGGCTATCGCCGTCTCGATCGCTCATGAGCGGTGCGCGGTCGGTACGGAGAATCGCTAATGAAGAATCCAGATGACAGTCGCCATCCATGCCAGCGCGGCGCCGAGAAGATGACCATCGGAAAGCATCATCCGCGCCGGGTCTTCGGCCGCATGCCGGCGGTCGAGCAGATACAGGTAACGAAACAGCGCGTAGCTGACGATCGGTACCGTGTAGACGAGGTTCGCGCTACCGTGCAGGGCGATCGTTTGCGGGCTGATCGTGTATAGGCTATACGAGACCAGCGTGCCGCTGGCGCACACGGTAATGAGTCGATCGAGCAGTGTGGTCGAATAACTCGCGAGCACGCTGCGACCTGCATCCGCTGGTGCGGACGCGAGCTCGGCATGGCGCTTGCCAAAGCCGAGCAGCAGCGTAAGCATCAGACCGCACATCAACAGCCACGGCGATGGCGCGATTCCGACGCCGACCGTCCCGGCAAGAATTCGCAGCAGAAAGCCCAAGGCGACCGCGAAGACATCGACGATGACCATGCGCTTAAGACCGAGTGAGTAGGCGGCGTTCAAGGCCACATAGGCGGCCAGAACGGCAGACAGCTCAACGCCGACCCACCCAGCGAGCGCGAATCCGGCGACGATGAGCACGAGGCTCGTCAACGCGGCACCAGTGCCGCGAATGCGACCTGCGGCGATGGGCCTATCGCGCTTGACCGCGTGCGCACGGTCGTCGTCGCGGTCGATCCAGTCGTTGCCGACATACACGGCGCTTGCGACCAGACAGAATGCCGCGAACGCGGCGGCAACGTGGCTTGCGAGGGCGAAGTCATGCCATTCGCGCGCAAACAGGAAGCCAGCCCAGACAAAGGCGTTCTTCACCCATTGCTGCGGTCGCAGCGTCCGCCAATAATGCATAATCATCGCGTTCAATTCGCCGCGCCGTTTGTGCGCGGCGCTGCTGCCTTCATGGTTTCCGAATTTGCCACGCATCATCATGCCTGAGCGCCTTCGTTTCGTGGCGCTCCTCGCCTTCGCGTTGATCGCCGCCGGGGCCTGGCGCCTTGCTGCAGTGGTCGGTGCGTCGCCGATGCTGGGTTTTGCCAACCAGTTCGATATGGCGAGGGTTTCCGCGTGCATCGGACTATGGCCGGACCTGCCGGAGCCGGCCAGATTCGCGGCGCATCCACAGGCTCCCCTTTCGCGCTACGTGCGTTTCGAGGGGGCTTCCAGCGGATGCTACCTCAGCAGCGAGCTCGTCTTTGTTGCGCCCGTGCGTGTATTTACTTCGCCCGGGAGCGCGGTCGACCTGCGCTGGATCGGGGCCACCAAGGCGACGCTGCTCGTCGGGCTCGCCCTCGTCTTTGCCGTGTCCTTGCGACATCGACCGGCGTGGATGCTGGCGCATGCCATGCTGTTCGCGGTCGTCGTCTGCGATCCGTTAAATGCACTGTGGCTGAACACGCTTTACACCGAGTTTGCGGCGGTATTCTTCGCCTACGCGGCCATCGTTCTGCTGGTCGTGCTTGGCGCGAGAGACAGGCTATCCACGCCACCATCGACCGGGCTTGTCGCCGCGTTTGCGCTGAGCCTCGCCGGTCTTGGGCTATCGCGCCAGCAGCACGTGCTCCTACCAGCAGTGCTTGCGTTGCCTGCGATGCTGTCACTCTGGCGGCCCGCGCCGCGCGCCGCGCTCGCTATCGTCGCGATCGTGATTGCGATTCCCCTAATTCAAGTCGGTTTCGTCGATCGGAATTCGAAGATCGCAGCTGCGAACAACGTCGATGCGGTCCTGGGCGCGATCCTGCCAGCGTCGCTGGACCCGACGTTGACCGCGCATCGGCTCGGCTTGCCCGAGCGCTGCCTGCGATCGAGTGGCGCAACGTGGTATGTGCAAATGGGTGAATCGCTGCAGGAGACCTGTCCGGAAGCGCTGACGATTCGGCGCAGCCGGCAGGCGCTCCTTCTGATCACTGAGCCGACGACACTGCTGCGGGCCGCGCTCCGGGGCATGCCGCAGTTGCAGGATTGGCGCCTCGGTTACATGGGCGCGGTGGAGGGGCGCAACTTTGAGGGCGTCGACGCGGCGCAGGGTGTCGCCGGCGTGGCCGCCTCCAGCATTGCGCCCCAAGTCACCGCACTTCCCCCGCCCGTTTTCCTGCTGCTGCTTACGGCGTCTCTGGCGCTGCTGGCGGTCAGCGCGATGGTGTCGCTGGTGGCGCTGACACTCCAGCGGCGCGCTCCGCTTTCGCTGGCGATTTTCGCACTTACCGCGACCGCCTGGTACGCGATCGCGACCGCGATCGGGGGTGATGGATACGTCGAAGTGTCGCGTCACGCGCAGCTTGCGGCGACGAGCCTGCTGGCGGTTGCCGTGCTGTTGATCGCTGCGTTGTTCGCGCCGCTGCTGGTACTTGTCGACGGGCAAGCGCGGCTTTCCGTTCCACTTGCCGCGATGGGTTTCGCAATGTGTGCCCTAAGCATCGCAGTGCCCCTGCAGTGGCCACTGCACTACGTGATGGCCAGGATCCCAATGGCGATCGGCGTCGTCGATCGACCGTTGCAAAACGTTGTGCCCGGAGGTCCGGTGGAGATCGCTGGCTGGGCGCTCGATCCGCTGGGTGTGGCCGCGGTGGAGATCGCGAGCGAGCACGGTGCAGTCATCACAGCCGAACTTGGCTTACCCTACAAAGGAGCGCGCGGCGAGTCGCTGGCACTCTATTTCCCGAGCTATCCGCAGACGGCGCGCGCCGGCTTTGTCGCGCAGCTGCCATCACACCTGTTTGACCGCGGCGCGGTCGATGTGTACACCTTTGTTGTCAACACCGCTGGCGTGCGTACCGAAATTGATCGTCGCCGGCTGGTGCCCGCGGTGCGCTAGATGCGCCGCGGCACCGGCACGGCGCTTCGGCTCGCGCGAGCGAGCGTCGCGATCGCGCCGTTCATCGTCTGCGCAGCGTTCTACTTGCCAACATTGTCTGGCGGCCTGCTCAGCGACGATTACAGCGTGCTGGACGCACTAGGTGCATGGCAGAAGGAAGGCCGCCTCGTTTCCGCATTGGCGGCGAAGTTCTATTCGGGGCTCGACGCACCAAGCCATTACTACCGGCCGTTGCCGATGGCGAGCTTCGGCGTCAACTATGTGCTCGCGGCTGCGGACCCGTTCGCGTGGCGCGTGACCAATCTGGTGTTGCATCTTCTGGCCGGACTCGTGGTATTCGCCATCGCGCAGCGGCTCGGCGACGCGATCGGGAGGCTCGAGACGATTTTCGGACCCGCGCTGGCGGCAACGGTCTTTCTTCTGTTTCCGACCAATGTCGAGGCAGTTGCTTGGGTGTCCGGACGCTACGATCTACTCGCCACGCTTT
Source organism: uncultured beta proteobacterium (assembly GCA_963821485.1). GTDB lineage: Bacteria > Pseudomonadota > Gammaproteobacteria > Burkholderiales > Casimicrobiaceae > PALSA-1003. Next base: position 217,501 of record CAWGEB010000007.1, read on the forward strand.
TCATGCTGGTCACGGTCTGGTGTTTTCAGCGTTCGCGGCGCTGGTTCGATCTTTGGGGCGTCGCGGCAATCGCTGCTGCGCTGTGCGCGTTCGCGAGCAAGGAGTCCGCCGCGCTGCTGCCGGTGTTCGTGCTCGCGGTCGCCGTCGCGCAGCGCTGGCGCGAAGGGGCCGCGGCTGCAATCGGTCGTGGGGTGCTCGCCGCCGCACCGTGGCTGATCCTGGGCGCAGGATATTTCGTCTTGCGCGCGATTTTGTTCGGCTCGCCCTTTCGCGTCTATCCTGACACGACGCCACTTGCGGCGCTCCTGCGCGGCGACTGGCTGCGAACGCTCGCGTCGACTGGCAACTGGCTCGAGGCTGCGCTGCCGGACCCACTCGCGCGTACAGTGTTCCTTGCCGCGCTCGCCGGCCTCCTGGGGCGCGGCGCGGTGGCCAGCACTCGTCTTCATGACGTGCGCGCGTCGTGGCTGGCGATCGGCGCCACGGCGTTGTTGTCGGTGGTCCTGCTGCTGCCGCACCTGTCCGTGCTGGCACCCGACGGCGAGGGAGGGCGCCTGTTCTATACCACCGCCGCACTGCTTGCATTGCTCGTTGCTGTCTCGTGCGCGATGCCAAAGCACGATCGCAGCCGCGCGCCCGTCGTTGTCGGCCTGCTGGCACTTGCCCTCGTGACTGCGCAGGCGACTTTGTTGCGCGCGGCGATCGCTTCCTGGAGCGAGGCGGGCGTGCAGGCCGCGGCCTTGGTGAAGGCCCTGCCCACGGCGGCACAGACGATCCCGGACGGTGGCTATGGCATCGTCGTGGTGCCCGATCGGCTTGGCCGCGTGCCGTTTGGTCGCAATGCTCAAGGGGGGTTGATTTCTCCCCCGGCGCAACCGGCACCGCTGTCAATGCGCCTCGTGGTGCAGACGCCGGGAGACCTTCCGCAATGGCCCTCGCACATTGCGCGCGGATTGGTCGACGCATTGCGGCGGTATCCCTTGGCGCAGGCCTGGCCGGCGGTCGAAGCAGGACGCGCGCAGCCCGGCTTCGCGCCGTCGCACGCGTTCTGCTGGGACGCCGCGCAGCGTGCGATCGTGCCGGCGCATCCGTCGCCCTCGGCCGCGCCTGCCGATTGGTATGCCGCATGGCGAGATGCCCTGGTCCGCAGCTCCTGCCGCGACGTTGCGCTCGGGCTGGGCCCCACATGACATCGCGGCCGCAGCACCCTGAGCGCTATACTTGCACGACTGATTGCCGAGTGGTCCCGATATTCTTTCGCTTGCTTGCGAACCCGCGCGACGGAAGCCGACGTTGAGGCCCGAAGCATCCTCGCTGGGCAAGCCAACCGCGTATCCGGATCGCTATGACGCCTCGCTCCTGTTTCCGATCGAGCGGTTGGCGCAACGCGCAGAACTGGGAATCGCCTCGCCGCTGCCCTTCTCCGGCGTCGACATCTGGACCGCGCACGAGCTCTCCTGGCTCGACCGCCGGGGCAAGCCCGTGGTTGCCGTTGCCGAGATTCGCATCGGCGCCGAGTCGCCCGCGATCGTCGAATCCAAATCCTTGAAGTTGTATCTGGGCTCGTTCGCGCAGGAGCGCGTGAACACGATCGACGAACTGAAACAACGGATCGCCGGCGATCTGTCGAAGATCTGCGCCGCGCCGGTGGACGTTTCACTCCTGCCTTCGCCTGCCGCGATGCGTATCGCCGAACTGGCGGGCGAGTCGGTCGATGGACGCAACGTCGTCGTCGACGCGTATGCGCCCGACGCGACGCTGCTCGCGCGCGGTACCCGCTTCGCCGAGGAATCGCTGCGCACGGCGTTGTTCCGGTCGAACTGCCCGGTGACCGGGCAACCCGACTATGCCGACGTCCTCGTGCGCTATCGCGGACCACGGATCGATCGCACCGCGCTGCTCAAGTATTTCATCTCGTACCGGAGGCATGCGGCATTTCACGAAACCTGCGTTGAGCGCATGTTCATCGACATCGGCCTGCGCTGCAGGCCGGAACAACTCACGGTGTACGCCCGCTTCCTGCGCCGCGGCGGCATCGACATCAATCCGTTCCGCAGCAATTTCGAGCCGGCGCCGCGCCGCAACGAACGTACGCCTCGGCAGTAGCGGCGCGAGCCCGCAGCTCGGGCCCCACGCAAAGCGTGGGGATCGCGCGTGGCGAGTCGACGCAGGCGGCCGACACGCTGAGGCTTGTACTTCGTTGATCGCTGAAGAGGCCGCGGTGTTGTGGATGGCGTGAGCGCCGCCGGCCCCTATGCTGCAATGCGGTAAAATCGCTCCGATCATGAACGCCAATGCGGACGCGCTCGACCGCGCAACCGACGCTTCGGCGACGGCGCCGCGACTGCGCGAGATCCCGTACAACTACACCTCGTTCTCCGACCGCGAGATCGTGATCCGGCTGCTCGGGGTGGAGATGTGGCGGCTGCTCGAGGCGTTGCGGGGCGAGCGCCGAACCGGCAGGTCGGCGCGCATGCTGTTCGAGGTACTCGGCGATATCTGGGTCGTCGAGCGTAATCCGTACCTGCAGGACGATCTGCTCGACAATCCGAAACGGCGCGGGCTGCTGGTCACCGCGCTCCGGCACCGACTCGGAGAGATCGACAAGCGGCGACGCGCCGACGCCGACGTCGAGCTCGACGCCAAGGTGGCCCGCTTGCTCGAGCGCGCACGCGCCGCGGTCGACGCGTTCGCCGATTCCTTTCGCACGACCGCGGAACTGCGTCGGCGTGCGTTGCGCTTGCTGAATCGCCACACGCACCGGGACAACATCGCCTTCGACGGCCTGGCGCGCGTGTCGCACGTGACCGATGCTACCGATTGGCGAGTCGAATACCCCTTTCTCGTGCTCCATCCGGACACGGAAGCCGAAGTTCCTGGCCTGGTGCGCGGCTGCATCGAACTCGGGCTCACGATCATTCCTCGCGGCGGCGGCACGGGATACACGGGCGGCGCGATCCCGCTCGACCGGCGCTCGGCAGTGATCAACACCGAGAAGCTGGAACGCCTGTCGGCCGTCGAGCGCGTCGTGCTGCCGGGGCGCACCGACTCGACACCGACGATCGATGCCGGTGCCGGCGTCGTTACCCGGCGCGTCATGGACGCGGCCGATCGCGTGGGCCTCGTCTTCGCGGTCGATCCGACATCGGCGGACGCGTCGTGCATCGGCGGCAACGTCGCAATGAACGCGGGTGGCAAGAAGGCGGTGCTGTGGGGCACGGCACTGGACAATCTGGCCTCGTGGCGCATGGTGACGCCTGACGCCGGCTGGCTCGAGGTCACGCGGCGTGACCATAACCTCGGCAAGATCCACGACGTCGATGCCGCGAGCTTCGACCTCGCGTACCACGCGGCGGACGCCAAGGGCGGATTCGGCAAGCTGCAGCGTCGCGAGACCCTGGTGATCCCGGGCGCGACTTTCCGCAAGACCGGCCTGGGCAAGGATGTCACCGACAAGTTCCTTGCCGGGCTACCGGGGATCCAGAAGGAGGGCTGCGACGGCATCATCACGTCGGCACGCTTCATCCTGCACCGGATGCCGCCGGCGATCCGCACCGTGTGCCTGGAATTCTTCGGGCAGGTGCGCGACTCGACGCCGGCGATCGTCGAGATCAAGCACTACCTCGACCAGCGCCCGGGAGGGGCGATCCTCGCCGGCCTCGAACACCTTGACGAGCGCTACGTCAAGGCGGTCGGCTACGCGACCAAGGCCAGACGCCACGGGCGTCCGAAAATGGTCCTGATCGGCGACATCGTCGGTGAGCACGAGGACGCGGTCGCGCGCGCCGCATCCGAGGTTGTGCGCCTGTGCAACGCGCGCGGCGCCGAAGGCTTCGTGGCGACCTCGGCAGAGACGCGCAAGAAGTTCTGGCTCGACCGTGCCCGGACTGCGGCGATCGCTTCGCACACCAACGCGTTCAAGATCAATGAAGACGTCGTGATCCCGCTCGATCGCCTCGGCGACTACACCGACGGTGTCGAACGGATCAACATCGAGCTGTCGATCGCCAACAAGCTGGCGCTTTGCGACGCACTGGAGTCCGCATTCGGCGAGCCTTTGCCTTCGGGCTTATGGGGTGTGCATGCCGAGGAGCTGCCGCCGCCGGAAGCCCTGGCCGCGAAGCTCGACGAAGCGCGCACGGTCGTCGCCGCGGCGCGCGCCCGGTGGCAGGACCTGCTCGATCGCATCGAGCAGACCTTCCCGGCGCTGCAGGACCACTCGACGGTGGTGTCGTGGAAGACCGAGATCAAGGCGCCGCTGGAAGAAATCTTCGCAGGCATCGCTTTCGCGCCCGTCATCAAGCGCTGCCTCGATGCGCAGCGCGAAGTGCTGCGCGGGCGTGTATTCGTGGCGTTGCACATGCACGCCGGCGACGGCAACGTGCACAGCAACATCCCGGTGAATTCCGACAATTACGCGATGCTGCAGCAGGCGCACGCCGCAGTCGCCCGTATCATGGCGCTGGCGCGCCGGCTCGATGGCGTCATCTCCGGCGAGCACGGCATCGGCATCACCAAGCTCGAGTACCTGACCGCAGAGGAAATCGCTCCCTTCGTCGAATACAAGCGCAGGATCGATCCCGAAGGCCACTTCAACCGCGGCAAGCTCTTGCCGGGTGCCGACCTTGCCCTGGCCTACACGCCGAGCTTCAATCTGCTCGGCGCGGAGAGCCTGATCCTCGAGCAATCGGAGATCGGCGGGATCGCCGACTCGATCAAGGACTGCCTGCGTTGCGGCAAGTGCAAGCCCGTGTGCGCGACGCACGTGCCGCGGGCGAATCTGCTCTACAGCCCGCGCAACAAGATCCTCGCCACGTCACTGTTGATCGAAGCCTTCCTCTATGAAGAACAGACTCGCCGCGGCATCAGCCTGCGCCACTTCGACGAATTCTCCGACGTGGCCGACCACTGTACTGTCTGCCACAAGTGCGTGAACCCGTGTCCGGTCGACATCGATTTCGGCAACGTGTCCATGGCGATGCGCAATCTGCTGCGCGAGCAGGGGCACCGCAAATTCAACTTAGGTACTACGGCCGCGATGTTCTTCCTGAACGCCACCGATCCGACGACGATCAAGCTCACGAAGAAGCTGATGATCGACTGGGGCTACAAGCTGCAGCGGCTTGCGCATGGCACCGGGCGGCGGCTGGGACTGGTGCAGCGGCAGACGGCACGGCCCCCGGCGACGCTGGGCACGGCGCCGATCAGGGCGCAGATCCTCCACTTCATCAACAAGCCGATGCCCGGCGGCCTGCCCAAGCGGACCGCACGCGCGCTGCTCGACATCGAGGATCCGACGGTCGTTCCGATCATCCGCAATCCCGCGCGGCCTGCGGAAGACTCCGACGCGGTGTTCTACTTCCCGGGCTGCGGCTCCGAACGGCTGTTCTCGCAGGTGGGGCTCGCGACGCAGGCGATGCTCTACCACGTCGGTGCGCAATGCGTCCTGCCGCCGGGGTACCTGTGCTGCGGTTACCCGCAGACGGCGGCGGGCAACCACGACAAAGGCCAGGAAATCATCACCGACAACCGGGTCCTGTTCCACCGCGTCGCCAATACGCTCAACTACCTGGACATCAGGACGGTCATCGTTTCCTGCGGCACCTGCATGGACCAGCTGCAGAAGTACGAATTCGAGAAGATCTTTCCCGGGTGCAGGCTGCTCGACATCCACGAATACCTGCTGGAGCAGGGGGTGCGGCTCGACGGCCTGCAGGGGGTCCGCTACATGTATCACGACCCGTGTCACACGCCGATGAAGACCTACCAGCCGCTGAAAGTGGTCAACGAATTGATGGGAACCCTGGTCGCGCTCAACGATCGCTGTTGCGGCGAATCGGGCACGCTGGCCACGACGCGACCGGACATCTCCACGCAAGTTCGCTTTCGTAAGGAACAGGAGATGCGCGACGGTGCGGCGCAACTACGTGGCGACGGCTTTGCCGGACCGATCAAGGTCCTCACTTCGTGTCCATCGTGCCTGCAAGGCTTGTCACGTTTCGACGTCGATGCCGGCACCCAGGCCGATTACATCGTCGTCGAGATTGCGCGCCACATCCTCGGAGAGGACTGGTTGTCGAGCTATGTCGAACGCGCCACGCGCGGAGGCATCGAGCGCGTCCTGGTCTGAGCGGGAACTCTCAGCGCGATGGGGAGGGTTCGACGAATGCCGGGGGCACCGATGCGGCACCGACGATCGCCGGGCCGGGGTTGTACATGCCCGTGGCGCCCAGGATCGCGGGCGGCGCGCCGAGGATCAGCGCCGAGGCCATGGCCACGACCATCACTGCAAGTGCAACGATCGATATGTGCCGCTTGCGCCATGCCCTCTTCGCCGGCACCGGATCAGCCGCCGGCAAAAAGATCCCGCGACTGCGCGAAGGGCGCGCAGCGCGGGTTGGAGGCAACGGCTGGTGGAAGCGCAACGCGAAGTCGGAACGCATTTCCAGGCGATGTGGGTCCTCGCTCACGAGATCGTGCGACGGGCATGGGATCCAGCGCGCCCGGCCCGTGCGTACCTTGCGTGAAACTCGCCTTTCTGTGCTTCCGTCCATGATGCCCTCGCTGCTGCGTCTCGGACGCGAACTCTGCGCCCATGGAAGCCATTGTCCGCGCGGAGCCGCCGCCGCGCGGCGGCGGATTCTGTGCTGCACATGTTGAATATTCACGTTGACATGCCGGCCGCCGGTCGCACCCGCAAATGGCCCGGCACGTCGGGCGGCAAGCCGTGCCGGGGGTGACTTGTGCTATAACCAAATCCCGTTCGGGACACGTGCTGGCGACGCGCCCACGTCCCGGACGTCGGCAGCGACATGGCGACGACCAACGAATTCACGCTGACGCAGACGCAGACCCAGCAAGGGGCGGAATCGCTCGCATTCGCGGACGCCGAAGGTTGCGCTGCGTGGCTGCGCGCGCTGCCCCTTACCAACATTCCCCGGCACTACGACGCTGTGATCGGGCAGTTGAAGCGACTGTCCGAAGCCGACTTCGCGCCCCGGGAGCGCGCGCGCATCGCCGAAGTAATGCGCGAGCCGGTGATGTTCCTGCACACCGAACTGGCCCGCCGCTATGCCGGCAAGCCCCAGCCGGCGGCGGACCGGGAGCGCGAAGCATTCCTGCAGGCGCTGGCGCTTTGGCAGGCGCTGTGGAGTCAGTACTCGGCGTGCTTGAAGCCGCTGCTCGAGAACGACCCCGATCTGCAGGGGGTGAAGGCGAAGGTGCTGCAACGCGGGCTGTGGGTGGGCAAGCAGATCATCCTGGTCCACGGCCTTGCCCGCCACATCCCGGCGCCCGCGGTGTGGCAGGAATTGCACGCGTACTACCGTCTGGCCGAGATACTCGAGTGCGCGGTCACGGCGGTCACCGACGAGCTGATGCCGAATGCAGTCGGCGTATCGTGCTACTCGACCTACTGCCACGCATTGCTGCTCGATATGGCCGATCCTTGTGCGATGTCGGTGCGACAGATCGAATTGACCGATCGCTGGCTCGCGATGTGGGCGCGCAAGGTGTTTCCGTACACCCAGCAGCGCGAGACCGAGGGCCCGGTGATCACTATCGACCTCGATGCCGCCGTCGGTGCGTGGCTGGGGCCAACGGGCCCGCGTCACCCGGGGGAAGGCACACGCTATGGTTACCCGGCGAAGCTCGCGACCAGCGTGCGCGGCCGCCTGAAACGGCTGGGCAGCGGCGCCAACCCGGCAGAGCTTCAGCTAGGCCACGACGTTGCCGTCGACGCGTGCACCGCGCTTCTCGCGCACTTGGACTCGCGCTGGTATGCGCTGCCGCTCAGGCGCGGCGGCACGGAGTCGCAGTCGGGTCTCGAACTGTGCGTCGGCGGCATCGGCGCCGCCTATTTTCGCGTCGCGGGCCGCACCTTCAACAGCCAGGACCTGCTCGGGCGCATGTCCTATCAGGGAACGCAACACCTGGCGACGCTTGGTGCGTTGACCGACTACGACCGGAACAAGGAAGAAGCCGAGAAGACCTGGACCTGGGAGCGCTGGCAAGGTAGTTACGACTGGAACGGCGCCAACGTCCGCCGCGTCGGCTCCGGCCAGCATCGCTGGCACCTCGATCAACTCGTCGTCGTGCGCGACGAAGAGCGTGTGCGTTGCGGATACGTGACCCGCGTTGCGCTCGACAGTCACGGCGATCTCGCCCTGACAATGAAGTTGTGGGCCGGCGCTCCCACCGCGACCGCCGTGCGCGGATTGACGACGATGCTTGTCGAGGAAACCCCGTTTCCCACGATCCTGCTCGGCCTGACGCCGGACGAGAAACCGAGCCTGGTCGTTCCGCCGCGCACCTTCAGCGCCGGTCGTGTCCTACGCTCGCTTGCGTCCGGAGCGGAGCGCCGCTATCGGCTGACGCGACTGCTACAGCGCGGCACGGACTTCGAGCGCCTCGCGTTCGAGGAAACCGCCGTCTAAGCTGCGCCTTGCCTAACCGCCTGGGGCGCGAGACCAGCCCCTATTTGCAACAGCACGCCGACAATCCGGTCGACTGGTACCCGTGGGGCGAGGAGGCGCTGGAGCGCGCGAAGCGCGAGCGCAAGCCGATCCTGCTGTCGATCGGCTATTCCGCCTGCCACTGGTGCCACGTGATGGCACACGAGTCGTTCGAGGACGCGGACGTCGCCGCGCTGATGAACGAACTGTACGTGAACATCAAGGTCGATCGCGAGGAGCGACCCGATCTCGATCAGATCTACCAGGCCGCGCACGCCGTCCTGACGCGGCGCAACGGCGGCTGGCCGTTGACGATGTTCCTGACGCCGGAACAGGAACCGTTTTTCGGAGGCACCTATTTCCCCAAAGCGCCGCGTTACGGCATGCCCGGCTTCGCCGACCTGCTGCCGCGAGTCGCTGCCGCGTACCGCGAACAGGGTGGTGCGATCGCGGAGCAGAATGCGCGGCTCCGGCAGGCGTTGGCATCGACCAATCCGGAGCCGGTCGCGGACGAGGGTGCGCTGCCGGCGGATGCCGCGCGAGCGCTGCTCGCGGCGCTGACGCGCGCCTTCGATCCCGTGCACGGCGGTTTCGGCCAGGCGCCGAAGTTTCCGCACGCGACCGATCTCGACTTTTGCCTGCGCCAATTTGCCGCCTCGGGCGACGCGCGAGCGCTCGAGATTGCGCGCCTGACGCTCGTCCGCATGGCGGAAGGCGGCATTCACGACCAACTCGCCGGCGGCTTCTGTCGCTACAGCGTCGATGCCGAATGGACGATTCCGCATTTCGAGAAAATGCTCTACGACAACGCGCAACTGCTGGCGCTGTACGCGGACGCCTGGCAGGCGACCGGCGAGGCATTGTTCGCGGACACGGCGCGCGACATTGCCGCGTGGACATTGTCCGAGATGCGATCGCCCAAGGGCGGCTTTTGCTCGAGCCTCGATGCCGACAGCGAGCACGAGGAGGGCAAGTACTACGTATGGACAGTTCACGAGGTCCAAGCGCTGCTCGACGCGGACGAGTACGCGGTCGCCGCGCGACACTGGGGGCTCGACCGCCCGCCGAACTTCGAGCACGCCGCGTGGAACCTGCGCGTCACGGTCCCGCTCGCCGAGCTTGCGCACGAATTGCGCATCGACCCGAAGCTGGCCGGCACACGGATCGCGGCCGGGCGGGCGAAGCTCCTCGCCGCGCGCACGCGGCGCGTGCGTCCGGCGCGCGACGACAAACTGCTCACCTCGTGGAACGCGCTGATGATCGGCGCGCTGGCCCATGGAGCGCGCGTGCTCGACGAACCGACGTGGCTGAAGAGCGCACAGCAGGCCGCCGACTTCCTGCGCGCAACGCTATGGCGTGAGGGACGTCTGCTGGCCACGTACAAGGACGGCCAGGCGCACCTGAACGCGTATTTGGACGATCACGCGTATCTATTGGCGGCGATGCTCGAATTGATGCAGACCGAGTTCCGGCCGCAGGATCTAGCGTGGGCGATCGAGCTGGCCGACGCGTTGCTCGAGCGGTTCGAGGACCGCGCCAGCGGCGGCTTCTTCTTTACCAGTCACGACCACGAGGCGCTGATCCATCGCGGCAAGTCCGGCCACGACAACGCCACGCCGGCCGGCAACGGCGTCGCCGCGCAGGCACTGCTCGTCCTCGGGCACTGGCTCGGCGAGCCGCGATACCTGAGCGCGGCGGAACGCAGCGTCCGCCTCTTCGCGCCGGAGCTCGTGGCACAGCCGTCGGGCTTCGCGTCACTGGTGGTCGCGCTGGAAGCTTGTCTGCGACCGCCGACGACCGTGCTGCTGCAGGGCGACATCGCCACCTGCGCCGACTGGCAACGGTCGATCCAGCGCCGCTATCGACCCGCGCTGGCCGTGCTCGACGTGTCGGCACAGCCAGCTTTACCCGGAGCGCTCGCCAAGCCGCATGCCGGTGCGCCGGGAACAGCATCGGCGTGGGTATGCACGGGGGCGGCATGCCTGCCTCCGTTATCGAGTCCAGCCGCCGTCGACGCGGCGCTCGACACGGAACGAGCAGGCGCGTTCTGACCGCAGCGGGTAGCGCCGCCAGCGCCATTCCGGTACGATGGCGCCCGGCTTACTCACCGCTTTTGGAGATTGCATGAAACGCCAATGTCTTGGAATTGCCGCGGGATTGCTCGTGGCCAGCAGCGCCAGCGCCGCGCTCGACAACGCCGGCGCCGAGGCGATGATGAAAAAGGACGGCTGCGCGGCCTGCCACACCATCGACAAGAAGCTCATCGGGCCGCCGTACGTGGACGTCGCCGCCAAGTACAAGGGCGACAAGGATGCCCTCACCAAGTTGACCGACAAGGTGAAGAAGGGCGGCGTCGGCGTCTGGGGCCAGATTCCCATGCCGCCGAACGCCCAGGTTCCCGAGGCGGATATCAAGGAACTCGTCACCTGGATTCTTACACTGAAGAAGTAGCGGCGCGAGCCCGCAGCGAGGGGCCCCACGCGTAGCGCGGGGATCGCGCGAGGCGAGTCGACGCAAGGCGGCCGACGCGCTCCCGCCAAGTGTTCATCCGATGGTCAAGGAGGCCGCGAGCGCGAGCCCGCAGCGAGGGGCCCCACGCGTAGCGCGGGGATCGCGCGAGGCGAGTCGACGCAAGGCGGCCGACGCGCTCCCGCCAAGTGTTCATCCGATGGTCAAGGAGGCCGCGAGCGCGAGCCCGCAGCGAGGGGCCCCACGCGTAGCGCGGGGATCGCGCGAGGCGAGTCGACGCAAGGCGGCCGACGCGCTCCCGCCAAGTGTTCATCCGATGGTCAAGGAGGCCGCGAGCGCGAGCCCGCAGCGAGGGGCCCCACGCGTAGTGGGGATAGGACGCCGAAGGGTGGAGGAGGGGCCCCGCGAGAGCAGCGAGTGGGGATCCGACCCCGGAGGCGGAGTAGTCGGCGACCACGCGATGTGTTGAATTGGGTGGACGGTTCGGAGCCGACCGCGAGGCGAGTCGACGCAAGTCGGCCGACACGCTCCCGCCAAGTGTTCATTCGATGGTCAAGGAGGCCGCGAGCGCGAGCCCGCAGCGAGGGGGCCGCGCGCTGGCAAGTTGCGGCTGCTGCCGACACGACTTGCCTGAATCTCCGACGGTGGTACAAAAGAGGCAGCGAGCGAGCCTCCCACCACGACAATCGCATCTTTGACATTGCCAGACGCGACCTGTAGCCTTGGTTCGTCCGTGCAGGAGAGCGCGGCCGGCGACCTGCTGGCTGCCGCCGAAGGCGCAACTCCCGCAATCGCTCAGGCAGAAGGACTGCGCGGACGGCAAGAAACGATCTGGAGAGCGGTTGCACGGCCTCGAGCCGGGCGACCCACCGAAGGGGCACCGGACGCGAGTCGAAGCGGCGCGCGTTCCGTAATCTCTCAGGTAAAAGGACAGATGGGGCAATGTCGAGCAATCGACATCGCCCTTTTTGTTGCGCAACCTGAGGGACGCAGTGCTCAAGCAAACCCCGCTCAACGCCATTCACCGCGCCGCCGGTGCCAAGATGGTCGATTTTGGCGGGTGGGACATGCCCGTCAACTACGGGTCGCAGATCGAGGAGCATCACGCGGTGCGTCGCGATGCGGGCATGTTCGACGTGTCGCACATGCTCACGGTCGATCTGCGCGGATCGGGCGCACGCGATTTCCTGCGCTACGCGCTCGCGAACAACGTCGACAAGCTGAAAGCATCCGGGAAGGCGCTCTACTCGTGCCTGCTTGCGCCCGATGGCGGCGTGCTCGACGATCTGATCGTCTACTTTCTTTCCGAAGACTGGTTCCGGCTGGTCGTCAATGCGGGCACCGCCGACAAGGACATCGCGTGGCTGCGGGGTCTTCTCGCGGAGCGCACGCCGCAAGTCTCGCTCCTGCCGCGACGCGACCTGGCCATGATCGCGGTGCAGGGGCCCGGTGCGCGCGAGCGCGTCTGGCAGGCGTTGCCCGACAGCCGCGCCGCGACGGAAGTGCTGAAGCCATTCACGGCGTCCGAATGCGGCGAGTTTTTCATCGCGCGCACCGGCTACACCGGCGAAGACGGCTTCGAGATCATCCTTCCCGCGTCGCGTGCGGGTGAATTGTGGAACGCTCTGGTGGCTGCGGGTGTGCGCCCCTGCGGCCTGGGGGCGCGCGACACGCTGCGACTCGAGGCCGGCATGAACCTCTACGGCCAGGACATGGACGAAGGCGTGAACCCGCTGGAGTCCGGTCTCGCGTGGACGGTCGACGTTGCGAGCCCGCGCGATTTCGTGGGCAAGCCAGCGCTCCTCGCCAAACCGCCGCAGCGCCAGCAGGTCGGCCTTATTCTTCTCGACCAAGGCGGCGTGCTGCGCGGCCACCAGCGGGTGCGCGGCGAGCGCGGCGACGGCGAAATCACCAGTGGCACATTTTCTCCAACGCTCGGCGCATCGATTGCGCTTGCGCGGCTGCCGATCGGGTTTGCGCCGGGCGACATCGTCCGCGCCGAGGTCCGAGACAAGCAGCTTGCCGCGCGCGTGGTGAAGCCGCCGTTCGTTCGACTCGGCAAGATTCTCGTCGCATGAAACCACCGGAGACTCACGCATGAAGGTTCCCGCCAACCTGAGGTATACCGCCAGCCACGAGTGGATCCGTACGGAAGACGATGGGACGCTGACGGTCGGCATCACCGACCACGCCCAGCAGGCGCTCGGCGATCTCGTGTTCATCGAACTGCCGGCGCAGGGGCGCGTGGTGAAGGATGGAGAAGTCTGTGCGGTGGTGGAATCGGTGAAGGCCGCATCCGATATCTACGCGCCGGTTGCGGGGACGGTCGTCGCCGCCAACACCGCCGTCGCCGAAACACCGGAAGCGGTGAACGCCGACGCATACGCCAGCTGGCTGTACAAGCTCAAGCCGGCGAACCTCAAGGACATGGACAAGCTGCTCGATGCCGCGGCCTACACCGCAAGCGTCGGCGAGGCGTGATGCCACATGAAAATGAATGAACTGCAACCGACTTCGCGCCGCTCCCTCGGAGAACTCGAGCAGCACGGCGACTTCGTTGACCGGCACATCGGTACGACAGACGCCGACCAGGCGCAAATGCTTAAGGTGCTGGGCTTCGCGTCGCGCGCCGCCATGATCGACGCGATCGTGCCGCCCTCGATCCGCCTGACGCGCCCCTTGGCGCTGGCGCCCGCGAAGGGCGAGCAGGAAGCACTCGACGCGCTCAAGGCGATCGCACGCAAGAACCGTGTTCCACGTTCGTTCATCGGGCAGGGCTATTACGGCACGCTGACGCCCGCGGTGATCCAGCGCAACGTGCTCGAGAATCCGGCGTGGTACACGGCGTATACGCCCTACCAGCCGGAGATCTCACAGGGGCGCCTTGAGGCGCTGGTCAACTTCCAGACGATGGTCTGCGACCTGACCGGATTCGCGGTCGCTAACGCGTCGATGCTCGACGAGGCGACCGCCGCAGCGGAAGCCATGACGCTGTGCCAGCGCGTCGGCAGGAACAAGAGTACCGTTTTCTACGTCGCGGACGGAGTGCTGCCGCAAACGCGCGACGTCGTCAGGACGCGTGCGGCGCCGCTTGGGATCAGCGTCGTGGTCGGTCCCGCCGAGGCTGCTCGCGACTGCGATTGCTTCGCCGCGCTGTTGCAGTATCCGGCAGTGTACGGCGAGGTCGGCGACTATCGCGCAATCACCGACGCGCTGCATGCGCGAGGCGCGCTGGTCGTCTGCGCCACCGATCTGCTCGCGTTGACGCTGTTCGCGCCGCCGGGTGACTGGGGTGCCGACGTCGCAGTCGGGTCCAGTCAGCGCTTCGGCGTGCCGATCGGTTTCGGTGGCCCGCATGCGGCGTTTCTCGCGACGCGTGACGAATTCAAGAGAAGCCTGCCCGGCCGGCTGGTGGGCGTGACCATCGACGCGGCGGGCCAGCCGACCTACCGCCTCGCGCTGCAGACGCGCGAACAGCATATCCGGCGCGAGAAGGCGACCTCGAACATCTGCACGGCGCAGGTATTGCTCGCGGTGATGGCGAGCATGTATGCGGTCTATCACGGACCGCGTGGCCTGGCGACGATCGCCTTGCGCGTGCATCGCCTAGCCGCCGTCCTCGCGGCGGGCCTGAAGAAGCTTGGACTCGCGGTGGTGAACGAGACCTACTTCGACACGCTGACGCTGAACACGGGCGAGCGTACGTCAGCGGTTCACGAAGCTGCGGTTGCCCGCGACGTCAATCTGCGCCGCATCGACGGCGAACACCTCGGCATGTCGCTCGACGAGACGTCGACCCGCGACGATGTGAAGCTCCTGTGGTCGATCTGCGCCCCGGCAGGCGTCGCGTTGCCGGACTTCGATGGCATCGAGTCGGGAGCCGAGGATGGCTTCGCAGCGAGCCTCGCGCGCACGTCGGCATTCCTCACCCATCCGACCTTCAACCGCTATCACTCCGAAACCGAGATGATGCGCTACCTGCGCCGGCTCGCCGACAAGGACATCGCGCTGGACCGCGCGATGATTCCGCTGGGCTCGTGCACGATGAAGCTCAATGCGGCCAGCGAGATGTTCCCGGTGACGTGGCGGGAGTTCGGGCAGGTGCACCCGTTTGCGCCCGCGAACCAGTCGGTCGGCTATCGCGAAATGATCGGCGAACTCGAAGCGATGCTATGTGCCGCCACCGGCTATGCCGCCGTGTCGCTGCAGCCCAACGCGGGCTCGCAGGGAGAATATGCGGGACTGCTGATCATCCGCGCGTACCACGCGTCGCGCGGCGAAGGACACCGCAACGTCTGCCTGATACCTGCGTCGGCGCACGGCACCAATCCGGCCTCGGCACACATGGCCGGCATGAAGGTGGTGGTCGTCGCTTGCGACGACGGCGGCAACGTCGATCTCGGGGATCTGCGGTCCAAGGCGGAAGCGCATCGCACGGAGCTTGCGGCGATCATGGTCACCTACCCGTCGACGCACGGAGTCTTCGAAGCGGGCATTCGCGATATCTGCGAGATCGTGCACGCCAGCGGCGGACAGGTCTACGTCGACGGCGCGAACCTCAATGCGCTGGTCGGGCTCGCCGCGCCCGGCGCATTCGGCGCGGATGTTTCGCACCTGAATCTGCACAAGACGTTCTGCATACCTCACGGCGGGGGCGGACCCGGCGTCGGACCGGTCGCCGTCGGCGCGCATCTGGCGAAATTCCTGCCCGGGCACCGCGCGCTGGGCGCGAAGGCCGACGCCAAGGCCGAGGCGATCGGTCCGGTATCCGCGGCGCCATACGGCAGCGCCAGCATCCTCCCGATTTCGTGGATGTACATCACGATGATGGGTGCCGAAGGGCTCAAGGCCGCGACCGAGTCGGCGATACTCGCCGCCAACTACGTCGCGCGTCGCCTCGCGCCTCATTATCCGGTGCTCTACTCGGGCCCGGATGGACTGGTGGCGCACGAGTGCATCCTCGACCTGCGGCCGTTGAAGGAGAGCAGCGATGTCACAGTCGACGACGTCGCCAAGCGTCTCATCGACTATGGCTTTCACGCGCCGACGATGAGTTTCCCGGTCGCCGGCACGCTGATGATCGAACCGACCGAAAGCGAGTCCAAGGCCGAACTGGACCGGTTCGTCGACGCCATGATCGGCATTCGCGAGGAAATCCGCGCGATCGAGCAGGGGCGCATGGATCGGTCCGACAACGCGCTCAAGAACGCGCCGCACACGGCGGAGGCGCTGCTTGCCGCGGACTGGCATCACGGCTATTCGCGCGAGCAGGCGGCGTATCCCCTGCCGGCGCTGCGCGCCAACAAGTACTGGCCGCCGGTCGCGCGCGCCGACAATGTCTACGGCGATCGCAATCTGTCCTGCTCCTGCATTCCGGTGGCGGCATACGCGGAATGAATGTCGTCGTTCTGGGAGCCGGCGTCATCGGCACGACCACGGCCTGGTTCCTGCGCGAGCGCGGCCACGACGTCACGGTCATCGAGCGGCAAAGCGCCGCGGCGATGGAAACATCGTTTGCCAACGGCGGGCAGATTTCGGTCTCGCATGTCGAACCGTGGGCAGCGCCAACCGCTCCGCTCCAGATCCTGAAATGGCTGTCTCAACCCGATGCGCCGCTGCTGTTCCGGCCGACGCTGGATCCGCGCCAATGGCGATGGGGCGCTGCGTTCCTGCTCGAGTGCCTGCCCGCGCGAACGCGGCGCAACATGCAGCAGATCCTGGCCATCAGCAAGTATTCCGGCGAGGTTCTGCGCGAACTGCGCGTCGCGACCGGCATGCACTATGACGACCTGCAGCGCGGCATTCTGCAGGTCTACACCGACGCCGCCGGCTTCGCGTCGGCAGTGAAAGCCGCGGCATTGGTGCGCCGCTACGGCGTCGCTCGCGAGGTCAAGACCGCCGAGCAATGCGTCGCGATCGAGCCCGCGCTTCGCCCTCGCCGCGACTGGATCGCCGGTGGTACCTACACCGCGACCGACGAGACCGGCGACGCGCGCAAGTTCACGCAGGAACTCGCGGCACTTGCCGCACGGCGCGGCGTCAGCTTTCGCTACGATGTTCGCGTCGAATCGCTTACGCAGGACGGGAACCGGATTGCCGGCGTGCGTACCGTCGACCGCCAGGGGCACGAGCAAGACCTCGCGGCGGACGCCTTCGTGATCTGCCTCGGCAGTTACACGCCGCTGCTGCTGGCTCCGTTGGGTGTGCCGGCGCTCGTCTACCCGGCGAAGGGCTATTCGGCGACGATTCCCATCCTCGAACCGGACGCGGTTCCGCTCGGAAGCATCACCGACGATGCGAAGAAGATCGTATTCACCCGGCTGGGCGACCGGCTCCGCGTTGCCGGAACGGCGGAACTGTCCGGGTACAAGCTCGATCTGAATCGTGTTCGCTGCGAAGCGCTGACGCGACGCGCGGTGGACTGGTTCGGCGGGGCTATCGATGGGTCGCGTGCGGAGTATTGGGCCGGGCTGCGACCGGCGACGCCTTCCGGCGTGCCGCTGATCGGCAGGACGCGGTATCCGAATCTCTACCTCAATACCGGGCACGGCACGCTGGGCTGGACGATGGCGGCCGGATCGGGCAAGGCGCTGGCCGATATCGTGTCGGGCGGGCGGCCCGACATCGGCTTCGAATTCCTCGGGCGGTGACGGCGCATCAGCAGGTCGCGTTTGCCTGCGCGGTACAATCGAGACGTTCCTGGGCACTTTCCCGGCACTTCGTATCGCGTCCCGATGTTCCCTCTGTCCGCACCGCCCCTCTCGCGCTGGTTGACGCCATGCATTGCCTTGCTGGCCGCCGCTATCGGCAGCGTTGCATCCGGCGCGGCCGATCTGGTTGTATCGGCGCCGGTTCCCCCGCCCGCCATCGCCGCCAAGGCCTATCTCCTCGTCGACGTGCTGAGCGGCCAGACGCTGGTCGCGCAAAACGCCGACGAGGCGCGCGAACCCGCATCGCTGACCAAGCTGATGACCGCGTACCTGATCTTTCGTGCGCTCAAGGACAAGGACCTCGTGCCGTCGCAAATGGTCACCGTGTCCACCAGGGCATGGCGCGCGGAGGGCTCGCGCATGTTCATCGAGCCCAAGAAAGCCGTGAGCGTCGACGAATTGCTGCACGGGATGATCGTGCAGTCGGGCAACGACGCCGCGATCGCGCTGGCCGAGACATCGGCCGGCTCGGAGGAGGCGTTTGTCGAGCGCATGAACAAGGAAGCCGCGCGGCTGGGCATGAAGAACACGCGTTTCGCGACGGCGACCGGGTTGCCCGCACCGCAACAGGTGTCGACCGCGAACGATCTCGCGCTGCTGGCGGCCGCGATCATCCGCGACTTCCCCGAATACTATGCGCTGTATTCGATCAAGGAGTATCGCTACAACAACATCACGCAGCCGAATCGCAACCGGCTGCTGTGGAGCGATCCCTACGTCGACGGCATGAAGACGGGCAATACCGACGCCGCCGGCTATTGCCTGATCGCGTCGGCCAAGCGCGGACCGCGCCGACTGCTCACGGTCGTTCTCGGCGCCGCGTCGGATGCGTCGCGCGCCATCGAGGCGCAGAAGCTGCTGAACTTCGGCTTCCAGTTCTACGACACCGTGCAGATGTACCAGAACGGACAGACGATCAATACGCTGCGCGTATGGAAAGGCGCGACCGACTCGGTTGCGGCGGGCTTTGTCGCGGATCAGTACCTGACGTTGCCCAAGGGCCAGGCGCAGAAGCTGAAGCTGTCGATGGAGGCGGTCGAGCCGCTGGTCGCGCCGGTGACGCGCGGGCAGCGCGTCGGCGTCGTGCGCGTGACGCTCGACGGCAAGGCAGTCGGCGAATATCCGCTGCAGGCGCTGGCGGATGTTCCGCTGGCAAACCTGTTCGGCCGCGCCTGGGATACCTTGCGGCTGTGGTCAAGTGACGCATCGTCAGAGCGCCGGCAGGCCGCGATTGACATCGGCATCGCGAGCGAGCAGCCATCCGATTGCGAGTACTGGAATTGGGCCCCGGCCTGCGCCGGGGCGATATGACGCGCCGATTGAGCATGACGGTCTACCTCAACGGCCAGTTTCTTCCGCTCGAAGAGGCCAAGATCTCGGTGCTCGATCGCGGCTTCATCTACGGCGACGGTGTCTACGAACTCATCCCCGTGTACCAGCGCGAGCCGTACCGCATGCGCCAGCATCTGGCGCGCCTGCAGCGCAGCCTCGACGGCATCGGGCTGGCCAATCCGCACAGCGTCGCCGACTGGGAAGGCATCATCCGGGACCTGATCGGGCGGATGCCCTTTGCCGATCAGGGCGTGTACTTCCAGGTGACGCGCGGGGTCGCCAAGCGCGATCACGCCTTTCCGGCGGGCGTCGCGCCCACGGTGTTCATGATGAGCAATCCGCTGGTGCTGCCCACGGCGGAGCAGGTCGAGCGCGGCGTCGCGGTGATCACCGGCGCCGATCAGCGCTGGCTGCATTGCGACCTGAAGACGATTTCCCTGCTCGGCAACGTGCTGGCGCGCCAGGCCGCGGTCGCGGCCGGGGCGGTCGAATCGGTGCTGTTTCGCGACGACTACCTGACCGAGGCGTCGGCGTCGAACGTGCTGATCGTGAAGGACGGCGTCATCGTTGCGCCGCCCAAGGACAATCTGATCCTGCCGGGAATCACCTACGACGCGACCTTCGAGCTGGCGCGCGACGGCGGTTTCGCGCTGACGGTGCGGCCGGTGACTCGCGCCGAGGCGCTCGGCGCCGACGAAATGTGGCTGTCGTCGTCGACCAAGGAAGTGCTGGCGGTCACCACGCTCGATGGCAAGCCGTTCGCCGGCGGCAGGCCCGGACCGGTCTTTCGCAAGATGTACGCGCTGTTCCAGGCGAGCAAGCGCCGGGCGTGACGGCTGGGCCGCGCGAGGCCCTAGGCTTCGGGATGCGCGCGGCTCAGACGATAGCGGCCGCCGTGCCAGACCAGCGGTGCGACGGCCTGGTGCGCGCACGCATCGACCTGGCCGATGAACAGCATGTGATCGCCGGCCGGATGCAGCGCGTGATGGCGGCACTCGAGCCACGCGACGCAGCCCTCGATCAGCGGCGCCGCGGCGAGCCCCAGGCGAAACGGCACGCCGTCGAACCTGTCTGCATGCGGCCGCGAAAAGCGTCGCGCCAGCTCGATCTGATCGTGTGCGAGAACGTTCACCGCGTAGCGCTCCGCGCCCTGGAAGACCGCCAGGCTGCGCGAGCGCAGCGCAAGGCTCCAGACGATCAGCGGCGGGTCGAGCGAGACCGAATTGAACGAATTCGCGGTGAATCCGACGAAGGCGCCGTCGCGGGTCCGCGCGGTGATGATGGTGACGCCCGTGGCGAACTGGCCCAGCACGTCGCGGAACTGGCGCTCGGGTAGGGGTGGCTGCGGTGCGCGCTCGGAAGGCATGGGCTGCATCGACCGCCGGCACGAGTGCGCAGCAAGCGGATTGCCGTCCCATCTTAGGGGTGGCCCGCCGGGGTGTCAAAATCGAGGGCGTGGCGCTAGACTACACATTGCCGGTGCGTCCGTCTTCCTCGCTATCGACCATGAAGGCTTCGCTCTCCAGAATTGTCGCCGACCGCTACGGCGGTCGCAACATACCGGTCGCGCTGGTGTTGCCCGACGGCGGGCGCGTCGCGCTCTCGGAGGCGACCGAAGTCGACATCTACGCGCGCACCTGGAACGGGCTGCGTGCGCTGGCCTCGCCCGAGTTCGGCAAGCTCGCGCGTGCCTACGTCCGCGACGACCTGGATTTTTCCTGCGGCTCGCAGCGCATGCTCGACATCGCCGAGTCACTGGTCGGCAGCGTGAAGCACGGCCGCGAACGGGCCCGCGCCCGGGCGATTCAGTGGTGGCACCAGCGACGCGGCAACCAGCCCAACATCGCACACCACTACGATGTCTCGAACGCGTTCTACAAGCTCTGGCTCGACGAGCGCATGGTGTATTCGTGCGCCTATTTCCGGCACGAATCCGATTCGCTCGACGTCGCGCAAGCGCAGAAGCTCGATCACATCTGCCGCAAGTTGATGCTGCGCGCCGGCGAGGATCTGCTCGACATCGGATGCGGCTGGGGCGGGCTGATCTTCCATGCCGCGAAGGAATACGGCGTCAATGCGACCGGCATCACACTGTCGCGCAATCAGTACGAGCACGTACGCGCGGAGATCGACAGGCTGGGCCTCGCGGGACGGGTGCAGGTCGAATTGCGTGACTATCTCGACCTGCCCGCGGACAGGACCTACGACAAGATCGCGAGCGTCGGCATGTTCGAGCACGTCGGCATCCGCAACTTTCCACGCTACTTCGGCAAGATCCACGCCATCCTGAAACCGGGCGGTCTGGTGCTCAATCACGGCATCACCTTGAATCAGGTCGGCGTGGATAGCCTCGGCAGCGGCATCAGTGATTTCGTCGAGGAATACGTCTTCCCCGGCGGGCAGCTCGCGCATGTGGCGCGGGTGATCGAGGGCATCGCCGGCGACCGGTCTCGAACTGATCGATGCAGAACCGCTGCGCGAGCACTATGCGCGCACGCTCTGGCACTGGGTCGACCGCCTCGAACGCAACGCCGACGCCGCCCGTCGCGAAGCCGGCGAGGAGAAGTTCCGCACCTGGCGCATTTACCTCGCGGGCTCGGGGCATGCGTTCGACCGCGGCTGGCTGTCGATTTTCCAGCTTCTCGCCGGCAAGCCGTTCCCAGACGGCCGCCTGCCGCATCCGTTGACGCGCGACTTCATGTATTCCCGCTGATTGCCGGGTTGAATGGCTGCACGCCAGCCCCATATTTGGACGATGACGACCGCCGTGGCCGAGACCCTGCTCGAATTCCCGTGTGCGTTCCCGCTCAAGATCATGGGTCGGACGCAGGACGGTTTCGCCCAGGCCGTGCTCGACGTCGTGCTGCGCCACGTTCCCGATTTCGACAGCGCCTCGATGGAAATGCGCGCGTCGCGGCTGGGCAACTATCTGTCGCTCACCTGCACGGTCAACGCTTCGTCGCGCGAGCAGCTCGATTCGCTGTACCGGGAGCTGTCGGCGCATCCGCAAGTCGTCATGGTGCTGTGACGCCTCGCGCCGTCGCCGGTCCGCTGGTTCGCCATCTGGGGATCGCGGACTACGAGCCGACGTGGCGGGCGATGCGCGATTTCACCGCCGCGCGAACGGCCGACACGCCCGATGAAATCTGGCTGACCGAGCACCCGCCGATCTACACGCTCGGACTCGCCGGCCGCCGCGAGCACCTGCTGCGCGACAACGGCATCGCGGCCATCAAGGTCGACCGCGGCGGACAGGTCACTTATCACGGTCCGGGTCAGCTCGTCGCGTATACGCTCGTCGATCTCGCGCGTGCCGGGCTCGGCATCCGCGACACGGTGCGCCGTTTCGAGCGCGCCGTGATACGATGGCTCGATGCGCTGGGCATTGCCGCCTACGCGAAAGCGGGCGCGCCTGGCGTCTACACGATGCAAGGTGGCGCCCACGCCAAGATCGCGGCGCTCGGGCTGAAAGTCAGCCGGGGACGCACCTATCATGGCTTATCGGTCAACGTTGCCATGGACCTTTCGCCTTTCTCTGACATCGATCCCTGCGGCTATCGCGGTCTTGCCGTAACGCAGTTGCGCGATCTCGGTGTCGTCTGCACGGTGCACGAGGCTGGCGCCGGGCTTGCGCCGGAGCTGGCCCGCGTGCTCGCAGGAGCCGGTCCTACCGTGAGCGCGCCGGAGACACCTGTGTCCGCAACGCCGGCGAACGCCGCCGGCATCAAGCACAAGGGTGGCGACAAGACCGCGCGCATTCCCATCAAGGTCGTCGCCGCGGAGCGTCTCAAGAAGCCCGAGTGGATACGCGTGCGCGCGCCGTCATCGCCGCGCTTCCACGAAATCAAGGAGATCCTGCGCGAGCACAACCTGCATACCGTGTGCGAGGAAGCCTCGTGCCCGAACATCGGCGAGTGCTTCGGCAAAGGCACCGCCACCTTCATGATTATGGGCGACATATGCACGCGGCGTTGCCCGTTCTGCGATGTCGGCCATGGGCGTCCGCTGCCGCTGGACGCGGCCGAGCCGCTCAATCTGGCGAAGACGATCGCGGCGCTGCGGCTCAAGTACGTCGTGATCACCAGCGTCGACCGCGACGACCTGCGCGACGGTGGCGCGCAGCACTTCGTCGATTGCATACGCGCGGTGCGGGAACGGTCGCCGTCCACGCAGATCGAGGTACTCGTGCCGGATTTCCGCGGCCGTCTCGAGCGCGCCCTCGAGATCCTCGCCGCGGCGCCTCCCGACGTCATGAATCACAATCTCGAGACGGTGCCCCGCCTGTACAAGCAGGCGCGCCCGGGATCCGACTACGCCAATTCACTGACGCTGCTCAAGCGTTTCAAGGCGCGCTTCCCCGGCATTCCCACCAAGTCGGGTTTGATGCTGGGCCTGGGTGAAACCGACGACGAGATCCTTGCGGTCATGCGCGACATGCGCGCACACGATATCGACATGCTGACGATCGGCCAGTACCTCCAGCCGACGGCCGGACACTTGCCGGTGCTGCGCTACGTGCATCCCGACGCGTTCGCGGCGCTGGAGCGCGAGGCCTACGCGCTCGGGTTCAGGCACGCGGCGGTCGGCGCGCTGGTTCGATCGTCGTACCATGCCGACCAGCAGGCGCACGGCGTGCTCGAGGCGTCGACCTGACCTTCGACGGAGGAAGTGATGCAGCATCGTATCGTGCAAATTTTCGCGACGCTTGCGTTGGCAGCTTTTTCGGTGGCCAGCGCGCGCGGCGAGGTATCCGAGGTACGTATTTCGCGCGGTTTCAGCGTGCTCTATCTGCCGCTGATGGTGATGGAGAGCGAGAAGTTGCTCGAGAAACAGGCCAAGACGGCAGGCCTCGGTGATGTCAAGGCGACGTACCTGATCCTCGATGGCGGCAACGTCATCAACGACGCCATGCTGTCGGGCGCGCTCGACGTCGCGTCGATCGGCGTGGCGGGTTTTCTTACGCTGTGGGCCAAGGCGAAGGACAATCCGGCGATCGAGATACGCGGCCTCTCGGGAATGAGTTCGTCGTCGCTTTACCTGATGACGCGCAATCCCGCCGTGAAATCGCTGAAGGATTTCACCGACAAGGACCGCATCGCCGTCCCCGGCATCAAGACTTCACTGCCCGCGGTGATTCTGCACATGGCGGTGGCCAAGGAATTCGGCGATGCCAACTATTCGAAACTCGACCCGATCACGGTCGGGCTCCCGCACCCGGAGGCGTTGACGGTCCTGCTCTCCGGCAAGGGCGAGATCAACAGTCACATGGCGTCGCCGCCGTTCTCCTATATCGAGGATTCCACGCCGGGCCTCCACCGCGTATTCAATTCGGTCGACTTGCTGGGCAACATCACGCTCGACATGACCTATACGACGCGCAGGTTCTACGAAGCCAATCCGAAGGTATCCGCGGCGTTCATCGCCGCGATGAACGAAGCCAACGCACTCATCGCCAAGGACAAGAAGAAGGCGGCGGAGATCTACATCACGGTCGGCAAGCAGAAGGCGACCGTGGATGAAATCGTCAAGATCCTCAACGATCCGAATTCGAGGTTCTCGACCGTTCCCGACGGCACGATGAAATACGCGGAGTTTATGTCGCGTGTAGGCACGATCAAGGCGAAGCCGGCGTCGTGGAAGGACCTGTTCTTTTCGCCGATCTACGGCGTGCCGGGCAGCTGACTTTACAGTGCGGGCAACGGCATTCCCTTCGGCCACAGCAGCCACAGCTGTCCCTGCTGTTTCATGCGTCCCGCCTGTTGTGCGGCTTCTTCGCCGAAACCCCAGAACCAGTCCGCGCGCAGCGGCCCGCGGATCGCGCCCCCCGTATCCTGCGCGAGCATGAGGCGATTCAGCGGCAGGCTCGTCAGCGGCCAGGTCGTTGCGACGAACACGGGCGCACCGAGCGGAATGAAGCGCGGGTCCACGGCGATCGCGCGACCCGCCGCAAGCGGGACACCCAATGCGCCCTGCGGTCCGTCGATTGCGGCCGCGGGATTTGGCGGCGCTTCACGGAAAAAGACATAGCTCGGATTTTCCGCGAGCAGCGCCGGCAGGTCGTCGGGGTGAGTGCGGGCCCAGTGCTTGATGCCCTGCATCGACGCCTTCTCCAGCGGCAGTTCGCCGCGCTCGACCAGAATGCGTCCGATGGAGCGATAGGGTTGCCCGTTCTGATCGGCGTAGCCGACGCGTACGATTCTGCCATCGGGAAGCTGCACTCTTCCGGAGCCCTGGATCTGTAGAAAAAACGCTTCGACCGGATCGTCGACGTAGAGCAACTCTTTGCCTGCGACCGCCGCCTTTCCGGCCTCGATATCGGCGCGCGGCCAGTACGGCACTACGCGCTTACCATCGATGCGGGCGCGCACGCGCTTATCCTTGAGCTCGGGATAGAGTTCGGCCAGATCGACCGTGAGCAAGTCGTCGGGCGCCGCGTACAGCGGATAGCGGTAGCGTTCGTCGCGCATGCGGCTGCCGTGAAGCAGCGGCTCGTAGTAGCCCGTAACGAGCCCTTGCGTTGCGCTATCCGCGGCTTGCACCAGGTATGGGCTAAAATGCTGCTCGAAGAACGTGCGGATCGCGAGCGTGTTGCGGCCGTCGATCGCAGTCGCGGCCGCGCAGACGGCGGTCCAGTTCGCGGCGCTCATCGGCCGCGCCGGCAGGACGCTGCAACTCGCGCTGAACGGCGGCCATGCCTCGAGCAGGCTGTCGTCGCTCCAGCCCGGCAGGTCGCCGAAGTTCACCGCGCGCAGCTGCACCGACGCGGGTGCTACGGGCGGATGCGGGGCAGGTGCAGGTGCAGGTGGTGAGGGCGGCGTGACGCACGCCGTCACGGCGAGCGTGGCGGAGACGAAGGCAATCTTGCGGAGGCGCGAGGCGATGGAATGGATACTGCTCGAGGCTGGCGTCGCGCTGTTGCTCGCGGTGTTCATCGTCTGGTTCACGACCGGCGGCAAGCGCAAGCGCGATCCGACGGCGGGCGAGACGGCCACCGACGCGAAGCCCGACCCGGACCGGAAACGCTAATGGAGAACGCGCGGCACCGACAGCGTGAACAGCGGAATCGGTGCCTCGAAGGTATGGCCATCCTCGGCGATCATCTGGTAGGTCCCGCGCATCGTCCCAACGGCGGTTTCAAGGTGCGTTCCACTGGAATACTCGAAGCTTTCACCGGGTTTGAGCAGGGGCTGCTGTCCGATGACGCCAAGTCCCTTCACCTCCATCACCTTGCTGTTGGCGTCGGTGATGAGCCAGTGGCGGCTGATCAGTTGTGCCGGAACGCTTCCCGTGTTGGTGAGGGTGATGGTGTACGCGAACACGTACTGGTCTTTCGAGGGATCCGACTGGTCCTCGACGTAGATCGCCTTGGGGGCGACGGTGATCTCGTACTTCTTGCTGTCGGCCACGGACGCGCTCTTCACTCTTGATGCCCGGATTATAACGCGATGCGAAACTGCCAGATTGCGCCGTCGATCCTGTCTGCGGACTTTGCGCGCCTCGGCGACGAAGTGCGCGCAGTCATTGCCGCCGGCGCCGACCTGATCCACTTCGACGTGATGGACAACCACTACGTGCCAAACCTCACCATCGGCCCGCTCGTCTGTCAGGCGCTGAAGCCGATCGCGACGGTGCCGATCGACGTGCACCTGATGGTCAAGCCGGTCGACCGGATCGTGCCGGACTTCGCGAAGGCGGGCGCGTCGATCATCAGCTTTCATCCGGAGGCCTCCGAGCACGTCGACCGCACGATCGCGCTCATTCACGATTCCGGCTGCAGGGCCGGGCTGGTACTCAATCCCGCCACGCCCGCTGGCTGCCTCGACCACGTGCTCGAGAAACTCGACCTGGTGCTGATCATGTCGGTGAATCCCGGCTTCGGTGGGCAGTCGTTCATTCCCGAGGCGCTGAACAAGCTTGCGCAGGTCCGTGCGCGCATCGATGCGCACGCGGCGCGCACGGGCCGCGAGATCCGGCTTGAAGTCGATGGCGGCGTCAAGCTCGACAACATTGCCGCCATCGCCAAGGCAGGTGCCGACACCTTCGTCGCCGGCTCGGCCATCTTCGGGACAAAGGACTACAAAGCGACCATTGCCGCGATGCGCGCGGCGATCGAGGCTTGCTAGGCATTCCAGTTGCAGTGGTATAGTATTTCGGCCGGTGCGATGTTCGCGCCCTTGCAAACCTGGAATCCGATTCGATGAGCTTCGACTCTCTCAACCGCAACTGCCGGGCATGGCGGCTCGGCAACGACTGGCGCTGGCGACGCCAAGCGTAAGTCGCGTTGGGCGTCGCGCGCAGCAAGCGCCGCCTGCATCCGTGCGTACGTTGAGAACAAGGTTGGAGCATCATGACCGAAGCCGAATTCAGCACGCTCGCCGCGCGAGGGTTTAACCGCATACCGCTCGTACTCGAGACCTTCGCGGATCTCGATACACCTCTCTCGCTCTACATCAAGCTCGCCAACCGGCGCTACACCTTTCTTCTCGAATCGGTGGTGGGCGGCGAGCGCTTCGGGCGCTACTCGTTCATCGGCCTGCCCGCCAAGCTGCGCCTGCGCTCGCGCGGTCGTGAGATCGAAGTCGAGAACGACGGCGGGGTCGTCGAACGGCACGATGGCGATCCGCTGGCCTTCATCGGCGAATTCCTGGGGCGCTACCGTGCGGCGCCGCAGCCGGGTCTGCCGCGATTCTGTGGCGGTCTGGCCGGCTACTTCGGCTACGACACGGTGCGCCACATCGAGACCAAGCTCGCAGCGACCGCGCCGCCGACGGCGCCGGCGCTGGCCGACATCCCCGACATCCTCCTGCTGCTTACCGAGGAACTCGCCGTCGTCGACAACCTTTCGGGCAAGATCTCGCTCATCGTGTACGCCGATCCCGGAGAGGTACACGCCTATCGCGACGCGCATGACCGGCTCGATGCGCTGCGGCGGAAGTTGCGCGACCCGGTCTCGATCCCGTACCAGACGGCGGGCGAGGTCACGCACGCGGAGAGTGAATTCGGCGCGGACGCCTACAAGGCCGCCGTCGCGCGCTCGCGCGAGTACATCGTGGCCGGCGACATCATGCAGGTGGTGATTGCGCAGCGCACGCGGCGCACCTTCACCGCGCCGCCATTGCAGCTCTACCGCGCGTTGCGTTCGGTCAACCCGTCGCCGTACATGTTCTACTACGACTTTGGGGACTTCCACGTCGTCGGCGCGTCGCCCGAGATTCTGGTGCGCAAGGAAGCGGACAGCATCACGCTGCGACCGATCGCGGGGACGCGCCCCCGCGGCGCGACGCGCGCGGCCGACGAGGCGCTGGCCAAGGAACTGCTCGCCGATCCCAAGGAAATCGCCGAGCACGTGATGCTGCTCGATCTCGGTCGCAACGACGTCGGTCGCGTTGCGCAGACCGGCAGCGTGCAGGTTTCCGAGCGCATGGTGATCGAGCGTTATTCGCACGTGATGCACATCGTGTCGAACGTGGAGGGCCGGCTCAAGCCGGGGTTGACCAGCATCGACGTCCTGCGCGCAGCGTTCCCCGCGGGCACGGTAAGCGGCGCGCCGAAAGTGCGGGCGATGGAGATCATCGACGAACTGGAGCCGACGCGGCGGGGAATCTATTCGGGTGCGGTCGGCTACATCAGCTTCCAGGACGACATGGACACGGCGATCGCGTTGCGCACCGCGGTCGTGAAAGACGGCGTGCTCTACGCGCAGGCGGGCGGCGGCATCGTCCACGACTCCTCGCCCGAAGGCGAATGGCAGGAGACGCTGAACAAGCTGCGCGCGCTGCAGCGCGCCGCCGACATGGTGCAGTCGGGGCTCGACGCGGAAGGGTGAGGACGTCCGCTACTTGAGCTGCTCGACCAGCGCGCGCGCCTCGCGATCCTCCGGGTCGGCTGCAACGAGCGCCTGCGCCGCCTTGCGCGCCTCATCCTTGTGGCCGGCGTCGCGTTCCATCGCCGCCAGCGCGAACAGGATGTTGCGATCGGCGGGCCAGCGTTGCGCCGCGCGCTGCAGCGTTCGCGTCGCGTCGGCGGAACGTCCGACCGAATTCAGCGCGACCGCGTAGACGTAGGTGTAGCGCGGATTTTCGGGCGCCAGTTGCACGGCGCGCGCGAATTCGACCAGTGCCGTGTCGCGCTGCTGTGCACGGGCATAAGCCAGCCCCAGCACGTGGTGCAGCGTCGCATTCACCGGCTGCTGCGCGACGCCCTCCTTCAGTGTTCGCATCGCGTCCGTTTCGCGGCCCTGCTGGCGGTACGCGTCGGCGCTGTTGACATAGGCGGGGACATAGCGCGGGTCGAGCTTGCGTGCCGCGACGAACTCGGCCTCCGCCTCGTCGAAACGGCCGAGCCGCGCATGGAAGGTGCCGAGGTTGGTCCGCGATTCCGGCCGGTCGGCGTTGTACTTCTGGGCGTCGACGTATTCGTCGGCAGCGCGGCGCCACACCGCCTGTAGCTCGGCGGGAAGCTGCGCGACGGGAATGTCGACGAGCGCGTTGGCGGCTTCCAGCCGGACCGCTCGCAGCGAGTCGCTGAGCAGCGGGCCCGCAACGGCGATGCGTTCCGGTGGCGGAAGCGAAGCCGAGAGTCGGGCCGCGGCAAGGCGCAGCAGGGGGCTCGCGTTGCGCGCGCCGTTGCGCGCCGCGGCGGCGGCCGCGGTGGACGACGTGCTCTGCATGCGGTCGAGTGCCGACGCGCGCGCGATCGGCGGCTGGCTCGGATCCGCGGCGATGGCGGCGAGCGACGCCCCGGCGCCGGGCTTGCCCAGCTCGGCGTTGCGAAAGGTCGGAGCAAAGTTCTGCAGCCCCTGCGCATCGCGCCCATACCACTGGCGCACGGCGGCGGCCGCCCACGGGGCATCCTTCTTGTCGTGGCAGCTGTTGCAGGCATTCGGCACGCCGAGCGCGACCGTCTGGTCGGGGCGCGGCACGCGCATGCTGTGATCGCGGCGCGCGTCGATGACCATGAATTTGGCCGCGGGCATGTGACAGTTGACGCACTGCGCGCCTCCGGAGCCGGCGACGTGAAAGTGGTGCGCCGGCGCATCGTACTTTTCCGCGGCGTGGCATTGCGCGCACAGCGCGTTCCCGGGCGCCCTCAGCTTCTGCGTATGCGGATCGTGACAGTCACTGCAGGTCACGCCCTGGCGGTACATCCGGCTCTGCAGAAACGAGCCCCAGTTGTAGACTTCCTCGCGCTGCTGCCCGTCGGCGTAGTACAGCGGCGGCGTCAACAACGCGGGGACATAGTGATCCAGGAACGGCTTGCCGGCGTGGTAGCCTTCGGCGATCTGCGCCCGCCGTGCGTGGCACTGCGCGCACACTTCGATCTCCTTGTCCGCGTCGCGCGACTTGCTGCGCGCCGAATTGCCGGATTTCGGATCCATGGTCCAGCGCACGCCGGCACGTTCGTCGAGCGCCACGGTGAGGCCCATCCGCGGGTCGCCGTCGCGACGGGCGGCCCACGCGACGTGATTCGAACCCGGACCATGGCACGATTCGCAGCCGACGTGGATTTCCGACCACTTCGTCGCGAACGTGTCGGACGAGGCATCGTAGTTCTTGCGCAGGTTGGTCGAATGACAGTCGGCGCACATGAAGTTCCAGTTCTGCTGCCGGCCCGTCCAGTGCAGTTCGTGGTGCGCCAATATCTTCTCGTTCGGATAGAGGCTGTACCAGCGTTTCGCGCCGGTATCCCAGGCGATGGTGAGCGCCTGCAGGTGGCCACCCGGAAGTTCGATCAGGTATTGCTGCAACGGCTCGACGCCGAAGGTGTACTTGACTTCGAAATCCGCAGGCTTTCCGTCCGGCCCCTCGGTGCGGACGAAAAACTTGCCGTCGTGCCGGGAGAAGATCGTAGTGCTGCCGCGGTGCTCGAAGCGGCGATCAGCGAAATCGCCGACAACCGTTTGTTCGGTTGCCTCCTGCATGGCGCGGGCGTGCTGCGAACCGGACCATGCCTTGGTGGCGTTGGCGTGGCAGCCGGCACAGGCCGGGCTGCCGACGAAACCCGCAGGCGCTGCGAGCGGAACCACCGCGGCAAGCGGCGGCGCGGTGGGACGCTCCCACGGCCGCCACAACGCCAGTGCGATCGCCGCGGCGACGACCAGGCCCGCGAGCAACGCGAGGGCACGCTTGCCGGCGAACCCGGTACCCGTCGGTAGCGGCGCGGGTGTCGGTGCCGCGACGATGTTTTTCGCGGCGGGGGTCTTGGATCGCTTCTTGGCCATTGGCGGCGGCTGGGTGCGGGCGCCGGATCTGAAGTCGCGCAGTGTACCGTGCCTGCGGCCGCGCGCTGCGTCCGGGCTGGCGGCTCGCCAGGCGCTCTGCTAGACTGGGACCGTCATGTGCGATGCCCTTCGGCAGCTTCTCAGCGCCACGCCCCGTCACTGGCGGTAGCCCGCCTCCGACGCCCTCGCCGCACGTACTTTTCGCTCGCTGTTTTCGCTGTCCTGCGCCCCGCGCGCACAAGCCGGGAAATTTGCACGATGTCGGCAGCACTGACTCGGGTGCCCCATGATTCTGATGATCGACAACTACGACAGCTTCACCTACAACCTCGTCCAATATCTGGGCGAGCTTGGCGCCGACGTGAACGTCTACCGCAACGACGCGATCACGCTCGAGCAGATCGCCGCGTGGCGGCCGGAGAAGATCGTGATCTCGCCCGGGCCCTGCACGCCGAACGAGGCGGGGATCTCCGTGCCGCTCGTCCAGCGCTTCGCCGGTGAAATTCCGATCCTCGGCGTCTGCCTCGGGCATCAGGCCATCGGCCAGGCCTTCGGCGGCAAGATCGTGCGCGCGCAGCGGGTGATGCACGGGAAGATGTCGGCGGTAAAGCACGACGCTGCCGGCGTTTTCACGGGGCTCGACAACCCACTGACCGCAACCCGCTACCATTCTCTGGTGATCGAACGCGCCAGCGTGCCGTCGTGCCTCGACATCACGGCCGAGAGCGAAGACGGTGACATCATGGGCGTGCGCCACCGCGAGTTCGCGGTTGAGGGGGTCCAGTTCCACCCCGAGGCTTTCTTCACGGCGCAGGGCCACGCGCTGCTGTCCAACTTCCTCAAGGCGCACTAGCGAGGGCACCCATGTCGATCAACCTGCAAGACGCCCTGCAACGCACGATCGAGCATCGCGAGATTTTCCACGACGAGATGCTCTCGCTGATGCGCAAGATCATGAGCGGCGAAGCGACGCCGGTGATGATCGCGGCGGTCACCGTCGGCTTGCGGGTGAAGAAGGAGACCATCGGCGAAATCACCGCGGCGGCACAGGTGATGCGCGAGTTCGCGACCAAGGTCGACGTGCCCGAGCGCGAGCGCCTTCTCGACATCGTCGGCACCGGCGGGGACTCGTCGCAGACCTTCAACATTTCCACGGCCTCGATGTTCGTGGCCGCGGCGGCGGGTGCGCGCATCGCCAAGCACGGTGGCCGGTCGGTCTCGTCCAAGTCAGGCAGCGCTGACGTGCTGGAGGCGCTTGGCGCCAACATCATGCTCAAGCCCGAGCAGGTCGCGGCGTGCATCGCCGAGACCGGCATCGGCTTCATGTTCGCGCCGAGCCATCACAGCGCGATGAAACATGCGGCACCCGTGCGCAAGGAACTGGGAATTCGCACCATATTCAATATCCTGGGACCCCTAACCAACCCGGCCGGCGCGGCGAATCAGCTGCTCGGCGTGTTCCATCCGGACTTGGTCGGGATCCAGGTGCGCGTGCTCGAGCGCCTCGGCAGCAAGCACGTGCTCGTCGTCTACGGCAAGGACGGCATGGACGAGGTCTCGCTCGGCGCGGCGACCATGGTCGGCGAACTCAAGGACGGCGTCGTGCGCGAGTACGAGATCCATCCCGAGGATTTCGGGTTGCGCATGATTTCCAATCGCGGACTGAAGGTCGTCGACGCGGTGGAATCGAAGGCGATGCTGCTCGAGGCGCTGGGCAATGTCGAAGGAACGCCGCGGGAGATCGTCATCTTGAACGCCGGCGTGGCGCTGTACGCAGGCAACGTCTGCGGCTCCATCGCCGAGGGCATCGAGCGGGCACGCGGTGCGATCGCATCGGGCGCGGCCGGGAAGAAACTCGAGCAGT
Organism: uncultured beta proteobacterium; assembly: GCA_963821485.1. GTDB lineage: Bacteria > Pseudomonadota > Gammaproteobacteria > Burkholderiales > Casimicrobiaceae > PALSA-1003. The sequence continues at coordinate 250,549 of CAWGEB010000007.1, forward strand.
TTGTCGCCGCGACACAGAAGCTTGCGTCGGCATCGGCCTGAAGCCCGTAGCACGACGATGAGCGATCGCGACATCCTCCTGCGGATCCTCGCCACCAAGGCCAAGGAAGTCGCTGCCGCAAAGCTCGCGCGGCCCTACATCCGCGTACGCGCCGACGCCGAGGCCGCATCGCCGCCGCGGGACTTCGTGCGTTCGTTGCAGTCGAAGATCGCGGGCGGCCGCGCGGCGGTGATCGCAGAGATCAAGAAGGCGAGCCCGAGCAAAGGCGTGCTGCGGCCCATCTTCGATCCACCGGCGATCGCACGCCGCTACGAGGCTGGAGGAGCGGCGTGCCTGTCGGTGCTGACCGACCGCGACTATTTCCAGGGCGCACCGGAATTCCTGACCGCCGCGCGCGCGGCGTGCTCGCTGCCCGCGCTGCGCAAGGATTTCATTGTCGACGAATACCAGGTTGTCGAAGCGCGCGCGCTCGGCGCCGACTGCATCCTGCTGATCGTCGCGGCGCTCGACGATGCGCGGCTCGCAGCGCTGGAGTCCTGTGCGCGGGACCTGGGCATGGCGGTGCTGGTCGAAGTGCATGACGCGATCGAGCTCGAACGCGCGCTCAGGCTGCGCACGCCGCTGCTCGGCATCAACAACCGCAATTTGAAGACCTTCGACGTCAGCCTTCAGACGACGCTCGACCTCCTGCCGCGCATCCCGCGCGAAAAGCTCGTCGTCACCGAAAGTGGCATTCAAGCACCCGCAGACGTGACCCGCATGCGCAAGCACGGTGTCCATGCCTTCCTCGTCGGCGAAGCCTTCATGCGCGCGGCCGACCCCGGGGCGGCGCTGGCCACGCTGTTCGCGTAGCCACCATCGCGACAGGAGGGCGTGGCGCCGTTTTGCTATCATGCCGGGCCAGATGCAGCGTCTGCAGTCGCACCGTCTGCAGTCGCCAGGCGCTGCCATAGGAGGAGTCTTGTCGGCGATCGTCGTTGAAAACGTCAGCAAGCACTGGACGACCGCCGCGGGGCAGGTGCGCGCAGTAGACGATATTTCCTTCGCGCTCGATTCCGGTACGCTCAACGTGCTGCTCGGACCGTCGGGGTGCGGCAAGTCGACGACGCTGCGACTCATCGCCGGTCTCGACCGAACCGATGGCGGCCGCATCGTCATCGCCGGCCGGGACGTGACGGGGCTCTCGCCGGCGCAACGCAACATCGCGATGGTATTCCAGTCCTACGCGCTGTTCCCGCATCTTTCGGTCGCCGAGAACATCGTCTTCGGGCTGCGCGTACGCAACGTGCGCGCAACCGACCGCGATCTCCGGCTCAAGCGCGTGGCGGCCATGCTCGGCCTTACCAGCCTGCTCGAGCGCAAGCCGGCGCAGTTGTCCGGAGGCCAGCAGCAGCGCGTCGCGCTCGGCCGCGCAATCATTGCGGAAGCGCCGATCTGTCTGATGGACGAACCGCTGTCGAACCTTGACGCGCAGCTGCGCCAGGAGATGCGCCAGGAAATCCGGAATCTTCAGCGCGAGCTCGGCGTCACCATGGTCTACGTCACGCACGATCAGGTCGAAGCGATGTCGATGGCCGATCGCGTGATACTGCTGTCGGGCGGACGCATCGAGCAGAACGGCACGCCCGCCGACCTGTACGAAACTCCGGCCAACACCTTCGTCGCGCGTTTCATCGGTACGCCGCCGATGAACCTGCTCAAGCTGGAGCGCGGCGCGAGCGGCGCGATCATCGCGGGCTCGAACGGCCCAGGCGTCGCCGCGGCCGAGTTTGCAGGTGCGACGCTCGGCGTGCGGCCGGAGCACGTCGTCCTCGGCGGTGTAGGCAGCGAGGCGATCACCGCGCAGGTCGACGGCATCGAGTATCTTGGCGCCGATTCGCTGCTGTCATGCCGCATCGGCAGCGAAGCACTGACTGCGCGCGTCGCCGGACGCAGCGCGCTGCGCCGAGGCGACACCACGCAATTGGGATGGGTGCCCGGCGCGCTGCATTTTTTCGATGGCGCGACCGGCGCGCGGCGCGACGTCGACGCCCGTCATGAAGCCGCGACAATGCTTGCCTAGAATCCGCACTGACGAACTCACCTGGAGGATGGACCATGAAGTTGCACGCAATCGGACATTGGATCGCCGGCGCTGTCGTTGCCACGATCTCGGCGCTGGCGTTCGCGCAGGCCCCGGTCGAAATCTCCTTTTACTACCCAATCGCGGTTGGAGGCCCGATCACCAAGTTCGTCGACAGCCTCGCGGCGGATTTCGAGAAGGAGAATCCTGGCATCAAGGTCAAGCCGATCTACTCGGGCGACTATCAGGCGTCGATCACCAAGGCGTTGACCGCGGTCAAGGGCAACGATGCGCCGACGATGTCCGTGCTGCTGTCGACGGACATGTACACGCTCATAGACGAAGATGCGATCGTGCCCTTCGATCTGCTGCTGAAGTCGCCGGAGGACCAGGCGTGGCTGAAGGGTTTCTATCCGGCATTCATGGAGAACAGCCAGACCGGCGGCAAGACCTGGGGCATTCCGTTCCAGCGTTCGACCATCGTACTCTACTACAACAAGGAGCTGTTCAAGGAGGCCGGTCTCGATCCGAACAAGCCACCTGCGAACTGGAAGGAGATGGCTGAATACGCGCAGAAGCTCACCAAGCGCGATGCGTCCGGCAAGGTCACGCAATGGGGAGTGCAGATCCCGTCGTCGGGCTTTCCCTATTGGCTGTTCCAGGGGCTGACGACACAGAACGAAGTGATTCTGATGAATGCGGCGGGCACCGAGACCTACTACGACAAGCCCGGTGTGGTCGAAGCGCTGCAGTACTGGGTCGACCTGACTGCCAAGTACAAGGTGCAACCCGAGGGCATCGTCGAATGGGGAACGACGCCGAAGGATTTTTTCGAGCGCAAGGTCGCGATGGTATGGACGACGACGGGCAACCTGACCAACGTCAAGAACAACGCCAAGTTCGATTTTGGCGTCGCCATGCTGCCGGCGAACAAGCGTCGTGGCAGCCCAACCGGGGGCGGCAATTTCTACCTCTTCAAGCAGGCCAAGCCTGAGCAGCAGGCGGCGGCGCTCAAGTTCGTCAAATGGGTCACCTCGCCGGCACGCGCGGCGCAATGGGGCATCGATACCGGCTACGTGGCGGTGCGTCCTGACGCCTGGGAAACGCCAGCCATGAAGAAGTACGTCGCTGATTTTCCGCCGGCAGCGGTGGCCCGCGATCAATTGCAGTACGCAGTGGCTGAATTGTCGACGCACGACAACCAGCGTGTCACCAAGGCGCTGAACGACGGACTGCAGGCGGCGCTGACGGGTGCCAAACCGGCGGGCCAGGCGATGGCCGACTCGCAACGCGAAGCAGATCGCCTGCTGCGTCCGTTTCGGAAGTAAATGCCCGGTGCTGAACCCTCTCCCTGCGGGAGAGGGCTCGGAACGAACTCCTCTCCCCGTAGGAGAGGGGTAGGTGAGGGAACCGGCTTGATCGCACAAGCATTGATGCCATCGATGACCCGCACACCACAATGGCTCTACGCATGGCTGCTGCTGTTGCCGGCCGCGGCGCTGCTTGCGCTGTTCACGCATTTCCCGGCGGTGGCCACGCTGTGGCACAGCTTCCAGTCGACGCCGAAGGGATCGCGGCCGGCGGTCTTCGTAGGGGTCGCCAACTATCAGCAACTCGCCGACGATCCGATCTTCTGGCAGGCGCTGACCAATAACCTATGGTACGCGGCAGGCACGATTCCCGCGGCGATCGTGCTCGCGCTGATGATGGCGGTGTGGGTCAACGGCAAACTGGCAGGGCGCGGATTTCTGCGCCTCGCGTATTTCACGCCGACCGTGCTGCCGATGATCGCGGTTGCCAACATCTGGCTGTTCTTCTTTACGCCCGGATACGGACTGCTGGAGCAGATCACCGGCGCCTTCGGCCTTCCCGCGCACAATTGGCTCGGCAGCAAGGGCACCGCGCTCATCTGCCTGATGGTCGTTGCGGTGTGGAAGGAAGCCGGCTTCTTCATGATCTTCTACCTCGCGGCGCTGCAGCAGATGTCGCCTCATCTGGCGGAAGCAGCGGCGATCGAAGGTGCGTCGCGCTGGTATTTCTTCCGTCGCGTTACCTTTCCGCTGCTGATGCCCACGACGCTGTTCGTGCTGGTCAACGCGGTGATCAATGCGTTCCGCCTGGTCGACCACGTGGTCGTGATGACGCGAGGCGGCCCGGACAATGCGACGGAACTGCTGCTCTACTACATCTATGAGATCGGCTTCCGGTTCTGGGATTCCGCCTACGCCGCGGCGCTGACCATGGTTCTGCTGCTGCTGCTGGGCATCGCCGCGCTCGTGCAGTTCGCGTTTCTCGAACGCAAGGTACACTACCAATGAGCACGGCGGGCGAGGCGAAGCCGAGCCGGGCCCGGAGGTCGCCTGAGCGAGCGGGGGCGAAGCCCAGGCGCGAAGCGCGCGTCCGCGAGCGATGGCGGCGGCCGACGCGTCGAACTTTCCATCAGCGCCGCTCTTTCGGAGGCCGCGCGACGCAGTGCGATCTGGAGAGGCCGACGCGCGGGCGTTTCGCCATTCAAAGGCGGCACAAGGAGGCCGACCAATGAGCGCCGCAGGCCAGCCCCAAGGCGCGAGTTCCGCCCCCAGGAGGGCAGCGCAGCGGCCGAATTGGCCACTGAGACCGCAAGCGTGGCGGGATCTCATTGGCGTCGCAGGGAAGCCCCAAGGCGCGGGTCGCGCCATCGAAACCGCCGCGGCGTGGCTGCTTGGCGCGCTATGGGTCCTCCCGCTCGCCTACGCGTTCTGGACGGCGTTCCATCCGGCAGAATTCTCGACGCGTTTTGTCCTGTCGGCGCCGTTGACGCTGGAGAACTTCGTCAAGGCGTGGCAGGCGGCTCCGTTTGCGCGGTACTTTATCAACACCATCGTGCTTTGCGCGATGATACTGGTCGCGCAACTGGTGCTGTGCACATTGGCGGCGTATGCCTTTGCGCGCTTCGAGTTCCCGGGACGCAATATCCTGTTCGCGCTGGTCCTCGTCCAACTCATGGTGATGCCCGACGTCCTGATCGTCGAGAACTACCGCACCATGAGCGCGTTGGGGCTGCGCGACACGATCCTTGCGATCGGGTTGCCGTACATGGCGAGCGCGTTCGGCATCTTCCTGCTGCGCCAGACCTTCAAGACGGTACCGAAGGAACTCGACGAGGCAGCCCGCATGGAGGGTTGCACGCCGCTGCAGGTGCTGTGGAAAGTCTATGTTCCACTGGCGCGGCCGGTGTATCTGGCCTATGCGCTGGTCAGCGTGAGCTATCACTGGAATAATTTCCTCTGGCCGCTGATCGTGACCAACTCGGTCGAGTCGCGGCCGCTGACGGTGGGGCTGCAGGTGTTCTCCGCCGGGGACCAGGGCATCGATTGGTCGATCATCACCGCGGCAACCTTGCTTACGACCGCGCCGCTGCTGATCGGCTTTCTGCTCTTCCAGAGACAATTCGTGCAGTCCTTCATGCGCGCAGGCATACGATGAAACTGATGACGTGGAACATACAATGGTGTCGCGGCGTCGACGGCAAGGTCGATCCGGCGAGGATCGTCAAGCACGCCAGGGCATTTGCCGACTTCGACGTTCTTTGCCTCCAGGAAGTCGCCAACAACTTCCCGTCCCCGCGCTTGGGCGGCAGCCGTGGCGAAAACCAGTTCGCGGAACTCGCGCGGCTATTGCCGGGATACCTGCCGGTGCCCGGCATTGCGGTCGACGTTCCGGGTGAAAATGGCCAGCGGCGGCACTTCGGCAACATGATCCTGTCGCGACTGCCGGTCGGACAGGTGTTCCGACATCTGCTTCCCTATCCGGTCGATCCGGGCGTCAACGGCATGCCGCGCATCGCGGTCGAAGCCGTGATCGACACCCCCATCGGCCCGGTGCGCGTGATCACCACGCATCTGGAGTACTACGGCAACAAGAAGCGTGCAGCGCAGGTGGAGGCACTGCGCAGCATCCATGCCGAAGGCAGCGGCCATGCACGCAGGGGCGGCATCGTCGACAAGAGTGGCGGGCCGTTTCATACCCGGATCCGCCCTTCGGCGACGATCATTACCGGTGATTTCAATCTCGAACCCGACGATCCGCTGCATGCTCGACTCGGCGCGCCTTTCGACGACGATACAGCGTCCTTGCGCGATGCCTGGACGATTGCGCATCCCGGCGAACCCCACCCCGCAACCTTCAAGATCTACGAGAAGGAACGGCCCGACGAGCCCGAGCTTCATTGCGACTTCATCTTCGTCTCCGAGGATCTGGCAAAACGCGTGCGCGCAGTCAGCGTCGACCAGAAAACGCAGGCGGCGGATCACCAGCCGGTCCTGTTGGAACTTCGATAGGAGGGTCGTCCGTTCCTTGGACCGGCTGTTCGCGCCGGCGTAAAATGGCGCATCCTCCGCGGACCGGGCGCCAAGGCGTTCGCGCGGCTGCCGCCATGACTCCGCCCTGCTCCCTTGACCGCATCCCTCCCGTTTACCGGTGAACGGTTCACGCCCGAGATCAAGGGTGCGATCTGGTACGAGCATTGGCATCGCTACAGCGTGATGCTCCCCGCCGCGCGCGGTCGCCGCGTGCTCGACGCGGCGTGCGGCGAGGGCTACGGCAGCTGGCTTCTCGCCGGCACCGCGGCCGAAGTGATCGGCATCGATATCGATAGCGCCGCCATCGGTCACGCTGTCACGCGCTACGCCGCGAGGCCCAACCTGCGGTACCTGCAGGCCTCGTGCGTTGCGTTGCCGTTGCCGACAGGCAGCGTCGACCTGGTCATTTCCTTCGAGACGATCGAGCATCTCGAAGGCCAGGAAGCGATGCTGTCCGAGTTTCGCCGCGTGCTCGCACCGGCAGGCGTGCTGGTGATCTCGTCGCCCAACAAAGCGATCTATTCGGAAGAGACCGGCTACGCGAACGAATTCCACGTGCGCGAACTCACCCGCGACGAACTCGCGGCGATGCTGCGACCGCACTTTCCGCAGCAGGCATGGTACGGACAACGCGTAATTGCGCACTCGCTGCTGTGGAAGGAAGACGGCAGCGCGACACCCGCCGCCGAGTTGATGGTGCTCGCCGACGATCAGGTGCGCAAACAGCGGATGCCCGCGCCGCCCATGTACTTCCTCGTCGTGTGCGGCGGCGACGAGGCGGTGTTGCCGCGCCTGGCCGAGCTTTCGGTGTTCGACGACGGTGCACAGTCCTTGTATCGCGATTACGAGCGGGCGCTGCTCGCCGAAAAGCGGCTGTACTGGGACGAGATCGACGCCCGCAAGATCGCCGAGACGCGGCTCGCGGATCTGGTCGCAGCCGCCGCTGAACTCGACCGTGCGCGCAGGCATGCATTGGATCGGGAGGCAGAGCTTACGCGCGCGCACGCCGCGCGGGCGAGCGCATTGGCTCAGACTGCGAGCGAACTCGAAGCGACAAGGAATCGGCTCGCGTTCCGTGAAAGCTGGCAAGGCTGGCTGCGCTGGCCGTTTGCGCGCGCCAAACAACGCTTCGCAAAACACTTGCCATGACGACGATCGATGTCATCGTGCCTGTCTATCGCGATGCTGCAGCGGTCCGCCGCTGTATTGCAAGCCTTCTAGCCGCGCGACAGGAAACGCCGCTGGAGATCGTCGTTGTCAACGACGCCTTGCCCGATGTCGAAATGGTGCGCTGGTTGCGCGACCTCGCACAGCTGCGGCGCATTACGCTGCTCGAAGAACAGGAACGGCAAGGGCTCGCCGCGGCACTCAATCGCAGCGTCGCGTTGCATGGTGGCGGCGACCGCGACGTCGTCCTCCTGCGCAGTGACACCGAGATCGCGGGCGACTGGCTCGATCGACTGTCGAGGCATGCGCGTGCCGACGGCGTCGGCACGGTCGTGCCGTTTACCAACGCCGGAGGGGTCGCGCGCTATCCATGCTCCGGGGTCGACAACGCGCTACCTCGGGGCGAGTCGGTGGCGTCGATGGATCAGCTGTTCCAACGCGCGAACGCGGCCATTGCCGTGGAAATCCCGCTTTCCTACGGACCATGCGTCTACCTCCGGCGCGCCTGCCTGAATGCGGTCGGCGCGTTCCGTGACGCGCTGACGGGCACAGGCGCGGGGGTCGAGGCGGAGTTCTCATTGCGGGCGACCGAGGCGGGCTACAGGCACCTGCTCGCGGCCGATGTCTTCATCGGGTGCCAGCCCGAGACGGGGGAGGTGAAGCAGGCCGCAGTACGGGCGCAGACCGCACTGGACCGAAGGTATCCCCACTACCGGGCCGCGCGCGCGGATCTCGCACATCGCGATCCCGCATGCCCACATCAGCGTAGTGTCGACCTGCTGCGGTTGGCGGAATCGCCACGACAACTGCTGCTGTTCGTCAGCCATGCATGGGGCGGTGGCGTTCGTCATCACATGAACGAACTGGCCGCGTTGATCAACGAGCACTGCGATGTCCTGATGCTGGAACCCGCCGCCGACGACATCGTCAAATTGTCCTGGCCGAAGCCCGGCGAGGGCTTTGCCGCCTATTTCTCGTTGCCACGGGAGATGCCGGCCCTGGTGTCGGTGCTGACCGGGCTGGGTCTTGCGCGCATTCACTTCCACCATGTGCACGGTCTGCCGCAGGGCGTCCTCGGCCTGCCTGCCGCGGCCAATGTGCCTTACGACTGCACACTGCATGACTACTACCCGATTTGTCCGCAATACCACCTCGTCACCGAGGAGGGCCGCTATTGCGGCGAGCCCGATGCCGCCGGCTGCGCGGCCTGCATCAGCGCCCGTCCAAATCGATGGGGAATGGGTATCGCGGCATGGCGCGATGCGTTTCATGTCCTCCTGCGCGGCGCCGATCGCGTATTCGCGCCGTCGCACGACGTCGCGCAGCGCATCGCACGCTATTTTCCGGACGTCGGCACGACGGTTCTGCCTCACGCCGACGCGCCTGCTGCCGCGCCCCGCGTAGTCCGCGTGCTCACGCTGGGCAGGCTCTCGCCGGAGAAGGGCTTGCGGGTCGTCACCGCGTGTGCCGCCGACGCGCGGGCTCGCGCATTGCCGCTGTCGTTCCGGATCCTGGGCGCGACGTCAGAACCGGTTCCGCAATGGCCCGAAGTTGCGGTGTCGATTCGCGGGCAATATGAGGAGGGCGAATTACCCGCGCTGATCGCCGCCGAGCGACCCGATGTGATCTGGTTTCCGTCGCAGGTTCCGGAATCGTATTCGTACACCTTGTCCGCGGCGATCGCCGCGGGCGTAGCCATCGTGGCCTCTGCGCTGGGCGCGCTACCGGAACGTCTGGCCGGCTATCCGCGCGCCGTGCTCTTGCCGGCGGATGCGAAACCTTCCGAATGGAATGAGGCGCTGATCAAGGCGGGCGGTCTGGCTCAGACCGCGCGCGTGCCGCTCCCGCAAGTTGCCGTCCAATGACCGATCCGCAACGCTATCGGGAGATCTATCTGGCCGCCCTCCCGCCGGGGCCGCGCGTTATCCGGCCTGCCCCTCCGGCGCTCGATGCGCGGCATTTCTATCTCGACGGGACAAAGCGCGAGTCGCAGCAGTTTTCGCTGCCGCAGCTGTATGTCGCCGGCGTCGAATGCGGACATCTGGAAGCACGCACGGAATTGAAGCGACGCATCGCCGCCTTCGAAGCCGACCTCGAATGGGTTCGTAAACTTCGCGACCGGGCAGAGGACGACCGCAACGAGCTCGCCGCACAACTGGCGGCGGCGCGGCGAGAAAACCTCGCGAACCAGATTCGTACCGACAATCTCGAGCATTTCCTTGCTGAAGCGCGGGCGCGTATCGATGCGCTCGAATCGAGCACTACCTGGCGCCTCACGGCTCCCGTGCGTCATGGCGCGCATTACCTCAAGATCGGCGTGCAGCAGCTGCGCACGTCGGTGGTCTCGTTGCGGCAGGCCCCACGCTATGCGAATCTTGCGCTGACGATCCTGCGCGATGAAGGTGCGGGCGCGCTGGCGCGTCGCGTCGCCCGCCGCGTCGGCCGTGGCCGGCGATTCCTGCCGACAAACGGCACAACCTACCGGCAAGAGTCCACGGTGCTACCGCTTGCGTTCGCGCCCAGCGCCGCGCCCAAGGTCAGCATCGTCATCCCTGCGTATGGACAACCGCTGTTGACGTACACCTGCCTCAAAAACGTACACGCGACCGCCCCCGCAGGCGAATACGAAATTCTGGTCGTCGACGATGCATCACCGACGCCGCTGGCAGAGGGACTCGCGGCCGTCAGCGGCTTGCGCATCGTGCGCAACGAATCCAACCTGGGCTTCGTCGGAAGTTGCAATCAGGCGCTGGCGCACGCGACCGGCGAGATCCTGGTCTTTCTGAACAACGACACGATTGCGACCGCAGGCTGGATCGAGGCGCTCCTCGCCGTGTTCGAACGACGCCCCGACGCGGGAATGGTCGGGGCGAAGCTGATCTACCCGGATGGTCGACTGCAGGAAGCGGGCGGCATCGTCTGGCGTGACGGCTCCGCCTGGAACTATGGCCGCAACGACGATCCCGACAAGCCCGAGTACAACTATGTGCGCGAGGTGGACTATTGCTCCGGCGCCTGCCTGGCGATACCGCGTGCGCTGTTCGGCCAGCTGCGCGGCTTCGACGCGCGATTCGCCCCGGCCTACTATGAAGACGTCGACCTGGCGTTCGCCGTGCGCGCGTCGGGTCGGAAGGTGTACTACCAGCCGCTCGCGAAGATCGTGCACTTCGAAGGCGCGACGTCGGGCACCGACACTGCTTCGGGGACAAAGCGCCATCAGGTCATCAACCAGACGGCCTTCGCCGGCAAGTGGGAGCGAGAGCTTTCCGGCCACCGTCCCAACGGCGTCGCCCCCGAGCTCGAGCACGATCGCGGGGCGCGGCAACGCGTTCTGATCATCGATGCCTGCATGCTGACTCCGGACCAGGATGCCGGTTCGATGCGCATGGAACAGATACTCGGTATCCTCGTTGATCTCGGCTGCAAGGTCACCTTTGTCGCCGATAATCTGGAGTATCGGCAGCCCTACGTAGCCGCTCTGCAGCAGCTCGGTGTCGAAGTGCAGTTCGCACCCTATGCGCGGTCGATTCCGCACCTGCTGGGAACGCGCGGTGGCGAGTACGACATGGTCATGCTGTCACGCCACTACATTGCGATCAAGCATATCGATACGCTGCGTTCGTTCGCACCGCGCGCGCTCATCGTGTTCGACACCGTGGACCTGCACTTCCTGCGCGAGGAGCGCCTCGCCGAGCTCAATGCCAGCCGTACCGGGCGCGCGGCGGCGGTCGCCAAGCGTGACGAGGAACTCAAGTTGATCCGCAAAGCCGATGTCACACTCGTCGTGAGCCCATTCGAGCAGGAGCTCCTGAACCAGCTCACTCCGGAGTCGAGGATCATGATTCTGTCGACGATCCACGAGCCGCTGGCAGAAACCAAATCATTTGCCGAACGAGAAGGACTAGTGTTCATCGGCGGCTTTCGCCATCCGCCGAATGTCGATGCGGTCCTTTGGTACGCGACCGAGATACTGCCGCGGATTCGCGAGCGGCTCCCGGGCGTGAAGACCTACATCATCGGCAGTGACCCACCGCAAACCATAGTGGCGATGGCCGCGGAGGACCTGGTCATTGCCGGTTTCGTGCCCGACGTGACGCCTTATTTCAGCGGTTGCCGCGTGTCGGTGTCGCCGTTGCGTTATGGCGCCGGGGTCAAGGGCAAGATCAACGTGGCAATGAGCCACGGCCTGCCGGTCGTGGCGACAACGCCGTCGGTGGAGGGGATGCACCTGACGCCCGGGGCCGACGTGCTGGTCGCGGACGACCCCGAGGCCTTTGCCGACGCAGTTGCTCGCGCCTACGGCGACAAGGCTCTCTGGACGCGACTGGCGGCGGGCGGACGCGAGAACATCCGGGTGTATTTCTCGCGCGAACTGGCACGTGCAACGCTCGCGCGTCTGCTCGCCTTGTCGCGCACCGGCGAGTCGGCTCGCGCCGCGATCCGATAGTAGCGGCGTGGAATACGCGCAGGTCGTCTCGGCTGCCTAACGCCGACGAAAGACGAGGTCCCAGACCCCATGACCGCGTGCGATCCCGCGGCGTTCGAATTTGGTGAGCGGACGGTAGGCCGGACGTGGGGCGAACGCGGTCGCCGTGTTCGCAAGCAAGGGCTCGCGACCCAGCGTGCCAAGCATTTCGAGCGCGTAATCCTCCCAGTCGGTTGCTGCAAGCAGGTAACCACCGGGGGCCAGGCGCTCTGCCAGCGCGTGCACGAACGTGGGTTGCAGCAGGCGCCGCTTGTGGTGCCGCTTCTTGGGCCACGGGTCGGGGAAAAACACGTGGACTGCCGCAAGCGCGCCCGGAGCGATCATCTGATTGACGACGTCGACCGCGTCGTGGCTGACGACGCGAACGTTGGTGAGTCCCTCGCGCGCGATCAGTCGCAGCAGGCTGCCGACGCCGGGAGCGTGCACGTCGATCGCCAGAAAATCCTTGTCCGGCTGCGTCGCGGCGATGAGCGCCGTTGTCTCGCCCATGCCGAAGCCGATCTCCAGGGTCTTTGGATTCGCGCGCCCGAAAACCTGCCCGAGGTCGATCGGGGCCGGCGCGTACGGAATGCCGAATCGCGGCAGCAGCGTGTCGTAGGCTTCCCGCTGCGCCGGCGAGAAGCGGCCTTGCCGCAACACGAAACTGCGAATGGGACGATGCTGCAGGCCGGAGTTCACGCGACCACACCGAGCGTGCGTTTTGCCCGTCGAGTCAAGGCGGCGGCAGCCGCGTCCATGCCGGATCGGCGAGTTTGCGTTCGAGCTTCGCGTCACCGCTTTTCCCGGCCACGGAATACTCGACGCTGAGCGTGTCGGCACCCCTCCACTGCACGCCGGCGTCGATCCAGTCGCTGCCGGGGGACCACGCCAATTCCTTTTGCAGTCCGTCCCCCGAGATTCGCCACACGGCGATTTCATTGCTGCAGTCCTTGGCGCAAATGTCTGCGGTGACCAGTCGTTGCCGGTCCGGCGACAGCACCGGTTCGGCCGGCAGACTGAAACGGCGATTGGTCCTGCGCTGCAGCAGCGTGAAACTGGCTATATCGTTCGTGGTCGTGTAGAGCACGACGGCGTTGATCGGATCGAGCGCATCCCACAGGCTGTAGGAGCGTGCGCCGGCCGCGTCGTCGACATCGGTGAACGTGGTCGTTCCGGCGGGATAGAGCCTCACCGTCAACACGTTGCCGTCGCGTTGCGCCAAACCGGGCAGACGCGCCAACTGCACGGCCTCGATGAGGCGCCCGCAGTGCGCCGGGCTGTCGGCGTTGGCGCATGCCTCGCTGATCTGTGCCGGCGTCAGACGCGCGGCGATTGCAAGCAGAGGAACACAACATAGTGCTGCGAAGAGTACGCGCAAGGGCTGCATGGTGACGATGTCTTTAGGAATGCGGTGGTCAGGCGATCAGACCGGTGGTCGGGGAGCTGGGACTCGCGGCGTAGAACTTGCGCGGCACGCGTCCGGCGCGAAACGCTTCGCGCCCCGCTTCGACCGCTTTTTTCATGGCACTCGCCATCAATACCGGATTCGCGGCCCCGGCGATCGCCGTATTCATGAGCACGCCGGCGCATCCGAGTTCCATCGCGATCGCTGCTTCGGACGCGGTGCCCACGCCGGCATCGACCAGCACCGGAACTTGCGCCTGCTCGATGATGAGCTTCAGGTTCCACGGATTCAGGATGCCCATCGCTGAACCGATGAGCGACGCCAGCGGCATGATCGCGACACAGCCGATGGCCTCGAGCTCGCGCGCGATGATCGGATCGTCGGAGGTGTAGACCATCACTTCGAATCCGTCGCGGACCAGGATCTCAGCGGCACGCAACGTTTCGCGCACGTTGGGGAACAGCGACTGCGGGTCGCCCAGGACCTCGAGCTTGACCAGCGGGTGGCCGTCGAGCAGCTCGCGCGCGAGTTTGAGCGTGCGCACGGCGTCGTCCGCGCTGTAACAGCCCGCGGTGTTGGGCAGGAGCGTGAACTGCGCGGGCGGCAGATATTCAAGCAGCGAAGGCTCGCCCGGGGTCTGTCCGATGTTCGTGCGCCGTATCGCGACCGTGACGATCTGTGCGCCCGAGGCGTCGATCGCCGCCCGCGTCTGGGTGAAGTCCTTGTACTTGCCGGTGCCGACCAGCAGCCGCGAGCGATACGCGCGCCCGGCGACGACCAGCGGATCGTCGAGCGTCTGGACCTGATTTTCGGTGGGTGCATTCATGGTGCGTGCGCCGTCATCCGCCGCCGACCGCAGCGACGACCTCGATGCGGTCACCCGCTGTCAGGGTCGTGTGCGCGTGACTGCTTTTCGGGACGATTTCGCCGTTGCGTTCGACTGCGACGCGCTTGCCCTCGAGCGCGAGCTCGCGGATGAGATCGGCGACCGTCGCGGACGCATCGCGACAGACATGAACCGAGCCGTTGACGGTGAGCGATAGCATGCCGGCGCATCCAGGCGCATTCCAATTCGGACTGGCAATTTTACCACGCCAACGCGGCCGGCCGTTGCGGTTGCATGGATCGAGTCAGGCCTACGGTTCGCGCGAATATCTGCGCATGGCAACGCGGAGGAAGCGCAGCTGGCGCATGAAGCGCGTGCAGGTGTCGCAAAACGCCAGATGCAGACGAACGGCCATCCGCTGCCTGAATGGCAGCGCGCCGTCCTGCATCTGCGACATCAAGCGACTCGCGTTCTTGCATGAAATCAGCATGCCCACGACCTTGGATCCCGGATCCTTCTTCCGCTTCGGGTCATGCCGGCGAAGCAGTGCTCCTCCAGACAGAGTCGTAGCGCAACCCTGGCCCGATGCAGGATCACCCGACAGCTTGGTCGAGGTTGTAGCGAGTTCCTTACAGAGCTCATCGGCTCAGGAAATCGCGGATGGCCGCGGACGCCTGATTGACCTGGAATATGCCGTCATAGTGACCGCCGTCGCCCTCGAGTTCGACGACGTCGACTGCGTTGCCTTGCGCGCGCAGCGTTTCCGCGGCACGGCGAGACATCCACGGCGGGAACAGCGGGTCGGTTTTCGCCGGCAGAAACAGGAACTTGGCCCTGATCTTTTTCGCGTCGGCGCTGACCGAGAACAACTGGTTGGCTTTCACCAGGTACAGGAAGTGGTTGGCATCCACGGTCTTGGCGCGCGCGGCGCCGCCCTTGTAGAGCGTATCCTCGATCGCATACAGGTTGCCGAGCGCTGCAGCGGGATCCTTGTCGGGCGCGGCCCACTTGCGCCCGAAGCGCTTTTCCATCCCGCCGTTGCTCGCGAGCGTCACTGCCAGCAGCTTGAGCGCCTGCGCGACACCCTCCGTCGGTTCTTCGCGACCGTAGTAGTCACCATTGTTCCATTTGGGGTCCATCGGGATTGGCGTACCCCACAGGTTGAGCATTCCGATGCCCAGGCTATCGACCTCGAGCCCGGGCGAGATGACTGCGATCACGCGCTCGACCATGTCGGGATACGCGGCAGCCCACTCGGTGGCCTGGATACCGCCGCCCGAGGGGCCTGCGACCGCGACCAGCCTCTTGATGCCGAGCGAGTCGAGGAGTGCTTTTTGCACGTTCACGAAGTCGCGGAACCCAACGACCGGGAAGCTCATTCCGTAGGGCTTGCCGGTATCGGGATTGATCGTCGACGGACCGGTCGTGGTTACGTTCGGATCCTTGGTGTTCACGTTGAGCAGCGTGTCGCTGCTGATCACGAAATACTTGTCGGTGTCGATCGCCTTGCCGGCACCGATGATCGGGTCCCAGTAGCCGGGCGCCGCATCCTCGGGCTTGTACTTGCCCGCAGCATGCGAGGTGCCAGTGAAGAAATGGCAGACCAGGATGACGTTGTCCCTGGCTGCGTTGAGCGTGCCGTAGCTCTCGTAACCGATGCGCACGTTCTTGATCGTCTTGCCGTTGACGGTCGTATACGACGGAAGCGTGAAGACCTCTTTCTTGACGAGTCCGTCGAAGCCCGCGGCGGGGAAGGCCAGGAGCACGGTGATCGCAAGCAACGCGATCGTGGTGGCGCGGGTACAGGTGCGGCGGGGCATCGCGGATCTCCTCGGGCTAGGCAACAGGCCGGCTATTTGACCACGAGCAACCTCTCGCGGCAACGCGAGCCGAGCCGGTCTAGAGTCCGGTGGCCCGGTGAATCAATGCGAAATACCAGCGGTAAGGCAACAAGCGCAGGAACTTGAGCCTTCTCGTGAATGCCTTGGGAAAATCGATTTCGAAGTCGCCCGCGCGCAGGCCATCGATGAGCGCGCGCGCCGCCTGTTCCGCGGTGATCAAGTGCGGCATCTCGAACTCGTTGCGATCGGTCAGCGGCGTCTGCACGAACCCGGGGTTGACGAGGTAGACGCCGAAGCCCCGCGGACGCAGGTCGAGGTAGAGCGTTTCGGTGAAATTGATCAGTGCCGCCTTCGACGCGCCATAGATCAGCGCCTTGGGCAGGCCACGGTAGCCGGCGACCGAAGCGACTATGCCCAGGGCGCCCTTGCCCTGCGCGAGCAACGCCGGCAGCACGGTGGCCACGGTGCCGATGACGCCGTGCAGGTTGGTCTTGAGCAATGCCATCGCATTGGCTTCGGTGAGGTCCCAGGCACGGATCTCCGCATGGCTGCCGGCGACGACGAGCACCAAGTCGATACCGTCCCATGCTGTCCGGACGCGCTCCCACGCGGCCGCGACCTGCGTGCTGTCGGTGAAATCCAGCGGCTCGATCAGCGCACGCGCGTTGCCGGCGCCAACTTCGGCGAGTACGTCGGCATTGCGGGCCGACAGCGCGACGCGCGCGCCGGCGTCGAGCAGCATGCGTGCCGTCGCCGCGCCGATCCCCGTCGACGCACCAATCACCCAGATGCGGCATTCGTTCCACGGCGGCAGTTGCGGATTGAGCGCCATGTCAGCGTCTCCCGTACGCGATCGTCACTGGGAGCCCTTCATTGCGGCTTGCGGAACCATACCAGCGCCGCGGCCGCGCCGCGCTCAACGAGATTCCCCAAGCAGCTTTTTGCGCAGCGCCGGTTCGGAGGTGCGGCGATCGAACCAGATCGCGAAAAACGCCTGCGCGAACCACATCGGCGGCGGCGCGCACCGTCACCCAGACAAGCAGCGCAACGCTAAGCCGCGCTGAGCGTGTACTGCGCGACATCGGTCGTCTCGCTGGCGAAGCCCGCGGCACAGTAGGCGAGGTAGAAGCGCCAACAGCGAACGAACTTCTGACCGAATCCCTGTGCACGCACGACATCGATGTTGGTGTCGACCGCGGCGAGCCAGCGCCGCAGCGTTTCGGCATAGTCGTGTCCGAAGCGCAGGACCGCATCGACTTCGAGTCCGATGTTACGCGCCACGCCGACGAAGCGCGACGGCGATGCGAGCATGCCGCCGGGAAAGATGAATTGCTGGATGAAATCGCTGGTCTGCTGGTATTGCCCGAATCGGTCGTCGGCGATCGTGATCGTCTGCAGTGCCGCGCGCGCACCCGGTTTCAGCGCATTGCGGACCGCCTGGAAATAGGTCGGCCAATAACGCTCGCCGACAGCCTCGAACATTTCGATGGAGGCGATGCCGTCGTAGCGCCCGGAAACATCGCGGTAATCCTGGATACGAAACTCGACCCGATCGGCGAGCCCTGCCTCTGCGATGCGCGCACGCGCGTACGTCGTTTGCTGGTCGGACAGGCTCACCGCGGTCACGCGATGACCGGCGCGCGCCGCGGCTTCGGCGAAGCCACCCCAGCCGCAGCCGATCTCCAAGACGTGCGCGCCGCGTTGCAGCCGAAGTTCGTTCAGGATGCGCGCGTACTTCGCTTGTTGCGCAGCCGCCAGCGTTCGGTTGGCATCACCCTCGAACAGTGCCGCGGAGTAGGTCATCGTCGGGTCCAGCCAGAGCCGGTAGAAATCGTTGCCGAGATCGTAGTGCGCGAGGATGTTCTTGGGCGCTCGCCGTTTGGAGTTGCTGTTCAGCACGTGCTTCAGGCGAAAGGCAGCCTGCCGCCACCAGCGTCCGTAGAATGCAAGCTCGAGGGCGCGCTGGTTGAATGCGATAACCGTGAGTAGCGTCGTGAGGTCGCTGGTGTGCCAGCGCCCGTCCATGTACGCCTCGGCGAAGGCAATGTCGCCGCCGGCAAGGACATCGCGGCAAAGCTTCCAGTCGCGCAGCGTCAGGTCCGCCTCCACCGGGCTCGCCGCGTGCGCACCGGCAGTGCCGACCGGGCCGAAGCGGCGAGTGTTGCCGTCGGGCGTGGTCAGCCTCAGCGCACCGTATTCCATGCGCTCGAGCAATGCGAACAGCAGCCGGCCGGTCGCGGGCAGCGAGGCGCTTCGCGCGCCGCCGGCCAGCGAGGATTCAAGGGTGGTCATCGGGTCGTCCGTTGCAAGGGTGGTTGTGGCTTGGCGATGTAGGGAACGCGCTTCGCCCAGAGCCGGACCGCTTGCCAGTGGATGCGCAGGATCACGCCGAGCGTAAACCAGCGATAGCGCCAGAGCAGCCCGGGGATGGCGGCGCGCGTCAGCGCGGTCGCCGCGCCCGAGATCGACGTCTCGAGCAAGGCCCCACCCTCGTCGTCGTCGTAGTCGATGCGCGCGAGCCAGCGATCGGCGGCGAAATGAAAACGGAACCGGTAGCCTCCCTTGACCTCGCAGAACGGCGACACGTGGAATACCTTCCTCGCCTGCAGCGTTTCGCCGGAGACGAGCGGCCGGCCGTCCGGATGCGCGAGCAGGTAGTTGTGCTGCTCGCCAAACGTGTTGCAGACCTCGCATAGAACGGCGCGCACGCCCCCCTCGCGATCGTGGCAGACCCAGAAACTCACCGGGTTGAACACGTAGCCGATCATGCGCGGAAAGGCATGCAGCACGACCTCGCCGTCGGCGCGCACGCCTTCGGTCGCCAGCAGTTTTCGAATCCACGGCTCCAGCGCACTGCCGTCGCGCTCGCCGTGGTCGCGGTCGAAAAAACTGACCAGTCCACGGCGGTTCCAGGCAATGCCCTGGGCGGGCAGCTCGGCGATGCGCGACAAAGGCAACGCCAGCGAGAAGGCGGAGTACTGGAACTGATTTCGCGCCGGACGCAGACGCCGATGCATCACGCTGCCGTGAATGATGCATGTTGCCGTCGTGGCGATCATGGAGCGCGTCATGTACTCAGGCGGCGGCGAGTTCGGCCGCGGTCATCGTTCGCGCCGCGATACCCTGCGCGACCAGATGCGCCGACGCCAGGCCGTCCTCGTGAAAGCCATGGCCCAGCCACGCGCCGGCGTACCAGCTGCGGCGCTGGCCCTGAAGGTGCGCGAAGTGCTGCTGCGCGGTCACGGCGGCACTCTTCACGATCGGATGCGAGTACTCGAACTCGGCAATAAGCGTATCCGCTGCGGGTTCGAATGCCGGATTCAACGTCACCAGCACCGGTGTCCGGAACGGCAAGGGCTGCAGTTTATTGATCCAGTAGGTAACACAGACCGGAGCGTTGGCGGAGTCATTAGAGTACCTTCGCGCTGCGCGTTCCGGCTCAGTTGGGTACTGAGGCGCTCGGGCGGCCCGTCGCGCTCGTTGGAGTACCTTCGCGCTGCGCGCTCCGGCTCAATTGGGTACTGAGGCGCTCGGGGCGGCCCGTCGCGCTCATTGAAGTACCTTCGCGCTGCGCGCTCCGGTATTCGCGCTCGGGGCGGCCCGTCGCGCTCATGCGCCGCCAGATAGTTCCACGCTGACCAGGCGCGCCGGCGCCTCGGCATGAGGCGAACGTCGGTATGTAGCAGCACGCGGTTGGACTGGTAGCGAACCTGGCGAAGCAGTTCCGATTCCTGGCGCGTCGCATCGGCGAGCAGCGCCAGCGTCTGGTCGCTATGGCAGGCGAACACGACTTGGTCGAAGCGCTCGCCCGTTCTCGCGGGGGTGTCGACCTCGACGTGGTTGGCGTAGCGGCGAACGCGGCGCACGGGCGTCGAGAGCCGAACGTCGGACAGTTCCGCGACCATGCGCCGGACATAGGTGCGAGCGCCTCCCACGACGGTGCGCCACTGCGGGCGGTCGAAGATCTGCAGCAGCCCATGGCGATAACAGAACTGCACGAATGTCGGCAGCGGAAAATCGAGCACGGCGGAAAGCGGTACCGACCAGATGGCGGCAGCCATCGGCAACAGGTACCAGTCGCGAAAAGGCGCTGAAAAGGCGCCGTCGTCGAGGTACTCACCCAGCGTGATCGCAAACACTTCGTGCGCCTGCTGCATCGAGGTCGTTGCACGGTTGAAACGAAGGATATCGGCCAGCATGCGCCAGAACGCCGGGCGCGACAGGTTCGTCGGTTGCGCGAACAGCGCCGGCAGGTCGGTTCCTGCCCACTCGACGCCGGCCCGGTCGTCGCGGACTGCGAAGCTCATTTCGCTCGGCACGGATTCGACGCCGAGCTCATCGAACAAGGCGATCAGCCGCGGGTAGGTGCGGTCGTTGTAGACCAGGAAACCGGTGTCGACGGGCGCGCTGATGCCGTCGAGCGTTACGTCGACCGTATGCGTGTGCCCGCCGGGGTAGTCGTTGGACTCGAACAAGGTCACGCCGCATCCCTGGCGTTGCAGCAGCCGGGCGCAGCCAAGACCGGAAATTCCCGAACCGATGATCGCGACACGCAACGCAATTCCCCTGATGGGTGTCCGCGGAAGCCGGGACCGCTGTCCCGCCGTGATGTACATACTTCGAGCCGTCGCCGGCCCCGAAGGCGCGGTGTCTAGCCTGTCAGCGCTCGCTCCGTAGCCGCGTATCTGTGCATACGCAGAATGATTGTGGATGGATTCAAAGTTCTCGGACGCGACCGAGAGCGGACCGATGCGCGGGCTCGCCCGCGAGGCCTTTCACCACGACCGGATACGCAACAAATGGCGACCGCCTGTTGCGTCAGCCCTTGGTTACCGCAGGCTTTTCGGCCAGCAGCTTTTCGAGCGAGGTTACAAGTTCCCGGCTGTCCGGTTCGACGCGCGTGCCGAAACTGCTCACGCGCTTGCCTTCGCGGTCGATGAGATATTTGTGGAAATTCCACTGCGGTGCCTGCCCGGTGCGCGCCACCAGTTCGGCGAACAGCGGATTCGTTTTCACGCTCGTCACGCTGGACTTCTCGAACATCGGAAACTCGACGCCATAGGTCAACCGGCAGAATTCGGCGATTTCCTGATTGCTGCCGGGCTCCTGGCCACCGAAGTCGTTGGAGGGGAAACCCAGCACCACGAGGCCGCTGCTCTTGTATTTGCGGTACAGCGCCTCGAGCCCTTCGAACTGGCGCGTGTAGCCGCAATAGCTCGCCGTGTTCACGATCAGCAGGACCTTGCCTCGAAACTGGCACAAGGATTCAGTCTTCCCTGTCTGCAGGCTGTTGAAGGTGTAGTTGAGTACCGCCGGACACGTCTCTGCGTCCGCTCCGATCGCCGGCGGCGCGACGAGGATCGCGGTCAGCATGACTGTGGCGAGGAGACGGATCAGCATGTGGTCTTCGCAGGTCGTGATTGGACAATAACCGCAAAACCGCGCTGGTGTCATGGACAAACGCGGTGCACAGTGCTAGGGTAATCAAGGACGGGCCTTCCGTCAACCGGTGTCTTGGACGCAGATTCATGGAGCATGCGCCGCTACTCTTGAACATCAGCGCAGTCGAGCGCGAAACCGGCTTGTCAAAGGATGTGCTCCGCATCTGGGAGCGCCGTTACGGCTTTCCCGAGCCGCATCGCGACGACAACGCCGAACGGCAATATCCGCAGGAACAGGTCGCCAAGCTGCGCACCATCAAGCGCTTGATGGATGCCGGCATGCGCCCGGGGAAGCTGATCCGGCGCTCGCTGGCTGAACTGAATGCGCTCGCCGAAACGCGCGCCGGGCCGCGGCGCGAAACGCTGGCGCTGGCGCTGGAGCGCGACCTGATCGGCCTGCTCAAGAGCCACAACGCCCCGGCGCTGCAGCATGCGCTCGCCAATCAGCTGATGCGCGACGGCTTGCAGCGTTTTGTCCTGAACACCGTTGTTCCACTGCACCGCGCCGTCGGCGAGATGTGGATGCGCGGCGAGCTGCAGGTCTTCGAGGAGCACTTGTTCACGGAACAGCTGCAGGTGGCGATGCGTACCGCGATCAACACCTTCCCGCGACAGACGGGAGTACCGCGCGTGCTGCTGACGACGATGCCCGGGGAGCAGCATGGACTGGGCCTGCTGATGGTCGAGGCGCTGCTCGTGCCCGAAGGGGCACAATGCATTTCGCTTGGCACCCAAACCCCGATCGACGACATCCGCAATGCGGCGCTGGCGCACAAGGTGCATATCGTCGCCCTGTCCTTTTCCGCGGCCTTTCCGCTGCGCCAGGCCGGCGAGGGTCTCGCCACGCTGCGGCGGGCGCTCCCGCCCCAGGTTGCGCTTTGGGCCGGCGGCGACATGACCCGCCGGCTGCGAAAGTCGCTACCGGGCGTGCTGCTGGTCCCGGATCTGGGCGACACGGTCCCGGCGTTGAAGGTCCGCCGGGGCGAACCCGGGCCGGACGCGGCCCGGCAGGCTCCGGCCTAGCCGGCATTCTCAAGAAGAACCTGAGCCGCGGCCCTGGCGTGGTAGGATCGCGCCCGCGCCTCGGCACCAAGGGCCAGGGGACGCGAGCACGCAGGCGTCCGAACCCATGTCAGAATGGTACTTCAACGTAGAAGACAGGCAGTCGTTGGATCAGCCGCGGCTGCTTGACCAGAACCCTATGCTGTATCACGAGCTCTTTCAGAATTTCGAACAGGTTCGCTGGAGTCTGGCGGAGGATGTGCCTTGGGCCCACTTCGACGCCGCGGCGCTGTCGGAAGAACAGGCGCAAACGGTGAAGATGAACGCCATCACGGAATGGGCGGCGCTCCCGGCGACCGAAATGTTTCTGCGCGACAACCACGCCGATAGCGATTTCTCGGCATTCATGTCGATCTGGTTCTACGAGGAGCAGAAACACTCGCTGGTGCTGCAGGAATATCTGCGGCGCTTCCGGCCGGAACTGGTGCCCACCGAGGATGAGCTGCACGCGGTAAGGTTTCAGTTCGATCCCGCACCGCCGCTGGAAACGCTGATGCTGCATTTTTGCGGCGAGATCCGTCTCAATCACTGGTATCGACGCGCGGCGGAGTGGCACACCGAGCCGGTGATCAAGGCGATCTACCGGCTGATCTCGCAGGACGAGGCCCGCCACGGCGGCGCATACCTGCGCTTCATGCGGCGCGCCATCGATCGCTGCGGTGAAGAGGCCAAGCGCGCCTTCGCCAAGATCGGCGTACTGATGGCAAGCCCGCACCGCGCCGGGAAGCCATTGCATCCGACCAACCTGCATGTGAACAAGCAGATGTTCCCGAACGACACCGTGCAGAGCCGTCTGCCGGACCCGGCCTGGCTCGAGCGCTGGCTCGACGAGCAGATCCAGTTCAATGCCGACTGGGAAAAGCGCGTTTCGCGCATGATCCTCAAGAACCTGTCGTCGCTGTTCGGGGAGACCTTCGAAACCGTGCAGCAGCTCAATCGCTTCCGCAAGGGGCTCGTTCCCGCCTGAGATCGTGCCGAAACGGGTGTGCTGCCCGATGCGGCGAACCGGTTGACCCACGGCGGCGCTGACCGCACCGATCGCGTCCTCGATGACGGCGCTCCTTCTGTTCGTGTTGCTCGTCGCCGGCGGTGCCGGTTACGTGTCCTGGGCGAAGCACGCCATCGCTCAGGGCGCTCCATCATGGTGGTTTGTCGTCGGCGCGCCGGTGGCCTACCTGGCACCGGTGGCGCTGCTGGTGGCGCTGTGGTTCCTGCTGGCGTGGATCTGGCGCACGCCGCGGCCGCCGACGGCGCGACTCGATGTCGCGGCGTCCGTTCGAATGTTCGTCGACGAGGTGCTGACGGTGGGCGTGTCGTGGCCGCTCATGGCGCTGCACCGCCTGCTCATGCGTGACCCAGCTCCCGCGCCGTGCACGCGACCGGTCATCCTCGTGCATGGCGTCCTGGTCAACGACGGTGTGTGGTTCAAATTTCGCCGCCATCTGCAGGCGCGAGGGATCGGCGGCGTGTACACGGTCAACTACGGCCCCCCCCAAGGCGATATCGAACACTTTGCCGGGCAGCTTGCCGCCAAGGTCGAGGCCGTCTGCGCCGAGACCGGCGCGAGTCGTGTCGTTCTGGTCGGGCACAGCATGGGCGGGCTGGTATCCCGCGCCTATCTTCGACGCGATGGCGCTGCGCGCATCGAGCGGATCATCACCATCGGCACGCCGCATCACGGCAGCATGCTTGCGTGGACCTATCCGGGTCGCTGCCTGGCGCAAATGCGGCCCGGCAACCCATGGCTGGCGGAGCTCAATCGCGCTGAGGGTATTGTGCCCGTCCCCATCACTTCGCTCTGGTCAAGGCACGACAGCATGGTGGCGCCACAGGCGAGCAGCGAGCTGCCGTGTGCCGAGAATCTAGCGATCGTGGGTGTGGGACACAACGCGATGTTGAGCGACACAGTGTCGCTGGACCTCGCCGTGCGCGTACTCAAGCAATAGACGGCATTGGTGAATCAAATGCGGGAGCTGCGTTCATGACATCCGCATAAAGACCGCATACGTTGCGAAACTCAAGATCGTATGTGGCTCGCGCGTCGGCACCGCCGGAGTGCGTTCCCGAACCTTGCTGTTGCTTTCATCGTTGCCGTGAAGCTGTGTGCTCCTTGCGCAATGCAAGGCGTTGCCTGACAATCCCTTGAGCACTACAACGATTTGCGATCGGAAGTTCGAGCGTCAGCAAGCGGCAGAACTGCCAAACAGGGGGATTCCGACTTTATTCATACCGCCTTCGGAACTGGGAAGAGTTGCACCCGCGGTTGGGGTACCGACCCCGCAAGAGTTTCTGATGAATTCACAATCAGGGAGCGATCGATGCGAATTATAACGTTGTTGGTTGCAGTGACAATAAGCGGCGTTCTTGTTGGCTGTAGCACCGTGCCGACGGATCCCAAGCTGATTATCGGCCACGCACCGCCGGCGGCAACACTCTTCAATAGGGTGAACTGTCCCGACGGAGATTGCACTGTCAAGATAGAGGTCATTGGTGACTGCCAATTCAAAGTGCCGGACTTGGTGATCCTATCAGGGGTGGCAGGCATGAGACACGCAGTCGTGTGGGTCATCAAGTCCCCCGACTATGTGTTCTCTCGCACCTCAGGAACGCCTGCGCTCGACCCCAAGGGCAGTGGCAACTTCTTCGGTACTCCCGGCGTCGTCGGGCGGATAATGGGCGTCGAAGTGACCGTAACCACTCCAGGCCTATCTCACGAATACGGCCTGAACATAGTCAAGAGAAGCGGGACCGTTTGCCCGCAGGTCGACCCATATATGATCGAGTGATCAACGCCGTCGCCTCTGTTGGGGTCGACGGTCGTTGTCAGCAAGAGTCGGTCGTGGCGAGCGCGTGCGCCGTGCGCACGCGAGCGTTCCTGGACGATTGGCCGGTCAGGGCTGTCCGGGAGCCGTTTCACGACCGTCCCGGACCCTTCAATCGTCGCGCGCAAGCCAAGCTCGCGCTTCCGCGATGCCCTGCTCGTAGGTCAGCACACGCGCCGATGCTTGAGCAGCTGCGAAGGCCGCGTCCCCAAGGGCGTCCTGCGCCCTGGAGATAAAAGGCCGGAGAAACGCCTCATCGGCCGGGTCCCTGCGATTTCCGGTGTCTGCGGTCTCGCGTTCGGCCACGCCGTAAAAGCGGGCCGCATGCTCCCAGTCTTCTCTGAGCGCAGCGAGGCCGGCGGAGACTTCGAGCGCACTTTGCCCTGCGCGCTTTGAACCGCTCTGTTCCGTGATCGTCAAGACCTCGAGGAGCAGGGAACGCGCTCGCTTCGCCGTGCCGCGCTCGATCGCCACCATCGCCAGATTGAGCAGGCCCACCGCGGCCGACTCGCTATCACCCAACTCGCGCGCCAGCTCGGCTGCCCGCTCATAAAGCGGTTCGGCCGCATCGAGTTCGCCCTCCAGTCGGTGTAGCTGTGCCAATGCGTTCGATGCAACGGCGATCTGGCGTTTGTTGTCTAGCTTGTTGGCGAGGGTTAGCGCCTCCACGCCATGGAGGCGAGCGGCGCCACGGTCTCCCTGCCCAAGAGCCGCGAAGCCAAGCATGTTGAGCACGGAAACGACCATGCGCGGGTCATCCAGCGCTCGCGCCATCGTCAGGCTTTCCTGCAGGTATTTCTGGGCTTCCTCGTAGCGACCCATCGCACTGCAAATCTGTCCCGCCACCCAAAGCGCCTTGCATCGCGAGAGGCTGGTAAGCGGCACGGCAGGAATCGAGACAGCTTCCACGGTCACTCTGCGGCCCAGGTTGAGCAGTCCCCGCGTGAACCAATAGAGTCTTATGGCATGCACCAGGCGATATGCGCTGTCAGCCCCGTCCTCGGTATGGATACAAAACGCGTGCGCCGCGAGAACATTTTCCCGATCGAGGTCCAGCTGCTTCAGAAATGAGGGCTGCTCGGGTCCGGCAAGCCCGGCCCCGGCCCTCTCCGCAAACGCCAGATAGAAGTCGAAATGACGCTTGCGCACCGCCTCGCCCTCGCCGGACATCGTTATCCGTTCTTGTGCATATTGGCGAACGGTTTCGAGGAGGCCGTAGCGGCCGCCGGCCGCCTCCGTCATCACGAGCGACTTGTCGACGAGATCGGCGAGCAGGTCGAGAACCTCCGACCGTTGTACTTCGCCACCGGATCCGACGGCCTCCGCTGCCTCCAACGTCCAGCCCCCTGCAAACACGCCAAGGCGACGAAAGACAACACGCTCCTTCTCGGTCAGCAGATCAAAGCTCCAATCGATCAGCGCCCGCAGCGTCTGCTGGCGCGGCAGCGCTGTTCGATCGCCGGTCGTCAGCAGCCGGAAGCGATCGTTGACGCGCTCGGCGATCTGCTCGACCGAGAGCGCGCGCACGCGCGCCGCCGCAAGTTCGAGCGCGAGCGGAATGCCATCCAGACGCTGGCAGATCTCGA
This sequence comes from uncultured beta proteobacterium, assembly GCA_963821485.1. Taxonomy (GTDB): domain Bacteria; phylum Pseudomonadota; class Gammaproteobacteria; order Burkholderiales; family Casimicrobiaceae; genus PALSA-1003. The sequence goes on from CAWGEB010000007.1 coordinate 277,566, forward strand.
CGACCGCCGGTGCATTCTGCTCGGTCAGCTTGAATGACGGTTGCACCGCCATCGCGCGCTCGATGAACAGGTGCACCGCTTCGCACTGCACGATCGTTTCGGCGGAGATTCTGCCATCCGGCTCGGGTACGGATAGGGGGGGCACCGTATAGACGGTTTCGCCCGCGATATTGAAGTGCTCCCGGCTGGACGCCAGGATCTTCACTCCCGCACCGGCCTGAAGAAGCTGCTTCGCGAGTTCTGCGCACGCGTGCACCAGATGCTCGCAGTTGTCGAGTACCAGCAGAAGATTCCGATCGCGCACGTGCTTGATCAGCGCCTCGGCCACTGGCCGGCCGGTCTCCTCCTTGACGCCGAGAACCGTTGCGACCGCCTGGGGCACGAGGCGCTCGTCTGCGATCGGTGCAAACTCGACGAACCAGACCCCGTCAGGGTAGTCGCTAACGACGTCAGCGGCGATCTGCAGCGACAACCGGGTCTTGCCTAACCCCCCGATTCCGCTCAACGTCAACAGTCGCGCTTTCTTGAGCGCCGCCTTCACTTCGGACTGCTCGCGCTTACGGCCGACAAATGTCGTTACCTGTTGCGGCAGATTGTTGGGCGTTGCCTCGAGCGAACGCAGCGCTGGGAAATCCTGGCGTAGCTGCGGCTGCAGGACCTGGTACACAAGCTCGGGACTGGTCAGGTCGCGCAGGCGCACCGCGCCGAGGCTGCGTAGTGTCACGCCTTCCGGCAGCCGTTGGCCGACGAGCGAAACCACTGCCTGCGACAGCAGAATCTGACCTCCGTGCGCGGCGCCCATGATGCGCGCGGCGCGGTTGACCACCGGCCCGAAGAAGTCGTTGTCGCGGCGTTCGTCGACGCCGGCGTGAAGACCGCAGCGCACGCGAAGCCCGACGCCGTTCGTAGCTTCCGGGTTGTTCAGCGCAAGCTGCAACTGCAATGTCGCATGCAGCGCGTCGAGTGGATCGGTGAAGACGGCGTGAAATCCGTCGCCGGTTGTCTTGACGACGACGCCCCCATGCGCTTCGACGGCTTCACGGGTGAGCATATCGTGGCGTGCCAACGCCGGGCGCATGCGCTCGGGTTCCTGCTCCCACAGCCGCGTGCTGCCCTCTATGTCCGTGAATAGATAGGTGGTGACCCCGGATTGGCCGTGCACGCCAACGCCCCCAAAAGGCACAATCGCAGTACGTCTACTCTACGGCAGCCGCACCCGATCCACCAGAGCAAGCTTCTAGCGGGATGGATGGGAGTCGTTCGCTCCACTCGAGGGTCTGCGGTCGCGCTCCGCGACGCTGCGCTTGGAACCTTATAGCATCCCCCGCGTGATTCTTCTGCAAATCTTGCGCGGCATGTTCTGCTGCGCCGGGCGCTGGGTGCGCCTATGCTGAACTTGTCCAGCAGCCGATCGTGACTAGGGCCGGCGCCGGGCAAGCAAGCAAAGAGACAGGAGTTAAGCCATGAAGCGCTACAAAATGAAGACGCCCCGGGCCGTGGTCGCCATCGCCGCCGTTGCCATGGCAGCGTTGACCCTCGGCGCCACCGTTGTCCTTTCGGCGCCTGCGGCATCTTGCGGAGCAGCGCCGTCGGCTGCCGCCAGCAAGGTCGTCCCGCCCGCGGAAGTCGCAATCTCGCCGTGACACATCGAGATTGTCAGCACACACGAGACGTTCGCGTCGGCGAACGTTCCGGCGCGCGTCGACATGGTCATCTTCCGACGGTAGGGGCTACCAGTGTATCCCCTGCGTCAATTGCGCAAACGCCATCTGCTCGGCGGATAGCGGTTTCTGCTCGCCGTCTTTCTTGCCTGCCGCTGCCGTCGAGTCCGGGAACATGTTGAACGCGGTGTTGAGCAGGATCTGGGTGAGCCGCGGCGTGATCGCATGCGCGACGGCGCCGAAAATGCCCAGCCGCGTCGCAATGCGCACCGGCTTGTAGACGATCGCCTCGACCACCAGGTCCGCGGCCTGTTCGGGCGAGAGTGTGGGCACGTTTTCGTACATCTTGGTCGGCGCGATCATCGGCGTGCGTACCAGCGGCATGTTGATGGTCGTGAAGTTGATGCCCTTGTCCAGGAATTCCGACGCGGCGCAGGCGGAGAACGAATCCAGCGCGGACTTCGATGCGACGTAGGCGGAGAAGCGCGGCGCGTTGGACAGGACGCCGATCGACGAGATGTTGATGATGTGACCGCGCTTCTGCTCGATCATCCTCGGCAGGAAGCCCATGATCAGGCGCAATGCACCGAAATAGTTGAGCTGCATCGTCCGTTCGAAATCGTGGAAGCGGTCGAGCGAATTGATGATGCCGCGGCGGATGGAGCGGCCTGCGTTGTTGATCAGGTAGTCGCAGGCGCCGTGGTCCTTGAGAACCTTGGCGACGAGAGCGTCGCAGGACGCCGTCTCCGATACGTCGCAGGTGTACATCCAGGCCCTGCCACCGGCGGCTTCGATTTCCTTCTTTGTGTCGACCAGCTTTTCCTCGCCGCGGGCGATCAGCATCACCTTGGCGCCCGCCGCGGCAAGTTTCAGCGCGGTCGCCCTGCCGATGCCGGATGAGGCACCGGTGACGACAATCACCTTGTCCTTGACCCGCCCGGAGAGGGTGCGGTCGATGAACAGGTCCGGATCGAGGTTGCGTTCCCAGTAGTCCCAGACTTTCGGTGCGTAGCTTTCGAGGTCGGGTACGGTGATGCCCGATCCCTTGAGCGCCTTGGCGGCCTCGCGGTTGTCGTAGCGGGTCGGCCAGTTGATGAACGCAAAGACATCCTGCGGAATGCCCAGATCCTTGAGTACGGCGCGCACCATGCGCTTGATCGGGGCGAGCGAGCCGAGTCCGTAGAGAATCGGCGCCGGGATGAAGCCGAACATGCGCGCGTTGACGCGCATGGTCATCTGCGGGGCGTGCGCGGCCTTCGCGAAGATGTTCAGGGCCTCGCCGATGCGGTGCGGCGCCGGGTCGGTCAGGTGGAAGCACTTGCCGTCGAGCCCCTTCTTGTGCGCCAGGAAGTCGAGCGCACCGGCGACGAAATCGACCGGGACCATGTTGATGCGGCCGCCTTCGATGCCGATCGTCGGCACCCACGGCGGCAGCAGTTCGCGCAGGCGCTGGATCAGCTTGAAGAAGTAGTAGGGTCCGTCGATCTTGTCGATGTAGCCGGTCTGCGAGTGCCCGATCACGAATCCGGGGCGGTAGATGCGCCAAGGCCGCTTGCACTCCGTGCGCACGATGCCTTCAGACACGTGCTTGGTATTGAAGTACGGATGGTCGAGGTCCTCGGCCTCCTCGAACATGTCCTCGCGAAAGACGCCGTCGTACAATCCCGCGGCGGCGATCGAGCTTACGTGGTGAAAGCAACCAGCCTTGATCGCCTCGGCGAATTCGACGGCGTGGCGCGTGCCGTCGATGTTGCCGCGCTCCTGTGCTTCGGCGGTTGCCTTGATGTCGTACACGGCGGCCAGGTGGAAGAGGTGGCCGATCTTGCCCTTGAGCGCCTTCAGGTCCGCGTCGGCAATGCCCAGTCGCGGCTTGGCGATGTCGCCGACGATGCCGATCACGCGCTTGTCGTCGACACCCCAGGTTTCGCGCAGCTCGTCGAGCTTCTTCTGCGAACTTTTGCGCACGAGCACATAGACGGGATCGCCGCGCTTGAGCAGGTTCTGGACCAGAAAGCGACCGATGAAGCCGGTGCCGCCCGTAACGAAGTAGGCCATCGCGATTCCTCCTCCCGGATCTTCGGGTTGGCGCCGAAACGCAGCTTTGGCTGCGATGGTGCGGTGGGCCGCCGGGCGCGGCACTCTCGCGTTCATTATACCGGCGCCCCAAGTCCGCCCCGCTGCGGATGGCGGCAGGCACGCCGATCCCCGCTATGATCTTGCCTCCCGCATCGCTTACAATGTCCCGGTCGTACACTGCACGTCGCGCCGGGAGAAAACGCATGCTCAAGAAAGCCAAGGCCGGACTCGAATCAGGTGATGCGGGGGATGGCGCAAGTCTGTCGCAGTCGGTTTTGAAATCGTCGCATCAGATCTGGCTTGCGGGGCTGGGTGCGTTCGCTAAGGCGCAGACCGGCGGCGTGAAGGTGTTCGAGGCGCTGGTGGAGCAGGGTGCCTCCCTCGAAGCGAAGACGCGCAAGGCAGCGTCGGCGACCGCCGAGGCGGCACGCGAAGCCGCCGCATCCAAGGCCAAGGAGATGCACGCGATGGCAGGCGGAACGTGGGACAAGCTGGAGCAGGTGTTTCAGGAGCGCGTGGCACGCGCACTGGGACAACTCGGCGTGTATACATCCTCGGACGTCGAGCGGCTGACCGAGCGCGTCAACGAATTGTCGGAGGCGGTGAACGCACTGCTGAAGGCGCAGGGCATCAAGCGTCCGCCACCCGCGTCGCCCATGGGCAGGATGGTCAGGGGCGCGGTTAGATCGGCAACGCGCACGGCCTCCCGAACGGTTTCGTCCGCGACGGGCACCGCCGCGAAGACCGTGTCCAAGGCCACCAAGACCGCAAAGAAGAGCGTCAAGGTCGCAACCAAGCTCGCGAAAGCCGCGCTGAAGTAGCGCCCGACGCTCGCGGCGCCATCGACGCTGTCCGCCACAAGCTGCACATGTCAGCAATGTGGCCTGGCTGCTGTCGAATATGCCATATGGATTTCCGGCCCCCATTGGGCTAACCTGCCACGTTGGCGGTTGGATTTCACGGCCGCTCCTCGCCCAGCACAGGCCATGCCCCCGACACGCATTTTCTCGACCGTTGCATTGCTCGCCGTGATGGCGACGGGACCGGCCTATGCGCAGGGATTCAAGTTTTCTCAGCAGGACGAATCCGAGCGCCTCGAAAACGAGGCCCGCCAGAGCCGGATCGCCGAGCAGCTTTCCACGCCGTGCCGGGCCAGCATCAAAGACAAGAAGATCATGGTCGTCATCGGCGAGCAGCAATCCAACGGCTACATCGCCGCGCAGCAGCAGAACTACGGGCTGCACTTCCAGGCGATCAATAACCGGCTGCGTGCGCTGGGACTGAAGACCTACACGCCCGAGGAAATCCGCCGCCAGATCGCGCAAGCCGAGATCGATGCCTACTTTCGCAACGACCCGGATGCGGCGCTCGCGGCCTCCAGGAAGCTGGGCGCCAGTTTTGTGCTGCGCGGGTTGATCACCGCGCAGGCGGGCATGAATCCGCTGATGGCCGTGAACCAGGTCTCGGTGAACATGGATTTCATCCTGTATGGCGGCAACGGCCGCGTCGTCGCCGATGCGCACGCGAACTCGAGTTCCTATTCCGGAGCCGATGTTCAGCGCATGGCGTTGACGCTGGTGAACGAAAAAGCGGACGAAGTCGTCGCACAACTGTACTCGGACTATTGCCGAAACGCCGGGCTGGCTGCAGGTTCCAGGCCGGCGTCGAAGTAATCGTCGCGGGCCGCAAATGCTCTGCAATTGACAGGAGACGTGACCATGCGCAAGCACACACCGATACGATTCACAGGCCTGGCATTGGGCGCGCTCATGCTCGCCGGCGCATCAGTGTCGATGGCGCAGCCGAAGTTCGGCAACCCGTCGCCGACGGCAGGCAGCGAAACGTCGCAAAAGGCGAACGCATCCGCCGACCAGGCGCTCTACGCAGGACGTCGAGCTACACGAACGTCAACAAGCAGGGTCCGGCGCTGGTCGTGATTCCCGGCGAGATCAAGAGCAACAACGCGACCTTCCTGCAGAAATTCACGGCGAACAACATCGCGGACTTCGGCGAGCTCGAGCTCAGCAACGCCAACTTCCAGGTGCTGGAGCGCTCGAACCTCGGCCCCATCCAGAGGGAATTCGAGCTTGCGTACAACCTCGGCGACCCCGATGCCGCGCGCAAGTTCCTGCGCATGGGCAAGCTGAAGAGCACGAAGTACATCGTGAAGTTCGACATCCTCAAGACCGAGCAGGTCGCGGCCGCGCAGCAGGGTTTCGACGGCAACGCCATCGGTCAGATGGCCGGGCTGCTCGGTGTCTTCGGCGGATCGCGCGGCGCGGCGCAGGCCGGGACCGTCGCTGGCGCAGGCATCAGCTCGGTGCACACCAGCGAATCGAGCGGCGTGTGGATCATCGGGATGCGCTACAAGATCATCAACGCCGAGACGACCGAGCAGGTGGCGCAGGGCTACACCGAGGAAAAAATGGAAATTGGCGCGAAGTCGACGTCGGTGCTCGGCGTGTCGCAGTCGCAGCAGGGCGGTCTCTCGCTCGACACGATGGTGCAGCGGCTGGTGCAGAAGTCGGTCTGGGAAATCGACAACAAGTACAAGTGATGGGTTGACGCCCCGATCCGCGACGCCGGCACCGTGGCCGGCGTCGCTGCTTTCGCGGCGCGGAAAGGTGACGCATGGCAGAGATCGGCAACCTCGGCAAGTACGAGCTGCGGCGGGAGATCGGGCGCGGCGCGATGGGCGTGGTCTACGAGGGCTACGACCCGATGATCAAGCGCGTCGTAGCGCTGAAGACGATTCGTTCCGATCAGCTGACCGGCGACGAATCGGCGACCGTCATCGCGCGCTTCCGCCGCGAGGCGCAGGCAGCGGGACGTCTCAGCCATCCCAACATCGTACCCATCTACGACTTCGGCGAAGACGGCGGGGTCTGGTATATCGCCATGGAGTTCGTCAAGGGCCGCGAACTCAAGGAATATTTCGACGCGAACGAGCGATTCAGCGTTCCGGACATCGTCCGCATCATGTCGCAAATGCTCGATGCCCTCGACTATTCGCACCGCCAGGGTGTCATCCACCGCGACATCAAGCCGGCGAACGTCTTCCTGCTGGCCGATGGCTCGGTGAAGGTCGCTGATTTCGGCATCGCGCATATCGATTCGTCGAGTCTCACCCAGGTTGGGACGGTGCTCGGCACGCCAAGCTACATGTCGCCCGAACAGATCATGGGCTTGCCGGTCGACGGCCGCTCGGACTTGTTCTCGGCGGGCGTCATCCTCTACCAGTTCCTGACGGGCGAGCGCCCATTCGCGGGCTCCGCGACGACCACGATGCAGAAGGTGCTCAAGGAAGACCCGCTGCCGCCGTCGTCGCTCAATGTTCAACTGCTCCCCGAGATGGACGCCGTGATGCGCAAGGCGCTCGCGAAGCGCGCGGACGAACGCTTCCAGACCGCGGCGGAGTTCGCCGCAGCCATTCGCGCCGCGGCGGCGCGCGCAGCTTCGCCAGCGCCGGTCGTGCAGCCAATGTCCGCGGACGCCACGGTGTTGTCGATCCCCGACGCGACGCTCGTCACGCGCGATCGGACCGCGATATCGACGCCGCCTCCAGGCGCCGCGCAGGGCGCATCGATCCCACCTCCCGCCGTGCCGCTCGCGGCGCCGCCGCCGTTGCCGCAACAGAAATCGCAGGCACCCGCGATCGCCGTCCTCGTGGTCGTTGCCGCCGTCGCGGTCGGCGCAGTTGCGTGGTACATGGTTCAACGCAACGCGGGCGATGTGACGAAGGTGGCGGCTTCGCCGGCGCCGCAGGTCGGCGTCGCCGCGCCGGCGTCAGCGCCGGCGGCACCTGCCGCGGCCGCGCCGGCCGGAACGGCGCCAATGGCACCCGCCCGAGATCCCGGCACGATGGTGATTTCCGCGGTCGGACTGGTCGACCCGAGCGACCCCCGCTATCAGAGCGACAAGGCGCTGCTGCAAAGCGATTTGCGTGCCGATTCGAAGAGCCAGCTGGTCGAGAAGGCGCTGGGGATGCTCATCGACACGAAGTCGATGACGAGAAACTATGACCTGTTGAAGGACAAGCTCCTGTCCAAGAGCGGAAGCTTCGTCACCACCGTCGTGCGTGAAAGCGAACCGCGTGTCGGCAAGGACGGGCTGATGTCGATTACCACGCAGGCGGTCGTCAACGTCAAGGCAGTACAGAAATCGCTCAACCAGATGTCGCGCGACGATCGCGTCGAATTCATCCGCGCCAATGGCGATCCCAAGATATCCGTGCGCGTCACGGTGCGCGACGCCGACCTGCCGGACGCGCCGCCGCAACCGTCTCCGGTGGCCGAGAACATTCTCAAGGAGCGGATCAAGTCCTTTGGATTTCGCACCTGGTCTGCCGGTTCGCCGGGCGCTGATGAAAGCAGGAAAGGCGCCGACTTCGACGTCGTCGGCGAAGCGAAGATCAAGAAATTGTCCGTGCGGCTGGAAGCATCGGGTGTCGTCGTGACCAAGTACGCGCTCACGTCGTGGACGGTGAAATGCGTCGATCGCGAGACGGGGGAGGAGATCTATTTCAATACCGCGCTGCCCAAGGGCGTCGGGAGCTGGGCGTCCGAGGAAGAAGCGCTCAAGGCCATCGGCGCGAAGATTGCCGACGAATTCTCGCGTGAATTCTTTCTGCAGCACGTGAGCGCGACCGGGAGGAAGGTCACGGTGAGCGTGGAGGGCCTGCCGCCCGCGGCCACCGAGTCCTTCGCCCGCGAACTGGTGGGCTTGCCCGATGTGATCGCGGTGGCCCCCGGATCGACCGCGGGTCCGACCAGCTTCGAGCTGCAGCTGGCCGGCACTGGCTCGGCCGCCGACCTGCTTGCGGCAGGCGTACTCAAGCCGCTCAACGCCAAACTCGGGCAGGCATGCTTCAGCCTTGGCGCAGTCACTGCGGACCAGGTCGCCGTCGTCTTCGACAAGGGTTGTGCGGATGCGTCGGTGCTATCGCGCTTCGAGACCAACCCGCCGGCGAGTCTCTACGGTGCACCGCCGGGCCGACAGAAGACAGTGATCAAGAACCCTGAGATGCTGCGCAAGCTCACGATCTGACGGCGCGACTTCATTCCCGGTTCAACTTCTCGACCTGCTTGATGTAGTTCTGCATCGCGTCGTCCTTGCTCGACCCCTTGAGCTTGGCCCACGCGTCGTACTTTGCTGCACCGACGAAGTCGAAGCCGCCCGGACGATCGCCCTTCACGTCGCCTTCAGTCGCCTGCTTGTAGTACGAGTAAAGCTTGAGCAGCGTGCTGTTGTCGGGCTTCTTCTTCGTCTTTTTCGCGGCCACCGTGGCGGCTTCGAATTTCGCTTTCAGGTCCTTGGGCGCGGCAGGCATGGCATCTTCTCCGTGGGTCGTCCGGCGTTCGCTCTACCGCCGAGGCTTCGGGAAACGTTGAACACGTCTCGCGGGAGCTTAGCGAGAGCTTCCTTGCTATGCTACTTTAGCGCGACTCGCAAACGCAGAGCAATTTTCACTTTACCCTACCAGCTGCAATCAGGACGAGCGATGGCCCACAGAAAGCGCGAACGCATGTCCAGCGTGGACACCGCCTGGTTGCGGATGGACCGCCCCAGCAATCTCATGATGATCTGCGGCGTGTTGATTTTCCAGGAGCGCATTGCGCTCGGCCGGCTCAAGTCCACCTTGGCCGACCGCTTTCTGCGCTTCACGCGTTTCCGGCAACGTGCAGTGCAGACGCCGGCCGGCGCGTACTGGGAAACGGACGCTTCTTTCGACCTCGATGCGCACGTGCAGCGGATCAAACTCCCGGCGGACGCCGGCAAGGCTGAACTCGAGGCGCTGGTCAGCAAGCTCGTAAGTACGCCGCTCGATGACGCCCGGCCGCTGTGGCAGTTTCATCTGATTGAGCGCTACCTCGGCGGCAGCGCAGTCGTCATGCGCATCCACCACTGCTATGCGGACGGGATCGCGCTGATTCAGGTGATGCTGTCGATGACCGATGCAGACCGCGCGGGCAAGCTTGCGGGTCCGGTGCCGCCGCCACCGAGGCGGCGCGAAGTCGATCCCGACGATCCGCTCGCGATGCTGATTCAGCCGATGGCGGGGACGCTGAAGCTCGCGATGAAAACCGGGACGACACTGATCGAAAAAGGCGTTGCCTTGTGGCACGACCCGGCCAAGGTCGTCGAGCTGGCCGGTCAGGGCAGCGCGCTGACGGCGGAAATCGCGAAGCTCGCCATGATGGGAGAGGATTCACGCACCCGCTTCAAAGGCAAGCCGGGCGTTGCCAAGCGCGTGGCATGGGCCGATCGCCTGCCGCTGACCGAAGTCAAGGCCATCGGGCGTGCGCTCGACTGCTCGGTCAACGATGTGCTTCTGTCCTCGGTCGCCGGGGCGCTGCGCGCGTACCTGTGCCGCCGCGGCGACGACGTGTCCGGCGTGACGGTGCGCGCATTGGTGCCGGTGAACCTGCGGCCGCCGGAAAAGGCGTGGAAACTGGGCAACCGCTTCGGGCTCGTGTTCCTCGATCTGCCACTCGGCATCGAAAATCCGGTGGAACGCCTGTACGCGGTGCGCGCCAACATGCAGAAGCTCAAGGGTTCGTACCAGCCGCTGCTCGCGCTGGGCATTCTGGCGGCGATGGGCGCCGGGCCGAAATTGCTGCAGGAACAGCTGCTCGCGGCGCTGGCGCGGAATGCGACCGCCGTGATGACCAACGTACCGGGGCCGCAACAACCGCTCTACTTCGCCGGCGCCAGGATCGACAGCCTGATGTTCTGGGTGCCGCAGTCAGGCGACATCGGCATGGGCGTTTCCATCCTGTCGTACAACAACGAGGTGCAATTCGGATTGGTCACGGACCGCAAGCTATGCGGCGATCCCGACCATGTCATCGAACGCTTTGCACCGGAGTTCGAGAAACTCGTGCTCGCGACCTTGCTCTCGCCGTGGCCGTGGGACGCGCCGCCGAGCGCGGAACAGTTCGAATTCGAATTGTTCTCCCGGCACGCGGAATAGGCGTTGCTGGCGATGATCGCATGTCTGCGCTGCGGTGGCGCGCGAAGGCGTCGCGACGGCTATTCCAACTCCGATCGCGCCAGCTCGACATCGAGCCGCTCCATCGCATCGGCGGGCTTGCACTTGACTGCCTGCTCGTAGAGCTTGGTCGCTTCGGCGATCTGGCTATTGCCCATCAGCAGGATCAGTCCGTTGCCATACTCGATGCGGGCGATGGCCGAGTCGGGATTGAGCTTGAGTGCCTTCTGGAAGTGCTCCAGCGCTGAATCTTTTTTCGCCCCGTAGGTCATGCCGGCGACCAGTGCCCCGACCTTGGCGATGACTTCGGCCTGATATGAACCATACGCAGTGTGTGCGTCGGCGTGCGATGGGGAGAGCTTCAACGCGGTGGTCAGTGCGTTCTTGATCTTGCCGCCAAAACCCTGCGCCAGCGCTTTCGCGACGGAAATGCCCTGGCTGTAGCGGCCGAGCGCGAATGCGTAGAGATAGTAGGCGTTCGCATCCTTTGCCGCTGTCGCCTGGCGCTCCTCCGCCCACCCGGCGGCCTCCTCGAACAGCGCGAGCTTGGTCTTCTCGCTTTTTTCGAGGTAGTTCGCGTAGACCGCCTGCGCCTTCACTGCGGCGTTCACCGCCGCGCCGCCCGCCTTGGTGCCGACCTCGACCGCCTGCTGGAATTCGCCGGCGTGAAAGTGGCGCCACGCCGTCTGCGCATCGACATCCTTGGGAAACGGCTCGCGATCGCCGCAATGCAACCGATCCCAGTTTTTCTTCAGCGACGCGCTGTCGTAGACGTACGACTTGTCGGCATGCGGAAACTTCACCCATTTTGCGGCCATGAACGCCTCCTTGCGCTTGCATCAAAGATAGTCGTGGCTGAGCCGGTCGAGCAGGGTGCGAGCCTTGCCACGCAAGAACGGCGCGATCAGCGACATCACCTGATACGCGGCGTGATCGAGATTGATGGCTTCGGTCTTGCCGTCGCCGGCCAGGATCTTCTGGTAGGACATCCAGTATGTCGCCACGACCACGACATTTTCCGATAGCGCTTCGATTTCACGGTCGGACGCCTGCATTGCGCGGGCGACGACCATGCTGCGACACAACTCTATCATGGTCTCGGCGCCGCGGCGCATGAAGCGGGTGAAGCGCGATGCGAGGATCCGGTTGCGGGAGAGAATCTCATCCAGATCGCGGTACAGGAAGCGAAACTCCCACATGGCTTCGAACAGCAGATGCAGGAACAACCACAAGTCCTCGACATCGGCGAGTCGTCCCTCCGGCGCGCCGAGCAGATCGTCGAGCCGGCGTTCGAACAAAGCAAACAGTTCGGCGACGATCTGGTCCCGGTTGCGGAAATGGTAGTACAGATTGCCCGGACTGATGTTCATCTCGCCGGCGATGTCCGCCGTCGTGACGTGCGGCGCGCCGAAGCGGTTGAACAGCAGCAGGCTGGTCTCGAGGATGCGCTCGCGCGTCTGCCGCGGACGTTTGCGTTCCGCCATGACAATTCTCGTCGGATGGCCGGCAGTGTAGCAGGCCGACCCGGCACCGGACTGCGGGGGTGGGGAGACTAGCGCGCGCGCGCCAGCCAGCGGTCGAGATGATCCAGCGTATGCGTCAGGTCGCGGGTGGCCTGGCGCACGCCCGGCGTGCGCATCGACAGCGGCCGTGGATCGTCGATCGCGGCGTGCAATGAGCGACCAGGGTCGGCGAGGTGCGCCAGGTTCAGGCGCACACCGCGCTTCGCCAATTGCGGTTCGAGCGTTTCGCGCCGTGCCAGCAGGCTTTGCCGCGTCTTGTGGTACGCGGCCGTGCACAGCTGCTTGCGATGCGCGTAGCTGAAGATATTCGCGAAGAACATGTCGGCGTCCTCGCGGTCGGGTTCGAACAGCAGGATGTCCGCCTGTGGGTATTGCCGACGGTACTTCTCCATGCCGACTTTCATGCGCGAGTGAATGATCGCGCGAAAGGTCTGCGCGAGCACCAAGGGCAATCCGCCGTGGTTGAGCTTCTCGACCGTCAGGCGGCTGCGGCGCGACGCCGAGCTTGCGTCGAAGGGAACCAGCGGGTTGATGCAGATGAGCATCGTCACGCCTTCGTCGAGGGCGACCGACGCGTGCAGCGTCTTGTTCAACGCACCATCGACATAGTGCTCGCCGTCGATGGCAACCGGCGGGAACAGGCCAGGCAGCGCCGCCGAGGCCTCGATCGCCTTGGTGATCGGCACGTGGTCCCAGCCAGGCCTGCCGAACGTGACCGATGCTCCAGTATCGAGGTTGGTTGCGACGAGGAAGAGCTTGCGCGACAACTTGCGGAAATCGTTGGTGCGGCCAGGGCCCGCCAGCAAGCGCGTCAGGAACGAGTCGATCGAGTGCTGGTTGAACACGCCGGTCGGAATCGCGCGCCCCAGCGTCGCCAGCGATTCCATCAGGTTGCGCTGGAAGGGATGTCTGAGGTAATCGATCGTGGAGCGAACCAGCAGCCCGGGCAGCGATGCCGCGCGACGCGCGAATTCGCCGAAAGCAGGGCGCAGGAACAGCCCCGGTGAGAGCGCCGCCTCGGCGCCATCGTCGATGAACAGGCGGAACATCTGCGCAGGCGAGATGCCGTTCGCCAGCGCAGCGGCGACGAAACCGCCGGAGGAAACGCCAACGTAGACATCGAGATCGTTGAAATCGATGCCGTCGAGCGAGTCGGCCAACGCGATCAGCGCGCCGACCTCGTAGATGCCGCCCAGTGGTCCACCACCAGCCAGCGCGAGACCCACGCGGCTACCGACAGTGCGCTTCGTCCCGTTGTCGACGCGACGTCGGGTCACTGCCGTTGCCGGCATGGGGCTCCTCGTGTTGCTGCGGCCTGCCTGCTCACGGCCGCGATCTTACTACTACTACGCCTTGCGCGTGCCGCGCTTGGTGCGACCTGCGCTGCGCTTGGCGCGCTTCTTGGTCGCCTTGACGACCTTGCGCGCCTTGGCCGGGGCGCGGCGCACGATGACCGGCGCCTTGAATTTCGACATTGCCGCGGTGGCAGCCGCCGTGGCATTTTCCGCGATCGTATTGGCGGTGGTGACGACGGTGGCGCGCGTCTGGTTCCACAGCGTGGTCGCGGTGGCCACCGAGTTCTCGACGCGCTTGGAGAGGTCGCGAATCGCCTTGGATTCGACGGCCGAACCTTCCTTGATCAACGTGCGAAACGTCCTGCCGGCCTCGGTGCGGGCCCATTCACGCGTAACCGCGGCGGCGCCAAGACCGGCGAGCCACATCTGGCGGGAGGCGTTGACCGCCGCTTCGGCGATCGGATTGCTGGGGAGGCCGAACGTTGCTTGCTTTTGCATGGATTGCTCCTTGAGTGAGGTGAACGATCGTGCATCTTCTGCAGCGATTGAAGTCCACTCTAGCGCAAGGAATTAGAGCATTCACCCTAATCGGCACGCGCGCCGGTCATCGGCCACCAAGCTGAGTTGCCAGCCCACTCGCGAGTTTCGCGACGATGCCGTAGATCGACAGCTGTGGATTGGCGCCAATGCTCGTGGGGAATAGCGATCCATCGAATACATAAAGATTGTCCAGATGCCGGTAGCGTCCGCTGGGATCGACTGCCGCACGCGTTGCGTCGGGGCCGATGGGGCAGCCGCCCATCACGTGCGCGCTGACCACCGTCGTCGCCAGAGGCGCGAGCGAGGCGGCCTCGATGCCGGCCTTGGCTTCACCCCAGCTGGAATAGTGGCCGCCGCGGCTTTGCACCGGCATGACGGTGCTGGCGCCAGCGGCAAACTGGAGCTCCGCCATGGTCAGCAGCGCGCGCCTCGCACCATTCCAAAAATAGTCGTTGAGCGGGTAGTCGAGCACCGGCGTCCCGTCGTTCCGCAGGGCCACCGATCCACCGATGCTTTGGGCGTGAAATCCGTCGCGCATCAACGCGATCACTACCTGCATGTAGGGAAGATCGCGCATCCATGTCGCATGCGTGGCGCCGAAGCCCGACAGTGTCGTCGCGACCAGTATGGGGTGCAGCGGAGGTGCCTCGAGCTTGTACCCGAGCGGCCCGTCGAGCGGCAGGGTATCGAGAAAATGGTCCGAGTAGATCGTCTGCGGCGCGCCGGCGAAACCGTCCACGCGCTCCGGCATCCGCGCCGCCGACACGACGGTGGGATGCAGAAAGGTGCGCTTGCCGACGATACCGGAGGGATCGGGAACCTTGCTGCGAATGAGCAGCGCCGGCGTGCCGATGGCACCGCCCGCCGCCACGAAAGTCCTTGCGCGCACGCGAATCCGCCGTACGGTCGGATCGGTCCCGCGCGCGTCGAGTCCGATGCAGGCCAGTTCGGTCACGCGGTTGGCCTGCTGTTCGAAGTGCCACGCCCGCGCTCGCGTCACCAGGGTTGCACCTCGATTCAGCGCCGCAGGAATCGTTGTCACCAGCATCGACTGCTTGGCATTGGTCGGGCAGCCCATGCCACAGTAGCCGATGTTCCAGCAGCCCTTCACATTGCGTCTGATCGCGCCGGCGGGAATCCCCAGCGCGTGCGCGCCGCGACGCAGGGCGTCGTTGTTCTCATTCGGCTCGACCGCCCACGCGGCGATGTTGAGTCGCGTTTCCATGCGCTCGAACCATGGTGCGAGGTCGGCGGGAGAAAATCCGGTGAGGCCGAATTCACGCGCCCAATAGTCGAGCGTCGCAGGCGGCGTCCGGAAACTCGAGGTCCAGTTCACGGTCGTGCCGCCCCCCACGCAGCGTCCTTGCAGGATGTTGATCGCCTGGTCGCGGGTCTTGCGGCTGGCGGATTCCTGATACAGCTGCGGATAGGCCTCGACTTCGCGCATGCGGAAGTCCGAGGAGGTTGCCAAGGGGCCCTCTTCGATCAGGACCACCTGCAATCCGGCGTCGCTCAGTATCTCCGCGGCGGTCGCGCCGCCCGCGCCGGTGCCGACGATCGCGACATCGGCATCGAGCGTCAGGTCGGCGTCGAGCCGGGAAGCGTCGATGACCTTCCAGCCGCCGGCGACGCCGTCGCGAAACGGGTCCGGCAAGCGCGACTGGCGCAGGACTTCGGTGACCATCACCCGATCTCGAGGGTCGGTGGCCCCGGATAGCCGATCGCCGGCCACGCGCCCGGGCTGCCGTACCATGCCGCCATGATCAACTGATGCAGTGCGCCGTACGCACTTTGCAGCAACGCGAAGCGGCTGTCTTTCCATTGCGTGAGGAACGCGGCGATCGAAGCCGACGATGCCTGCGGCCAGGGCGACCAGACGCCGGCGACCAGGCAGCGGGTCGGCGCGAAGGCTAGTAACGCGAACAATTGTTCAATCTGCTTCCGCACGACAGGCGGCAATCCGGCAATGGCCAGGTCCACGTTGGCGACGATCTGCACCTGCGCCGCACCGGCCCCGGGCGCCATGGGCAGCGCGCCATCGAGCAGCACCGGTACAATCGCGGCGACGATCGAACGTGCGCGCGCATCGAGCACCGTGAAGCGCGCGTCGGTGGACTCCGGAGCTGCCGTTTGCGTGTACAACCACCGCGCGAGAAACAGCGCGGCGCCTCCTGCGACGCCCACCTTGAGCAAGGTGCGTCGGGATATGCGCGGTGCAGCGCGATCGGCAGTGGGCTCGGACATGGGTTGCGCAGCCTTGGCCGGCGGCGACGACCGGCACGGTGGCGGCGGCACACTCTAGCCGGTGGAAGTAGACGAAACAACCTAATTGTCGCGCAGCCGGTTTTTCGCGCTGCGAGTGCCAGGATCGGCGGAAGATGCTCAACACCGTATCGGATCTGAAGTCAGAACTCGAGCGCGTACGCAGGCTGCATGCCCAGCGCGCGGCATCGCCGCAACTCGCCGCCGGGCTCGACCGGATCGCGGACTTCCAGGCAAGGCGTCTGGACGCGACGTATCAGGATCTGGCGCGCGATCCGCGTTACCGCGAGGCGGTTGCGTTCTTTCGCACCGACCTCTACGGGCCTGGCGATTTCAGCCGGCGCGACGCCGATCTTGCCAAGGTGGCTCCAACCATGAAGCGTCTGTTGCCGTCGGCGGCGATCGTGACGGTGACCGAGGCTATTGCCCTGTCGGCGTTGTCGCAGGAGCTCGATCGTGCACTGCTCGCCCGGCTTGGAACGGAGGCTTCGCTCGACGTCGCCACGTATTGCCGCGCCTACCGAGCCTGCGCCAATCGCGACGCGCGCGAGCAGCAGATCGCGCTGATCGGCAGTGTCGGGCGCGGACTCGATCGCTACGTTCACGCGCCGCTGCTGCGCAGGACGCTGGCCGTGATGCGCGTGCCGGCCAGGGCCGCGGGCCTGGCCACGCTGCAGCGGTTTCTCGAGCGCGGGGTCAGGGCTTTCGCGCGCATGCAGGGGGCGACAGAGTTTCTTGCCACGATCGACTCCCGCGAGACCGCATTGATGAATGCGATCCTCGCGGGCAGCGATGCGCCGTTTCCCGACCCGCGACGGTAGCGACCTGTGCCTAGACGAGGAGGGTGTCGAGCTGCTTGTTGATTTCCCGCTCGATCGGTCCCTTGAGCGGTGCCAGCAGGAACGACAGCTGAACGTCGAGCTTGATCTGACTTTTTCCGACCTGCATGTTGCCGGACACGCCGACACCGTCGAAGGTCACGTCGTCTCCGTCCCACTGGCAAATCAGGCCGAAGCGCTTGTTGAGGTCCTTGGCGATTTTCTGCGCAGCGGCGCGCGCGTGCTTCGGATCCAGCTTGTGGCGGCGCTTGATCGATATGTTGGGCATGAGGCGCGTCCTTTCTCGTTCCGTGCTCGACGCTAAGTATAGCCAAAGCCCGCGGACCGGTTCGTCGTCGCCGCGTGCTGCAACGCACCAAGATTGCACGCGCCGCCGGCCGATGGACCCGTTACAGCAAAGCCGGCAGAATCGTAGCCCCGGAGGCCCATGCCGACCAGGCACGCGTGATGGCGAACATCGCAGCATATTTCAGCCAGCATCTTGCAACGCCGGACGCGATGCTCTATCGCCAATTCAGCGGCGATACCTGGCGCGACATCCCGGTCAGCGAAATTGCCGCACTCGCCGCTCGGTGGCAGGCGGCGCTTGGTGCGCTCGGTCTGGCCCAGGGCGACCGCGTCGCGCTTTGCCTCAAGAACGGCATCGACTGGGTCGCGCTCGACCTGGCGGCGCTTGGTCTCGGACTGGTCATCGTACCGTTGTACGCCGATGACAATCCGGACAACGTCTCCTGGTGCGCAGCCAATGCCGAGGCGCGCGTGCTGGTCGTCGAAACCACGCGCATGGCGAGCGCGCTCGCGCAGTGCGCTGCCACGTTGCCGCCGGTATATGTGCTGCGACCCGACGCGGGCGACGCCACCAAGTCCGTCGACGCGTTGCTGCCGCCCGCGGGCGGC
Source organism: uncultured beta proteobacterium (assembly GCA_963821485.1). Lineage (GTDB taxonomy): Bacteria > Pseudomonadota > Gammaproteobacteria > Burkholderiales > Casimicrobiaceae > PALSA-1003. The sequence goes on from CAWGEB010000007.1 coordinate 295,650, forward strand.
GCGCTGCAGTGCCTTGACCTGCCGGCGGCAACGCTGGCGACGATCTGTTACACCTCGGGCACGTCGGGACGGCCGAAGGGGGTGATGCTGTCGCACGGCAATATCATCGCCAACGTGGAATCGTGCCGCGAGACGGGTATGGCGCGACCGGACGACACGTTTCTATCGATTCTGCCGCTGTCGCACATGTTCGAGCGCACCGGCGGCTATTACCTCCCGCTGTCGATGGGCGCCAAGGTCGTCTACGCGCGCGGCGTGGCACAGCTCGCCGACGATCTCGCACAGCAGGCGCCGACCGCGATGTTCGCCGTGCCCCGCATCTTCGAGCGATTTCTCGCGCGCGTCGACCAGTCGCTCGGCCGCGTCTGCGACCAAACGCTGGCTGTTCGATCAGGCGGTCGCGCGCGGCTGGCGGCTCGAGCGGCGTGACGCGAGCTGGCTCGACGCGATCGCGGCGCCGATGCTGCGCGGTCTCGTGGCCAAGCCGATTTTCGCGCGGTTGGGTGGCCGCATGCGCCTGGTCGTGGTTGGCGGCGCGGCGCTCGATCCGATGATTTCGCACGCGTTCATCGGGCTGGGGCTGCCGATGCTGCAAGGCTACGGCATGACCGAAGCCGCGCCGGTCATTTCGGTCAATCTCCTCGACGACAACGACCCGGATTCCGTCGGGCCGCCGTTGCCCGACGTCGAGGTCAAGCTTGCGCCATCCGGCGAGCTGCTGGCGCGAGGCGGCAACGTGATGCTGGGCTATTGGGGCAATCCCGAGGCGACGCGCGACGCGCTCGACGCCGACGGCTGGCTGCACACGGGTGACATGGCCGAAATCCGCGAAGGCAGGATCTACATTACGTGGACGGCTCAAGGACATCATGGTGCTGTCCAACGGCGAAAAACTTCCGCCGCAGGACGTGGAATTCGCATTGCTCCACGATCCGGTCTTCGAGCAGGTCATGCTCGTCGGCGAGGGCCGGCCATTCCTGACGCTGCTCGCCGTGACCCGGGAGACCGACGAGCAATCCCTGCTCAAGCGCGCGAACGAACGTCTCAAGAGTTTTCCGCGCTGGGTACGGGTGCGTCGCGTCATCCCGATGGCCGAAGCGTGGAGCATCGAGAACGGTCTGCTGACGCCTACGCTCAAGCTCAAGCGTCCGCTGGTGCTCGCCCGGTTCAAAGACGCGGTCGATGCCGTGTACTCCGCGGCGGCGGGCGGTTGACGCCATGAATCCCGAGAAGAGTTTCAATTTTCGCGCGCTGTTCGATCTCACCGGCCGCGTGGCGCTGGTGGTGGGCGGCGGCTCCGGCATCGGTCAGGCGAGCGCGGAAGCGATGGCCGCCTTCGGCGCGCACGTCGTGTGCGCCGACCTCAACGCCGACGACGCGGAGGGAGTAGCGAAGCGCATCGCGAGCGGTGGGGGCAAGGCCACGCATGCGGCGGTCGATGCACGCAGCACCGAGAGTGTGGAGGCGCTGGTCAACGGAACCGAGCGCGACTTCGGCCGCCTCGACGTGGTGCTTGCCACGCCGGCGGTCAATCTGCGCAAGCGGCTGCTCGACTACAGCGACGAGGACTTCGATCGCGTCATCGAACTCAACCTCAAGGGCGCCTTCCGCGTGGCGCGCGCCGCCGCGCGCGTGATGATCAAGCACAAACGCGGCAGCATCATCCTCATGTCGTCGATACGCTCGGTCAACGTCGAGCCGGGACAGAGCATCTATGCCGCAACCAAGGCCGGGATCGTACAGATGACGCGCGGGCTGGCGGTGGAACTCGGGCCGCATGGCGTCCGCGTCAATGCGCTGGCACCTGGCATCGTCGCGACCCCGCTCACCAAGCCGATCACCAGCAACCCGGCCTGGAACGACGCGTACGCACGCCATGCCGCGCTCGGCCGCTGGGCGCAGCCCGAGGAGATGGCCGGCCCCATCGTATTTCTGGCGTCGGACGCGAGCAGCTATCTCACCGCGACAACGATCTTCGCGGACGCGGGATGGACGGCGATGGACGGCCGCTTCGAACCGACGCTAGCCTCCAAGTAGCGCCAAAAGCCGCACGGCGCAGCGAGAAGCGCTTCAAGCGGATCAACGAGTTATACCCAAGGCACGGTTCTTGCTGTTCTGCACAACCAGGTGCGGGACGCGAGACGAATTGACTCGTCAGTGCCAGGCGACAGGGCGCCGAAATTCCGCGGAACGTGTGCGCTACATATAGGGAAGAGGGGAGTTAGTTGAATCCGCCGGCCGGTGTCACCGACCCATCGCTCGGTAACAACAGCGCGAGCGATAGCGATGTGGTGACCGGCGGACCGTCGATCCCGGTTGCGCCGATTCCGACACTAGACCCTGTGGCGCTCGGATTGCTGATGTTGCTTCTGGGCGCGATGTCGGCTGGCTCCATCAGGGCGAGGCGCGTGCCGCGCAAGCGGTAGCTCAACGCGCGGGCAGCGCGCAAAGCACCGCTTCGGTTGGGGTCGTGCACAGACTATCCTTGGTCGGAGTCTCTGCAGGCGCCGGCCTGACCGGAACATTGAAACATCGCGCAATGAAGAAATGCCTCGATGGAGCGGGGGTTCTCTACGTGTCAGCGTCAATCCAGATCTGCGTCGGCGGTGATCGAGGGTCTCAGAACGGCCAACAGCGACCGTACAGCGCAGGCGCCAAAAGCAATGGGATGGACGCCCCCACCCGCAACGGCATCGATGTGCCAAAGTGGAAGAGTCATCGACCACTTGAACCGAGGGGAGCGTCCATATGAAGGTTACGACGATCGGCGTTGATTTGGCAAAGAGCGTGTTCCAGGTTCACGGAATCGATGAACGAGGGTTTGTCGTGGTGCGCAAGCAACTGCGACGAGACCAGGTTGTCGAGTTCTTTGCCAACCTACCGCCCTGCCTGGTCGGCATGGAGGCGTGCGGCAGTGCCCATCATTGGGCTCGTAAGCTGCAGGGGTTTGGTCACCGTGTGCGACTGATATCGCCGCAGTTCGTGAAGCCCTATGTCAAGAGCAACAAGAACGACGCGGCCGACGCGGAGGCGATCTGCGAGGCGGTGGCCCGGCCGAGCATGCGCTTTGTGCCGATCAAGACGGTGGAGCAACAGGCGGTGCTGTCGGTGCACCGGGTGCGCCAAGGATTCGTGAAGGCACGAACGGCGCAGGCCAACCAGATTCGTGGTTTATTGACCGAGTTCGGATTGGTTCTGCCGCAAGGCATCACCAACGTCTTCCGGCGGGTGCCGCAACTGATCGATGGGGCTGCCGACCTACCAGCATCGATGTGCCAGCTGATCGAGCGGCTGCTCGAGAACATGAAGTTGCTGGATCGGGAGGTCAAGGAACTCGAGGCACAGATCAAGGCATGGCACCAAGGCAGCGAGTTGAGCCGCAAGCTGGAGAAGATTCCCGGCATTGGCCCGCTGGCCGCCAGTGCGCTGGTGGCCTCGATTGCCGATGCCAGGAGCTTCAAGAATGGCCGTCAGGTGGCGGCCTGGCTGGGGCTGGTGCCCAAACAGGACTCGAGTGGCGGCAAACCGAAGCTGCTGGGCATGAGCAAGCGCGGCGACACCTACCTTCGAACGCTACTAATTCACGGCGCTCGCTCGGCGATTGTGGCGGCGCAGCGCAAGGGTAAGCCGAACGTCTGGCTGTCAGGGCTGCTGGCTCGGCGCCATCCGAATATTGCCGCCGTGGCGCTGGCCAACAAGAACGCGCGCACGATCTGGGCGCTGCTCGCACATGAACGCGAGTTCCGACCCGATTACGTACCGCGGCCTACCACCGCGTAGCCGCAGCCAACGAACGTAAACGATCAATCAAACGAAGGAGACCGACCCACCGATTGCTCAGGCGCTCACGCAATGATGGCAAACAGGTCAGACCTTGGTTGGCCAAACCCAAAACGACTGCAGCACCGCGAGTGCGCGATAGCGATCGGGAGCCAACCAGCCAATCCCATCAGGGACAGCGGCACGATGCCGCACACAAAGTCCGGATGTACGGGTGCAATCTGTTCCTTCAAACCATTACGAACTGAGCGCATGGCAAACCCGGGGGCGTCCATGTACGGTCGTTCGACGGCGTCAGGGACCTTAGCGCTCGTTCGCGCACAGCCTCGCACAGCTTCATCGCCCGAAGGCACGCCTGGTTGGCGGTCGGACGCGAGGTTTGCTGATCGTTGCCCATTAAGCGCCAAGGCGATGTGCACTCAATCGTTGTTCGGGGAACAGATGTTCCTTATGATGTAATCGGGTACGACGCACACGGGAGGGGCCTTGGCGCGGAACCAGCAAAGTCTCTCGAACCCCAGGATCGCCAAAAGCAGCGCCCTTCGGCAGACTCTCGCATCGCTCCAATGCCGCGCGAGCGTGCGCGGCAAAGATGAGCCGCTCGCCCTCCCTCCATACCCATCCTGACGGCTTAAAAGAGGAGCAGCCGATGAAAGACTACGAACTACACTGCCTTATCGATCGAGTTAAGCGCGGCAAGGTGTCACGGCGCCGGTTCGTCGAGATGATGGTGAAGGTCGGCCTCACCGCCCCGATGGCGAGCCCAGATGCTCGCTTGGTCCGGTGTCGCAATGGCGCAGGCCGTACCGCCCTACAAGCCTACCAAGCGCGGTGGCGGCGGCTTGTTGAGGCTGCTGTGGTGGCAGGCGCCGACGCTGCTCAACCCGCATTTCGGCGTCGGCCAGAAGGACCTGGATGCGTCGAGCATCTTTTACGAGCCGCTCGCCGCGTTGGGATCCCGAAGGCCAATCTGATGCCGATTCTCGCGGCGGAGATACCGAGCCTGCAGAACGGAGGCGTCGCGCGCGACGGTCTGTCGGTGACTTGGAAGCTCAAGCGCGACGTCACCTGGCATGACGGCAAGCCCTTTACCGCCGATGACGTGGTGTTCACTTGGGAGTACGTGAGCGACCCGGCGACGGCGGCGGTCTCGAGCGGCGTCTACAAGGAAGTGAAGAGGGTCGAAAAGGTCGATCCGTACACGGTACGCGTCGTGTTCCACGAGCCGACGCCCTTCTGGGCCCGGCCTTTCGTCGGCTGCGCTTGGGAATTGATCTCCGAAGCATCTGTTCGACGCCTTTCGCGGCGCGAAGTCGCGCGAAGCGCCAGCGAACCTGAAGCCGGTCGGCACGGGCCCGTACGAGTTCGTCGACTTCAGGCCCGGCGACATCGTGCGCGGCGAGATCAACCCCAATTACCACGAGCCGAACCGGCCGCACTTCGACGCGATCGAGATGAAGGGCGGTGGCGATGCGGTCTCCGCGGCGCGCGCGGTGCTGCAGACCGGGGAGTTCGACTATGCGTGGAACATGCAGGTCGAGGACGAGATTCTCAAGCGCTTCGAGGAGGGCGGCAAGGGTCGCGTGATCTTCGCAGTCGGCGGCCGGGTCGAGCACGTCCTGTGCAACTTCGCCGACCCGTGGACCGAGGTGGACGGCGAGCGCTCGAGCGCCAAGACGCGACACCCGATCCTGTCCGATCCGGCCGTGCGCGAGGCGCTCAACCTGCTGGTCGATCGCGGCTCCATCCAGGAGTACGTCTACGGCCGCGGTCGGGACTGCCACGCGCAACTTCCTGAACAACCCCGCGCGCTTCCGCTCGCCGAATACGAAGTGGGAATTCAGCGTCGACACGGCGAATCAGGTGCTCGAGGCGGGCGGCTGGAAGCGCGGTGCCGACGGCATTCGCGCGAAGGACGGCAAGAAACTCACGTTCCTGTTCCAGACGTCGATCAACGCCCCGCGCCAGAAGAACCAGCAGATCATCAAGCAGGCCTGCCAGAAGGCGGGCATCGACTGGAGCTCAAGACGGTGATGGCCTCGGTGTTCTTCTCCTCCGATGTCGCCAACCCCGACACGAACGCCAAGTTCTACGCCGACCTCGAGATGTTCAACATCGGCGGCGCGCCCGACCCCTGGTTCTTCATGAACCAGTTCTACTCGGGCGGAGATCGCCTCAAAGGAGAACAAGTGGCAGGGCCGCAACCTGAGCCGCTGGCGCAACGACGAATACGACAAGGCCTATATCGCCGCCAGAAGGCGAGCTCGATCCGGTGAAGCGCGCGGCACTCTTCATCCGGATGAACGACCTGGTGATCGAAAATCACGTTGCGATTCCGCTGGTGAGCATCGGAGGTAGGTGCCGCCTCGAACAAGCTGCGCATGACACTGAGCGGTTGGGATAGCCACCTCTGGCTGCTGAAGGATTGGTACCGCGAGGTCTGATAAAACGGTGCCGGCCAGGAGTCGACGCTCTCCTTGCTCGGGCCGTGATTCCCGCCCGATATTCCAACTTGGGGACGCATCCTCTATGCGTGCGTCCCCTAGCCTCAGCAGCAGGGAGGCCGCGAACTACTTCGCTCCGTCGTGGGCCAAGAGGCGGAACGTCCGCTAACGAGAGCGCGATCAACGACCGCTTCCCGCCGACCCCGAATACCGCTTTGGGTCTAACGCGGTCCGATTGACACCAGCCTCCTGCAGCGCCTAGAATTCAAACAAACGTTTGATGGAGGTGTCTCGGCGCAGCCATCGGCACGTCTCCATACGCGAAACCGGGAGTTAGCCAACGATGATCGGCAAGGTCGTAGCAATCGGTGCGCCGGCGGTCGCCGCCACTCCGGCTCGGATCCTCGACGCGGCCGAGGGACTGTTCATGGAGCACGGCTTCGAGGCCACGTCGCTGCGCCAGATCACCGCCGCGGCCGGGGTCAACCTGGCGGCCGTGAACTATCACTTCGGCAGCAAGGAGGAACTGTTCCAGGCGGTATTGACTCGGCGTCTCGACCCGATGAACCAGGAGCGCGTGGCGCTGCTTGCTCGCTTCGAGCACGAGGTTGCGCCGCGCGCATTGACCGCGGAGAAGATCCTGACGGCAATGTTGATCCCGGCGCTCAGACTTGCGCGCGACCCCGAGCGCGGCGGCAAGAATTTCCTGCGCCTGCTCGGCCGCGCCTACGCCGACCCGGCGCCGTTCATCCGGCGCTTCCTGTCCGAACAATACGCAGTGATGATCGCGCGATTCAAGGCGGCCTTCGCACGTTCGTTGCCGCACCTGCCGAAACAGGAACTGAGCTGGCGGCTGCACTTCGTGATGGGCGCGCTGTCATACACGCTGGCCGGGACCGATGCGCTCAGACTGATCGCGGCGCTCAATCCGCGCGACGCCGACAACGACGAAATGCTGCTGCGGCGGTTGGCGCCGTTCCTCATCGCCGGACTCAAGGCGCCGCTGCCCGGACTCGACGAACTCGACGGCGAAGACGCCGCGTAAGCCAAACCGGAGCCGTACATGTTCACACTCGTCTGGATTCTCGCTGTTGTCGTCGGCTTCTTTGCGCTCGCGTACCGCAACGTCGCGGGCTGGGCGTGGACGCTCGCGATGGCGGTGGCGCTGACGGTGGCCTGGGCCGCGCATCTGCTGCCTGCGCTCGTACTGCTCGTCCTCGGCGCGACGCTGGTCGTGCTGGCACTCCCGCTCAACGTGCCGCCGCTGCGCCGCAAGCTGATCAGCGACGGCGTCCTCAGCGCGTTCCGCAGGATGTTGCCGCCGATGTCGCAGACCGAACGCGAAGCGATCGAAGCGGGCACCGTGTGGTGGGACGGCGACCTGTTCTCCGGGCGACCCGACTGGAACAAGCTGCTCGCCGTTGCGCAGCCCAGGCTCAGTGCCGAAGAGCAGCATTTCATCGACCACGACTGCGAGGAACTCTGCGGCATGGTCACAGACTGGGAAACCACGCACATCCACCGCGACCTGCCGCCGCAGGTGTGGCAGTTCATCAAGGAACGCGGCTTCCTCGGCATGATCATCCCCAAGGAATATGGCGGCCTCGGCTTCTCCGCATTCGCGCATTCCGAAGTCGTCGTCAAGCTCGCCTCGCGCTCGACTGCTGTCGTGGTCACGGTGATGGTGCCGAATTCGCTCGGTCCCGGAGAACTGCTGATGCACTACGGTACCGACGAACAGAAGCGCTACTACCTGCCGCGGCTGGCCAAGGGCCTCGAGATTCCCTGCTTCGCGCTGACCAGTCCGAGCGCGGGTTCGGACGCCGCCGCGATGCCCGACACCGGCATCGTTTGCATGGGCGAGTACGGCGGAAAGCAGACGCTCGGACTGCGTCTGACCTGGGACAAGCGCTACATCACGCTCGGTCCCGTCGCGACCCTTCTCGGACTGGCCTTTCGCGCCTTCGATCCGGACCACCTGCTCGGCGACAAGGAGGACCTCGGCATCACCTGCGCGCTGATCCCGACGCGTCATCCCGGCGTCAACATCGGTCGCCGTCACATGCCGCTGTCGGGTGTGTTCCAGAACGGTCCCAACTGGGGCAAGGACGTGTTCGTGCCGATGGAGTGGGTGATCGGCGGTCAGCCCATGCTCGGCAAAGGGTGGCGCATGCTGATGGAGTGTCTTGCAGCGGGCCGCTCCATCTCGCTGCCGTCGCTCAACACCGGCATGGCGAAGATGGTGACGCGCACGACCGGCGGCTACGCCCGCGTGCGTACCCAGTTCAAGACACCGATCGGAAAATTCGAAGGCATCGAGGAGCCGCTTGCGCGCATCGGTGGCTACCTCTATTCGATGGACGCCGCCAGGGTCATGACCGCCGGCGCCGTCGACCTCGGCGAGAAACCCGCGGTGTTATCGGCCATCGCCAAGTATCACCTGACCGAGCGCGGTCGCCAGATCGCCACCGACGCCATGGATATCGCCGGCGGCAAGGGCATCTGCATGGGACCGCGGAATTTCCTCGGTGCCGCGTACATGCAGATCCCGGTGTCGATCACCGTTGAAGGCGCCAACATCCTGACGCGCAGTCTGATCATTTTCGGACAGGGCGCGATCCGTTGTCATCCGTTTGTGCTCAAGGAGATCGCGGCCGCCAACGCGGCCGACGCCGAACAGGCGTCGATCGCGTTCGACCACGCGTTGTTCGGGCACCTGCGCTTCGTGCTGTCGAATCTCGCACGCACGGTCGTGATGGGATTGTGCGGTTCGCATTGCGCGGGCGTTCCCGCGGACGTTGCACCCGAGACGCGCCGCTACTACCAGCAGCTCACACGCTTCTCCGCGGCGCTGGCGTTTCTCGCCGACGTTTCGATGGGGGTCCTCGGCGGCGCGCTGAAGCGCAAGGAAAAGCTGTCTGCGCGGCTCGGCGACGTCCTGTCGATGCTGTACCTGTGTTCGGCGACGCTCAAGCGCTTCGAGGCCGAAGGCCGCCAGGCGGCCGATGCGCCGCTGATGAACTGGGCGATCTGGGATGCGATGTTCAAGGCGCAGAACGCGCTCGAAGGCGTGATCTCCAACTTTCCGAACCGACTCATTTCCGTCGCCCTGCGCCGGCTCGTGTTTCCGCTGGGCCGTCCGTATGTGGTGCCGTCGGACTTTCTCGGCCACCAGGTCGCGCAGTTGCTGATAGAGCCGTCCGCGACGCGCGACCGCCTGACCTCGGGTATCTACCTGCCGAGGGTCGAAAGCGACATAATCGGCGCGATCGAACTCGCGCTCGAGGCAACGCTCGCCGCAGAGCCGGTCGAAGCGAAGATTCGCGACGCCGTGAAAGCTGCACGCATCAGCGTGAAAGCGGGCGAGGATGGCGCCGCCATTGCGCAGTCGGCGGGCATCATCAGCGTCGACGAGTTAGCGCTCGTGCGCCGGGCCAGGCGGCTGGCCGACGAAATTGTTCGCGTCGACGACTTTGCGCAAGACCTCGGTGCGTCCGAAATGCGGCCACCGGTTCTCGCGCAAGGTTCTCCGGCGATCGGCCGCCGCGTCGCCGCCTGACGCCGCGCGAGCGCAAGATCCGCGGCGCTGAGCACCGAATTCCACACCATTCAACGAGGCCCACCATGAGCGTGCCGGTTTACGTTGTCGACGGCGCACGCACGCCGTTCCTGAAGGCGCGCAACCGCCCTGGGCCGTTTGCCGCATCGGACCTGGCGACGCAGGCCGGCCGCGCGCTGCTCAAGCGTATGCCCTTCGCGCCTGAGGAACTCGACGAGGTGATCCTCGGTTGCGCCAGCCCATCGCCGGACGAAGTCAATATCGGGCGTGTCGTCGCGCTGCGCCTCGGTTGCGGCCTGAAGGTGCCCGGCTGGACGGTGATGCGCAATTGCGCCTCGGGGATGCAGGCGCTCGATTCCGCGCTGACCAATATTCGTGGCGGCCGTTCGAGCCTGGTGCTTGCCGGCGGCACCGACGCCCTGTCGCGCGCGCCGCTGCTGTATTCGGACAAGATGGTGCTGTGGTTCGCCAACTTCAGCACGGCCCGGACCATGGGCCAGAAAGCGGCGGCGTTCCTGAGGCTCAAGCCCGCGGAAGTGCTCACTCCCGTCATCGGCATCATGAAGGGGCTGACCGACCCAATGGTCGGCCTGCTGATGGGGCAGACGGCGGAGAATCTCGCGTTCCGCTTCGGCATCACGCGGCGGGAGATGGACGAATTCGCCGCGCAGAGCCATCGCCGTGTACTCGCCGCGCAGAAGGCCGGGCACTTCGCGGAGGAAATCGCTCCGCTGTTCGACGTCGACGGCAAGCTCTACGCGGCCGACGACGGCGTGCGCGAGGATTCGACGCCCGAGAACCTGGCCAAGCTGAAGCCGTTCTTCGACCGCAAGTACGGTAACGTCACCGCGGGCAACAGCTCGCAGATCACCGACGGTGCCGCGTGGCTGCTGCTCGCGTCCGAAGCGGCGGTCGCGAAGCACAACCTGCCGGTGCTGGGAACCATCGTCGACAGCGAATGGGCGGGCCTGGATCCGGCCCAGATGGGACTCGGTCCGGTGCACGCATCGACGCCGATCATGCGACGGCACGGCCTCGGCCTGAACGACCTCGACTGCTGGGAGATCAACGAGGCGTTCGCGGCGCAGGTGATCGCGTGCCTGCGCGCGTGGGAGAGCGAGGACTACTGCCGTGACGAACTCGGGCTCGACGGAGCGCTGGGCACGCTCGACACCGCCAGACTCAATGTCGACGGCGGCGCCATCGCGCTGGGTCACCCCGTCGGCGCCTCCGGTGCGCGCATCGTGCTGCACTTGCTCAACGCACTCAAGCGCAGCGGCGGCAAGCGCGGCATGGCGTCGATCTGCATCGGTGGCGGCCAGGGCGGCGCGATGCTGCTCGAGCGTCCTGAAGCGGGATGCACGACATGACCTCGTACCGGAACTGGAAGATCGAACGCGACGCCGAGGGCATCGCCTGGCTCACCTTCGACAAGGCAGGCACATCGACCAACACGCTGTCCGCCGACGTTTTCGAAGAATTGCACGCGCTGCTGGCCGAGCTCGCCACCGCGCCACCCAAAGGTCTGGTGATCCAGTCCGGCAAGGAAAACGGATTCATCGCGGGGGCCGACATCGACGGCTTCACGCAGCTGAAGACGGTCGACGACGCGATTGCACTGGTGAAGCGCGGCTGGGATGCTTACAACGAGCTCGCCGCGGTGCCGTACCCGACGCTCGCGCTGATCCGCGGCTTTTGCCTGGGCGGCGGGCTGGAGCTCGCACTCGCGTGCCGTTACCGCGTCGTCGTCGACGAACCCGGCACGCGGCTGGGATTGCCCGAGGTCATGCTCGGCATCGTGCCGGGATGGGGTGGCATGCGGCGCCTGCCGCGCCTCGCCGGTGCGCCCGCCGCGCTCGACCTGCTGCTCACTGGCAGGACCATCGACGCGCGCCGCGCGAGGAAACTCGGCATCGCCGACGAATGCGTTCCCGCGCGGGTCATGATGAACACGGCCCGCGGCGTGCTGCTCGCGGCGCCGCCACCCCGGCGCCTGCCCTTTCCGTTGTTACTCACACTGCATCCCCTGTTGCGGCCGATCATTGCCGCGCAGGCGAGAAAGCAGGTCGCTGCGCGTGCGCGGCGAGAACACTACCCCGCACCGTATGCCATTCTCGATTTGTGGGTGAAGTACGACGGCGATGCGCTGGCGCCGCCCCCTGGCGATCCGGCGTCGATCGCCCATCTGCTGCAGACGCCCACCGCGATGAACCTCATTCGCGTGTACAAGCTGCAGGAACGCCTCAAGAGCTTCGGCCGCGACGGCGCATTCGCTGCCAAGCGCGTGCACATCGTCGGTGCCGGGACGATGGGGGGCGACATCGCCGCATGGTGTGCGCTGCGCGGTCTCACTGTCACGCTGCAGGATCAGAATGCAGAGCGTCTGGCGCCCGCCATGGGTCGCGCCGCTAAATTATTCGCCGACCGGCTCAAGGATCCACGCCGCGTGCGCGACGCGTTGGATCGCCTCGTCCCCGACGTGGCGGGCGATGGCATCGCCCACGCCGATGTCATCATCGAGGCGATTTTCGAGAATCTCGACGCCAAGCGAGAACTCTTCGTCGCGCTCGAAGGCAAAGCCAAGCCGACCGCGTTGCTGGCGACCAACACGTCGAGCATTCCCCTGGAGCAGATTGCCGCGCCGCTCAGGGAACCCGGCAGGCTGATCGGGTTGCACTTTTTCAATCCGGTCGCACGCATGATGCTCGTGGAGATCGTCGTCGGCGCGCAAACGCAGCCTGCGCTGTTGCCTTCCGCCGCGGCGTTCGTGCGCCAGATCGACAAGCTCCCGCTGCCGGTAAAGAGTTCGCCGGGGTTCCTGGTCAACCGCATCCTCGCGCCGTACCTGATGGAAGCGATGCGCTGCGTCGATGAGGGGATGGCGCCCGAGACCATCGACGAGGCGGCGCTCGCGTTCGGCATGCCGGTCGGCCCGATCGAGCTGGCGGACGGCGTCGGCCTCGACATCTGTCTCGCCGTCGGCAAGATGCTGGGCGATGGCGCACAGCCGCCCAAAAGGCTGACCGAGCTGATCGCGGCGGGGCACCTGGGTCGCAAGACGCAACGCGGTTTTTACGACTGGAGTTCGGGCAAGGCCGCGAAGGGTGCGGCGGGACCTGTAGCTTCGGGGCTCGCCGAGCGACTGATCCGGCCGCTCCTCGCGGAGGCGAAGGCGGCGCTGGCGGACGGTATCGTGGCCGACGCGGACCTGGTCGACGCCGGAGCCATATTCGGCACCGGCTTCGCGCCGTTCACCAGGGGACCGATGCACTATCTGGCGGCGGAAGGTTCCTGTTAGCATTGCCGGGCTTCAAATAACACCGTACGGGCGGGGAACAGGACCAACAATAAGTAAGGGCAGGCGTTCTTGGCTGCCCTCGCTCCACGTTCGATCGCTCAGGGAGGAACCGTGGAAAGAATCTGGCTCAAGTCCTATCCCAAGGGGGTACCTGCCGAAATCGACCTCAATACGTATGCTTCGGTGCGCGACGTGTTCGAGGAAAGCTGCGCCAAGTTCAATACACGGCGCGCGTACACGTGCATGGGCAAGTCCATCACCTTCCCCGAGCTCGACGAGCAGTCGCGCGCGTTCGGTGCGTACCTGCAGGGCAAAGGCCTGAAGAAGGGCGATCGCGTCGCCCTGATGATGCCGAACATACTGCAATACCCGGTGTGCCTGTTCGGCATCCTGCGTGCCGGATACACGGTCGTGAACGTCAATCCGCTGTATACCGCGCGCGAACTCGAGCATCAGTTGACCGACAGCGGCGCGAAGATCATCGTCGTCGTCGAGAATTTCGCGAAGACGGTTGCCGAAGTCGTCGGCAAGACGCGCGTCGAACAGGTGATCGTGACCAGCATCGGTGAGTCGCTCGGACTCAAGGGGCTGTTGGTCGACTTCGTCCTGCGCCACGTCAAGAAGATGGTCCCGGCGTGGAGCATTCCTGGGGCGGTTCGGCTGTCCGAGGCGCTGGCAGAAGGCGGCCGCGGTACGCTCCAGCACGTGGAACTGGGCCACGACGACATTGCCTTCCTGCAGTACACCGGCGGCACGACGGGGGTCGCCAAGGGCGCCACGCTGCTGCACCGGAACATTGTCGCCAACCTGCTGCAGTCGAGGGCGTGGGTCAGTCCCTTCCTCGGCGACGAACAGCAGGTCGTCATTACGCCGTTGCCGCTGTACCACATCTTTTCCCTGACTGCGAACTGCCTGGTGTTCATGACGCTGGGCGCCGAGAACGTGTTGATCACGAATCCCCGCGACATCCCCGGGTTCGTGAAGGAGCTCGGCAAGTATCGGTTCACGGCCCTCACCGGCGTGAACACGCTGTTCAACGCGCTGTTGAACAATGCGGACTTTGCCAAGCTCGACTTCTCCTCGATGAAGATGTCGCTCGGCGGCGGCATGGCGGTGCAGAAGGCGGTCGCGGAACGATGGAAGCAGGTCACCGGCAAACCGCTGATCGAGGCCTACGGGCTTACCGAAACGTCGCCGGCCGCCACGATGAACCCGTTCACGCTTCCCGAGTACAACGGTTCGATCGGCTTGCCGGTGCCTTCCACCGATCTGGTGCTGCGCGACGATGACGGGCGCGATGTGGCGCTGGGCGAGCGCGGCGAGATCTGCATCAAGGGGCCGCAGGTGATGGCCGGCTACTGGCACCGACCCGACGAGACCGCGAAGGTCATCGACAAGAATGGCTGGCTCGCGACCGGCGACATCGGCGTCATGGACGCGCACGGCTTCGTGCGCATCGTCGATCGCAAGAAGGACATGATTCTCGTCTCCGGATTCAACGTCTATCCGAACGAGATCGAGGCCGTGGTCGCGATGCATGCAGGTGTGCTCGAATGCGCGGCCATCGGCGTGCCCGACGCGAAATCCGGCGAGGCGGTGAAACTGTTCGTTGTGAAAAAAGATCCCGGACTAACCGCAGAGTCGGTGCTCGCGCATTGCCGGGAGCAACTCACGGGCTACAAATGTCCGCGCGAGGTCGAGTTCCGGACGGACTTGCCGAAGTCGAACGTCGGCAAGATCCTGCGCCGCGAACTGCGCGACGAGGCCAAGGCAAAGGTGGCTTGAGCGATGTCAAACCTCGAGGAGGAACAGGCGGTACTCCCCGACAAGCAACCCGCGCTGCGGGTGGTACCGATGCCTGCCGACGCCAACCAGCACGGCGACATCTTCGGTGGCTGGGTCATGTCGCAGGTCGACATCGCGGGCGCCGTGCCCGCGGCGCGCCGCGCGCGCGGACGGGTGGCGACGGTGGCGGTGAATTCTTTCGTGTTCAAGCAGCCGGTGCTGGTCGGCGACGTTGTGAGTTTCTACGCTGAGCTTACGCATACCGGCCGCACGTCCATTACCGTCGACGTGCAGGTCTACGCGCAGCGCAACCCCGGCAAGATGATCTGCGTCAAGGTAACCGAGGCGAGTCTGACGTATGTTGCCGTAGGGACGGACCGTCGTCCGCGGGAGTTGCCGCCGGATTGAATTGGCCGAAAAGACACAGTTGGCACCCAAGAACGCGTAATCGTTGGCTTTGTGCGAGTGACAGTTCGACTTCCGGGAGTATAGTCAGCGCATAAGACAGACGGAACGCGCACCGCTCCCGATGGCAGCGGTAGCCCGCAGGATAGGCAAGAGAGGGACGTCCCGACATCCGGGTTTCGCATCGACAAGCCGAGTCAAGGAGAGAAATGCTATGACCACTCATTTTCCGTTCCGCCGTACACGAATCACCGCGGCTATCGGCAGCATCGGGCTGTCGTTGGCGGCGGGGCAGGCGCTGGGCGCCGGCTTCGCGCTGTCGGAACAGAACGCGAGCGGCCTCGGTCATGCGTATGCCGGTGGCGCGGCGGCGGCTGAAGACGTCAGCACCATCTATTTCAACCCGGCCGGCCTCGTGCGGTTGACTACCGCTCAAGTGGTCGTGGCCGGGAACCTCATCTGTCCGTCGGCAAAATTCAATGACGGTGGTTCGGTGCGCGCGTTTGGTCAGCCGCTCGGTGGAAACGGCGCCGATGCCGGAAGTTGCGCGGTGGTGCCCGCCATGTATCTGGGTGTCCCCTTCACCGACAAATGGTCCTTCGGGCTTGGCATCAACGCCCCGTTCGGCCTGAAGACCGAGTACAACAACGGCTGGCTCGGCCGCTTCCAGAACCTCAAGTCGAAGGTCGAGACCCTCAACATCAATCCGGCGCTGTCCTGGGAGCCGACGAAGAACCTGACCGTGGGCGCCGGGGTGAGCTGGCAAAAGGTCAAAGCGCAGTTGACCAAGGATTTCAACTACGCTGCCGGGTTTGCGCAAGGCGTCCAAGGGCTGGTGGCCAGCGGACGGCTTCCACCGGAATTCGCGAATACGCTTGCCGGGTCCGCCGCAGGTCTCACCTCGTTTGTCGACGCCAACGCTGACGACAGCGCTTGGGGCTGGAATGCCGGCATTCTGTGGCAAGCGTCGGATCAGACCCGATTCGGCGCGGCTTATCGCTCGTCGATCAAGTACACCGCCCACGGCACGGTCGCCTTCAACAATCCTACTGCCGCGAACCTCGGGCCGCTGCCTGCTGCGCTCGTGCCGGTCGGCGCGCTCATCGTGAACGGCCTGAACGCGCAGCTTTCGAACGGCGATATCAGCGTGCCGATAAAATTGCCCGAGACCGCCAATGTGTCGATCTTCCATCAGTTCAACAACAAATGGGATCTGATGGCGGACCTGCAGTACACCGGCTGGAGCAGCTTCCAGCAATTGCAGATCACGCGCGACACGGGCGTCGTACTTTCGACAGTGCCGGAAAATTGGCGCAATACCTGGCGCGTCTCGGTCGGCACCAACTATCGTTACGACGACAAGTGGATATTCCGCGGTGGTCTTGCGTACGATCAGACGCCGGTCAACAATACCGACCGCAATGCGGCGATTCCCGACAATGACCGCACCTGGCTCGCATTCGGGGCCCAGTACAAGTTCAATCCGAACTGGGCCTTCGATTTGGCGTACGCGTATATCTGGGTCAAGGAGCCGAGCATCAATCAGAACGGGGGCAGCACCGCCCAAAACGGCCTGATCAGCGGATCGTACAGTAACAATGTCCAGATAGTCGGGGTGCAGCTGACGTACACGTTCAAGTAGTCATCGAAGCGATATCGCTGCACCGCGCCGCAGGCTCACCCTGCGGCGCAGTTGTTTCGACAGTGCGATAATGTCGCTGCGGGCCGCGACGCCGCAGCCGCACAACCATCCCGGCAGGTCACCATGTCCGAATCGCATTTTCTGGTGCGCAAGGTCGCCGTGCTCGGCGCCGGCGTCATGGGGGCGCAGATCGCCGCCCACCTCGCCAACGCCAGCGTACCCGTCCTGCTCTTCGACCTTGCCGCCAAGGAGGGGGACGCGAACGGCATCGCGCAGAAGGCCATCGTCACTCTGGGCAAGCTCGAGCCGTCGCCGCTGGCAACCAAGGATCGCGGAGACTACATCGACCCGGCAAACTACGACCAGCACCTGTCGCTGCTTGCCGGCTGCGACCTGGTCGTCGAGGCGATCTCCGAGCGCATGGACTGGAAACAGGCACTGTATGAAAAAGTGGCGCCGCATATGGGAGCGCAGGCGATATTCGCCAGCAATACTTCGGGACTGTCGATCAACGCGCTCGCCGAAGCTTGTCCCGCCTCGTTGCGGCCGCGCTTCTGCGGCATCCACTTCTTCAACCCGCCGCGGTACATGCACCTGGTCGAGCTGATCGCGCACAAGGACACCGCACCGGCGCTGCTCGATCAGCTCGAAACCTTCCTCGTCACCACGCTCGGCAAGGGCGTAGTGCGCGCCAAGGATACGCCCAACTTCATCGCCAATCGCGTCGGTGTCTTTTCGATGCTGGCGACGATGGCGCATACCGAACGCTTCGGCCTGGGCTTCGACGTGGTCGATGCGCTGACCGGCCCGTTGATCGGGCGGGCGAAAAGCGCGACCTATCGCACGGCCGACGTCGTCGGCCTCGATACGCTGGCCCACGTCATCCGCACCATGGACGAAGCGCTGCCCGCCGATCCGTGGCACGCCTACTACCAGTCACCGGCGTGGCTGAACGCGCTCATCGCCAAGGGTGCGCTGGGGCAGAAGACGAAGGCCGGCGTGTTCCAGAAAATCGGCAAGGACATCCAGGTCCTCGACCTTGCGAGCCAATCCTATCGCCGCGCCGAAGCTGCGGTCGATCCGGGTGTCGCACAAATTCTCGAACTCAAGGATCCCGCCGAGAAATTCGCCCGGCTGCGCGAAAGCACGCATCCGCAGGCGCAGTTCGTATGGTCGATTTTTCGCGACCTGTTTCACTATGCCGCCTATCACTTGGCCGACATTGCCGACAACGCGCGGGATGTCGACCTGGCGATACGGTGGGGCTTCGGCTGGCAATCGGGGCCGTTCGAGACCTGGCAGGCCGCCGGATGGAAAGCGACCTCGCGCTGGATCGCGGACGACATCGCCACGGGCAAGGCGCTGGTCAGCGCGCCGCTGCCCGCCTGGGTCGGCGCAGGAGCGGCCAGCGACGGGGTGCACACGCCGGCGGGCGCGTATTCGCCCACGACCAACGCGTTTCGGCCGCGCTCGTCGCTTGCGGTCTACCAGCGCCAGTATTTTCCGGACCCGGTCCTCGGCGAGCGGTGGCCGAAGGGCACGACCATCCTCGAGACCGACGCCGTGCGCATGTGGCACACCGGAGACGACATCGCGATCGTTTCCTTCAAGAGCAAGGCCAACACCATCGGCGAAGATGTGCTCGACGGCATGCTCGCCGCGGTCGCGGAGGCCGAGAAGAACTGGCGCGGCTTGGTCATCTGGCAGACGCGCGAGCCGTTCTCCTTCGGTGCCAACCTCGCGTCGTTCGGCCCCGCGGTGCAGGCGGGGCGTTGGGAGGTGGTCGAAGCGGTCGTCGCCAAGTTCCAGCATACCTCGCAGCGCCTGAAATACAGTCTCGTGCCTACCGTTGCCGCCGTCCGTGGCATGGCGCTCGGCGGGTCCTGCGAATTCATCATGCATTGCGATCGCGCGGTGGCCGCATTGGAGTCCTATATCGGGCTGGTCGAGGCCGGCGTCGGGCTGCTGCCTGGCGGAGGCGGCTGCAAGGAGCTTGCCGTCCGCGCCGCCCAGGAGGTCGCGCATGGCGCCAATGGCAGCCAGCTCGACGCTTTCCCGTTCGTGCGCAGCTACTTTCAGCAGGCGGCGATGGCGACGGTGTCGAGGAGCGCGCTGGAGGCGAGGGAACTCGGGTACTTGAAGCCCGCCGATGTCGTGATCTTCAACGCGCACGAGTTGTTGTGGGTCGCCAAGGCCCAGGTGCGGGCGCTGTCCGAAAGCGCGTATCGTCCGCCGCTGCCGCAGCGCAACGTCGCGGTGGTCGGCAAGACGGGCATCGCCACGCTGGAAATGCTGCTGGTCAACATGCGCGACGGCGGCTTCATTTCCGCCCATGATTTCGTCGTCGGTCTGGCCATCGCGAAAGTGCTCTGCGGCGGCGAGGTCGAAAGCGGGAGTCTGGTCGACGAGACCTGGCTGCTCGAGCTCGAACGCCGGGAATTCATGGCGTTGCTCAAGACCCAGAAAACACTCGAGCGGATCGCGCATACGCTTAAGACCGGCAAGCCGCTTCGAAACTGAAAGGTATTCGACCATGAGCAGGCAACTGCAGGACGCGTATGTTGTCGCCGCTACGCGCACCCCGGTCGGCAAGGCGCCGCGCGGCGCCTTCCGGCACACACGGCCCGATTCGATGCTCGCGCACGCGCTGAAAAGCGTCCTGGCGCAGGTGCCGCAGATCGAACCCGGCCGGGTGGACGACGTGATCGTCGGTTGCGCCATGCCGGAGTACGAACAGGGCCTGAATGTCGCCCGTATCGGCCTGCTCCTGGCCGGTCTGCCGAACAGCGTGGCCGGCATGACGGTCAACCGCTTTTGCTCGTCGGGCCTGAACGCGGTGTCGATCGCCGCGGATCGCATTCGCACCGGCGAAGCCGACATCATGATCGCAGCGGGCACCGAAAGCATGAGCATGATCCCGATGCTCGGCCGGCTCGCCATCAACGCCGAAGTGTTCGCGCGGGACGAGAACCTCGGCATCGCCTATGGCATGGGACTGACCGCGGAGAAGGTTGCGTCGGGTTGGAAGGTGTCGCGCGAGGACCAGGACGCGTTTGCCCTGTCCAGCCATCGGAAGGCGCTGGCGGCGCAGGCCGCCGGTGAGTTCGCCACGGAGATATCGCCGTATCCGATCCGCAATGACGTTCCCGACATGGCGTCGAACAAGATTGTCGCGAACAGTCGCAGCTTCGATCGCGACGAGGGCCCGCGTGCCGATACCAGCGCCGAGGGTCTGGCGAAGCTGCGCCCGGTGTTCGCCGCCAGGGGTTCGGTGACGGCAGGCAACAGCTCGCAAATGTCTGACGGCGCCGGCGCGTCGATCCTGGTCAGCGAGCGCGCGTTGAAGGAACTCGGTCTCGCTCCGCTGGCGCGCTGGGTCGGCTTCGCGGTAGCCGGCGTCGCCCCGGAAGTGATGGGCATCGGCCCGATCGCGGCGATTCCGAAAGTGCTCAAGCTCACGGGCATGGCGTTGGGCACGATCGACTGGATCGAACTCAACGAAGCCTTCGCGGCGCAGAGCCTCGCGGTGATGAGGGACCTCGGCATCGACCCGGCGAAGGTAAATCCCCTCGGCGGCGCCATCGCGCTCGGCCACCCCCTGGGTGCGACGGGGGCGGTGCGGACCGCGACCATCGTGCATGGGCTGCGGCGCCGGAAGCAGAAGTACGGCATGGTGACGATGTGCGTGGGCACCGGCATGGGCGCCGCCGGTATTTTCGAGTCTATCTAGGACTGGGGCGCGCAGAGCGCTCGCTCCGACGCTAGGACTCCCATGCCCGACTTCTGGCCCGCGTGCGGCTATCGCCTGCTCGACGTGGACGCGGCGGGACGGCTTTGCGTCACCGACGACTTCCTGCGTAGCTTCCTGCTTCGTCCGGAACTCGCGCCGGTGCCGGAATCCTGCGCGGCTGAACTCGCGCTGCACGACGCGCTGCTGGAGGACCCGTCGGGCTCGATCTCCGCAAGCGCCGTCGCGGCCCTTGCCGATGCCGATGCGCAGGATAACTACCGCATCTGGTTGAGGTTTCGCGATCGCCTGCTGCACGCCCCGACGCTCGAGGCCGCGTACACGGCGCTGTTTGCGAGCGAAGGCGTCGACGTCCCGCCGCAGTTCGTGCATTTGCTGACGCAGATACTGATACGCCACATCCTCGGCGATGACACGGCGCCGATCGAGGCGCGCGCCGCCGAAATGCTGTTTCGGACGCAGAAGATCACGGTCACCGAGGACGGTGCGGTGATGGCGGCCGACGAGCTGACCGTCGACCTCTATGCCACCTCGGGCGGCTTCGGCAGCCTGGGCGAACTCCTGGCGCAGAATCGCACTCCAGCGCGAAGCATCGATCTCGACGTGATGTCCGCCGAGAACGCGCAGACCTACTGGGACCGCGACGAGCGCTTCGACTTTGCCGTCAGCATGAATCGCGGGCGCCCGGCGCTGACCGCGCTCTGTCGCGTGCTCGAACGCTGGATCGCCCACTTCCTGTCGGTGGAAGTGTCGATCGTGCCCCAGCGCGAGATCAACGACGCGCGCTGGGTATGGCACGTCGGACTGGACGCCGAGGCGAGTTCGCTGCTCAACGACCTGTACAATCGGGTCGACGTCGTCGCCGAGCGCATGGAGCGGCTGCTGTGCCTGTTCGAACTGGCCTTTGCCGACCCGGCCGCGATGCGTACCGCGATTGCGGGACGCCCCGTCTACCTCGCTATGGCGATGGATGCTGAACAACGCCTGCGCCTGAAGCCGCAGAATCTCCTGCTCAACCTGCCGCTGGCGCGACCACAATGAGGATCCTGCCATGACTGCATCGAAGCGAATTCATCGAGCGTTGCTGGCGCTGTGCATGGCGCTCCCGACCTGTGCTGCCGCGCAGACTGCGGCGCCGCCAGCCCAGGCGAGCGCCAATCCTCTCTCCTTGGAGGCGTTGGCATGGCTCGCGGGCTGCTGGGAAGGCAAGGTCAATCAACGCGACTTTCGCGAGGAATGGCTCCCGCTGCGTGGCGAGATCATGGTCGGTGCGAGTCAAACTGCCATGTTGGGCAAGACCCTCGCCTGGGAGTTCCTGCGGCTCGAGCCTCGCGCCGACGGGATCTACTACATACCGATGCCGTCGGGTCGCAAGGAGACCCTGTTCAAGCTGACGAGCACCAAGACCGAAGCCGACGACGAAATCTTCACTTTCGAAAACGTCACCAACGAGTTCCCGCAGCGGATCATCTACCGTCGCGCGACGGCGGGCCAGTTGTTCGCGCACGTCGGTGGTCAGGTCAACGGCGAGGCCAAGGAAGTGATCTACCCGTATCATCGCGTCGACTGCCAGACCGGAGAGACCGTACGGAAGTAACCGCGACACGATCCGCCGCCATAGTGCTCGAGAGACTTCCTGCCGCCGGAGCGGACAACGCCCTGTTGCGACTCGGCGACAAGCAGCCGCTGAAGCAGATGCAGGTCTTTGCGCACCGCCTGGATACGCGGACATGAAGACCTACGAAAGGCTGCGCACGCTGGTCATTGGTGCACCGCTCGATCCGCTGAGCCAGAGCACGCGGCAGCACATCGCGCTGGCGGCGTTCCTGGCATGGGTCGGACTCGGTGCCGACGGTCTTTCATCCTCGGCCTATGGCCCGGAAGAAGCGTTCCGGGCGCTCGGCGCGCATACGCAGCTCGGCTTGTACCTGGCGCTGGCGACCGCCGCGACGGTGTTCATCATCTCGCTTGCGTACAACCAGGTCATCGAGCTGTTCCCGACCGGAGGTGGGGGTTACCGCGTCGCGACCAGCCTGATCGGCCCGCGCGCCGGGCTGGTATCCGGCGCTGCGCTGATCGTCGACTACGTGCTCACGATCGCGATCTCGGTGGCAAGCGGCGTCGATGCGCTGTGGAGCCTGCTGCCGGCATCGATGACGCCGTTCAAGCTGAGCGCCGAGCTCGCGCTGGTCGCGCTACTGCTCGTCATGAACCTGCGCGGGATGAAGGAGTCCATCCGCATCCTGCTGCCGATATTCGCGGCGTTTTTCGTCACCCACGCGGTCCTGATCGTCTACGGAATTTTCGGCCACGCGGAAGGCCTCACGCTGGTGGTTCCCAACGCAGTGGCGGAGACGAGGCAGCTCGCGCACGACATCGGCTGGGTCGCGGCGGTGTCGCTGTTCCTGCGCGCCTATTCGCTCGGCGGGGGTACCTACACCGGCATCGAGGCGGTGTCGAACAACGTGCAGACGCTTGCGCGAGCCGGTCGTGCGCACCGGCAAGCTGACGATGTTCTACATGGCGACCTCGCTCGCCTTCACCGCCGGCGGCATCATCCTGCTCTACCTGCTGTGGAAGGCGCAGCCGGTCGACGGGCAGACGCTCAACGCTGTCGTCTTCGGTACCATCATCGAAAGCTTCGGCCTGTCTCCGGCGTTCAACCAGACCGCGTTGCTGGTGGTGCTGATCAGCGAGGCCGGCCTGCTTTTCGTCGCGGCCAACACCGGCTTTCTCGGCGGGCCACGGGTGCTGTCGAACATGGCAGGCGATTCATGGCTGCCACACCAGTTCCGCCACCTGTCGACGCGGCTGGTCACGCAGAACGGCATCGTGATCATGGGGCTGGCCGCGCTGGTGATCCTGTTGTGGAGCCGCGGCAAGGTCGACCTGCTGGTCGTGCTGTATTCGATCAACGTGTTCCTGACGTTCTCGCTGTCGCTGCTGGGATTGTGCATCTATTGGTGGCGTGCGCGCGGAAAGGACGGCCGCTGGATGCATCGCCTGGCATTCTCGGCGCTCGGCCTGGCGGTCACCTCGAGCATCCTCGCAGTCACCGTAGTCGAAAAGTTCGGCGAAGGCGGTTGGGTAACGGTAGTGATCACTTCGATCGTGATCGGCATCTGCCTCGGGATCCATCACCACTACGACTGGGTGAAGCAGCGCCTGCGCGAGGTCGACGAAATCTTCACCGCCGCGCAGTCCCCGAAGTGCGAGAACCCGCCGCCGCTCGACCCCGAGGCGCCGACGGCTGTATTCATGGTCGGTTCGAGTCGCGGAGGGGGCATTCACACCGTGCTCTGGGTGCAGCGGCTGTTCCCGAACAACTTCAGGAATTTCATCTTCATCAGCGCCAAGGCGGTCGATGCCCAGAGCTATGGTGGCGAGGCGCAGATCGCGGCGATGAAGGCAACGCTGGATCGGAACCTGGCGTTCTACGTCGACTACTGCCACGCCAACGGTCTGGCAGCGACCGCACGCTTCTCGCTCGGAACCGACCGCGCGGACGAACTGGTGAAGCTGGCGGAGGAAACGCAGCGCGAATTCCCGAACAGCCTGTTCTTCACCAGCAAACTGGTCTTCCGCAATGAAAACTGGGTGACGCGACTGCTGCACAACCAGACTGCCCTCGCGCTACAGCGTCGCCTGCACCTGAATGGTATGCAGATGGTCATCCTGCCGATGCAGCTCTGACGCGCGGCCCGTCTGCAGCGTATTCGGGGCGTCAGAGCATCATGTCGGCGCCGCGGTTGGCGAGTTCGTCCGCCCGGTGATTGCCGGGGGAATCGGCGTGTCCCTTGACCCAATGCCACGCGATGTCGTGTTGCTCGGCCAGCGCGTCGAGCCGCCGCCACAGGTCGGCATTCTTGACCGGCTTCCGGTCCGACGTCTTCCAGCCGTTGCGCTTCCAGCCGTGGATCCAGGTCTGGATGCCATTCTTGACGTATTGCGAGTCGGTGTAGATCGCTACGCTACGACGGGGTCCGAGGCTGGCCAGGGCCTCGATGACGGCGGTCATTTCCATGCGATTGTTGGTCGTTTGCCCCTCGCCGCCGAACAGCTCGCGCTCCTCGTCGTTACACAGGAGCAACGCGCCCCAGCCGCCCCGACCTGGATTGCCTTTGCACGCGCCATCGGTGTAGATCACAACTGGCGCGTCGGTGGTGCTCAATCGACCACTTCAGCGCATTCGCGCGCCTGCCGCGCAACCGATGCGAGCGCCTTCTTGCGCACGCGGCGGGTCCATTGCGGGGTGATCACGCGCATGCCGAGCAGACGTTTGGTGGCGTGCAGGAAATAGACGCCGCCCGCGATGGGCCACCAGCGATCACCGGCCTTCTCGAAGAACTCGAAGCGCTTGAGCCATTTTTCCTGGGAATGCGGCGGGACGTAGGCGTCGAGACGCCCGCCAGTGACCTCGAACCCGAGCAGGGCCAGCCAGTCCTTCAATCGATAGAGGGCGATGAAGTTGCCATTCCAGGGCATGGTCTGTTCACGGCCGAAGTAGCGCTTGGCGCCGAACAGCGAGAACGGGTTGAACCCGGCGATCAGCAACTGCCCTTCCGGGCGGATGACGCGATAGACCTCGCGTAGGAGCTGATGCGGTTCGTCGGTGAACTCGAGGACATGCGGCAGCACGATGAGGTCCATGCTGTTTTCAGCGAATGGCAGCCAGTGCGGATCGGCCAGCACCTGTGCTGGCTCCTCGAGGTCGATGGTCACGCGCGTCGTGATGCGCGAGGCGTTCAGGAATGGACATTCGGGCAGGCCGATCTGCAACGCATGAAAGCCGAAGATGTCGGCCAGCGTAGAATCGAAGTACGCCTGCTCGCGGACGCGAAGATATTGGCCCAGCGGCGTCGCGAACCAGTCCGCAAGCGTGCCGGTTGACATGCTAGCGGGCACTGTCGAAGATGCGTCCATGCCCACGATTATCCCCATCCCCGCCTTTGCCGACAACTACATCTGGTTGCTGCGTGAAGGCGGTGCCGCGGCGGTCGTCGATCCGGGCGATGCGGCGCCGGTGATCGCCTACCTCGAGCGCGAGCGCGTCGCACTGACGGCGATAGTCGCAACGCATCATCACCGCGATCACGTGGGCGGCATTCGCGACCTGCTCGCGCGCGGTCCTGTGCCCGTGTTCGGGCCCGCCCACGAGGACATTCCCGGTCGCACGCATGCGCTGGTCGAAGGCGACGCGGTTGCCGTCCCCGGCATCGGCCTCGCGTTGTCGACGCTGGATATTCCCGGACATACGGCGGGCCACATCGCACTCTTTGGGCGGGACATGGTCTTTTGCGGGGACACGCTGTTTGCGGTCGGCTGCGGCCGCCTGTTCGAAGGCACGCCGGCGCAGATGGTGGCCTCGCTCGCCAAGCTGTCCGCGTTGCCCGGCACGACCCGCGTCTACTGCGGCCACGAATACACCGTTTCCAACCTGCGCTTCGCACTCGCGGTCGAGCCCGGGTCCGCCGCACTGCTGGATCGCCAGACGCGCGCGCAGGGCTTGCGCGCGAGCGGAGCGCCCACGCTGCCGACGACGATCGCCGAAGAATGCGCGACGAATCCGTTCCTTCGCGTGCATGATCCGGCGATCCGGACGGCGGTCGCAGCTCACGCGGGGCGTGCGCTGAATGGTCCGATAGAGGTATTCGCCGAATTGCGCGCCTGGAAGAACAGCTTTTGAGCTCCGTGCGCAACTTGACGTCTTGCGCTGTAACCCCCTACCATCGCGGCACCTTGCGCGATGCACATCCGACTCCCTGGCGCGCGGGCGCCATCCCGACCCTGATCGTGGCGCTGGCGCTGGCATCCTGCGCCGGCGTGCCGCGGATGCCGTCGGAACCGGTTGCCTTCGCACCGCCGCCGGAGCGCGTGCCCGAACCCCCAATCGTGCTGGTCGATGTCCCAATGATCCATCGGGCGGGCGGCGATGCCGATGCGGTCAACGATCAGGCACTGCCGCTGCAGTCCGAGTACGGCGACCTCTGGACGCGTATTCGCCAGGGATTTGTCCTGACCGATCTCGACACCGCGGATGTGAGGACGGCGGAGGCCTGGTACGCGGCGCGTCCGGACTACGTCGTGCGCATGGTCGAGCGCAGTCGCCGCTATCTCTACTACATCGTGGGCGAGGTGCAGAAGCGTGGAATGCCCACGGAAATCGCGCTGCTGCCGATGATCGAGAGCGCGTATAACCCGATGGCCTATTCGCGCAGCCGCGCCTCCGGCATCTGGCAGTTCATTCCGTCCACGGGCAAGCATTTCGGGCTCAAGCAGAACTGGTGGTTCGATGAGCGGCGGGACGTCGTCGCGGCGACCGATAGCGCACTCGACTATCTGGAAAAGCTGCATGCCGAATTCGGCGATTGGTACCTGGCGCTGGCGGCGTACAACTGGGGGGAAGGATCGGTGCGCCGCGCGATCGCCGCCAATGCGAAGCGCGGACTGCCGACTGACTACCTGAGCCTGAGCATGCCGGCGGAGACGCGCCAGTATGTGCCCAAGCTGCAGGCGGTGAAGAACATCGTCAACGACCCCGAATCCTTCGCGCTGGATCTGGCCGAGATGCCCGATGCGCCCTACTTCACCGTGGTGCGCACGACGCGGAAAATGGATGTGAAGAAGGCGGCCGAGTTGGCCGAGATGCCGCTCGACGAGTTCCTCTCCCTGAACCCGCAACACAACCGGCCAGTCATCGCCGGCGCGGACGGGGCGACGCTGCTGCTCCCCTATGACAAGGCGGAACTGTTCGCGGCGAAGCTCGAACTCTCCGATCAACCGATGGTGACCTGGCAGGCATACAAGACGCGATCGGGCGAAACGCTGGCGCAGGTCGCCGCGCATTTCGGGCTCCCGTTGGAGACACTGCGAACCGTCAACGGCATCGGTGCGCGCGCGACCACGGTCCCCGCAGGCCATGCGCTCCTCGTGCCGTCGCAGGCGCCGTCGGACGCGACGGCGGCGACGCTGCAGGACGTCGTCTTCACCACGGTGCCGAGCGGGCGCACTCTCTACCATCGGGTCGGCAAAGGCGAAACGCTGGCCTCGATCGCAACCCGCTACGACGTCACGCAGCAGGATCTCAAGTCGTGGAATGGCGGGCTGTCGGCGAAGCTCGTCACCGGCCAGAAGCTTCGCGTCATCACTGATGCGGCACCGGTCGCGAGTGCCCGCGCCAGCCGCAAGAAGGCCGGCACCGCGAGTGCCGCAGGCCGCACGCCGAAGCCAGCGGTCAAGTACGTGCAGCAACCGATTGCCGCCGGCCGGCAACCGTCCCAGCACCCGTAGCGGCGCGAGCCCGCCGCACCCCCGAAACAAAACAGGCGACACTTGCGCGTCGCCTGTTTTGAGGTCCGCCGCAGCATGCCGACGGACGGTTGTTCTCCGAAGTTTAGAGCTTCTTCGCCTTTTTGGCCTTCTTCTTGGCCGGCTTGCGCTTGGCGGCTTTCTTCTTCGGAGCGGCCTTTTTCTTCGCCGTCTTCTTCTTCGCGGCCTTCTTCTTGGCCGGTTTGCGCTTGGCTGCCTTCTTCTTCTTTGGGGCTGCCTTCTTCTTCTTCGCGGCCTTCTTCTTGGCTGGTTTGCGCTTGGCTGCCTTCTTCTTCTTCGGGGCTGCCTTCTTCTTCGCCGCTTTCTTCTTCGGGGCCGCCTTCTTCTTTGCAGCCTTCTTCTTGGTCGCTGCCTTCTTCTTCGCCCGTTTCTTAGGCGCCATGGCCGGTGCAGCCGGGGCCATCGTCAACATGTCAGCCATCATCTTTGGTTCTCCTGTCTGAGTTGCTATAACTGTTATGAGTGCTTCTTTTCATCGCAGGCTTCTGCTGGATTCGTCATCGTGTGTTGCTGGACCACTTGACAAACCCGTTGACACCTGCTGCCTGAATTCTAGCCAATTTTCTTCGAAATACAAGATTTAGTTGCGGTTTTGAGTGACGTAAAACGTCACTGTTGCGAATTTGCACACGCACTTTTCGACGCCGTGAAGCGATTCAAAGCAACATCGATTCGCGCGCGTAGAGTTCCGCGATGCTCTCGCGCGACCGCACCAGATGCGCTGTCTTGCCGTCGACAATGACCTCTGCTGCACGCGGCCGGGAGTTGTAATTCGAACTCATCGCCATCGCGTACGCGCCAGCGGAACAGATCGCGACCAGGTCGCCTTCCTCGAGTGCGAGTTCGCGGTCGTGCGCAAGAAAATCGGCACTCTCGCAGACCGGTCCGACGAGCTGCCAGACGATGGGAGGCGAAGCGCGTGGGTGCACCGGCCGGACGTCGTGCCACGCATCGTACAGTGCCGGTCGCAGGAGATCGTTCATCGCGGCATCGACGATGGCGAAGTTCTTTTCCGCACCCGGTTTGAGGTAGATGACGCGCGTCAGCAACACCCCCGCATTGCCGACCAGGAACCGCCCGGGCTCCAGCAGCACCTTGAGCGAACGGTTACCGCGCAGGCGGCCAATCGCCAATGCGTACTCATACGGATCGATCGTCTCTTCGTCGCAGTAGCGAATGCCGATGCCCCCGCCGATGTCGATGTGCTCGAGGTGGATGCCTTCCAGGGCGAGCTGGTCGATCAGCGCGAACGCCTTCTCGGCGGCTTCGACATGGGGTGCGAGTTCGGTGATCTGGGAGCCGATGTGCATGTCGATGCCGCGTACCTCGACATGCGGCATGGCGGCGGCGCGACGGAACAGCGCGTGCGCGGCGTCGAACGCGACGCCAAACTTGCTTTCCTTGAGCCCGGTCGAGATGTACGGGTGGGTTCGGGGATCGACGTCCGGATTGACGCGGAAACTCACCGGCGCTCGCTTGCCCAGGCGTCCCGCGACGCGGTTGAGATGCTCCAGTTCACTGGATGATTCGACGTTGAAACAGTGGATCGAGAGCGCCAGCGCCTGCGCCATCTCGTCGTCGGTCTTGCCGACGCCGGAAAAGACGATCTTCGACGGTTCGCCGCCCGCAGCGATCACGCGCGCCAGCTCGCCCCCCGAGACGATGTCGAAGCCGCTGCCCAGCCGCGCGAACACGTTGAGGACACCGAGATTGGAGTTGGCCTTGATCGCGTAGCAGACCAGGTGCGGGATACCGGCGAACGCCGCATCGAATTCGCGAAACGCACCCTCGAGCGCGGCGCGGGAATAGACAAAGCACGGGGTTCCGAAGCGTGCTGCGATGTCCGCGAGCGGCAAGGCTTCGACGGCCAGTCCGCCGTCGCGATAGGAAAACGCACTCACTACTTCCCGCCGTCGGGTTGCACGTCGGGCACGGTACGGTCGGGGACCTCGTCACCCATGCGCACGGGCGCTGGTGCGACCGGCGTTTCGGGCGTACCGGGTTTTGCGGGCGGAAGTTTCAGCGGACCCTTGATGCCACATCCTGCCGCGGCGCAGACGGTGGCTGCGACGAGCATTATGGTCACGGAACGGCGTAACATCCGAAGCTCCATGCGGCAGCGATCAAATATCAAGTTGCCTCGAAGTCTAGCACGCGGCGGCGGTGCCGCCCGGTGAGCGCCGAGAGCGACTTTGTCGTGTTGGCCGATCGCGTTCTCGGTGCGATCGCGGCCGCGCTCGATGCGTCCGACGCCGATGTCGACTGGACGCTGAACGACGGTGTGCTGACCATCGACTGTGGCAGCGGTGGCAAACTGATCGTCAATCGCCATCAACCGAGCCGCGAGATCTGGGTGGCGGCAAGATCCGGCGGGTTCCATTTTCGTGGACAGGGCGCGGTATGGAGCGATACGCGGGACGGGACCGAGTTGGGTGCCGCGCTGTCAGCGCTGCTGCATGCGCAAGCCGGGATCGCGGTCGAGTTCGGCGCGTTGCCCGCGTAGCCGCGGCCTGCTTTGACGAAGGTCGCGACGCGGGCAAGACGTGTCTCGGGCCCCTCGCTGCGGCCTCGCGTCGCGGCCTCCTCGCTCAAGCCTCTGAGTTTGACAGCGTGTGTCGGCCGCTTGCGCCGACTCGGCTCGCGCGATCCCCTTGCTTCGCATGGGGCCCCTCGCTGCGGCCTCGCGTCGCGGCCTCCTCGTTCAAGCCTCGGAGTTTGACAGCGTGTGTCGGCCGCTTGCGCCGACTCGGCTCGCGCGATCCCCTTGCTTCGCATGGGGCCCCTCGCTGCGGCCTCGCGTCGCGGCCTCCTCGTTCAAGCCTCTGAGTTTGACAGCGTGTGTCGGCCGCTTGCGCCGACTCGGCTCGCGCGATCCCCTTGCTCCGCATGGGGCCCCTCGCTGCGGCCTCGCGTCGCGGCCTCCTCGTTCAAGCCTCGGAGTTTGACAGCGTGTGTCGGCCGCTTACGCCGACTCGGCTCGCGCGATCCCCTTGCTTCGCATGGGGCCCCTCGCTGCGGCCTCGCGTCGCTAACCAAGCAACGGCGTCAGCCGGTCGAGTTCCCGGCGGGCGCTGGCGTGGCCGGGAAGCATTGCATCGACCAGTGCCCAGAAGCGCGGCGAATGGTTGAGTTCGACCAGGTGCGCCACTTCGTGCGCGACGACGTAGTCGGCGATGCACGGGGGAAGCTGGATCAACCGCCAGTTGAGCCTGATCTCGCCTTTGTGGTCGCAGGTGCCCCATTGCGTGCGGGAGTTGGACAGCTTCACGGTCGGCGACCGCGCCGTTATCCGGCGCGCGAAGTGCTGGACGCGCGGGGTGAGCAACGCAAGCGCCTGCTCCCTCAGCCAACGGCCGACGAAGGCGCCGATTTGTTCCTCGTCACCTGGATTCGGATGCAGAACGGTCAGGTGCAGCAGGTCCGCGGCGATCGTCTGCCGGCGCGCCGCAAACAGCGCCAGCGTCAGCGGCCGGCCCTGAAACAGCAGTGCGGCACCCTCGCGCCACGCGGCTGGGAACGCTTCGCCCTCGCGGCCCTGCCACTCGACGAGGGTGGTGACAACCCACTGCGCACGTTCGATCAGCGCCTGTTCGACGTCGCGGATGGTCACCCACGGCGGGGCGCGCACAGTGAGGCCGGTCTGGTCGATCAGCATGCCGATCGACCGCCGTCGCGCGCGGAACAGTCGATACTCGACCTGCTGCCCCGCCAGCGTCACGCGGTGCGCGCTGCTCCCGTCGTCGCCGCGGATCAGCGGTGCGGACCCTGGCTCGTTTCCAGCGGGTTGCCCAGCCGTGCGACCTCGTTCTCGATCCAGGATTCGACCTCGTTCATGAGTCGCTGCAAGTCCTTGCCGTCGGCGCTGATCGGTGCGCCGATCGACATCGTGACCGTACCGGGCCGCTTCCCCAGGAAGCCCTTCGGCCACAAATAGCCGGCATTATGCGCCACCGGCAGGATCGGTACGCCAAGCGCAAGTGCCAAGCGCGAGCCACCGGTCTTGTAGTGCGCACGCGTGCCAGCGGGAATTCGGGTTCCTTCCGGGTACATCACGATCCAGAATCCATGCGCCAGACGCTCGCGGCCCTGGTCGATGATCTGGGTCATCGCATCGCTGCCCGATTTGCGATCGATGGTGATCGGCGACGCCTGCCTGAACGCCCAGCCGAAGAAGGGAATCGACAGCAACTCCTTCTTGGCCACGAAAGCGAGTGGCGGGCACACGAAGTTCAGCGCGAGCGTTTCCCACGTCGACGAATGCTTCGACATCACGATGTGCGGGTCGCCAGGCGAAGGCAGGTTCTCGCGGCCGACAACGCGCTCCCGTATGCCGCATATCCAGCGTGCGCCGAACAGCATCAGCCAGCACCACCCCATGATGAACTTGAATCGCGGGATCGGTGGCAGCCAGAACAGGAGCAGCACGAAAATCGCGTAGATCGGCGTTACGACCAGCTGGTACAGCGCGAATAGAACGGAGCGTAGCGCCGACATCGCGAGTCGTTGCGATCAGTCCCCGGCCAGCAGCGCCGTCGCCACGAACGCAAGGTCCGGGAAGATGACCGTATTCTTCGGGAAGTCGCCTTCGCGCAGCGTCTTTTCGCCCTTGCCAGTCAGCACCAGGATCGGCTGGCAGCTCACGGCATCGGCCGCCTGCAAGTCGCGCACGCTGTCGCCGACGCAGGGCACGCCCGTGAGGTCCACGCCGAAGCGCTGGCCGATTTCGATGAACATTCCCGCCTTGGGCTTGCGGCAATCGCACGCCGAGTCGGCGGTATGCGGGCAATAGAAGACGGCGTCGATGCGCCCGCCGGTGTTGGCCAGCGCCTTGTGCATCTTTTCGTGGATCGCGATCAGCGTCGCCATGTCGAAGAGGCCGCGTCCCAGACCCGATTGATTGGTCGCAACGACGACGCGGAAGCCGGCGTGGTTGAGCCGCGCGATCGCCTCGAGGCTGCCGGGGATGGGGCGCCACTCCTCGGGGGACTTGATGAACTGATCGCTGTCGTAGTTGATCACCCCGTCGCGGTCCAGGATGATCAGTTTCGCGTGGCGCGTCTGGGCGACGGATTCGGAGGCGAATTGGACCATGGTGCCGGCGCTACACCGCGAGCTTCGACAGGTCGGCGACCTGGTTCATCGCCTCTGCCAGCCCGCGCAGCAGCGCCAGGCGGTTGCCGCGCACGGCCGGGTCGTCGGCCATCACCATCACGTCGTCGAAGAAGCGGTCCACGGGCCCGCGCGCAGACGCGAGCGCACGCAGCGCCGCGGTGTAATCGCCGCGGCCCACGTGGTCGTGCACAACCGGCAGCAGCTTCTGCATCGCGACATAGAGATCGTGTTCGGCACCGCTGTCCAGCAGCGCGCGGTCGACGGTTGCGGCCGCATCGGCACCGGATTTCCTGAGGATATTGGTGATGCGCTTGTTGGCACCCGCGAGCGACTCGGCTTCGGGAAGAGCCATGAATGTTCTTACGGCGCGCATCTGGCCCGGGACCTTGTCGATGCGCACCGGCCGCATGGAGACGACGGATTCCACCTGGTTGGCAGTGTATCCCTGTTCGCGCAGGTAGGGGCGCAGGCGTTCCAGCACGAAGCTCAGGACGTCCTCGCGCGCATCCCGGATCGCGGTGCCGGCTCCTCCAAACGCCGCGAACCCGGCGCCGATGAGATCATCGAGGCGAAGCGGCTTGCCGTCTTCCAGCAGGATGCGCAGCACGCCCAGCGCGGCGCGCCGCAGCCCGAACGGATCCTTGTCTCCGGTCGGAACGTTGCCGACTCCGAACATGCCGACGATGGCCTCGATCTTGTCCGCAAGCGCCACCGCGATGGCGACCGGGGCCTGCGGCAGGGCGTCGCCGGCGAAGCGCGGCCAGTAGTGCTGCGCGATCGCATCGGCCACCGCAGGCGGCTCGCCGTCGTGGCGCGCATAGTACCGGCCCATCGTCCCCTGCAGTTCCGGAAATTCGCCGACCATGTCGGTGGTGAGATCGGCCTTGGCGAGCATCGCCCCGCGGTCCGCCTGCGCCGGGTCCGCTCCAAGCGCGGGAGCGATCGCGGCGACGATCGCGCGGATGCGTCCGATGCGGTCCAGTTGGCTGCCGAGCTGGTTGTGATAGACCACACTCGCGAGTTTCGGCAGCCGCGTCTCCAGCCGCTGGCGGCGATCCTGGTCGTAGAAGAACTTGGCATCGGCGAGGCGGGCGCGCAGTACCCGT
The DNA here is from genome assembly GCA_963821485.1 of uncultured beta proteobacterium. Taxonomy (GTDB): domain Bacteria; phylum Pseudomonadota; class Gammaproteobacteria; order Burkholderiales; family Casimicrobiaceae; genus PALSA-1003. The sequence continues at coordinate 329,858 of CAWGEB010000007.1, forward strand.
TCGTTGCCGCGGACGATCGCGGCGGGCTCTTCGGTCGGCAGGTTGCTGACCACCAGGAAACGGTGCTGGAGCGCACCGGATTCGTCGGCGAGCGCGAAGTACTTCTGGTTCTGCTGCATCGTCAGGACCAGGCATTCCTGCGGCACGTCGAGAAACGCCCGGTCGAACGTGCCGGCGTACACCGTCGGCCACTCGACCAGCGCCGTCACCTCATCGAGCAGCGCGGCGGGCATGATCACCTGCGCGTGTTCCGACCCGTGCTCGAGCGCTGCGACGATCGCTGCGCGGCGCCGGTCGAAATCCGGAATGACCTTGCCTTCGGCCTCGAGCGTCGGCTCGTAAGCATCGGCGGCCTCGATGCGCAGATCCGGTCTACTTAGAAACCGGTGGCCCGCGGTCGTACGACTCGCGGACAACCCGAGCGCACGTACGTCTACGGTGTCGGCGCCGTGCAGGGCAACGAGTCCATGCGCAGGACGCACGAACTTCTGATTGTTGTAGTACGCACCGGCGCTGGCATAGGCCATGACCTTGGCGATCGGCAATTCGTCGAGCGCGGCCTCGAGCGCGGATTGCAATGCGTTGACGAGCGGGCCGCCCTTTTGGACACCGGCGTAGACCAGGACCTCCGTCTTGCCGTCGTGTTCGCGTTGCAAGCTCGCCGGGTCGAGGTGCGAGAGCTGCTTGGCCTTGAGCTTTCCCAGCAGCGCCGCCGTCGGCTTGCCCGCGGCATCGAAGGCCACGCTGACCGGCAGCAGCTTTTCCTTGAACGGCTTGTCCGGCGCGAGCGCGAGTACGCTGGCAATGGAAACCGCGAGTCTTCGCGGCGTCGCGAACATCCTGACCGCGCTGTCCGCAGCGAGGAAATCGCGCTCGCGCAGGCCGGCGGCAATGCCTTGGGCGAAGGCGTCGCCGAGGCGTTTCAGCGATTTGGGGGGCAACTCCTCGGTGCGCAGTTCGACCAGCAGTGTTGCGGACTCCGCCATCACGCCGCCTTGCGCTGCGCCGGGGGCAACATCGGGAAACCGAGCGCCTCGCGCGCCTCGACGTAGGCCTGCGCGACCAGCCGCGACAGCGTGCGGATGCGGCCGATGTATCCTGCGCGCTCGGTCACCGAGACCGCGCCGCGCGCATCGAGCAGATTGAAGGTGTGCGCAGCCTTGAGAATCATTTCATAGCCGGGCAGCGGGAGCTTTGCCTCCAGCAGCCGTTTGGCCTCGCTTTCGAACAAGCCGAATTGCTCGAACAGCATTGTCGCGTTCGACTGCTCGAAGTTGTACGTCGACTGCTCGACCTCATTCTGGTGAAAGACATCGCGGTAGCTAAGCTCGCGTTCAGCGCCATTCTCCTTCGACGTCGTCCAGACCAGATCGAACACGTTCTCCGCGCCTTGCAGGTACATCGCGAGGCGCTCGAGTCCGTAGGTGATCTCGCCGGTAATTGGGTCGCAGTCGAGCCCGCCCACCTGCTGGAAGTACGTGAACTGCGTCACTTCCATGCCGTTGAGCCACACTTCCCAGCCGAGCCCCCATGCGCCGAGTGTAGGATTCTCCCAGTCGTCCTCGACGAAGCGGACATCGTTCATCTTGAGGTCGAAGCCGAGCGCGTCAAGCGATCCGAGGTAGAGCTCCAGGATATTGGCCGGCGAGGGCTTCAGCACCACTTGAAACTGGTAGTAATGCTGCATTCGGTTGGGGTTCTCGCCGTAGCGCCCATCCTTCGGCCGGCGCGAAGGCTGAACGTACGCGGCGCGCCATGGCTCGGGGCCCAGCGCGCGCAGGAACGTCGCCGTGTGCGACGTGCCGGCGCCCACCTCCATGTCGTACGGCTGGAGCAGTGCGCAGCCTTGCGCGCCCCAATAATCCTGGAGCTTGATGATTACTTGCTGAAAGGTGAGCATCTGGACGACTTCGGTGGCTGAACAAACCTGAGCGGGTTGATTTTACGGGATGGATGCTTCGTGGCCAAACCCGCGTCAATTCATGAACGCGCGCGTCGTCGGCCGCGCACTACGGTGACCAGCCCGAGAAGCAGCGCCGCGATCACGGCGAGCGCATCGCCGATGCGGACGTAGGGGGTCGCACCGGTACGCCCCGCAATGCGTCCCTCGAGCACACCGCGCGTGAACCAGGGCAGACGTGCGAGTTCAACGCCGCGATGATCGATGATCGACGTGACGCCGGTATTGGTGGCGCGCAGCATCGGGCGGGAGGTTTCGAGCGCGCGCATCGCCGCGATTTGCTCGTGCTGCTCGGCGGCGAGCGAGCGGCCGTACCATGCATCGTTGGTGACATTGACCAGCAGCGTCGATTCCGCGGCCCGTCGCGCGAGTTCGCCGCCGAACGCGTCTTCGTAGCAGATGTTGACCGCCACGCGTTCTCCGGCGACTTCGAACGGCGCCTGGTCGGCCGGCCCCGGCGTCTGGTCGGCCAATGGAATGGCCAGCACATTGCGGATGAACCACCCGAATACTACCTTGCCGGGAATCGTTTCGCCGAAGGGCACCAGGTGGTGCTTGCGGTAACGCTGCGTGGTGGCCGTGCCGACGCTCACCACGCTGTTGAAGTAGCGGTCGTCCTCGTCGGGATTCGGGCGCGGCTCGAAAAAGAACAGTCCGAGCAGCAGGTCGCCGAGATTTTTCTGCGCCGCGTCGCGCAGCTTCGCGACGTATTCGGGCGCGACCTCGTCGGCGAACATCGGCAGCGCACTTTCCGGCAGGACGATCAGGCGACCCTTCGCCTGCTGCGCGAGCTCGGCGTAGATCGCGAGCGTCTTGTCGCGGTACTCCGGGTCGAATTTGCGCTCCTGCTCGATGTTGCCTTGCACCAGGCTGACCGAAATCGGCGCTCCGGCGGGGCGGCTCCATTCGGGCATCGACAGGACGACGCCCGTCACGAAGAGCGCCGCGACCGCCGCCGCCGCGCCGACGACGTCGAGTTTTCTTCGTGCCTCCAGCGCCTGCACCGCGTACGTCAGAAGCGCGGCCGTCGCGGCGAGCGCGAGACTCACCAAGTACACACCGCCGTAGGGCGCAAATCCTGCGAGCGGTGAGCCGAGCTGCGTGTAGCCAACCGAAAGCCAGCCGAATCCGGACAGCACCCAGCCGCGGAGCCATTCCCCGACCGTCCACGCCGCCGCGGCCAGCGCAAGCCGCTGCGGCGAACGTTGGGGGGTGAGCCGCGCGCACAGCCAGCCCGCGAATGCGGGGAACAGGGCGAGGTAGGCGCAGAAACCTGCCGTGCCGATGGCAGCCAGTATCGCGGGCATTTCGCCGAACGTGGATAGCGCGATGTACACCCACGACACGCCGGCGCCGAACAGCCCGATGCCGAAGGCAAATCCCAGCGCCGCAGCGCGGCGCGGACTGGGCGCGCCCTGCCAGAGGACGAACAGGCCGGCGAGCGTCAATACCGGCAGCGCGGTGGCGCCAAAAGGCGCGAATCCGAAGACGGTGGCGATGCCGAGGAGTAGCGCCGCGAAGCCGGACAGCGCTCCAGGCATCAGGCGGCGCCGGTCGAGTCGTCGTGCCCCGGTTGCGGGGCGACCCGCTCGACCTGCAAGGTGTAGATGCGCCTGCTGTCGGCGCGAATCACCTTGAACCGGAAATCGCCGATTACGCTCGATTCTCCGCGCTTGGGCAGGCGCCCGAACGACTGCAATACGAGGCCGCCCACGGTGTTGAATTCCTCGCTGCTGAAGTCGCTGCCCAGCTCCTCGTTGAAGTTGCCGATCTCGGTTTGCGCCTTGACCCGGTAGCCGCCGTTGGCCTCTGGAATGATGTTGTCCTCGGCCTCGTCGAAATCGTACTCGTCCTCGATGTCACCGACGATCTGCTCGAGCACGTCCTCGATGGTGACCAGTCCGGATACGCCGCCATATTCGTCGACGACGATGGCGATGTGGTTGCGGTTGGACCGGAAATCGCGCAGCAGGACATTGAGCCGCTTCGACTCCGGCACGAAAACCGCGGGTCGCAGCGTGTCGCGCAGATTGAAGGAGTGGGGATTGGCGTAGAAATTGAGCAGTTCCTTGGCCAGTAGGATGCCGACGACATCGTCCTTGTTCTCGCCGATCGCGGGAAAGCGCGAGTGGCGCGCCTCCAGCACGAACGGGATGAACTGCGATGGATCGTCGTCGATCGAGACGACATCCATCTGCGCCCGCGGAATCATGATGTCGCGCACGGTCATTTCGGAGACCTGCAGCGCGCCTTCGATGATCGACAGCGCGTCGGCGTCGAGCAACTTGTGCTCGAACGCGCCGTGCAGGATTTCGAGCAGTCCTTCCCGGTCCTCGGGTTCGCGGGTCAGGAACGCTGACAGGCGCTCCAGCAGCGTCGGCTTGAGCGCTTCGCGTTCGGAGGAATCGCTGCTCATCGACGGGCGCGCCGCGATGGCGCGACGTAAGGATCAGTGATGCCGAACCCGGCGAGAATCGCGCTTTCGCGTGCTTCCATGCGGGTCGCATCGGCCGCCTGGTGGTGATCGTATCCCTGCAAGTGCAGCATGCCGTGTACGACGAGGTGCGCGCAGTGAGCTTCCAGCGCCTTGCCTTGTTGCCGCGATTCGCGTCTGAGCACCGGTGCGCAGAGCACGATGTCGCCTCCCGAAACACCATCGTACACGAACGCGAGCACGTTGGTGGGGGCGTCTTTTCCGCGGTAGGTGCGATTGAGGCGCCGCGCTTCAGCCGTGTCGACGAAGCGCAAGGTGACGCTGGCGTCGCCTTCGAGCGATGCGATCGCCCACTTTCTAAGCAAGGGGCGTGCCGGAAGGTCGTCGCCCGCCGCAGCGTACTGAACGCTGAGCGCGAGACGCGGCCGGCGCGCGCTCATGTTGTGGCGCCACGCGCGCGGTCGAGCAGTCGCACGAACAGCGGCAGAACGTCGGCGTTCGGCAGCGCAAGCAGGTTGTCGCCGACGTAGATCTCGGCGCTCGACCATTCGGGCAGCCTGCCCGAGACAACGCGCGGCAGCAGCCACGCCCGATGTTCCGCCGCGATCGCATCGCGCGCCGCGGTCAACGCCGCTGCCGACACGGGAAAGTGCACGTGGAACAGATTGACTTCCGGCGGTTGCGGCACGACGACGATGCCGTCGACGGTGGCCAGTGCCGCGGCGAACGCGCGGGCGCGTTCGCGGTAGGCAGGCATCTTCGCCAGTTGGACATCGAAACGCATCGCCGCGGATGCCACCAGCGGATGCAGTTGCACCAGGGTACCGCCGTGGCGGCGACGCCAGATCCGCGCCTCGGCGATGAAATCCTCCGGACCCAGCAGCATCGCGCCGGCCAGCGCTCCGATGCCCTTGTAGAAGGACACATAGACCGAATCGAAGTGCGCGCAGATGGCGGCGAACGAGTTTGGCGTATAGGCCTCGCGCGCTTCCCAGAGTCGTGCGCCGTCCATGTGCAGTTTCACATTCCGCGCGCGAGCGTGCGCGGCAATCCTGCCCAGTTCATCCCATGCTGGCAGCCGGCCGCCGATTTCGCGCGCGGGCAGTTCGACCAGCCATGCTGCAAACCGCTCTGGGCAAGCCTCCAGATCGGACGCCGCAGCCGGGCTTTCGCGCGATCCGAGCAGGGTCACCTGCAGTCCGTGCAGGTGCGCATACGCGCGCTCTTCGTGCAATTCGAGGTGCGACGTCGGGTGCAGCGCGACATGCTTGGTGCCGGCGCGAGCGCACCAGATGCGAAGCGCAATCAGCTGCGCCATCGTTCCGCTTACCATGAACGCCGCGGCAGGCATGCCCAGCAGTTTGGCGACGCGGGTCTCGAAGCCCTGGATCAGATCGCCGTCGCCGTAGCGATCGGCGGCGTGACCGTGCGCGCGACACCATTCGCCGACGCGGATCAGCTCCTCGCCGGGCGAGGCCGGCGCATGCCCCGAAACGTGCAACGCACAGCCGAGGCGCAGCGCATCCTGCGAAGCGGCCACTTCAGCGCCCTGCGCGCGGCGGCGCGTCCGGGGCGTCGATGCGTTCGCTATGGGTATGCTTCTCGTAGGCGCTGATGATTTTCTGCACCAGCGGATGGCGGACGACGTCGGCACTGGTGAAATCGGTGAACGCGATGCCGCGCACGTCCTTGAGCACGCGCCGCGCCTCGATCAGGCCGCTCTTCTGGCCGCGCGCGAGATCGATCTGCGTCACATCGCCCGTGATCACGGCTTTGGTGCCGATGCCGATCCGCGTCAGGAACATCTTCATCTGCTCGGGCGTGGTGTTCTGCGCCTCATCGAGGATGATGAACGAGTGATTCAGCGTCCTGCCGCGCATGTACGCCAGCGGCGCGATCTCGATGGTGTTGCGCTCGAACAGCTTGGCCGTCTTGTCGAAGCCCATGAGGTCGTACAACGCATCGTAGAGCGGCCGCAGATACGGATCGACTTTCTGCGCCAGGTCTCCGGGCAGGAAGCCCAGGCGCTCGCCGGCTTCGACCGCGGGCCGCACGAGCACAAGGCGCTTGACCAGGTCCCGCTCGAGCGCGTCGACCGCGCTGGCGACCGCCAGGTAGGTCTTGCCGGTGCCGGCCGGCCCGATGCCGAAGGTGATGTCGTGGTCCTGAATATGGCGGATGTAAAGCGCCTGATTCGGCGTGCGGCCGTGCAGGTCGGTGCGTCGCGTGCGCAAGAGCGGAACGTCATCGACGTCCGTGGCCGGTGCGGGGCCGGGCACGACGGCATTCTTGGTTGCCAGCTCGACGAGCCCGAGCTGTATGTCATCGACAGTCAACGGCGCTTCTGCCCGTTCGTAGAAGCGCTGCAGGGCCGCGGTCGTCTGCGCAAGTTGATGCGGCATCCCGCGCAGCGTGAATGTCGCGCCCCGTCGCGCGATCGTCACCTCCAGCGCGGCCTCGATCTGCCGGAGATTGGCGTCGAGCGCGCCGCAAAGGTTGGCCAGCGCGCGGTTGTCCAGCGGCGCGAGCGTGATTTCAGCGCTGGCAGACTTCAAGCGACCCCGTTACACGCCCTGCCGCTGCAGGGGTGCCTTGAGCGCCTCGTCGAGCGTCGACAGGCTTTCGGCGATGTGCGCCTGCGTCTCCTTCGACAGTGCGGTTTTCACCGGCACGGCCTTGAGTTCGTCGCGCAGGATCCGTGCATCCTGGCGCAGCAACGCCCGGGCGTCGGCGGACATCGTCGCCGGCGGCCGCACCAGCGCGTTGGCGACGCGCGCCAGATGCTCGCGTTGCAGGTTGCGGCGCAGGGGGGTGATCTCCTGCCCCGCCTTCAATTCGCTCCAGATCGCACGGTGCAGTGATGCGTACAGTTCGGACAGGCGAAAACCGCCCTTGGGGTCATCGAGTTTCACTTCGCTGTCGACGATGCGCAGCGCCACCGTGTCGCTCATCAGCAAACTCAGCACATCGCGCTGGATTTTCAACACCTGGCCAGAAAGTGAGTAGTCAGCCCCTGTTGTCGAGAAGCCGACATCGTAGATGTCGCCACGGTCGAGATAATCAACTTGTAGCCTGCGCATGAAGGCGGGCTTGAAGCGAAAGCTGTCGGCCGAGAAAACGCCGGCGGCGATAATATCCAGCGCTTTCCGTTGCTGCATGGCGTTGACCGGATTCAGCGGCGGCCGCGGGCTGCCGACATGATCGCGCGAGGTAGTGACGCCGCCGATGTACTTGGCCACGATCATCGACGACCGGCCGACGACGAGCAAGCCGCGGCCGACCGTGCGGCGCAGCACGACGTAGCTCTCGCCCGGCGCGAGTTCGCGGTCTTGCCAGCGGTCCCACAGCTCGCGTGCGAGCAGCATGCGCCGCCGCGCAAATTCCAGCGGATCATTGCCGAGATCCCCGGTGTTGGCCTCGGGGTCGATGCCGAAGCTGTTGTCTTCGTCGGTCGCGTAGGCGAGCAGGGGCTCGTTGCTGCGCGAGGCGATCTTGCGCAGTTCCTCGCGTTCCTGCTCCGGTGAGATCTCCTTGTAGCCGTACTCGATGGCCCAGTAATCGTAGGGTCCCAGCGTGGTCATACCGAACACGCCCTGCCGTTCTCCCGGCAGCGCGAGATTGATCGCGTTGTACTCCATGACCGAGCCGGCGACGCCGTGCTCGCGTGTGAACTCGGCATCGCTCAGTTGCACCTGCGTGTAGACAGTCGAAGCACGAAAATTGTGGCGCAGGCCGAGTGCATGCCCAACTTCATGCATTACGACTTCCTTGACATCGGCTTGCACGAATGCCTCTGCTTCGGGACTGTCGGGATCGAGTTCGCCGCGCGCCTCGAGCAGATCGAAGCCGAAATTGAGTTCTTGCGCTGTGTAATCCGCGATCATGCACATTCGTTCCGGATGTTCGTGCAAGGCGGTTGACGCATTCTGTGGCCGGATCTGCTCGACGCGCATGAAGCGACTGCTGCGAAATCGAGCCGGATCGATGCCGATGTCAGCGTCGAGAATTTCTCCGGTGCGCGGGTCGACTTGGCTCGGACCCACGCCGCCGAAGATCGGCCGCGCGGTCGGCATCCAGCGGATCGATGCGTGGCGCGTGTCGAGGGTGTCGAAATCGGCGTCGTCGGGTTGAACCTTGGCTTGCAGCGCATTCTTGAAACCGGCCCGCTCGAAGGCCTTGTTCCATTCGAGCACGCCGTCGATGATCGATTGCTGGTATTGGCGCGGGATGTTGCGGTCTATCCAGAACACGATCGGCTGCTTTGGTTCGGACAGCGCCGCAGCCGGGTCCTTTTTCTCCAGCCGCCAGCGCCTGACCAGATTCACCTTCGGTGTCAGCGCCGTGTCGTTGCTGTAGTCGAAGCGATCTTGCATGAAATAGCCGATGCGGTCGTCGGCGACGCGCGGGCGCATGGGCTGATCCGGCAGCCTGGCGAAGTTGTAGTAGAAGCCGAGGAAGAGGCTGCGGATATCGGGCACCGTCGACGGTGGCGACGTGACAAAGCCCGCGCCGGGTGCCGGTTGGCTGACGCGTTGCAGCGCATAGTGCGCGTTGACGTTGATCGCGACCAGGTCGTTGGTCGCCCGCACTCGCGTGATCGACGAGTTCCTGGGGTCGAAGGAATACGACTGCCGGTAGGTTCGCTCGAGCATGCCGTTCGCGCCGGGTATGTCCGCGAACAGCAGCGCATTGGCTTCGATGAGCACCGACTTGCGTTCGGGATGCGGCTGGCTCACGACTGGAGTGGCGGCGAGCAGGCTGTCGGAGAACGCTTCGCCCACCGCGCGCGCCTCCGGCGTGTTGGGCTTGGCGAAATAGTCGGTGTTGCGAGCGATGAGCTGAACCTGTGTCGCGCTCAACCGATGGAACGACGCGACGAAACTGTCGACCATCAGGCCGCCGAAGAACCACTTCTCGCCGAGGCCGCTCGACATGCTGAAGGCGAAGAAAAACGGCTGGTCGAACTGCTCGGGCTGGATCTCGATCCACACCTTGTCGTCGCGCTCGTAGATGTTGTAGAACCCCGGCGTCTCCTTCGCGCCCTTGACGACTTCGGCGAACGGCTTCTGGTTGCTCAGGGCGGCGACTGCGGCGGCGGCCGCAGCGGCTGCGGCAGACGCCGCCGGAGACGCGTTGCCGGCACCGGGGGCAGTCGGGCGCGGCGGGGTGTTCGCCGTCGTGGTCGCGGCAGCGGCCCCGGCGGCAGCGGCGGTGGCGGCGACACGTGCCGCGTCGGCGCTGTCCGCAGGTACTGCCGGTGTGACCGCGCAGCCGCCGAGCGCGAGCGCGAACGCCGCCACCAGGGCGGTCATCGGAACTAAGCTAGGGTTGGGCATGCGAATCGTCTCTATCAATGTTGGGTCAAAGGCTGGCCGCGCCGGGACTCGGGTACGCCGTCATGAACCGGCGGCGAGCTCGCCGCGCAGGGAGTGCACCCGTGACGCGGTGATCCTCACCTCGGTATACCGTCCGATCAGACCATCGTCGCCGGGAAAGTTCACGACGCGATGGTTGTCGGTGCGCGCCGCCAGATCGCCGGTATTCCTGGCGGCACGGCCGGTCACCAGCACGCGCTCGACGCCTCCGACCATCGCATCGCCCTGCGCGCGGTACTGCGCATCGATGACCGCTTGCAGGCGTTCGAGCCGGGCCTGAGCGACGAGGAGCGCAACCGGATCGGAGAATTGCGCCGCCGGCGTGCCCGGGCGGGGGCTGTAGATGAAGCTGAAGCTGCCATCGAAACCGACGCCGTCGATCAGATTCATGGTCTGTTCGAAATCGGCGTCGGTCTCGCCGGGGAAGCCGACGATGAAATCGGAGGTCAGCGCGAGCCGGGGGCGCACATCGCGCAGGCGGCGCACGATCGACTTGTACTCGAGCGCGGTATAGCCGCGCTTCATGGCGGCAAGCATGCGGTCGGAACCCGACTGCACCGGCAGGTGCAGGTGCGAGACCAGCTTGGGCACGCGGCCGTACACGTCGATCAGCGCCTGCGTCATTTCCTTCGGGTGCGAAGTCGTGTAGCGGATGCGCTCGAGGCTATCGATTTCCGCGAGGTATTCGATCAGCGTCGCCAGGTCGGCGACCTCGCCCGAGCGCATCGGGCCGCGGTAGGCGTTGACATTCTGGCCGAGCAGGGTGACTTCGCGAACCCCGTGGTCGGCGAGATCGGCAACTTCGGTCAGCACGTCGTCGAAGGACCGCGAGATTTCTTCGCCGCGGGTATACGGGACGACGCAGAACGAGCAGTACTTGCTGCAGCCTTCCATGATCGACACGAAGGCGGAGGGGCCGTCGACGCGCGGTGGAGGCAGGTGGTCGAACTTCTCGATTTCCGGAAAGCTGATGTCGATCTGCGGCTTGCCGCTGCGGCGTCGATGCGCGATCAGTTCCGGCAGTCGATGCAGCGTCTGCGGACCGAAGACGACGTCGACGTAGGGCGCACGCTCGACGATCGCCGCGCCCTCCTGGCTGGCGACGCACCCGCCGACGCCGATGATGAGTTCCGGATTGGCGATCTTGAGCTCGCGCACCCTTCCCAGATCGTGGAACACACGCTCCTGCGCCTTTTCGCGCACCGAGCAGGTATTGAACAGGATGACGTCGGCGTCCGCCGGCAACGCGGTCAATTCGAGACCCTCGGCGGCGTGCAGCACGTCGGCCATCTTGTCCGAGTCGTACTCGTTCATCTGGCAGCCAAAGGTGCGTATGTACAGCTTTCGGCTCACGGTTGATCTTGCGTCAGCGCCGGCAAGTCGTTGAAGGGGCAAAGATTATAGCAGTTACCGACACTGAGCGTCGCCCCGCCGCGACACCGTTATAATGAAGGCAGCAGGTGTCCGCGGCGCGACGCAAGGAATCATCGCGCCGTGGGTGAAACGGGAAGCCGGTCCCTCGCGGCGCATTGTTCCGCGACCATTCCGGCGCTGCCCCCGCAACGGTAGGTCAGTGCGGGTCGCTCTCAACGCCACTGTTCGCACGACGCGAATGGGAAGGCGGGCGGCCAAGACTGGCAAGCCCGGAGACCGGCCTGCAATCGGTGCGCGCCCTGGTTCTGATGAGCGCGAGCTGAGCTATATAGGCCCATCGCGGGAGGCGAGGTCCGGCAGGACGCCCGCGACCCGCGCGTATGCCGCCGCGATACTCCCTCCGCGTTGTTCGATCCACCGCCGTGCGGGGTCGCGCGGCAACTGCGGAGATCGCTCCATGTCACGAATCCCCCGAAGGCGCGGCGCCGCCGCAAGCGGCGCGATCTGCGCGCTGGCCTGGGTGGGGGCGACCTGCCTGGCGCAACCCGTAACTCCACCGACGCTGCTCGATCCGGTGGTCGTGACTGCGGCGCGGTCGCCGCAGCGGCTGGACCAGCTGCTGGCCGACGTGACGGTGATCGGACCCGAAGAGATCGCTCGCGCCGGTGCGCAGAGCTTGGCGGACCTGCTGCAGCGTCAACCCGGCGTGCAGATCGTGACCAGCGGCGGACGGGGTTCGACGACGGGCGTATTCCTGCGCAGTGCCAACGCCGGCCAGACCCTGGTACTGATCGACGGCCTGCGCGTGAGTTCGTCGAGTTCGGGCACCACCCCATTCGAAGCGATTCCGCTCGACCAGATCGACCACATCGAGATCCTGCGCGGTCCGGCCGCCAGCTTGTACGGCGCCGACGCCATCGGCGGCGTGATCCAGGTGTTCACACGCAACGCTGGGGGCACCCTTGCCGCGAACGCCAGCGCGGGCTATGGCACCTTCAACACCGGCCAGTTTGCCGCCGGAGCGTCCGGCGGCGACGGGCCGTGGCGCTTCATGTTGCAGGGGGGATACAACCAGAGCAATGGCTTCAACGCCATCGCCAACCCTGCCAACTTCAGTTACAACCCCGACCAAGACGGCTATCGCAACGGCAGCGCCAGCGGGTCCCTTGTGTATAACTTCGCGCCGGAGCAGCAGTTGTCGGCACAGGCTTTCTACAGCCGCATGAACGCGCAATTCGACGGTGGCCTGGATTTCGATGACCGCACGATCACGACGCTGCAAAGCTACGCAGTCGCCAGCCGCAACCGCTTGACCTCATTCTGGAAGAGCGTGCTCGAAGCCGGCGTCTCGATCGACGACAGCAATACGCAGGCAGCCTTCGGCCCGTCGCGGTTCAGGACCACGCAGCAGCAATACACGTGGCAGAACGATTTCATGTTGCCCCTGGGCGCGCTGTCGGTCGCATTGACGCGACGCGAGGAGCGGCTGGATACCGACACCGCGTTCGCCGTCACCTCGCGCAATACCAACGCGATCGTCGGCGTCTACCAGCTGCAAGACGGCCCGAATGCGCTGCAGGCCAACCTGCGTCGCGACGACAGCTCGCAATTCGGCGGGCAGACCTCGGGCTCGTTCGCGTACGCCTACACGATTGTCCCGGGACTGCGCGCGAGTGCCAGTTACGGTACCGGGTTCAAGGCGCCGACCTTCAACGATCTCTACTACCCCAGATCCTCCAATCCCAACCTGGTCCCCGAGACCGCGCGTAACTTCGAGGCCGCGTTGCGCTACGCCGGCACCGAGGTCAATGCGGGAATCGTCGCGTACAAGAATCGCGTGCACAACCTCATCGTGTTCGAGTGCGACGCCGAATTCAACTGCGCACCGCAGAACGTGGCCGACGCCACGCTCGAAGGCGTCACGCTCGAGCTGCAAGCGCTCGTCCGCGACACCACGGTCAAGGGCAGCGTCGACTTTGCGCGTCCCTTTGTCGATGCGACCGGCAACCTGCTTCCGCGGCGGGCGCGCCGCTACGGCAGCGTCGATGTCACGCAGCGCTTCGGCCCGTGGCAGGTCGGCGCGCAGCTCACCGCGAGCTCGGCGCGTTACGACGACGCCGCGAACACGCGGCGTATGGGCGGCTACGCCATCGTCAATCTCAATGCCGAATACCAGATGGCGCCGCATTGGGCGCTGTTTGCCGTCGCCGGCAACGTGTTCGACAAGCACTACGAGCTTGCAGCGGATTTCAACACGATCGCAGCGAACCTGTTTGCAGGCGTGCGCTACCGATATTGATCGATGCGACTGCCGACACTGATAGTTGCGAGCCTGAGCTTCGCCGCGATCGACGCGCGGGCGGTCGTTGCGGCTGTCGATGCCACCGGCACGACGGTCGAACTCGCGGCACCGGCGAGGCGCGTCGTCAGCCTCGCGCCGCATGCCACCGAACTGCTGTTCGCCGCGGGTGCGGGGGCGGGCGTCGTCGGCGTGCTCGCTCCCGCCGATTGGCCACCCGACGCCGCGAAATTGCCAAAGGTCGGCGACGCCAGCGCTGTCAACCTCGAAGCCGTCCTCGCGCTCAAGCCGGACCTGATCGTCGCCTGGCCGTATCTTGCCGCGGCGCAGGTCCAGCACCTGCGGTCGATGGGCGTGCCGGTCTATGTCTCGAATCCGCGTACGCCGCTCGCGATCGCGGAGGAGATCGAACGCCTGGGCACGCTGACAGGACAGCGCGAGACGGCCGTGCGCGCCGCCGCGACATTTCGCGCCAAGCTCGCCGAGGCGCGCGATCGCGCAGCGGGAACCGCGACGATTCGGGTCTTCTACGAAATCTGGGACCACCCCCTGTACACCGTCGGCGGGGGACACCTGATCAGCGCGGCGATCGAAATGTGCGGCGGCGAGAACGTGTTCGCGACGCTGCCGTCGCCTGCGCCGCAAGTCAGCGTGGAGTCCGTGCTCGCGGCGGCGCCCGAGGCGATCGTCGCTGGTGCCGACGACGCGCTGCGGCCGGCGTGGCTCGACGCATGGCGGGTATGGCGCGAGCTTCCCGCCGTCGCGCGCGACAATCTGTTCGTGGTCGACGCGAATCTGCTGCATCGTTCCGGCCCGAGATTCGCCGAGGGAGTCGACCAAATCTGCCGGGTACTTGCCGTGGCGCGCGCAAAGCTTCCTCGAAAGCCTCGCTGACTCGCTCGAACGGGCGGCGCGTTCGATTGTCCAACCAGCTGTCCTATAATGGTCTGCGATGCTTCGAGCCGGTGCGTATTTGCGCCGCGGCCGGATGCACCCGCCCCACCGCCATGAACAAAGCCTTCACCCGCGAGGACGACGCCGAAGTCGAAGACGGCGAATTCGAGGACACGTCGTTGCCCGCTGGGACGAAGAATTACGTGACCCCGCAAGGTTTCCGGCGCCTGAAAGCCGAACTGGACGAATTGGTCGAGAAGGAACGCCCCGCGCTGGTTGCGACGGTGGCGTGGGCCGCCGGCAATGGCGACCGCTCCGAAAATGGCGACTACATCTACGGCAAGAAACGCCTGCGGGAAATCGACCGCCGCATCCGCTTCCTGGTCAGGCGCCTGGACAAGGCCGAAGTCGTCGATCCCACCGCTCCGCGCGACGATGACGACGCCGACCGCGTATTCTTCGGCGCGACCGTCGACATGCGCGACGGGCATGGCAAGAAGCGCACCATCAGCATCGTCGGCGTCGACGAAATCGACACCGATCGCGGCTACATCAGCTGGATGTCGCCGATGGCGCGGGCGCTCATCAAGGCGCGCGAGGGCGATACGGTCACGCTGAACACGCCGGGAGGCGTAGAACAACTGGAAATCCTCGAGGTCCGGTATGTTCCGCTCGCATCGGGTTGACGGCCGCGAAATCTTCCGCCTATAGTCGCCCATGGATTCCGAACTCGCTGGACTCGAACACAAGCTCGCGGCATTGCTCGCCGAATACCATCGACTGCGCGCCGAGAACGAATCGTTGCAACGCGAGCTTACGCGGGCGCAGGAACAAAGTCGTACGCTGTCGGACAAGGTCGCGGCGGCATCTGCGCGCCTCGATCTTCTTCTGCAGCGATTGCCGGAGGGCGCGAACTGATCGCCATGGAAGATCGCTCCACCATGCTGGACATCTCGATCCTCGGGCGCGAGTACCGCGTGGCCTGCAAGGAATCTGAGCGCGACGAACTCATGCAGGCGGTTCAATATCTCGACCGTCGCATGCGCGAAATTCGCGACGCGGGCAAGATCGCCGGCACCGAGCGCATCGCGGTGATGGCCGCGCTCAACATCACGCATGAACTGCTGGGCTCGAAAGTCGCGCCCGGGCCCGCAAATGGTTTTGACACGACGGGCATTCAGCGTAGAATTTCTGCCATGCAGTCGGCCATTGATCGTGCGATGGCGGAACAGGACAAACTGTTCTAGCGACTGCGCCGATTGTCCCCTGCAGTGTTCGAACTGGCCATACGTTCTTTGAACCAATGCTACCTTAGCGAGGTTGCCGCGCCTTAAGCGGGCTGGTGTGCGTTCCCTACGCGGAAGCGCCTAATGGCCCTGGCAGGCGACCCTCTTGAACTGCGGTTCAAGACCTCGGTCGGTACGGCACAGGCGGGGGACATCTTCTGTCACGGCGTCGAGCAATCGGCGCCGCTTTTTTTCGCGCGCTGCCGCATCACTTGCCTGATAATGCATCGGGACCAGGCGTGCCGCTGTCGCTGAGCGACTCGAGGAACGCGACAAGGTCGTCGACCTCGGATTCGGACAGATGCAGCGGGCGCAGTATCCGCTCACCGTCCGCGTGCAGCCGGTCCTCGTCGATTTCTGAATAGTGTTTCACGACCTCGCGCAGCGTCGACAGGTTGCCGTTGTGCATGTACGGCGCGGTGCGAGCCGCGTTGCGTAGCGACGGCACCCTGAACTCGCCGAAATTTCGATGCTCCAGTGCGACAAAGCGCGTGCCCGTAGCGGTCGTTCCTGTTGGATCGTCGTTGAATGGCCCGAGCAGGTTGTAGCGGCTCGCCTGCACGCGCCGAATGCCGTCGTAGCGACCGGCGTCCACCTGCCCCGGACCGGTGAAGAATGCGATGCCGACGTCGTGGAATTCGCCGTTGGTGAAATTCGGCCCGATGTGGCAGACGTTGCAGCGGCCGCTGCCGACAAAGATCGCGAGCCCGCGCCGCGCGCGCTCCGGGTACCGCGCCGCTGCGACACCGTCGCCCCGCGCGAGGGCGTCGCGGAATTCGTCGAAAGGCGTGCGTCCGGTGGCAAGGGTCTCCTGGTAGGCGGCCAGCGCCTTGGCGGCGTCGACCGCAACGTTCTCGTCGTCGGTCGAGGGCAATGTGCCGAAACTCTCACGGAAGCGGCGACGCAACTCGTCGTCGGACCGGAGCAGGGCCGCGAGTCGCGCGGGATCGCCGCCCATTTCACGGGCATCGAAGATCGGCCGCAGGCTCTGCGCCCATAGGCTGTCGCCCGCGCCGTCCCACCCGAACCAGTGCTGCAGGCGGGCGTTGGCCACGCTGATCGTGTTCCGGTTCGTCGGCGCCAGGCCCACGGCGCGCGGCAAGCCGTCGGTCAATGCACGCGCCGGCTGGTGGCATGACGTGCAGGCGATGGTTCCCGTGCGCGAGATTCGCGGATCGCGGAACAGTGCCGCGCCGAGCGCGATCGCGTCGGCGTTCCCGGAGACGCGATTCGATGGATCGGGCTGCCATGGCGGCGGCCACGGACCATGCGCGAGGATGCGGCCGCGCTCGGCGTCGGAGAGCGGCGGCAGCGGCACGGGTTGCGCCAGTACTGCGACACAGGCGATACCCGCAGCACCCGCCACGAATACGCAGCACGCCATTCGCCGTCGGCTTGCACGGCGCCCCGCTGCGACGCTCATTCGAGCAGTGTCGCGGCAACCAGCCGCTGGGGTCCCGCCGCGGACACCACGTCGAAGCGGATTTCCCAGCGACCGGGCATGTGCAGCATCAGCCCGTCGGCGCGATATATTCCGTCACCTTTCGCCATCACGACGGGACGGTAGTTCATGCCGTGGCGATGCTCGGGCATGACCGCATCGACCCGCACCGCGTCGGGCGGGCTGGCGGCGCCAAGGGGGCATACCGCAAAATCGAGCGAGAAATGCTTGCCGGTCTCGATCGGCCCGGGCGCACTGGCGAACACGATCTCGTAGTTCGCGTTCGCGATGCGGCGGGTCGCACCCGCGATGCGCTCGCCGCACGCCGCGGCCGTGTCGACGACGAACGCGGTCGCGGCGCAAGCGATGGCCGCGCCGACGGCCTTCATCGCGTTGAAGCCGGAGTCCAACCTGCGAACAGGGCTTCGCCATTGCGCCAGGCGATGCGCTCGGCGAGGGAGGTCGGCAGGTCCGCGAGCCATGCACGCGACCATTGCGCATGCTCGACGACGTAATGCCAGCGTTCCGGCGTGAAGGTGTCGGTGCCGACCATGAAGCGGTCCGGAAATTCGGTGAACACCGCGCGCCACTCTGCCGGCACTTTGCCGGAGGAGCCGTGCTCGTTGCGGAAGGCGAGATCGCACCAGAGGTTCGGGTACTTGCGCAGCATGTCGCGCACCAGCTCCGGACGCTCGAATCCCGAATGCGCCCACAGGATGCGCGCGTCGCGATCCTGCCGGAACAGGCGCTCGAGCCCGTCGGCATCGGTATGTGCGTGCAGTACGAGCTTGTCCCGTTTCGCCAGCGCCACCATACGCTTCGGCACTGGCAGGTCGGCGTCCGCGCCGTAGACGTGGAACTCGCCGATCGCGACGTAGCGGCTGCGTGCGAGCCGCTCCTCGAGGAATGCGACGACCGTTTCGTCACGCACCCAGGTCGAGACGTCGCCGCGAGTACGGTACGGCCGCAGCGATGGCAACACGAGGTCGGGTGCCGCTGCGACCAGGCGCTGCGTTCCGTCGTCGCCGGAGCTCGAGACCAGTGCCCGCTTCAGACCGGCCTTGCGCATGATCGCGATCGCGTCCGCGGGCGGCAGGTTCTCCCAGGCATCGTGGCTGTAATGCAGATGCGCGTCAAAGATCGGCAGGTCGGCCGCCTCGACGCGACCGGTTGCGCACAGCAACGCGATCAGCAAGCCGAAGAACGCGATACGCATGGTTGCCTCCCAAATATCGCCCGTTTCAACACCCCGGTCCGGCCGCCGCCGCATTCTGCGGCAGTGTGAGATCGAATTCGAGATCCCAATTGAACGGCGGCTTGTGGCCGACGATCGCGCCGGTGATCTTGCCCGCAAGTTTGCCGCCCTTCTTGAGATCACCGGAGAGCTTTTCGACCTTGATCTGCTTGTCCGTCGCGGGCTCCAGCACCCACTGGTCCTGCGTGCCCAGATCGAGCACGGTCGCATGCTTGAAGCCGATCTCGATCGACTTCGCGGTCGCCGGTGACGGCGTGGCGCTGCCGCCGCCGGGGCAAAACCCAAGGGACACCATGGTGCGTCCCTTCTTGAAGCGGTCGGCGCTGCTCGATCGCTGGAAGAATTCGCGTTCCTCGGCGGTGATCGGCGTACTACTGAACCAGATTGTCGCGCCGTTGCTTCCCGCGTAATAGGCAACCTCGCAATTCGCGAGCTCGAACTTCTGCCCTCCCATCGTACCCTTGGCCGAGCACTTGTTCTGCGCCGATGCACCCGACGCAATGGCGACCAGCGCCACGATAAAGAATACGCGGGCGACGTCTACCCGAACGCTTGCGCTATACATGAATCGCTTCCTTTTTGGTGGCGGGTTTGATCCCGCTTCGCACTTTGGCCCGTGCAGCGACTCTGTGCAAGCGTTGCTCGAAGGCTGGTCTGCCAGGCGAGGCTGATTCGAAGCGATAGTCGTCAATGCGTAGTAACAAGGGATTTTGTGCCTGGTGCCGAACCGAGAGGCAGGCACGCTGTGCCACTTGCGACACCGGCTGCAACCACCGCCGAATTCGCATAGTATGGTGGTGGGGAGTGCAGTGAGGATTCCGCGTTCGTGACGGTGACCACCCGCTCGAGAAGGGAGGGGCGATGCAATACCTTTTGAGCCTCGCGATTGCGGGCACCCTCGCGCTGGTGACCGGATGCGTGCCGATGGCCCCCTACCGGACCGTGTGGCATGCAGCTGCGGCAACCGAACCGCCGGAATTTTGCGATACAGGCGCGTCGCAGGCCGGGTCGCCGCCGGTATTGCCCAATCACGAACATGCGCCCCTGTTCGATCTGTATTTCGTGGAATTCGACGAGGCGGGCCTGCTCTATCCGAGGGGCATGCCCGACGTCGGTATCGCATCGTGCCATATCGAGGCCCTTATGCAGGACCTCAATGAACTCTCCAAGGGCGGGGACGGCCTCAGCCTCGTCGTGTATGTGCATGGCTGGAAGCACAATGCTTCCAATGCCGATCCCAACGTGCAGACCTTCCGGCTGCTGCTTGCGGACGCTGCGCTCGTGGAACAGGCGAAACAGAAGCGGTTCAACTTGCCGCCCCATCGGGTGGTTGGCGTCTACGTGTCGTGGCGCGGCAAGTCGGTCACGCTCCCCGAACCCGTCGCCTCGCTCAGCTTCTGGGATCGAAAATCGACGGCGCAACACGTCGCCGAGGGCGAGAGCCGCGTCCTGTTCTCTCGACTGCGCGGCTTCTACGAGCTGCAGAACCGGATTTCGCCGCCGAATCAGGGCGAGAAGAAGGTGCTGCTGATCCTGATGGGCCACAGCTTTGGCGGACTGATCCTGCTCGAGGCCATTTCACAATCGCTGATCACTAGTCTTTTCGAATACGACACGACGCCCGGACAGGAGAGCGTGATACCGCGCTATGGCGACATCATCATCCTGGCGAATCCCGCCGTGGAGGCGCTGCGCTACACACCCTTGCATCGCGCTGCGTCGGCGCAGCGGTACGCTCGCTATCAGTCACCGATTTTCGTATCGATCACGTCGACGGCGGACTGGGCCACTAGTGTCGCATTTCCGATCGGGCGCTCGGTGAACGCCATGTTCGAAACGGCGCTGTCCGATGAGGAGCACGACGCCAACCGGAAAACCCTCGGGCACATGGACCAATACGTCACCCATGAGTTGCTGATGCGGACCGACGGGATCACGACCTGTCCGGGCTGGAACCCAGTGACGGACCCCGGTGCGCCGTCAGCGATGGAACAGGAAAGCAGGAATCTGGCGCTCGAGCACGACAACGCCGACCAATTCTTCGGACCGGACGGGGCGAACCGGCCCTTTCCATCGGGGTGGGAGCGCAACTTCTGCGGCAATACGGTGTTGCGACAGCTCAAGACGGACCCGAATTCCCCGATATGGAACGTAAGGACCGACGGTGACATCATTCCCAGTCACAACGAGATCACGAAACCCGTGTTCGTCAATTTCGTTCGCCAGCTCTATCACGACACCGTCATCCATCCGATCATCGTCGAGCGGGCGAAGGCCGGACAGGCGGTACCGCCACCCACCACGCGATAGGGCGGCAGGCGCGGAGCGCGCGCTGTCAGCCGATCTTGATCGGCCGCACGAGCATCTGGTGAGTTGCCACCTTGCCGTCGGAGCCGACGCGCTGATAGAGGAGCCGTACGCCGGATAGCGACGGCGCGGGCGCCGCACCCGGCATTCGCCGGCCCAAAAGCAAACAGGCGACGCATCGCGTCGCCTGTTTTGCGTCCGCCACATATCTGGGGCGGACTCTTGGCGCCGGAAGGCTTACTTCTTCTTCGCTGCGCGCTTGGCGACCTTGCGCCGGACGGCCTTCTTGGCGACCTTGCGCCGGACGGCCTTCTTGGCGACCTTGCGCCGGACGGCCTTCTTGGCGACCTTGCGCTTGATGGCCTTCTTGGCGACCTTGCGCTTGACGACCTTGCGCTTGATCGCCTTCTTGGCGACTCTGCGCTTGATCGCCTTCTTGGCGACTCTGCGCTTGATCGCTTTCTTCGCGATGGCCTTCTTCGCGACCTTGCGCTTGACGGCCTTCTTCACGACCCTGCGCTTGATCGCCTTCTTCGCGATGGCCTTCTTGGCGACCTTGCGCTTGATGGCCTTCTTCGCGACCCTGCGCTTGATCGCCTTCTTCGCGATGGCCTTCTTCACAATCCTGCGCTTGATCGCGTCCTTCACCATCTTGCGCTTGAGCGCCTCTGCCGGGTCGGAACCCGTCGGCATCATCGACAAAATGTCTGTCATTGCTTCTTCTCCTGTCTGAGTTGAAGTACCTGTTATGTGACTTCTACGTCTTGGCAGGTGCGCCGGTTTTACCCATCGTGTCGCAAATTGCCGCAACCTCTTGACAAACCCTTCGCTGCCTGCTCTGTCAATTCTAGCCACATTTCGTTGTTTTGCAAGATTTCTTCGTCATTTCGGACTTAGTCTGTTGCACGCCGTGATATCTGCCAGCTTCATGCGTGGTGCTTCGAATGCTCCTTCGTTGCGGACTCACTCATAGGCTTTCTTAGCTTTCGCTTCGCCTCGGCCCGGATTTTCGCATCGAAATCCGCCTGCATCTGGGTCATCTCTTCTTTGGGCTTTTCGTTCTCATGACCGAGCGCCAAGTTGTCATCCGCCATCGGCTGAATCTGCATGAGGACCCGGAGTAACAGTTCGTCACCGGCACCAAGGAGCCGGTCCATTGCGGACGTGCTCGCTTTGGCAGTTTCACCGATTTGGCGGGCAAATTTCGCGACTGCGCCATGCCGAAGGCAAGACCTTCAGCATCAACGCCTTCGTGCCGTTGGCGTTTGGACTTGGCGAAGCCTTCCTGGCGGCGAAGGCGAATTTCAGACCGAGCATTTCGGCGTATTGCTTGGCGTGTTGCAGGCCGTCCGCCGCTCCTTTGCATGCCGCCTTTGGCTCGACCACGGCGAGCGGGAAGCCGCGCCGGCACGCAGGAGATAGTCCACCCGCTTCGGCGGCTGGCGAATGGAGCCCTTGCCTACCGGGACAATCCGCCGTATGCGGCGCCGTGCTGCTAGTATTGACCATATACGATCCAGGCTGAAAGGTCATGCGCTACTGGCTGATGAAATCGGAACCCGACGACGTCTCGATCGACGATCTTGCGGCGATGCCGAACAAGACCGTCGCCTGGTACGGCGTACGAAACTACACGGCGCGCAATTTCATGCGCGACCAGATGCAAGTTGGCGACCAGGCGTTTTTCTATCACTCCAGTTGTCCCGAACCGGGCATTGCCGGCATCGTCCGCATCAGCAAGGCCGCGTATCCCGACGCGACGCAGTTCGACCGGAAAAGCCCGTACTTCGACCCCAAGGCGACGCGCGACGCGCCGCGCTGGGTCAACGTCGAAGTCACGTTCGTCGAGAAGACGCGGTTGATTGCGCTCGCGGAAATGCGCGCCGCACCGTCGCTTGCCACGATGCTCGTGCTCCAGCGCGGCAATCGGCTGTCGATCACGCCGGTCGACCCGCGTGAATGGACCTACATCACTACCAGGCTCGCGCGTGCGCGACCTGCCTGAACTGCGGCCTTCGCCGGAACCGCCCTCACCCATGCCCCTCTCCCGGGCGGAGAGGGGTTCATCCAGCGCTCCTGCCGCTGATTGCGGAGGCCGCGTGGAATGGTGGTTGTTCCCGATTTTCGCGCTGATCGGCGTCGTCGTCGGCTTCCTCGCCGGCCTGCTCGGCATCGGCGGCGGCATGACCATCGTGCCGTTGTTGACGCTGATATTCACGCACGAGCAATTTCCGCCGGAGCACATCCTGCACATGGCCATCGCGACGTCGATGGCGACGATCGTGTTCACCTCCATCGCCAGCGTGCGCGAGCACCATGCGCACGATGCCGTCCTCTGGCCGGTGTTCTGGCGGCTCGCGCCGGGCATGCTGGTCGGGTCCTTTGTCGGGCCGCTGGTCGTCGGGGGGATGTCGACCACGCTGCTGTCCGCCGTGTTCGCCACCTTTGCGGGCTTCATCGCGACGACGATGCTGGTCGACCGCAAGCCGAAGCCGACGCGCCAGCTGCCGGGAGCCGTCGGCCTGTTCAGCTCCGGCGTGGTCATCGGCATGGTGGCAAGTCTGGTCGGCGCCGGCGGCGGATTTCTGTCGGTGCCGCTGATGACTGCGTGCAACGTGCGCATCCGCAATGCGGTCGGGACCTCGGCGGCGCTGGGCTTGCCGATCGCGGTGGCGGGAACGGTCGGCTTCGTCGTTGCCGGACTGCGCCAGACGGACTTGCCGCCGTACACCGTCGGATTCATCTATGTCCCTGGCCTGATCGCCATCGTCACCGCCACCGTGGTCGTGGCACCGATCGGTGCGAGGCTCTCGCATCGATGGCCGGTCGCAATCCTCCGGCGCGCGTTCGCGTGCCTGTTGTACGCGATCGCGGCGTTTTTTCTGTGGAAGGCCTTCGCGCCATGAGCGCCGCCGGGCCGTCCCTAGGCGCGAATAGCGCCCCCTTTGGCGGCAGCGCAGCGGCCGAATTTGCCACTGAGGCCGCAAGCGTGGGGGCCCATTGTGGGCGCGGGTCAGGGCGCGGCGTAGCGCTCGCGCAGCGTGCCCTTCTCGACCTTGCCCATCGCGTTGCGCGGCAGGTCGTCGACGAAGTGCACGTGCTTCGGTACCTTGAAACTGGCGATCTCCGACTTCAGCGCAGCGATGATCCCGGGCTCGCTGACTTCGCTCCCCTCGCACGCTGACGACTGACAGCGGTCACGGCTTCGCCGAAATCGGCATCGGGAACGGCGATGACTGCGGATTCGACCACGCCGGGCAATGCGTCGATCTTCTCCTCGATCTCCTTCGGGTAGACGTTCAGGCCGCCGGTGATGATGATGTCTTTGGCGCGGCCGACGATATTGAGGTAGCCGTCGGGCATCAATTCGCCCATGTCGCCGGTCCTAAAGTAACCGTCGGCGGTGAATTCCTCGCGCGTCTTCTCCGGCATGCGCCAGTAGCCAGCGAACACGTTTGGACCCTTGACTTCGATACCACCGACTTCGCCCGGCCCGCACGGTGCCCCCTGCGCGTCGACGACGCGCAGCGCAATGCCGGGCAGGGGCAGGCCCACACTGCCGCAACGGCGCTCGCCGTGGAGCGGGTTTGACGTGTTCATGCCGGTCTCGGTCATGCCGTAGCGTTCGAGGATGGTGTGCCCGGTACGCGCCACGAATTCGTCGAAGGTGGCGGGCAGCAGCGGTGCCGAGCCCGAGACGAACAGGCGGATATTGGCGCATGCCGCTGCGTCCAATTCTGCCTCGGCCAGCAGGCGCGAATAGAACGTCGGCACCCCCATCATCGCGCTCGCATGCGGCAACGACGCAATCACGCTGCGCGCATCGAACCTGGCATGCCACAGCATGCGTGCGCCGGACAGCAGCGCACAGTGGCAGGCCACGAATAGCCCGTGCACGTGATACAGCGGCAGGGCATGCAGCAGGACGTCATCATGGGTGAAACCCCAATGCTCGACCAGCGTCAGCGCATTGCTGGCGAGGTTGCGGTGCGTCAGCATCGCACCCTTGGCGCGTCCGGTCGTGCCGGAGGTGTAGAGGATCGACGCGAGGTCGTCCGGCGCAGAGCGCACTGGCTCGAACACCTCGGGTTCGTCGCGCGCCGCGTCGAGCAGCGTGCCTTGCCCCGGCGCCAGCGTGAACACTGCGGCTTCGGGGCGCAGGCTGGTCAGCAGCGCGGCGGACTCCGGCCGGCCGACGATCACGCGTGGTTCCGCATCGCCGAAGAAATACGTGAGCTCGCCTTTCTGATACCCGGTGTTGAGCGGCAGGTAGGCGAATCCGGCGCGCAGGCAGGCGAGGTACAGCGCGAGCGCCTCCCAGCACTTGCCGACCTGCACCGCGACGCGGTCGCCGGGGCGGCAGCCCGCACCGCGCAGTGCGCCGGCGATGCGGGCGGACTCGCGGTCGAGCTGCTCGTAGCGAATGACCGGCCCGTCGGGAATGAGGATGCAGGGCTGATCCGCGCGTTCCAGGAAATGGTCGCGCAGGAGCGCGTACAGATTGGCGTTCACGATGTCGGCGCGTGGCGCGGTGAATGGAACGAGGTGTGCCGGGAGCAATGGTACGCCATCGCTCCCGGGTGACGGAGGCCAATGCCGCGCCTCAGGGGCGCATCGATCTTGCGGTCAGATCAAGCCGGCTCCCCGCGCCCACTTGTATTTGGCGCCCAGCACTGCGACTGGCATCTCGGTCGAGTAAGGGTACGCAGGGATGCCGTGCGCAAACAGATACTCCGCGGCCTCCTCGACCTGAACGTCACCGGCCAGCGAAGCGACAACGGGCTTCTCGATGCCCTTCGCCTTCATCTCGTCGACCACTTCCACCATGATCCTGGCGAACACCATCGGCGGCGTGACGATCGTGTGCCAGTAGCCGAGGATCAGCGCGTGAATTCGCGGGTCCTCCAGCCCGAGGCGCACCGTGTTCTGGTAGGTCTTCGGTGGCTCGCCGCCGGTGATGTCGACCGGGTTGCCGGCGGCTCCGAACGGCGGGATGAACTTGCGGAACGCGGCGTCGAGGTCGGGTGGCATCGCCATCAGCGACAGGCCGTTGTCGACGCAGGCATCGGACAGGAGCACCCCCGAGCCTCCCGCGCCGGTGATGATGACGACGTTCTCGCCTTTCGGCGTCGGCAGCACCGGGATGCCGCGCGCGAATTCGAGCAGGTCGCGCAGGCTGCGCGCGCGAATGACGCCGGACTGCGCGCAGCACGTCCTCGTAGATCTTGTCGTTGCCGGCGAGCGCGCCGGTATGCGAACTCGCGGCGCGCGCGCCCATGCTCGTCCGCCCCGCCTTCAGCATCACGATCGGTTTCTTCTTCGACACCCGCTTCGCCACCTCGGCGAAAGCGCGTCCGTCCTTCAAGTCCTCGCAATGCTGCGCGATGATCTGCGTGTTGTCGTCCTGCTCGAAGAAGGTCAGCAGATCGTCCTCGTCGATGTCGGACTTGTTGCCCAGGCCTACGATCGCCGACACGCCCATCTTGGCCGAACGGGAGAAGCCGATGATCGCCATGCCGATGCCGCCGGACTGCGACGACAGCGCCGCCTTGCCCTTGACGTCGTACGCGGTGCAGAACGTCGCGCAAAGGTTCTTGGGCGTGTAGTAGAAGCCGTAGATGTTCGGGCCCATCAGGCGGACGCCGTACTTGTGACCGATCTCCTGGAGCTGCTTCTGGCCTTCGACGTTGCCGGTCTCGGCGAAACCGGAGGGAATCAGCACCGCCCCGGGGATCTTCTTCTCGCCGACTTCGATCAACGCCTGCGCGACGAACTTGGCGGGAATGGCGAACACGGCGACGTCGATCTTGCCGGGGACGTCCTTGACGCTCTTGTACGCCTTGCGGCCCATGATCTCGTCGGCCGAGGGATTGATCGGGTAGATCTCTCCCTTGTAGCCGCCGTTGATCAGGTTCTTCATCACCGAGTTGCCGATCTTGCCTTCCTCGGACGACGCGCCGATCACGGCGACCGCGTCGGGCTTCATGATCCGGTTCATGTCGCGCACGATGTCGTCGTGCGCGGGACGGAAGCGCGCGGGGGCGGGATTGAAGTCGACGACGATACGCACGTCGGCGGCGATCGCGCCTTTCTTGGTGGCGAACACCGGATTCAGGTCCATCTCGGTGATCTCGGGAAAGTCCGAGACGAGTTTCGAGACGTTCTGGATGATGCGCGCGAGCGCTTGACGATCCACGGCGTCGCCGCCGCGCACGCCTTTGAGTATGGGCGCCGCGGCGATGCCGTCGAGCATCGACAGCGCGTCGTCTTTCGACGCCGGGGCCAGCCGGAAGGTGATGTCCTTGAGCACTTCGACCAGCACGCCGCCGAGCCCGAAGGCGACCAGCTTGCCGAACGACGGATCGGTGACGGCGCCGACGATGACTTCCTGACCGCCACCGAGCATCTGCTGCACCTGGACGCCGAGCAGGTTGGCCTTCTTGTTGTACTTCTTCGCGTTGGCGATGATGGTGTCGAAACCCTTGCGCGCCTCCGCCGCGTTCTTGACGCCGACCAGCACGCCGCCGGCCTCGGTCTTGTGCAGGATTTCCGGCGAGACGATCTTCAGCACGACCGGAAAGCCGATGCTCGTCGCGAGCTTTCGCGGCTTCCGCGGCGGACTTCGCGACGCCTTCCTTCGGCACCGCGATGCCGTACGCGTCGCAGACCAGCTTGCCCTCGGGCGCGGTCAGCGACGTGCGTCCGTCCGCCTTCACCTTGTCCAGAACGCGCCGTACTTCGGTCTTGTTGTTCGCCATGCTTTTCCCCTCGATGTCGAGCGCGGCGGCGCGGGACGCGCCGCCGTTCGGAATTCCTGAGATGCTGCTTTCAGATCACCTTGTCGGCGCGCAGCGCCGCAACCTGGTCCTTGCCGTAGCCGAGTTCGGCCAGCACTTCGTCGGTGTGCTCGCCGAGCAGCGGCGAGCGCGTCACCTCGGTCGGGCTGTCGGACATCTTGATCGGATTGCCGACCGAGAGGTACTTGCCGCGCTTCGGGTGATCGACTTCGACGACGGTCCCGGTCTTGCGCAGCGACGGTTCCTCGGCGATCTCTTTCATCGAAAGAATCGGTCCGCAGGGAATGTCGCGCTTGTTCAGGATGTCCATCGCCTCGAACTTGGTCTTGGTCTTGGTCCACTCCTCGATCTGGCCGAAGATTTCCATGAGGTGCGGCAGCCGCGCTTTCGGTGTCGCGTAGCGCGGATCGGTGAGCCACTCGGGGCGGCCGATCACCTCGCAGATGTCCTTCCATACCGGGCGCCTGCGTGATGAAATAGATGTATGCGTTCGGGTCGGTCTCCCAGCCCTTGCACTTGAGGATCCAGCCTGGCTGACCGCCGCCGGAGGCGTTGCCGGCGCGCGGTACCGCCTCGAGAAACTTGCCGTTGGGGTACTGCGGATACTCTTCCATCACCTTGGTGCGATCGAGGCGCTGCTGGTCGCGCAGCTTGACGCGGCACAGGTTCAGCACGCCGTCCTGCATGGCCGCGAGCACGCGCTGGCCGCGGTTCGTCGTCTTGCGCTGGTACAGCGCCGCGACGATGCCCAGCGCGAGGTGCAGGCCGGTGCCGGAATCGCCGATCTGCGCGCCGGTCACCAGAGGCGGTCCGTCGTCGAAACCCGTCGTCGATGCCGATCCGCCGGCGCACTGCGCGACGTTCTCGTACACCTTGCAGTCCTCGTAGGGGCCGGGCCCGAAGCCCTTGACCGAGGCCACGATCATGCGCGGATTGAGCGACTGGATGTGCTCCCAGGTAAGGCCCATGCGATCGAGCGCGCCCGGGGCGAAGTTCTCGACCAGCACATCGCAGTGCTTGACCAGCGATTCGAGCACGGCCTTGCCCTTCGGGTGCTTGGCGTCGACCGTGATCGAGCGCTTGTTGTGGTTGAGCATCGTGAAATACAGGCTGTCGACGCCGGGAATGTCGCGCAGCTGCCCGCGCGTGATGTCACCTTCGCCGGCACGTTCCACCTTGATGACGTCGGCGCCGAGCCACGCCAGCAGTTGCGTGCAGGTCGGTCCCGATTGCACGTGAGTGAAATCCAGAATCTTGATGCCGTCTAATGCCTTGCCCATTACGTTCCCCTATGCAATGCGTCATTTCCGCGAAAACGCTGCTTGGACCGCGCTCGAATTGCCAAGCCGCGTTGAACGTCGGCGCGCCGACCGCGCTCTGCGCGAAGTCGCTGCACCGACGACGCTCCAACGCGGCAAGCGATCACGATTTCTTTTTCGCGCTCGGATTGAGACTCGTGATGCGGCCGCTTTCGGTGCCCGCCTTTTCGTCGATGACCGCGTTGATCAGGGTAGGCTTGCGCGAGCGGATCGCTTCCTCCATCGCGTTGCGAAGCTCGGTCGGCGTCGATGCCATCACACCCACGCCACCGAAGGCTTCCATCAGTTTCTCGTAGCGCGCGCCCTTGACGAACACCAGGGGCGATGGATCGCCACCTCCGGTGGTATTCACTTCGTCGCCGCGGTAGACACCGTTGTTGTTCATGATCACGACGCAGACCGGCAGGTTGTAGCGGCAGATCGTCTCGCATTCCATGCCGGAGAAACCGAAGGCGCTGTCGCCCTCGACCGCGATCACCTGCTCGCCGCTGACCACGGCCGCCGCGACCGAAAAGCCCATGCCGATGCCCATGACGCCCCACGTGCCGACGTCCAGGCGCTTGCGCGGCTTGTACATGTCCACGATGCTGCGCGTGAAGTCGAGCGCGTTCGCACCCTCGTTGACGAGGATGGCATCCGGATTCGCCTTGACGATGTCGCGCACGACGTTCAGCGCGCTGTGGAAGTTCATCGGCGTCGGGTTCTTTGCCAGTGACTCCCCCATCTTCGCGATGTTCTTGGTCCTGCGCTCGGCGATGGCGTCGAGCCACTCGGCGGGCGGCTTAGACCAACTGGTTCCCATCGCGCCGAGCATGGCCGCGACACACGACCCGATGTCGCCGACGACCGGTGCATCGATGCGGACGTTGCTGTCCGCTTCCTGCGGCGAGATGTCGATCTGGACGAACTTCTGGCCGCCCCATGCCTTGGCGCTGTTGCCGCCCCACGTCTTGCCCTTGCCCTGCGAAAGTAGCCAGTTGAGCCGGGCGCCGATCAGCATCACGACGTCCGCCTCGGGCAACACGTACGAGCGCGCCGCGGACGCCGACTGTTCGTGCGTGTCGGGCAGCAATCCCTTGGCCATGGACATGGGCAGGTAGGGGATGCCAGTCTTTTCCACCAGCGCGCGAATGTCCGCATCGGCCTGCGCGTACGCGGCGCCCTTGCCGAGAATGATGAGCGGACGCTTGGCGCCCTTGAGCAGGTCGAGCGCGCGCTGCACGGCGTCCGGCGCCGGGATCTGGCGCGGGGCCGGATCGACGACCTTGATCAGCGACTGCTTCCCGGCTTCCGCGTCCATCGTCTGCGGGAACAGCTTCGCCGGCAGGTCGAGATAGACGCCGCCCGGACGGCCCGAGAGCGCGGCACGGATCGCCCGCGCCATGCCCACACCGATGTCCTCCGCGTGCAGGACTCGAAACGCGGCCTTGGCGTGCGGCCTGGCTATGGCGAGTTGATCCATCTCCTCGTAGTCGCCCTGCTGCAGGTCGACGATTTCGCGCTCGGAAGAGCCGCTGATGAGGATCATCGGAAAGCAGTTGGTGGTGGCGTTGGCGAGCGCCGCCAATCCGTTCATGAAGCCCGGGGCAGACACCGTGAGGCAGATGCCCGGCTTCTGCGTCATGAAGCCGGCGATCGAAGCGGCATACCCGGCATTCTGTTCATGGCGGAAGGAGATCACGCGCATGCCTGCAGCCTGCAATTTGCGCGTGAGGTCGGTAATCGGGATCCCGGGCAGGCCGAAGATCGTATCGATGCCGTTTAGCTTGAGGGCATCGATGACCAGCTGAAAGCCATCGGTCTCTTGTGACTGGGCATTGATTTCGCCACTGGAGATTTTCTGCGCGTCGTCGGCGGGGCTCACCGCGGGCGAGGGTTTGGCGGTTCTGGTGGGTTGGTCGAGCATGGTTGTCTCTCCGAAAAAGGTGCCGCGCTGGCACTGCGCGGCAGCGCCGCGGGCGCGCCGCGAGGATCCCCGGCGCGACGCTTGTACAGAAAATCCGGATGGCGCCGTGTCGTCGGCGCCACCCGTTTCATCAGTCGAGCTATTGACTGGCTGCCACCACCTTGCGCCGCCAGGGTTTCAGTACGGCGATCGCCAGTACTGCGGCGACAATGTTGGCCGCGGCCGCGATGATGAACACGGTGTCCCAGCTGCCCGTCGCCTTCTGGATCGAATTCGAGTACGGGACGAGCAGGGCGGCCGTTCCTTTCGCCGTGTACAGGAGCCCGGCGTTGGTCGTGGCAAATTTCGCACCGAAGGTGTCCGTGCACGTCGACGGGAACAGGCTGTAGATCTCGCCCCAGGCGAAGAACACCAGGCCGCTCAGGATAACGAACCAGACCGGATCGGTGCCAAGCTTGTAGAGCATGAAGATGCCGATCCCCTCCAGCCCGAAGGCGATGAACATCGTATTCTCGCGGCCGATTTGGTCCGACACCCAGCCGAAGAACGGACGCGTCAGGCCGTTCAGGATGCGATCGAGCGTTGCGGCAAAGGTCAGTGCGGTCATCGTTAGCCCTGCGAGGCTCACTTGGACGTTGGCGACCTTCAAATCCAGTGCGATCGGGGCGAGATTGGCGGTCACGATGAGACCGCCTGCACCGACGATCACGAACATCAGGTACATGAGCGTGAAGACCGGCTGGCCCTTGGTCCAGACGATCGTGCCGCCGATCACGAAAATGAGTATTGCGAGGGCAAGCGGGATGTAGAACTGCTGGCCCAGGTACCACAGGACGAGGCCGCCCACGAGCGCCACGACGGCGGAGAAAACCCATGCCGCGCTGGGGCCGATGATTTCGCTCGGCGCAAACTGGCGCCTGCTTTGAATCACCGATGCTTTGCCCGCTACCACCGGCACTTGTCCGGGCTTCGGCGCGAACATGATGAACGCCAGG
Source organism: uncultured beta proteobacterium (assembly GCA_963821485.1). Classification (GTDB taxonomy): domain Bacteria; phylum Pseudomonadota; class Gammaproteobacteria; order Burkholderiales; family Casimicrobiaceae; genus PALSA-1003. The sequence goes on from CAWGEB010000007.1 coordinate 361,500, forward strand.
ACGCAGATGATGATGCCCTGGCCGAGGCCGAAATTGAAAAACGTGCTTTGAAAGCCGCTGGTCTTGATCATGTTCTGGATGGGGATCACGGTCAGCGCAGAACCCGCTCCGAATCCGGCCGCCGTAATACCCGCCGCCAGTCCGCGCCGGTCGGGGAACCACTTCAGCGCGTTGCCGATGCAGGTGCCGTAGACCGCACCGGCGCCGATGCCGGCAATGATCTGGGCGATGTAGTACTCGGTGAGCGTTCCGGCATAGGAATTCATGATCCAGCCGATCGCACACAGGACACCGCCGAAGAATATGACGACCCGCGGCCCGAATTTGTCGACAAACCACCCCTCGATCGGCACCAGCCACGTCTCGAACAAGACGAAGAGCGTGAACGCGATCTGGATCGATGACCGGTCCCAGCCGAACTTCTTCTGGATATCCGGAACGAAAAACGTCCAGCCGTACTGCAGGTTGGCGATCATCACCATGCAGGTGACGCCGATGACGAGTTGCAACCACGGGTATGCAAATATCGATCGTTGCTCGGAACTTTGCGCGGCAGCAGCTTCCAAGGGGCTCTCCTCCAATGTATCCGCGTGCCAGCCCGCACCCCTCGTGGGATGCGATCCTGTTTGTCGTGCAGACAGTCGCGGATTTGTTAGTATTCTGCATAACGTATTTGGTATATCAGAGAAAGTCAACTACCATGGCACCGCGGTCCGCAACTGCGGCGTACTGGACATGGCGGTGGAACAAAGTCGCGCCTTGTCGGCGATCGTCGATGCAACGGGGTCGACGAGAACGGATTGCCCTGGAGACAAGGCGCGATTCCGTAGCGGGGTCGGTGCTGGAGGAGCGGACGTGAAGGTCTGCGTGTTCGGCGCTGGTGCGATCGGCGGATATCTCGGCGTTCAACTCGCGCACGCAGGTGTCGACGTTAGCCTGGTTGCACGCGGCGCGCACCTGGCCGCAATGCGGGCAAATGGATTGCGGTTGCAGATCCATGGTAAGGAGCAAATTGAACATCTGCCTTGTACCGATCGGCCGTCCGAACTGGGCAACCAGGACTGCGTCATCATGGCGCTCAAGACGCACCAGATCGCAGACGCGGTCGAGTCGATGCTGCCGCTGCTCGGCGAACGGACCACGGTCGTTACCGCGAGCAACGGCTTGCCGTACTGGTTTTTCGATGGCGCAGAGCGGGCGCTGGGCAGTGCCCCCCTCGACAGCGTGGATCCCGGCGGCAAGCAGGCACGAATGCTGGGTTCCGGGCGGGCCTTCGGCTGCGTGGTCTACCCGGCCGCCGAGGTCGTTGCCCCCGGCATCATCCGACACGAACATGGGAACAAATTTCCCGTCGGCGAACCCGACGGGCGACGATCAGCGCGCCTCGAGCAGCTGCGTGACGCGTTCGTGGCTGGTGGACTCGACGCGCCCATCCGCGACGACATCCGCGACGAGATCTGGCTCAAGCTCTGGGGCAACCTGTGTTTCAACCCGGTGAGCGCGCTGACCTGCGCGACCATCGACGCGGTCGCGTCGGATCCCGGGACGCGCGCGGTGTGTCGCGCAATGATGCTGGAGGCGGCGACGATCGGCGAGCGGCTCGGGCTCAAGCTGCGCGTGGATATCGACCGGCGGATCGACGGCGCGGCTGCCCTCGGAGCGCACAAGATGTCGATGCTGCAGGATCTGGAACGCGGCCGGTCGATGGAAATCGAGGCGCTCGTCGGGGTCATTCACGAACTTGGCCAGCGAACCGGCGTGCCGACACCTGCCGTCGACATCGTGCTGGCGTTGATCCGGCAGCGCGCCCACACTGCGGCCGCGCGATCGTCGCCGGCAGACATCGTTAGGAGCTGAGGAAGCGCCGTGGCTACACTGGTCGAAACGCCCGAACGGTCGCTGTCGCTGGAGCTGCAGCCGCTCAGTGCCAACGTCAGCTTCCGCGACCGGGCCTACGCCGCGCTCAAGCAGGCGATCATGAACGCGGACATCTACGCCCGTCGCGAAGAGATAAAGCTCGACGAGCGACAGCTCGGTCAGGCGCTTGGCGTGAGCCGTACGCCGATCCGCGAGGCGATGACGCTGCTCGAGCAGGAAGGCTTTCTGCGCACGATTCCTCGTCGCGGTGTGTTCATCGTGCGCAAGACCAAGAAGCAGATCATCGAAATGATCGAGATGTGGGCTGCGCTCGAGAGCATGGCGGCGAGGCTCGCGACGCTCAACGCGTCCGACGCGGACATCGGCGCGTTGCGGCACATGTTCGACGAGTTCCGCAACTCCACGCCGACCGAGCACATCGACGAGTACTCCGATGCGAACATCGCGTTCCACCAGGCGATCATCGCGCTGTCCGGCTCGCACCTGATGGGCAAGACCATCGAGAATCTGTTCATCCACGTGCGCGCCATTCGCCGCATGACCATATCTCAGCGCGACCGCGCAGAGCGATCGATCGTCGATCATATGCGCATCATCGAGGCGCTGGAACGGCGCGACACGGAGTTGGCCGAGCGGCTCGTGCGCCAGCACTCGCTCGATCTCGCGGCGCACCTGGAGAAGTATGGCGACTTCCTCGACTGAATTTGGGACCCGCAAGATGACGCAGGAATCGGTGGTCGATATCTCGGCGCTCGGCGGCGGTCGCAAGGCGCGCGGCCACCCGAAGGGGCGTCCGCTCGAGCCGCAGGCGCAAGCCGAGATCCGCGCGTTGCTCGGCGCCGCGCCGCCGCGTCGTGACCTGCTCATCGAGTACCTGCACCTGGTGCAGGACCGCTATGGATGCATTTCGGCAGCGCACATCCTGGCGCTGGCCGAGGAGCTGAAACTGGCGCGCACCGAGGTCTACGAAGTCGCCACTTTCTATCACCACTTCGATGTCATCCTGGAAGGCGAGGCGCCGCCGCCGGCGTTGACGGTGCGCGTGTGCGAGACGCTGTCCTGCCAGATGGCCGGTGCCGACGATCTACGCGCGGCCTGCGAAAGGGCAGACTGGCCGGGTGTACGCATCCTCGGCGCACCCTGCATCGGCCGCTGCGAGCAGGCGCCCGTCGCGGTGGTCGGCCGTAATCCGGTCGATCGCGCGACGGTCGAGCACATTGCGCGTGTCGTTGCCGAAAAGTCCGTCGAACCGGAGCTACCGGCCGCCGTCGACTATGCGGCGTATCGTGCGCAAGGGGGCTATCGCGCGCTCGACGAATGCGTGCGCGGCGCCCGGACCGTCGACGCGGTGTTGGCCGCGCTGGAGGATTCCGGCCTGCGCGGGCTCGGCGGCGCGGGCTTCCCGGCGGGACGCAAATGGCGCATCGTCCGCGCCGAGGCCGCGCCGCGACTCATGGCCGTCAACATCGACGAGGGCGAGCCGGGCACGTTCAAGGACCGCCACTACCTCGAACGCGATCCCCACCGTTTCCTCGAAGGCATGCTGATCGCGGCTTGGGCTGTTGGCATCGACGACGTCTACATCTATTTGCGCGACGAATATGCAGCCTGCCGCGCGCTGCTGCAGCGCGAACTCGACGCACTGCGTGCCGATCCGCCGGGTGTGTTACCGAGGATTCATTTGCGACGCGGTGCCGGAGCGTATATCTGCGGCGAAGAGTCGGCGATGATCGAATCGATCGAAGGCAAGCGCGGCATGCCGCGCCTGCGCCCGCCCTACGTCGCACAGGTCGGGCTGTTCGGGCGTCCGACGCTCGAGCACAACATGGAGACGCTGTTCTGGGTGCGCGACATCCTGGACAAGGGCGGCGCCTGGTTCTCCGGCCAGGGGCGAAACGGCAGGAAGGGACTGCGCTCGTTTTCGGTGTCGGGCCGGGTCGTCAGGCCCGGCGTCCATCTCGCGCCCGCCGGGATCACGGTGCGTGAACTCATCGACGAGTTCTGCGGCGGCATGTTGCCGGGGCACGAGTTTTACGCGTATCTCCCGGGCGGGGCGTCGGGCGGCATCCTGCCGTCGTCGCTTGGCGACGTACCGCTCGACTTCGATGCGTTGCAGCCGCACGGCTGCTTCATCGGCTCGGCCGCCGTTGTGATCCTGTCGCAGCGTGATCGCGCGCGCGACGCAGCGCTCAATCTCATGCGTTTCTTTGCCGACGAATCGTGCGGACAATGCACGCCGTGCCGTGTCGGCACCGAAAAAGCCGTCGGCCTCATGGCGAAGCCGCAGTGGGACACGGTGCTGCTCGCGGAGTTGTCGCAGGCGATGGCAGATGCCTCGATCTGCGGCCTGGGACAGGCGGCGCCGAATCCGATCGCCTGCGTGGTCAAGTATTTTCCGCAGGAGCTGGCGCGTTGAGCCCAGCGAGGGGGACCCCCTTTGGGGGCGAGCCAGGCGAATACGCGTTGCTACCGACGCGTATCTTTGTGTATTGCGCGATTGGCAATAGGAGGTAGCAATGAATGCGCCCGCCGAAGCCGCGCTGCAGCTGACCGAGTTCAATCTCAACGGGCGGACGCTTGCGGCGGCCGATGGCGAGACCATCATCCAAGCCGCGCAGCGCAACGGCGTCGAGATCCCGCACCTGTGCTACAAGCCGGGCATGCGGCCCGACGGCAATTGCCGCGCTTGCATGGTGGAGATCAAGGGCGAACGCGTGCTGGCGCCGTCGTGCTGCCGCGCGCCGACCGCGGGCATGGACGTGCGCAGCGACAGCCCGCGCGCGGTGCACGCGCAGAAACTCGTCGTCGAAATGCTCGCCGCCGACGTTCCAACGCGTGTCTACAATCCCGACTCGGAGTTGGAAAAATGGAAGCGTTGGCTAGGCATCGGCACACCGCGCTTCGAGGCCCGCGCGCAGCCGCCGGCGGACCTGTCGCATCCGGCGATGGCGGTCAATCTCGACGCCTGCATCCAATGCACGCGCTGCGTACGTGCCTGCCGCGAAGTACAAGTCAACGACGTCATCGGCTATGCGTTTCGCGGCGGTCACTCGCAGATCGTGTTCGACCTCGGCGACCCGATGGGCGAGTCGACCTGCGTCGCCTGCGGCGAGTGCGTGCAAGCGTGCCCGACCGGCGCGCTGGCGCCTGCGCACGACGCCTATCTGGTCAAGGCCGACAAGGCCGTCGCATCTGTGTGCCCCTATTGCGGCGTCGGCTGCCAGCTCACCTACCACGTCAAGGACAATCAAATCGTTCGTGTCGAGGGGCGCGACGGACCGGCGAACGAGGAGCGCCTGTGCGTCAAAGGTCGTTACGGCTTCGACTACGTACATCACCGGCAACGGTTGACCAGACCGCTGATCCGCAGGGCCGGCGTGGCGAAGTCGGCGGAATTCGTCATGGACCCGGCCGATCCGCTGTCGGTGTTCCGCGAGGCGACGTGGGAAGAAGCGCTCGAGTTCGCCGGTGGTACCTTGAAGCGCATCCGTGACGCGCACGGCGGTGGCGCGCTCGCGGGTTTCGGCTCGGCCAAGGGCTCGAACGAGGAAGCGTACCTGTTCCAGAAGCTCGTGCGCACCGGCTTCGCCACGAACAATGTCGATCACTGCACGCGGCTGTGCCATGCGTCGAGCGTCGCAGCGCTGCTGGAAGGCATCGGCTCGGGCGCGGTGTCGAATCCGGTGATGGACGTGATGAAGGCCGACGTGGTTCTGCTGATCGGTGCCAACCCTGTGGTCAACCACCCGGTGGCGGCGACGTGGATCAAGAATGCGGTCAAGGGCGGCACCCGGCTCATCCTCGCCGATCCCCGCCGTTCCGAACTTGCGCGGCATGCCACGCACTACCTGCAATTCAAGCCGGACACCGACGTGGCACTGCTCAACGCGATGATGCACACCATCGTCGAGGAGGGCCTGATCGACGCGGAATTCGTCGCCAGCCGCACCAGCGGCTATGAAGAGATTCGCCGCAACGTCGCCAACTACAGCCCGGAAGCGATGGCGCCGGTGTGCGGCATTCCGGCGCAGCTCATCCGCGAAGTCGCGCGCCTGTACGCGACGTCGCGCGGCTCGATGATCCTGTGGGGCATGGGCATTTCCCAGCACGTGCACGGCACCGACAACGCGCGCTGCCTGATCGCGCTCGCGTTGATGACCGGACAGGTTGGGCGACCGGGTACCGGGTTGCACCCCTTGCGCGGACAGAACAACGTGCAGGGGGCGAGCGACGTCGGCCTGATCCCGATGATGCTTCCCGACTACAACCGCGTCGACAACGGTGACGCACGTCGAAAGGTCGAAGCAATCTGGGGTACGACGCTCGATCCGAAACCGGGGTTGACGGTGGTCGAGATCATGGACGCGGTGCACGCCGGGAAGATTCGCGGCATGTACATCATGGGCGAGAATCCGGCGATGTCCGATCCGGACGTATCGCATGCTCGCCAGGCGCTCGCCGAACTGGAGATGCTCGTCGTGCAGGACATATTCCTCACCGAGACCGGCTATCTTGCCGACGTGATCCTGCCGGCATCGGCGTTCCCCGAGAAGACCGGCACCTTCACCAACACCGACCGCAGTGTGCAGCTCGGTCGCCAGGCGCTCGATCCTCCGGGCGAGGCGCGGCAGGACTTGCTGATCATCGTCGAGATGGCCAAACGACTGGGCCTGGACTGGAACTACACGCATCCGCGGGAGGTGTTTGCGGAGATGCGCCAGACCATGCCGTCGATCGCAGGCGTCACCTGGGAACGCCTGGAGCGCGACAGCGCGGTGACCTATCCGTGCGAGCAGGAAGGCGACCCGGGTCAGCGTGTGGTGTTCACCGACAAATTTCCGACTGCATCCGGAATGGGGCGCTTCGTGCCCGCCGCGATCATTCCGGCGGCCGAGCAACCCGATGTTGCCTACCCATACGTGTTGATCACCGGCCGTCAACTCGAGCACTGGCACACCGGCAGCATGACGCGACGCACCGCGGTGCTGGACACGATCGAACCCGCGCCGGTGGCGTCAGTGAATCCGGCGGATCTGGTCGCGCTCGGCGTCGCGGCGGGCAGTGCGATCACGGTCGCGTCGAGACGAGGTAGCGTCACGCTCGCCGCGCGCGCGGACGAGGGCACGCCGCGCGGCGCGGTGTTCATTCCGTTCTGCTATTACGAGGCCGCAGCCAACCTGCTGACCAATCCGGTGCTCGATCCCTTCGGCAAGATTCCGGAATTCAAGTACTGCGCGGTGCGCGTGACCGCGGGCGGCGAACAGAACGCAAGCTTCGGTTACGGCGAACGCTGATCCGCTCATCGGTACGCGACTGCGGTCGCGCCTGCCGATGCTGTACTAGCGCCGCGCGGCGTCGAATAGTCGCGCCATTTGCTCGGCGCGATCGGCGAGCAGTATCGCCGCGTCGGCAACGCATTCGGCCAACGCGGTCGGACCCGAAGGCAGCGCGAAGCATCCGGCGAAATGCCGTGCAAATTCCGGCAGCGCGGCGCGGTCGATACCCCCTGAAAGCAGCGTCGCAGGGACACCATTTGCGGCGGCGCGCTGCGCGACGACCCACGGCGTCTTGCCAAGCAGCGTCTGCGCATCGCTCCGGCCTTCGCCGGTGACGAGCCAGTCGGCGCCGCTCAGTGCGGCGTCGAGACCGACCAGGTCGGCGACAACCTGCGCGCCGGATCGCATCTCGGCGCCGATCAACTGCAACGCAAAACCCAGTCCGCCGGCCGCCCCGGACCCGGGCAAGGCGCTGACCGTTCGGCCGACGGCGCGCTCGGCCAGCGACGCGAAATGCGCGAGTCGCGCATCGAGTTCGGCGATCCGTTCGGGGCGCACCCCTTTTTGCAGGCCGAAGATCGCGGTCGCGCCGTGTTGTCCGCACAGCGGGTTGTTCACGTCGGACATGATCGTGATCGTCGCTTCGGCGAGCCTGCGGTCGAGCGCGCGGGCATCGACGGCAGCGAGCGAGGCGAGACCCTGCGGCGTCGGCGCCACCGCGCGTCCCGAGGCATCGACCAGCGACAGGCCGAGTGCGGCGAGCATGCCGGCACCGCCGTCGTTGGTGCTGCTGCCACCCACGCCGATCATCAGACGGCGGATGCCGGCGTCGAGCGCGACGCGCATCAATTCGCCGATGCCGCGCGTGCTGCGTCGCTCGACGTCGACCGCGCTTGCCGCGGTGTCGGTGAGGCCGACGATCTGCGCCGCTTCGATGACCGCGGTGGAAGCGCCGTCCATCAAGCCGAACGCCGCGTCGACCGGCGCGCCGGCGGCACCGCTGACGCGGTGCGAGCGATGCTCGCCGCCGTGCGACAGAATCGCATCGAGCGTGCCCTCGCCGCCGTCGGCCATGGGACAGCGGCGAAGCTCGGCCGTCGGCCACACGCGCGCGAGGCCGCTTGCGATCGCGGCTGCGGCTTCGGTCGCAGACACGGATCCCTTGAACGAATCCGGAGCGATCACAACGACGGCAACGGGGCGCTGCGACATGGACGGGTATGATTGCGGCAATCGACGAGGCAGTGATGTTAGCAAACTCGCACCTACGAAGCGGGACAATGCGTGGAACAAGGCGTCTTGCGCACAGCCTGCGCATCGCCGTCGCATTGGCCGCATGTTGTTTTCTTCCGAGCGCGGTGGCAACCGGGGCCGACTATGCGCGCGAGCAGCGCTGGGCTGCGGAAATCGTGCCTGCCATCGTCGTGGGCGAAGCCCTGTATTTGTCGACGCCGTCACAGCCACGCGTGCTTGCGCTCTACACTCCGGTCGCGCAGCCGAAAGGCGGCGTGATCGTCGTCCACGGCATCGGCGTTCATCCGGACTGGGGCCTCATCGGCGGCATGCGCGCGGGCTTGACCGACGCGGGGTTCGCGACGCTCTCCGTGCAGATGCCGGTGCTTGCCGCTAGCGCGACGCGCGACGACTACGTGGCGCTGTTTCCCGAGGCGGGCGAGCGCATCACAGCCGGCGTCGCATTCCTGAAGGGTCAGGGCATCGATCGTGTCGCCATCGTTTCGCACAGCATGGGCGCGTCGATGGTGAATGCCTACCTGGCGCGATCCGGGGCCGCGCGCGTCGATGGCTGGGTGCCCGTGGGCATGCTGGTCGACTTCAGCGTTGCGCCCGGCGAGCCGATCCTCGACGTGGTTGCCGAGCACGATTTTCGAGAGGTACGCGCGGCGCAACCGCAACGTGCGCAGAAGCTGCCGCGCGACGCATGCACGAAGCAGATCGTGATCGCAGGCACAGACCACTACATGGAGAACCGGCAGAAGGAGTTGGTGGCCGCGATCGTCCCGTTTCTCGAACGAGCGCTGGCCGGTCGCTGCTAGGCAGCGGCCCGCAGTTGGAGCCCGAATCTCCGATCCGATGCTAGTGCAGCGGCAGGAAGGCGTTCGAGAATACGTGCTGCGCCACGCGCCGGCCTAGGGCAATGCCTCGCGTCTTGTCGAACGCCCAATGGATCCCGAGGTAGATTCGGCTCTGACCGTTCTCTTCCTCGGCCTCGGAAAACGACGCAAAGCTGCGCGGAATGAGTGGACGCGTGTTGCCGTTGTGATCGAGCGTGACGCCGTTGAATTCGTCCGATACGAAGGTGAACGCGATGTCGTCGCGCCGGTAGAATTGGCGCAGGACCTCGAACAGCGCGCCGCCAAATCCGGCGTGCCCGGACGGATAGGCGGGGAAGGGCGGCGTGAAGTTCGGCCCGGTAAGATTGCTCGCCGGCGCGCCCAGGGGCATGAACGAGGGATCGCCTTGCGTCGCCGCGTTGCCATCACCTTTATGGGTCGGCCCGGTGCCTTGATCCGATTCGCGAATGCCCGTGATGGGCCGCCAAAACCCGTAGTGGTACTTCGACTCCCAGATTGCGATTCCGGCATCCGCCATTGCCGTATTGACCAGCGCGAGCAACCGGGCAAGGGCGACGACATCGGTTTTCATCTGATCCGCGACCTGCGTGGCGATCTGGTTGTAGAGGCGGGGCGGCGCGCACATGCTTGGCGTGCCGTCGTAGGCCCAGAAGATGCCGATCTCGGTCTGTTCGCGCGTGCGCAGCGTCGGCGTAATTCCATCGCCGCCCAACGCCTTGACCTCGGCGAATGCGGTCGCATATTCAGCACTGCCGAGCGCGGGTGGCGGCACGACGCGGAACTGCTTGCTCGAAGTCAGCACAAACGGCTTGACCGCGCTCCAATAGGCACCCAACGCGATCGGTGCTCGACCGATCGGGTCCTGACGCCAATCCCCGGGCTCGATGCCGGTGAAGAAGTCGACGTCGATGCGGGGCTCGGACCGCGCCGAGCCATCGTCGACCCTGAGCGCAAGAATTGCGGCGGCGGCGCGCTGCCCCAGGGCAATTCCCGATTCGCGGTTGTGCGCGCCTTGGACGGTGCTCAAGTCCAGCGCGAGTTGCTGGTCGAAGCCGGGCTTCTGCGATGGAAAGAGCGCGCTTAGGGTGTCGTGTGCGGCCTGTGCGACGGCGGCGTCCATCGATGCCGCGTGCGACACCGGCTCGACACCGGCATAACTCTGGTAGCGGTGCGCGATTGCATTCACTGCTTCGAACATCGCGATGTGGACGATCGCCATCGCCCGGCTTGCGCGCGTGGGTCCGTATTGCTCTCCGAAGACGCGATGCTCGCCGTCAGTCAAAGGCGTGTGATCGAGCCCGCTCGCGTCGATCGCAATCTCGTTCCAGCGACCGACCACCGAGGTCGCCCGGTGGTGGCGGCTGCTGCTCGGGGCGTGGTCCGCGCCAGGCGCGGGGTGGTTGAAGGGTCCGAACGTATCGGCGATGCCACCCGGAAACCCGTCGGCCCAGGCGGGAACACAGAGTGCACCGGAACATGCCGAGAACACGCCTAACAGCAGCGGCAATGCGTGCTTTGTGAACATATGCTGTTTTCCTCTCGCTAGGATGACGCGCGCGATTCAGTCGCGGTGCGAGGCCCGCCGCAGCCGGTCGTTGACCGCCGTCCAGTCGGGACCGTCCGGCGGCATCTCGATCCAGATTTCATCGGCTTGGCGGGCGTCGAGGGCGCGCAGATTCGCGTACAACTGATGCGCATACCCGGCGCTATCCGTCGGTGCGTCGAACCACGTGCCCTCGAAGTCCGGCGGTTGCATGGAAGAATGCGCCAGCACCGCGATATGTGCTCCCGGACGAGCGAGGCTGGCGAGCGCCTCCTGCAAGGCGTCGCGATGCAGCAAGCGCGATGCTGTCTGTGGCGCATAGTGCGACGCCAGCGCGCCGGAGGCGCGCGGCGCGTCGGCGCTCGATACCTGCGGGGTCCTGCCCAGCACGCGCGCAAGCTGCTCGACGCTGACGGCGCCGGGTCGCAGAATCGCAGGCTCGTCCCGCGTGCAGTCGACGATGGTCGATTCGATGCCGTGGCGGCACGGCCCGCCGTCGAGAATTATCGCGACTTCGGTCCCGAATTCATCGGCCACGTGCGCCGCGGTCGTTGCGCTGATGCGTCCAAAGCGGTTCGCCGAAGGTGCGGCGATGCCGTCACCTCCCATCTCGACGAAACGCGCCAGCAGCGCGTGAGCGACCGGATGCGCCGGCACGCGCACGCCGATACTGTTCTGGCCGCCAGTCAGCAGGTCGGAGACGCCGTCGGCGCGAGGCAACACCAGCGTCAGCGGACCCGGCCAGAACGCATCGGCCAGCGCGCCTGCGAACGCGGGGACGGATTTCGCCCAGCGCGACAAGGCATCCGCGGCGGTGAGATGAACGATGACGGGATGCTCGTGCGGTCTTCCTTTGGTGGTATACAGGCGGTGCAAGGCGTCCGGGTTGCGCGCGTCCGCGCCCAGTCCGTAGACGGTTTCGGTCGGAAATGCGACCAGCGCGCCATCGCGGAGCGCCTGCGCGGCAGCTGCGATGGCCTCAGTCGTTGCGGCACGGATCAAGGCAAGACCCTCTGCGATTGAGGGACACCGAGCGCATGTGCAGCGGAATTTGGTAGAATTTCGGTCCTTTCACGCGCTGGCCTCGCGCCGGCCCACGTCACCAAGGCAGGGAGCATCGATGAGCGACTTTCTTTTCACATCGGAATCGGTTTCCGAGGGCCACCCCGACAAGGTCGCCGATCAGATCTCCGATGCGGTACTCGATGCGATTCTAGCGCGGGACCCGCACGGCCGGGTAGCCGCCGAGACACTGGTGTCGACCGGGCTGGTCGTCATGACCGGCGAAATCACGACCGATCACAAGCACGACTACGCCCGCATTGCGCGCGACACGATTCATCGCATCGGCTATAGCGATCCTGAATTGCGCTTCGATTCCGTGGGTTGCGCGGTCATGGTCTGCTACGGCCGCCAGTCGCCCGACATCGCTCGCGGCGTCGATCGCACATCCGACGAGTACATGAACCAGGGTGCCGGCGACCAGGGCCTCATGTTTGGCTACGCCTGCGACGAAACGCCCGCGCTGATGCCGTTTCCGATCTACTACGCGCACCGGCTCGTGCAGCGACAGAGCGAAGTTCGCCGCGACGGCCGCCTGCCGTGGCTGCGACCCGACGCGAAATCGCAGCTCACGGTACGCTACGTCGACGGCAGGCCGAAGAGCATCGACACCGTCGTGTTGTCGACCCAGCACCATCCGAGCATGAATTTCAAGCAGCAGGAACTGGCGGAAGCCGTGGTCGAGGAGATCATCAAGCCGGTCCTGCCGCCGGAATTTCTGGTCAATACCAAGTACCTCGTCAATCCCACCGGGCGTTTCGAAATCGGCGGACCGCACGGCGACGCAGGCCTGACCGGACGCAAGATCATTGTGGACACGTACGGCGGCGCGTCTCCGCACGGCGGCGGCGCGTTCTCGGGGAAGGATCCCTCGAAGGTGGATCGTTCCGCCGCGTACGCCGCGCGCTACGTCGCGAAGAACATCGTCGCCGCCGGCATCGCGCGGCAATGCCAGGTGCAGGTGTCGTACGCGATCGGTGTGGCGCATCCGATCAACGTCACGGTCTACACCGAGGGCACGGGCAAAATCGCCGACGACGAGATCGCGAAGCTGGTCAGGGCGCACTTCGATCTGCGCCCCAGGGGCATCATTCAGATGCTGGACCTGTTGCGGCCGATCTACGAGAAGACGGCGGCCTACGGCCACTTCGGGCGTGACGAGCCCGAGTTCACCTGGGAAGCGATCGACAAGGTCGAGGAATTGCGTGCCGCTGCCCGCCTCACCGATCGTGTCCGGGATCGCGTGACCACGTAGGAGCCTAAATCTAGCGCTCCGGCAGCGGGATGAATTCGGTCTCCCCGGGCACTGCCGGAAAGCCCTGGGCGCGCCAGCGCGCCGACGCAGCATCGATCAACTCGCGCGAGCTGGCGACGAAGTTCCACCAGATCAGCCGGTCGCCATCCATTTTCGCGCCGCCGAGCAGCATGCAACGTGCGGGCGAACTGGCGTCGATGCGCACTGTGGCGCCTCGTTCCAGCACGGCCATGTGGCGAGGCGTCAGCGCTTCGCCCGCAACGCGTAACTCGCCGTCCACCGCATAGACCGCGCGTTCCTCGTGCTCCGGCCCGAGGTCCAGCGACGCTCCTGCGTGCAGTTCGACCGCGACGTAGAAAATCGGCGAGAACGTCGGTGTGGGCGACCGCTGCCCGAACGCCGTGCCTGCGACCAGGCGCATGGTCACGCCCGGCGATTGAATCAGCGGCAACTCCGCTTTCGCGTGGTGACTAAACGACGGCTCACTCTGTTCATGCGTCTTTGGCAACGCGACCCAGGTCTGCAGTCCGTGCAATCGGTGGCCCGCCGCACGTTCGTCCGGAGTCGAGCGTTCCGAATGGACGATGCCGATGCCCGCGGTCATCCAGTTGACGTCACCGGGCTCGATCCGCTGGACCGATCCGGCGCTGTCGCGATGCATCTGCGAGCCCTCGAACAGATACGTGACGGTCGCGAGCCCGATATGCGGATGCGGCCGCACGTCGACGCCCTGACCGGGTGCGAAGTCCACCGGGCCGAAGTGGTCGAAAAAAATGAACGGCCCGACCATCTTGTGCGGAAACGAAGGGAGCAGGCGCTGCACCTGGAAGCCACCGCCGAGGTCGCGCGTATGTGGGTTGATGATCGTGGTCATGGCTTCGTATGGTAGCGCGAATTCCGGCGCCTCAAAGTGATCCACGCCGCAGTCGATGCAGGATGAATCGCCCCGGATCGATGGCATCGACGAGCGCGCGCTCGATCGGCAACGGCTCGCCCTGGAGTTGGGAGGCCAACAACTCCGCCGCGAGCAGCGTCCATGACAGACCGCGCGATGCGAACGCGAACGCGCCGTATAGCCCGGGGATTCGCGGCAAGTCGGCGAAGTGCGCGCCGGTCAGCGCTTCGGCGCTTCGGCGCGCGGCCGCGACGTTCACCATCGGGCCTACCATGGGTATGCGGTCGGTCGCGACACAGCGAAAGCCCACGCCGCCTTCGTGGCGGCCGCTTGCCGTAAGCACCGTGCTCCCGGGCAGCATGTGCTCGACGCGTGCGATATTGAGCGCGTGGCTGCGCTCATCGGGTTCGGCCTGCGTACTGTCGAGATCGTAGGTGGCGCCGCACACGGCGACGCCGTCGCACGCCGGCAGGACGTAGCCGTCGCCACCGACGACCACGCGCGGCGCCTCGAACGGCGGCGCGGCGAGATAAGTCTGCTGGCCGCGTACGCTGCGCAACGAGTCGACACCGGGATCGGCCAGGCGCGTGGCGGCGCCGGCATTGGCGAGCACCACGACAGGCGCTTCGGCGACGATCGCACCGGTTGCGTCCATTGCTTGCCAGCCCGCATCGACGTGTTCCAGGGCGGTGACTTCGCGGCCCAGATGCAGCTTAAGGTGTCTGCCTATCGCTGCGAGCTGGCGATGCACGATCGCTCCCGGTGCGGCCCAGCCGGCACGTGGAAACCACCACCCGCCCACGGCGACGGCGCGACCGGCGATGGCGTCCGCGGCGGCGCGCGTCACGTAGTGCGCGAAGTCCCGCGGGTACGCATGCTGCGCCGCGGTGTCGGCGACGCGCGCCTCGTTGGCGGCGCCGTCGGCGAGTTGCAGCACGCCGCAATGCTGCCACGGCGCCCCCGCGTTCGGATCGACGCTCGCCGGCCACTGCCGTTGCGCATACAGAAAACCGGCACGCGTCAGTCGCGAGAGCAGGCAGTCGTCGCGCGACACGTGGGGCTGGTAGACGCCGGCGCGCAGACCCGATGTCGCTGCGGCAGGCGTGCGCGCGCGCTCGACTATTTCGATGTCCCAGCCTCTCGCGGCAAGGCGCGACGCGACGGCCGCACCGGCAAGCCCGGCGCCGATGATGACGGCCCGTCGCACCGGCCATGACGGGGGTGAAGGTCGCACCGGCAGTGTCGGCCAGCGCGGCGCGTACCTGCCCACCAGCATGTCGCGCTTGGCGCCGAAGCCCGGGCGCTTGTCGGTGCTGAAACCGGCGGCCGTGAGCGCGTCGCGCACGGCGCGGGCGACGCACCAGGTCGCCAGCGTCGCGCCGGGCTTTGCCATTCGGGCAAGCGCTTTCATGGTGCGCGCCGACCACATGTCCGGATTGCGCTCCGGCGCGAATCCATCGAGAAAGAAAGCGTCCGCGTCGACCACGAATTGCGGCAACGCCGCTGCCACATCGGCAAAGGCCAGCGTCAGCACGACGCGCGCATCATCGAAGTGCAAGCGATGGGTGCCGGGAACCAGCATCGGCCAGGCCGCGCGCAAGTCTGCGGAGAGGCGAGCGAAGTCGGGGTAGTGGGCGTGGGCGAGCGCGAGGTCGGTGACGGAGAACGGGTGCCGTTCGACGGAGACGAAGTGCAGGCTTTCACTACGTCGCGGGTCTTGGCGCCAAGCGTTCCATGTTGCGAGGAAATTGAGCCCGAGCCCGAAGCCGATTTCGACGATGCAAAAGAGCTTCGTGTCCGCCCAGCGCGCGGGCAGGTCATTGCCACGCAGGAAGACATGAAGCGCCTGACCGGGACCGGACGCGGCGTTGTGATATACGTCGCCGAACTCGGGTGAAATCGGGGTGCCGGATTCGTTGAAAGCAAGCAGCGCCGGGCGCAGGGCCGCGTGGCCGTTGCCAGCACTCAACATTTCGCTAGACTGCGCATTGTTTCATCCGACCACACACCCTTCATGCGCTTTGCCTACTACGACAAGCTCTCGCCTGCGCGCCAGCGCACGTATCGCAGCAGCGATGCGATTGTCACCCTCGGGCTGCCCCCCGGGCAGGCCTTCGGATCCATGGTCGAGGCGATCGGCGAGGGGCTGCGCCAGGACCGGCGCGCCGCGGTGCAGGCCGCGTGCCAGAGCCTGATCGATGCGCTTGCAGCCGGATATCACGTACCCGGGGTGCACGTGCGGGTTCTGGCCACTCGGCCCGCGGATGGCACGGGCGAATTGCACGGGCTCTACAATCCCAAGGAAGAAGGCACGCTGGCACGCATCAGCGTGTGGATGCGGACCGCGCAGAAGAAGAATGTCGTCGCGTTCAAGACCTTCCTGCGCACGCTGATTCACGAGCTTTGTCACCATCTCGACTACGA
Organism: uncultured beta proteobacterium; assembly: GCA_963821485.1. GTDB lineage: Bacteria > Pseudomonadota > Gammaproteobacteria > Burkholderiales > Casimicrobiaceae > PALSA-1003. Next base: position 377,926 of record CAWGEB010000007.1, read on the forward strand.
ACTGTTCGCCCTGGAAGAGACTTTCCATACGGAAGGATTCTACAAGCGTGAGTCGACGCTGGTGGCGGCGCTCCTGGCGCAAATGCCGCCACCGCGAGCACCGGTACCGACTTGAAGCGATGTGAGAGCTATTCCTTGGCCTGCACCAGGGACGTCGCATCCCATCCGCCGCCCAGCGCCTTGATCAAGCCGACGCTGGCGCTAAGTCGTCGCCCGAGGATGACCAGGCCGGTGCGCTCGTTGTTGAGCGCATTCGCCTGCAGGACCACGACTGCAAGATAGTTCGCGGTTCCGGCCTTGTACTGGTTATTCGCGATCGCCGCCGATTCGCGCGCAGCCTTGATCGCGTCATCCTGCACGCTCGCCTCCTGCGCGAGCAACTCGAGGGCGGCAAGGTTGTCCTCGACGTCCTGGAACGCGCCGAGTACCGTCGACCGGTAGTTGGCGACGGTCTCGTCGTAAGTGGCAACGGCCTGTGCCTTTTGCGCGCTGCGCAGCCCCGCGTCGAATATCGACTGTGCCAACGCCGGACCGAGCGACCAGTAGCGGCTCGGCAGCGACAGCAGGCTCCCGATGACCGAGCTCTGATAGCCACCGGTTGCCGATAGCGAAAGCGACGGGAAGAACGCAGCCTGCGCGACGCCGATCTGCGCATTGGCGCTGGTGGTGCGGCGCTCGGCCGCGGCGATATCGGGACGGCGCTCAAGCAGCGCCGAGGGCAGCGCGACCGGAATGGCCGGGAACACCGCAACGAGCGGCTTCGCGGCGATGGTCAGTTCGGAGGGTGGCTTGCCGATCAGCACAGCAATGGCGTGTTCGAGCTGAGCGCGCGCGATCTGCGCGTCGTAAACCTGTGCCTGGGTGGCCTTGAGTTGCGCCTCGGCCTGTGTGACGTCGCCGCGCCCGGCGATGCCGGCGGCGTATTGATTGCGTGTGAGTTGCAGCGACCGCTCGTAGTTCGAGACGGTCTCGCGCAATAGCGCGATCTGCGCATCCTCAACGCGCAGCAACAGGTAGTCCTGGGCAAGCAGGGCCTGCGCGGACAGCTTGGCTCCGGCGAGATCTGCGACCGTCGCCTGCGCCGTGCTCGAACTGGCCTCGATCCCGCGACGGATGCCGCCCCAGAGGTCGATTTCCCAGCTCGCGTCGAGTGCCAGGTTGTAGCTGTTGTTGACGCTGCCGACCGTCTGGTTACCGCCGGTGGCTGTGGTGTTTGTCGTTCCAGTGCCCCGGCTGCTACGCAGCGCCACTGCGTTCCCGCTGACGACCGGAAAAAGTGCGGCCCGCGCGGCCTGCGTTGCAGCGCTCGCCTCGCGCACGCGCGCTTCGGCCGCCTGGATGGTCTGGTTTGAAATGTCGACTTGCGCCTCGAGCGCGTCGAGGTCGGGATCGCCGAAGTCTGCCCACCAGTTGCCGCGAGGCGCGTCGTCACTCGGTTGTGCGACCTTCCAGCCGGTGGATTCCTTGAAGGCCGGGGAAACCGGCGCAGCCGGACGCACGTAGTCGGGACCGACCATGCACCCGTGAAGCGTCGCCGCGAAGAGTAACGACAGCGCGACCTTGGAATCGGAATGGGAGTTCGACATTGGCGGCGACCTCAGTCGGCGGCGTGCGCGGCCGGCACAACCTGGACGCGCCGCGCACGGGTACGCTGCGCCCACAGCCGGAAGCGGTCGAGGTAGAGGTAGACGACCGGGGTTGTATACAGCGTCAGGACCTGACTGACGAGCAGGCCGCCGACGATCGCGATGCCGAGCGGACGGCGCATCTCCGCGCCATCGCCCGCCCCGAGTGCCAGCGGGAGCGCGCCGAGCATCGCCGCCATCGTCGTCATCATGATGGGACGGAAGCGCAGCTGGCAGGCCTCGAAGATGGCGTCGCGCGAATTGAGGCCGCGCGAGCGCTCGGCCTCGAGCGCGAAATCGATCATCATGATCGCGTTCTTCTTGACGATGCCGATGAGCAAGATCACGCCGATGAACGCGATGATGGAAAAATCGGTCTTGAACAGCAGCAGCGCGAGGAGCGCGCCGACACCGGCCGAGGGCAGCGTCGACAGGATCGTGATCGGGTGCACGTAGCTTTCGTAGAGCACGCCGAGGACGATGTAGACGGTGAGCAACGCGGCCAGGATCAGCCACGGCTGGCTGTTGAGCGATGCCTGGAATGCGCGCGCGCTGCCCTGGAAGGTGCCGCGAACGGTATCGGGTACGCCCAGCCGTGCCATCGCGTCTTCGATCGCGCGCGTGGCTTGCGACAGCGATACGTCCGGCGCGAGATTGAACGAGATGGTGGACGCCACGAACTGACCTTGATGATTGACGCCAAGCGGCGTATTCGTCGGGCCGTAGGTGGCAAACGCCGACAGCGGCACCTGCGCGCCTGCTGTCGTACTGACGTAGACGTCTTTCAGGGCGTCGGCCGACTGCCAGTATTCGGGTGCGGCTTCCATTACGACGTGGTACTGGTTGAGCTGCGCGTAGATCGTGGACACCTGCCGTTGTCCGAACAGATCGTTCAGCGTCGCGTCGATCATCTTTGGGGTCACGCCGAGTCGCGACGCCGTCTCGCGGTCGATGACCAGCGATGTTTGCAAGCCCTTGTCCTGCTGATCCGTATTGACATCGGCGAGTTCGGGCAACTCACTCAGCGCCGCGCGGATCTTGACCTCCCACGCTCGCAGCTCCGCAAGATCGTCCGCCTGCAGTGTGTACTGGTACTGAGCGTTGCTCTGCCTGCCACCGATGCGGATGTCCTGTACCGGTTGCAGGAACAAGTTGGCACCGGGCTCCTTCGCGAGCTTGATGCGCAGGCGCGCGATGACCTGGTCCGCCGTTTCGCTGCGCTCCGACAGCGGCTTCAACACGACGAACATGAAGCCCGAGTTGCGCTGCGCCCCGCCGGTGAAGCCGACGACGTTCTGGACAGCCGGATCGCTGCCGACGATGTTCATGAAATCGGCGAGCTTCACCCGCATCGCCTGAAAGGAAATGCTCTGGTCGGCCTGAATCCCGCCGACCAGGCGTCCGGTGTCCTGCTGCGGGAAGAAGCCTTTTGGAATGATCACGTACAGATAGATGTTCAGGCACACCGTCACCAGCAGCACGAGCATGACGATGGGGCCGTGGCGGAGTCCCAGCGCGAGGCTTCGCCGGTAGCCTCCCGCCATCGCCGCGAACACCCGCTCGCTCCACGCGCCGATGCGGCCGGTCTTGCGTTCCGTCTTCGGACGCAGAAGACGCGCGCACATCATCGGCGTCGTCGTCAGCGACACCACAAGTGACACCAGAATGGCCACCGATAGCGTCACCGCGAACTCGCGAAACAGCCGTCCCACGATGCCGCCCATGAGCAGGATCGGGATGAATACCGCAATAAGCGACACGCTCATCGACAGCACGGTGAATCCCACCTCGCGCGCGCCTTGCAGCGCTGCGGCGAAGGGTGGCATGCCCGCTTCGATGTGGCGCGACGTGTTCTCCAACACCACGATCGCGTCATCGACGACGAACCCGGTGGCAATGGTGAGCGCCATCAAGGTGAAGTTGTTGATCGAAAAGCCGAACAGATACATGAAAGCGAAGGTCCCGATGAGCGAGACGGGCACGGCCACGCTCGGAATCAGCGTCGCGCGCACATTGCGCAGAAATACGAACACGACGAGGATCACCAGCACCACGGCGACGATCAATGAGCGGCCGGTATCCCGCAGCGAAGCTCGAATCGTCGTGGTGCGCTCCATTGCCAGCGTCAGGTCGATCGTGTTGGGGATCGACGCGCGCAGCGAGGGCAGCAGCGCGGTGACCGCATCGACGGTGTCGATGATGTTCGCGTTCGGTTGCCGGTTGATGATCACCAGCACCGAAGGCTTGCCGTTGGCCATGCCGACGTTGCGCAGATCCTGTACCGAATCGACCACCTCGGCGACGTCGGTCAACTGCACCGGCGCGCCGTTGCGGAAGGATACGATCAGCGGCAGGTATTCGGCGGCGGTCTTCGCCTGGTCGTTGGCGTAGATCTGCCAGTGGCGGTCACCGTCCTCGACCGCGCCCTTGGGCCGGTTCGCGTTGGCGGCAGCGAGTGCGGCGCGGACATCCTCGACCCCGACCCCATACTTGTTCAGCGACGACGGGTTGAGCTCGACGCGCACGGCTGGCAACGAACTGCCGCTCACGCTCACCTGTCCCACCCCGGCCACCTGCGACAACTTCTGCGCCAGGATCGTCGAGGCGGCGTCGTACATCTGTCCTTGCGTCATGGTGGCCGAGGTGAGCGCCAGGATCATGATCGGCGCATCGGCGGGGTTGACCTTGCGATAGGTCGGATTGCTGGGCAAGCCAGACGGGAGCAGGTTGCGCGCGGCGTTGATCGCGGCCTGCACGTCGCGCGCCGCGCCGTCGATGTCACGGCTGAGGTCGAACTGCAGCGTGATCCGCGTCGAACCGAGCGAGCTCGACGAGGTCATCTCGGTGACGCCGCTGATGCGTCCGAGCGAGCGCTCGAGCGGCGTTGCCACGGTCGCCGCCATCGTCTCCGGACTCGCACCGGGCAACGACGCCTGCACCGAAATGGTCGGGAAATCTACTTGCGGCAGTGGTGACACGGGCAGAAGACGGAATGCGATTGCGCCCGCCAGCGCCACGCCGAGCGTCAGGAGCGTGGTCGCAACCGGACGGTCGATGAAGGGCGCGGAGATAATCATCTGGATGTCGAGCTTCAGTCGCCGGATGCGCGCACGTCACCCCGCGCATCGACGCGGTCACGCTGCGTATCGACGCGGCGCGCAAGGCGGTCGAACCAGAGGTAGATCACCGGCGTGGTGAACAGCGTCAATGCCTGCGAAAAAATCAGCCCGCCGACCATGGTGATGCCCAGCGGGTGCCGCAACTCGGATCCTTCGCCCCAGCCGATCATCAGCGGCAGCGCGCCGAGGATGGCGGCCATCGTGGTCATCATGATCGGACGGAAGCGCAGCAGGCAAGCCTGGAAGATCGCGTCTCGAGGCGCCTGCCCTTCGTTGCGCTCGGCGTCGAGCGCGAAGTCGATCATCATGATCGCGTTCTTCTTCACGATGCCGATCAGCAGGATGATCCCGATGATCGCGATGATCGACAGGTCGTTGCCGGAAAGCATCAATGCGAGCAGCGCGCCAACGCCCGCGGACGGCAGCGTCGACAGGATGGTGATGGGGTGGATGAAGCTCTCGTAGAGGACGCCCAGCACGATGTACATGGTGACGATCGCCGCCAGGATCAGCCACAACTCGTTGTTGAGCGATGCGCGGAACGCGAGCGCCGCGCCCTGGAAATTGATCTGCACGCTGTCGGGCAGGCCCAGCTCGAGCTTGGCTTTCTCGATCGCCTGGACCGCGTCCCCCAGCGACGCGCCGGGGGCGAGGTTGAACGAGATCGTCGCAGCGGGGAATTGCCCGATGTGATTGATCGAGAGCGGTGCGGCTTTCTCGATGACCTGTGCGATCGACGACAGCGGCACTTGCTGGGATGGCTGGCCGGGGACCGTCGACGTGACGTAGATATCGTTGAGCGCCGCGGGCCCGCGCTGGAATTCGGGCTTGACCTCGAGCACGACGCGGTATTGATTGGTTTGCGTGAAGATGGTCGAAACCAGGCGCTGGCCGAACGCGTTGTACAGTGCGTTGTCGATCGCCGCCGGCGTGATGCCGAGTCGACTCGCCGTCGTGCGGTCGAACTCGACGTAGGCCTGCAGCCCGCCGTCCTGGAAATCGCTGGCGACGTCGGCCAGTTGCGGGACCTGCTTCAACCGATCGGTGAACTTGCGCACCGACGTGCTCAATTCGGTTGCGTCGACGGCCTCGACGGTGAACTGGTATTGCGTACGACTGACACGGTCCTCGATCGTCAGGTCCTGCACGGGTTGCATGTAGAGCGCGATGCCCTCGACCTGCGCCAGCTTCGGCTGCAGGCGCCGGATCACGTCCGAGGCGCTGGTGCCCCGCTGGTTGCGCGGCTTGAGGTTGATCAGCATGCGGCCGCTGTTGAGCGTCGCATTCGTGCCGTCGACGCCGATGAACGATGTCAGGCTGGCCACCGCCGGATCCTCGAGCACGACCGCGGCCAGTGCCCGCTGCCGCTCGCCCATCGCCGCGAACGAGATCGTTTGCGGCGCTTCGGTGATGCCTTGGATCGCACCGGTGTCCTGTACCGGGAAAAACCCCTTGGGGATGACGATGTAGAGCACCACCGTGAGGACGAGCGTCAGTGCGGCGACGACCAGGGTCGCCCGCTGCCGGTCCAGTACCCAGTTCAGCATCTGTCCGTAGCGGGCGATCACGCGCTCGAATAGATCGCCGCTCCAGCGATAGAAACGGCCCTGCTTCTCCGGGGGCGTGTGCTTCAGCAGTTTCGCGCACATCATCGGCGTCAGCGTCAGCGAAACGACCGCGGAAATCAGAATGGAGACGGCGAGCGTAATGGCGAATTCGCGGAACAGCCGGCCCACGACGTCACCCATGAACAGCAGCGGGATCAGCACCGCGATGAGCGAGAACGTCAGCGAGATGATGGTAAACGCGATCTGCTGCGTTCCCTTCAAGGCCGCGTCCAGCGGCGAATCGCCGGCCTCGATGTAGCGCGCGATATTCTCGATGACCACGATCGCATCGTCGACGACGAAGCCGGTGGCGATGGTCAGCGCCATCAGCGTGAGGTTGTTGACCGAGAAGCCGGCCAGGTACATCACGCCGAAGGTGCCGACGAGCGACAGCGGCACGGCCACGCTCGGAATGATGGTTGCCGGCACATTGCGCAGAAACAGGAAAATGACCAGCACGACCAGCGCGACCGCGAGCAGCAGCTCGAACTGCACATCGCGGACGGAGGCGCGGATGGTGACGGTGCGATCGGTCAGCAGGACGACGTCGACCGCGGCCGGCAGCGAGGCCTTCAACTGCGGCAACAGGGCCTTTACGCGGTCGACGACTTCGATGACGTTGGTGCCGGGCTGGCGCTGGATGTTGAGGATGATTGCGGGCGTGGCGTTGGCCCAGGCGGCAAGCCGCGAGTTCTCGGTGGCATCGACCGCGTCGGCAACGTCCTGGACCCGCACTGCGGCGCCGTTCTTGTAAGCGATGATCAGCTGCCGGTATTCGTCGGCGGTCTTCAACTGGTCGTTGGCGTCGATGGTCGATGCGCGCGTCGGCCCGTCGAAACTGCCTTTCGCCTGATTGGTGTTGGCATTGCCGATGGCGGTGCGCACGTCGTCGAGCGAGAGTCCGTACGCGGCGAGCGCTTTCGGATTCACCTGGATACGCACGGCAGGGCGTTGGCCACCGCTGATGCTGACCAGTCCGACGCCAGGTAATTGCGAAATCTTTTGCGCGATACGCGTATCGGCGAGGTCCTCGAGTTTGGGCAACGGCAGTGTCTGCGACGTCAATGCCAGCGTGATGATCGGCGTGTCGGCCGGATTGACCTTGTTGTAGATCGGAGGATTGGGTAAGTCGGTCGGCAGAAAACTGCCGGACGCGTTAATGGCCGCCTGCACCTCCTGCTCCGCGACGTCGAGCGACAGTTCGAGGCCGAACTGCAGGGTGATGACCGATGCGCCGCCCGAACTGGTCGACGACATCTGTTTCAACCCCGGCATCTGGCCGAATTGCCGTTCGAGCGGCGCCGTGACCGACGACGTCATCACGTCGGGACTCGCCCCGGGATACAGCGTGACGACCTGGATGGTCGGATAGTCGACCTCGGGCAGCGCGGACAGCGGCAGCACGCGATACGCGACGATGCCGGCAAGCAGGATCGCCACCATGAGGAGGGTGGTGGCGACCGGCCGCAGGATGAACGGGCGGGATGGATTCACGATGCGCGCAATTCAAGCAGCCGGCGGCGCCGTCATCCGCCGTCCTTGCCGGTCCGCGTGGCGTCGCGCGGCGGCCCGCCGCCGGCGGGCGCGGAGCCCGGAGGACGGTCACCCCGTGGTCCTTTGCGCGCGGCCCCAGGCACGGGAGCGGTCTGCGCGTCGCGCGTGATCAATTCGACCTTGCCGCCTTCGCGCAGCTTGTCGGCACCGTCGACGACGACGAGGTCGCCCGGCGTCAGTCCGCTTGCGATGGCCGTGACCTCGCCTTGCACCGGACCGATCTTGATCGGGGTGACGGCGACGGTCTGGTCGTCCTTGACCACGTAGACGAAGGTGCCGGGCGCGCCACGCTGGATCGCCGCGCTCGGGATGAGCGTGGCGTCGGGCAAGGTCTGCACGAGCATCCGGACGTTTACAAACTGGTTCGGAAACAGCGCCAGGTTGTCGTTCGCGAATTCGGCTTTCAATTTCACGGTGCCGGTCGTGGTGTCGATCTGGTTGTCGACCGTCAGCAGCTTGCCGCTCGCGAGCTTGACCTTCTGGTCACGGTCCCAGGCGTCGACCACGATCGCTTCGCCGTCCTGCATGCGCTTCATCACCCGCGGGACGTTGTCCTCGGGGATCGGGAAGATCACCGTGCTGGGCTGCAGTTGCGTGATCACGACCAGCCCGGTCGCGTCCGACGCGTGCACGACATTGCCCGGATCGACCTGGCGCAAGCCGACGCGGCCGCCGATCGGCGCGGTCACGCGGGCGTAGGTGAGTTGCAGCTTAGCGCTGTCGATGGCTCCCTGGTCGGACTGGACCGCGCCTTCGTACTGTCGCACCAGCGCCTCCTGCGTGTCGACCTGCTGCTTCGATATTGAATCCTGCGCGAGCAGCGTGCGGTAGCGTTCGAGATCGAGCTGCGCATTCTTCAACAACGACTGGTCCTTGGCCATCTGGCCGAGGGCCTGCGTCAACTGCACCTGGAAGGGACGCGGGTCGATCTCGGCGAGCAAGTCGCCGGCCTTCACCACCTGCCCTTCGCGAAACGCGACGCTCATCAACTGGCCGTCGACGCGCGTACGGACGGTCACGATATTGCGCGGCGTGACCGTGCCGAGCGCGTTGAGATAGACGTCGATACTGCCCTTCTTGGCCGAGGCCGCGACGACGGGCAGCGGCCGATTGGCGGGGTCGCCACGACCCTTGCCGGCGGGCTGCGCCTGCGTTTCGGCAGGTTTCGGCCACCAGTACCATGTGCCGACCCCGATGGCGACCAGCACCACGATCGCCAGCACCCACACCCACCAGGGACGACGTGGACTTGGCGGGGTGGAATATTGCGTTGCGACCGGATTTGCTGCAGGCGTCGTGTCTGGGCTCATGCTGACAATTGATCAAGGGGCATGGGATTGTCCGCGTTCAAGGGCTTTCGTTGCGTCAGAGTTGTAACCATCTGTTATCCGGCGTGGAGAACGCCGGCCGCGTTGCGAGGGCCCCGCTTCCGGCTACGCCCGGGTGGGAGGGCGAGACATGCCGCCCAAGTTGCGCTAAACTATTCTACTCCCGAGGAGCGTTGCAACAGCCACACCCGTTGGTGGCTGCCAGGCTCGGGGTTCTCCCAATCTGCAACTGCGCTCGTTGAACCGCGGCTCGCGCGCGGGGTTGACGAGGCCTGTTCCGCCCCACCCGCGTTCCGAGTCGCTCAAGGAGTGATGCATGAACGCTGTGACCGACATCAAGAACTTCACCGATTTCCATGTTGCCGACCTCGCACTGGCGACTTGGGGGCGCAAGGAAATCGCCATCGCCGAGACCGAAATGCCCGGGTTGATGGCCATTCGTGAGGAGTTTGCTCCCGAGCAGCCTCTACGCGGGGCACGCATCGCGGGCTCGCTGCACATGACCATCCAGACCGCGGTGCTGATAGAGACCTTGAAGGCGCTCGGTGCGGAGGTGCGCTGGGCCTCGTGCAACATCTATTCGACCCAGGATCACGCCGCCGCGGCGATCGCTGCGACCGGCACGCCGGTGTTCGCGCACAAGGGCGAGTCGCTCGAGGAGTACTGGAACTTCACTCACCGGATTTTCGAGTGGGCCGACGGACGCGGTCCGAACATGATCCTGGACGACGGCGGCGACGCCACGCTCCTGGTGCATCTCGGCACGCAGGCTGAAAGCGATCGCGGCCTGATCTCGAAGCCTGCCAACGAGGAGGAATTCTGGCTGTTCACGGCCATCGCCAAGCGCCTGGCCGCCGACCCCGGCTTCTACTCGCGACTCAAGGCCAACATCAAGGGCGTGACGGAGGAGACGACGACCGGGGTCAAGCGCCTCTACCGCATGCATCAGGAAGGCCGACTCGGCTTTCCCGCGATCAACGTCAACGACTCGGTGACCAAGAGCAAGTTCGACAACCTCTATGGCTGCCGCGAATCGCTGGTCGACGGCATCAAGCGCGCCACCGACGTGATGATCGCCGGCAAGGTCGCCTTGGTCTGCGGCTACGGCGACGTCGGCAAGGGCAGTGCGCAGGCGCTGCGCGCGCTGTCGGCGCAGGTTTGGGTGGCGGAAATCGATCCGATCTGCGCGCTGCAGGCAGCGATGGAGGGCTACCGCGTCGTCACCATGGATTACGCGGCGGACAAGGTCGATATCATCGTCACGGCGACCGGCAACATCGACGTCATCACCTATGCGCACATGGCGCGGATGAAGAACAACACGATCGTCTGCAACATCGGGCATTTCGACAACGAGATCGACGTCGCTTCGCTGAAGCAGTGCACCTGGGAAAACATCAAGCCGCAGGTCGACCACGTCATATTCCCGGACGGCAAGCGCATCATCCTGCTGGCCGAGGGCCGGCTGGTGAACCTCGGCTGCGGAACCGGGCATCCGAGCTACGTGATGTCGAGTTCCTTCGCCAACCAGGTCATCGCGCAGATCGAGCTGTGGGGTGACGCCCGCAGCAACGCCGGAAAGTATCCGGTCGGGGTCTATGTCCTGCCCAAGCACCTGGACGAAAAGGTTGCGCGCCTTCAGCTCAAGAAGCTCGGCGCGATGTTGACGGACCTGACGGACAAGCAGGCGCGCTATATCGGGGTGGAACTCGGCGGCCCTTACAAGCCGGATACCTATCGTTACTGATCATCACCTCGGTCGCGGCATGGAGCGTCGACTTTGGCGACGCTCATGCCGGTATCGGAAGAAGCATCGGGTTTGGAAAATACATAGCCTGGAGGTCACATGCGTCTTCTCATTGTTTGGCTGATCAACGCCGCGGCACTGTTTGCGCTGCCGTACCTCATGTCCTCTATCAATGTCGACTCGTTCATGGTCGCGCTGATCGCCGCGCTGTTGCTCGGATTGATCAATACCTTCATCCGGCCGGTGCTGGTGTTGCTGACATTGCCGGTAACGCTGCTCTCGCTGGGCCTGTTCATTTTCGTGATCAACGGCCTGCTGTTCTGGTTCGTGGGCTCGTTCGTCTCCGGATTTCATGTCGCCGGCTTCTGGTCCGGCGTCGGCGGCGCGATTCTCTACAGCATCATTTCCTGGGCCTTGTCGGCGATCCTGCTCCACGGCAGGCAAGAGTAAGCGCGGGCGCATTGTCCATGGCGGATTCCGGCGACCGCATCTTCAGCTTCGAGTTCTTCCCGCCCGCCACGACCGAGGGGGCGACGAAGCTCGCCGCCACGCGCGCGCAATTGGCGACGCTCGGGCCGAAATTCTTTTCCGTGACCTACGGCGCCGGCGGCTCGACGCGCGACCGCACGCTGGAGGCGGTGCTGGAAATCCAGGCGGCCGGACAGCGTGCGGCGCCGCACATCTCCTGCATCGGATCGTCGCGCGATAGCATTCTAGCGACGCTCGCGACCTACCGTAAGCACGGGATCAGGCACCTGGTCGCGCTGCGCGGCGATCTTCCTTCGGGCAGCGCAGGCGCCGGCGAGTTCCGCTACGCGAACGAACTCGTCGAGTTCATCCGCGCCGAAACCGGCGACTGGTTCCATATCGACGTGGCCTGCTATCCGGAATATCACCCGCAGGCGGCCAGTCCTGCGGCCGACCTCGCCAGCTTCAAGCGCAAGGTGGACGCAGGCGCGAACTCGTCGATCACGCAGTATTTCTTCAACGCCGACAGCTACTACCAGTTCGTCGACGCGGCGACCACGGCCGGCATCGGCATTCCGATCGTGCCGGGAGTCATGCCCATCATCAGCTTTTCAAAACTCGCGCGCTTTTCCGACGCCTGCGGCGCGGAGATTCCGCGCTGGATACGTCGCAAGATGGAGAGCTTCGGCGATGATGCTGAGTCGGTGCGCGCCTTCGGCCTGGATGTCGTGACCGAACTTTGCGATGCCCTGCTGGAGCATGGCGCGCCGGGATTGCACTTCTACACGCTGAACCAGGCAAGCCTGACCACGGTCATCTGGCAGCGGCTGGGGCTGTAGGCTCTCAGGGGCTCTTCAGCCCGGGCCGAAAGGCCAGCAATTCGCGGGTCGTGTTCTCGGTCCGCACCAGGTTGCCAGGGCCACCGCCACTCTGGATGAACGAGGCATTGCGCAGTTCGCGCACAGGTGCCTTGACGTCAGGCGAAAACCAAACCGAGTCTTCACGCGTCGTGCGCGTGCGCCAGAACTGTTCGTCGTCGAGCTGGATGATGCGAAAGACGAACGTCGTGTTGAATGCGCCGCCTGGCACGGTGACCACGGTCTGTCCCTGGACATTCCCAAACAGAAGGACCTGGGCATTGAGTTGCGTGTCGGGACTGATCGTCGGGACCACTTGCCGCCAGGACTTGCCGCGCTCCAGCGGAAAGTCGTACATCTGGACTGGCGGCTGAAAGCGCCGCGTCTCCTGGCCCTTCAGTGCGCCGGCAATCAAACCCCCGTTGGCATCGATTTCCAAGGTCTCCTCGCTGCGTCCGTTCTGGCTGTTGTAGACCAGCCGCAGCGTAGCGGTCCCCGCGTTGACCGACACGACGTCCACGTCGAGCATCGTGACCAGACCCAAGCGCAGGTTGTCGGTGATCCTGTATTCCCAGTGATCGCCGATGGCGAGCTTCGGGGCGGGCACGGGCTCGAACGACGGGGTGATAGTTGCCGACTGGCACGCGACCAGGCACAAGGTCGCGAGCGCCGCGAAGCAGGAAGCAAGCGGCGATATGCTGGAGCGTGAGGGCGACATGGGGCTCTCCGGGATCGGTGCGCGATGTGCTCGCCGTCGAACCAGCATGCTAACTCGCGTCGGTGATCGCGCCAAGGCTCGCGGTGGAAACCAGCTTCATGTACTTCGCCAGCACCCCTTTCGTGTAACGCGGCGCGGGTGGCCGCCACGCCGCGCGACGACGGGCGAGCTCGGCATCGTCGACGTGCAGCTGGATGAGGCGCCGGTGGGCGTCGATGGTAATGCGATCCCCCTCCTGCACCAGCGCGATGGTGCCACCCACGTAGGCTTCGGGCGCGACGTGTCCGACGACCATGCCCCAGGTGCCGCCGGAGAAGCGACCGTCGGTGATGAGCCCGACGCTCTCGCCGAGGCCCTGGCCGATCAGCGCCGACGTGGGCGCCAGCATTTCCTGCATTCCGGGACCGCCCTTCGGCCCTTCGTAGCGGATGACCATGACGTCGCCCGGATGGATCTTCTTGCCCAATATTGCGTCGAGCGCCGCGGGTTCGGAGTCGTAGACGCGCGCAGGCCCGGTGATCGACGGATTCTTCAGTCCAGTGATCTTGGCGACACAGCCCTCAGGGGATAGGTTGCCGCGCAGGATCGCGAGATGACCCTGCGGGTACATCGGATTGTCCCAGGGCCGGATCACATCCTGGTCGCGCCGTGGCGCCGCTGGCACGCCCTCGAGTTCCTCACCGATGGTCTTGCCGGTGATGGTCATGCAATCGCCGTGCAGCAGATCGTGTTCCAGCAGCATTTTCAGCACTTGCGGCACACCGCCGGCGAGATTGAAATCGACGGCGACATAGCGTCCCGAGGGCTTGAGATCGCACAGCACGGGCACGCGCTGGCGCATGCGTTCGAAGTCATCGATGGTCCACTCGACACCCGCCGCGGAGGCGATCGCGAGATAGTGCAATACCGCGTTGGTCGATCCGCCTGTCGCCATCACCAGCGCGATCGCATTCTCGATCGACTTGCGGGTGATGATGTCGCGCGGTTTAAGGTCGCGCGTCACGGCGTTGACGAGCGCCTGCGCGGACGCAGCGGCGCTGTCGGCCTTTTCGGGATCGGGGGAGGCGAGCTGGGAACTGCCGAGCAGGGAGAGGCCCAGCGCCTCGAACGACGACGACATCGTATTTGCGGTGTACTGTCCGCCACAGGCGCCGACGGTCGGACACGCATTCTTCTCGATGCCGATCAGGTCTTCTTCCGACATCTTGCCCGCGGCAAAGGCACCGACTGCCTCGAACGGACTGACGATGGTCAGTTTCTCGCCCTTCCAGAATCCGGGCTTGATCGTTCCGGCGTAGACGAATATCGCCGGAACATTCATGCGTGCCATCGCCATCATCGCGCCCGGCATGTTCTTGTCGCATCCGCCGACACAGACCACGCCGTCCATGCACTGGCCCATCACCGCGACCTCGATCGCGTCCGCGATCACTTCACGCGAGACCAGCGAATACTTCATGCCTTCGGTGCCCATGCCGATGCCGTCGGTCACCGTCGGGAATCCGAAGACTTGCGGCTTCGCGCCGCCCGCGGCGAGCGCGGCCATCGCCCGATCGACCAGCGGCTGAATGCCGGCGTTGCAGGGATTCATCGTCGAGTGCCCGTTGGCGACCCCGACGATCGGTTTGTCGAAGTCACCGTCGTTGAATCCCACCGCGCGCAACATCGCGCGATTGGGCGAGCGGGCGACCCCATGGGTGATGATGCGGCTGCGCCGGTTGCTGGCCATGATCTGCCTTGCGGGTGCGTTGGAATGCAGGGTCGTCAATGATACGGCTTCGGCACTAACGCGACGAGCCTTGACTCGGCCCGAGTCGGGACGGTGTCGCGCGACGCGACAGCACGATCCCTGCGAGCACCAGCGTCATCCCGGCCAGGTGGTGCCAGCCGGGGCGTTCGTTCAGGAACAGGACCGCGAGCAGCGCCCCGAACAGCGGGACGAGATGGATGAAAAGACTGGCGGGAACCGGGCCGATGCGATCGACGGCGTGGTTGTAGAAGACGGTTGCCAGCAGCGTGGGGAACAAGGCGAAGTAGCCGATCGCGGCCAACGCTTGCCAGGATATCGCGGTGCCGGTCGCGGGCCCGCCAAGGGCCCGATCGAGGAGAAAGAACGGCGTGGCGATCACCAGTCCGATGAGCCCGGTCACGTAGACGTAGCCGAGCGCACTTAGCGCCGCGGGCCGATAGCGCAGCAGCACCGCGTAGAACCCCCACAGGAACAGCGCGATCAACATGATCAGATCGCCGGGATTTGGCGCGGTCGCCAGGAGCGCCTTCGGATGCCCTCGCGCGACCACGATCAGCACGCCGACGAGCGAAGTGGCGAATCCCGCCAACGGACGCATGGAAGGCGACTCCCGCAGGAGGACCCACGAGCCGAACATGACGCAGATCGGGATCATCGAGTTGAGGACCGTCGTGTTGGTCGCCGTGGTGTAGGTCAGCGCCCAGTAGGTGAGCGAGTTGTACAACGCGGTGCTCATGACGCCGAGCAGCAGCAGGATCCGCCACGACCGGACCAACATTGCCCGGCGTTGCACGAGTTCGCGCCAGCAGAACGGCGTCAGGACCGCGATCACGATGACCCAGCGCCAGTACGCGAGCGCGATCGGCGACATGGCGCCGGCGACCGCCCGGCCCACGACCATGTTGCCGGCCCAGAACAGCGCGGTCCAGGCCAGCAGGGAAGGAGGCGAACAGCGATCGAGCTTGAGCAGCGGCATAGGTGCTTCCTTATACCGGCACGTTTCTGATACTGTCCAATACATGTTTAGCGCCATATTAATACGGATAGAGTATTAATGATCGACTTGCGCCGGTTGCGGTATTTCGTTGCCGTGGCGGAGGGCCTGCACTTCGGCAAGGCCGCTGCGAAATTGCATATCTCCCAGCCGCCGCTGTCGCGGCAGATCCAGCAACTCGAGCAGGAGATCGGTGCCGTCCTCCTTCGCCGCAGCAAGCGGCACGTCGAACTCACCGCAGCCGGCGAACACCTGCTCGTCGACGCGCGGCGCCTGCTCAACGATGCCGAGCAGGTCGGTGAGCGAACGCGGCGTGCGGCAACGGGCGCGAGCGGTCGTCTCGCGCTCGGCTTCATCAGCGCCGTCGACTACAGCATCCTGCCGGGCGTGTTGCGCGCCTACCGCGAGGCCTATCCCGGCGTCACGCTGGAACTGCGCGAGCTCACCTCGGACGTGCAATTGCGCGAACTCCACGACTCGCGCATCGACGCCGGCATGCTGCTGGAGCCCATCGGGGACGCCAGCCTGGCGACGATGCCTCTACTGCGCGAACGGCTGGTCGCGGTCATGCCGGCGACCGATCCGCTGGCGCGGCGCGGCCGGCGCGTATCGCTTTCCTCGCTGGCGACACGGCCATTCATCCTCTTTCCGCGTTCGAATGCGCCCGGATTGCACGACATGATCGTCGGCATTTGCCAGGCCGCGGGCTTCACGCCGCGCATCGCGCAGGAGGCGATCCAGTTGCAGACCATCATCAGTCTTGTGTCCGCCGGGCTCGGCATGGCGCTGGTACCGGCCTCGCTGATGCATTTGCGGCGATCGGGAGTCGTCTATCGTGCACTGCGGGAGGCGTCGCCGCAGATCACCGTTTCGCTCGCATGGCGGCGCGACAACCGCAGCGTCTGCCTGTCGAATTTTGTCGCCACCGCGCGCAGGCGCACACGCATTGCCGCGGCCACGCGTCGACCCGCGGTGTCATAATCGGCCCCATGTTGGTACATCCTCAGTTCGACCCCATCGCCTTCCAGTTTTCAGCAGGACCGCTCGGAATCATCGCGATCCGCTGGTACGGCATCATGTATCTGCTCGGCTTCATCGCGTTCGCCGTGCTCGGCAAGTATCGGGCGCGCCAGAACCTGCTCACCGGATGGCATCCCCGCGACGTCGACGACATGCTGATCTATGGGGTGGCTGGGGTAATTCTGGGTGGCCGACTCGGCTACGTCCTGTTTTACAAATTCGGCTATTACGCCGCGCATCCGCTGGAAATACTGGCGCTATGGCAGGGGGGGATGAGCTTCCACGGCGGCTTCCTCGGCGTGCTCATCGCACTCGCGCTGTTCGCGCGCAATCGACACAAGCGCTGGCTCGACGTCACCGACTTCGTGGCGCCGCTGATTCCGCTCGGACTTGCGTTTGGCCGTCTCGGCAATTTCATCAACGGCGAATTGTGGGGCCGGCCGACCACCGTGCCCTGGGCGATGGTATTCCCTCAGGTCGATGCGCAGCCGCGCCACCCGTCGCAACTTTACGAGATGGCGCTCGAAGGCCTGTTGCTGTTTGCGCTGCTGTGGCTATTCGCCCGCCGCAGGCGCCCAATGGGCGCGGTCTCCGGACTGTTCCTGATCGGCTACGGCAGCTTTCGCTTCATCGTCGAATACGCGCGCGAGCCAGACAATTTCCTCGGCTTGCTCGCGATGGGCCTGTCGATGGGGCAGTGGCTGTCGCTGCCGATGATCATCGCCGGCATCTGGATGATGATCTGGGCCTACTGGCGCGCCCGCAAGGCGCAGCCGACGATCTACGGCCGCTAGATCCAGTCAGTCCACGCGTCGGAAGTCGCCTTCGAGCGGACGGCGGACCGTGCCTGCCGACATCGGCGCGAACGAAGCGCCGATATTGAGCGGCAACAGCAGCAGCGTCAGCGCCATCAAGTCGGATACGATGCCCGGAACGATCAGCAAAATCGCCGCAAGGACCTTGCGTCCGCTGTCGAGGAGCCCGCGGAGCAGCGGCCGGTCGCCGCGCAGTGCAGCGAGCGTCCGCGCGCGAAAGGCAACGCGTTCATGCCGCAGCAGAAGCGAACCGGCGATGGCCGGCGCGATCATCAGCGCCGCCGCGGGAATCCCGGTCCAGCGCGCGAAGCGCATCGTCGCCATCACGTCGAGGATGGGGAAAATCAGTACAATCAGCATTACGACAAAACGCATGGAGGCTCCTTGTCGCGCGCAGACCCGCAATCGCCGTTGCTGGTACTGACGACATTTCCGCAACGGGAGGCCGCCGAGTCGCTCGCGCGCGAACTTCTCGCAGCCCGGCTGGCCGCGTGCATCCACATCGGCGCGCCGGTACATTCACTCTATCACTGGCGCGGCGAAATCGAAACAGCCGATGAGACTCCCATGGCGATCAAGACGCGATCGGTGCTGTACCCGCAACTCGAAGCGGCGATCCGGGCCAGGCATCCCTACGAACTTCCGGAGATTGTCGCTGTCCCCATAACCCATGGTCTGCCCGCATACCTTGACTGGATCGCCGCTGAAACCGCGGCCGCCTGCTAGATCGATGAAGCGCAGGCTGGCGCCCGCCGTTGCCCTCGCGCTC
This sequence comes from uncultured beta proteobacterium, assembly GCA_963821485.1. Taxonomy (GTDB): domain Bacteria; phylum Pseudomonadota; class Gammaproteobacteria; order Burkholderiales; family Casimicrobiaceae; genus PALSA-1003. The sequence continues at coordinate 396,297 of CAWGEB010000007.1, forward strand.
GCCCTCGCATTGCCGGCGCTCGCGCAGTTGAACCCGCTTCCGCCGGACAAGGCGTTCCGTTTCACGGCGCGTGCGCTCAATCCCGAGACCATCGAGACCCGGTTCACGATCGCCGACGGCTACTACCTGTATCGCGACCGTATCCACTTTAGCGTCGAGCCCGCCGCGACCGCGTTGGCGGTCCCGACGCTTCCCGATGGAAAGGTCAAGGAGGACCAGTTCTTTGGCCGCGTCCAGACCTACCGCGGCAGTGTCATCGTCAATCTGGCGCTCAAGGACACTGCGCCCGGCCAGAGGGTCGTGGTGGTCGCCGAGTCGCAGGGATGCGCCGACGTCGGCATCTGTTACCCACCGCAAGTACAACGCGTGACCGTCGCGCTGCCGGCCGCCAACGTGGCCCCGACGCGTGCTGACGAACCTCCGAAGAAGATCTGGTTCAACTGACAGTGTGACTGCTCACACTCGTCGTAAGCCGCTTCTTACATTGTGAGCAGCATCAAAACAACTGTGGCCCTGGGCGCTGTTGCGGCCTTTGCCTTGGCCCTGGGGGCGTACTTCGGGCTGCGCCAGGACGAGCCGGCAGATGCGACCGCGCTGCTCGCGCTGTCGCTACCGGATGTCGCAGGCAAGGAGCAGTCCATCGGACAGTGGCGCGGCAAGGTCGTCGTCGTCAACTTCTGGGCGACCTGGTGCGCCCCTTGCCGCGAAGAAATGCCGGAGTTCATGCGCGCCCAGACCGAGTTTGGCGCCCGGGGCTTGCAGTTCGTTGGCATCGCGGTCGATCAGACGGACAAGGTCGAGCAGTTTGCCAAGGAGCTCGGCTTGAACTACCCGACGCTGATTGGCGGATTTGGCGCGATCGAACTCTCGAAGACCCTTGGCAATCGGCTGGTGGCGCTGCCGTTTACCATCATTTTGGATCGGCAAGGCAGGGTCGCACACACACAGTTGGGGCCGCTAAAACCACAGCAACTGCGCACAATTGTTGCCAAGTTACTGTAACGACAGATATAGTACACGCTACTGCCTTGGTAATTTTGAGTCCTCGAATGGTGGTATCAGTTGTCGTGAGTGCTCCAATCTTCGGGTCAGGCACCAAGCGAGTCTGGGCAACGTCCTGGCGACGGTTACGGCCCTGAACACTGGACAAAATGTTGCGATCTGCGGCAAACTCACAGCATTGTGCGTGATTGGGATGAGGCGGGGGGAACTATGGCGGGTCTAAGGCGAAGCGGCGAAGTGCCCGGCCCCGCAGCGCAAGGCTACGAGCCAGCGCGTGCCCATGTATCGCGGCGGCCTGCCGTGAACCGCTGACGCGAAGCGGTCTCAGGGGCCCACGATGGATCTGCGCAAACTCAAGTCGCTTATTGAATTGTTCGAAAGCTCCGATATCGGCGAACTCGAAATCGCCGAGGGTGAGGAGCGGGTACGCATCACGCGGGCACCGCAGGCGGGCGCGCAGGCGACGACGGTTCAGGCGGCGCCACAGGCGCAGGTCGTCGTCGCCGGAAGCCCCGCCAAGCCGCCGGAGCCACCGGCCGCGCCGGTCGAAGCCGAGGGCCATGTCGTCAAGTCACCGATGGTCGGAACCTTCTATCGCGCCGGGGCGCCGGGCTCGAAGGCATTCGTCGAGGTCGGTGACAGCGTCAAGGCTGGCGATCCGTTGTGCATCATCGAGGCGATGAAGCTGATGAACGAGATCGAGGCCGACAAGGCAGGCGTGGTCAAGGCGATCCTCGCGGAGAACGGCCAACCGGTCGAGTATGGTCAACCGCTGGTCGTGATCGGTTGAACGGCGCACGTCGGCGTGCCGTTTCGCGCCGTCCCTAGGAAGACTCCCGTGGCAACCAAGAGTGCCGGACAACTGTTCGACAAAGTGCTGATCGCCAACCGCGGCGAGATCGCGTTGCGCATCCAGCGGGCATGTCGGGAACTCGGCATCAAGACCGTGGTCGTGCACTCCGAAGCCGACTCCGAGGCCAAGTACGTGCGCCTGGCCGACGAGTCGGTGTGCATAGGGCCGCCGCCGTCGGCCCAGAGCTATCTGAACATTCCGGCGATCATCAGCGCCGCCGAGGTCACCGATGCACAAGCGATCCATCCCGGCTACGGCTTCCTGTCCGAGAACGCCGATTTCGCGGAGAAGATCGAGAAGAGCGGATTCGTATTCATCGGACCGCGTCCGGACACGATTCGCCTGATGGGCGACAAGGTCAGCGCCAAGGTGGCGATGATCAAGGCTGGCGTGCCGTGCGTGCCGGGTTCGGAGGGTGTCCTCCCCGAAGACCCCAAGGAGATCATCAAGGCCGCGCGCACCGTCAAGTATCCGGTGATCATCAAGGCCGCCGGCGGCGGGGGTGGCCGCGGCATGCGTGTCGTGCATACCGAAGCCGCGCTGCTGTCCGCTGTGGGGTTGACGCGGACCGAGGCGGGGGCCGCCTTCGGCAATCCCGCGGTGTATATGGAAAAGTACCTCGAGGCGCCGAGGCACGTCGAGATCCAGGTGCTCGCCGATGAATTCAAGAACGCGGTGTACCTGTTCGAGCGCGATTGCTCGATGCAGCGCCGCCATCAGAAGATCATCGAGGAAGCGCCTGCGCCAGGCATTCCGCTGCGCGCGCTGACGCGCATCGGCGAACGCTGCGCCGAGGCATGCCGCAAGATCGGCTACCGCGGGGCGGGGACGTTCGAGTTCCTCTACCAGGACGATGAATTTTTCTTCATCGAGATGAACACGCGCATCCAGGTCGAGCATCCGGTCACGGAGCTCATCACCGGCATCGACCTCGTGCAGCAGCAGATTCGCGTCGCCGCCGGGCAGAAGCTCGCGTTCCGCCAACGCGACATCGTACGGCGTGGCCATGCGATCGAATGCCGGATCAACGCGGAGGATCCCGAGACGTTCGTTCCGTCGCCGGGCCGGATCACGTCGTATCACGCTCCCGGCGGCCCGGGCATTCGCGTCGATTCGCACGCCTATCACAACTACTTCGTGCCGCCGAACTACGATTCGATGATCGGCAAGGTCATCGCGTATGGCGACACGCGCGAGCAGGCGATCGCGCGCATGCGAATCGCGCTGTCCGAAATGGTCGTCGAGGGCATCAAGACGAACATTCCGCTGCATCAGGAACTGCTGCTCGACGCATCGTTCCTGCGTGGCGGCACGTCCATCCATTACCTCGAGCAACGGATGGCCAAGCGCAAGCAGACCGCCTGATCCGGTTCGATGCCCTATCTCGCGCTGTCCTTCGATGCGCCGGGTGGCGAGGCCGAGCGCTGGGCCGACGCCCTGCTCGAGTCCGGCGCACTTTCGGTCGACGCTGTCGATGCGAATGCCGGAACGGTCGATGAGGCCGCGCGCTTCGGGGAGCCGGGTGCCGACGCGGCGGCATGGCCGGTGACACGCCTGACCGCAATGTTCGAACATGGTGCCGATGTCGCGACGATGCTCGGGCGCGTCGAGGCCGCGCTTGGCCGCCGGTCGCCGCCGCATACGATCGAAACGGTGCCCGACACCGACTGGGTCCGCAAGACGCAGATGCAGTTCGCTCCCATCCAGGTCAGCGCACGCATGTGGATCGTGCCGTCGTGGTGCGAACCCGCCGCCGCCGATGCGATCAACCTGCGCATCGACCCCGGTCTCGCATTCGGCACCGGCAGCCATGCGACAACCCGTCTGTGCCTGCGTTGGCTCGACGCAAACCTTGCACCCGGTGCGTCGGTGCTCGACTACGGCTGCGGTTCCGGCATTCTCGCCATCGCCGCGATGAAATTCGGTGCCGGCGGGGCGAGCGGGGTCGACGTCGACCCGCAGGCCGTGCGCGCGAGTCGTGCCAATGCAGCCGCGAATGCGGTGCCGGTCTGGTTCGGCTCGCCCGACGCGTTACCGAGCGGTGCCTTCGACGTCGTCGTCGCCAACATCCTCGCCAATCCGTTGGAGTTGCTTGCGCCATTGCTGGCTGCACGCGTGCGCGCGAAGGGCCACATCGTTCTCTCCGGCATCCTCGACGCGCAGGCGGCAAGCGTCGCCGCGGCGTATGCGCGATGGTTTACACTCGACGCCTGCGGCAGGGAGGAAGGATGGGTTGCATTGGCGGGTAGCCGAAAAGACGATGCCTGACGAAAAATTCACACGTTGTCCAGGATGCAAGACAACCTTTCGCGTCACGCCGCAGCAACTGGCGATGCGCGCCGGACAGGTTCGATGCGGCCATTGTCACACTGTCTTCGATGGCGTTGCCGCGCTCGTGTCGCTCGCGCCGCAGGCGCGCGAAGAGTTCCCGCTCGACGAGACCTCCCTGGGTCCGCCCACGGTGACGTTGCGCAGTTCGCAGGCGCTGCAGCCGGTCGCGGACGACACCGACGCGAGCGCGGCAGCCGCCGATCAAGCCGAACACGATGCCGAGGCCGCCGCGGCGACTGCGGACCCGCCGATCGACTATTCGGAGCGTTTCTCATGGCAGGAAAAGCAGGAGCGGCGCCTGGTACCCTCGTGGTTGCTCGTGCTGGCGATCCCCGTCTTGCTCGCGCTTCTTGCCGGGCAGGCGCTGTTGCATTTTCGCGACGCCATCGCGGCGCACTGGCCGACGGCGAAGCCGACGTTGATCAAGCTGTGTGCGGTTGCCGGATGCGAAGTGCGTCCGGTGACGGACATTTCCGGATTGTCGATCGAGGCGTCGGACCTGCAGGCTGACCCGGCGCATCGCGGCCTGCTGATCCTGTCGTCGACGATCAGGAATCGCCAGTCCTTCCCGCTCGCCTATCCCTATGTCGAGTTGACGCTCTCCGATGCGCAGGATCAGGTCGTGGTTCGTCGCGCCTTCGCACCGCAGGAATATCTCAGCGCGGCCGCGGACCCGCGCGCGGGCATCGCAGGCAATTCAGAACTTGCTGTCAAGCTTTTCATCGACGCCAGCGCGACCAGCCAGGCGGGGTACCAGGTCTACCTGTTCTATCCCTGAACCCAGGGCAGCCCGGCCTTGCGCCAGCCGTTGACGTGGCCACGCTGACCCGAGGCGTCCTTGTCGCCCTCGAATCCTTCGAGCACGTTGAAGGCGTGCGTATAGCCGGCCGCGCGCGCAGCGCGGGCGGCATGGTCCGAACGCTGTCCGCTGCGGCAAAGGAACAATACCGGAGCGTCGGCGTTGGCCGCTGCGGCGCGCAATTGCTCAAGAAAAGCCGGATTGCGCGTACCTTCAGGATAGGTGTTCCATTCGATCAGAATGCTGCCCGGAACGCGCCCGACGTAGTCCCACTCGGCACGCGTTCGCACGTCGATGAGGATCGCGCCCGGAAGCGAGGTCAGCAAGGCGCTCGCCTCGGGCGGCGTCACCGCACCAGAATATGGCAAGCTGCGTTGGAGGGCCCGTTGCTGCGCCGCAACGAGAATCGCCCTCGACGGGTCTACGGCTGGTGGCGGGGCGTTCATCAGGGAATTCTGCCATCTTCGGTCGGGGTTTGGCCAGTGGGCACCGAATCCGAGTGGTGGCCGGCACCGCGGATGGTCCTCACCCTGCTGAGTTGGCGGCGTGCTGGCGCCTCAGACGCCACGCTAACGCATTTGTTGCACCACAGCGAGGCGAGCCTTGGTGGATAATACCCATTGTGGTGCATGGCGCGGTCGCGAGACCCCGCATGAAGGCCGCGACCCCTGGGGCGACCCGGTGCCAGCGACGTCGGCTTATGGCATAGTTTCTGCTAAACGTAGCTCTCTCGCAAAATTCCGCGTTTGCATCGCAATTCCCAACGCATCCAGTGTCCCAACAGGAGAAACGCATGCCCGCATCGCCCGCTGATGTACTCAAGACGATCAAGGACAAGGACGTCAAGTTCGTCGACCTTCGTTTCACGGACACCCGGGGCAAGGAACAACACGTCCAGGTTCCTTCGAAACAGTTCACCCAGGACAAGTTCGACAACGGGCATGCCTTCGACGGCTCCTCGATCGCCGGCTGGAAGGGCATCGAAGCATCCGACATGCTCCTTATGCCGGATGCGGATTCGGCGCGCATCGATCCGTTTACCGACGAGACGACGCTCAACATCACCTGTGACGTGGTCGAGCCCTCGGACGGAAAGGGTTACGACCGGGACCCGCGCTCGCTCGCGAAGCGGGCCGAGGCCTACCTGAAGTCGACCGGCCTCGGCGACACCGCCTACTTCGGGCCCGAGCCGGAGTTTTTCATTTTCGATTCCGTGACATGGCATGCCGACATGTCCGGCTGCGGCGTCAAGATCGAATCGGAAGAGGCGGCGTGGTCCACCGGCAAAGATTACGAAGGCGGCAACATGGGTCACCGCCCTGCGGTCAAGGGCGGCTACTTTCCGGTGCCTCCCATCGACCAATTGCAGGACATTCGCAACGCCATTTCACTGGCGCTGGAGGAGCAGGGCGTCGAGGTGGAGGTTTTCCACCACGAAGTTGCGACGTCGGGGCAGAACGAGATCGGCACCAAGTTCAACACGCTGGTCAAGCGCGCCGACTGGAACCAGATCCTGAAGTACACGATCTGGATGGTCGCCCACTCCTACGGCAAGACCGCGACCTTCATGCCGAAGCCGATCGTGGGCGACAACGGGTCGGGCATGCACGTGCACCAGTCGGTGTGGAAGGGGGGCCAGAACCTTTTTGCCGGGAACGGCTATGCGGGCCTGTCCGAATTCGCGCTGTTCTACATTGGCGGCGTGATCAAGCACGCGAAGGCGCTCAATGCCATCACCAACCCGGGCACCAATTCCTACAAGCGGCTGGTTCCCGGTTTCGAGGCGCCCATCAATCTTGCGTACTCCGCGAAGAATCGCTCCGCCGCGTGCCGCATCCCGCACGTAAGCAACCCCAAGGGCCGCCGCGTCGAAGTGCGCTTCCCCGATCCGACCGCCAACCCATATCTGGCCTTCGCGGCGATGCTTATGGCGGGCCTCGACGGGGTACAGAACAAGATTCACCCCGGTGATCCGATCGACAAGAATCTGTACGACCTGCCGCCAGAGGTTGCCGCGAAGATCCCGCATCCGTGCGCCTCGCTCGACGAGGCGCTCGACTATATCGACAAGGACCGCGAATTTCTCACCCGCGGCGGCGTATTCTCGAACGACATGATCGACGGCTACATCGCGCTGAAGATGGAGGAGGTCACCCGCTTCCGGATGACCACCCATCCGATCGAGTTCGACATGTATTACAGCCTGTAGCCGCACGGCGGGGCTCCGGGCAGCCCGCCAGAGGCTGCCCGGGCCGTCCCCCAGGCGGCTTTTTGATACACTGCGGCGCAATGGCCGCGAATACCCTTACTGCTGCTGCCTGGTGCAGGCGCGCCATCTGCTGGTGCGTGCTGCTCGCCGGCATTCCCACGATTGTGCACGCGCAGTCTTCGCCTCCGGTCTGCAAGTATCGTCGATTCCGAGGGCAACATTCACTACATCAACGTTGCGCCGGAGAAAGGCTGGAAGAAACTTTCCTGCGACATCGGCAGCGAAGCGCAGCGCGGTGGCTCGGCGAAGGCGACGCCGACGCCCGCCGGCTTTCCCAGGGTGGATGCCGACACGCAGCGTGGTCGGGACGACATGCGGCGCAAGGTGCTGACCGACGAACTCACGACCGAAGAAAAGCTACTCGCGGAGTCGCGCGCGGCCTATGGCGACGGCGCGCCGCCGCCGCTGCCCGAAGAGCAGGCCAACGCGCAGCGATACGCAGACCGGCTCGCCAAGCTCCGGCAAGCGGTTACCCTGCACGAAAAAAACATCGAAGCGCTGCGCAAGGAACTCGCCGCGCTGCGCTAAGGTACCGTTGCATCAGCCCTGCATGGGGGCGTGATGCCCCGCGCCCTTCGGGCGCGGATATTGCTACTATCATTGCTGCCCCTTCCCGATGACATGCGATGCAGGGTCAGCCTCTCTTCTTTCCGATCGATGACAGCCTAGCCGCGTATGCCGGGCTGGAACTGCTGGCGACGGCAGCGCTGCTGCTGACGGACGATTTGCACGTCTGTTATGCGAATCCGGCTGCGGAAAACCTGTTCGAGCTCTCGCGGCGCCAGCTCGTCGGGAATCCGGTACGGCTGATCTTCGGCGACGCCCAGGCCCTGTTTCAGGCGATCGACAAGGCGCTCGCCAACGGGGCTTCATACACCGAGCAGGAAATCGAGCTCGGCGCTGCCGGCAAGCCAAGGTTGCATCTATCGTGCACGGTGTCGGTCATCGACACCGTCGACGCCACGCTGCTGCTCGAATGCCGGCATATCGACCAGCAGCTCAAGATTGCGCGCGAAGAACGACTGCTCGAGCAGCAGCAGGCCAATCGCGACCTCATCCGCGGCCTCGCGCACGAGATCAAGAATCCGCTGGGAGGCATTCGCGGCGCGGCGCAATTGCTCGAACGCGAACTCGATCGGCCGCCCCTGATCGAGTACACGCAGGTCATCATCGGCGAGGCGGACCGGTTGCAGACGCTGGTCGACCGCATGCTGACGCCGCATCGCCTGCCTAAGTACCGGCGCACGAACATCCACGAGATCCTCGCTCGCGTCGGCAGTGTGGTGCAGGCCGAGTTTCCGCGCATTTCGGTCATCTCCGATTTCGACATCAGTCTCCCCGAATTCGAGGCCGATCCGGAACAGCTGACGCAGGCGGTGTTCAACGTCGTGCGCAACGCCGCACAGGCGCTGGAAGGCGCGTCGGGACCGCAGATCCGGCTGACCACGCGCGTCGCGCGCGGCGTCACGCTGGCCAAGAGACGCCACCGGTTGGCGCTGGCGCTATCAATCGAAGACAACGGCAGCGGCGTGCCGGAATCGATTCGCGACAAGATCTTTTTTCCGCTGGTATCGGGGCGCGAGGGTGGCAGTGGACTGGGCCTGACGATCGCCCAGACTTTCATCGCGCAACACAACGGTGCCATCGATTGCGAAAGCGTGCCTGGGCACACGGTGTTCACCATCCTGCTGCCACTGGAGTTCAATCGCAGTACCGCGTAGATTGTGAGTGATGACATGCATGCATATGATGACCGCGAGATTCCCGCGGGAGCGGCGGTGAAGGCGGTCTGGGTTGTCGATGACGATCGGTCCATCCGCTGGGTGCTCGAGAAAGCGCTCGCGCGTGAAGGCATTCCGTTCAAGACGTTCGCGTCGGTCATCGAAGTGATGCAGGCGCTTCAACACAGCCAGCCGCAGGTCCTGGTGTCGGACATCCGCATGCCGGGCGAATCCGGCCTGATGCTGCTCAACAAGATCAAGGAGCAGCATCCGCGCATTCCGGTCATCATCATGACCGCGTATTCGGACCTGGACAGTGCCGTCGCAGCATTCCAGGGTGGCGCGTTCGAGTATCTGGCCAAGCCCTTCGACGTCGATCACGCGATTGCACTGATCCGGCGGGCGGGCAGCGACGTGGCCGTTGCCGCAGCCGCGACGCCGAGTTCGGCCGATGCGCCTGAAATGCTCGGCCAGGCGCCCGCGATGCAGGAAGTGTTCCGGGCGATCGGACGACTGTCGCAATCGCACGTGACGGTGCTCATCACTGGCGAATCCGGTACCGGCAAGGAACTCGTCGCGCACGCGTTGCACCGGCACAGTCCGCGCGCGGCGGGTCCATTCGTCGCGATCAACACGGCGGCGATACCGAAGGACCTGCTCGAGTCGGAATTGTTCGGGCACGAACGCGGGGCCTTCACCGGTGCGCAAAGTTCGCGCCGCGGACGCTTCGAGCAGGCGGAGGGCGGCACACTTTTCCTCGATGAGATCGGCGACATGCCGCCCGATCTCCAGGTCAGGCTGCTGCGGGTGCTGGCCGACGGCGAATACTATCGGGTGGGTGGCCACGCTCCGCTCAAGGCCAACGTACGCATCATCGCGGCGACGCATCAGAACCTCGAGGAACGCGTGCGGCAGGGCCTATTCCGCGAGGACCTTATGCACCGGCTCAACGTCGTCCGCTTGCGCCTGCCACCGCTGCGCGAGCGGGCCGAGGACATCGCGCCGCTCGCTCGCCAGTTCCTGCAGAAAAGCGCGCGCGAACTCGCAGTCGAGCCCAAGCAGCTCACCGAGCAGGCACTGAGGCTGCTGTCGACCTTTGCGTTTCCCGGCAATGTCCGCCAGCTCGAGAACATCTGTCACTGGCTGACGGTGATGGCGCCGGGCCAGAAAGTCGATATGGGTGATCTGCCCCCTGAAGTCCGTACCGCGCCCGGCTCGAATGCGCCGGACGACGAAAGCAACTGGCAGCAGGCGCTCGACCGCGAACTGGCTCAGGCCCTCGCCCGAGGCGAACTTGCCGTCGGCGATCGCCTCGAAAAGGAATTCGAGCGAACCTTGATCGTGCGCGCGCTCGCGCACACCGGCGGGCATCGGATGGAAGCGGCGCAGCGGCTCGGTTGGGGACGCAACACACTGACGCGCAAGATTCAGGAACTCAAGCTCGACGCGGAAAAGCGCTGAAGGACTTAGTTTCCTTAGCGTTTGAGCAGGGAGCCGATGACCCCCGGCAGCGTGCGCTCCACCATTTCCTGGATGACGATATCCGGCTGCAATCGCTCGATCAGTTCTGGCTCGAATCCTAGCGATCTCACGAATGTCGTTCGAGAAAAATTCTGGGCCAGCATCGGTATGAACCAAATCGCCGCCGAGTCGCGATACACCAGCGCAGTGTGGCGTGGCGCGTTCGGGCAGCGGAAGACGTAGGTTTCGACGCCCGGCGCATCCGGCGACGCGTCGCGCTGGGCGCATCGGACCCCCGGTGTCGCGTCGACCCTGCCGAGCGGCGCGATGTCGGCCTCCCGGAACTGCCGCGTCAACCCCAGCATTTGCGCCAGGTCGCCGCTGTAGTAGTCGGATTCCGGTACATACGGCGGCCGCTTTGCCGGCGCAGCGACCAATCCCGGCAACGCCTGCTGGACCGTGGACATGAGCCCCCGGTAGCCGACCATCGCGCCCAGATAGTTCCAGTGCGAATCGGTTTGATAGTAGAGCCTGTCGCTGCCCTTCGCCGCTCGAAGCGGACCGCGCAAATCGAGGAAAGAAAGCTGCGGGTAGCGGGCAACTTCCGTGACCAGGCGATCGAGCGGCGTCCGTGACGCGATCTGCGTCGCCCAGTCCGGGAGAAATTCCGGGTACACCGAATATTTCTCGGGGACGACGACGACCACGTATGGAATCCCGCGACTCGCGAGGAAATCGTGACGGCGCAGGAATTCGTCGCGCAGCGCTTCGATCGTCGCGTCGGGGATGGTCTCGGTGCCGCGATACCATCGTTCGAGCGCGCGGGCGTCCTCGCCTCGAAAATATAGCCATCCCGTTTTGCCGATGAGCACTTTCGAAACCGGCGAGACGCCGAAGGCGACGGCTTTCACCCAGTGATCGAATCTGAACAGCGTCGTACGCAGGCCGAAACGGTCGTTGAAAGAACGCTCGAAACGGACGGGGTATTCGCGCAACGCGGCGCGGTTGACGGGGAATGGCGGCATCGGTTCGACCTCCCGATTTTCGACAACGGTATTTCCCTCGCCTGACGTCCGGAGCGATCCCGCGAAACCGAGAGCGAGGATGCCGAGGAACAATGCCGCAAGCGCGTTGCCGAACCACGTCGGGCGCGGTCGATCGGGGAGGAATCCGGAGGATGCCAGAGCCATACTCAGAATCGAAAGTAGATGAATGGATTATATGTGCCGCCGGCGAGCGCCGAGCAAGACGCGACCAGCACCAGCGCCAGCCAAGACCATTCGCCGATCAGGGCGAGTGTCGTCATCGAGTGCCGCGTCGGCGCGGCGCGATCGAGCGCACGTCCGAGGGCGCGTCCGACCGGCATCGCGCCGATCACCGCTACGGCGAGGGTCGTGGCGACAAGCGGGTCGAGATACATGGGCAGCGGAAATTTGGCGTGGGTGGGAGCGCCCGCGCCGCCCAGCGCCGCGTAGTACGCGCCGGCGTGGAGCAGCGTGTCGCAGCGGAACAGGACCCATCCAGCGACGACCGCCGCGAGCGCGTACGCGTGCCGCAGCGGCCGCCATGCGCGCTCGAGCCAGTTGCCGAGCCCGGCGTGCTCCACGATCAGGAACACTCCGTGCCACGCGCCCCAGACGATGAAGGTCCAGCTCGCTCCGTGCCACAGGCCGCACAGCAGGAACACGATCGTCAGGTTGACGTAGGTGCGCATCCGGCCGCGCTGGTTGCCGCCGAGGGGTATGTACAGGTAGTCGCGAAAGAAGTTCGACAGCGAAATGTGCCACCGACGCCAGAACTCGCGGATCGACTGCGCGATGTACGGATAGTTGAAATTCTCGAGAACGCGAAAGCCGAACATGCGCATGAGTCCGATCGCCATGTCGGAATAGCCGGAGAAGTCGAAGTAGATTTGCAACGTATAGCAGACGATGCCGAGCCAAGCCGCGGGCGTGTTCAGTTCGTGCGGTGCGATACCGAACACCTGATCGGCGACGTTGCCCAGCGTGTTGGCGACGAGCACCTTCTTGCCCAGGCCGATGACGAAGCGCCGGACGCCCTCGACGAAGTCGTCACAGTGCCGGTCGCGAGGCGCGAGTTGCGCGGCGATGTCCTTGTAGCGGATGATCGGCCCGGCGATGAGTTGCGGGAACAGCAGGATGTACAGGCTGAAGCTGGCGACGCGGCGCTGTGGCGTGGCGTTCCCGCGATACAGGTCGACGACGTAGGAAATTGAGTGGAATGTGAAGAAGGAGATGCCCAGCGGCAACGGAATTGCGGCGATGGCGAGGGTGCCCCAGCCGAGCGCACCGAGGACATCGTTGACGTTGGCGACCGCGAAGTTGGCGTACTTGAATACCGCGAGAAGAACCAGGTTGCCGGCGATGGCGAGCGTGAGCCACCGGCGCCGCGTGGCCGTGTCTCCGGCGTCGCCGATTTTCCTGCCCATTGCCCAGTTGAATGCGACGGATGCGAGCACCAGCGCAACGGTCGCGCCCTCGCCCCACACGTAGAACACGACGCTGGCCGCGACCAGCACGGCGTTGCCCCAGCGCCGCGGCAAGGCGAAATACGCCGCGAGCACCAGCGGCAGGAACAGGAAAAGGAAAATGGGCGATGCGAAGACCATGCAATGCGCTTCAGGTCGCGACGGTTGCGACGCGGAGTCTACCAGGCAGCGGGACAGCTATAGCGCCAGTTCGGCGATGACCGGGGCGTGATCGGAGGGCTTTTCGCCCTTGCGCTCCTGCCGATCGATGCGGCAGGACGGTGCAGGTCTCCGCCAGTGCGGCCGAAAGCAGGATGTGGTCGATGCGAAGTCCCTGGTTCTTGGGAAACGCGAGCTGCCGGTAATCCCACCAGCTGAAGGTCTTTTCGGGTTGCTCGAACATGCGGAACGCGTCCTTGAGCCCGAGGCTCTGCCAGTCGCGGAACGCGGCGCGCTCGGCGTCGGTGCAAAGGACCTGGCCTCGCCAGAGTTCGGGGTCGTGCACATCGCGATCTTCCGGCGCGATGTTGATATCACCGACAACGGCGAGACGCGGATGGCGCGCAAGCTCGTCGCGCAGGTACGCGGTGGCCGCCGCAAGCCAGCGCAGCTTGTACTGGTACTTGTCCGAATCGACCGACTGGCCGTTCGGAACGTACAAGCAGACGAAGCGGATGTCGCCGACGGTCGCCGCGAGCACGCGCTTGTGGTCGTCCGCAAACTGCGGCATCCCCGGCGCCACGTCCGCCACGGACATGCGCGACAGGATCGCGACGCCGTTGTACGTCTTCTGGCCGTGGAAATTCGCCTTGTAGCCGGCGGCGGCGATCTCCATCGCCGGGAAGCGCGCATCGTCGAGCTTGGTTTCCTGCAAGCCGATCACGTCAGGCTGATGGGCAGCGAGCCAGTTGAGCAGCCGCGGCAGCCGGACGTTGAGCGAATTTACGTTCCAGGTAGCGAGTTTCATCATGCGAATCTTATCAGCAGCGCATCGATCGGCATGCGATGACTCGACGGGTGCTGGTCAACCCAAGCGGCGGTCGACCCATGCTGTCGCGGCGGCAAGCGAACGAAAATCGGCGAGTGAACGTGCGTCCACTTCTTCGCCAAAGCGTGCCTGCACCATGCGTGACAGCGCGTTGCCAGGGCCCAATTCCAGAAATACCCGAGCGCCGTGCTCGAAAAGCGCGTCAAGGCAGTTTCCCCATTCGATCGCCGTTGCCACTTGCGCCGCGAGCGTCGAGATTGCGGCCTCGCGCCGGTGTACCAGGGCACCGTTGATCCCGGCGACCACTGGCAACCTCGCATTGCCGATGCGGGAACGCTCGAGCGCCTGCCGGAATGGCCCGACCGCAGCCGCCAGCAACGGCGTGTGCGCGGCCACGCCGACCTTGAGTTGCGTTACCTTGAGGCCTTGGAGTTCGCCATCGGCAGCAAGGGCCGCAAGTCCTTCGACATAGGCACCGACAACGAAGCTGTCGTCGCTGATCGCGATGGCGATCGTCGCAGCGTGCGCCTTGCACAGGGCGAGAATCGGCTCGCGCCGCATGCCTTGCAGCGCGACCAGTCCCCCCGGGCGCTCGGCGGCGGCATCCATGAGTCGCGCGCGAGTCGCGGCAAGACGGGCAACCTCCGCCGCATCGAGCGCCTCTGCGCAGGCGTAGCTCGCCAGCTCGCCGACGCTATAGCCCGCAATCGCAACGGGGTTCGGTAGCGCATCCTTGATCGCCGCCCAGCTCGCCAACGCGGACAGGCACAGCAACGGTTGCGCAGCGGCATTACGGTACAGTTGACCGGGATCGTTCAGCCAGCATCGCGGATCGACACCCAGCGCGGCGGCGCCCTGCTCGAACACATCCGCGGCGCGCTTGTCGTCGCCCAGCAGGTCGAGCATTCCGGCGTGCTGCGCGCCTTGGCCGGGACACAGGATGGCCAGACTCATGCGGGCATGGTCTGGACCCGATGGACGAACCACGCGGCGGCGAGCATATCGGCCGATCCACCGGGTGAGGCGCGTGCGGCGCAGCAGCGACGATGCAAGGCTTCGGCGCGGGGTCGCCACTCACGATCAAAGACGCTCCCCGCCGCGAGAAAGTCGCTTGCGCCATTGCGAACGAGCGCCAATCCCTCCTTGCCGGCGCGATACAGAACGTTGGTGTCGCCTAGTTGCGCGAGCAGATGGAACAGGGCATGCAACTGCGCTCGCTCGGCGTCGGCGCCACGGGCGAGCGCTTCGCGCAGTGCGGGGAGCGCAATTTCGAATACTGCGGGAAATCCATTCGCGGCTTCGCCGCGCGCACCGGAGACACCATAGCGCGCAGCGACCAGGCGGCCGTGCGAAGCGGTCGCGCCGTCGGCCGAGACGGCAATGATGTCACGCCGCCAGTCGCCGATTTGAGCGCGGATAAAGGCATCGGAGAGCGGCAACGAGCGTGCCTTCGTCCGACCGACGGCGGCAGCCAGCAATCCGAGGGTAAAGATCGCACCGCGATGAGTGTTCACGCCGCGCGTTGCCTGCAACATGCGCCGTTCGGCGGCAATGCCCAGGCACCTCAGTTCGATGAAAGCTGCGTTGCGCAGGCCGGCTGCGGCAATGTCGACGAAGTAGTCGCGCAGCGCGGCGATGCTGCGCATGAATGTCACCGCGTTCATGTCTCGATGCGCACCGGCGTCGCGACCGCTGACCACTCGCACCATCCGGTCCGTGCCGATCTGATGACTTTGCTGGTGCGCACCGACCCCAAGCAGCCGGGTTATCGCGGATTGTCGATGTTGCTGGCGGAAAAGCCGCGCGGCACCGATGCCGACCCGTTCCCGGCCGAAGGCATGTCGGGGACCGAGATCGAAGTGCTCGGTTATCGCGGCATGAAGGAATATGAGATCGGCTTCGACGGCTTCGAAGTGAAGGCGGAGAATCTACTCGGCGGAGTCGAGGGCCTGGGCTTCAAGCAGTTGATGCAGACCTTCGAATCGGCCCGCATCCAGACCGCGGCGCGCGCCATCGGCGTTGCCCAGGCGGCGATGGATCAGGCCATGGGCTATGCCGAAAGCCGCATTCAATTCGGCGACAAAATCCTGAAATTCCCGCGCGTTTCCGACAAGATCGCGATGATGGCGACGGAGATCATGATCGCGCGGCAATTGACCTATTATGCCGCGCGCCAGAAGGACTCCGGCCGGCGTTGCGATCTGGAAGCGGGCATGGCGAAGCTCCTGGCCGCGCGCGTCGCTTGGGCGGCTGCCGACAATGCCGTCCAGATCCATGGCGGCAACGGATTTGCGCTCGAATATCCGGCGTCACGCATTCTCTGCGATGCCCGCATCCTGAACATCTTCGAAGGCGCTGCCGAAATTCAGGCACAGGTCATCGCCCGACGACTGTTGGACGGCTCGAACTGATCCGATCGGCGATGACAAGAAGCGATAGACCTCATCGCCCGACGGTTGCTGGACGGCTCAAACTGATGAAGTGGACTGCGTCACCTCATTTAGGCCGAACTCGGCAACGGCCGCGTCACATGACCGGTCCATCAGATCGCCAGGCATCTGATGAATGACATGACGATAATCGATGGTCACCGTGGGTCGCGGCGCTGGCTCACCCTGCTGATTTGGCTCGCTGTCGTATTCGCCGTCGGCGCCGTCGGGTCGTTGGTGACTTTGCCGAAAATACCGACTTGGTATGCCGGCTTGACCAAGCCCTGGTTCAATCCTCCGAACGGCTTGTTCGGACCAGTCTGGACCGTGCTTTACGTGCTGATGGCAGTGGCGGCGTGGCGAATTGCCGAGATGCCGGCAGACCCCGCGCGCTCCCGGGCGTTGCGCCTCTTTTGCCTGCAACTGGCACTCAACGCGCTTTGGTCACCGGTATTTTTTGGATTGGAAGCGCCGAAATTTGCGCTCGGCGTGATTGCGGCGCTTCTGGTCTGCCTTGCGGCGACCCTTATCGCATTCCTGCGCATCGATCGGTTCGCCGGATTGTTGCTGACGCCGTACTTGGTCTGGGTTGGCTACGCGGCGGCGCTGAACGGGAGCATTGCGGCGCTCAATTGAACATGGCACCGCCGTTGAGCCGGTGATAAGAGCACCCCATGGCTGAGTTGCTGTCTTATTACGTCATCCCGCTTGCGATCGGCGCCGTTGCGGTCGTGCTGTTGCTCGGCCTCGTCAACATGATGCGCGGCGGTTCGCCGAATACGTCGCAACGGCTGATGCGCTGGCGCGTCCTTCTGCAATTCGTTGCCATTATCATCGTCATGGTCACGTTATGGACCATGGGCCGCTGACGAGTCATTCCCAATGGTCGTTCTCAATCGTATCTACACACGCACGGGCGATGCCGGCATGACGTCGCTCGGCAACAACGAAAGGCGCAAGAAATACGATTTGCGCATCGAGGCTTACGGCACCCTTGACGAGGCCAATGCGGTCATCGGCGTCGCCCGCCTGCATACTGAAGGCGACGCCGCGCTCGACCCCATGCTGGCGCGCATCCAAAACGATCTGTTCGACGTCGAGGCCGACCTTGCCACCGTCGATCAGGGCAAGGGTCCCGGCGGGGAAAAGCTGACCGCCACTGCCGCACAGGTTGCCTGGCTCGAGGCGCAGATCGACGCGCTCAATGCCGAGCTCGCGCCGTTGACTTCTTTCATCCTGCCGGGAGGAACCGCGGCCGCGGCCTATCTTCATCTGGCCCGGACGGTGGTCCGCCGCGCCGAGCGCGTCATGGTTGCGCTCGCCGACAAGGAACCGGTCTCGGCGCCGGCGCTGCAATATGTGAACAGGCTGTCGGACTTCCTGTTCGTGGCCGGGCGATACGTCAATGACAAGGGCGCAGTCGACGTCCTGTGGGCGCCTGGAAAGAACCGGTAGGGCCAGGCCGTCCGGCACACTTCATTGGTGCGACGCAACACGTTGACACTACGCCGGCCTGACCAGTAGGTTGCGCGGCTTTGCGCGGGCGCTGACCGGAGCGGGTGAAAGAGATCAGAACATGAAAATTCTCGTGGCCGTGAAGCGTGCGGTCGATAAAGACATCAAGATTCGCGTCAAATCCGATGGCTCCGGGATTGACCTTGCCAACGTCAAAATGTCGATGAATCCATTCGACGAGATCGCCATCGAGGAAGCCATTCGGCTGAAGGAGGCCGGCAAGGCCACCGAGATCATCGCCGTTTCGATCGGCCCTCAACAGGCAACGGACACGATCCGAACCGCACTCGCGATGGGCGCCGACCGCGGTGTCCTGGTCAAGGTCGATGGTCCGGTCGAGCCGCTGACGGTCGCCAAGCTGTTGAAAGGCGTGGCCGATGCTGAAAAGCCGGGCTTGATCATTCTCGGCAAGCAGGCGATCGATGACGACTGCAATCAGACCGGACAGATGCTGGCAGCGCTGTTGAACTGGCCGCAAGGCACGTTCGCCTCGAAGCTCGTCATCGAGGGCGACGACGTCACGGTGACCCGCGAAGTCGATGGCGGCCTGCAGACGATCAAGCTGAAGGGCCCCGCGATCGTGACGGCCGATCTTCGTCTCAACGAACCGCGCTATGCCTCATTGCCTAACATCATGAAGGCCAAGAAGAAGCCGATCGAGGAAAAGACACCCGCTGATTTCGGCGTCGATCCGGCGCCGCGACTTGCGGTGTTGAAGACCATCGAACCGGCGGGTCGCAAGGGCGGCATCAAAGTCGCCTCGGTGCAGGAACTTGTCGCCAAGTTGAAAGAAATTGGGCTGGTGTGATGACAACGCTGCTAATCGCTGAACACGACAATAAGATTTTGAAAGATGCGACCAACAAGGCGCTCACCGCCGCCACGGCCATTGGCGGCGACGTCCATGTCCTGATTGCGGGCAAAGACTGCCGGTCGGTTGCCGAGGCGGCCGCGAAGCTGAAGGGCGTGGCAAAAGTGCTGCTGGCCGATGCGGCGTCTTACCAGCACATCCTGGCGGAGTCGTTTGCGGCGCTGATCGTTTCGCTGGCGCCGAGCTACGACGCCATCATCGCGCCGGCGACGACAACCATGAAGAATACCTTGCCGCGCGTTGCGGCACTGCTCGACGTGATGCAGATCTCGGAAATCACCAAGGTCGACGGGCCCGACACCTTCGAGCGGCCGATCTATGCGGGCAACGCGATTCAGACCGTGAAGTCGCAGGACAAGATCAAGGTCATTACGGTGCGCACCGCCTCTTTTGCGGCGGCACCCGAGGGCGGTTCCGCGCCTATCGAGGCCGCCACGCCGGCGGCCGATCCTGGCGTGTCGTCCTTCGTCGGAGAGGAATTGTCGAAATCCGAACGGCCGGAACTGACCTCGGCGAAGATCATCATCTCGGCCGGTCGCGCCATCGAATCGCGCGAGAATTACGCGAAATATGTCGAGCCGGTTGCCGACAAGCTTGGCGCCGCCGTCGGCGCCTCGCGCGCCGCGGTCGATGCGGGCTATGCGCCGAACGATTGGCAGGTCGGCCAGACCGGCAAGGTGGTGGCGCCAGAGCTCTACATCGCCGCCGGTATTTCCGGCGCGATCCAACATCTTGCCGGCATGAAGGATTCCAAGGTGATCGTCGCCATCAACAAGGATGAGGAAGCGCCGATCTTCCAGGTCGCGGATTTCGGCTTGGTCGCCGATATTTTCACTGCACTGCCGGAACTCAATGACGAATTGGCGAAGCTCAGGTCATGACATAGCGTCCGTGACGACTTCGGCAATGACAGCCTTGGGATAGTGAGCTAGAAGAATAGGGCACGGGTAAATAGATGCCGGTCAATATCCAAAAAGTTGGGATCGTAGGCGCGGGCCAGATGGGCAGCGGCATAGCCCATGTCTGCGCCTTGGCCGGCTTCGACGTGATGCTCAACGACGTTTCCGAAGACCGCGTCAACAGCGGCCTGGCGACGATCAGCGGCAATATGGCGCGGCAGGTGGGTCGCAAGCGCATTAGCGAAGACGATCGCAAGAGCGCGCTCAAGCGTATTTTGCCGGCCCTCAGTCTTGACGCCTTTGCCGACGTCGATCTGGTGATCGAGGCGGCGACCGAGAAAGAGGAGGTCAAGCGGGCGATCCTCGCGCGGGTTTGTCCGGTGCTGAAGCCGGACGCGATCATGGGTTCGAACACTTCGTCGATTTCGATCACCCGGCTTGCCACCGTGACCGATCGGCCGGAACGTTTCATCGGCATTCATTTCATGAATCCGGTCCCGGTGATGGAGTTGGTCGAGTTGATCCGTGGCATCGCCACCGGGGACGAAACCTTCGAGGCGACCAAGACCTTTGTGGGCAAACTCAACAAGACCGTCACGGTGTCGGAGGATTTTCCCGCCTTCATCGTCAACCGCATCCTGCTGCCGATGATCAATGAGGCGATCTACACGCTTTACGAGGGCGTCGGCTCGGTCGATGGCATCGACACGGCGATGAAGCTCGGCGCCAATCATCCGATGGGACCGCTCGAACTTGCCGATTTCATCGGCCTCGATGTCTGCTTGTCGGTCATGCAGGTGCTGCATGAGGGGCTGGCGGACTTCAAATACCGGCCTTGTCCGTTGCTGATGAAATACGTCGATGCGGGCTGTCTCGGCCGCAAGACCCAGCGCGGTTTTTACGACTATCGCGGCGCCACGCCCGTTCCGACGCGCTAGAAGCGTTCTTAGGAAAAGTGGACACCGGTTTTCCGTCGAAAACGCGGCCAGATACAGAATCTAGACCGCGTTCCTGATTCAACTCAAACTGAACGCGGTCTAGGCGCCGCTCCGGCCGCCTGCTCAGCGGCCGTACTCATCGCGTAGCCGCAGCCAGTTCATCGTGGACGGCAGTCCCTCCTCGTCGCGCCCCTTGGGCATGATATCGAGGTAGTGATAGGCGCCGTTCATCATGTCCAGGCCACGCGAATAGGAGGAGTAGGTGTGGAAGACCTGGCCGCCATCGGTCCTGAAGAAGACGCTGATGGCGGGCACGTCCTCGATGGTGAAGCGGTGGGTGCCGTAATTTGTAGCGCGTCGTACCGGCGCGAAATCGTCTGGTGTGAAGGCGACGCCGAAATCGCGGCTGAAGCTATTGGCGGCCGACGAGACCCAGGGGAAGGTCCATCCCATGCGCCCGCGGAACGCCTCGATCTTGGCGAGCGGCGCCGCGAGACGCCGACCAGGTGGTATCGCGGGCCGCAAGGTGCGGAATTGCACGCGCTCGTAATTGTCGGCCCAGAACGAGCAGCTCTTGCACCGGCGGTCCAGTCGGGATGGAACATGAAGTGCTGGACGATGAGCTGCGCTTTGCCGGCGAAACAGGTCCGCCAGCCGTTTGTTGCCCGCGGGGCCGTCGAACAGGTAGTTTTCGTTATCCGCACCCACGGCAGTTCGCGGCGATTGCGGGTCAGGCGTCGCGATCCCGCGTGAATTGCTTTTCCTGGGCGAGCAGGGTCCGGCGGGCCTCGATCCAATCGCTTTGTGTAACGACCTTGTGTGCTTGCATCTGTCTTTCCTCAGGCCAGGAATTTTTCGAACTTGTCGAGCGTCGTGACCCAGCCGTCATTGTGACGGTCGCGCGCGTCCTCGTCGAAGAACTGTTCGTGGGTCAACGTCAGTGTCGTGCCGTCGCCATCGGGCCGCAGGTCGACCGTCACGAGCGACTCGCGCTCCGGCGTGCTGCGCCAGGCCCAGGTAAACGAGGCGTTTGTTGGCCACGACTTCACGATAGGTACCGCTGACGTCGTGCTGTTCGCCGTCGGCCGCTTGCAGGACGATGCGATAGCGGCCGCCGATCCGGGGGTCGCTTTCGGCCGTCAGCACTTGTGCGAAGCTCGGCCCCATCCAGCGCGCTATTTTTTGCGGGTCCGTCCAGGCGCTGAAGACCTTTTCCGGCGAGGCGTTGAGACGCCGCCGGATGGTGAGGCTTGGTTTGGTGGACATGGTTCTCGCTCCAGAAAGGTTGCCAGCTGATCCAGCCGCTCGGACCAGAACCGCTCG
>CAWGEB010000008.1:0-425909 GCA_963821485.1 uncultured beta proteobacterium
TTTTCGCCAGCGCCTGCTCGACGAACGCAGCCGCCGCGGCCGGAGTACCCGCCGCCAGCGCCCGGCGCGCCTGCTTCAGGAGCGTGTCGGCGCTCGCCATCGTCGGGCCAGGATTCTGCAGTCCAGGCGCGCGGACTGGTTCAGGCGAACAGGTACTTGCGCTGCGCCTCCCAGCCTTCCTGCGGCAGGCGCTTGAAGCCGCTCTTGGCGAAGAGCATCCACCGCCCGACGACGAAGGCGAGCAGGACGTTGGCGTCGGCCGGCGCATCGCCCGTCCAGCTTCCCCCGGCATGTGCGATTTTCAGTGCCTGGCGCAGCGCCGCCTCAACGCGATCATAGAGCTGGTTCATGCGCGCCTGCAGGCGCTCGTCCTCGTTGACCAGCGCGTCGCCGATCAGAACGCGCGTCATGCCCGGATTCTTTTCGGCGAAACCCAGCAACACCGCCACGATCTGCGTCGCCTGCGCGACGCCATCGGTGGTATCCGTCGTGATGCGATTGACGAGCGAAAACAGCGTCGACTCGATGAATTCGATCAAGCCCTCGAACATCTGCGCCTTGCTGGCGAAATGGCGGTAAAGCGCCGCCTCCGAGACCTGCAGCCTTGCCGCCAGCGCGGCGGTGGTGATCTTCTCGCCGCGCGGCGTTTCAAGCATCGCCGCCAGCGTCTGCAGGATCTGTAACCGTCGCTCGCCGGGTTTGATCGCCATTGTGCCCCCTGACAAATCTTTCGGGTGTCGCGCGCCGGGCATGGCGCCCCGCACGCTCGACGTTCAACCTCACCCGCCCGGCGCCTGATGCCAGGCGCAGAACGACCTAGTCCGCCTTGATCATCGTGCCGACCCCTTCGTTGGTCAGCACCTCCAGCAGCAGTGCGTGTTCGACGCGGCCGTCGATGATGTGCGAGCTCTTCACGCCGTTCTTCACCGCGTCGAGCGCGGAACCGATTTTCGGCAACATGCCGCCGTGTATCGTCCCGTCGGCAAACAGCGCCTCGATCTCGCTGGCCGTCAGCCCGGTCAGCAACGTGCCGTTCTTGTCGAGCACGCCGGTCGTATTCGTCATCAGCACCAGTTTCTCGGCGTTCAGCGTTTCGGCGAGCTTGCCGGCGACGAGGTCCGCGTTGATGTTGTACGCCTCGCCATCCGTCCCGACGCCGATCGGCGCGATGACGGGGATGAAGTCGCGCGAATCGAGCAGATTGATCAGCTCGGGGTCGATCTTCTCGATTTCACCGACCAGGCCGATGTCGACGAGATTGCCCTGGGTGGTGTCGCTCTTGAGCAGCATCTTGCGCGCGTGAATGAACGCGCCGTCCTGCCCGGTCAAACCCACCGCGCGGCCGCCATACTGGTTGA
This sequence comes from uncultured beta proteobacterium, assembly GCA_963821485.1. Lineage (GTDB taxonomy): Bacteria > Pseudomonadota > Gammaproteobacteria > Burkholderiales > Casimicrobiaceae > PALSA-1003. Next base: position 1,359 of record CAWGEB010000008.1, read on the forward strand.
TCAGTCCGACGATTTCCTGGTTGAGCTCGCCCAGCACCATCTCGACGACGTTCATCACCTTTTCGTCGGTCACGCGCATGCCCTGCCGGAACTCGCTTGGAATGCCCATCGTCTTGAGCAGGTCGCCGATCTGCGGTCCGCCGCCGTGCACGATGACGGGATTCATCCCGACCAGCTTCAGCATCACGACGTCCCGCGCAAACCCCGCCTTCAGCTGCGGCTCGGTCATGGCGTTTCCGCCGTACTTGATGACGATCGCCTTGTCGTGAAAGCGCTGGATGTACGGCAATGCCTCCGCCAGGATCTGCGCTTTGAGGGAGGAGGAGGCGACCTCGTTCGGCATGGGCTGGAATCGGCTCGGCGTTCGCGGCGATTGTACCCGAACGCGCGTGCACGCAATACGCACGCCGCTTCGTTGACAAGTAAGTCCTGACTGGCGGCCTTCAGGGCGGTTTGTATCAGACAGGGCATTTTGCTATCGTCAGCGCATGTTCAACCCGTTGCAGGACCCTGTCGACACCGCCGTGGTCCGCCGCGTGTTGGTCACCAAGCTGCGCCATCATGGCGACGTTCTGCTTGCCTCGCCCGTGTTCACGGTCCTCAGGCACGCCGTGCCGGGCGCCGAAATCGACGCGCTGGTCTACCGCGAAACCGCACCCATGCTCGAAGGCCACCCTGCGATCGCCGAGCTGCATACCATCGACCGGGAGTGGAAACGCCAGGGTTGGCTGGCGCAGGCGGCGGCGGAACGGCGCCTGCTGCGCGACTTGGCGGCCCGGCACTACGACCTGATCGTGCACCTGACGGAGCACCCGCGCGGCGCGTGGCTCGCCCGCCTGCTCAAGCCGCGCTACTCGGTGGCGCGACACCTGGACCGCGCGCACTGGCTGTGGCGCACGAGCTTCACGCATTACTACCGGCTGCCGCGCACCACGCCGCGCCATACCGTCGAATGCAACCTCGACGCGTTGCGGCGCATCGGCATGCAGCCGTCGTCAGCGGACAAGCAGCTGGTGCTGTGCCCCGATGACAAGTCGGCGGCGCGCGTGCGCAACCTGCTCGCGCAGCAGGGCCTGGAACCGCACCGCTTCATCCAGATGCATCCGGGGTCGCGCTGGCTGTTCAAATGCTGGCCGCCGGAGCAGTCCGCAGCCTTGCTCGACCGGCTTGCGGCGGCCGGCATGCGCATCGCCGTCACCGGTGCACCGGAAGCGCGGGAGCGCGCGCTGGTCGAAGCCATTCTCGCGGCATGCGCAAGCGCCTCGCGTTCACGCATCGTCGACTTGACGGGCGCGCTTTCACTGCGCGAGCTTGCCGCGCTAACCCGCGAAGCGCGCGCCTTCATCGGCGTCGATTCGGCCCCCATGCACATCGCCGCGGCGATGGGTACCCCGGTGGTGGCGCTGTTCGGCCCGAGTGGCGAGCTTGAATGGGGCCCCTGGGGCGTCGCCCACCGCATCGTCGCCTCCGCGGTGCATCCATGCCGGCCCTGCGGCATCGACGGGTGCGGCGGCGGCAAGATTTCCGAATGTCTGACCACCCTGCCGGTAGACCGCGTGCACGCGGCCCTCACCGAAGTCCTTGCGGCCAACGGACGCGGAGGCACGTAGTGCGACTCGCCATCGTCCGGCAGCGATACACGCCCTACGGCGGCGCAGAGCGCTTCGTCGAAGGTGCGCTCGAAGCGTTGCTCGAACGCGGCATTGCGATTTCGCTGTACACCAGGCAATGGCCGCAGACGCGTCTGCAGCTGATCGAGCCGATCGTCTGCAATCCGTTCTATATCGGTCGCCTCTGGCGCGACTGGAGCTTTGCCCGCGCCGTCTGCCGCGCGGTTGCGACCAAGGCGCCGGAACTGGTGCAGTCGCACGAACGTCTGCTCTGCTGCGACGTCTACCGCGCCGGTGACGGCGTGCATCGGGTGTTCTTGGACGAACGCTTGCGCACGGCCTCGGTGTTCCAGCGCTGGCTGACCGAGTCGGCGCCGTACCATCGCTACGTGCTCAACGTCGAGCGGCGGCTGTTCGCGAGCCCCGTGCTGCGCGCGGTAATCTGCAATTCGAAAATGGTGCGCAGCGAGATCCAGGAACGATTCGGCCTGCCGGAAGAGAAGCTCCCGGTCATCTACAACGCGGTCGACAGCGAGGCGTTCTCGCCGGAGCTGCGACGCCACCGGGCCGCGGTGCGCAAGGCCCTGCACATCGCCGAGGATGCCACGGTATTCCTGCTGGTCGGCTCGGGTTATGCACGCAAGGGGGTCGCGCGCGCCATCGCCGCGCTCTCGCGTGTTTCCGGCGACTGCCACCTGGTCGTGGTCGGCCGCGACAAGATGCTGCGTGCGTACCGGCGGTTAGCGCGGCGTCACGGCGTTCGCGCTCGCGTGGTGCTGCTCGGACCGCAGGACGAAACCATGCCGTTCTACGGCGCGGCCGATGTGTTCGTGCTGCCGACGCTGTACGACCCGTGCCCGAACGCCGCGCTGGAGGCGATGGCCTGCGCACTGCCGGTGATCACCAGCACCAAATGCGGCGCCGCCGAACTCGTCCTCGAGCACGACGCCGGCTTCGTCTGCCAGGCGCGCGACATCGAGGCCCTCGCCGGCCACATGAGCGCGCTCACCGATCCGGAGTTGCGCAACGCGATGGGCGCGCGGGCGCGCGACGCGGTGCTTCCGCTCACGCCGGCGGCAATGACGCTGCAACTGGCGTTGCTCTATCGCGATCTGCTCGCAGCCGCCTATGCCGCCAAGCCTACAGCGACTTAGCGCTATAATCGCGCGCTCCTTCCCTGATGCGCCGGCGCTCGCCCGCGCCGCAACCAGCTAATCGCCGTGTCGCCCAGCCTGCTCCTCTATCGGCGCCTGCTTTCCTATGTCCGCCCGTACTGGTGGGCCTTTGCGCTGGCGATCGTCGGCATGGTCATCGTCGCCGCCGGCGACGTGCTCATGGCCTACATGGTCATGCCGATCATCCAGAAGCTGCAACACCCGGACCCGGAGACGACGCTGCTGCTGCCGGTCGCCGTCGTCGGCGTATTTCTCCTGCGCGGCGTGGGCTCCTTCATGTCCGAGTACGGCATGGCGTGGACCGGGCATCGCGTGGTGTTCGACCTGCGCCGGGAAATGATCGATCGCCTGCTCGCGCTGCCCACCCCGTTCTACGATGCGCAGTCGTCGGGGCGGCTGATTTCGAAATTCACCTTCGATGCGTACCAACTCGCGGCAGCGACTTCGTCCGCGATCACGACTGCCATCCGCAGCACGCTCACGATCGCCGGCAGCCTGGGCTTCCTGTTCTGGCTGAACTGGAAGCTCACGCTCATTTCCATCGTCGCATTCCCGCTGGTCGCCTCGACCATCCGTTACTTCAGCCGGCGACTGCGGCGAGTGGCGCGCGACGTACAGCAGCGCACTGGCGCGATCACGCAGGTGCTCGAGGAGATCGTCGGCGGTCAGCGCGTGGTGAAGGTCTTCGGCGGCCAGCGCTACGAGCGGGAGCGCGCCGTCGCGGTCGCCAACCGATTGCGACAATCGATGAGCAAGCAGTCGTCGGCCAGCGCCGCGAGTTCGCCGTTGCTGCAGTTTTTCGGCGCGTGCGCGGTCGGCTTCATCGTTTATCTCATGCTCAAGCAGAGCGAGGCCGGCGGCTTCGATCCGGGGCCATTCACCGCGTACGTCATCGCGCTGCTCACGCTGCTCGACCGGCTGCGTGCCTTGTCGGGCGTCAACGCGAACATCCAGCGTGGTCTCGCGGCCTCCGAGAGCATCTTTGCGTTACTCGACGAAAAACCCGAGGAAGACCGCGGCCGGGTGGAGTTGGCAAGCGTGCGCGGCGAACTGGTCTTCGACGGGGTCTTCGCGCGTTATGCCGGCGCCGAGCGCGACGCGCTCGCCGGCGTCGACCTGCGCGTTGCGCCGGGCGAGAGCGTGGCGCTGGTCGGGCCCTCGGGCAGCGGCAAGACGACGCTGGTCAACCTCATCCCGCGATTCTACGAACCCACCCAGGGCAACATTCTGCTCGACGGGCATCGCATCAACGCGTTGACCCTGACCAATCTGCGCAGCCACATCGCGCTGGTCAGCCAGGACATCACCTTGTTCGACGACACCGTCGCCGCGAATATCGCCTATGGCGCGATGGCCGCCGCGCCGCGCGCCGCGATCGAACAGGCGGCACTCGCCGCGCACGCGTTGGAATTCATCCGCTCGCTGCCGCAGGGATTCGACACCATCGTCGGCGAAAACGCCATCCGCCTCTCGGGCGGGCAGCGGCAGCGGCTCGCGATCGCACGCGCGATCCTCAAGAATGCGCCGATCCTGATTCTCGACGAAGCGACCTCGGCGCTCGATTCCGAATCCGAGCGACACGTGCAGGCGGCGATGGACACGCTGATGCAGGGACGGACCACGATCGTCATCGCGCACCGGCTGTCGACGATCGAGCGTGTCGACCGCATCGTCGTCCTCGACGCGGGGCGCGTCGTCGAACACGGCACCCACGTCGAACTGCTCGCGCGTGACGGCCTGTACGCGAAGCTGCATCGCATCCAGTTCGCGACGGCGGTCGCGTAGCGCCTAGTCACGTTGCGAATTCTGCATACCGAGTCGTCGCTTGGATGGGGCGGGCAGGAAATCCGCATCCTCACCGAGGCCGCGGGGATGATCGGCCGTGGCCACAAGGTCACGCTCGCGTGCGTTCAAGGTGCGCGGATCTTCGCCGAAGCACCGCGTTTCGGCGTCCCGGTCACGGCCCTGCCCATCGGTCGCAAGCGTCCGCAAGGGGTGGTCGCGTTGCGCCGGTTCCTGGCCGATCACCCGGTCGACGTCATCAACGCGCACAGCTCGACCGATGCTTGGCTGGCAGCGCTTGCGTGCCGCGCCCTGAAGACGCCGCCGCCACTGGTACGCACGCGCCACATTTCGGCGCCGGTCCCGCGCGATCGCCTGACGCGGTGGCTCTACACCCGCGCCATGGCGCAAGTCGTCACCACCGGCGAAGCCATCCGCTCGGCACTGATCCGCGAAATCGGCGTCGACCCGGCGCGCGCGACGTCGATTCCCACCGGCGTCGACCCGGCGCGCTTCGCGCCCCGCGACAAGCGCGAGGCGCGCCGGTGGCTGCGCCTGCCGGAGTCCGCGCCGCTGATCGGGATCTGCGCGACACTGCGGAGCTGGAAGGGTCATCGCTTCCTGGTCGAGGCGATGCCGCTGCTCGCGCACCGCGACGCAATGTTGCTCATCGTCGGGGAAGGTCCGCAGCGCGAAGCGCTGCAACAGCAGGTCGCCGCGCTCGGCCTGGTCGATCGCGTGCGCCTGGTCGGGAACCGGGACGACGTCGCGCCCTGGCTTGCCGCGTTCGACGTCTTCGCACTGCCGTCGTACGCCGACGAAGGCGTGCCGCAGGCACTGGTGCAGGCGATGTTCGTCGGCGCGCCGTGCGTGACGACCAATGCCGGTGCCATCGGCGAAGTTGCAATCGCCGATCACACCGCGCTCGTCGTCGCAAAGCAGAACGCGGTCGCCCTCGCTGCCGCCATCGACCGGCTGCTCGGCGATCCCGCGCTCGCCAGCCGACTCGTGAGTGCCGCGCGCGAACGGGTCGCGGTGAAATTCAGCCTCGCTTCGATGCTCGAGCGCATGGAAATTGTCTTTCGCCGCGCGCTCGAAGAGCGGCTGCGCAGGGGCTAGCGTGCATTCGTTTGCGCATCGGTCGCGCTTTGCCGGACGCACCCGCGTCGTCCTGGGGGCGCTGGGTCGGCGCACCGCGACCGTCGGCCGGAGACGGCCGCCGCGGGATCCGCGGCGGATCCTGATCGCGCATCACCTGCTCCTCGGCGACACGCTGATGCTGACGCCGTTGCTGGCGAAGCTGCGCGAGCGCTATGCGCACGCGGACATCGTCATGGCGCTCCCCGAGGCGATCGCCCCGCTGTATGCGCGCACGCCGTACGGGGTGCGCGCGATCGGCTGGCATCCGCGCGCGCCCGAGACGTCGGCGATCTGGCGTGAACCGGGATTCGACCTCGCACTGGTGCCCGGCGACAATCGCTTCAGCTGGCTGGCGCAGGCGCTCGGCAGCCGGTGGATCGTGGCTTTCGGCGGTGATCGCCCGGCGCGCAAGAGCTGGCCGGTCGACGAGTTGCGCAGCTATCCCGCCACGCCTGCTGCGTGGTCAGACATGGTGGCAGCGCTCGTCGATGGCCCGGCGCCGGCGCCGTACAGGCGCAGCGACTGGCCCGATCCACCGTCGACACCGGTCGATGTGCCGCAACGAGCCTACGCGGTGCTGCATGTGGGCGCCAGCACGCCGCTCAAATTGTGGGAGCCACTGCGCTGGCGCGCGCTGGCGGCGGCGCTCGAGGCACGTGGCCTCGAGCCGGTGTGGTCGGCGGGTCGCGGCGAAGACGCGATCGTGCGCGATTGCGCCGGCGAGGCACGGTACCGGAGCTACGCCGGCACGCTGGCGCTGCCGGAGTTGTGGCGGTTGGTGGCGAACGCGTCGCTGCTCGTTGCGCCCGACACCGGCGTTGCACACCTGGGACGGGTGGTCGGCACGCCGACCGTGGCACTGTTCGGGCCCGGCTCGGCGACGATCAGCGGCGCCGGCGAATTCTGGCGCGATTCGGCGTATCGGGCAGTGACGGTCGCGCCGTTTCCCTGCCGCGACCAGCGTGTTCTGTTCAAGCGCGAACTCGCTTGGGTCCGGCGCTGCGGACGCACGCCTGCCGAGTGCGCGCATCCGCGCTGCATGGATGCGATCGATCTCGGCAGCGTGCTGGCGGCGATCGCGGAACTCGGCATCGCGTAGCCCGACGCACCGCATGCAACGCCCCACGGTCGTCCAGTTCAACCTGTCGCCGACGCTCGGCGGTGCGGAGGTCTATACTGCTTCGTTCAGCCGGGCGCTTGCGTCCCGTGGCTGGCCCACCCGCGTCGTGGTCGATGCCTCGGCGCGATTCTGGGACAACCTCGCCTTCGGCGACGTATCGCGCGCGAGCCTGCAGGCCGGAGCCGGCGTGCTCAAGCAGGGCGAGATCGCAGTCATTCACGCATCGATGCCCGGCGTGGCGCTGCAGTCGCTCGCGGGACAATTCGTCGTCGGGATCGCGCACCAGGCCCTGTACGATCGAACGCGACCTGCCTACTACGACCGCGCCGACCTGCTGCTGGCGGTTTCGCAGCACGTCAGCACCTCCCTGCAGCGCCACGGCTTGCAGCGCGTGCATGCGACACCGCTGTATGGGGTCGCAGACCTCGAGCGCGGTGGCGCGGCGGGCCCGATCGTCGCCGGCGCATTGTTCGACGCCGATGCGCGCAAGCCCCGCGATCGCGTCTATGCCGCAATCGCGCGCGCGCGCCAGACGATCGCTGCACCGCGCCGCTTCGATCGAAGGCCGGGATTGACGCTGGGCGTCGTGTCGCGGCTCGCGCCGCTCAAGCAGTTTCCGGCCTTGTTTCGGCGACTGGTACCGATCCTGGTGCTGCACCCAGCGGTCAACATCGAGATCTTCGGCTCAGCCGTCGGCTACAAATCGCTCGCCGCAACACAGGACGCGCTGTCGCAGCTTGGAACACGGGTACGGTTCTGGGGACATCAGCGCGATGTCGCCGCCGCATACCGCGCGCTCGACTACCTGTTGACCGGACTGCCCGAACGTGAGGCGCTCGGATTGAACGCCATCGAATCCTGCGCCGCAGGGACGCCGGTGCTCGCCATCGCCGCGCCGCCGTTCTCGGAGACGCTGAGAGGATGGCGTGACCGGATTCCTGTACGCCGACCCGCGCGACGACGGCGGCGCGGACTTCGAGCGCGTGCTCACCGGCATCGAAGCCGGCAAGCTCCGCGTCGATCGCGACGCGATGGTCGCGCATCTGGAGACGTTTTCGTTCGCGCGTTTCGCGGATCGAGTCGATAGGTCATGGACGACGTTGCTGCGGCAGCAAAGCGCGCATTTCCGGCGTAGTTCGGCGCAAGCCGGTACGACCGCCTGTTCGTACCGTCATTCTTACTTGCCCCGTCGGTCTACTGCATTGCGGATGGCTGCGTGACGGCGATATGCGGCGGCGATCTGCTCGATCTCGCCGATATCGTCAGCGTGGACCGCCTGCCATTCGGCAAAGCGCCGCGCCTGAGCAGCCAGTTGCGCCTCGATGTTTTCCGCGGTAAGGCGAAGGCCGAAGCCATCCGCTGGCGCATCGGCCGCCGGCGGCTCGGCGAGTATGCGGTCGAGCATTCGATCTCCGAGGACCTGGCGGAAATGGGACGACTCGCGATACCACCGCATTGTCGTTGTTCGATCGTCGAGCGGCGGCACGCTCTCGGTGGTGATGTCGTTGAGGACACCAAAGTCCCATAGCGGATACGGAGCGCTCCCGTGTGCCGCACCTTCATCCACCGTCGTCGCCAGCACCCGGCGCTTCCAGTCCTGGTAGGCGGGCCACAGGCCCAGGGCTGCCATGACCTCGTACTGGCGTGCGTGGATCGGATTGATGACGAGGTGTACGCGCGTTCCTCGAGCGCGACAATCGTCCAGCAGTCGCCGCAACCAGATGAACGGCGAACGACCTTCCTTGTCGTACTGCAGATACCCGCGGCCCTGCGGCGAATACCCGTAGCTGGCGTATTTCCTTTCGCTCGCCTGGAATACGACCCGATGGCCGCCGCGGGCGAGTATCTGGGACAGGTCGTAGCGCTCGTCGCGCTTTCCGAGCGCCGTATAGAAGGGTTCCGGATCGCGCTGGCGGCGCAGCGACCACCAGCTTTCGTAACTGACGTCGCCCGAAACGAGGAGACTCAGCATCTCTGGCAAGCGGTTGTCGGTCGGCTTGCCGTCGACCGTGACCGCGAGCCGGTTTTCGTCGAAGTCCGCCTGCGTCGGCCAGTCGCCGTTGAACATGTAGAAGTCCACGGCGAGCACCATTTCCTCGAGGGGCCGCACGGCCTGGGCATGCTGCGCCAGGCGGTAGACTTCGTAGATGTCGGCGGCATCGATGCCGAGATTGAACACGGGCCGATGGCGGAAGCCCGGATGCTCCGGGTCCAGCGCGGAGTTCACGCGCGAACTCCCGAGTATCACGGTTGCCGGGAGGTTGCGCTCCAGCGCGTGGGTCTTGGCGATGCGCTCGTGGTGGATGAACCCAAGCTTGACGCGGTTGACGCCATCGATCAGCGGCGCACCGAAGACGCCGTAGGGATCGATGAACGCGTTGAAGCCGGCCAGGCCAAAGATCATCGCGATGACCAGCAGCAGGAAGGTCGCCAGATAACAACCGAAGCGAGGCTCAGAACTGGAAGTAGAGAAATTCACTGACATGGGTCAGGTTGATGAGTGCCAGCACCGAGGCCAACGCCGTGGCCAGCGCCCACATGAAGCTCGGCCGCCACTCGAGCCAGCGTACACGCAGGGGTTCAATTTCCCCCGGATAGGTTTCCAGGGCGGGTCGGAAGCGCTGCATGATCTGCTGGACGTTAGGTGCGAACCACGCGATGGCCAGCGCCGGGATGAGCCAGCGAAGTTCCATCATGCCGAAATAGTAGGGATCGTGCCGGTCGAAACCGTGCAGCCCCGCCATGGCCTCGAGTATGCGCAACGCCGCCGACATCGAGTCTGCGCGGAAGAACACCCACGCGATCAAGACGGCCAAGAAGGTCAGCAGTCGGCTCACGGCACGCCCGGACAGCGCGAGCCAGCGCGGGAACGCGATTCCGGCGACGCCGGCCCGCCAGCCATGGTTGATCACCAAGTAAACGCCATGCAGTGAACCCCAGACGACAAATGGCCATCCGGCCCCGTGCCACAAGCCGCCAAGGACCATCGTTGCGAGCAGATTGACGTGGCGTCGCAGCTGCCCGCGACGATTGCCGCCGAGTGCAAAATAGAGGTAATCGCGCAGAAAGCGCGACAGCGTCATGTTCCAGCGCCGCCAGAAATCGATCACGCTGGCCGAGCGATACGGCGAATTGAAATTGAGCGGAAAGCGGATGCCGTAGAGGCGCGCTAGCCCGATGGCCATGTCGGAATAGCCGGAAAAGTCGAAATAAAGCTGCAGCGTGTAGGCGGTAACGCCGCCCCATGCTGCGGAACCCGTAACAGCTTCTCCCGCTGCCGCGGCGCCAAACATCGGTGTGACGAATGGCGCCAGGTTGTCCGCAATGATTACCTTCTTGAACAAACCGGCAAAGAAGATGGTGAGTCCGACGGCAAAATTTTCAGCAGAAGGGACAAAGCTCTGCGGCAGCCCGAACTGCGGCATGATTTCCCGGTGATGCAGCACCGGTCCGGCGATCAAGTGGGGAAAGAAGGTGACGAACAGCGCGTAGTCGAGCAGTCGGAACTCTTTCACCTCCTTCCGATAGGCGTCGACGAGATAGGCGATCTGCGTAAAAGTGAAAAACGAGATCCCCAACGGCAGTACGATGTTGCCCAGCTGCCACTGGACGCCCGTCAGCGCATTCAGATTGTCGACGAAAAAATTTGCGTACTTGTAGTAGCCAAGCAGCGACAGGTTGCCGCAGACGCCCAACACAAGCCAGCGCCTGTCGCCTGTCGCGTGCGACGAAGCACGCGACAGGCGCCTGCTGACGCCGTAGTTGAACAGGATCGAGCCCGCGAGCAGCGGCAGGTAACGTGCATCCCACCAGCCATAGAAGAACAACGAACACGCTGCGAGCCACACGATCGCCGCGCGAATCCTGCCGTACGCACCCAGGGCGAAATAGCCAATCAGGCTCGCCGGCAGAAATAGAAATATGAATTCGTACGAATTGAAAAGCATCTAAAGGCGGGGAGCCTTGCAATATCGGCGCTCTCACCGACGGCAAATCCAAGCCTCCGGAGCGCAATCCGGGTGAGGTTATCACGGCCCCCTGCGAGCTTTCCTTGCCGCCAGGACATCGCAGGGACACACTCGGGTTTCCGGGCTTCGCGGAGCGCCTCGACACCGGCATGAACGACACCGCCGCCGCGGCGAAGCGCGCATTTTCAGCGTAGTTTGGCGCGAGCCGGTACAATCGCGCCGGCCGGCTGGAGACGCGCACGTGCTCTGCGCGAAACCCGGGCTCGATCCGGCATCGCTGCATGCTGACCGAAAAAAACATCGTCAACTGGCAACTGTGGGTCGCTGCCGCCTACCTGGCATTGTTGCCTTCCAACGCGTGGACGTTCGCCCGCTCGCTGACCTTCGGTGTCGCCGCGACGCTCGCCGTCGTCATCCTCGTCGCAGGTTGGGTCGGCCGCGGCGCCCGCGTCCTCTACCCCGGCCATGCGATCGTCCTCACGCTTGTCGCTTGGTGCGCGTGGTGCCTGGCTTCGCTGGCTTGGTCGATCGATGTGGCCTACTCTACGACGCAGGCCAAGCGCGAGCTTGGGGAGAGCTTGCTGGCAATCGTCGCTTTCTATGTTGCGGCTTGTTCGCCTGCGGCCTGGCGCACTCTCATCGGAGTCGCGCTGGGCGCCTTCGCCATCTACGCAACGATGGTGCTGGGAGCGGCGCTGACGTCGTCGGGCTGGGATGCTGCGCGCTGGCACTCGGGCGTCGGACCCTATGCTACGCACGTTGTCCTGGTCGCGCCCCTGTTGCTCACGCTGCTGGCGCCGTCCCCCGCGGGGTTTGGCAGTCGTGCGGGCAATGTCATCCTCGGCACCATGATGCTTGTACTGCTGCTGGTCAGTGCCCGGCTTACCGAAAACCGCATCGTATGGATCGCGCTGGCCGTCGTGTATGCCACCGCGTCCGTGCTTGCGGCGTGGCGCTGGCAGGCATCGCTGGTCCGCGCGCCGCTGCGGTGGATGTCGCCGATGTTCGCGCTCCTGATTGTCCTGGGCGTCTTGTTCGCCGACGTGACGCGGGAACGCGCCCATTCGGATTTTCCGCCCCAGACGTCGGTTGCGCGAACGTTGAGCGAAGACCCGCGCCTGCCCTTGTGGGATCGCACGGCGCAATTGATCCGCGAGCGACCATGGACTGGTTTCGGCTTCGGACGCGCTATCGTTGCCGAGCAGCTCAAGGGATCGCTCGGCAATCCGATGCTTTGGCACGCGCACAACCTGTTCGTCGGTCAGATCCTGCAAACCGGCATCATCGGGCTGGCACTGTTTCTCGGATTGCTGGCCGCGCTATGTGCCCGGTTCGTGCGCTATCTGCGCCATGACGACGACGCGCTCGCCATCATCGGGGTGGTCGGGCTGTCACTCCTGGCCGGATTCGTCGCCAAGAACATGACCGACGACTTCCTGTTTCGCAGCAATGCCAAGGAGTTCTGGGCGCTGCTGGCACTGCTCGTCGGATTCGGAACGCGGTTGGAACTGGCACCACCGGGATCGCTCGGCACGTCTGCCGGCAACGGGCCGCCGCGCGTCGCCTGAGACGGCACGCGGCGCTGTCCGTCCGTCCCTAACGGCGGCGTTGCGCGAGTACCGTGACCGAGCCCGACCGCGTCGTCACCGGCGTCCGCGGCTCGTACTCTGGAATCAGCGATTTCAGCCATGCGCGGACATCGGCATCGGGGACTTCGCGATCGCGCTGCAACCAGGTGACGAGGTCGCGCACCGTGGCGCCATCGGCCGAGCGGGCCTGGGCGATGCGCAGCTTGGGATGGTGCGTCGGCAGTGTCGCCTCTTCCGAGGCCAGCGGCTCCTCGAACAGCTTCTCCCCCGGACGCAGGCCGGTGAACACGATGCGGATCCGGTCGGGATCGGCGCCGGAGACGCGGATCATGTCGCGCGCGAGATCCAGGATGCGCACCGGCTCGCCCATATCGAGCACGAGCACCTCGCCGCCGCGCCCCATCAGTCCCGCCTGCAGCAAGAGCTGCGTCGCCTCGGACAGCGACATGAAATAACGGGTGATCTCCGGGTGCGTGACGGTGACCGGACCGCCGCGCGCAATCTGCTCGCGAAAGCGCGGAATCACGCTGCCTGCGCTGCCGAACACGTTGCCGAAACGAACGATGACGAACTGCGTCGTGCCGTTCTGCAGGCTCTGGCACATGATTTCGGCCAGCCGCTTGGATGCGCCCATGACGTTGGTCGGGTTGACCGCCTTGTCGGTCGACACCAGCACGAATTTGTCGACCTTGGCGGTGACCGACGCACGCGCCAGCGCCCACGTCCCGAACGCGTTGTTGCGGACAGCCTGCCAGGCGTTGGTCTCTTCCATTAGCGGCACATGCTTGTAGGCGGCGGCGTGAAAGACGACCGACGGACGCTCGCGGGCGAGCACCTGCTCGACATGCGAAACATGCTTCACGTCGCCGACGATCGTCGACAGGGCAACTTGCGGGTAGGCATCCTGCAACGCCTGCTGCACGTTGTAGAGCGCGAATTCGGAAATGTCGAACAGGACGATGCGTTCCGGCTTGAAGCGCGCGATCTGGTTGCACAGTTCGGCCCCGATGGAGCCGCCGGCGCCGGTGACCATCGCCACGCGGCCACCCAGCCACTCGCTCAGGCCGGCGCTGTCGAGCACGACCGGATCGCGGCCCAGCAGATCGTCGAGTTCGACGTGACGGATGGTCGTCAGTTGCGAGCGACCACTGATCAGGTCGTCGTACGATGGAACGGTCAGCGCTTCCACGCGGGCGGCGGCGCAGAGTTCGGCGACTCGGCGCCGCACCGCATGCGCAGCGGATGGCAGCGCGATGATCACCGTGCGCACGCCGAAACGCCTCGTCCATAGCGGCAGTTCGCTGATCGGTCCCAGCACGCTGATGTTGCGCAGCAGGCGCCCCTGCATCGCCGGGTTATCGTCGAGCAAACCGACGATTCGCCATTGGCGGCTGTGCGCCAGCTCCTTCGCCAGCCGCGCGCCCGCCTCGCCGGCGCCGAGGATCAGCACCGGCTCGCCGAGCGCTGCCAGCGGGCTATAGAGGCGGTGCTCCTTCCAGACCCGATACGTGAAACGGCTTCCGGCCATGAGAAAAATCACGACGGGCGGATACAGGATGAGCACGCTGCGCGGGACGACCGCCGTGAGCCGCAGCATTACCAAGACCAGAGGAATCGCGACCGCCCCCAAGCCGGCGGCGAGGACGATGCGCTGCAAATCGGGAAGGCTCGCAAATCGCCACAGGCCCCGATAGAGCCCGAAGGCGAGGAAAATGATGGCCTGGAGAGGCAGCACCCACGCCAGCGTGCGCCACATGTCCGCGATCTGCGGCTGATGCAGATCGAGATTGAAGCGCAGCCAGTACAGACCGGCCCAGGCTATCGCGGCGGCGGCAACGTCGTGCAAAAACGCCAGCCAAGAACGCCAGTTAGCACTTACTTTCATTAAGCCCTTTGTTACCCCTGTGCCAATGATACCCGATTCCGGCATGGAGCAGCACGAGCACACCCGCCCACAGGGTCAGGACCGTCGCTCCGGCATCAGGCGCGCGAAGGAGCGACGCGAGCGCGGATACGGCGGTTCCGAACGTCAGCGCGGCGTAAACGGCAAGCGTACCGCCATGCCCCAGCCCCATGCGCACCAGCCGCTGGTAACCGTGGTCGCGGTGCGCCTGCCACATGGTCTCGCCCGCAACCAGCCGGCGCCCCAGCGTCAATGTCGCATCCGCAATGAAAGGCAAGAACACCAGCACGGGAAACCAGACTGGCCACCAATGCGCTCGCCAGCCGCCGATCCCGAACGCGGCCGCGAGGAAGCCGAGCGGGACTGCGCCAACGTCACCCAGCATGATGCGCGCTGGCGGCCAGTTGAGCGCAAGGAACGGGATCGTCGCGGCGACCACCGCGGCCAGGACCGCCGTTTCGGCGGCGCCAGCCCGGCAGGCGGCGATTGCGCACGCGCCAAAGCCGATCACGGTCACGGTCGCCGCCAGGCCGTCGCTGCCGTCCATGAAATTGTAGAGGTTGGACATCCACACGATCACCAGAACGGCGAACAATGTCGCTGCCGGCCCGCCGGGTCCGCTGCCCCAAAGCCAGGCCGCCGCTGCCAGAACCTGAACCAGAAAGCGCAGCGCCGCGGGCACGCCGCGTCGATCGTCCCAGAGCGACACCGCGATCAACAGCAGCAAGGGACCCAACCAAGGCTGCGGTTCGGGCTGCCAGACGCTCCCGGCGAGCACGCCGGCCCAGACCGCGATGCCACCGGCGCGCGGAACCGGCAGTTGATGCAGCGAACGGGCATTGGGCACGTCGACGGGCAACCGCCCCGACCGGAGCAACAGGCGGAGTGCCAGCCACGACACGAAAATTGCGATACTGCCGGCCAGAGCGCTGTTCATCGAAATTCGGGGATTGCGGGGCAACAAAGGCGTTTAGAAGGCACTGGCAAGCCGTTGTTTGTACCCATTTTTCGCCCGCGTTGATCCGCGCTGCCGTCTGGCGTCGCCGCACGACAATTATACCCGCCGCGAAAGCCCCGCCGCGCCGTGGAAACCCCATGGAAAACGCATTTTCGTGTTGCAATTAAGCAACAGGGAAGACAGGGTGTTTTCCGGCAGGGGGTTTTAGCTTGCCAATGGAATCGCCGGTTTGGCACAATCAAGTCAACTTCTCGCTACTCCTGAGAAGGTTCCGGTGGCAGGCAATCGTTTTCTTGCCAAATCTTATCGTTAGAGGAGAGACCATGAATAAAAAGCTCGTGGCCCTTGCCGTCGGCAGCGCATTTGCATTGCCGCTCGCTGCGCAAGCCCAAACCGCGAACGTCACGTTGTACGGTTCCCTGCGTCTGAACCTTGAATTCGTCAATGGCAGGACCTGTCAGAACGGTATCGGGGGTGGTGCCGGCACGGTTGGCACAATCACCGGTGGCGGCCAAAGTACGGGTGGCATTGCGTGTACCAACGGCGCAATCAACACCATCCCCAACCAGATCAGCAATACCACGACCAACCGCGTCAGTTCGAACTCGTCGCGCTTCGGCATGCGCGGCACGGAAAGCCTGGGCGGCGGGTTGAACGCGGTGTTCCAGATCGAATCGAACGTTCAGGCCGACACCAGCAACGCGTCCAGTTCGGGTCTGGCAAGCCGGGAAACTTTTGCCGGCCTGCAAGGCAGCTGGGGTCGCGTCGTTTACGGCATCATGCTGATGCCGCAGGACGATCTGCACGGGATCTTCGGTAACGTTACGACCAACCTGACGGGCATTCTGGCGACGTCCTCGCTGTGGGCCTACGGCGGCTTGAACAAGAACACCGGCAGCTTCGACGCGCGCATGCCCAACAGCGTGCGTTACGACTCGCCGAACTTCTATGGCTTCACCGCGGCCGCACAGTATGCGACGATGGACAATTCGGGCGCATTGAGCACTAGCGGCAATTCGAACGCTGGCAGCCAGGCGCAGAACATCAACCACGCCTATGTCTTCGGCGCCAACCTTATCTACAGCAACGGCCCGTTGCAGCTCGCCGTCTCGGGCGAATTCAACAACAGGGTTCGCAACAACTACGCCGTGGGTGGTCCGAATCTGCGCGACTATGACTGGACCATTGCCGGTTCGTACAACTTCGGCACGCTCTTTCAGGGCTTCGGTCTGCAAATCGGCTTCGTGTACGAACAGACGCATTACGACGTGCAGGCGGCGCCAACGCTCTTCAACGCGGGCTCCGGTTGTCTCAGCTCCGTCACCATCGGCGGTGTCACCACCTCCGGCGGCGGCAGGTGCAGCCTGACCCGAAACTTCGGCGGCGTTTCGGCCACGATCCCGTTGGGCGGCGGCAAGATCTACGGCTTCTACGGCAAGGCCACCAACGGCCGGGGCAGCGCGCCGGACGGAACCTCGGTCGGCTACCTGACGCGCGGCGGCGATACCGGCTCGCAGATGGCCGAACTAAGCTACGCCTACGCCCTGTCGCCACGCACCACCGTGTGGGTCGGCTACAACAAGCTGATCAACCAGTGCCACGCGTCGTACACGTTCTCCACCAATGGCTACAACATCGCGGTCAGCCCAGTCCCGCTGTCGGGCCTAGGGACCGATCCGGGCAACCAGTTCTGCAGCGGCCAGCCGGGCGGCGGTGTATTCGGCATTACGCACAATTTCTAGACGGTCCGCTTTTGCGGGAATCGAGATCATCGGTTCCCCGCGAAGTTTGAAGTGATCATCAGGGCGTCCGACGGACGCCCTTTTTTTTGATACTTCCTCCCACTGATGCGGGTACGTTGGGATGCGAGTGACGAACGTTGCGCCCTGCGAGCGCGCCGATCGATGTCGTATGATGTCGGAGTGACCATCGACCCTATCATCCTCACTTTCGACCGTGCGCTGCGCACGCTGACGGGTCATGCGACGAGCGGCCGGCCCGATCCCGCGGGAAGCGTCGCCGACGGGCCGCTCACGCCCGAGGAGCGGCGCCATGCCGCCGGCCTGATGCGCGTCAACCATAGCGGCGAGGTATGCGCGCAGGCCCTGTACGAGGCGCAGGCGCTCACGGCGCGCGACGCGGGCGCGCGCGCGCGCCTGATGTCGGCGGCGCGAGAGGAAGAGGATCATCTGGCATGGACGCAGCAACGCCTTGCCGAACTCGATGGCAGGACCAGTCTCGCCAATCCTTTCTGGTACGCCGGCTCGTTCGCGATCGGCATCTGTGCAGGCTTGGCTGGCGATGGCACGAGCCTTGGCTTCGTCGTGGAAACCGAGCGCCAGGTCGAAGAGCATTTGACGGGTCACATGGACCGACTGCCGCCTGCCGACGCCAGGAGTCGCATGATCGTTGCGGCGATGCGCGACGACGAAGTTCGCCATGGCATGGCCGCGCAAAGTGCCGGCGCCCGCGAGCTACCCTGGCCCGTGCGCGCCCTCATGCGCACGACGGCGAAGCTGATGACGCTCGCGGCGTACAGGATCTAGCGCTGCCAGGTCTGGTGCGCGCCGCCTGCGTTAAACTGCAACAAACGTGATCATTGCCGATCAGGCGGAGTGACAGTGCCGGCGGGCCAATTACCGGGCGGGTGGCTGAATGCGGGATGCAAGGCACTGGCTGCGCTGCTGTTGGCGGTGCTGGTAACCCCGCCCGCGTACGGACAGTTCACCAATGTCCGGCTTTACGGGAATCTCAACCTCGACTTCGAACTCGTCAACGGCCGCCAGCCCAACGGCGCCAATCCGACGGTCAACCGGGTATCGAGCAACTCCTCGCGCTTCGGCATTCGCGGCGTCGAGTATCTCGGTGCGGGGAACGTGGCGATATTCCAGATCGAGTCGCATATTCAGGGCGACACCGGCAACCCGGCGAGCACGGGCATTGCCAGCCGTGAAACCTACGCCGGCCTCCAGGGCGATTGGGGATTGGTGAAGATGGGCAAGTTCCTGACGCCCTACGACGACCTCCTCACCATCTTCGGCAACACGCCGACGCTGTCGACGTCGATCCTGTCGACCGCCGCGATCTGGGCGCAGGGCCCGCTGCAAAAGGGACAAGGCGGATTCGACGCGCGGCTCGGCAACTCGATCCGCTACGAGTCGCCGAACTTCAATGGCCTGACCGGCGCGATCCAGTATTCGACCCGGGATTCGTCCGGCGATGCCAACGGTGCGCAAGGGAACAATGGGGACCACGCGTCGGAGTTGCGGCACGCGTACGTCGCAGGTCTTGGCGTGCTCTACTCCAATGGTCCACTTGACCTGGGCCTGGTCTACGAGCACAACTACAGCATCCGCACCACCGGCCGCAAGGACGATGCGCTGTCGGTCGCTGCCGGCTATGACTTCGGTGCGGTGGGACCGATCGCCGGGGTGCGCATCGGCACCGCGTACGAGTACCTGCGCTATGACACGCCCACCGGGGACCTGAAGCGCAATTTCTTCGCCCTGTCGACCACGCTCACCGTCGGCGAGGGCGCGCTCTATGCGTTCGTGGGACGCGCGGCCAACGGGTTCGGCGGCGCGGTGGACGGCACGCAGATCGGGGGCCTGGCCAAGGGACCGAACTCAGCCGCCACGCAGTGGGAGGTCTCCTACAGCTTCAACCTGTCAGCGCGCACGATGCTCTACGCGGGCTATGTCCAGATCGCGAATCAGGCGAACGCAAACTACAACTTCAACATCAATGAATACCCAGCCGTGCAGGGATCGCGCCTGAACGGTGCGGTGGCCGGCATCGCGCATTTCTTCTAGCTCGGGCGCGTCGCCGGAGCGTCGGCAGATATGCCGAGCTCACGCAGCCAGTTGCGCAATGCGCCCAGTCTCGCCGCACGAATGCGCTGCGGCAAGAAGGCGGCGGCATCCGGGTGCGCTGCGCCGACTTCGCTCGCGATCCGGCCCGCATCGACGCTGCGCACGACAGCGAGCGCCGCCAGCAGCCGCTGCGCAGGCTCGAACGGCGCGTCGCCGCGACCCGGTCTAGACAGCGCGTCGGCCGCGCACGCACGGATCAGTCCGTCGAGACGCTCAGGACGACGCAGCGCATCCGCGGCCAGCAGCAGGTCGAGCAGGGTCGAGGCCCTGAGCTCGAGCGCGCGCTGGACCACGGCGTGATAGCGCGCAACGAGGCGCGCGAGCTCGCGCGCGTCGCCGGGCACACGCAGCCGCTGCGACAGCGCCTCCACCAGGCGTACGCCTCTGGTTTCGTGCGCGATGTGCCGCGGCCAGTCGGCCGGAAGGGTCGCCGCCTTGCCGAGATCGTGGGTGAGCACTGCGTAGCGCACCGGCAAGGGATCGCCCGCGGCAGCGGAAAAATCGACCGCCTGAAGCACGTGCACGCCGGTGTCGATCTCGGGATGATGTGCGACCGGCTGCGGGACACCGAACAGCGCATCGATCTCGGGCAGCAGCGCGGCGAGCGCGCCGCAGCGGCGCAACTCGGCAAAGAACCGCGACGGTCGCGCTTCCATGAGCGCGCGCGCCAGCTCCTGCCAGACGCGTTCCGGGGTCAGCGTCGACAGCTCGCCACCAGCGACGATGGCGCGCATTAATGCCTGCGTTTCCGGAGCGACGGCAAAGCCGAGCCTTGACGCGAACCGCGCAGCGCGCAGCACCCGCAGCGGATCCTCGGCAAAGGCCGTGCTCACATGACGCAGTACGCCCGCACGCAGATCGGCTTCGCCGCCGTAGGGGTCGATCAGCGCGCCGTCGGCGTCGCGCGCCATCGCGTTGATGGTCAGGTCCCGCCGCGCGAGGTCGGCCTCCAGCGTGACGTCCGGCGCGGCATGGAAGGTGAACCCGTGATATCCGGTACCGCTCTTGCGCTCGGTGCGCGCAAGCGCGTATTCCTCGTTGGTGGTCGGATGCAGGAACACCGGAAAATCGCGGCCCACCGGGCGAAAGCCCTGGGCGAGCATGGCTTCAGGGGTGGCGCCGACGACGACGTAGTCCCGGTCGGTCACGGGTCGCCCGAGCAACTCGTCGCGTACCGCGCCGCCGACGGCGTAGACCTTCATCGGCGAAGGCGCCTGGCGCGACGCA
Source organism: uncultured beta proteobacterium (assembly GCA_963821485.1). GTDB lineage: Bacteria > Pseudomonadota > Gammaproteobacteria > Burkholderiales > Casimicrobiaceae > PALSA-1003. The sequence goes on from CAWGEB010000008.1 coordinate 21,703, forward strand.
CTTACCTCCCGCTATGCGCGCGGAAGTCGTCGAAGTGGCTTCGTTCTGCCGCGACGGACAGGTACTCAGGCGCGACGGCTTCGAGCGCCGAAGGGACAAAGCCGAAGCGCGCGGGAAAATCGCAGCCGCAAACACTGTCCTTGCGCATCGATAGCACATTGTCGCGGCTCATCAGCGGACCCGGGAGACATTCCATGACGCGCGCCTGCAGCATCGACAGTCCGGGACCCAGCGATACGATGGGTCGGCGATGTCCGCTAAGCTCGCCGACGTAGGCGACGAGTTCGCGCAGCGTATAGATCCCGGGACCACAAAGCGGGTAGTACTGGCCGTGAGTCGCGTCGTCGGGCAACGCGAGCACGAACGCACGGGCGACGTCGCCGACGAACACCGGCTGAAATCGCGCCTGCGGGCAGGCCAGCGCGATGATCGGGAGCATGCGCTCGAGGCGTGCGAACAGATTCAGGAAGTTGTCTTCTCGCCCAAAGATCACCGACGGCCGGAAAATCGTCCACGCCAGGCCGGAGGCAGCGACGACGGCTTCTGCCTCGCCCTTGGTGACGAGGTAGCGGCTCGGTCCGTTCGGATCGGCGCCGAGCGCGCTCATGTGCAGCAGCCGCGTAACGCCCGCCGCCCGACACGCCGCGACGACTCTGCGCGCCAGTTCGACGTGGGTGCGCGCGAAGTCGCCGTCGCGCCTCTCATTGAGGATGCCGACCAGGTTGACGACGGTGCCGGCTTGACTCACGAGTCGCTCGAGTGTCGCGTTGTCACCGATGTCGGCCTCGACGACATCGACGGTGGGCAGCAGGATCAGATGCTTCGCATCCTCCCGGCGCCGCGTCGGAACGATGACGCTGCGTCCGGCGCCGGCGAGCTGGCTGGCGAGGTGTCGCCCGACGAATCCGCTCCCGCCGAGCACGAGGACCGCGGAGTCGCTTGTATGTTCCCCCCGAACGGCGCTGCGCGCCGCTCCCACTGTGGGGCTCATGCGGCCTCCTTGGCCAACGGCTCGTAATGAAGCGACTGCAGGTCGGCCACCGCCAGCACTCGCGGACGCGCTCTTCGAGCCTTGGCTTCGCCCCGCTCGTGCAGGCGTCCTTGGGGCGGTCCTGTGGCACTCATCGCGCGTCCTCCGAGTGGTCGGCCGCCAGATTCCTGCCGTTGGGCGTGACAGTGCCCAGACGGTCCTTCAGCGCCACATAGGGCAGTCCAAGCTGCGCCTGGTAGTACATCGCGTTGGCAAGTACCTTCTTCACGTAGTCGCGGGTCTCGTTGAACGGAATCGTTTCGGCATAGATGGCACCTTCGATCGGCCCCGAACCGCGCCATGCCTGCGCGCGCCCCGGACCAGCATTGTAAGCCGCGGTCGCGAGGACGGGCAGGCCGTCGAGCCGATCGAGCACGTAGCGCAGGTAATACGTTCCGAACTGCGCGTTGACACCCGGATCTTCGAGCTGCAGCGTACGGAAATCGGAGCGACCGGTCTGTCGTGCGACCCACTTCGCGGTCGGCGGCATCAGCTGCATCAGCCCCACCGCGCCGGCGGAAGACACGATGTCGGCGATGAACCTGCTCTCCTGCCGCGCCAGCCCGAACACCCATGCTTCGTCGAGCTGGGCGTCGCGCGCAGCGCTGCCGATCTCGCCTTGATAGGGCGTCTGGTAGCGCAGCGCGAAATCGTGCCGCCGTTGGGTGCGGTCGGCGGAATTGATCGACCGATCGTACAGCCCGTTGCGGCGCGCAAACTCGGCCGCGAGCAGCAGCGTCTCATCGCTCTGGCCACGCACGACATACAGCCATTCACGCAATGCCTCCGGGCGCAGCTCGAGCACAGTGAGCTTGACCACGCGCTGCACCGCGTCGCGCGCGCCGAACTCGGCCAGCGCCCGGGCATCGGGCGGCAGCGGTTCGCTGACGGGCATGATCGCGGCGCCGAGGGCTTCGGCCGCCATCAATCCGTAGAAATGGTGCTCGGTGGCGATGCCCGCATAGAGCCGTGTGGCGTCTTCGTCCTGACCGGACGCCGCGAGCGCACGCGCCTTCCAGTAGCGCCACGCCGGATCCAGCGCCTGGTCGTCGGGCATTGCGTCGATGGCGCGTGCCACGTCGGGCCATTGTCGCGCGCGCAACGCGGCACGCACTCTCCAGGCGCGCTGCTCGGCATTCTGCCGCGCGCCTTCGGCTTCCCGGTACCACGCATTGGCGGCAGGATTGAGCTGCCGCGCGGCCTGGTGCGCAACGAGCAGATTGCCGTACAGGCGGTCCGGCTCGGGAAATTTTTCCCTGAGCTTGATCCACGCGTCGTGCGCACCCGCCGCATCGCTGCGCGCTGCCCGGTCGAGCGCGTACAGCGCGACTTCGCGTCCGACGACCGACGTCGCGCGGAATTCGCCTTTCGCCAGCGCCTGCGCCGCGCTGCGCTCGGCGCGTTCCATGTCGCGTGGCGCGGGCCGGTCGGCAACCGGCAACTCGAGCACGATCCGCGCCGCGAGCCTGGCGTTGCCTGCTTCATGCGCCAGGCGAAAGCGCGCCCAGATATCGGCTTCGGTCAGCCGCTGCGTCTTGAGCAGCGCGGTGAACAGGGCCTGGCAGGACTCGGGTTGATCCTGCCCGGTCGCCCAGTACGCACGCGCCTCGTCGAGCGCGGCGTCGCCTTCGCGCAGGCGTTTCCACTGGATCGCATAGCAGTCGAGTTCGGTGTCGTCGCCCGCGCGCTTTGGATATTCCGCCGCAAACAGCGCCCATTGCTCGCGCTTGGCGAGCGACTTCAGCCACTCGGTCCGCAGGCGGTCCGCGAGGGGCGTCCCGGCATGGCGGCCGAGGAATGCAGCGACCCGATCAGGATCGGCATCGTCGAGTCTGAGGCGGATCTGCCAGTAGTTTACGTACGGTTCGAGCAGATGGCCCTTCAGGCGCGGTGCGGCGCGATCCAGGCGCACCGCATCCCCGGCGCGATACGCGTCGCGCGCCGCGACAAAGTCGGCATCGGTGGGTTGCGCCTGCGCCGAGATTCCGAACCCCAGGACGAGGACAAGAATCGCGCGGCGCGCAGCGAGTTCAAGTGGATGAATGACGTGCATCGCCCGCATTATCGCTCATTGTCGCGAATGGTCCGAGCGCAGTCCGACCGATGGCGACGCGCTCGCCGGTCGAGCGTCTCGCCGATGGTAAAATCGGCGCGCGCATCGTCGACGGCGACCCCGAAAAAGGATCTTCATGACCTCGAGCAAGGACAAACCTCGCATCGGCCTCCTGATGGGCAGCGACAGCGACTGGGACATCATGCAGCACGCGGCGGATCAACTCGCTGCCTTCGACGTGCCCTACGAGGCAAAGGTTCTTTCGGCGCATCGCCTTCCGGATGAGACCATCGCCTATGCCGAAAGCGCCGCCGGCCGGGGCCTCGCCTGCATCATCGCCGGCGCTGGAGGGGCCGCTCACCTGGCAGGAATCCTGGCGGCGAAGACCTTGCTCCCGGTCCTCGGGGTGCCGATACCGTCGAAGTATTTGCGCGGCGAAGACTCGCTCCTGTCGACCGTGCAGATGCCCAAGGGCATTCCCGTGGCGACGTTTGCCATCGGCGAAGCCGGCGCCGCCAATGCGGCGCTCTTCGCGGTCGCCATGCTGGCGCTCGAGGACGCGAGCCTGGGCAAGAAGCTCGCCCGATTTCGCATCGATCAGTCGGCGGCCGCGCGCGCGAAGACACTGCCGCCAGCGAAAAAGAAGTAAACCGCGGTATGCGTCAGCTGCGTTTGGCGGTTTCGCGTTCGGCGCCGACCGGGAGCCCGGCGACACGTACCATTTCGGGATCGTCATAGCGGCACCCGGCGGCGACATAGTCCGCCGCCATCGCAGTCGCGTCGGCGCCCCAGAAAAGCTCGTCGCCGATCGCCAGCGTCGGGACGCCGAACACCCCCCTCGCGAGCGCCTCGTCGGTGTTGCGCCGAAGCGCGGCTTTCACTTCGGGTGAGTCGATGCGCTCCCGCGCATCTGGCATGCCGAGCTCGCTCGTCAGCTCCGCCCACTCGATGGGCAGATCGCCAAGGCGGCCGTCGCGCCATACGAAACGGAAAATCCGGCGCACTGCATCGGGATCGCAATCCGCGGCGATGGCGAGCCGCAACAACGGCAGCGGATTGAACGGATGCACCGCCGGGAACTTGAAGGGCACGCCGAGCTTGCGTGCCTGCCAGACGAGGAACCGGTACGTGAACCTCCGCTTGGCCGGAATCTCGGCCGGCCCCTTGTGGCCGTGCGCCTTCAGCAACCCGGCAAACAGAACAGGGCGATAGTGGATGCGCAATCGAGTCTCGAGGGCCGGCAACTGCTCGCACTGCAGATACGAGAACGGCGATACGAAATCGAAATACCACTCAGCGCTGGCCATCGGCAATACCCGGTGCGTTGATCAGTGCGCCGAGGCGTGCGCGCCGCGCGGGGAGCGCGGCGACCAGTGCGCGCCTGGTCTCGTTGCTGAACTCGATCCAGCCGGCGATTTCGTCGAGCGTCCGGTAGCAGCCCACGCACAGCCCGCTGGACGCATCCATCGTGCAAACGCTGATGCACGGCGACGCCACGTGCTGTGTGTCAGGCCGCATGCTTGCTGTCAGCCTTCCACCAGCGGCTGTTTCGCGTTCAATGCCCGAGCAACGCGTGAAACGGGCTCCCGCCCGAGGAAAGCGCAGATGTACTGCCCTGCGCGACGCAAGGCCGTCATGTCGACGCCGGTCTCGACGCCGAGCCCTTCGAACAGATAGAGCACGTCTTCCGTCGCGACATTGCCGGTCGCGCCTTTCGCGTAAGGACAGCCACCGAGGCCGGAGACCGAACTGTCGAAAGTCGCGACGCCCGACTCCATTGCCGCGTAGACATTGGCCAGCGCCTGGCCATAGGTGTCGTGAAAGTGTCCGGCGAGCCGCTCGAGCGGCACCGCGGTCGCCACGGCGGCGATCAACGTCCGGGTCTTGCCGGGCGTGCCGGTGCCGATCGTATCGCCGAGGGATACCTCGTAGCATCCCATCGCATGCAGCGCGGCGGCGACGTCGCGAACCCGCTCCGGGGCGACGGCGCCTTCGTACGGGCAACCGAGAACGCAGGAAATGTAACCGCGCACGCGCACGCCGTGGCCGCCCGCCGTCTCCACCACCGGCCGCGCGCGATCGAGGCTCTCCGCGATGGAGCAGTTGATATTCTTCATCGAGAACGATTCGGAAGCCGCAACGAACACGGCAACCTCGTCGCAGCCCGCCGCCAGCGCAGCCTCGAGCCCTTTCAGGTTGGGCGTCAGCACCGGATAACGCACGCCCGGCCTGCGCCGGATCTGCGCCATGACGCTGGCGTTGTCGGCCATCTGCGGCACCCATTTCGGCGACACGAAGCTCGTCGCCTCGATGGTCTTCAACCCCGCATCGCCCAGGCGATCGATCAGCCCCACCTTGATCGCGGTGGGGACGATGGCCTTCTCGTTCTGCAATCCATCGCGCGGGCCGACTTCGACCATGCGCACGCTGCGGGGTAGGCTGTTCAAGTTGACGTCCGTATCAGTCGTCGCGTACGACATCGACCACGCCGCTGATCGGCAGTCCCGCCTCGAGGCGACCGATCTTGGCTGCGATCTGCCTGACGCTTTGCTCGATGCTCGTGATCGCGGAAATGTGCGGGGTCAGCGTGATCGCCGGATGATGCCAGAAAGCATGTCCGGCCGGTAAGGGCTCGCTTTCGAACACGTCGAGCATAGCGCCCGCGAGATGGCCGCTGTCGATCAGCGCGAGCAATTCGTCTTCGACGATCAGCGCGCCGCGCGCGACATTGACGACGTACGCGCCCTGCGGCAAGCGCGCGAGCGCCCGGCGGCCGAGCAATCCTCGGGTGGCATCGGTCAGCGGCAACATGCAGATGAGGACGCGGCAGGATTCGAGAAAAACATCGAGCTGCTCCGACGTATGACTCGTCACGCCGGGAACGTCCTTGCGTGTGCGACTCCAGCTCGTCACCGGAAAACCGAAGGCGACGAGCGCTTGCGCCACGCGGGTTCCCAGCACGCCCATGCCAAGTACGCCGACGCCGAACGCTCGCTTGTCCCGGCGTGGCCGCGGCACCCATCGCGCCGCGGCCTGTGCCGATTCGTAGGCGGCGAATTCGCGATAGATGCGGAGCACCGCGTAGGTCGCGTATTCGGCCATCTGCTCCGCCATGCCGGCATCCTCGAGACGGACCAGCGGCACGCCCTGCGGCCACGCGCGAACTCTCGGAATCGCATCCACGCCGGCGCCGAGATTGAACACCGCACGCGTGCCGGCCAAGTCCTCGATCAACCTCGGCGGCGGTCGCCACACCAGCGCATAGTCGATGGCCGTCTCTTGCTCTGGCCAAACGCTGACGTTCGCGCGCGGCAATTCGCGAGAAAGTGCGGCGACCCAGTCCGCGGCGTTGTTCCCCGGCGTGTAGAACAGAATGTTCAAGCAGGCGGTGCTGGCGTTACGGCAACGTCGATCAGGTCGACGCCCTCGCGCACCTGATCCCCCTGACGGTAGTGGACCGCGAGCACCGTTCCGGCGGCCGGTGCTGCAATCGTGTGCTCCATCTTCATCGCTTCGAGAACGAGCAGCGGCGCGCCGCGCGCCACTTCGTCTCCGACCTTGACCAGCACGGCGACGATCGAGCCCGACATCGGCGCCGTCAGGTGACCGCCGCCGGATTCCGCGTCGCCCCCGTCGTAGGCCAGCGGGTCGACACGACGCAGGCGCACCATGTCCGCCGCCGAAAAGACGTAACGCTCTTCGCCCGATGCCACGACTGTTGCGGAACTTCGCGCGCCGTCGATCGTCGTCGTCCGCAGACCCTCCCGCTCCTGCACGATTGCCGCAAGCTCGCGATCGCCGATGCCGACGACGAAGCCGTCGGCATCGGCCTGCACGCGCACCGCAAACCGTGCTTCATCCATCGCGTAGGTCAGCGTGAGCGCCTGGTCCGCGCTGTTCAGCCACCAGGCATCGACCGCCTGCCACGGCGAGTGCGGGTCGTTGCCGGTCGCTGCCTGGGTTGCGGTTGCGTCGCGCAATGCCAGCCAGTCGTGCAATGCGACAGCGGCCAGGATCGGTGCCGAAGGCGCCGCGCGCGGCGGAAACAGCGCTGCGTGATGCGTTGCGATCAATCCGGTGTCCAGTTGCGCCTGCGCAAACGCCGAGTGCGCAGTCAGCCTGCGCAGGAAGTCGATGTTGGTGGTCACGCCGAGGACCTGGTACTCGTCGAGCGCGCCACGCAGGCGGCGCAGCGCAGTGGCGCGATCCTCGCCCCAGGCCACGAGCTTCGCGACCATCGGGTCGTAGTACTGGCTGATCTCGTCGCCGCCGCGCACCCCCGTATCGACGCGCACCACGGCCGACGTCGCCGGCGGGCGCAAGTGCACGATGCGCCCGATCGACGGCAGGAAGCCGCGCTCGGGATCCTCCGCGTAGATGCGCGCCTCGATTGCGTGACCACGCATGCCGATCCGATCCTGCGCCAGCGGCAAGGCCTCGCCGGCAGCGACGCGGAGCTGCCATTCCACGAGATCGAGCCCGGTGATCATCTCAGTCACCGGATGCTCGACCTGCAGGCGGGTGTTCATCTCCATGAAATAGAACGTGCCGTCGCGATCGACGATGAATTCCACGGTGCCGGCGCCGACATAACCGATCGCCCTGGCAGCCGCGATGGCGGCTGCCCCCATCTGTTCGCGGCGCTCGCGGGTCATGCCTGGGGCGGGAGCCTCTTCGAGCACCTTCTGATGTCGGCGCTGCACCGAGCAATCGCGCTCGTACAGGTGGACGCAGTTGCCGCGCGTGTCCGCGAACACCTGCAGTTCGATGTGCCTGGGCCCGGTCAGATATTTCTCGAGCAGCACGGTATCGTCGCCGAATCCCGATTTCGCCTCGCGCCGCGCGGACGCCAGCGCGGCGGCAAAATCCTCGCGGCGCTCGACGATGCGCATGCCTTTGCCGCCACCGCCTGCCGACGCCTTGATCAGCACCGGGAAGCCCATCGCGTCCGCCTCGCGCGCGAGCAGCGCATCCGCCTGATCCTTGCCGTGATAGCCGGGCACCAGCGGCACGCCCGCCCGGCCCATGATCAGCTTCGATTCGGACTTCGACCCCATCGCACGGATCGCTGCGGGTGGCGGCCCGATGAACACGAGCCCCGCCGCAGCAACCGCCTCGGCAAACGCGGCGTTCTCCGACAGGAACCCGTACCCCGGATGAATCGCCTGCGCGCCGGTCTCCTTGGCGGCGCGGATGATCGCCGCGCCGTCGAGATAGCTCTCGCGCGGCGACGGCGGCCCGAGACGTCGCGCCTCGTCGCAGGCAGCAACGTGCATCGAGTCGGCGTCGGCATCCGAATACACGCCGACGGTGCGAATGCCCATGCGCCGCGCCGTCCGCGCGACACGGCACGCGATCTCGCCCCGGTTGGCGATGAGGATGCGCTCAAACATCGCGCCGCCCCTCCGACCCGGACGGGCCGGATCCGGGTCCCGCGCTCGCGTTGACGAACCAGCGCCCGATGCGTTCGATGATGCCGCGCATGAATCGCCACAGCTTAGGCAGCAACCAGATCGAGATCGCAACCCCGATCGCGACCACCACGAGTGCAACCAGAGGATAGGCGAGCGCGAGGTACACGAGCCCGCCCGCGAACAGGTCTTCGGCGAAAGACGCGGCCCAATTGGACACCGGCTCGGGCGAGGTGTTGATGACCGCCCGCGTCCCGGCCTTGGTGAAGTGGCTGCCCGCCGCCAGCGTGCCCCCTACGATCGCCGCGGCCAGCGTCCACGCAGGCGGAGAGTCGCCGAACACGCCCGCCGCCAGCGCGGCGCCGGCCGGGATGCGAATGACGGTGTGCACGAGGTCCCAGACCGAGTCGATGCCGGGAATCTTGTCCGCGAAGAACTCGACGAAGACCATGAATCCGGACGCCGCAAGCACCATCGGATGCGCCAGCACTTGAAGGTGTTGCGGCAGGTCGAACCAGCCGGCGTAGCCGACCGCGCCGACGATGAACAGCACCGCGTACAGCCGGATGCCGCTGGCCCAGCCGAGGGCGGTCGCCAGCGCGATCAGTTGCCAGGTGTCGAAGTGATCCATCTCAGGCCCGCTCGCTCATTCCTCGCGCGGAACCCACGCGGCGCTGCGCTTGGCGAGGAACGCGGCGACGCCTTCCCTGCCTTCCGGGGACGCGCGCACGGTGGCGATGCGCTTGGCGGTATCGGCGATCACCGCGGCGTCGATCGGGCGGTGCGCGACTGCGCGCAGCAGCGCCTTGCATTCGGCCTGCGCGGTCGGCCCCGCCTTGAGCAGCAGGCCGAGCACGTTCGTCGATGCGCGCGTCGAGTTCTTCCGGCAGCGCAAGCTCGTGCAACAGGTCGAGGCGAAACGCTTCCGCGGCCGTAAAGCGCTCTGCGGTCAGGAACAGGCGTCGCGCCGCCCGCGCGCCGATCGCCTCGACCACGTATGGACTGATCGTTGCCGGAATCAGCCCGAGCTTCGCCTCCGACAGCGCGAAGACCGCGTCCTGCGTCCCGATCGCGATGTCGCAGCAGGCAATGACTCCCACGCCACCGCCGTAGGCTGCGCCATGCACCCGCGCGATCGTCGGCTTGGGAAGCTGGTTCAAGGTGGTCAGCATCGCCGCTAGCGCCTTGGCATCGGCCAGGTTCTGCGCGCGGGAGAACCCCGCCATCGCCTTCATCCAGTTCAAGTCGGCGCCGGCGCAGAAACTCGCACCCGCGCCGCCAAGCACCACTGCGCGTACGCCAGTGTCTGCGCCCAGCGCGCGCAGCGCGGCGGTCAGTTCGGCGATCAGCATTTCATTGAACGCGTTGTGGACCTCGGGCCGATTGAGCGTGACCACGGCGATCGCCGGCGTCCACCGCGACGTCGATCGTCGCATACGCTGGCGCAGGCCCGGACTTGCGCGTGCCGGCCTTGCTGAAGGGTGGCTCGGCCATGGCCGCCTACATCCGAAACACGCCGAAGGTGGTCGGCGCGACGGGCTTGTTCAGCGCCGCGGAGATCGCCAGCCCAAGCACGCGGCGCGTGTCCGCGGGGTCGATGACGCCGTCGTCCCAGAGCCGCGCGCTGGCATAGTAGGGATGGCCTTCGCGCTCGTACTGTTCGCGAATGGGTGACTTGAAGGCGGCTTCCTCCTCCGCGCTCCAGGTTCCACCTTTGGCGTCGATGGCGTCGCGGCGGATCGTCGCCAGCACGGTCGCCGCCTGCTCGCCGCCCATGACCGAGATCCTCGCGTTCGGCCACATCCACAGGAAACGAGGATTGAATGCACGACCGCACATGCCGTAGTTGCCCGCGCCGTAGCTGCCGCCGATGATCACGGTGAACTTGGGCACCTGGGCGCAGGACACTGCGGTCACCATCTTGGCGCCGTCGCTGGCGATGCCGCCGGACTCGTACTTCTGGCCGACCATGAATCCGGTGATGTTCTGCAGAAACACGAGCGGGACGCGCCGCTGGCAGCACAGTTCGACGAAATGCGCGCCCTTGCGCGCGGATTCCGAGTACAGCACGCCGTTGTTGGCGACGATGCCCACCGGGTATCCCCACAGTCGCGCGAAGCCCGTGACCAGCGTCGCGCCGTAGCGTGCCTTGAACTCGTCGAAGTCGCTGCCGTCGACGAGCCGCGCGATCACCTCGTGCACGTCGTAGGGCTTGCGGATGTCGGCATTGATGACACCGTACAGCTCCTCGACTGGATGGAGCGGCTCGCGCGGCGGCGCGACCTCGACCGTCGCAGGCTTCACCCGGTTCAGATGACCGACGATGCGGCGCGCGATCGCCAGCGCGTGGTGGTCGTTCACGGCGAAGTGGTCGGCAACGCCGGAAACGCGCGTGTGGACGTCGGCGCCGCCCAGTTCCTCGGCGGTGACGATCTCTCCGGTGGCGGCCTTCACCAGCGGCGGCCCGGCCAGGAAAATGGTTCCCTGCTCCTTGACGATGATCGACTCGTCGGACATCGCGGGCACGTACGCGCCACCGGCGGTGCACGATCCCATCACCACGGCGATCTGCGGGATGCCCTCGGCCGACATCGTCGCCTGATTGTAGAAGATGCGTCCGAAGTGATCGCGATCCGGAAACACTTCGGTCTGGTTGGGCAGGTTGGCGCCGCCGGAATCGACAAGGTAGATGCACGGAAGATTGTTTTCACGGGCGATGTCCTGCGCCCGCAAATGCTTCTTCACCGTCATCGGGTAGTAGGTGCCGCCCTTGACCGTGGCGTCGTTGCAGACGATCACGCACTCGCGCCCCGATACCCGGCCGATGCCCGCGATGATGCCCGCCGCCGCGATGTTGTCGTCGTACATGCCGTAGGCAGCGAATTGCGAGAACTCGAGAAATGGCGACCCTGCGTCGAGCAGCGTCCGGATGCGTTCTCGCGGCAGGAGTTTGCCGCGACCGGTATGGCGATTGCGTGTGATGTCGCCACCGCCCAACTCGATCGCGGCGACTTTTTCGCGCAGGTCGGCGACCAGCGCGGCCATCGCGTCGCGGTTCTTCGCGAACGTCGCATCGCGCGTATCGAGCCGGGTTTCGATCGTGGCCATGACGATGTCAGGCAGTCTTCAACCGCGGATGCCCGGGCATCAACTGATACGGATGGACCCAGCGCTGGCTCGGCCTGCAGGCGCGCAAGCCAGCCGCGGATGTTCTGGTAGTCGTTCCAGTCGACGCCGATTTCCTCGGGCCAGAAAAGGTATCCGCACAGCGACAAGTCGACGATGGACAAGCGCTCGCCGACGACGTAGTTGCGTCCGGCCAGATGCGCGTCGAGCACGCGCCACGCGGCTTCGGCGCGCCGGTGGAACTCGGCGACGACCGCCGGATCCGGATCCTTGGCGAGGGCACGCATGAAACGCAGCGTCGCCGTATAGCCCGTCAGTTTGTGGTTGTCCCAGAGCAGCCAGCGCATGAACTCGCGGCGCTCTTCGTCATGCTTCGGCCCGAACCGTCCCGTCTTTTCCGCGATGTAGTCGAGGATGGCGCCCGATTGCGTCAAGCGGGCGCCCCGGTGCTCGAGCACCGGGGCCTCGCCCATGACATTGATCTCGCGATACGCAGGCGTCCGCGTCTCGCCTCCGAAATAGTCGACGAAGCGGGGAGTCCAGTCCGCCCCTGCGAGTTGGAGCGCGAGCGCCGCCTTGTAGCAGTTGCCCGACTGCGCGAAGCAATACAGCGTGTATTCGGATGCGGCCCGAGTTGCCGTCCCGGTTGCCACCTCGGCTGCTGCCATCTCACCAGCCCCCGGTCGTGAGCCAGCGTTCGACTTGATCCAGGCGATCCAGGCCCCAGAACGGCTCCCCGTCGACCACGATGAAGGGCGATCCGAAAACGCCCCTCGCCATGGCCTCCTCGTTGGCGCGCCTGAGGGCATCCTTGATCGCCGGGTCGTCGATCGCCGCGCGCGCCGCGGCGGCATCGACACCGCACGCCGCCGCAACGGCGGCGGCGGTCGCGGGGTCCGAGATGTCCTGGTCGTCGACGAAGAATGCGCGGTACTGCGCGTGCACCATGGTGGCGGCGAGCGCGGCGTCGCGCTGCTGGGCCCAGAGCACGAGGCGCGCGGGCGCCTGCGACGAAATCGGGAACTTCGACGGCATGCGGAACGCCGTGACGCCGTGGAATTTCGCGCTGCGCATCATGTCGCGCTGCGAGTATTGGCCCTTGAGCGGGATTTGCGTCAATGGCGCCGCACCGGTCTGCTTGAAGATGACACCCAGCAATACGGGATGCCAGTTCACGCTGCGCCCATGCTTGGCCGCCAGCGCCTCGACTTTTTCGGAGGCAAGATAGCCGTAGGGCGATGAGAAGTCGAAATAGAAATCGATGGGTGCGGGCATGTCCGTCTTCCTCAGCTCAATGGGCCAGCGAACGGCCGATGACCATCCTCTGGATGTCGCTCGTGCCTTCGTAGATCTGGCAGACGCGTACGTCGCGATAGATGCGCTCGACGGGAAAGTCCGCGACGTAGCCATAGCCGCCGTGAACCTGTATCGCCGCCGAGCACACCCGTTCGGCCATCTCGGAGGCGAACAGCTTGGCCATCGACGCTTCGGCCAGGCACGGGCGCCCGGCGTCGCGCAGCGCGGCCGCATGCCATACCATCTGGCGCGCGACCTCGATTTCGGTGGCCATGTCGGCAAGCCGGAAGTTCACCGCCTGGTGCTCGATGATCGGCTTGCCGAAGCTCGTGCGTTCACGCGCATACGCAAGCGCCGCCTCGAACGCCGCCCGCGCCATGCCGATCGCCTGCGCGGCGATGCCGATGCGCCCCGCTTCGAGATTCGCCAGGGCGATCCGGTAGCCTTCACCCTCGCGCCCCAGCAGGTTCGCGACCGGAACCCGGCAGTTCTCGAACACGATCTGCGCGGTGTCCGACGCGCGCTGGCCGAGCTTGTCTTCGACCCTCACGGCGACATAGCCCGGCGTCGCCGTGTCGACGATGAACGCCGACATGCCCTTTTTTCCCGCCGCCTTGTCGGTGACGGCGAACACGATCGCGACATCGGCGTGCTTGCCCGTGGTGATGAACTGCTTGACTCCGTTGAGCACGAATGCATCGCCCTGTCGTTCCGCGCGCGTGGTGATCGCTCCGGCGTCCGAGCCCACATGCGGCTCGGTCAGGCAGAAACAACCCAGCTTGGCACCGCTCGCCAGCGGCCGCAGGTAATGCTCCTTCTGCGCATCGGTACCAAAGGCGTTGATGGGCCCGCACACGACCGAGTTCTGGACGCTGACGATGGTCGAGGTGGCACCGTCACCCGCAGCGATCTCCTCCAGCGCCACCGCGAGCGACACGTAGTCCATCGCCGCGCCGCCCCACCGTTCGGGCACGACCATCCCCAGCGCGCCGACTTCGCCGAGCGCCCTGAGCTCCGCCCGCGGAAAGTGCGATTCGCGATCCCAGCGCGCGGCATGCGGCGCGAGCTGCTCGCGCGCGAACGTGCGCAGCGTATCGCGCACGAGTTCCTGTTCCTGGCTCAGCAACATCGGGTCATTTCCGCGTATCGAGCGCGAGCTTGAGCGCGATCCCGGCGAACACTCCTCCCAGGACCCAGCGCTGCGCGGCCAGCCACGAAGGCCGCTCGGCAAGCCAGCTCGCCGCCTGCGATGCGGCCAGCACGAACATCATGTCGCACAGACCGTCGATCACGATCTGCAACGCCGCAAGCAGCAGCGATTGCGCCAGCACGTTTCCGCGCGTCGGGTCGACGAACTGCGGAAACAGCGCCAGATAGAACAGCGCGACCTTCGGGTTGAGAATGCTGGTGAGCATTCCGGTGCGAAACAGCACGCCCGGTCGGGCGGGCGGCAGGTCTCGCCGCGCAAACAACCCACCGCTACCCCGCGGCCGGACCGCGTCCCATGCCAGCCAGAGCAGATACGCGGCGCCGGCCACCCGCACGACATCGTAGAGCATCGGTATCGCAACGAAAACCGCCGTCAGTCCGAACGCCGCGGTCACCGCATAGAACAAGAAACCCGTCGTCGTTCCGGCCAGCGAAACCATGCCCGCCGCGCGCCCCTGGCACAACGTGCGCGAGATGAGATACATGAGATTCGGGCCCGGCGTGAGCGCAAGCAGCAAAGAGGCAAGTGCAAACAGCGCGAGGCTGTCGAGCGGGATCACGAAACACCACGATGCCGGACGTGCGCAAGCATGCCGGCTCAGACCCGCTCGATCGCCAGTGCGGTCGCTTCCCCGCCGCCGATGCACAGGCTCGCCATGCCGCGCTTGCCGCCATGCTTGCGCAATGCGCCGAGCAGCGTGACGATGATGCGCGCACCGGATGCACCGATAGGATGGCCGAGCGCGCAGGCCCCGCCGTGGACGTTGACCTTCTCCGGCGGGAGCCCGTGTTCGCGCATCGCCGCCATCGCGACGACCGCGAATGCCTCGTTGATTTCGTAGAGGTCGACGTCGCCGGGGGTCCAGCCGAGCTTGGCGTACAGTTTCCGCATCGCGCCGACAGGTGCCGTGGTGAAAAGGCCCGGCTCCTGCGCATGCGTCGCATGGCCGAGGATGATCGCCAGCGGTGTCAGTCCCCGCGCTTCCGCGACGGAGCGTCGCATCACTACCAACGCCGCCGCACCATCGGAGATCGAGCTCGAGTTGGCCGCCGTCACGGTGCCATCCTTGCGAAACGCCGGCTTCAGTCCAGGGATCTTCCCGGCATTGGCCTTGCCGGGCTGTTCGTCGTTTTCGATGACCACGTCGCCCTTGCGACCGGGCACCGTGACGGGTGCGATCTCCCACCGGAACGACCCGTCCTGGTTGGCGGCAAGCGCACGCGACAGCGAGCGCAGCGCGAACTCATCCTGCGCCTCGCGCGTGAACGCGTAGGTGTCGGCGCACTGCTCGGCGAACACACCCATCAGCTTGCCCCGGTCGTACGCGTCCTCGAGGCCGTCGAGGAACATGTGGTCGTACACGCTGCCGTGGCCCATGCGCATCCCGGCGCGCGCCTTGGGCAACAGATACGGCGCATTGGTCATGCTTTCCATGCCACCCGCGACCACGATGTCGGCGCTGCCGGCCAGGATGATGTCGTGCGCCAGCATTGTCGCCTTCATCCCGGAGCCGCACATCTTCGACAATGTCGTGCAATGGGTTGACAGCGGCAGGCCGCCCTTCAACGAAGCCTGCCGGGCCGGGGCCTGCCCCTGCCCGGCCATGAGGCAGTTGCCGAAGACGACTTCCTCGACATCGCCGGCGGCGATGCCGGCACGCGCGACAGCCGCCTTGATCGCGACTCCGCCCAGGTCAGCGGCCGCGAGCGACGCGAAATCCCCGAGAAGGCCACCGATGGGCGTCCTTGCAGCGGCAACGATGACCACGGGATCGTTATGCATGTTCACTCAGTCCCCGGAAAGGTGGCAGCCGCGGCGCGGCTGCCGGCTACAGCGTCTTGGCGCCGGTCTCTGGCTTGCGTGCGCGCCGCGGGCGCCGCACCAATTCACCCGCGCAGTCAGGGCACACGCCGTTCAGGGCATTGGCGCAGGTGGCGCAGAAGGTGCTCTCGTAGCTGCAGATGTACGCGGCGTCGTCATCGGGTCCCAGCGGCCACGCGCATCGCTGGCAGCGTTCGCGCATTTCGAGTGCCATGCTTGCGTCTCGCTATTTGGTTTCGTTGAACAGCTCGCGACCGATCAGCATTCTTCGGATCTCCGATGTTCCCGCCCCAATCTCGTAAAGCTTGGCGTCACGCCACAACCGACCCGTCGCGAACTCATTGATGTAGCCATTTCCGCCCAGCGCCTGGATCGCCTCGCCAGCCATCCAGGTCGCCTTTTCTGCAGCATAGAGTATCGCACCGGCGGCGTCTTTGCGCGTCGTTTCCCCGCGGTCGCAGGCCTGTGCAACGGCGTACACATAGGCCTTGCACGCATTCATGGTCGTGTACATGTCGGCGATCTTGCCCTGCATCAGCTGGAATTCGCCGATCGGCTGTCCGAACTGCTGCCGATCGTGAACGTAGGGCAGCACGACGTCCATGCAGGCGTCCATGATGCCGATGGGGCCTCCGGCGAGCACCGCGCGTTCATAGTCCAGCCCGCTCATCAGCACCCTCACGCCCCGACCCTCCTCAGCCAGGATGTTTTCCGCGGGCACCGCACAGTCCTCGAACACCAGCTCGCAGGTATTCGAACCGCGCATGCCGAGTTTGTCGAGCTTCTGCGCGGTCGAGAAGCCCCGCATCCCTTTTTCGATGAGAAATGCGGTGATCCCGCGCGGTCCCGCGTGCACGTCGGTTTTTGCGTAGACGACCAGCGTATTGGCGTCGGGGCCGTTGGTGATCCACATCTTGCTGCCGTTGAGCACGAAATGATCGCCGTCGCGGTCGGCCCGCAAGCGCATCGACACCACGTCCGAGCCGGCTCCGGGCTCGCTCATCGCGAGCGCGCCGACGTGCTCCCCGGAAACGAGCTTCGGCAGGTATCTGGCCTTTTGCGCGGCGCTGCCGTTGCGTCGAATCTGGTTGACGCACAGGTTCGAGTGCGCGCCGTACGACAGCCCAACCGACGCCGACACGCGGCTGATCTCTTCCATGGCGACGACGTGCGCGAGGTAGCCCATCGCTGTGCCGCCGTATTCCTCCTCGACCGTGATCCCGAGCAGACCGAGATCGCCCATCTTGCGCCACAGGTCTTCCGGAAAGCGGTTGTCGTGATCGATGGCGGCCGCGCGCGGCGCGATTTCGGCGGCCGCGAACTGCTGCACGGCCGCGCGCAGCATGTCGATGGTGTCGCCGAGATGAAAATTCAGTGCTGGAAAGTCAGTCATCGCGCACTCAGGTCATCTGCTGCCGGTCCTGCTTGCCCGCCATGACCATCAGCGTCTGCTGCATGATCGCGCACAGCGTGCGCCGGCCGCGAGCTTCGGCGTGCACCTCGCCACGGGTGATTACCAGCGTGCGGCCGGATTTCACGACCTCGCCCTCCGCGATCAGGCGCTCGCCCGTCGCGGGCGCAAGCAAGTTGATCTTGAATTCGGCGGTCAGCACGCTCGAATCCGCCGGGAACAACGTGAAGCCGGCGTAGCCTCCCGCGGAATCGGCGATTGCGCCCAGGATGCCGGCGTGGATATAGCCATGCTGCTGCGTGAGGTCGTCGCGATAGGGCAATTCAATGCGGCAATACCCCGGCCTCAGTTCGGATAGGCGCGCTCCGATCAGCCGCATCGCGGCCTGCCGTTCGAAACTGGCGCGCACGCGTGCCGCATAGCCGGGGTCGGCGGGAATCCAGGCAGGCTCCGGATCGGGCGCAGCGTGCGGCGTGGACATGGTCGAAGTTTGGGCGCAATGGCCGAACCAAGCGAGAATTGAAGTCTATATTCCGTTTACGTAAACGTCAATCTGGCGCACCGTGCTCGCCTGCGAGTGGCGCGTCCGCACCACCACCCTGCCGCAAGCGCTTCCGGCACTGCCGCTCCAGTGAGTCGATCTCGGCGAGCACGATGGCGATGTCCTCCCGTTGCTGCGCCAGCATCGCGCGGCGCGCGCCAAGCATCTCCAGGAACTTGACCAGCTGAGGCCGCTCGCTGTTCGTCGACTCGTACAGATCGAGCAACTCGCGAATCTCCGACAGCGACAGGCCGAGCCGCTTGCCGCGCAATACGAGCTTGATCCGGACCCGCTCTCGCTCGCCGTAGACACGGCTGCGCCCGCTGCGCAGCGGCGTCAGCAAACCTTCGTCCTCGTAAAAGCGGATCGCGCGGGTCGTCAGCGCGAATTCCTTGGCGAGGTCGGAGATCGTGTAGGTGACTGGATGCGGCCGGGACGGCATCGATGCGCGCTGAAAATCGCAGACGGCGACGCGAACGAACATACCATAAAGCGATCATCATCGACTTGACACGCCAATCCGATTCCACGACGATGCTGCGTTGCACAACGCTGGTGCAATACACGCTCCGAAGCAGCGCAGCCGCTCATGAACGCATCCTTGCCCTTCGCCCTCGCTTTTCCCCACGCCGCACCGCCTGCTCCAGCTGAAGTGGTCGAAGTGGCGCCGGGCGTACTGTGGTTGCGGATGCCGCTGCCGTTTGCCCTGGATCACATCAACCTGTGGCTGGTGGCGGATGGCGAAGGCTGGACGCAGGTCGACTGCGGCTACGGCGACGCCGCCACGCGCGCGCTGTGGCAAGCCCACTTCGACAGCACGCTGGCTGGACGGCCGATCACTCGCGTCGTCGCCACGCACTATCACCCCGACCATCTCGGCAATGCCGCCTGGTTGACCACGCGTTTCGGCTGTCCTCTGCTCATGCCGCAGGCGGAATTCCTGACCGCACAGCTCGTCGGCACCGCGTGTCCGGGCTACGGCACCGAATCGGTCTGCGCACTGTTTTGTGCACACGGCATGAGCGACGAGCACCTTGCGTCGATGCGGGAGCGCGGCAATCGCTATCGGCGCGGCGTGCCGGAACTGCCGGCGACTTTCCGCCGGCTGCTCGCCGGCGACGAGCTCGACATCGGCGGCAACCACTGGCGCGCCTTCGGCGGCTACGGGCATTCACCCGAGCACTTGTCGCTGTACTGCGAGCAGCTTGGCGTGTGCATATCCGGCGACATGCTTCTGCCGAAGATCAGTACCAATGTGAGCGTGTGGCCGGCGGAGCCGGAAGGCGATCCGCTGTCGCGCTTTCTCGACTCGCTGGCAGCGTTCACCGAACTGCCGCAAGATACGCTGGTGCTGCCCTCGCACGGGCTGCCGTTCACCGGCGCCGCGCTCCGCGTCGACCAGTTGCACGCACACCACGCGGCGCGGCTCGCCGAACTCGAGGCCGCGGCGGATCTGCCACGGACTGCGGCCGACCTGGTGCCGGTGCTGTTTCGGCGCGAACTCGATCTGCAGCAGCGTTTTTTCGCGATGGGCGAAGCCATCGCGCACCTGAATTACCTGTGGCATGCGGGGCGACTCGCGCGCACCATTGCAGTGGACGGAACGATCCGCTTTGGCCGCAGAGCCTGAACCTGCCAATCCCTGGGGAACCAAGCCAATGAGCACCGCCAAGACCACCGTGGGTATCGAAAACCTCGCCTGCGATCCCGTCGCACTCGCTGCATCCTATGCCAGCGCCGCGGACAAGAGCGCCAAACTGCTTGGCGAATTCGTATCGCGCAAAGCGGGCTCGGGCGCCTCGCTCGCGTCCGACGAACTCGGCCTGTCCAAGGCGTTCTTCGAACTCGCCGCGAAAATGCTAGCCAATCCCTATCGCATGGCCGAAACGCAGCTGAACCTGATGTGGGACTATTCGGCGCTGTGGCAGGCGTCGATGCTGAAGCTGCTCGGCCAGTCGCCCGACCCCGTGGTCGAACCTGCCAAGGGCGACAAGCGCTTCAAGCACGAAGACTGGCAGGAGCACTTCCTTTTCGACTACGTGAAGCAGTCGTACCTGATCGCCGCGCGCTGGCTGCACAAATCCGTGGCCAATGTCGAAGGCCTGGACGAGCAGACGCAGAAGAAGGTCGACTTCTTCACCCGCCAGTACATCGACGCGCTGGCGCCGTCGAACTTCGCGCTGACCAATCCGGAAGTGTTCCGCGAAACGGTTGCGACCGGGGGCGGCAACCTGGTCAAGGGCCTGAACAACCTGCTCGACGACATCGAACGCGGCAACGGCAAGCTCAGGATTTCGATGACCGACAGCAAGGCCTTCGAACTCGGCGTGAACATCGCCACGACTCCCGGCAAGGTCGTGTTCCAGAACGACCTAATCCAGCTGATCCAGTACGAGCCGACGACCAAGAAGGTCTACAAGCGCCCGTTGCTGATCATGCCGCCGTGGATCAACAAGTACTACATCCTCGACTTGCGCGAGAAAAACTCGCTTGTGCGCTGGTGCACGGAGCAGGGGCTGACGGTATTCGTCATCTCGTGGGTCAATCCGGACGCGCGGCTCGCCGGCAAGGACTTCGTTGACTACATGCGCGAAGGTCCGTTGGCGGCGATTGACGCCATCGAAAAGGCGACCGGCGAGCGCGAGGTGAACGCGCTCGGATATTGCCTCGGCGGGACCTTGCTCGCGGCCACGCTCGCATACATGGCCGCGAAAAAGGACAAGCGCGTCGTCAGCGCGAGCTTCATGACTTCGCTCGTCGATTTCAGCGGGAGCGGTGAGCTTGAAGTGTTCATCGACGAAGAGCAGGTCGCCTCGCTCGAGCGCAAGATGCAGGAACGTGGCTATCTCGAAGGATCGGAAATGGCCGATACCTTCAACATGCTGCGCAGCAACGACCTGATCTGGTCGTTCGTCATCAACAACTACCTCATGGGACGCGACCCGTTTCCCTTCGACCTGCTGCACTGGAATTGCGATTCGACGCGCATGCCGGCGAAGATGCACAGCTTCTACCTGCGCAACATGTATCTGGCAAACAAGCTCAAGGAACCCAACGGCATCACGTTGGATGGCGTTCCGATCGACTTGTCGAAGATCGCGCAACCGTCGTATTTCGTCTCGGCGATCGAGGACCATATCGCGCCCTGGAAGGCGACCTACACCGGCCCGCACATCTTCGGTGGCAAGTCGCGTTTCGTCCTGTCGGGTTCGGGGCATATCGCCGGCATGATCAATCCTCCTGCCGCGAAGAAGTACGGGTACTGGACCAACGACAAGCTCCCGGCAAAACCGGACGCGTGGCTAAAAGGAGCCCGCCAGCACGAAGGCTCATGGTGGCCGCACTGGGTCGAATGGTTGAAGCCGTATCTGGGTCCGCAAGTCGCCGCGCGCGCGGTCGGCAAGGCAGAGGGCAAGAGTCGGCTCAAAGCCATCGAACCCGCCCCCGGCAGCTACGCAAGACTCCGCGCCGACGCGCGCTAGGAGGCTGATTCGCGACCGCCGGTGACGCGCCACAGTGCCAGGTCTGCGTCAGGCTGGTAGGCTATAGTGGTGCATGACATGCCTGCAAGGAGTCTGCCATGAACCACTGGAAAGCGAACACGTCTGCAGCGATCGCATTCGTCCTTTGCGCCGCAGGTGCCGCGGGCGAGAATCCGTCCAGCACGGCACCGACGACCCCCGCTCCCACCACCAAGGCTTGCACGAACTGCGGCACGATCCAATCGATCCGCTACGTCGAGCAGAAGGGTCAGGGGAGCGGCGCCGGCGCCGTCGTCGGCGGCGTACTGGGGGGAGTGGTTGGCCACCAGTTCGGCTCCGGCCGTGGCAACACGGTGGCAACGGTTGCCGGCGTCGGCGTCGGCGCGGTGGCCGGCAACGAAGTCGAGAAGAACGTAAAGAAGACGTCGTACTACGTCATTACGGTGCGCCTCGATAACGGCGGCACGCAATCGGTTTCGCAAAGCGCCAAGCCCGCCTTGCGGGAGGGCGACCGCGTCAGGATCGAGAACGGCAACCGGGTGGCGCTACTGGCCCGTTGATCCGGACCGTCAGCGACCGGGCGCCGACAGCGCCCTGGATTGTTGCTATTTGGCGCTCGGCGAGCCGCCCGCGACGGGCGCTGCGACGGGCGCTGCGACGGGCGCTGCGATGGGCGCGGACCGGGTCAGACCCGAAGGCTGCTGAACGACGCTGACTTCAGACGCCGCCGGCGTGCCGTGTCGCGGCGCAGCACTTTGCGTTGCGGCCTGCGGCATCGCCGCCACCGGCGTGCGGGGTGGCACCGACTGCGCCGCCGCAGGCACCGCGATGCCGCGATCCACGACGACAGGGGCCTTCGGGCCCGGCGTCGGCGCAACCCCCGTGTACGCTCCGCGCGCCGAAGGTACGCCGCCGTACATTTGTGCCGGCGCGGACGCGGGTGCCGCCTGGACGGGCGCCGCATTTGCGGGTGGGTCCCGCGCCGGCGGCGTGGCGACGATTCTGCCGCCGTTCGCAGGGGTCACCGCGGCGGGCGCCGCGCGACGGGGCGGCAGGGTCGGGCTTGCCGCACCTTGCGGCGCGGGCTGTGGCGGGACCGCGACCACCGGGGTAGCGGGGGGTGGCGCCACCGATCTCACGTTGGCGCGATTGAGCGTCTGATACTGCGTGCCCGCGGGAATCGGTGCAGCGACCAGTGGACGCGATGCCTGCCTTGGCTGCGGCGTCAGGCTGGGCGCACCGTGCAGCACCGGCGCATTGCCCACCGTCAGCGCGGCAATATTGACCTGGTTTGGCGCGACGGGCCGCGCTCCGCTGAGGACCGTGGCCGAAACCGCCGTCAGCGCGCCGGGGACGGCCGCGTTGACGTAGCGCTGCGGCGCAGCCGCGAGCCGACGATCTGTCTGCGCCACTGCATAAGGTTGGTTGAGTTGGCGCCAGCACCGGCCGGAGCAGCGGCCCCATGCCGGAAGATAGGGTTCACCCCAGCCCAGGGGGACCCAACCGTAAACCGGCGGTCCGGCGCCACCCCAGCCTTGGCCACCATACCAGCCGACCAGCGCCGGTGCCCACACCGGACGCGCGACACGGGTACCGGGGCACCAGCCCCAGCGCCCCGACAGCCAGACCCAGCGCCCATAGTGGAACGGCGCGTAGCCCCACGGCGCCGCGTCGACCCAGGTCCAACCCCATGGGCCGACCCAGGTCCAATGGCCAAAGCGGTACGGTGCCCAACCGACCGCGACCGTCGCCGGGTACCAGACCGGCCCGTAGGTCGGGGTTGATTCCCACGTCCCGTACTCGTCGAGGTCGCGCGCACCGACCATCTCCGGTGAGACATAAGCCGGACCGCGCGCGGCGTCGTAACGCTGATCGCGCGCCGCGCTCCAAGTATCGAAACCGTCGCTGCCGAATCCGTTCTGGATCGCCATCCCGGCACCGTCGATGCCCATGACCGTTGCTGCCTGGCCAGGCAGGGTTTGCTGGACGCCGCCGGCAAAATGTATCCCTGCCTCGCCTTCACGCACGGTGAGGGTCGTCCGCTCCCGGTCCACGTCGACATCGACACGATATTGGCCGGGCCGGTCGATCTCGATCTGCGTGTTGGAGGTGTCGATGCGCGCGACTTCGCCCGCCTCGAGGGCGCGAACACGAAGAATCAGCCGGCCGGACGCGACGAACAACGCGAGCTGATGATCGTCGAGCGCGATAATCTGCAGATTGGTATCGCCCGCCATGCGGAAACGTCCGCCGCCAAAGTCGATCTCGGCGCGGCCGTTGGCTGACAGCCAGAGATTGTCCCCCGTCGTTACCGGATAGTTGAGGCCAATCGGCGCCCACTCGTCGGCGCGGTCCGGCGTCGCCAGGAAGAGTTCACCGGAGACTTCGCTGACGCGACCCACGCGCGACGGCAGGTCCGCCGCCTCATCGTCGGCGAAGACCGGCATCGGCAACTGCGACGCCACGGCGAGCAGCACAACGCCGATCCACCACCACGCCGACCGCGACTTCATGTTGCAGTTGCTCACCGGATCACTTTCCATTCGTGCTCGGATAACGGTTGGTCGCCGCGCCAGTTGACCTCAACTCGCCTCACGTGGCTTACACATGAGGCACCAGTTTATAAGACATCACACCCGGGAAGAGATTCAAGGCGCAAAAGGCAAACGACGGTGCTATAAGCGCGCGATCGTCACGCCATCATGCTGGAGACGGCGAAGCGGCAGTTCGATTCGGTTGCGCCGATGAGAATCGGCCTGGCGGAGTTATCAGACCGCAATTTTCCTGTGCAGGTCGGGCTTTTGCGAGCGCGGGTCGGTCAAGGGTCAGTAACGGCACCCTCGCCTGACCGCGACGCCTGGGGCCAATGCGATTAACGCTGTCTGTGTCGCCGCGATGCGGCCCACCCTAACAAACCGAGAACCAATAGCGAGACCGTTGCGGGTTCGGGAACGAGTGCGACCATCGCGCTGCTGATAATCATGTGTCCCGCGGAGGTCGGATGAATTCCATCCCAGAATAGGTACTTCGAAGGGTCGCAAGCAACGAACTGTGCACAGGCGTCCGTGACGTTGGTCAGGCCGAAGGCGCCCGGATTCGCCACGATCGAGTCTTGCAAGTGGAACAGATCAAAAAGCATCACGTCCGGATCGCTGCCGACTGCGCCCGACAGGGCAGTGTTCATCGAGGAGGCGAGCAGTGTCGCGACCGCCGCCCCTCCGGAGGCCACAACGGCTGGCGCAAGACCCACGTCCGGTGTGTCCCAAATAACAATGTGTTTCGCGCCAGCGAGTTCAAGTTCGCCGACGATGGTTGCCACGTCGGTCGCGAATGCAATGGCGGTGGCCTGGATAACCGCACCGATGCAGACAACGTCTACGCCGCAGATGACGATGGCGTTGAGCGCAGCTCGAGCGTTGTTGCCGCCGCCGGCGACCACGTAGAGGGCATCGCTCGGCGCTACATTGCCATGGGTGGTCAAAAAGTACCCGGCCTGTGTCTCGAGGCTCGCAGGAAAGGGGCTGAGCAGATCGGGGCTGAAGGGGCCGGTCGTCGCACCGCCGAAGGCGTAGTCAGTTCCGCCGAGTTGCGAGGGATTCGCGCTGAGGCCGAACGCGAAGGCAAAGCTCTGAGCCCAGACCGGGCCGTTCGTGTAGTGCCCCGACGCATATGGAAAAGTGGGAATGAACGAGTTCCCCGATATAGGGACCGGGGTCACGTTGGACCCAAAGACGGTGGCGTTGTTGCCTGAATCGGAAAGGCTGTCCCCGAAGATGAACAGATTGGAGTAATTCGCGTGCACGCCCGACGAAGAGACCAGACAGGCGAACACGAACAACCGCATTAAACATGGGACGCTTTTCATACCTGTTCCCCGATTTCAACGCTGCGAGACGACCGATACTCGGAACCTAGACGTATAAGAAAGAACCGTGCCTATACAAGGAAAGACCGTGGATTCAATTAATTGAGCTTTGAGCCCAATCCCATGGCGAGCGGTACTGTAAAGTGGATCGACAACTATTGCACCGCGGCGGGTTGATGCCCAACGGCAGTTCCAACCGCGCCCATGCCGATTGCCACCAGTGCGCGGCTGCGCCCCCCGCTTCAAATCTCGGCGCGGGGCTTTCGTTTCGCGTGCGCGAACACGGCATCGTACAGCGGCCGTGGCAGGATCCAGAGCAGTTTGCCCAGCCACGCCATCTGCCAGGGAAGCACGTAGAAACGGCGCCTGCGCGCGATCGCGCGCGCCATCAGCATCGCGGCGCGGTCGACAGGCAGCAGAAACGGCATGCGGTACGGATTCTTCGCGGTCATCGTCGTCCCGATGTAGCCCGGACAGATGGTTACGACGTCGACGCCCGTCCCCCTCAACTCAACGCGAAGGCTCTCGAGGTACGCGATGGCGCCCGCCTTGGACGCCGAATACGCGCCGGCACCGGGCAATCCGCGAAATCCGGCAATGCTGGCGATGCCGACCAGCCGGCCGCGACGCGCCTCGAGCATGGCGCGCAGGAACGGCGCGAAGGTGTGCATCAATCCCGTGACGTTGGTGTCCAACACCGCGCGGAAGACGGCGGCGTCATCGTCGTGCTGCGTCAGCGTGCCGACGGATATTCCGGCATTGCCGATGACGATGTCCGGCGCGCCGTAGCGATGGATGAAATCGATGCCGGCAACACGCAATGCATCTGCATCGCGCACATCGCCGGGGTAGATCGCGCACGTCGCCGGCGCGAGCGTCGCGGCCACCGCCGCCAGCGCGTCGCCGCGCCGGGCGAATAACCCGAGGGTGGCGCCTCGACCTGCGTAGAATCGCGCGAGTGCCGCGCCGATACCGGAGCTGGCGCCCGTGATGAAGACGTTCACGGCGCGCCGGACCGGATTCCAGTTCGCCGGCTAGCTCTTGGGACGTTCCGAGCGTGCCTTCGCAATCAGCGCATCGAGCGCTGCCGGCATTGCGGCATGTCCGCCGACGCGGTCCGACAGGGTTATGAACTTTCCGTCGACCACCATGGTCGGCACGGCCTGGACGTTGTATTCCTGCGCGAGCACCATCGCACGCTTCATCTTGCTGTCGATGCCAAAGGAATTATAAGTGTCGACGACCTTGGCCCGATCGAGTCCCTTGCTCGCCGCCCAGTCGAAGAACGCCTTGTCCTGGTAGAGCGGCGACCCACTGACATGCACTGCCTTGAACACCTCCGGCGACAGCCGGAGGTCCTCGCCCATGGCTTCGAGCGTGAAGTAGTCCTTGGCCAGCGCTTTCCAGCGATCCTGGAACATCACCGGCACCCGTCGGAACTGCACGTCGGGCGGCAGCGTTTTCGCCCACGCCTGCAGGTACGGCTCGAGGTCATTGCAGTGCGGGCAGCCGTAGGAGAAGAATTCGATGACCTCGATCTTCTTGCCGGAATCGACGGCGTGCGGGATCTTCAGCCGCGTGTACTCCTTGCCCTCGACCAGCTCCGCGGCAGCGGCGCCGGAAAGTGCCACCGCCACCAGGATGCCAACGACTTGCAATACGAAACGCTTCATTGCGGCTCCCGTCAGGAAATTTGGACCCGACCGACACTTTGGCCGGGTCGATGGAATGAAGTTCAATCGCCGACGGCTTCGCTCAGGGATTCCTGATCACCGCAACGTCGAAACCGCCCTTGCCGAGCTCACCCTTGATGCGGTTGAGCTCATCGGTATTGTCGTAGGGCCCGAGTCGAACCCGGTAACGCACGCCCTTGTCCGGAAGTGGAACCGTCTGCACCACCGCTTCCCAGCCGGCCAGCGCGAGCCTCGCCTTTAAATTCTCGGCATCCGACTCGCCGTTGAACGCTCCGGCTTGCAGCCAGTAGCGTTCGAGCGACTTGGTGGGTTCCTTTTCCGGGGCCTTGGCGACCGCCACTGGCGCGACCTTTTCCGCCGGACGTTCGATCTTTTCCACGGCCTTGCGCTCGGCCGGCACCTTGGCCTCCTCGCCACTGGGAAGGATCTTGTAGAAATCGAACCTGGGCTTGTCCGGCGCTGCCGCCGCCACGGCATCCCCCTTGCCGATTCGAGTGCCGTCTTTCGCCTGGCCTCCTGTCGGTAACGGTGCGGTAAACCCGGATCGACCAAGGTAGTACGCAACGCCGGCGGCGAGCGCCAAGCCCACCACGAGTCCGATGAAGATGCCGAGCAGCGTTCCGCCGCGCGCAGCGCGCCGCGGCCTCCGACACGCTCGCAGACGTCGTGGGGGACGCATGGTATGGGAAGTCGAAGTCACATTTTTTCCGGCGCACTGACGCCCAAAACTGCAAGGCCGCTGCGAATCACCTGCCCAGTCGCGACGACCAGCGCCAGCCTCGCGCGACGCAATACCGGGTCATCGACCAGGAACTGCTCGGCATTATAGTAGCTGTGAAATTCCGCCGCCAATTCCTTGAGAAAAAACGTCATGCGATGCGGCGCGAGTTCGCGGGCAGCGAGCGTCAGTTCTTCCGGAAAGTCGGTCAATCGGCGTAGAAGCACGGCTTCGTAGGTGCTCGTGAGCGGCGCGAGATCGACGTCATGGAGCACGACTGCGGCATCGACGAGGATCATTCCCGCCTTTTCGAGCACGCTGCAGACGCGCGCGTGCGCATATTGGACGTAGTAGACCGGATTCTCTTCGGATTGCGCGCGCGCGAGGTCGAGGTCGAAGGTGAGTTGCGAGTCGGATTTACGCAATAGAAAAAAGAAACGTACCGCGTCGCGACCGACCTCATCGATCAACTCGCGCAGCGTGATTCCAGTGCCGGCACGCTTCGAGAGCTTGACTTCCTCGCGACCCCGCATCACCAACACCATCTGGTGCAGCACGTAATCCGGATACCCCGGCGGAATGCCGATGCCGAGCGCCTGCAGCCCGGCCCTAACGCGCGACAGCGAACCTGCATGATCCGCACCGAGCTCGGTGATCGCACGCCGGTATCCGCGCTTCCATTTGGTGACGTGATACGCGATGTCCGGCACGAAATAGGTGTAGCTGCCGTCGGACTTGCGCATCACGCGATCCTTGTCGTCGCCGTATTGCGTGGTGCGCAGCCACAGCGCGCCGTCCTGCTCGTAGGTCCTCCCCGCGGCCACCAGTGCGTTCACCGTGGCATCGACGAGGCCATCGCCGTACAGCGAGGACTCGAGGAAGTACTGGTCGAAGCGCACGCCGAAGGCGGCGAGATCCGCGTCCTGCTCGCGGCGGAGGGCGGCCACCGCGAAGTCGCGGATGGCCGCGGCATCGGCACCGGCCGCATCGTCCGGCCTGGCGAGCGCGTAGTCCCCGGCAATTTCACGGATGTATTCGCCTTGGTAGCCGTCCTCCGGAAATGGCGCCTCGATGCCGCGCGCTTCGCGCAGGCGCGCCTGGACCGAAAGGACCAGGTTCGCTATCTGCACACCGGAGTCGTTGTAGTAGAACTCGCGCCGGACATCGAATCCTTGCCACTCGAGCAGCCGCGCCAGCGCGTCTCCAACCGCGGCGCCGCGCCCGTGACCTACGTGCAGCGGACCCGTGGGATTGGCCGACACGAACTCGACGATGACGCTCGCGCCTGCGCCCGACTGCGAACGGCCGAAGCGATCACCTTGCGCGAGGATGCGCGTCACGACCGATCGACGTGCCGCACCCGACAGGAACACGTTTACGAATCCGGCGCCCGCAACTTCGGCGCGGTCGACCCAGGGTGAAGGTTCGAGCGCGGCGACCAGCCTGGCGGCGAGCTCGCGCGGATTCTGCTTCAGCGTCTTGGCGAGTTGTAGTGCCACGCTGGTGGCGTAGTCCCCGTGCTGTGCCTGCTTCGAGCGCTCGAGCGAAAACGAGACCGGGGCCTGGTCCGGGGCGACGCGGGACAGTCCCGCTGCCAGCCACGCTGCAATGGAGGATTTGACGTCGGTCACGGGGCATGCAAGACGAAAACGTCATCGATTATATCGTGTAGTGGTAGTGCGGCCGCGCGACGGATCACGCGAAGCCGATAGGGTCGACATCAAGGTTCCAGCGCACGCTGCGCGCTTCGATGCGATCCAGTTCGTCCCGCCAGCGCGGAAGAAACTCCTGGAGTGCGCGCCGGTTCGCGGACTGCGCCAGCACCTGCGCGCGCTCCAGCCCGGCGCGCCGCGGCAATGCCGCCGGCACCGGCGAGAATACTTCGCATGCCGCTCCGGCTGCGGCGGCCAACGCGCGCCCCTTGGTCGCTGCAAGCGATAGGAAGTCATCCAGTGCGGCCTTTCGCTTCGCCTCCGCGCTGAGCAACACGAGGTGCGCAAAAGGCGGCAGACCCAGGGTCTTGCGTTCGGCGAGCACCGTCGCGGCGAATCGATCGTAGTCGTGCGCCAGCAACGCGGTGTAAACCGGATGATCGGGAAAGTCGGTCTGCACCAGGACTTCGCCTACCAGTTCGCCACGCCCTGCACGCCCAGCCACCTGCTCCAGCAACGCAAACAGGCGCTCGGTCGCGCGAAATTCGGCGCTGTACAGCGCATTGTCGGCGCCCAGCACGCCAACCAGCGTCAACCGTGGGAAATCGTGCCCCTTGGCCAGCATCTGGGTGCCGATCATGATGTCGACCTCGCCTTCGGCAATGGCGTTGCGCATGGCCGCGAAGGACGCTTTGCGGCGCGTACTGTCGCGATCGACTCGCGCGATCCGCGCCGCGGGATACAGCTCGGCGATGGCGCGCTCCAGGCGCTGCGTTCCGGAGCCCAGCGGCAGCAGGTCCTGGTTGCCGCACTCGGGACATGCGGCCGGGATCGTCGCCGTGTGACCGCAGTGATGGCAGCACAACTTTCCGTTGTCGCGGTGGACGACTAGGCGCGCGGCGCAGCGCGGGCACATCGCCTTCCAGCCGCAGGCGGCGCAGAGCAGCGATGAAGCGAAGCCGCGCCGGTTGATGAACAGCAACGACTGCTCATCGCGGGCCAGTCGCGCCGCAATCGCGTCCTGCAGCGCCGGTCCTATGCCTTCGACGCTGCCGGCGGTGCGATTCGGAAGCAGCCGCACTGCAGGCATGGTCGCCCGCTCGACCGCCCTGCGCGGCAGCCTGGCCCAGCGGTAGCGTCCTCGAGTTGCCTGTGCGTAGCTTTCAAGCGACGGCGTGGCACTCCCCAGTACGATGGGAACCCCGCGCAGTCGCGCGCGATAGATCGCGACATCGCGGGCATGGTAGCGCACGCCCTCCTGCTGCTTGAACGAAGTATCCTGTTCCTCGTCGACGATGATCAGTCCGACGCGCGGCAATGGCGTGAAGACCGCGAGGCGCGTTCCGACGATCAGGTCTGCGTCGCCGTTGGCGGCAGCGAGCCATTGCCTCCGCCGTTCGCCGGCGGCGAGCCGGCTATGTAACACGACGGCGCGAACGCCGGGCAACGCCGGGACGATTCGGTCAATCAGTTGCGGCGTTAGGTTGATTTCCGGCACGAGCAGCAGCGCTTGTCGGCCGGTCGCAATCACGCGCGCTGCGGCCGCAAGATAGACTTCGGTCTTGCCGCTGCCGGTGACGCCCTGCAGCAGCGTAGTCACGAACGCCAGGGGTTCGGGCAGCGCGGCGTTGACGGCGGCGCGCTGATCCGCGTTGAGTACCGGCCCACCGCTGCGCGCCGGCGACGCCACGGAGACATCGGCAACGCGTCGCGCAACATGCAGCGGTGGCAACAACTGCGCGAAGCACATCCCGATCGGTTCCTGGTAGTAGGTCGAGACGAAGCGCGCAAGTGCGCAGACGTCGTCCGCCAACGGCGGGACACCGGTGACGATTTCTTCGATCGGCTGCAGGCGCTCGGGCGTGACCTTGCTCGACGCGATGACATCGATGACGACGCCGGCAATGCGTCGTCGTCCAAGTCGAGCCAGGACGACGCTACCTGGCTGAACGGTCAGGCCGTCGGGCAGCCAATAGTCGAATAGCTGGTTTGCGGCAACCGGCAGCGCTACACGGACGATGGCCACGCAAATCGGGGATCAGGCAGTCCGCGGATGCGGTGCGCGACGACGCGCGTTACAAGTTGTAGCATTCTGAATCATCACGGCTAATCGCAGCTTTCGGTCCCAAGTCATTCTTTTTTCAGCAATCCGATTCCGGGCCCGCAATCGATGTGGATAATACTGTGCGTAAGTTGCGACCACTGCGGTGCGGGACATTCGACGCCCTTCAGCGCGGCGGAGCTTCGCTGGGCGAACTCGCTGGAAAAGTATTAAAAATCATAAAGTTGACAATGGCGCTCCAGGTAGTTGCAAAAATTCCCACTGGGAACGCATGTGCCGATCGTCGTTGTGCATAAGTACAGAGCCGGAGAGCAGGTTTTGACGCGTTGTCAAGCCCGGGGAGAACCAATGCCGGCGCGGGTTCCGGCGATTTCATCGCCTACGCCGCTTCCGTCTTGGGTTGCCGTGCACGCGACTCCGCGTGCACGCATGCGATCAATGCGGCGACGTTTTCGGGTGGGGTCGCTGGCAGAATGCCGTGTCCCAAGTTGAAAACATGCCCGGGCTGCGTCCCCGCTGCAGCGATGATGGCACGTGCCTCCGTCTCGACCGCGACCGGCGTCGCAAGCATCGCAACGGGATCCAGATTGCCTTGCACCGCGACTCGGCCACCGACTCGCCGTCGCGCGGCACCGATGTCGGTCGTCCAGTCGATGCCGACCGCATCGCAACCGCATTCGGCGATGCGTTCCAGCCATTGGCCGCCACCCTTGGTGAAA
The DNA here is from genome assembly GCA_963821485.1 of uncultured beta proteobacterium. Lineage (GTDB taxonomy): Bacteria > Pseudomonadota > Gammaproteobacteria > Burkholderiales > Casimicrobiaceae > PALSA-1003. Next base: position 53,794 of record CAWGEB010000008.1, read on the forward strand.
ACGATCACCGGGGTGGCCGGTGCCGATTGGCGCAGGCGCGCGATCACGCGCGCGATATAGTCCAGCGAAAATCGTGGGTACGCGTCCGCCGCGAGCAACCCGCCCCAGGTGTCGAAGATCATCACCGCGTCGGCACCATGTGCGATCTGCTGGGCGAGGTACCCGGCGACGGCGTCTGCGTTGATCGACAAAACGCGGTGCAACAGGTCGGGCCTGGCGTACAGCATGCGTCGCACGCGCGCGAAATCGGCGCTGCCGGCACCCTCGATCATATAGCAGGCGAGCGTGAACGGACTGCCTGCGAATCCGAGCAACGGCACTCGCCCATCGAGCGCACGCCTGATCGAACTCACGGCGTCGAACACATAGTTCAGGCGCGTCAAATCCGGCGCGTTCAGGCGGTCGATCGCAAGCTCGTCAACGAGCGGATCGCGGAAGCGCGGACCTTCGCCCTCTGTGAAGTGCAGCCCCAGTCCCATCGCGTCGGGCACGGTCAGAATGTCCGAGAACAATATCGCCGCATCGAGCGGAAACCGGGCCAGCGGCTGCAGCGTGACCTCGGTCGCGAGATCGGGACTGGTGCACAGTTGCATGAAGCTGCCGGCACGCTTTCGAGTCGCGTTGTACTCCGGCAGATAGCGCCCGGCCTGGCGCATCAGCCAGACCGGTGTGTACGGCGTCGGTTCGCGCCGCAGGGCGCGAAGCAGCGTGTCGTTTTTGAGTGGAGTCATCGTTACGGAGGGCGGGCATCCGGGTCATCATCGACGCCGGTCGAAACCCTCGCAGCGGTTTCGGGGCCGGGCGCCGAAGCCGGAATGTCCGGCGACCCCGTTCACACTACAGGCAATAGCGTCCGGCCGCAAAGGCGCTCGAGAATTGCCAGCGGCGAACTGGCGGGATCATACAGTGCCGACACCGGGAGGTGGATGGTCTGCTCGAGCATGTACTGCCCCGACACCGCAGCGTGCATTACCTGGTCCGAAAAGCACAGCCACGTCGTGCCGGGTGCGAAGCGTACGATCTGCTGCGTGCAATCCCGCTGATACGACAGGTCGTATTTCGCGCGGTCGTGCAAGCCTAGCATGAGGTGGTCGTAGTCGCTGCGCATTCCCTTGGTAACGCGCAGCGCCGAAAGCAGCGCCGCGGTCCCCGGTAGTGCCCGCCTGACGTGCGGCAGCAGCGTCGCCGCCATCGTTGCAAAATCCTCGCCCACCCGCCAGACACGATCCTCCGCGGGATTAACATTGTTGAACACGCGCAGGATTCGCTCGCCGTGATTGGGACGCGATGGAAATGCGTCCACATGCAGGCGTGAATCGTCCTTGCGCCAGGATACGGCGCGGCCGACCGCTGGCTGCGGACGAAAGCTGGTTCGCGCGCTGCGCACGTAGAGTGCGTAACGCTGAAACAGCGCGCGCACGAGCCCGGATGCCGACGCTGCAAAGCGCGCGATCATTTCGCTCAGCGCCGCCAGTTCGTCCGCCGTGCCGCGGGCACCCTTGATTCGGGTCCCATCGAAACTGATGTTCTTGGCGCGGCCGTCGGACCAGGTTGGCGACAGGAAGCGACGCTCGCCTTCCCGCAGCTCAAATGCGACGTGCGGCAACACGAGCACGCCGCCACCTTCCAGCGCACGAATCGCGGTCCGCTGCGCGTCGGGCGTGAGCGCGGGTTCCCAACCCGTAAGATCGAGCGAAACGATCGCAGTCATTGTCGTACTGCTCAACGCGGCAGATCGGATACGCCGCTGAGAAACTCGTCGATGGCGCGCGCACACTGGCGTCCTTCGCGGATCGCCCAGACCACCAGCGACTGGCCGCGTCGCGTATCGCCCGCGGCAAACACTTTCGGCATCGACGTCAGGTAGCTGTCGGTATCGGCTGCCACGTTGCCGCGCGCATCGTACTTGAGCGCCAGTTCGTCGAGCAGGCCGCGATGCACCGGATGCACATAACCCATCGCCAGCAGCACCAGATCGGCCTTGATCTCGAATTCGCTGGCGGGGATTTCGATGAGCTTTCCATCCTTCCACTCGACGCGACAGGCGACGAGCGCCTTCAGCTTCCCGTTCTTGCCCTTGAATGCTTTCGTCTGCACCGCCCAATCGCGCTCGCATCCTTCTTCGTGCGACGACGAGGTGCGCAACTTCATCGGCCAGTAGGGCCAGACGAGGGGCTTGTTCTCGTGCTCCGGCGGCTGCGCCAGCAGCTCGAATTGCGTGACCGACAGCGCGCCCTGGCGATTCGACGTGCCGACGCAGTCGGAACCGGTATCGCCGCCGCCGATGACGACGACGTGCTTGCCGCCTGCAGTCAGCGGCGGCACGTCCGAGTCCCCTGCGACGCGCCGGTTCTGCAGCGGAAGGAAGTCCATGGCGAAATACACGCCGTCGAGCTCGCGTCCGGGTACGGCCAACTCGCGCGGTTCTTCCGACCCCAAGGTCAGCGCGACCGCATCGAATTCATTGACCAGCGCGACTGCGGATACGTTGGCACCCACGTGCTGGCTGACGCGGAACTCTACACCCTCGGCGATCATCTGCTCGACGCGCCGGTCGATGAGCTTTTTTTCCATCTTGAAGTCGGGAATGCCATATCGAAGCAAGCCACCGATGCGGTTGTTCTTTTCGAGGACGACGACGTCGTGCCCGGCACGCGCGAGCTGCTGTGCGCACGCCATCCCGGCAGGCCCCGACCCGACGACGGCGACGCGCCTGCCCGATCTGGTCGCAGCTGGCTGCGGCAGCACCCAGCCTTCTTCCCACCCCTTGTCGATGATGAAGTGTTCGATCGACTTGATGCCCACCGGATCGTCGTTGATGTTCAGCGTGCACGCAGCCTCGCACGGCGCCGGGCACACCCTACCCGTGAACTCCGGAAAATTGTTCGTCGAGTGCAGCACATCGAGCGCCTGGCGCCACTGATGCCTGTACACGAGATCGTTCCAGTCGGGAATGATGTTGTGAACCGGGCAGCCCGACTGGCAGAACGGAATCCCGCAGTCCATACAGCGCGCACCCTGCTTCGTCGCTTCGTCGTCCTTGAGCGCGAGGATGAATTCGCGGTACCCGCGCACGCGCTCCTTCACCGGAAGCGCGGTCTCGGCAATGCGCTCGAGCTCCATGAAGCCGGTAATCTTGCCCATGCTAGGCGACCTGCCTTTGCTTGCGGGCACCGGCAGCCTTGGCGGCCGCCTGCGCGACGTACATCTCGCCGAGCGCGCGCTTGTATTCGTTCGGAAACACCTTCACGAAATGCCCGCGCATCGCGTCCCAGTGATCGAGTATCGCCAGCGCCCGCGTACTGCCGGTGAAGCGCAAGTGGCGTTCGATCCTGGAGCGCAGCAACACCTCGTCGAACTCGCCCGCGTGGCGCAGCCGGCCCTTGCCGGCCGCGACCAGCTCGCTCTCCAGCTTGGCCTGGTCGGCCTCGGCGAGCACCGGCTCCAGGTTCACCATCGACAGGTTGCAACGCTGCGCGAACGAGCCGTCTTCGTCGTAGACGTAGGCGACACCGCCGCTCATGCCTGCCGCGAAATTGCGACCGGTACCTCCGAGCACGACGACGGTGCCGCCGGTCATGTATTCGCAACCGTGGTCGCCGGTACCTTCAACGACCGCCGAGGCACCCGAATTGCGCACGCAAAACCGCTCACCGGCAACGCCACGAAAATAGGCATCGCCGTCGATCGCGCCGTACATGACGGTGTTGCCGATGACGATGTTCTCCTCGGGCCGGGCCGGCGACGCCGGGTCCGGATAGACGACGACGCGGCCGCCCGAGAGACCCTTGCCGACGTAGTCGTTGGTCGCCCCCTGCAGCTCGAAGGTGATGCCGCGTGCGAGGAACGCGCCGAAGCTCTGCCCCGCGATGCCGGTGAACGACACGTGCACGGTGTCGTCGGGCAGGCCGGCGTGCCCGAGACGTCGCGCCACCGTGCCCGACAGCATGGCGCCAACCGAGCGGTGGGCGTTGCGGATACGGTAGTCGAGGCGGACGGGCTTCCCGTCCTCGATCGCCGCCTTGGCATCGGCGATGATCTGATGGTCCAGCGCGTGCAGCAAGCCGTGGTCCTGCATCTCGCAGTTGTAGCGCGCGACTTCGGCGGGCATGTCCGGTTGATGGAAAATGCGCGAAAAATCCAGCCCGCGGGCTTTCCAGTGATCAATGCCGGGGCGCATGTCGAGCAGGTCGGCGCGGCCGATGAGATCATTGAAGCGGCGAATGCCGAGCCTGGCCATCAACTCACGCGCCTCCTCGGCGACGAAGAAGAAGAAATTGATGACGTGCTCGGGCTGCCCCGTGAACTTCTTGCGCAACTCCGGATCCTGCGTGGCAACGCCGACCGGGCAGGTGTTCAAATGGCACTTGCGCATCATGATGCAGCCCTCGGCGACCAGCGGTGCCGTGGCGAAACCGAATTCGTCTGCACCGAGCAGCGCGCCGATCACCACGTCGCGACCGGTCTTCATCTGGCCGTCGACCTGAACCGCAATGCGGCCGCGCAAACGATTGAGCACCAGCGTCTGCTGCGTTTCCGACAGGCCGAGTTCCCATGGCGTTCCGGCGTGCTTGATCGACGACTCCGGCGAGGCACCCGTGCCGCCGTCGTGGCCGGCGATCGTGACGTGGTCGGCCTTTGCTTTCGCGACACCGGCCGCGACCGTCCCGACGCCGACTTCCGACACCAGCTTGACGCTGATCGATGCGTTCGGGTTGGCATTCTTCAGGTCGTGGATCAGTTGGGCGAGATCCTCGATCGAATAGATGTCGTGATGCGGCGGCGGCGATATCAGCCCGACGCCCGGCACCGAGAAACGCAGCTGCGCGATGTACTCCGACACCTTGTGTCCCGGCAGCTGTCCGCCTTCGCCCGGTTTCGCACCCTGCGCCATCTTGATCTGGAGCTGGTCCGCGTTGACCAGGTACTCGGCGGTGACACCGAAGCGGGCCGACGCCACCTGCTTGATCTTCGAGCGCAGCGAATCGCCCTCCCTGACCGGCACGTCGACGACGACGCTGTCGATGCGGGACTTGAGCGTTTCTCCCTTGCGTATCGGCGCGTAGCGACGGGCATCCTCGCCGCCTTCACCGGTATTCGACTTGCCGCCGATGCGGTTCATCGCCACGGCAAGCGTGGTGTGTGCCTCGGTCGAGATCGAACCCAGGCTCATCGCGCCGGTCGCGAAGCGCTTGACGATTTCGGCAGCGGACTCGACTTCGTCCAGCGGTACGGCATCGGCCGCAAACTTGAATTCGAACAGGCCGCGAAGTGTCATCATGCGGCGCGTCTGGTCGTTGACGAGCTTCGCATAGTCCTTGTAGGTCGCGTAGCTCTTCGCGCGCGCCGCGTGCTGCAGCTTGGCAACCGTGTCGGGCGTCCACATGTGCTCTTCGCCGCGCGTGCGGTACTGGTACTCGCCGCCGGCGTCGAGCGCATCCTGCAGCACCGGGCTGTCTCCAAAAGCGAGTTCGTGCAGGCGATACGCTTCCGTCGCGACTTCGGTCAGGCCGATGCCCTGGATGTTGCTCGCGGTCCCCGTGAAGTATTTCTGGACCAGTGACGCGTTGAGACCCACGGCCTCGAAAATCTGCGCCCCGCAATACGACTGATAGGTCGAAATCCCCATCTTGGACATGACCTTGTACAGACCCTTGCAGATCGCCTTCACATAGTGCTTGGCCGATTCCTCCGGCGCGACTTCGGGAACGTATTCGTGCAGCTGCGTGAGGGATTCGAGGGCGAGGTACGGATGCACCGCTTCGGCGCCGTAACCGGCAAGCAGCGCAAACTGGTGCACCTCGCGGGCGGACCCGGTCTCCACGACCAGCCCCGTGCTCGTGCGCAATCCCTTGCGCACCAGGTGCTGATGCACGGCGGCAGTGGCCAGCAGCGCCGGGATCGGCATGAATTCGGCCGACACCTTGCGGTCCGACACGATCAGGATGTTGTAACCGAGGCGGGTCGCGTCCTCGGCATGCGCGCACAGGCTGGCCAGCGCCGCTTCCATGCCCGCCGCGCCCCACGCGGCGGGATAGCAGATGTCCAGCTCGAGCGAGCGAAAACTGGCCCCGGTGAACAATTCGATGTGGCGGATCTTTTCCATTTCGTCCGCCGTCAGGATCGGCTTGTCCGCCTCCAGCCGCATCGGCGGATCGGTCTCGTCGATGCCGAGCAGGTTCGGGCGTGGACCGATGAACGTCACCAGCGACATCACCAGTTCTTCCCGGATCGGGTCGATGGGCGGATTGGTCACCTGCGCGAACAGTTGCTTGAAGTAGTTGTAGAAGACCTTCGGCCGATTCGACAGCACGGGCAGCGCCGCGTCGTTGCCCATCGAGCCCGTCGCTTCCTCGCCGTTCATGGCCATCGGCGCGAGGATGATCTTCATGTCCTCCTGCGTGTAGCCGAAGGCCTGCTGGCGATCGAGCAGCGGGACCTCCGACTTTGGCGGCGGCGCAGGGTCAGGCAACGCGTCGAGCGCAACGCGCGAGCGATCGATCCACTCGCGATAGGGCTTGGCCGTGGCCAGCGTGCGCTTCAGTTCGTCGTCGTCGATGATGCGGCCCTGTTCCGTGTCGACCAACAGCATCTTGCCGGGCTGCAGGCGCCACTTCCGCACGATCTTGCGCTCGGGCATGTCGAGGACGCCTACTTCGGAAGCGAGGATCACGAAATCGTCGTCGGTGACGACATAGCGTGCCGGCCGCAATCCGTTGCGATCGAGCGTGGCGCCGATTTGGACGCCGTCGGTGAATGCCATGGCCGCGGGGCCGTCCCACGGTTCCATGAGCGCGGCATGGTACTCGTAGAATGCGCGGCGATCCTCGTCCATCAGGGGGTTGCCGGCCCACGCTTCGGGAATCATGAGCATCATCGCGTGCGCGAGCGGATAGCCGCCCATCACCAGGAGTTCCAGGCAGTTGTCGAAGGATGCAGAGTCGGACTGGCCGTCGTAGATCAGCGGCCAGACGAGGTCGAGATCCTCGCCCAGCACGGTGCTTGCGATCGCCTGCTGCCGCGCACGGATCCAGTTGACGTTGCCGCGGACAGTGTTGATCTCGCCGTTGTGGCAGACCAGCCGGAACGGGTGCGCCAGGTCCCACGTCGGGAACGTGTTGGTCGAGAACCGCTGATGCACCATCGCCAGCGCGGAAACCATGCTCGGGTCGCGCAGGTCGAGGTAATACTCGCCGACCTGGTGCGCAAGCAGCATCCCCTTGTAGACCACCGTTCGCGTCGACATCGACGGCACGTAGAACTCCTTGCCGTGCTCGAGCCGCAGGGCCTGGATCGCATGTCCCGCCTGCTTGCGAATGATGTACAGCTTGCGCTCCATCGCGTCCTGGTCGATCGCGTTGGAGCCGCGGCCGATGAACACCTGCCGTATGACTGGCTCGACGTCCTTGGTCCGTTCGGACAGTCCCGAGTTGTCGGTAGGCACGTCGCGCCAGCCGAGCAGGATCTGCCCCTGGCTCGCGACCGCACGCTCGATCTCCTGCTCGCAGGCCATGCGCGAGGCCGGTTCCTTGGGCAGAAAGACCATGCCCACGCCGTACTGACCGACCGCCGGCAGGGTCAGCCCCTGGCGTCCGCACGCCCGGCGCAGGAAGGCGTCGGGCATCTGGATGAGGATCCCCGCACCATCGCCCTGCAATGGGTCCGCGCCAGTAGCGCCCCGGTGCGTCAGGTTCTTCAGGATCTGCAGGCCCTGCGTGATGATGGCGTGACTTTTCGTGCCCTTGATGTGCGCGATGAAGCCCAGCCCGCACGCGTCGTGCTCGTTGGCCGGATCGTAGAGCCCCTGCCGTAGGGGAGGAAGGTACTGGGAACGCGCTTGGTGGTCCACGTGGTCCTCGCCGCTGGGGCTGTCCGTGTCGCCGTACGGCATCAGCGTCCTCAGGAGGGCAGGACCTGGGCGCCGGCGACCAAATAACGTTTTCATACTAGCGAGAATGTTGCATCGCGGCAACTGACAGGTCGCCTCCGGGGCCCTTGGCATGGCTTCGTTGCCAAAAGCACTTGCGTCGAGGGTAAAGTTGCGCTTTAATCTGAACAAAGTGGGCTATATACTTGTAGCAGCGTCCAAAACGTCGGCCACTTACAAAATCTTTAGGACATCATCATTAGGAATTTCCACATGGCGCGAAACGAGATGAAAGCATCCCTGCTGCGACCGGTGCTCGCTGTTCTTGCATTCGGCGGTTTGCTGGTCCTTGGCGGTTGCGGTGGCGGCAGTGGCGCGCCCAACAATCCGTTCGCGCCCGGGCCGGTGACGCCGGGTCCCTTGTTCATCCTTCCGCCGTCGGCGACGGTGTACACGCATACACCGGCGACTTTGAGCGTTAGCGGCGGCGCATTACCGTATCAGGCGGTTTCGAGCAATTCCACCATTCTCCCCGTCACCGTGAACGGATCGACAGTGGTCTTGCTGCCCAACGATGTCGCCGCAGACACCGTTGCCGTCGTCACGGTGCAAGACGCGATCGGGCAAATCGCCACCTCGACGGTGACCGTCAGGCCGGCACCGATATTCAACACGCTGACCATCACGCCCGCGCGTACCACGTGCGGCACCAACACGGTGTGTTCGGGGGACACCGCGACGGCAGCGGTGCAGGTCACCGGGGCTGGCGGCGCGGGAATTCCCCATCGCGCAGTCAAATTCGACGTCGTCACCGGCGCATACTCGATTTTGACGGGCAATCCCGCGGCGCCGTTCGCCTCGACGCTGACCGTCGTATCGGACAGCAACGGAAATGCATTCGTGATCATCCAGGCGTCGGTCGGTGCGCCGACGCAGCCGGCGGCCATCCGCGCTACCGAAGTCATGACCGGCAACACCGTGACCGCTGCGTTCACGATCGTCCAGGTGACCGATGGTTCGGCCATTCTCTCGGTCGTTCCGTCGACCGCTTCGATCACCGGTCCGAACAGTGCCACGTGTTCATCGGGCTTCCGCATCGACTACTTCATCTATGGCGGGACGGCGCCCTACCACGTATCCTCGACGTTCCCGGCCGCAGTCGGGCTAGTGAACTCCACGGTCAGCGCGTCGGGCGGGTTCTTCGAGGCCGTCACCAATGGCACCTGCGTCGATCCGCTGGTATTCACGATCGTCGATTCAGTGCAGCGGCAGACGACGGCGCAATTGAGCAATGTCGTGGGCACGGCCGAGGTGCCGACGCCGCCGACACCGCCAGTACCGACGGCGCTGGTCATCACACCGACGGCAACGACGAGCTCCGCGTGCACCGGCAAGACCTTCTCGTTCGTGATCACGGGTGGAACGCTTTCCTACAACATCGTCGCCGTCACCAATCCCGCTCCGGTCACCGCCGGTGTCGTCACTCCGCCGGTGGTGACAACAGCCGGCACGCCGGTCCTGGTCAGCGGGTTATTGACCGGAGGCGGCGTAACTTCGGTCATCGTGGTGGACCAGAGTTCGCCGCAAAAGAGCGTCACGGCAACGATCACCTGTACCTAAGGCGTCGCGCGACGCAGTTCCGATACAGCGGCGCCTTGTTGGCGCCGCTGTGCTATGCGGCGTGCGCCGAGAGGACTTCGGCGATGACGGCGCTGCCGATTCCGCCGCGCAGTGTCGCGCGCCCCAGCGCGTCGAGCACCACGAAACGTAGCGCGCCTGCCTTGACTTTCTTGTCGCGCGCCATCAATTCCAGATAGCGATCGGCGCCAAGCGCGGGGGCGCTCACCGGCAGGCCCGCACGCGCGACGAGCGCGCGCACGCGCCGGGCGTCGACGGCGGAAAGTCCGGCCACGCGCGCGGACAGTTCGGCAGCGAGCACCATGCCGGCCGCGACCGCCTCGCCGTGCAACCATGACCCGTCGTAGCCGGCCGAGGCTTCGATCGCGTGGCCGAAGGTATGTCCGAAGTTCAGGATCGCGCGCTCGCCCGCCTCGCGCTCGTCTGCGGCAACGATCGCCGCCTTGATCCTGCAACTTTCGGCTATGGCGTGCGCAACCGTATCGGAATCGCGCTCGAGCAACCGGTCGAGCGCAGATTCGAGCCACGCGAAGAAGGCCGCATCGCATGCCGCACCGTGCTTGATGACCTCGGCGGTGCCTGCCGCCAGTTCGCGCCGAGGCAAGCTCGCGAGCGTCGCGGTGTCGATGATGACCGCAGACGGCTGGTAGAAGGCGCCGATCATGTTCTTGCCCAGCGGATGATTGATCGCGGTCTTGCCGCCGACGGAAGAATCGACTTGTGCCAGAAACGTCGTCGGCATCTGCACGATCGGCACTCCGCGCTGGTAGGTCGCCGCAGCGAAGCCAGCGATATCGCCGACCACGCCACCACCCAGCGCGATCAGCAGCGTCGATCGCTCGGCGCCCAGCTCGATCAGCCGCGTATGAATCGTGTACAGCGTGGCCCAGTCCTTGTGCGACTCACCGTCGGGAACGAGTACGGCGTCGTTACTGATTCCGGCGCGGGTCAATGCCTGCTGCAACGGCCCCAGATGATGCGCCGCAACTGTCGGATTGCTGATGACGATGGCACGCGCGCGGTGCGCAGCGGGCAGGAGTTCTGCCGCGCGGCCGAGCAGACCCTCGCCGATGTAGATGGGGTAGCTACGCGTGCCCAGCGTGACAGTCAGCGTGCGCATGACATCATGCGCGAGCCGAGGAACGCAGCTGCTGTTCGAGGCGCTGCGCCAGTTTCATGACCTGTTCGCTGTCCGATTCGACCACGAAGTCCGCGACTTCGCGATAGATGGGATCGCGAAATACATAGAGGTCGTTGAGGCGCGCCTGCGGGTCTGCCGCCTGCAGCAGCGGGCGATGCTTGCTGCGGCGCGTGCGCTCCCAGAGCGTTTCGGGCGTTGCATGCAGGTACAGCACGGTGCCGTTCTGCTTGAGCGCGATTCGGTTGGGCGGCCGCAGGATGGCGCCGCCGCCGGTGGCGAGGATCACGTTCGCGTAGGTGACGAACTCGCCGATGATCGTCGACTCGCGGTCGCGGAATCCCGGCTCGCCCTCGAGTTCGAATATCACCGGGATCGTCACGCCGAGACGGCGCTCGAGTTCGGCATCGGTGTCGTAGAACTGCTTTTCGAGGCGTTTGGCGAGCAGACGGCCGAGCGTCGACTTGCCGCTTCCCGGCATGCCCACCAAAAACAAATTGCCCCGATGCATGTGCATCGGGGCATTTTAACAGGCTCGTCGTCTATGGCCCGACGAGACGCAACGGTCCTTCACATCGTTATCTGACAGCGGTGACCGAATCCTTGAGCACGCGTGGCGTGAGGAATATCAGCAACTCCTGCTTTTCGATCGTCTTGTCGGTCGTCTTGAACAGGTAACCAAGTATCGGCAGATCGCCAAGGAAGGGAACCTTGGTCACGTCGTTGTTGACGACCTCCTCGTAGATGCCGCCGATGACTGCGGTGTCTCCGTTGTTGACGGTGATCTGGGTCGTGACGTTCTTGGTATCGATCGATGGCACGGTGAATCCGTTGCCGAGGTTCACCTGCTGGCCGACCGAATCCTTTCGAATCTCGACGATCATGGTGACGCGATTGTCGGGCGTGATCTGCGGTGTCACGTCGAGGCGCAGCACCGCCTTCTTGAATTGCACGGTGGCCGGGCTGTTGGCGGTTCCCGGCGTCACGTACGGAATTTCGGTGCCCTGTTCGATCGAGGCCTTGCCGTTGTCCTGAGTCACCACGCGCGGACTCGAGACCACCTTGCCCCGGCTGTCGGCCTCAAGCGCGGACAATTCGAGATTGATCAGGTTGCCGCTGCCGAGATTGATGAGCGTCAGCGCGATCTGGCCGGCGGCGTTGGGCACGGGCAGATTGACGTTAAGCTGGGGTGAATCGGAATAGCCGGCCGACGCGAGGCCCGAAGCCAGCTCGTAAGGCGTTTGCGTCCTCGTGTCGCGCGTGATCGTATTGCCTTCGGTATGCACTACCGGCTGCGTGTTCAGGCTGCCGCCGATGCCACCCGCGTAGCGTTTCTGCAGAGTGAATCCGGTCTGCATGCCGAAGCGGATGCCCAGCTGGCGGCTGAACTTGTCGTCGGCGATCACGATGCGGCTCTCGATGGTCACCTGGCGGATCGGAACGTCCAGCTGCCGAATGATGCGACGAACCTCCTCGAGCCTGGCCGCGGTGTCGGACACGAACAATATGTTCGTACGCGGGTCGACAAACGCCACACCACGCTTCGAGATGATCGAGCCCTGGCCGCCGGTCGTCGCCGTCTGTCCGGCGCCGAGCCCGAATTGCTGCTGCCTGTTGGTCGACAGGAGATTCGCGAGATCCTGTGCCTTCATGTAGTTGAGCTGGAACGATTCGGTGATCAGCGGCTCGAGTTCGCTGATCTGCTGCTGTGCCTCGAGCTGCTGCTTCTCCCTGACGGCCAGCTCTTCGCGCGGTGCGATCAGAACGACGTTGCCGTTCTTGCGCATGTCCAGACCCTTGGTCTGCATGATGATGTCCAGCGCCTGGTCCCACGGGATATCCTTGAGCCTCAGCGTCAAGCTTCCCGTCACCGTGTCGCTGGTGATGATGTTGAGGCCGGTGAAGTCGGCGATGACCTGCAGCACGGCACGCACTTCGACGTTCTGGAAGTTCAGCGACAGCTTCTCGCCCTTGTATCCTGCGCGGGTGCCCTGCGTGAGCTTGTTCGGGTCTTCCTGTATTGGCTTGATCTCGACGATGAAGCGGTTGTCGGCCTGGTAGGCGGAATGCTCCCACAGCCCCTTGGGCTCGATGACGATCCGTGTGTTGCCACCCTGCGTGAACGAATCGACGGTGGTGACCGGCGTGGCGAAGTCGGCGACATCGAGCCTGCGCTCGAGATTGCGCGGGAGCGTCGTCTTGATGAATTCGACGATCAGCGACTTGCCCTGCTGCCGGATATCGATGCCCGTCGAGCTGTCGGACAGGTCGACGATGATGCGGCCCTCGCCGTTCTTTCCACGGCGAAAATCTATGTCACGCACCGCGTGCGTAGCCTCGCCGGGGCGCGGTTCGGCGAAGCGCGACACCGTCGTCGCGTCGGCGCTGCGCGCGCTCTGGTCGAACAGCGTCACCAGCACGGTATTGCCCTCGATCTGTGTATCGAAGGTCTGCGGCTTGTTCAGGTTGAACACGACGCGGGTGCGGTTGCCGGCCTGCACGACGTTCAGGCTGCGCAGCGCGGGATCGCTTACTTCCTGCGCCGTTCGGCCGAGACCGTTGCCCGTGTCCAGGAAATCGAGCGCGATGCGCGGCGGGTTGGCGATGGCAAAGCCCGCTGGTGGATTGGCCAGCGGCGCCTTCATCGTGAACTTGATGATCGTGCGTCCCGAGGTGCCTTTGGACACCGTCAGCTCGTCGATGCTGTTCGCGGTCTGCGCGAGCGCCTGTCCAAGGCTCGCGGCGAGGAGGACAGCGCCCAGCGCAACCATGCGCCCCCATGCGCCCCAGCGTTTAGCATCAATGGTTGGCAAGGGGCTCATTTGCGTCGCTCCTGTCGTTGGTCCGCCTCGGCGAGCTGGAGCGTGCTTGATCGCTCCGTCCAGTCGCCGGCACCGTCCTGCACAAGTTCCTTGAGCCGAATTTCGCCGTCGCCGATTTCGACGACAACGCCGAAGTTCTGCCCCATGTAGTTGCCAACCTTGATCTGGTACACGTCCTTGTCGGTCGTGCGCACCAGGGCAAAGGTGTTCTTGCCTCGCTGCAGCGTGCCGACCATCTGCAGGGATTCCAGCGGGAACGATTCCAGCGGTTCCTTGCGCCGGTTCAGGTCCGGCGCCAGCTTGCTGCCGCCCTTGACCGGTTCGATCTTGCGCGGCTTGAACGGATCCGGCAGGTCAAATGCGTTGTATGCAAAAGGTTCGTACGGCTTCACCTGCGGCAGCGGGTCGAGCTTGCCCTTCACGCCCTTGCCCTGTTCCTGCATCCAGGCGCGCAGATCCTGGTGGCTCTCGCCGCCGCACCCGGCGACGAAAAGCAGAAGGCCACTGCAGATGAGCGCGCGCGGTTTCATTTCTTGCCCTTCTCCTTCGCGTCCTTCGCCGCCTTGCGCTGCTTGGCGATTTCCTCCTCGTCCAGGTAGCGGAAGGTCTTGGCGGTTGCCTCCATCGTCAGGGTCCCCTTGTCGTTGACGATTCCGAGGTCATTGAGCGTGACGATGCGCGGAAGCTGCGCCACGTCGCTGGCGAACGCTCCCATGTCGTGATACGTACCCGTGACGCGCACGCTGATCGGCAGCTCGGCATAGAAGTCGGCGATGCGCTCCTGCGCCGCCGGCCGGAACAGCTCGAACTGCAATCCGCGGCCCAGGCCCGCCTGGTTGATGTCGGTCAGCAAGGCGTCCATTTCCGATTTATTCGGCAGCTGCTTCAATAGAGCGCCGAAGGATTGCTCGATCTCGCGCAGCTGCTGCACGTAGAGTTCGAGATTCACCGCCTTGGCCTTCTTCTCGGCGTAGCTCTGCTTCAGCTTGAGTTCTTCATCCTGCTGCTTGTCGAGCAACTCGAGCTGGTCCTTCCAGTCGAAGAAACCTCCCGCCGCGACGATGGCGACGAAGATGAGCCCCAGCACGGTGACCTTCGGCAGCAGCGGCCAATTGCCCGCATCGCGAAAGTTGAGGCGGCGGATGTCGTCGAGTGTCATCAGTTCGGCCCCTTGACGGCAGGCGCGGCAGCAGCCGGGGTCGCCCCCTTCGCCGGCACAGCGGCGGCACCCGGACGGCCAGGCGCGCCCGTTGCGGCCTCAGTCTGCCGCTTCATCTGCAGGTTCAGCGTGAATTCGTTGACTTTCTGCTTGTCGAGTGCGACCGACTTGATCTCGACGAGCTCGGGCGAGGTCAGCCACGGCGAGCTCTCGATGTTGCGCATCAGCGTCGACACGCGGGCGTTGGACTGCGCGTAGCCGATCAGGGTGACCTTGGCGCCATTCTGCTTGACGGACCTGAGGTACAGGCCATCCGGCAGTTGGCGCACCAGCTGGTCGAGCGCATGTACGGCTTCGGTCCGGTTCGACTGCAGCGTTTCGACGATCTGCTTGCGCGCGAGCAGTGCCTGAGTCTGCTCACGCAGCTTGTCGATCTCCTTGATCTGCTCGTCGAGCTTGGCGATCTCCGACTTGAGCAGTGCATTGCGGCTGTTCTGGTTCTCGATCCGGGCGGCGATGATCACGTGCACCAGGCCGATGACGGCCACTGCGAGCACGGCCAGTCCGATGGCAAGCGAAACGAACTGGCGCTGGCGCGCCTGGCGCTTCTGCTCGCGGTGCGGCAGCAGGTTGATGCGTACCATGGCTATTCGAAGCTGCGCAGCGCCAGGCCGCAGGCGATCAGCAGCAGGGGTGCATCGGTCGCCAGTTGGCGCGGACGGATCCGATCCGAGACCGACATGCTGGCAAAGGGGTTGCCGACGATCGTGCTGACGCCGGCACGCTTGGCGATGAGTTCGTCGAGTCCCGGCAACAACGCGCAGCCGCCCGAGAGCACGACCTGGTCGACCTGGCTGTAGGAAGTCGACGTGAAGAAGAACTGCAGCGCGCGCGTGACTTCGAGGGCCAGCGTCTCCATGAACGGCTGCAGCACATCCGCGTCATAATTCTCCGGCAGTCCCGCATTCTTCTTCGCCGATTCCGCCTCTTCCGGTGATAGGTTGAACGCGCGCTGTATGTCGTGGGTCAGCTGATTGCCGCCAAAAGCCTGGTCCCGCGAAAACAGGATCTGGTTGTTGCGGAGGACGTAGAAATGCATGACATGCGCGCCCACGTCGACCAGGGCGATGTTCTGGTCGCGGCCGTTCGCCGGCAGCGACGGGGCAATCATGCGGAACGCTTCCTCGGTCGCATACGACTCGACGTCCATCACGCGGGGCTTGAGCCCGGCGGCATCGGCGATCGCGACACGGTCGTCGACCTTTTCCTTGCGCGAAGCCGCGATGAGGACTTCGACTTCCTCCGGATTGTTCGGCGCGGTGCCGAGGATCTGGAAGTCAAGGTTCACTTCGTCGAGCGCGAACGGGATGTACTGGTTGGCCTCCGTCTCGACCTGGAGTTCAAGTTCTTCCTCGGTCTGGCCAGAAGGGACGATAATCTTCTTGGTGATCACCATCGCCGTAGGCAGCGCCATGGCGATATTGTGGTTGCGGCTGCCGAGGCGCTTGTAGGCACGCCGCAGGGCTTCACTCACCTGATCGAGGTTGGCAATATTGCCGTCGCTCACCACATCTTTGGCAAGGGGCTCGATGGTGTAGCGCTCGAGGCGATAGGCGCCCCTTCCGGCTTCCGAAAGTTCGACTAGCTTAAGTGCGGACGAACTGATGTCGACGCCGATCAGGGGTGGCGACTTCGTCTGCAGAAACGCAAACGCGGAATCGAGTTTTTCCTTCAGCATGGGATGGTTAAGCGAGCAACGTATAAGTTACATTACATTAAATGCCATCGGCAATTCTGGTTTCGGCCGTGGGCCCCAATGCGCTACTCATATTACATATAAGTTTTATTAAATCCTAGCGGTAAGTATTAGGCAAGTAGAACCCGTCTTTTGTCGACTTTGATTTCGCGCCCCGACCCTGAATACAACAGCTTGGCTGCCCTGGCTCCAGCATGATTTCGCCCCCCAACCCTGAACACAACAGCTTGTTTCTACTGGCTCCGGCATAATTTTCATTCACCCATGCTAAAGCGCTGGCTCATCTATCTGGTCTCCGTCCTGTTTGGCTTGGCGCTGGTTGGGGCCCTCCTGGGCGCCTTTGTCTTTGCGCTGCTTTATCCCACCTTACCCTCGCTGGAGACCTTGACCGACTACCAGCCGAAGATCCCGCTGCGAATCCTCTCTGCGGAAGGGGATCTTCTGGGTGAATTTGGCGAGGAGCGCCGGGCCATCGTGAAGATCCAGGATGTGCCCCAGGTCATGCGCCAGGCGATCCTGGCGGCCGAGGACGAGCGGTTTTACCAGCATGGCGGGGTCGACTACCTTTCCGTGGCCCGCGCCGCATTTGCCAACCTCACCAGCGGCACGCAACAGGGCGCAGGGACGATCACGATGCAGGTGGCCCGCAACTTCTTTCTGACACGTGAGCGAACGCTCACTCGCAAGCTCCGCGAAGTGCTGCTTGCCTACAAGATCGAAGCCAGCCTAACCAAGGACGAAATTCTCGAGTTGTACGTCAACCAGATCTTCCTTGGCCAGCGCGCGTATGGGTTCGCGGCGGCAGCCCAGATCTACTATGGCAAGCCGCTGGCCCAGGTCGATGTCGCCGAAGCCGCGATGCTCGCCGGCCTGCCCAAGGCCCCGTCGGCCTACAACCCCGTGGTCAACCCGAAGCGCGCCCGGAGCCGTGAACTGTACGTACTGCGCCGCATGCACGATCTGAAGTTCATCAACGACGCGCAGTTCAAGGAGGCGCAGGACATGCCCCTGGTCGTGCGGCAGACGCTGCGCGACAACACCGCGCATGCTGAATTCGTCGCGGAAATGGCCCGCCAGGCGATTGTGGAGGCGTACGGTGACGAGAGCTACACGCGCGGCCTGCGCGTCTACACGACGGTGCGCAAGGCGGACCAGGACGCCGCCTATGCCGCGGTGCGACGCGGCGTGTTCGATTACGATCGCCGCCACGGATACCGTGGCCCGGAGTCCTTCCTCGCGCTGCCTGACGATCCCGCGGAACTCGACGCGGCGCTCGACCGCGCCTTCCAGGATCTGAGCGACAGCGACACGCTGGTTGCCGCCATCGTACTCGAGGCTTCGCCCACCGCGATCAAGGCGGTTCGCAGCGACGGCGACCCGGTGACGATCACCGGCGACGGTCTCAAATTCGCAGCGCGCTCGCTCGGCGACAAGGCCGCGTCAGGCACGCGCATCCGGCGCGGCGCCGTCATCCGCGTCAGCCGCGACGACAAGGGTGCCTGGCAGATCGCGCAGATGCCGCAGGTCGAGTCGACCTTCGTCGCGCTCAGGCCCAGCGACGGCGCCATCCTGTCGCTGGTCGGCGGCTTCGACTTCGATCGCAACAAGTTCAACCACGTCACCCAGGCGCTGCGCCAGCCTGGATCGAGCTTCAAGCCATTCATCTATTCGGCGGCGCTGGAGAAGGGCTTCAGCCCCGCCACCGTGGTCAACGACGCCCCCCTCTACTTCGACGCGGCGCAGACCGGCGGCGACGCCTGGGAACCGAAGAATTACGACGGCAAATTCGAGGGGCCGATGCGCCTGCGCAGCGCGCTCATGAAGTCGAAGAACCTGGTCACGGTGCGGATCATGCAGGCGATCACGCCCAAGTACGCGCAGGACTATATCGCCCGTTTCGGCTTCGATCCGAAACTCCATCCGCCCTACCTTCCGATGGGTCTGGGCGCCGGTGCGGCGACGCCAATGCAGATGGTCGCGGCGTACGCGGTATTCGCGAATGGCGGCTATCTCATCACCCCCTACCTCATCGATCGCGTCGTCGATAGCCGTGGCAATGTGCTGTCCAAGGCCTCGCCCGCGATCGCCGGCGAGGCCGCCGAGCGCGTCATCGATCCGCGCAACGCGTTCATCATGACGACGATGATGCGTGACGTCGTGCGCGGTGGCACGGCGGCGCGGGCGATGCAACTCGGCCGCCAGGACCTTGCCGGCAAGACCGGCACGACCAACGACAACGTCGACGCCTGGTTCTGCGGCTTCAACGCCAGCGAGGTTGCGGTCGCGTGGATCGGTTTCGATCAACCGCGGACGCTGGGCCTACAGGAAACCGGCGCCGTCGCGGCGCTGCCGATCTGGATGGCGTACATGGCCAAATCGCTCAAGGGCGTGCCAGAGGTTCCCCTCAAGGTCCCCGATGGCGTCCTGACCGCGCGCATCAACGCGGACACTGGGATGCGTGACAGCGAAGGTGCTGTCACGGAGTACTTCTTCGCCGAATATCCGCCGCACCAGCGGGAGGACGCGCTCGCGCCTCCGGGGGCGCATGCCCCACGGGAAGTCCGCAATCAACTGTTCTGACGATGGCCCGCAGCGAATCGCCAAAGGGACTGCGCCAGCGCACCCGCATCGCCCAGACCGCCGCGCGCCTTATCGCCGAGCACGGCCTCACCGACTGGTCGGCCGCCAAGCGCAAAGCCTGCCGCGAACTTGGCCTGGCCGACAACGAAGCGCTTCCCGGCAACGAGGAGGTAGAAGAAGCGTTGCGAAATTACAACAGTCTGTTCCGGCCGACGTCCAGCCGGTCTTGCTACGCCGGCAACGACAGGTCGCGCTGGAGTGGATGCAGCGGCTCGCGGCGTGGCGCCCCGTGCTGATTGGGGGGGCTGCGGCGGGCTGGGCGACCGCGTACAGCGACGTCAGGCTCGAACTCGAGGCCGAGGATACGAAGGCCGTCGAGCTGGCGCTCATCAATGCGGGAATCGACTATGCGCCTGGCGATGCGGGGAATCCGGCGACGCAACTGATTGCTGGCCGAGGCAACAGCGCGGTCAGGTTGCAGATTCTCACGCCCCAGCAACGTCGCAACCGGTTACGGCGGGACGAGGAAGCGCGGTTGACCCGCGACGAACTCCAGGCCTTGCTTGCCGGGGAGTGACTACCTGAGCCAGGCGGCGGCGGCGAGCGCGAAGTAGGTCAGGATCGCGTCCGCCCCGGCGCGCTTGAACGCCGTCAGCGATTCCATGACGCACGCGCGTTCGTCGAGCCAGCCGTTACCCACTGCAGCCTTGAGCATCGCGTATTCGCCGCTGACCTGATAGACCGCCGTGGGCACGCCGAAGGTGGTCTTCACCCGGTGCAGGATGTCGAGGTACGGCAGACCGGGCTTGACCATCACCATGTCCGCCCCCTCCTGCAGGTCGAGGTATACCTCCCACAGGGCTTCATCGCCGTTGGCCGGATCCATCTGGTAGGTGTACTTGTCGCCGCCCGCGAGATTCGTCGCCGATCCCACCGCGTCGCGGAACGGGCCGTAGAAACTCGAGGCGTACTTGGCCGAATAGGCCAGGATCCGCGGTTTGTCGAAGCCGGCCTGATCCAGCGCAGCACGCAAGGCCCCGATGCGCCCGTCCATCATGTCCGACGGCGCGATCATGTCGGCGCCCGCCTCGGCATGGCATAGCGCCTGGCGTACCAGCGCCTCGACCGTGCGATCGTTGGCGACGTAACCGCTGGCGTCGAGCAAGCCATCCTGGCCGTGGCTCGTGTAAGGATCGAGGGCGACGTCGGTGATCACGCCGAGCGCGGGAAAGTGCGATTTGAGCGCACGCACGGTGCGCGGCACCAGGCCCTGTGCGTCCCACGCCGCGGCCGCATCGAGCGACTTGTGCTCCGTGGCGATGACCGGAAACAAGGCCATGGCAGGCACGCCGAGCTGCATGCACTGCTCGGCGTCATGCAGCAGCCGGTCGATGCTCTTGCGCGAGACGCCGGGCAGCGACGGAACCGCATCCTCGCGGCCGCTGCCGTCCTGCACGAAGACTGGATAGATCAGGTCATCGGCCGACAACCGATGTTCGCGCATCAGGCGGCGCGAGAATTCATCCCGGCGCATGCGACGCTGACGGCGTTCGGGAAATTTTCCGGCGAAATTCATGTAGGCGATCTTCGGGTTCGCGCCACTTCGATGCGTCGAAGCGCTGGCGAATCGTAGCGCGCCCGTGCCGAACCGGGCAACCGCCGTATTCCTGCGACGCGCGTGTGGTCGTTGCTCGGGCCCGCGCGTCATTCCAGGCTGGTGCAATCCGAAACGCGGAACTCGGCAAAAAAAGTACGGTCTGAACTTGCGGACGGATGAACGTCTCCCGCTTTCCTCCCTGAGCGGGTGCCCGCTGGTTGCGTCTCCAGACCGACCGCCGGGCGTTCCTAGGCCCCGTGTCACTCCCCTTGACGCCGGGGCCTCTTTTATTCAGCGCGCCAGCGGCCCGAGCCAGCTGGCGAGCGCCGCCTCCGCTTCCGCGACCCCGATGAAACGGGTCGCGGAAAACAACTGCACGCCGATCTGCACGCTGTGCCGCCCGTAAGCGTCCTGCATTGATTTGCGCACCGAGTCGAGTGTGCGCCGCTGCGCTTCGGTTCCGAGCTTGTCGCACTTGGTCAGCAGCACGTGCACGGGTCGTCCGGTCGGCAGAACCAGCCCAGCATCTGGCGGTCCAGCTCGGTCAGCGGGTGGCGTGCGTCCATGACGAGCAGCAGCCCGACCAAGGGCATGCGCTCGGCCAAGTACTTGGCGAGGAAGTGCTGCCAGTGACGGCGCATCGCGGCAGGAACCTTGGCGTAGCCGTAGCCCGGAAGGTCCGCCAGCAGCGCACCGGACTTCAGGCGAAACAGATTGATGTGCTGCGTGCGCCCCGGCGTCTTGCTAATGTAGGCGAGCCGCGTGCGTTGCGTGAGCGCGTTAATGGCGGACGATTTCCCTGCGTTCGACCGGCCTGCGAATGCGATCTCCGGGGCGCCGCCCGCGGGAAGCTGCGCCCACTCCGCGGCCGTGGTCAGGAATTCCGCGTGGTGCAGCGGGTGCACGCCCCCGTGCGACGGCGAAGCGATTGGCTGCGTCCTGTCGCTCGCTTCCGCCGGCCGGTGCGCTTTCGGTACAATACGTTGCTTTTCGGACTGTCGCGGCATGGTTACTCGGCGTCGGGAAGGATGGCAGACGCCGGCATCGCCGGAATCATGGAGTTCAATCGATGAAATGCGCGTTGTGGCTGATGGCGGGTTCGTTTGCTTGCGCGGCGACCGGCGTGGCACTGGCCGCGGAGACCGCCGCCAAGCCCGACCTGGCCAAGGCCAAGCAGACTGCGGACCAGATCTGCGCCGCATGCCATGGTGCCGATGGCAACAGTCCGACTCCCGCGAACCCCTCGCTCGCCGGACAGCAGGCTGCGTATATTACCCTGCAGCTGCAGCACTTCAAGAGCGGCATCCGCAGCAGCCCGATCATGGCAGGGATGGTCGCCGCGCTGAGCCCGGAAGACATGCAGGCGCTCGGCATCTATTTTTCGCAACAGAAGCCCAAGGCGGCGGGTATTAAGGACCGCGAACTGGCGCTGACCGGACAGAAACTGTTCCGCGGCGGCAACGTCGCATCGGGCCTGCCTGCGTGTGCCTCGTGTCACTCTCCAGATGGCGCCGGCGTACCGTCGCGCTACCCGCGACTCGGCGGCCAGCACGCAGATTACGCGTTGGCCCAGCTGAAAGCATTCAAATCCGGCGAGCGCGGCATGGACAAGGGCGGCAAAGACACCAACGGTCGGGTGATGGCACAAGTCGCCGCAAAGCTCAGCGAAAACGAAATGCAGGCCCTCGCGCAATACACGTCGGGTCTCTACTGATCCGCTCCTAGATTGCGGCCAGCCAGGGTGGCATGCGCCGTCCTTTTGGCCACCCGCGGCCATGCAGGGCGGCACGCACAAAGACCATGAACGCAACTGTCGCGGCGCTGTTCATTTATCCGGTCAAAAGTTGCCGCGGCATTGCGCTATCCAACGCGCTGATGACCGAACGCGGCATCGATCACGACCGCGAATGGCTGATCGTCGACCCGGCCGGACGCTTCATCACTCAGCGCGAAGTGCCACGCCTCGCGCTGATGCTGGCCACGCTATCGGAACACGCGCTGGAGCTCGACGCTCCGGGCCTGCCGCCCCTCGCAGTACCCTTCGACAATCGCGGCGCGCGGATCGACGTCACCGTATGGCGCGACACCTTGCCGGCGGTCGATCAGGGCGATGCCGTGGCGGCCGCGCTCTCGGCGTGGCTTGGCCGCGCGGTGCGCCTGGCGCGATTCGATCCTGCCGCGCGGCGGTACTGCAATCCGGACTTCGCCGGTCCCGGTCGTGCGCATCACTCGTTTGCGGATGGCTATCCCGTGTTGGTGGTGTCCGAGGCGTCGCTCGCCGATCTGAACGATCGGCTGGAAACCCCGCTGCCGATCAATCGCTTCCGACCCAATGTGCTGCTGTCCGGGGTCGACGCCTTCCTCGAAGACCACATCGACGAACTGAAAATCGGCGGCGTGACGCTGAAGCTGGTGAAGCCCTGCACGCGCTGCCAGATCACGACCACCGATCAGTCAACGGCAGTTGTTGGCATCGAGCCGTTGCGAACACTTGCGGGTTATCGCTTCAACGCCGCGCTCGACGGCGTCGCCTTCGGCATGAACGCCATCGTGACGGCGGGCGCAGGAACGTCGATCGCCGTCGGCGAAGCCGTGAACTGCTCGCTAAATTTCTGACTTCGCCTCACGCAGCGCCGTCGATTGCGCCTCGTGCGGCAAGGCACCGCGCCAAAGCCTCCTGCCAGTTGGGCGGCGTGATGCCGAAGGTCTGCTCGAACTTGCCCGTCGCGAGCACGCCGTAGGCGGGTCGCCGTGCCGGGGTCGGGTACTCCGCGGTCGTGATCGGAATCACGCGCGGCCGTTCGACCTTCCCGATGATCGCGCACGTGAATTCGTACCAGTTCGTGGCGCCACCCGCGCTCAGGTGGTACAGCCCCGCACGCTCGACCAGCGCCGGCACGCCCCGGCCGACGAGTACGGCAATGGTGTCGGCGAGATCCCGGCTCCAGTTCGGCACGCCGGACTGGTCGGCCACGACGCGTAGTTCCTCGCGCTCGGCCGCGAGCCGCAGCATCGTCAGCAGAAAATTTCCGCCACGCAATCCGTACACCCAGCTGGTGCGAAAGATGAGCCAGGCGCCACCGATCGCAGCGATGGCGCGCTCGCCGTCCCGCTTGGTGCGGCCGTACACGTTCAGTGGATTGGTCGGCGCCTGCTCGTCGTAGGGCGTGGTGCCTGCGCCATCGAACACATAGTCGGTGGAGAAGTGGATCAGTATCGCGCCGGCGCGTTTAGCTTCCTCCGCGAGTATCGCCGGCGCCACCGCATTGATCGCCTCGGCCTGACCGGCCTCGCTCTCCGCCTTGTCGACCGCGGTATAGGCCGCGGCATTGACGATGACCTGCGGTCTGATCGAACGCACGACGTCGACCAGGGCGTCGCGATCGGCGAAGTCGAGCCGGCTGCGATCGCATGCGGTCAGCGCGCCCAACGGCGCCAGCGTACGCCGCAACTCGAATCCGATCTGACCGTTGGCGCCGGTCAGCAGGATCGACGGCCGCGTCACGGGTAGGTGTCGGCCAGCGCCAGCGGCCGACCCGCGCCATCCTTGGCGGCGAGCGTCGGCGCGCCGGATAACGGCCACCCGATGCCGAGCGCCGGATCATTCCACAGCAGACAGCGTTCATGCTCTGGGTACCAGTAGTCGGTCGTCTTGTAGAGGAACTCGGCCGCCGCCGAGAGCACCAGGAAGCCGTGCGCGAAGCCGGGAGGGATCCACAGCATGTGCCGGTTCTCGGCGGAGAGGGTAGCGCCCACCCAACGTCCGAACGTGGCTGAACCGCGGCGGATGTCGACCGCGACATCGAATACTTCTCCAGCGACCACGCGCACGAGCTTGCCCTGCGCGTGCTCGATCTGATAGTGCAGGCCGCGCAGCACGCCACGCGTGGACCGCGAGTGATTGTCCTGCACGAACTCCGCCCTGAGCCCGGCGGCGGCAAGGACTCTCGCGTTGTAGCTCTCGTAGAAAAAGCCGCGCGCGTCGCCGAATAGGCGTGGCTCGATCAGCAGGATGTCCGGGAGTTCGGTGGGCGTTACTTTCATCGCACGAGCGGTTCGCGCAGCAACCCGAGCAGGTACTGGCCGTAGGCGTTGCGGGCCATCGTCTGACCAAGCTTTTCCAGCGCGGCCGAATCGATGTACCCGAGCCGATACGCGATCTCCTCCGGACACGCGACTTTGAGGCCCTGGCGGCGCTCGATGGTGGCGATGTACTGGGCGGCCTCGAGCAGCGACTCGTGGGTACCGGTGTCGAGCCACGCCATGCCGCGACCCATCACCTCGACCTGGAGCGCCTGGCGTGCAAGATACGCGCGATTGACGTCGGTGATCTCGAGTTCTCCGCGCGCGGACGGCGTGAGCGCCGCGGCGATGTCGATGACCTCGTTATCGTAGAAGTAGAGTCCCGTGACCGCGTAGCGCGATTTGGGGTGCGCCGGCTTCTCCTCGAGGCTCATCACGCGGCCGCCGGCGTCGAACTCGGCGACGCCGTAACGCTCGGGGTCGGCCACCGGGTAGGCAAAGACCGTTGCGCCGCCGCTTCGCGCATTCGCCCGCTCGAGCATCGGCTGGAATTCGTGGCCGTAGAAGATATTGTCGCCAAGCACCAGCGCCGAGGTGCCGCGGCCGATGAATTCGCGGCCGATGATGAATGCCTGCGCCAAGCCATCCGGCGACGGCTGTACCGCGTAGTGAAGGCTGACGCCCCAGCGCGCGCCATCGCCGAGCAGCGCCGAAAAGCGGGGCGTATCCTCCGGCGTCGAGATCAGCAGGATGTCGCGAATCCCTGCGAGCAGGAGCGTCGACAGCGGATAGTAGATCATCGGCTTGTCGTAGACCGGCAGCAGCTGCTTGGACAACACGTGCGTGACCGGATACAGGCGCGTGCCCGAGCCGCCGGCGAGAATGATTCCCTTGCGCGCGCTCATACGAGACCTTCGCGCTGCGCGCTTCGGTATTCGCGCTCGGGGCGGCCCGTCGCGCTCATGCCACCACTCCCGCAGCGTAGTTGAGCGAGACCCACTTGTGATATTCGCCGCTGGTAACCGCGGCCAGCCATGCGTCGTTCTCCAGGTACCAGCGCACGGTTCGTCCGAGACCGGTTTCGAAGGTCTCGCGCGGGGCCCACCCGAGCTCGCGCTGGATCTTTGCGGCATCGATCGCGTAACGCCGGTCGTGCCCCGGCCGATCCTTCACGAACGCGATCTGCCCGCGATAGTCGCGACCGGGTCGCTGTTCACCAAGAATCCGACAAAGTGTTTCCACGACCTCGAGATTCGTCCGTTCAGCGTTGCCGCCGACGTTGTAGGTCTCACCCGGCCGGCCCCGGTCCAGCACGGCGCGGATCGCTGCGCAGTGGTCGCCGACGTACAGCCAGTCGCGCACGTTGCCGCCGTCGCCGTACACGGGCAGCGGCTTGCCTCCGATCGCATTGTGGACCATGAGCGGGATCAGCTTCTCCGGGAACTGTCGCGGTCCGTAGTTGTTGGAGCAGTTCGTCGTCAGTACCGGCAGGCCGTAGGTGTGGTGATAGGCTCGCACCAGATGATCGGCCGCCGCTTTCGACGCCGAATACGGACTGTTGGGCGCGTACGCGGTCGTTTCCGAAAACCCGCGGTCGCGCGGCCCGAGCGATCCGAAGACTTCGTCGGTCGAGACGTGGAGGAAGCGAAACTGCGCGCGCTCTTGCGGCGTCAGCGAAGCGAGGTGCGCGCGCGCGACATCGAGTAGCGCGAACGTGCCGACGACATTGGTCTCGATGAACGCTGCGGGGCCGTGGATCGACCGGTCGACGTGCGTCTCGGCCGCGAAATTGACGATCGCGCGGGGGCGATGCGTTGCGAGCAGGCTCGCAACCAGCGGACGATCGCCGATGTCGCCGCGTACGAACAGATGACGGGCGTCGTCCTTCACGGACGCCAGGTTACCGAGATTGCCCGCGTAGGTGAGGCGATCGAGGTTGACCACCGGCTCGGCACCTTGCTCGAGCCAGTCCAGTATGAAATTGGCGCCGATGAATCCGGCACCGCCGGTCACCAGGATCATCGGCGTTCCATGTCGAGCATCCCGAATTTTATCATTGCACGCGGTAGTAATCGCGATACCACGCCACGAATCGCGCGAGGCCTTCCGCGATCGGCGTCATCGGTGCAAAGCCCGTTGCCGCGGCCAGTCGATCTACCGACGCGAAGGTCGCCGGCACGTCGCCCGCCTGCAGCGGCAGGTATTCCTTGACTGCGCGTCGGCCCAGCAACCGCTCGAGCTCGCCGATGAACGACTCGAGTTCGACCGCCGCGTGGTTGCCGATGTTGTAGATCGAATGTGGCGCGGAGGTCGGCGTCGCTGCCGGCGGCAACACGAGCACGCGCACGATGCCCTCGACGATGTCGTCGACGTAGGTGAAATCGCGCTTCATCTTGCCGAAGTTGAAGACCTTGATCGGTTGGCCATCGAGAATCGAGCGCGTGAACAGCATCGGCGCCATGTCGGGGCGCCCCCAAGGTCCGTAAACGGTGAAAAAGCGCAAGCCGGTGGCGGGCAGGCGATACAGATGGCTGTAGCTGTGCGCGAGCAGTTCGTCGGCCCGCTTGGTCGCGGCGTACACGCTGACCGGATGATCGACGTTCTGGTCCTCCGAGAACGGCAGCGTGTGACTCGCACCGTAGACGCTCGAGCTCGACGCGTAGACGAGGTGCCCGACCCCGGAATGCCGGCAGCCTTCGAGCACCATCCCGAAGGCATCGACATTGTTGCGCAGGTACGCCGCGGGATTGATCAGCGAGTAGCGCACCCCGGGTTGTGCGGCAAGATGCACGACATGGCTGAAGCGGCCCTCGTGAAACAGCGCCGCGGTCGAGGATTCGTCGGCGAGGTCGAGCGTGCGGCAGGTGACGCCCTCCGTTTCGATCCGGGCAGCGCGATCGCGCTTGAGCTTGACGTCGTAGTAGGGGTCGAAGCTGTCGATGCCGGTGACGTCGGCGCCGTCGCTGCGCAGGCGCAGCGCGAGGTGCATGCCGATGAACCCGGCGGCGCCGGTGACGAGCACTTTCATCGCGCGCGCCCCGCCTGCTCGAGCGCGCGCAGTTTCGCGTACTTGCAGAAGCTGTTGAAGCAGCCGATCGCGATGTGTGCGAATCCCGCGACGCCATCGAGAAAACCTGCGCGCAGCACGTAGAAGCGGATGAAGCGCACCAGTGGCGAACCCAGCAGACGCAGCGTCGAGGCTCGCGTGCCGCGCGCATACAACGCCTCGGCCTGCAATGTGGTGTACCGGTTCTGCTTGGCAAGGTAGGCATCGAGCGATTCCGCCGATGCATGCAGGAGATCGCCGCCGAGCCGGCCGACGGGGCCGTCCGCGAGTACGTGCTCGTGCACTGCGTCACCGCTCCATCGGGCGTGGCGGCGATGAAACAGCCGCAGGTTCCAGTCCGGGTAGCCTTCGCCGTGCCGGAGCCACCGTCCCAGAAAGCGATTGCGGCGCGGCATCATGTAGGCATTGAAGCGAGGTGCCGCAAGCACGGCACGAATCTCCGCGGCGAGCGCTGGTGTCACCCGCTCGTCTGCATCCAGCGACAGCACCCAATCGTGGGTCGCCTGCGTGACGCCGAAATTCTTCTGCGCCCCGAAACCGAGCCACACCTGCTCGAAGACGCGTGCACCCCGGCTGCGAGCAATTTCTACGGTATTATCGACACTGCCGGAATCGACGACGATCGTCTCCGCGGCGAAACGCGCGGAATCCAGGCACTCGGCGAGCTCCGTGCCGGCATCGCGCGTGATCACTACGAGGGACAGGGTAAGCGGGGCAAGCGGATCGGACATCGCGTCGAGCTCGATTCTGCCTTGCGCGCTATGCAAGGCGCGTGGCGGAAAAGCGCGCGGCTGAGAGGCGCGAGCCATTCTACGTGCAATCCTTCCTGCAATCCACCCGTTGCCGTATTCCGCGCCGCCTCTCCCAACGACCAACCACCACTTCGCATGAACGGCAAGGGATGACCAGCGCATTGATCATTCGACCCTCGTCCCTGGGCGACATCGTGCATGCCCTGCCGATCGTGCACGATCTCGCGCACCATTGCCCCGGCATCGTGATCGACTGGGTCGCCGAAGAGCCGTTCGCGGGGCTGATCGCGCTCAACCACGGCGTTCGCCGCGTCATTCCGGTTGCGTTGCGGCGGTGGCGTCACCATCTTCGCTCGCGCGCGACATGGCGCGAGTTCGGTGCCTTTCGGCGCCAGCTCATTGCGGACCGCTACACGGCGGTGATCGATTTGCAGGAACAGGTCAAGGGAGCGCTGCTCGCCTGGCTCGCACGCGGGCCTGTGCACGGCCCGGATCGCGCCAGCATTCGCGAGCCCGCGGCGACCGTTGCATACCGCCGGCGATATCGCATCGATCCCGAACAGCATCTGATCGACCGCTGCCGCCAGCTTGCGGGTGCAGCGTTCGGCTTCGAGCCGGAGGGACCACCGCTATTCGACCTGGTGCCGCCACCGATGCACGACGCGCCCTCATCGCGTTATGCGGTCTTTCTGCACGCCAGCAGCCGCGAGGACAAGCTGTGGCCGCAGGCGAACTGGCGCGTGCTGATCGAGCATTTCAACAGGGCGGGCTTCACCGTGGTGCTGCCCTGGGGCAGCGCTGAAGAGTCGGCACGCAGCACGGAGCTTGCCGCAGGTAGCACCTCCACGCTGGTGCCGCCGCATCGCAGTCTGCCCCGGATGGCTGCGCTGCTCGCCAGTGCCGACCTGGTCTGCGGGGTCGATACTGGCCTTACGCACCTGGCGGCGGCGCTAAACGTTCCCACGATCTCGATCTTCGTCGCCACCGATCCTCGCCTGGCGGGTGTGGAGCGGGCGAGCAACTGCGCACGCGATCTCGGCGGTATCGGCAAGGTGCCCACTCCCGACGATGTCATCGCTGCCGCCGCAGAACTCATGCGGTGCAGGCCGTGATGGAAATCGCGCGCATGCTCTACACGGCGCTGGGGTTTGCGGTGCTGCCCGTGCTGCCCCTGCGGCTGTGGTGGCGCGGGCGGCGTGAGCCCGAGTATCGGCGCGCTATCGCCGAACGCTTCGGGCGTTACGACGAGACCCCGGTCAACGCGCCGTTGCTCTGGGTGCACGCCGTGTCCGTGGGCGAGACACGCGCCGCGCTGCCGCTGATCCAGCGCCTGCAGACCGACTATCCGCGCGCGGCGATTCTGCTGACGCACATGACCGCGACCGGACGCGAAACTGGACGGTCGTTGTTCGGAGACGACCTCACGCAGGCATGGCTGCCCTACGATCTGCCGTTCGCGGTGCGCGGTTTTTTCCGTCATTTCCATCCGGCGGCAGGTTTCCTGCTGGAAACGGAGCTGTGGCCCAACCTGGTAGCGCAGGCACGCGCGGCCGGGATTCCACTGTTCCTGGTCAACGCCAGAATGTCGCGACGCTCCGCGCGCGGCTATGCGCACATTCCGTCGCTGACGCGCCCGCTGTTTGCGCGCCTAGCCGGTGTCGCGGCGCAGTCACCCGACGACGCGGCCCGCCTCCTGGCGCTCGGGGCGAGCGCGCCGGTGGTCACCGGCAACCTCAAGTTCGACATCACCGTTCCCGCACAAACGCGCGCACTCGGACATGAACTGCGCGCGCGCTTCGGCGCGACGCGCCCGGTGTGGATAGCCGCCAGCACGCGCGACGGCGAGGAGGCGCTGATCCTCGATGCGCTGGTGCAGGCGCCACTGCCGCGCGAGACGCTGCTGGTGATCGTGCCCAGACACCCGCAGCGCTTCGCGGATGTCGCGAGCCTGCTGGCCTCGCGTGGCGTGCCGTTCGCGCGCCGCAGCGAGAACCGGCAGGTGCCCGCCGACATCGGCATCGTCCTCGGCGATTCGATGGGCGAATTGCTGGCCTACTATGCCGCGGGTGACGTCGCTTTCATCGGGGGCAGCCTGTTGCCGCTCGGCGGGCAGAACCTGATCGAGGCGCTGGCCGTCGGCGCGCCGGTCCTGATCGGCCCCCACACTTTCAACTTCAAGGAAGCGGCCGCGGGCGCGGTCGCCGCAGGCGCGGCGCAGCGTGTCGCCGACGCCGAGGCGCTCGTACGTGCGGTCGATGCGCTGTTTCGCGATCCGGCGCAACGCGATGCGATGCACGAGTCAGCCGGTGCCTTTCACGCGGCGCATCGCGGCGCCACCGATCGACTGCTGCGCTGGCTGGAACCGCACCTCGATGGCCGCGGACTCGGATGAACCTGCGTCGGCGCGGTCGCGCCGTCAGCCGTTGAGGTCGCGGTTGATCTGCTCCACGTCGGTATCGTTGAGCGTGCCGACGGCCTGCTTGAGTTTCAGGCTGTTGATGACGAAGTTGTAGTAGGTCTGCGCAAGATTGAATCGGGTCTGAAACACCTGTTGCTGCTGATTCAACACGTCGAGGTTGGTACGTACGCCGACCTCGAGTCCGAGCTTGTTCGAATCATACGAAACCTGCGCCGACGTCAGCGCCTGGTCGAGCGCCTTCACCTGCGCGACGCCGTTGGTGACGCCCGCGTAGGAAGTCTGTGCCAGCAGCTGCGCGCTCCGTCTCGCCGCTTCGAGATTCTGCCGCGACGCGTCCTGGTTCGAGATCGCCTGTCGCACCTTGGAATCTACGGCGCCGCCCTGATAGATCGGCAGGTTGAGCTGCACGCCGATCAAACCAAGCCGGAAGTCGGTCGAAAAGTTGGATGCCAGTGCAGTCGATGCGCCGCCTCCGGCGTAGTTCTGATTGTAGCTAGCCACGAGGTCCAGCGTCGGGTAGTGACCGGCGCGCTGACGGTCGACTTCGAGCGTGGCGATGTCGAGATTGGCCTGCGCGATCCGCACCTGCAGGTTCTCGCGGACCGCCCGGTCGATCCAGGGTTCGAGCGCATTGGGCGACGGCGGCTCCGGCTGGAACTTGCGGTCGAAGCGCTTGAGGTCGCGGGGCAATCTGCCGATGATCGCGCGCAGCGCAGCGAGCGCATTTTCGAGATCGTTGCGAACCGATATTTCCTGCGCGACGATCTGGTCGTACTTTGCCTGGGCGTCATTGGTGTCGGTGATCGTCGCGGTCCCGACTTCGAAATTGCGCTTGGCCTGGGCGAGGTTCTCGCTGACCGCGGCCTGCTGGCTCGCCGTCAGCTCGATCGTGAATTGCGCCAGGAGCACGTTGAAATAGGCCTGCGCCACGCGCACGATCAGGTCCTGCTGCGCCGAGGCCAGCACGTAGTCGGCCTGACCGACCTGCTGCTTGGCCTGGTCGAACACGATCAGGTTCTGCGCGCGATAGAGAGGCTGGCTCGCAGAAACGGTATAGCCCGCCGATGGAAATCGCTGCGAGAATTTGGTTTGCGGATCGGAGTGCAGCGTCTGATTGTAGTCCTGCTCGTTGGCGAGCGCGGCGAGGTTGACGGATGGCAGCAAGCCGGCGCGCGCCTGCGGCACGTTCTCCTGCGTCGCCAGCCAGTTCGAGCGCGCGGCCGCCAGCGTCGGGTCGCTGACCAGGGCATCGCGGTACACCTGCAGCAGGTCGTCGGCGCGCGCGCTGGCGGCCGCCGCACCACCGAGCGCCGCGCACAGCGCGATCGCAAGCATGCGTTTCGACATCGTTGACGGTCCGGGAGGAAGATTGTGGGGTCGCGGTCGCCCGTCGACCCGTTGCAAACGCAGCATCAGAACACGAAGCGCTGCGGTTGCGCAGCATTTCTCAGCGGCCCGACCACCGTTTCGAACAGATCCTCGGTGACGATCGCCCCGGGCGCCGTCCAGCGGATCAGCCGCGCCGTCATGACGGGCGCGTCACCAACGACGGCGAACAGCCGGCCGCCGGGTTTCAGCTGCCGCAGCCATGCATCCGGCAGGATTGGCGTCGAACCGGTCAACACGATCGCATCGTAATTCGCCGAGCCATAGCCGCGGGCGCCGTCGCCCGTCTCGATCCTCGCGTTGCGCACGCCGCCACGCTTGAGCTTCGATTGCGCTTCCGCCGCCAATCGGGGCAGCAGTTCGACGCTGGTGACGTCGGCCGCGCGCGCTGCCAGCAGTGCGGTCAGATAGCCGCTCCCGGTGCCGATCTCGAGGACGGATTCATCGGGCCGCAGCTCAAGCTCCTGCACGACCCGCGCTTCCATCTTTGGCATCCACATGCGCTCGCCGTCGCCGAGAGGGATTTCGAGATCCGCGAACGCCAGCTCTCGATACGCGACCGGCACATAGTCCTCGCGCCGGACGATGAACAGCAGGTCCAGCACGTCCTGGTCCAGAACGTCCCAAGTGCGAATCTGCTGCTCGACCATGTTGAAACGTGCACGTTCGAAGTCGAGTTTCGCGGCAGACCGGGTCGCCGCCGTCGCGGAGGTGGATCGAGCAGGTGTCATCATGTTCGGATTGTCGGGCAGTCGGTTTGTGGTCCAGCAAGCCTGTGCTGAACCGAATAAATGACTCGCGGTCAGTTAATTATGGGGCGATTCAGTATCGCACGTCAATCGCCGGACGCAGCCTGGCCGGGCGCCGAAGCGCGGCGCATCATGCGTCGCATCTTCCAGCGCTCGGACCAACCGGCGAGGTACGTGTAGATCACCGGAACCACGACCAGGGTCAAAAGCGTCGACGTGATCACGCCGCCGATGATCGCACGGCCCATCGGCGCCTGCGTCTCTCCGCCTTCGCCCAGACCCAGCGCGAGAGGCAGCATACCGCCGATCATCGCCGCCGTCGTCATCAGAATCGGCCGCAGGCGTACCTGGCCCGCTTGCGCCAGCGCCTGGTCGATCGATGCGCCGTCGCGCCGCGCGCGGTTGGCGAAGTCGACGAGCAGGATCGCGTTCTTGGTCACCAGGCCCATCAGCATGATGAACCCGATGATCGAAAAGATGTTCAGCGTCGTGCCGGTAAGAAGCAACGCCAGAAACACACCAATGAGCGAAAACGGCAGCGAGGCCATGATCGCAATCGGCTGCGTGAAACTCGCGAACTGCGAGGCGAGGATGAGGTAGATGAAAATCACCGCCAGGCCAAGCGCCGCGAGCGCGGCCTGGAACGATTCCCGCATGTCCTTCGCCTGCCCGCCCACGTCGAAGCGGTAGTCGGGGGGCAGGTCGGTTGCCTTGATCAGCCTGGATACATCGTCGTTCACGTCGCCACTGGGGCGTCCCTCGGCATTGGCGTAGAGCGCGACGCGGCGCTGCAGGTCCTGGCGCTTGATCATTTGCGGGCTGGTCGTCTCGACGATCTCCGCGACCTGGCGCAGCGGCACCATGCGCGCCGCCCCGTCCGGCCCGGTGCGATTGCTGGTCAGATACAGGTTGCCGAGATCCGACGCGAGCTGTCGCCGATCCTTCGCCAGTTGCACGTTGACTTCATAGTTCTGTCCATCGGGCGCCAACCAGTAGCTCACCGTGTCGCCGGCGAGCAGCGGCCGCACCATTGCGCCGACCTGCTGGACGTTGATGCCGAGGTCGGCCGCGGCGTCGTTGTTGAGGCGAATCGACAGCGCCGGATTGCGCAACTTTTCGGAAATCTCGAGGTCGGCGATGCCGGGAATCTTGGCGACTTGCTGCGCGAACTCGCTGATCAGTGCCGTCAGACGCTCCGGGTCGGGTCCGAGCAGGTTGACCCATACCGGCCGGTTGAAGCCGATCGCCAGCTCGATGCCCGGAATGGGCTTGAGCGCAGCCCGGATGGCCCGTTCGATCTGTTTCTGCGAACGGTTTCGTTCGGAGCGCTCGGTCAGCCGCAGGTTGACGCGCGCGTAATTGCGCCCGTCGTTGGTGCCGACGGTCGTCATCACCAGCACGACCTCCGGGAAGGACTTGAGCGCAGCCTCGACCTGGGAGACCTTGCTATCGGCGTACTCCAGACTGGACCCCACAGGCGTGTTCAACCGCAGCGAAATGAAGCCCTGATCGGCCTCGGGAACAAACTCGGTGCCGACCAGCGGGACGACCAGAAAGCTGGCGCCGAAGGTCGCCAACGCGATCGCAATGACCTTGACACGATGCGCCAGCGCCCAGGCAAGCACGCGTCCGTACACGACATGAATCCATTCCACGCCTTCTTCCACGCGGTCCATGAACCGGCCGAGCCACCGAACACGCGAAAATCGCTCGCCGACCGGATCGTGCCAGACAGACGACAGCATCGGGTCGAGCGTGAAGCTCACGAACAGGCTGACCAGAACCGCGACGGTGACCGTCAGCCCGAACTGGAAGAAGAAGCGACCGATGATGCCGCTCATGAATGCGATCGGCACGAACACGGCGACGATCGCAAAGGTCGTCGCCATCACCGCGAGCCCGATTTCGTCGGTACCCTTCCTCGCCGCGGTCACGTGATCTTTGCCGAGCGCGAGGTGGCGGACGATGTTCTCGCGCACCACGATCGCATCGTCGATCAGCAGCCCGATACATAGCGACAGCGCCATCAGCGTCAGGAAATTGAGCGTGAAACCGAAAGCGTAGATCGCGATGAACGTGGCGATGACCGCGATCGGCAGCGTGAGACCGGTGATGACAGTGCTGCGCCATGAGTGCAGGAACAGGAAGACGATCAGCACCGTCAGCAGAGCGCCTTCGATGATCGTCTCCTTGACGCGATCGACGCTGCGCTTGGCTGCGTCCGCGGTCGAATAGACCACGCGCAGCTCGACGTCCGGCGGGAGGCGGCTCTTGAGCGCCGCGACCGCGTCGGCCACGCCTTGCCCCGTTTCGATGATGTTCGCGTCCTGCGCCTTCTGCACGTCCAGCGTGATCGAGCGGTGGCCGTTGATCCGGGCGAGCGACGTCTCCTCCTTCTCGCCGTCGATCACGTCAGCGACCTGCGACAGGTATACCGGCGCGCCACCCTGCTGCGCGACGATGATGCGGCCGAACTGCGCCGGCTCCTTGATCTTGCCCTCGACCCGTACGATCGAGTCCTGCGCGCCGTGCGTGATCCGTCCCGCAGGCACGTCCTGGTTGGCATTGCGAATTGCGGCGACGACCTGATCGACGCCGATCCCGAACGCGGTCAGCGCGCTGGGCCTGATCTGCACCAGGATCTGCCGCGAGACGCGCCCGTTGACATCGATGCTGGCGACGCCCGGGACATTCTCGATGCCCTTGACGATCACCTGGTCGGTCAGCGACGTCAGCTCGCGCAGGCCCATGGTCGGCGACAGGACCGCCAGCGACACCACCGGCTGCTGGTTCTCCTGATCGGCGCGAATGACCAGTGGGTCCTTGACGTCACGCGGGAATCCCGGCTTGACCTGCGCAATCTTGTCGCGCACGTCCTGCATCGCGCGCGTCATGTCGGTGGCGAGCCGGAATTCAGCGAAGACCTGGCTTTGTCCTTCGAGCGACGTCGACCGGATCGTCTTGGCGCCGGCGACCGTGTTGATCGCGTACTCGAGCGGCTTGGTGACGTCGCTCTCGACGACTTCGGGCGATGCACCGGGATAGGCGGTCACGACGAACACGAAGGGCAGGCTCACGTCGGGCATCTGCTCGACCCGCAGGTTGGCGTACGAGAACAGGCCGAGGACGGTGATGCCAACCATCACCATCGTGGCGAACACAGGGTTGTCGATCGATACGCGGGTGATCCACATGGCGCTTTCGCGGCCTCCTCTTGATATCAACAAGCATTATTCGCTTCGCGTCGGCCGCCTTGTGTCGACTCGCCACGCGGCCGGCTCTGCACCAACTGCGTAATTTCGCACGCTAGGTTGTCGCCGGCCTCTCCGCCTCCGGGGTCGGATCCCCACTCGTTGCACTCGCGGGGCCCCTCCTCCACCCTACGGCGTCATATCCCCTTGCTGCGCATGGGGCCCCTCGCTGCGGGCTCGCGGCGCTACCTGGCGGCGACCGACTTGCCGGCAGCTGGCACGCGCATGATCGCCGACGCGCCGTCCCTGAGATTGTCGAAGCGCGCGCCGAGGACCTGCACTTCGGCGGGCAGCTCATTCCTGATCTCGACGCGAGCCGCGGCCTCGTCGCGGCGGCCCAGCGATACGTTGCGCCGGTTCAGCTTTCCGCCTTCGATGGTCCAGACGAAGGTCTGCCCCGCCTCGGTGCGGATCGCGGTGAGAGGCAGTGTCGGCACCGACGCGGCCCCGGCGAGGCGGATGCGGCCGGTCGCGAACATGCCGCCTCTGAGCGCCGCATCGGCATTGGGGATCTGCACGAATACCATGATCGCGCGCGTTCCCGCTTCCGTCATCGGATTGATGCGGTCGACCGAACCGGTGAACGAACGGTCGCCGAAACCGTCGATCGAGAGTTCGACCGCCATGCCGGACTTGATCTCGGGTATGTCGTTGGCGGGAACCATCGCCTGCAATTCCATTCGGGCGAGGTCGACGATGGTGAACAACGGCGAGTCGAAATTCACCTTCTCGCCGGGCTGCACGTGCCGCTTGGCCAAGGTGCCCGACAGCGGCGCGGTCACGATGGCGTCGCGCAGCGCATTCCTGGCCAGCTGCACCTGCGCCTCGTAGGATTTCAGCGTGCCCTGCGTGACCGACAGGTTGCTCTCGGCGCTGTCGTAGGCATTTTGCGAAATGAAACCCTGCTTGAGCAGCGCATGATTCTGGCTGCGCGTCTTTTCCGCGAGCGCAAGCTGCGCGCGACTCGCTTCCAGGGCACCGATGCGGTCGGTCAGTTTGGCGTCGAGATCCGCGGTGTCCAGGCGCGCCAGCACCTGGCCGGACTTGACGGCCTCGCCTTCGCGCACGCGCACCTCGCGAATCTCACCCGAGACCTTAGCCTTGACGGTGCTCTGATCGACCGGTTGCAACGTCCCCGAGACGGGCAGCCAGCGCGCGAGTTCGCGCACCTCGACCCGGGCGACGTCTGCCGGCGTGAATTCGAGCGTCACCGGCGGACCGCCCGGATTGCCCGGAGCCTCCGCAGCCGCTTTCCTTGCCGCGCGCAGGGCGACGCCACCGGCGATGGCCGCGACGAGTATGAATGTGATGGAGATTGCCAGTACGCGGCGCCACGTGAACCTGAATCTCATAGCCGTCGACTCCCCTTCGGGCGGGCATTGTGTGCCCGCGTCATCGCTGATGAAGCGTCCGTGGGAGGATCGATCCCCCGCGGCACGCTCCCGCCCATTCGACACCCGGTTAGATGCGGCGGCGACCTGGCTTGGATTCGGCAATCCGAGGCAGCGACGCGCGGAGCGGCGACACGCCGCGTGCAAGGCGCCTCGTGACCGCCAGCCCGCGCGGCAAACGCACGGCAAATTGACATCGGACGGCGGGGGCGTAATAATACTCTGTTGCTCCCGCCTGTTTTCGCACCTTTCACGAACTTTTCACGACCCCAATTCGGAGACACACCATGAAATTCAACCGCTCGCTCGGTCTGACGCTCATCGCGGCCGCGCTGGTTACTATCTACGGCTGCGGCAAGGAAGAACCGAAAAAAGAGGCGGCCGCTCCGGCAGCGCCCGCCGCGCCCGCCGCACCTGCCGTACCTGAAGTCACGGTCAAGATCGGCCATGTCGGCCCAACCACGGGTCCCCAGGCGCACCTTGGTAAGGACAACGAGAATGGCGCCCGCATGGCCGTCGACGATGCCAACGGCCTGAACATCGTGATCGACGGCAAGAAGATCAAGTTCGAGCTCGATGCGCAGGACGACCAGGCCGATCCCAAGCAGGGGACGATCGTGGCTCAGAAGCTCGTGGATGACAAAGTCGCCGGCGTGGTCGGCCACCTCAACTCGGGCACCTCGATTCCGGCCTCGAAGATCTACAACGACGCCGGCCTTCCGATGATCTCGCCCTCGGCGACCAACCCCAAACTGACGCTGCAAGGCTTCAAGAACGTGTTCCGCGTGATGGCGAACGACGTGCAGCAGGGAAGCGTTATCGGCAAGGCGGCGGTCGAGACCCTGGGCGCCAAGAAGATCGCCATCATCGACGACAAGACCGCGTATGGCGCGGGCCTCGCCGACGAGACCGAAAAGGCCGCCAAGGCTGCCGGCGCGACCATCGTCGCGCGCGAATATACCAACGACAAGGCGACCGACTTCAAGGCGATCCTGACCAAGATCAAGGCCAAGAACCCCGACGTCATCATGTACGGCGGCATGGACGCGCAGGGCGGGCCGATGGTCAAGCAGATGAAGGAACTCGGCATCAAGGCGAAGTACATCGCCGGTGACGGCGTGTGCTCGGCCGAGTGGCCCAAGCTCGCGGGCGGCGCGGCCGAAGGCCAGTACTGCACCCAGGCCGGCCTGCCGCCGGACAGGATGCCGAGAGCCAAGGACTTCGTGACCCGCTTCACGGCCAAGTACGGCCCGATCCAGGTCTACGCTCCGTACTCGTACGACGCAGCAAACACGCTGATCTGGGCAATGGAGAAGGCCGGGTCGACCGATCCGGCGAAGTACCTGCCCGCGCTCGCCACGCTCTCCCACGACGGCATCACCGCCGCGATCGCGTTCGACGAGCACGGCGACACCAAGAACGGCGCCATCACGCTCTACACCGTGAAGGACGGCAAGCTCGAGCCAATGGCGATCAACGTTGCTGGCAAGACCGAGAAAGTAACCGCAGAACAGGCCGCAGCCGCGCCAGCGGCGGCACCTGCGGCGGCACCTGCCATGGCTCCGAAGAAGGATGAGATGAAGAAGTAGTAGGGAAACACTCTTCATGAACGGCGTCTGCGGGCGCCGTTTTTTTGTCCACAACTCGCGCAAACGCTCGCGGGGATTGCCCCCAAACACTGCGCAGTGGAGAATCCCCACTACCGCGATGCGGTCGCCGCTCCGCGGCGCCAAGGGGCACTGTGGAAACTTTTCTGCAGCAGATCATCAACGGTTTGACGCTGGGCAGCGTGTACGCGCTGGTCGCGTTGGGCTACACCATGGTTTACGGCATCATCGGCCTGATCAACTTTGCCCACGGTGAAGTCGTAATGATCGGTGCGATGGTCGCACTCTCGGTGATCACAGCGCTGTTGGGCGCACATCTGCCGATCCCATCGGTGTTGATCGTCGTCGCCGGATTGCTGGCGGCCATCCTCGTGTGCATGGCGATCGCCTTCAGCATGGAAAAGATCGCGTACCGACCGCTGCGCAAGGCACCGCGGCTGGCGCCGCTGATCACGGCGATCGGCATGTCGATCATCCTTCAGAACGTCGCGCTGATCACTTGGGGGCGCAACTACCTCACCTTCCCGCCGATCTTCGAGCCCACGCCGTACAACATTTTCGGCGCGTCGATGACCGACCTGCAGATGGTGATCGTTGCGATGGCCGGATTGCTGATGGCGGGGCTGGTGTTCGTCGTGCAGAGAACCCGGCTGGGCATGGCAATGCGCGCGACGGCGCAGAATCCGCAGGTCGCGGGGCTAATGGGGATCGACATCAACGTCGTTATTTCCGCGGCTTTCGTGATCGGCGCGGCGCTCGCCGCGGTCGCCGGCCTGATGGTCATGACCTACTATGGAATCGCGCACTACTACATGGGCTTCCTGCTGGGCTTGAAGGCGTTCACCGCCGCCGTGCTCGGAGGCATCGGCAATCTCGCGGGCGCGATGTTGGGCGGCATTCTTCTTGGGATCATAGAGGCGCTTGGCGCCGGCTATATCGGCGATGTCACCAACATTTGCGGTTTCCCCTGGCTCAGCGACTCGGTTCATCAGCAATGCGTCTCCCAGGACGGCCAGGTCCCGATGTTCGGCAGCAACTACCAGGACGTGTTCGCGTTCTTCGTGCTGATATTGGTACTGATCTTCCGTCCATCCGGACTGCTCGGCGAACGCGTGGCGGATCGCGCATGACTGACGACCGTCGGGCGATCCCATCGAAAGCATGGATCGGCGTCGCATTGGTGGCGGTTGCGCTCGCGCTCCTGCCCTTCGTCGCCGCGCTCGCCGGCCAGGCGTGGGTGCGCATCCTGAACTTCGCGATGCTCTACATCATGCTGGCTCTCGGCCTCAACATCGTGGTCGGCTTCGCCGGCTTGCTCGACCTCGGGTACATCGCCTTCTACGCCGTCGGTGCCTATGTGTACGCCCTGCTCGCGTCGCCGCACTTTGGCCTGCATCTGCCGTTCTGGGTGATCCTGCCGCTCGGCGCGGGGATCGCATGCATATTCGGCGTGCTGCTCGGCGCGCCCACCCTCAAGCTTCGTGGCGACTATCTAGCGATCGTGACCCTGGGCTTCGGCGAAATCATTCGAATCTTCATGAACAACCTCAATGCGCCGATCAACATCACCAACGGGCCGCAGGGGATCAACCTCATCGACGCCTTTCACGTCGGTAGTTACTCGCTCGCACAAACCGACACATTGTTCGGTGTCCGTTTCTCCGGGCCGCAGAAGTACTACTACGTCCTGTTGCTGATCACGATCGGCGTCATCGTCATTAACCTGCGCCTGCAGAATTCGCGTCTCGGCCGCGCCTGGGAAGCGATCCGCGAAGACGAAATCGCAGCGAAAGCGATGGGCATCAATACGCGCAACGTCAAACTGCTCGCCTTCGCGATGGGTGCGTCCTTCGGCGGGGTCGCCGGTGCGATATTCTCCGCGACGCAGCAATTCGTGAGCCCGGAAAGCTTCGGCCTGTTCGAGTCGGTGATCGTATTGGCAATGGTCGTGCTCGGCGGCATGGGCCATATTCCGGGTGTCATCCTCGGCGCCGTCCTGCTGACGCTGCTGCCCGAAGTGCTGCGCTATACGATGGAACCGCTCCAGCATGCGCTCTTCGGACGTGTATATATCGACGCCGAAATCATTCGCCTCCTCGTGTTCGGCATTGCGCTCGTGGCGATTATGCTCTATCGGCCGGCGGGTCTCTGGCCGTCTGCAGTGCGCAAGCGCGAACTCGAGACCGGTCTCGCCAAATGACCCCGCTGAGCCTGCTCACCGCGACGGGCATCAGCAAGCGCTTTGGCGGTGTTCATGCGCTCTCCGGCGTCGATTTCACCATCAATCATGGCGAGATCTACGGCCTGATCGGACCGAACGGCGCCGGCAAGACGTCGCTGTTCAACGTGCTGACGGGCATCTATGACGCGGACGGCGGCAACTTCACCTTCGACGGCGAGCCACTCAACCGCTTGAAGCCGAACCAGGTGGCGGAACGCGGCATCGCGCGCACGTTCCAGAACATCCGCCTGTTCCAGAACCTGTCGGCGCTGGAAAACGTGATGATCGGCCGGCATGTACGTACGCACGCTGGCGTGTTCGGCGCGATTCTGCGCGACAAGGCGACGCTGGCCGAGGAGGCCGCGATCGAAATGCGTGCCTACGAGCTGCTCGACTACGTCGGCGTCGCCAAGCGCGCCAACGACCAGGCTCGCCATCTCGCGTACGGCGACCAGCGCCGGCTCGAGATCGCACGCGCGCTTGCCACCGAACCGAAGCTGCTTGCGCTCGACGAGCCCGCCGCTGGCATGAATGCCACGGAAACGCAGACGCTCAGGGCATTGCTGGAGAACATTCGGCACGACGGCACGACGATCCTGCTGATCGAGCATGACATGAAGCTGGTGATGAACGTTTGCGACCGCGTGCTCGTGCTCGACTACGGCAAGAAAATCGCCGAAGGCAGCGCGCGCGAGGTCCAGAACGATCCCAAGGTGATCGCCGCCTATCTCGGCGGCGAGGTGTCGCTGAATCTCAAGGGCGCCTGACGTGACACAGGCTGCCCCGCTGCTCGAACTCAAAGGTCTGCAGGTTGCCTACGGCGGCATCCAGGCCGTCAAGGGCATCGACCTTGTCGTCGGCGAGGGCGAGCTCGTTTGCCTGATCGGCGCCAACGGCGCCGGCAAGACCACGACGCTCAAGGGCATCACCGGGTTGCAGCCGATCAAGAGCGGCTCGATCCACTACGCCGGCGAGAACATCACCGGCAAGCCGGCGTTCAATCTCGTGCGCAAGGGTCTGTCGATGGTGCCCGAGGGCCGCGGCGTCTTCGGTGCACTGACGATCGAGGAGAACCTGGCGATGGGCGCGTACACGCGCGACGACCATGCCGCCATCCGCCAGGACATCGAGCGTGTCTACGCGCTGTTTCCGCGGCTGAAGGAACGGCGCCGGCAAACCGCCGGCACGCTGTCTGGCGGTGAGCAGCAGATGCTCGCCATGGGCCGCGCGATGCTGTCGCGGCCGAAGCTGCTGCTGCTCGACGAACCGTCGATGGGCCTGGCACCACTGATGGTGCAGAAGGTGTTCGAGACCGTGATCGCCATCGCCAAGGAGGGCGTGACAATCCTGCTCATCGAACAGAATGCGAAGCTCGCGCTCGAAGTGAGCGATCGTGGTTACGTCATGGAAAGCGGCGAGATCACGCTGTCCGGAGACGCGAAGCAGCTGCTGTCCGATCCGAAGGTGCGCGCGGCGTACCTCGGCG
Source organism: uncultured beta proteobacterium (assembly GCA_963821485.1). GTDB lineage: Bacteria > Pseudomonadota > Gammaproteobacteria > Burkholderiales > Casimicrobiaceae > PALSA-1003. Next base: position 96,703 of record CAWGEB010000008.1, read on the forward strand.
AAAGCGCGGCCTGAGCGTTGGACGCCCCCGTCGCAATCGCCGTCGCCCACGCACCACGGGCGGTGCCCATCGCGCACGTGTTCGCCTGGTACGAAGCGGCGATGCGCCTGTTCAAGCGCGCCCCGATCACCTGGTGCATCCTTGGTCTCATCACCGTGGCCGCCGAGCTGGTGCTCAATTTCGTTCCCGGCATCGGCGTCGCGCTGGCCAAGGTCGTCGTGCCGGTCATCGAATGCGGCATGCTGCTCGGCGCGGCAGCGATCGACCGCGGCAAGCCTTTGCAGGTCCGCGTGGCATTCGCCGTCTTCAGCGCCCGGCCCGCCGCACTGGCGGCGATCGTCATTTCCGCGTTGCTGATCTTCGGCGTCGAAGCGTGGACCGCGTACGGCATTGCGGGTATCAACCTGCTCGAGAACGCGGACAATGACGCGTCGCTTTCGGTGGGAGCGCTCGCCGGGATCTTTGCTGCAGGTACGCTGGTCTCGCTGCCGGTGACCTTCGTGCCCTTCGCCGCGCTGTTCGAGGGCGCCTCGTTCGCGCGGTGCTTCGCCACGAGTACCCGCGGCTTCGCGCTCAACGTCCTGCCGCTGCTGCTGTTCGGCGCGCTCGCGCTGGTGCTCGTGCTGATCGGCCTGCTGAGCTTCGGCGTCGGGCTCATCGCCGTGTTCCCGCTGCTGTCGGCAGCGAGCTACGCCGCGTGGAAGGACATCTACGCCGTCGCGGCACCGCCGGGCTAGCGACGATGCCTCAGGCCAGCGCCGCGATGACCGTGCGCGTCACCGCTGCGGTGCCGTCTGCTCCGCCGATGTCCGGCGGCCTGACAAGGTGCTGTGCAAATGTCCGGTCGACGGCGTCCTGCAGCGACGTTGCCGCGTCGAGCAGGCTTGCTTCCCCGTGCCGTTCGCCAAGCCACTCCAGCATCAGCGCCGCGGACAGGATCATCGCCGTCGGATTGGCGAGTCCCTTGCCCGCGATATCGGGGGCGCTGCCGTGCGATGGCTGGAACACGCCATGCGCGTCGCCGATGTCGGCGGAGGGCGCGTAGCCCATGCCGCAGATCAGGCCGGCACCGAGGTCTGACGCGATGTCGCCGAACTGGTTTTCCATGGGACAAACGTCGTACTCCCACGGTTTGCGGATGAGGTTGAGGCAATACGCGTCGATATAGCAGTGGTCCGCCTCGATGTGCGGATACAGCCGCGCGCGTTCATGAAAGACCTGGTTCATGAACGCCATGCCGAGAAACACGTTCGATTTGTCGATGCAGGTGACCCGACCCTTGCGGGGATTGCGCTTCTTGCGCGCGGCCGCCAGCCGGAAGGAGAAATCGAACAGCCGCTCACAGCCTTTGCGCGTGATCTCCGAGGTGTCATGGACCGCTTCGTCGCCGGTCGCACTGCGGCCTCGGGTCCCGCGGTTGCGCGCATGGAACCAGCCTTCGGTCGACTCGCGAACGATGACCAGATCGATGTCGTGTGCCCGGGGAGATGCCAGCGGCAACGGCAGTCCCGGAATGGCGCGTATCGGCCGCACGCCGGCGTACAGATCGAGATGGATACGCAGGTCGAGTTGCGGCGCGATCTCGGTGCCGTCCGGATAGCGGATGTCGGGCCAGCCCATGGCACCGAACAGGATCGCGTCCGCCTTTTCACAGGCCGCCATCGACGCATCCGGAAAGGCGTTGCCGGTGTCCCGGTAGTGGTGCGCCCCACCCTCGCGGCGATCGTAGCGAAGCCGGATCCCGTGCCGCGAGCAGAGCGCGTCCAGCACCGCCAGGCCGGCGTCGATCACTTCGACGCCGATGCCATCTCCCGGCAGAACGACGATGTTGAAATCCCATTTCATTGGCGGCGACAATGCAAGAGCTGGCGCAGAAGGTGACCCGCGGACACATGCGCACGGCGCCAAACTTGGTGTAGTGTATCGCACGCGTGCGGCGACCCCTGCCGCAAGGTTCAGCCAAACAGCCGGAGGAGGCGAGGCGCCATGAATCACCCCGCTTTGTATCGATCGCCAGCAGCGATGTTCGTGGCGCTGTGCATCCTGTTGGGCAGTGCGCTTTCCGCGCACGCCGAGCAGTCGGAGCTGCGCGTCGCCAAGCAGTACGGCCTCGGCTACCTGCAGATGATGGTGCTCGAGGATCAGAAGATCGTCGAGAAGAACGCCGAAGGCCGCGGGCCTCGGCGACGTCAAGGTCACCTGGGCGACGTTCCGCTCGAGCGACGTGATGAACGACGCACTGCTCTCGGGCAGCGTCGATTTCGTGTGCCTGGGCATCCCGGGCATCGCGACGATCTGGGGCAAGACCAAGGGCGGGCTCGAGGTCAAGGCGGCGTCGGGCTTCAACTTCCTGCCGCTGCAGCTCAACACGCGCAACCCGAACATCAAGTCGATGCGCGACCTCACCGACAAGGACAAGATCGCGCTGCCCGCGGTGAAGGTCTCGATGCAGGCGATCATCCTGCAGATGGCCGCGGCGCAGGCGTTCGGCGAGGCGAACTACACGAAGCTCGACGCCTCACGGTGTCGATGGCGCATCCGGACGCCATGGCCACGTTCCTGTCCGGCGGCGGCGAGATCGACAACCATTTCACGTCGCCGCCGTTCATCCAGAAGGAACTGGAGAAGCCGGGCATCACCAAGGTGCTGAACTCGGTCGACGTGCTGGGCGGGCCGATCTCGTTCAACGTCGTCGCGGCGACGAGCAAGTTCTACAACGAGAATCCGAAGCTCTACGCGGTGTTCATGAAGTCGCTGGCCGAAGCGACCGAGTTCATCAACACGCGACAAGCGCGCCGCAGCCGAGATCTACATCAGGATGACCAAGGACAAGAGCCCGGTCGAGGACATCCTGAAGATCATCAACGACCCGCAGATCGAGTATTCGCTGGTGCCGACGAACACGATGAAGATGGTCGACTTCATGTACAAGACCGGCGCGATCAAGGTCAAGCCGGCGTCGTGGAAGGAAATGTTCTTCGCCAACATGCACGAACTCCCCGGGAGTTGATGCCGGGGCGTGGGCGTCGCTATTCCGTCGTGGCGATGTCGAATCCCGTGAACTCGCCGGTGGCCGGTTCCACACGTACCGCGCTGACTTTAGCCGCCGGAGGGCCCCGGTGCGCCCAGGCGATGATGGCGTCGACATTGCGCGCGGACCCGGAGACGATGGCCTCGACGTCGCCATTGCGGCGGTTGCGCACCCAGCCGTGCAGTCCCAGCGCACGCGCCTCGTCGGCGAGTGCGTAGCGAAAGCCGACGCCCTGTACGCGACCCGAGATGACCAGACGGCTGACGACGATCGTCAACGTGCTCCCACCCGCCTCGCCAACAGCAGCAGCCCGAGCATCGTCTTGGCATCGGTGATCTCACCGCGATCGAGCCAGCCGAGCGCCTCGTCGAGCGTCGCGCTGAAGGTCTCGATGAATTCGCCGTCGTCGAGGCGCTTGCCGACGTGCGTCAACTCTTCCGCCATGAACATGTCGATCTGCTCCGACGAGTAGCTGATGACCGGATGCATCGTCGCCAGGTGCGACCAGCGTGCGGCGACGTAGCCGGTCTCTTCGGTGAGTTCACGCATCGCCGTCGCCAGCGGGTCTTCGCCAGCGTCCACCTTGCCGGCGGGAAATTCGATGAACACGCGCGACAGCGGGTAACGATACTGCCGCTCGAACAGCAGCTTGCCGTCGGGCAGCCTCGGCACGATCATCGCCGCGCCCGGATGGACGATGAACTCGCGCGTGGCCACGGTGCCATCGGGCAAGCGCACCGTGTCGCGCCGGATATGGAGCAGCCGCCCGTGGAAGACGTCTTCCGCTTCGACGCGCGTCTCGACCAGGTGCCCGTCGTCGGCGGGGTTGCTCATTCGAGCCAGTCCTTGCCGATGAGAAAGTCGGAATACAGCTTCGCTTCCATGCTGCCCGCCTCGGGCCGCCAGTCGTAGCGCCATTTCACGATCGGCGGCAACGACATCAGGATCGCCTCGGTGCGGCCGTTCGACTGCAGTCCGAACAGCGTGCCCCGATCGTAGACGAGATTGAATTCGACGTAGCGCCCGCGGCGGTACGCCTGGAAATCGCGCTCGCGCTCGCCGAAGGGGTGATCGCGACGTCGTTGCAGGATTGGTTCGTAAGCAGGCAGGAAATGGTCGCCGACACTTCGCGTCAACGCAAAGCAGTGGTCGAAGCCGCGGGCGTTCAGGTCGTCGAAGAATACTCCGCCGATGCCGCGGGGCTCGTTGCGGTGCTTCAGGAAAAAATACTCGTCGCACCAGCGCTTGAAGCGCGGGTAGTACTCGGCGCCGAAGGGCGTCAGCGCGTCGCGGCACGTCCGGTGGAAGTGCACCGCGTCCTCCTCGAAGCCGTAGTACGGCGTGAGATCGGTGCCGCCGCCGAACCACCACACCGTCTCCTCGCCGGCCTTCTCCGCCACGAACATGCGCACGTTCATGTGCACGGTGGGCACGTAGGGATTGGTGGGATGCAGCACCAGCGACACGCCCATCACCTCGAAGGACCGGCCTGCGAGTTGCGGCCGGCCCGCGGTCGCCGAAGGCGGCAGCCGATCGCCCTTGACGTGCGAGAAGTTGACACCGCCGCGCTCGAACACGCTGCCTTGCTCGAGCAGCCGGGACTCGCCGCCGCCGCCTTCGGGACGCTGCCAGACGTCGCGGCGGAACGGGCTCCCGTCGATTTCCTCCAGCCTGGCCACGATGCGCGCCTGCAGGCTGGTGAAATAGTCGCGGGCGGGAGAGATGTCCATGCGTGGCTTTCGCGGTTCAACCTTTGCGCGCAACGGTCGCGCGATGGCCGATGTCGGTGCGGAACTGCATGCCGTCGAAGTGGATGCCGGCCTGCGCCGCGTAGGCAGAACGTTGCGCCTGCCGCACCGTTTCGCCCAGCGCCGTGACGCACAGCACCCGCCCGCCGCAGGTGACCACGTCGTTGCCTGCCATTGCGGTTGCCGCGTGAAACACCTTGCCGTCGGTCAATGCTGCGTCGAGCCCGGTAATGACGTCGCCTTCGCGCGGACGATCGGGGTACCCGGCAGCGGCGAGCACGACCCCCAGTGCGGCACGGCGGTCCCACTCGGCGTCGACCTGATCGAGCGTGGCGTCGACCGCGTGCTGCAGGAGTTCCAGTAGATCCGACTTGAGGCGCATCAGGATGGGTTGCGTCTCCGGGTCGCCGAGGCGGCAGTTGAATTCGAGCGTGCGCGGATTGCCGTGCGTGTCGATCATCACGCCCGCGTACAGGAATCCGCTGTACGGGGTGCCATCGGCCGCCATCCCGTGCACTGCGGGAAGAATGATCTCGCGCATGATGCGCGCGTGAACCTTCGGGGTGACGACGGGTGCCGGCGAGTAGGCACCCATGCCGCCGGTATTAGGACCGCGGTCGCCGTCCTGCAACCGCTTGTGATCCTGCGATGACGCGAGCGGGAGCACGTGTGCGCCATCCGCCATGACGATGAAGCTCGCTTCCTCACCGTTGAGGCACTCTTCGATGACGACGCGCGCACCGGCGTCGCCCAGCCGGTTGCCGACGAGCATCGCATCGATCGCGGCGTGCGCCTCGTCCGCGGCCGTCGCGACGACCACACCCTTGCCCGCGGCCAAGCCGTCCGCCTTGACCACGATCGGCGCGCCGCGCGCGTCGACGTAGGCATGCGCGGCACCTGCATCCGTGAACGTCTGATACGCCGCCGTCGGAATGGCATGGCGGGCCATGAATGCCTTGGCGAAGTCCTTGGAGCTCTCGAGCCGCGCAGCGGCCTGCGTCGGGCCGAATATCTTCAGTCCGGCGACGCGGAACGCATCGACAACGCCCTTCGCGAGCGGCGCTTCCGGACCGACAACCGTCAACATCACTCGCTCCGCGACAGCGAAGGCGATGAGCTCGGGGATGGCGGCGAGCGCGACGTTGGTCACGCCCGGCTCGCGCGCGGTCCCGGCATTGCCGGGCGCGACGAACACCTTGCCGACGCGCTGCGACTGCGCGATCTTCCACGCCAGCGCGTGCTCGCGCCCGCCGCCACCGATGACCAGTACGTTCATGGCCCTACTGCAGGCCGACCGTGCCCATGATGTACAGCGTGCTACCGTGGTTCACGCCGCCGTTCAAGGTCGGGATGAAGGTGGCGATGAGATTGACCTTCTTGTAGCGCAGCAAGGCAATAGGCAATGCGACGGGAACCGGCCAGCCACCCGCGATGTCGGGCCGCTGCACGATGAACGCCGTCCAGCCCAAGCCCGGCTGAACCCCATCGCGCTCCCCCCAATAGGTTGACCACGAATAGCCCAGGTTGAGTTGCGCCGTCTTGTGCGAATCTTCGAAGGCATAGAAGTACACCATATGCGTATTGCCGTTCGGCTCTTCGACCGCGCGGCCCAAGCCGGTGCCCCACGCCCACGATTGCAACTGCGCGCGATTTTCGGGCGTATAGGTGGATGGCAGATGATAGGAATAGCCCGAAAGGAACAGCGTATTTTCTCCGTTCTCATACGTGTCGGCCAACCGTCGACATCCCGTCTCGACCCAGGTCCAGAAATCGGCGCAGTCGAGCGCGTAGGCAGGACCCGGCAGGGCAAGCACAATCGCCGCGGCGATCAACATTCGTTTCAAGTCAAACCTCGCTCTCGCTATAACTATGTCAATGACGGAAATGCCGAACCCCGGTGCAGACCATGGCGATGCCGCGCTCGTCCGCGGCGGCAATCACCTCGGCATCGCGAACGCTGCCACCGGGCTGGATGACGGCGACCGCGCCGTTGTCGGCGACCACATCGAGTCCGTCACGAAAGGGAAAGAACGCATCCGACGCCACGACCGATCCGGACAGCGACAAACCCGCGTTGGCCGCCTTGATCGCGGCGATACGCGTGGCATCGACCCGGCTCATCTGGCCTGCGCCAATGCCGAGCGTGCGCCCCCCGCCACAATAGACGATCGCATTGGATTTGACGAATTTCGCGACGCGCCACGCAAACAACAGATCGGCAACCTGCTCCGGCGTCGGCGCGATGCGCGTCACGACCTTGAGCGAACGCGCGTCGATGGCGTCGACATCGGCAGTCTGCACCAGCATGCCGCCGCCGACGCGCTTGATGTCCCATGCGTTGCCACCGCCCGCCGCCGGGGTGATCGCCAGCACGCGCACATTGGCTTTTCTCGTTAGGGCGACCAGCGCGTCGTCGCTGTACGACGGCGCGATGAGCACTTCCAGGAACTGCGCGCTCACCGCGTCGACGACGCCGGCGTCGACCTCGCGATTGAACGCGATGATGCCGCCGAAGGCAGACGTGGGGTCGGTCGCAAACGCCTTGCGGTACGCTTCGAGCGGGCTGGCCGCCAGCGCGACGCCGCACGGATTGGCGTGCTTGACGATGACGCACGCCGGCTCGGGAAAGACCTGCACGCACTCCCATGCCGCGTCGCTGTCGGAGACGTTGTTGTACGACATTTCCTTGCCCTGGAGTTGGCGCGCGGTCGCCATGGTTCCCGGCGCCGGCACCTCATCGCGATAGAACGCGGCCTGCTGATGTGGGTTTTCTCCGTAACGCATGTCCTGCAGCTTCGTGCCTTGCCAGTTGAATCGCGAAGGGAACGCCTGCGCGGCGCCCGTCGCATCGCGCGCCGTCAGGTAATTGCTGATCGCACCGTCGTAGGCAGCGGTATGCGAAAACGCCTTCTGCGCCAGCGCGAAGCGTGTCGCGGACGAGAGGGTCGCGCCGTGCGCGCGCAGTTCCGCGAGCAGTGCGGGGTAGTCCCCCGGGTCGACGACGACTCCCACGTCGGCGTGATTCTTTGCTGCCGAGCGCACCATGGCGGGGCCGCCGATATCGATGTTCTCGATGGCCTCCTCGAGCGTGCATCCCGGCCTGGCCACCGTCTCCCGGAAGGGGTACAGGTTGACCACCACCAGGTCGATAGTCGGGATGTCATGACTGCCGAGCGCCGCCAAATGCGCGGGGTCGTCGCGTCGCGCCAGGATGCCGCCGTGCACTTTCGGATGCAGCGTCTTCACGCGCCCGTCGAGCATCTCCGGAAAACCCGTGTACGCGGCGACCTCGGTCACCGGCAAGCCAGCTTCGGCAATCGCTTTCGCCGTGCCGCCGGTCGACAGAAGCCTGACGCCCAGCGCCGAAAGCCCGCGCGCAAAGTCGATCAGTCCGGTCTTGTCCGAGACCGACAGCAATGCTTGCGTGATCGAAGCAGCCAATGGATTGCTTGGGCGTTGAGTGTTGAGCGTCAGACAGGCATGAAAATCCGCTCGGCGCCAGACGCTGAACACCGAGCCGGATTGCTAACGAATGCCGTACTTGGAGAGCTTCGAGCGCAGCGTGTTGCGATTCAGGCCGAGCATGTCGGCGGCGCTGGTCTGATTACCTCCCGCGCGATGCATGACCGACGTGATCAGCGAGCGTTCGACGTTGGCGATGACCATGTCGTAGATGCCATGCGGCGGTTCCCCGTCGAGCTTGCGGAAGTATTCGTCCAGCGATTTCTCGACGCTGCGGCAAATTTCATTGCCGCCATTCATACGTGTCGTTCTTTTCACGCTGCGAGGGCCTCCTCTACCCGCGAAGCTAATTCCGGCGACGAAGGCGCTGGCAGCGATGCATACGCCAGCCGCTCGCCGCACTCGGCGAGGCCGTCGAAAAACCGGTTGACTGCCGCGATCTGTGCCGCGGCCGTGTCCAGTTGATTGACCTCATGGCGGAAGTTCTCGCCATCAGCGAGCCCCCCCGCATACCAACCCAGATGCTTACGCGCAGTTCGCACGCCTGTCTGTTCCCCGTACAGCGAATAGTGATCACCCAGGTGCTCGAGGATGACGGCACGGATCTCCTCGACCCGAGGCGGCGCAAGGACTTCACCGCAGTCGAGAAAATGCCTGACCTCGCGAAAAATCCAGGGCCGACCCTGCGCCGCGCGGCCGATCATGACTGCATCGGCGCCGGTGCGCTCGAGCACGTCGCGCGCCTTCTCCGCGGAATCGATATCCCCGTTCGCCATGACCGGCAACTTCACCGCGCGCTTGACCTCGCGGATCGTGTCGTACTCGGCTTCGCCGGTGAAGCCGCACTCTCGCGTCCGCCCGTGCACCGACAGCGCGGCGATGCCGGCGTCCTCGGCGATCCTCGCGACCCGGACCGCGTTGCGCTGACCCCGGCTCCAGCCAGTGCGGATCTTCAGCGTCACCGGCACGTCGACCGCTGCGACCACGGCAGCCAGGATCGCGGCGACCAGCGGCTCGTCGCGCAGCAACGCGGACCCGGCGGCGACATTGCATACCTTCTTCGCCGGGCAACCCATGTTGATGTCGATGATCTGGGCGCCACGATCGACGTTATACCGCGCCGCGTCGGCCATCTGCCGGGGGTCCGCGCCGGCGATCTGCACGACGATGGGCTCGACTTCGCCGCGATGATCGGTACGCCGCTGCGATTTCGCCGTGGCGCGCAAGCGCGGATCTGAGGCAACCATCTCCGAAACGGCGAGCCCCGCACCCAGCCGCTTGCACAGCTGCCGGAACGGGCGATCGGTGACGCCCGCCATCGGCGCGACGACCAGATTGTTCTCGATGTGATGCGAGCCGATGTGCACGTTCGGAAACTGCCACAGGAGGGGAGCGAATTATACCGAGTTTGCGCCGAGGTTGTCAGTGCGTTCGTCGGATTGCGCAAATTGCATTGCGCCGATGTCAGCGCAATCCAAACAGCATCGCGCGCGTGAACGATCGTTTCACCGGAGGCAGCGCATCAAGCAAAGTGAGTGCCAACCCCCGCGGCCACCTCAGCACCGCCGCGTCGTTGCCGAATGTGCCGAGCAGACCGTGCGTGAATGCGATGCCTGCCCAGCGATCCACGCGCCGACGCCGCGAATACCTTGCCGTCTGCTCGCGCGCGCCAATTTGATCGCGCGGGGTCGCAAGCAACTCCTGCGCCAATTCCCACGCGTCACGGACACCGAGATTGAAACCCTGACCGGCGACCGGATGCAGCGCCTGCGCGGCGTTGCCGAGCAGCACGGTGCGCTCGGCGGCCACGCGATCGGCGAAATCGAGATAAAGCGGAAAGGTGCGCCGATCCGCAACGCGGGCGAATTCTCCCGCCCGCGTCCCGAACCGCTCCCGGAGTCCGGACAAGAACTCCGCTTCCGGTGAAGTGGTCAGCACCTCGCCGTATTCCGATGTTGTGGTCCACACCAGGCCATAGTGATCGTCCTCCGGCAGCAACGCCATCGGGCCGTCCGGCGTGAAGCGCTCGAAGGCGACCCCACGGTGCGGTTCGCGCATCCAGACCTTGCCGACCAGTGCGACCTGATCGTAGTCATGTCGGCGACGGCTGATCCCGGCGACAAGATCGCCACCACCATCCGCCGTCGCGGCGAGCCGGCTGGTCCACGTGGAAGCCGCGCCGTCGCGGCGGCCCTCGATGCACGCGTAGGCGGGCGTCGCGACGATGCTATCGACGAGGAATTCGTGCTCGACATGCACCGCGGCGCGGGCCAGCGCAGTATCCAGCGCGGCTTGCAGCGCACGGTAGCTCACCACGTACCCAAGCGCCGGCACGCCCTGCTCTTCGGCCGCCAGACGTGCCGACCCGAAACCGCCGCGCTGGGAAATGTCGATGGTTGCGATCGGCGTCACCGCGCCCGGCACGCTGGCGATGTCGCCCCAGATGCCTAACCGCTCGTAGATAAGCCTCGAGCCGTGCGACAGCGCGAGCGAACGGTCGCCGCGCGCCGTCGTTCGCGCTGGCCGCGCGTCGAGTGCGACGACGTCGACCTCGTCACCGGCAAGCGCCAGGGCGAGGGTGGCGCCGACCGGACCGGCACCGACGATGACGACATCGTGCAACATCGAAGTGAACCGGTCGCAGGATACCCGGCGCGTCAGCCGCCGAGGCGCGGCGCCGGCTTCGTCGGGCACGTCAGCGCACGCATGCGGCCTCGACATCCGCGACCGTCTTTGGCGTCGCGCCGGTGAGGTTCTCATTGCCCGACGCGGTCACCAGCACGTCGTCTTCAATGCGCACGCCGATGTCCCAGAATTGCTCGGGGACGTTGTCGCCGGGACGGATGTAGCAGCCCGGCTCGACCGTCAGCAGCATGCCGGGTTCGAGCGTGCGCGATTCACCCTGGACGCGGTAGAGGCCCACATCGTGGACGTCGAGCCCGAGCCAGTGGCCGGCACGGTGCATATAGAACTGTTTGTACGATCCGGATTCCAGCACGGCATCGAGCGTACCGTGGCACAGTTTCAGGTCAATCAGGCCTTGCGCCAGCACGCGTTCGGCGACCTGGTGATAATCGTGAAACGCGCGGCCGGGCCTGACCGCCTCGATACAGGCAAGCTGCGCCGCGAGCACGATTTCATAGACCGCCTTCTGTGGTCCGCTGAACCTGCCTCCCACCGGGAATGTGCGCGTGATGTCCGACGCATAGCCATCGACCTCGCAGCCGGCATCGATCAGCAACAGCTCGGACGGCTGCATCTGGCGATTGTTGTCGCGATAGTGCAGTATGCAGGCGTTGGGCCCGGAGGCGACGATCGACGGATACGCAACCGCTTGTGCGCCGGAGCGCAGGAACTCGTGCGCCAGTTCGGCCTCGACCTGATACTCGAACCATCCCGGCCGCGTTCGCTCCATCGCGCGACGGTGCGCGCGGCTCGAAATATCGGCGGCGCGGCGAATCTGCGGCAGCTCCTGCGGGTCCTTGTACAGGCGCATCGCGGCGAGCGGGGCGCGTACATCCACGACGGTCTCCGGCACGGCAATGCCCGTGCGGACACGATGCCGCACCTCGTTGAGCGCCACGGTGACCGTCTCGTCCCAATGAGGGTACAGCCCGAGCGGCGTATACAGCGCCGGGCGATCACCGGCCAGGTCCGCGAACTTCGCCGGAAAATCTCCGATGGCGTACGCTTCGTCGAAGCCGAATATCTCGCGCGCCGCGTCGGGGCCGTAGCGGAAACCATCCCAGATTTCGCGCTCGGCGTTCTTGTCGCGACAGAACAGTATCTGCCTGGAATCGCCTTCGTCCGCGCCGGCCGTCAACAGCACGATCGCCTCGGGCTCGGGAAATCCGGTCACATAATAGAAGTAGCTGTCGGGACGATAGGGATAGTACGTATCGGCGTTGCGAATCGCCTCCGGTGCCGTGGGTATCGCAGCGATGCCCCCGCCAGCCTGGCGGCGCATCTCGGCGATCAGCTGCGCGCGGCGCGCTCGGTGATGCTGATGGTTGTAATTCATCGCGGGTGAAAGGTGCGGAAAGGATCGGACGAGACATTATAAGCGCAGCGGGCCCACGCTCTTGCGGTAAGATTCCGCGGGTGAACGTGCCCTCGACCGACCCCGCGGAAGCGGCGCGCGGAGGCATGCGCGATGCCAAGCGCGCAATGCGCGCCCGCATCCTGTCGGCGCGCGAGCAATTGACAGTCGCGGCGAGCGCCCAGGCCAGCCGGGCGATCTGCACCGCGCTTGCAGCCCGGCCGGATTTCCAGCGCGCGCATGCGGTGCTGCTGACGCTGGCCTTTGGCAGCGAATGGGACACCACGCCGCTGGTCGACGCGGCACTCGGGCAGAGCAAGACCGTCGCGCTGCCGCGTGTCAACCCCGCAACGCGCACGCTAGATCTGTGCGCGGTGGCCGACGTCCTGCGCGACGTTGCTCCAGGCTATCGCGGCATCCGCGAGCCGCTGCTGCACTGTCCTCTTGTCGATCCTGCCGCGATCGATTGGGTACTGGTCCCCGGCCTGGCCTTCGACCTGGAGGGTAGGCGGCTCGGATACGGCGGCGGGTTCTACGATCGCCTGCTCCCCACGCTGGCACCGGGTGTACCGAGAGTCGCTGCAGCCTTCGAGGTGCAGATCGTCGATCGCGTTCCTGCGAGCAGGCACGACCTGGCGGTCGACGCGATCGTTACCGAATTGCGCACGCTTTCGCCGGCCAGGGCCTGAGTGAAAGCCGCACCCACCGCGATGACCGCGCTCGCGGTGACGCTCGCCATCCAGGCGTTCACCTCGCTCGCGGCGACCGCGCCCGCCGTGCTCGCTCCCGAGCTCGGACCAGCGGTCGGCCTAAATCCCAACCTGATCGGTGCGTTCATCGGCATGCTCTACCTCGGTGCCATGCTGGCGAGCCTGGTCTCGGGCGGGTTCATCGAACGCTACGGACCGATCCGCGTGTCCCAGGTCTGCGCATTGCTGTGCGCAGGTGGCCTCACGCTGACGACGGGACCGGCATGGGTGTTGCTCTTCGCTCCGCTATTGATCGGCATCGGCTACGGTCCGATCACGCCGGCATCGTCGCAATTGCTCGTTCGAACGGCATCGCCGCACGCCATGGCGCTGACCTTCTCGATCAAGCAGACGGGCGTGCCGCTGGGCGCGGCCCTCGCCGGGGCGCTGTTACCACTGATCACGGTCGGCCACGGCTGGCGCGCCGCGCTCTGGGCTGTCGCGGCCGCGGGCGTGGCGGTGGCGCTGCTCGCGCAGCCGACACGCGCGGCGCTCGATGTCGGGCTGGTGCGCCAGCACCACCGATCGCTGGGTCAACTGCTCGCTCCACTGAAAATCGTGATACGCAGCCCCAAGCTGCTCGAGTTGACGGTGACCGGGTTCGTCTATGCAGCGACGCAGGCATGCCTGTTGAGCTTCTTGGTGCTATTCATGCACCAGGAGCAGGGTCGCACCTTGGTTAATGCCGGCCTCATGCTGACCGTCGCGACCGTCGGCGGCGTTGTCGGCCGCATCAGCTGGGGCATGGTTGCCGACCGCTGGATCGCGCCGCGAAAGATGCTCGGCATGCTGGGGCTGATTGCCGGCGCCTGCGCACTGCTGACGGCCAGTTTCGGTCCGAGGTGGTCGCTATTGGGCGAAAGCCTCGTCTGCGCGTTGTTCGGCGTGACGGCCATCGGCTGGAACGGGGTGCAGCTGGCTGAAGTCGCCCGCCATGCTCCGCGCGGTCAGGCAGGCGCGATAACCGGCGCCTCAGGGTTCGTCACCTTCGCCGGTGTCGTCCTCGGACCACCGGCTTTCGCGCTGATGGCGTCGGTCACCGGGAGCTATGTCACCAGCTTTGCCATGATCGGCGTCGGCAGCCTTGCCTGCGGCACCTGGCTGCTCTGGCGCAGAAGGCAGGCGCGTTCGCCGCGGGCTGCCGAATAGGGTTTGAATACGGGCGAGTGTGCGTGGTATCGTAAACCAAAGTTCCACCCACGTGCCTCGATAGGGCGCGCCACGGTCGCCCCGCATCCACCATCCGCACCGAGCACGAACGCCTGCAGGTCCCGCCGCCGTATCGTCATTGTTGCAAGGAGGAAGCCGCCATGGACATGAAGCCTGATGTCGATCCCCAGGAAACCAAAGAATGGGTTGAGGCCATCGACGGTGTGCTCGAGCACGAGGGGCCCGAACGTGCGCATTACCTGATCGAACAGATCATCGACCAGAGCCGGCAGCGCGGCGCGCACATGCCGTTCTCGGCCAACACCGCGTATATCAACACGATCCCGGTCGACAAGCAGCCGAAGATGCCCGGCGACCAGACGATCGAGGAAAAGATCCGCAATTACGCGCGTTGGAACGCGATGGCGATGGTGGTCCGGGCCAACAAGGACACCAACGTCGGCGGCCACATTGCGAGTTACGCGTCAGCGGCGACGCTCTACGACGTCGGCTTCAACCATTTCTGGCACGCGCCGTCACCCGAGCACGGCGGCGACCTGGTTTTCGTTCAGGGGCATTCGGCCCCCGGCGTCTACGCCCGCGCATTCATGCTCGGCCGGCTCACCGTCGAACAGATGGACAATTTCCGCCAGGAGGTCGACGGCAAGGGCATCTCGTCGTATCCGCACCCCTGGCTGATGCCGGATTTCTGGCAGTTCCCGACGGTGTCGATGGGACTCGGCGCGTTGATGGCGATATATCAGGCGCGCTTCATGAAATATCTGCAGGACCGGGGTCTCGCCAAGACCGAAGGCCGCAAGGTGTGGTGTTTCTGCGGCGACGGCGAAATGGACGAGCCGGAATCGATGGGCGCCATCGGCATGGCCGCCCGTGAGAAGTGCGACAACCTGATCTTCGTCATCAATTGCAATCTGCAGCGCCTCGACGGCCCGGTGCGCGGCAACGGCAAGATCATCCAGGAGCTGGAAGCCGATTTCCGCGGCGCGGGCTGGAACGTCATCAAGGTGGTCTGGGGTACGCGCTGGGACGGCCTGTTGGCGCGCGACAAGAAGGGCATCCTGATGCGCCGCATGATGGAATGCGTCGACGGCGAGTACCAGACCTTCAAATCAAAAGATGGCGCCTACGTGCGCGAATACTTTTTCAATACGCCCGAACTCAAGGCGCTCGTCGCCGACTGGTCGGACGACGATATCTGGGCGCTGAATCGCGGCGGCCACGATCCGCACAAGGTCTATGCCGCCTTCCATGCCGCGGTCAATCACAAGGACCAGCCGACGGTAATCCTGGCCAAGACGATCAAGGGCTTCGGCATGGGCGAATCCGGCGAAGCGCAGAACATCACGCACCAGCAGAAGAAGATGACGGCCGAATCGATGCGCGGCTTCCGCGATCGCTTCGGCATCCCGATACCTGACGACAAACTTGCGGACGTCCCGCTGGTCACCTTTCCCGAGGGCTCGCCGGAACTCGAGTACATGCGCTCGCACCGTGAGGCGCTGGGTGGCTACCTGCCCGCGCGCCGCGGCAAGGCCGAGGCGCTGGTGACGCCGCCGTTGACCACCTTCGAGCGCTTTCTCAAAAGCACCGAGGATCGCGAAATCTCGACCACGATGGCGTTCGTGCAGATCCTGCAGACGCTGCTGCGCGACAAGAACATCGGCAAGCATATCGTGCCGATCGTCCCGGACGAATCGCGCACCTTCGGCATGGAGGGCATGTTCCGCCAGCTCGGCATCTGGAACCAGTTGGGGCAGTTGTATACGCCGCAGGACGCCGACCAGCTGATGTTCTACAAGGAGACCAAGGACGGGCAGATCCTGCAGGAGGGGATCAACGAAGCGGGCGCCATGTGCGACTGGATCGCTGCGGCGACCTCGTATTCCACGCACGGCGTGCCGATGATTCCGTTCTACATCTTCTACTCGATGTTCGGTTTTCAGCGCATCGGCGACCTTGCCTGGGCCGCCGGCGACATGCGTTCGCGCGGCTTCCTGCTGGGCGGCACCGCCGGGCGCACGACACTCAATGGCGAAGGCCTGCAACACGAGGACGGTCACTCGCATCAGATCTCGGCGACGGTCCCCAACTGCCTTTCCTACGACCCCACCTTCGGCTACGAAGTCGCGGTCATCGTCCAGGATGGGCTGCGGCGCATGTACGCCGAGCAGCAGGACGTCTATTACTACCTGACGGTGATGAACGAGAACTACACTCAGCCGGCGATGCCCGAGGGTGCTGCGCCGAACATCCTGAAGGGGATGTACCTGCTGCAAGCCGGCGACCGGAAATCCAAGGCGCCGCGGGTACAGCTGCTCGGGTCCGGGGTCATCCTGCGCGAGTCGATCGCCGCGGCCGAATTGCTGAGGAAGGACTGGGGTGTCGAATCCGACCTGTGGGGTTGCCCGTCCTTCGTCGAGCTTGCGCGGGACGGCAACGCGGTCGCACGCTGGAACATGCTCAATCCGACGGCAAAGCAAAAGCAGCCGCACGTCACCGCCTGCCTCGCCGACACGCAGGGCCCGGTCATCGCATCGACCGACTATGTACGGGCGTTTGCCGACCAGATCCGCGCGTTCGTGCCGCGCCGCTACGTCGTGCTCGGCACCGACGGGTTCGGCCGCTCCGATACGCGCGAGAAGTTGCGCCGATTCTTCGAAGTGGATCGCTATTACATCGTCGTCGCGGCATTGAAGGCGCTGGCCGACGAGGGATCCGTGCCGGCGGCGAAGGTGGCCGATGCCATCAAGAAGTACGGCATCGACGCCACCAAGCCGGCGCCGTGGACCGTTTGATCCGACCCAATCGACGAATCAGGGGCTCTGCATGAGCACAATCGAAGTCAAGGTTCCCGACATCGGCGACTTCACCGACGTTCCTGTCATCGAGGTATTCGTCAAGCCCGGCGACACCGTGAAAGCCGAAGACTCGCTGGTCACGCTCGAATCCGACAAGGCGACCATGGACGTTCCGGCGCCCGCCGCGGGTGTCGTCAAGGAACTGAAGGTAAAACTCGGCGACAAGGTCAGCGAAGGATCGGTGATCCTGACGCTCGACTCGGCTGCGGCGACACCGGCAAAGGCCGCGCCTGCGCCCGCCGCAGCGCCACCACCCGCGGCCAAGGCGCCCGCGAGCGCGCCTGCCGGGCCCGCTGCGCTGACCGCGGTCAAGGTTCCGGACATCGGCGACTTCAAGGATGTGCCGATCATCGAAGTCTTCGTGAAAGTCGGCGACACGGTCAAGGCCGAAGACTCGCTGGTCTCGCTCGAGTCGGAAAAGGCGACGATGGACGTGCCTGCGCCTGCCGCGGGCGTGGTCAAGGAACTCAAGGTCAAGCTCGGCGACAAGGTCAGCGAAGGCTCCGTGATCCTGATGCTCGAGGCGGTCGGCGCCGCCACCGCGACCGCAGCTCCGGCGCCGACTCCGGCACCCGCGGCCACTGCGCCTGCATCTGCCGCACCAGCCAGGGCCGCGCCCTCTGCACCTGCCGCCGCAGCGGCACCGATCGACCCTGCAAGTTTCAAGGGCGCGCACGCGTCGCCGTCGGTACGGGCGTTCGCGCGCGAACTCGGCGTCGACCTGTCGCGCGTGAAAGGCACGGGCCCGAAGGACCGCATCCTTCAGGAAGACGTCCAGAAATTCGTCAAGGGCGTGATGAGCGGTGCGGCCGCCGCGCCGGCGGCCGGGGGCGCGGGAGGCGAAGCGCTGGGATTGCTGCCGTGGCCGAAGGTGGACTTCAGCAAGTTCGGCGCGATCGAGAGCAAGCCGCTGTCGCGCATCAAGAAGATCTCGGGGGCCAACCTGCACCGCAACTGGGTGCTGATCCCGCACGTCACCAATCACGACGATGCCGACATCACCGATCTCGAAGCGTTTCGCGTCACGCTCAACAAGGAAAACGAAAAATCCGGTGTCAAAGTGACGATGCTCGCTTTCCTGATCAAGGCATGCGTCGCGGCACTGAAGAAGTTCCCGGATTTCAACACCTCGCTCGATGGCGACAACCTGATCTTCAAGCAGTACTACAACATCGGTTTTGCCGCGGACACGCCCAACGGCCTGGTGGTCCCGGTGATCAAGAACGCGGACCAGAAGGGACTGATCGCGATCGCGAAGGAGATGACCGAATTGTCCGCCAAGGCGCGCGATGGCAAGCTCGGGCCGGCGGATATGCAAGGCGGATGCTTCTCGATCTCGAGCCTGGGCGGCATTGGAGGCACCTACTTCTCACCGATCATCAACGCGCCCGAAGTCGCGATCCTCGGCGTCTGCCGCTCTGCCACGCGCCCGATCTGGGACGGCAAGCAGTTCGGGCCACGGCTGATCCTGCCGCTGTCGCTGTCGTATGACCATCGTGTCATCGATGGTGCCTCCGCGGCCCGTTTCAACAGCTACCTCATCGCGCTGCTCGCCGATCTCCGGCGCGTCTTGCTTTAGGACGAACATGGCTGCCATCGAAGTCAAAGTCCCCGACATCGGCGACTTCAGCGACGTACCGGTCATCGAGGTGTTCGTCAAACCGGGCGACGTGGTCAAGGCCGAGGATTCTCTGGTCACGCTGGAATCGGACAAGGCGACGATGGACGTGCCGTCGCCAGCCTCCGGTACGGTCGTGGAGGTCCGGGTGAAGGTCGGCGACAAATTGAGCGAAGGCAGCGTCGTGCTCACGCTCGAGACCGCCGGCGCGGCATCCGCCGCCAAGCCCGCAGCGCCCTCGGCACCCGCTGTTGCCGCGCCCAAGCCCGCTGCAACACAAGCCCCGGCGGCACCAGCCCCCGGCGCCGCAAGCTTTGCGGGCAATGCCGACATCGAATGCGAGATGCTCGTACTCGGCGCGGGCCCCGGCGGCTACAGTGCCGCCTTCCGCTCCGCCGACCTCGGCATGAAGACGGTGCTCGTCGAGCGCTACGCGACCCTCGGTGGAGTTTGCCTGAACGTCGGCTGCATTCCGTCGAAGGCGCTCCTGCATATCGCGGCGGTGATGGACGAGGTCGCTGCGCTGGGTGAACACGGCGTCGCGTTCGGCGCGCCGAAAGTCGACCTCGCGAAATTGCTCGCGTGGAAAAACAAGGTCGTCGGAAAGCTGACCGGCGGCCTCACCGGCATGGCCAAGTCGCGCAAGGTCGAGGTCGTGCGCGGCTACGGCAGCTTCCTCGATCCGCATCACGTCGTGGTCGAGTTGACGGAAGGCCCCGGGCAAGCGAAGACGGGCGCCAAGAAGATCGTCCGCTTCCAGAAGGCGATCATCGCCGCGGGCTCGCAGTCGGTGAACCTGCCTTTCGTCCCGGAGGATCCGCGCATCGTCGACTCGACCGGCGCGCTCGAGCTCAAGGCGGTGCCGAAGCGCATGCTGGTGGTGGGCGGCGGCATCATCGGGCTGGAAATGGGCACCGTGTATTCATCGCTCGGCGCACGACTGGATGTCGTGGAAATGCTCGATGGACTGATGCTGGGCGCCGACCGCGACCTGGTCAAAGTTTGGGAGAAAATGAACAAGCCGCGCTTCGACCGCGTCATGCTTAAGACCAAGACCGTTGCGGTAGAAGCGAAGAAGGATGCGATCTACGTCAGCTTCGAAGGTGAGCAGGCACCCTCCGGGCCACAGCCTTACGACCTGGTGCTCATGGCCGTGGGGCGCAGCCCGAACGGCAAGAAAATCGGCGCGGACAAGGCGGGAGTCATCGTCACCGACCGGGGTTTCATTTCCGCCGACAGCCAGCTGCGCACCAACGTGCCGCACATCTACGCCATCGGCGACATCATTGGCCAGCCGATGCTCGCGCACAAGGCAGTGCACGAAGCGCACGTCGCCGCCGAGGCCGCGGCCGGGCAGAAGTCGTTCTTCGACGCTCGCGTCATCCCGTCGGTCGCGTACACCGATCCCGAAATCGCCTGGGTCGGCGTCACCGAGGACGAAGCGAAGGCCAAGGGCATCAAGGTGCAGAAGGGACTGTTTCCGTGGGCTGCCTCCGGCCGCGCGATCGCCAACGGCCGCGACGAGGGCTTCACCAAGCTGCTGTTCGACGCCGAGACGCATCGCATCGTCGGTGGCGGCATCGTCGGCACGCATGCCGGCGACCTGATCAGCGAACTCGCGCTCGCCGTCGAGATGGGCGCCGACGCCGTCGACATCGGCAAGACCATCCATCCGCATCCGACGCTGAGCGAGTCCGTCGGCCTGGCCGCGGAAGCCTTCGAGGGCGTTTGCACCGACCTGCCGCCGATGCGCAAGAAAGCATGACGCAGGACGAGCAAAAGCGGCAGGTTGCCCGCGAGGCGATCAAGTACGTCGTGGCCGACGCCTACATCGGCGTCGGCAGCGGATCGACAGCCAATTTTTTCATCGACGAGCTGGCGAAGATCAAGGGCCGCATCAAGGGTGCCGTCGCCAGTTCGGTGCGCTCCGCCGATCGCCTGAAAGGTCATGGCATCCGCGTCGTCGAGCTGAACGAAGTCGATGACCTTCCCGTCTATGTCGATGGCGCCGATGAAGTCACCGAGCACGGCGCGATGATCAAGGGTGGCGGCGGCGCGCTGACGCGCGAGAAGATCGTCGCCTCGGTCGCAGAGAAATTCGTGTGCATCGTCGACGCATCCAAGCTGGTCGGCGTGCTCGGTGCATTCCCGCTGCCGATCGAAGTCATTCCGATGGCGCGCAGTATCGTCGCGCACGAGCTCGTCAAACTGGGCGGCCAGCCGCAGTTACGCGAGAACTTCATCACCGACAACGGCAATCTCGTGCTCGACGTCGAGGACCTGGAGATCCTCGATCCCGCCGAGATGGAGGGCCGGATCAACCACATCGTCGGCGTCGTCACCAACGGTTTGTTCGCGCGACGCGGCGCCGACGTGATCCTGGTAGGCACCGATCAGGGCGTGCGCACGCTCGACGCGCACAAATTCTGAACGCCAATGGCGTGCGCTCGCGGCGGCTCTAGGTCGGCGCCAGGATGGGTTAGAATCGCCGGATGACGAATCTCAACGTCCCTGGCCTGGACCTGCCCGCGTACATGCGCGAAGTCGGCGAGCGCGCACGCGCGGCGTCGCGCGGCCTCGCGCGGGCCGCCACGAGCGCCAAAGACGACGCATTGCTGGCCATGGCGCGCGCCATGCGCCGCGACGAGGCGCGCCTCCTGGCTGCGAACGCGCGCGACGTCGCCGCGGCGAAGGCCGCCGGCAGCGACGCCGCATTCATCGACCGGCTGACGCTGTCGACAGCATCGATCGCGGCCATGGCCGCAGGACTCGAGCAGATCGCCGCGCTGCGCGACCCTGTCGGCGAGATCAGCGGACTGCGGTACCGGCCGACCGGCATCCAGGTCGGCAAGATGCGCGTACCGCTGGGCGTCGTCGGCATCATCTACGAATCGCGGCCCAACGTGACCGCCGATGCCGCCGCGCTGTGCCTCAAGGCCGGCAATGCCTGCATCCTGCGCGGCGGTTCGGAGGCGCTGCACAGCAACCAGGCCATCGCCGCCTGCGTCCACGAAGGATTGTCCGCGGCCGGGTTGCCGGAGACCGCTGTCCAGGTGATTGCCACGGTGGACCGCGCCGCCGTCGGCCTCCTGCTCGCCGACGAGCAGCACGTCGACGTGATCGTGCCCCGCGGCGGCAAGAGCCTGATCGAGCGCGTCGCGCGCGAAGCGAAGGTGCCCGTGATCAAGCACCTCGACGGCGTCTGTCACGTGTTCATCGACGAGCATGCCGACGTCGATATGGCCGTGCGCATCGCCGACAACGCCAAGACGCAGCGCTACAGTCCCTGCAACACGATGGAGACGCTCCTCGTGCACGCGAAGATCGCGGCGCGCGTGCTGCCTCCGCTTTGCCGAATCTATCTGGACAAGGGCGTGGAACTGCGCGGCGATTCTGCCGCACGCGCGCTGGTCAGCGCAATGAAGCCGGCAACCGAGCAGGACTGGAGCACCGAGTATCTGGCGCCGATCCTCGCCGTCCGCCTCGTCGACGGCCTCGACGCCGCGATCGAGCACATCGCGCGCTACGGATCGCAGCACACCGACGCCATCGTGACGGCGGACTACGCCAACGCCATGCGCTTCCTGCGCGAAGTCGACTCCAGCTCGGTGCTGATCAACGCATCGACCCGATTTGCCGACGGCTTCGAATACGGACTCGGTGCCGAGATCGGCATCTCGACCAACAAGCTGCACGCGCGCGGTCCGGTCGGGCTGGAGGGTCTGACCAGCGAGAAATGGGTCGTGTTCGGCAGCGGCCAGATTCGCACCTGAACAGGGCCGGACTCGACGACGCTCGCCAGGGCCGAGTCCTTCCCCAGCCATGTCTTCCTCGGTTTCGATTTCCATCGCCACGAACACGGCGATCGCTGCCGCCAAGGGTTTCGGCTGGTTCGTCACCGCGTCGCCGACCCTTTTTGCCGAGACGATTCACTCGCTGGCCGACGTCGCCAACCAGATCCTGCTGAAAGTCGGTGAAGTGCGCGCCCGACGCGGCCCTGACGCTTTGCATCCCTTCGGGCGTGGGCAGGAAAAATTCTTTTGGTCGCTGGTGTCGGCGGTCAGCGTATTCTTCATCGGCTGCGGCATCAACATCTACCACGGCGTGTACGCGCTGCTGCTGCAACGCTCGATCGAGCCCTTCACGCCGCTCGTGCTCGGACTCCTGGTGTTCGCACTGGCGCTGGAAGCCTTCACCTTCGTCGTGGCGCTGCGCGAGATCGGCGGCTGGAAGGGGCTCGCCGAAAACCGGACCAAGACGACGGTGCTGGCCGTGGTGCTGGAAGACGCGGTGGCGATGATCGGGATCCTGCTGACGCTGCTCGTCGCCGGTGTGTCGGTGGTGTTTGGACCGCGGCCGGTCTTCGACGCGGTCGTGGCGATCACGGTGGGCGTACTGCTCGGCGCGATGGCGCTGTTTCTCGCGGCCATCAACCGCCGCTTGCTCATCGATGCTTCCGACCCCGCGCTCGACCGGCTTGCCGCAGCGTTCCTGGCGGAGAGAGGCGTGCTGGCCGACGTGAAGTCAGTTGTCGTCGATGATGGTCACGGCATCGTGTTCGTGCACCTTCGACCTGCTGCCACAAGCATCCCGCGCGGATTCGATTCGCGGACCACGGGCGAGGCCCTGCAGCGTCACGCCCTCAAGCACGCCGACAAGACCGTCGACGAGGTGTACTGGAAGGGGCTTTAGGACCGCAACTCTCCGCTTAGAACGACCTCGGCATGCCGAGTACGTGCTCGCCGACGTAGGAGAGGATGAGATTGGTCGAGATCGGCGCGACCTGATACAAGCGCGTCTCGCGGAATTTGCGCTCGACGTCGAACTCGCAGGCAAAGCCGAATCCACCGTGCGTCTGCAGGCATGCGTTGGCCGCCTCCCACGACGCCTTGGCCGCGAGCATTTTCGCCATGTTCGCCTCGGCGCCGCAGGGCTGGTTGGCGTCGAACAGCGCGCAGGCCCTGAAGCGCATCAGGTTCGCCGCTTCGAGTTCGATGTAACTCTCGGCGATCGGAAACTGCACCGCCTGGTTCTTGCCGATCGGCCGGTCGAAGACGATGCGATCGCTGGCGTAGCGCCGCGCCTTGTCGACGAACCACCAGCCGTCGCCGATGCACTCCGCGGCGATCAGCGTGCGCTCGGCGTTCAAACCGTCGAGTATGTAGCGGAAGCCCTTGCCCTCCTCGCCGATGAGGTTCTCGGACGGGACCTCGAGGTCGTCGAAGAACACTTCGTTGGTTTCGTGATTCACCATGTTCGGGATCGGGCGCACGGTGATGCCGCCGCGCACATCGCGCTTCGCTTGGCGCAGGTCGACAAGGAATACGCTCATCCCGTCCGCCTTGCGCTTGACCTCCGCCAGCGGCGTCGTGCGCGCCAGCACAATCATCAGGTCCGAATGCTGCAGCCGGGACGTCCACACTTTCTGTCCGCTGACGACGTACCTGTCTCCCTTGCGCACGGCTGTCGTCTTTAGCCGGGTCGTGTCGGTGCCGGTCGTCGGTTCGGTGACCGCCATCGACTGCAGTCGCAGTTCGCCGCTCGCGATGGCCGGGAGATAGGCGCGTTTCTGCGCGTCCGACCCGTGGCGCAGCACGGTCCCCATGTTGTACATCTGGCCGTGGCATGCGCCGGCGTTGCCGCCGCTGAGATTGATTTCCTCCATGATCACCGACGCTTCGGCGAGTCCCAGGCCGGAACCGCCATATTCGGCGGGAATCATCGCCGCCAGCCAGCCGGCACGGGTCAATTCGTCGACGAAGGCTTCCGGGTAGCCGCGCGCGGCATCGATCCCCTGCCAATAGGCGGAATCGAAATTGCTGCATAGCGCGCGCACCGCTTCGCGCAGTTCCTGGTATTCGTCGGTTGCCGGGATCGCTTGCATGTGCCCTCCTCCTGCGACTCGACCGTTGGACTCAACCTTTGACGACTGCCGCCGCCTGGCGCTGACGCATCGATGTCAACCACAGCGTCGCGCCGGCGACGATGGCGAGGAATGGCAGCGCGCCGAGATTCATGCGCTCCCACCCGGCGACGCTGACGAGCGCTCCGGATGAAAACGACGAAATGACCATGACCGTGAACACGATCGCATCGTTGAGTCCCTGCGTCTTGGCTTTCTCCGCTGGCGCATAGGTCTCGGTCAGCAGCGTCGTGCCGCCGGTATACATGAAGTTCCAGCCGATGCCGAGCAGGACCAGCGCAACCCAGAACTGCCAGATGGCGATGCCCGACACCGCCACCACGACGCAGGTCGCCATCAGCATTGAGCCGGCAACGATGACCTTGAGCGCACCAAAGCGCTTGATCAGCGATCCGGTGAAGAAGCCTGGGGCGTACATGCCGACAACGTGCCACTCGATGATGAACGCCGCTGCGCTGAACGGATGTCCGCAAAAGCCCATCGCCAAAGGCGTCGCGGTCATCAGCAGGTTCATGATGCCGTAGCCGAACGCCGCGGCGATGACGGCCACGATAAATACCGGCTGCGCCGCGATGATTTTCAATGAACGCGCGCGTCCGGTACGCTCGTCGGCGGCAGGCGGCGGGACCCGGACCCGGGATTGAACACCCATCGCGACCAGTGCGATCGCTGACAACACGAGGAAGGATCCCAGGAAAGGCACGGTGAACAGATCCTTTGCCCACAGGCTGGCAGCCGGCCCGATAAAACCGCCGATAATGCCGCCGGCGAGGACCAGCGAAATCGCCTTGGCCTTGAACGCTGGCGCGGCCACCTCGGC
Source organism: uncultured beta proteobacterium (assembly GCA_963821485.1). GTDB lineage: Bacteria > Pseudomonadota > Gammaproteobacteria > Burkholderiales > Casimicrobiaceae > PALSA-1003. The sequence continues at coordinate 122,121 of CAWGEB010000008.1, forward strand.
GGCCGCGAAGCGATACTGCAGGCCGAACGCGGTGTACACGCCGACGATCGCCGTGCCGAAACAGTAAAGTGGGAAACTGCCCCGCGCGATGCCCAGCGCGCAAGTCGCGCTGCCGACGATCGCGATCAGCGAGCCGGTCATGAACCCGCGCCGGCGCCCGACCCGCGCCATGTACAGCGCGGCAGGCATCGCCGCCAGTGCAGACCCGAGCACGTAGCTGGTGACGCCGAGCGTGGCCAGGATCTTATTGTCGACCAGTGCATAGCCGACCAGGCCGTTCATCGCGATGAGGCCGGAGTTGTTGACGAGCAGCAGCGCCTGGCAGCAGGCGAGAAGTGCGATATCGCGGTACGAGGTTTGCATCGGTGCGCGGGCGGCGGTTGGACGCGCATTGCCGAGCCTTCCATGGTGCAAGGCATTGCATTGCGGCGGCAATCCGACTATATCAGCGATTCAACATGGCAGCGAACCTCCCCTCGCCCGACGACATCCTCGACTTCTGGTTCGGGCCCCCCAGCGCACCCGGCTTCGGCGAGGAACGCACCGAATGGTTTCGCAAGGACGCCGGATTCGACGCCACGATCCGCTCGCGCTTCGGTAACGCGATAGAGCTCGCGCTGGCGGGCGGCTTCGCCGAGTGGGACGACCCGCGCCGAGTCTTGGCGCGCGTGCTGCTGCTCGATCAGTTCACGCGCAACAGCTATCGCGACACGCCGCGTGCGTTTGCCGGCGACGCTCTCGCACTTTCGATCGCGCAGCACGCTGTTGCGCGCGGGGACGATGCCAGATTGATTCCGGCGGAACGCTGGTTCCTCTACCTGCCCTTCGAGCATGCAGAATCGATGCCGGCGCAAGAGCGGTCGGTCGAGTTGTACGGGCGACTCACGACCGAAACCGGGTTGACCGACCCGCTGGTGTGGGCGAAGCGGCACGCCGTAATCATCCGCCGTTTCGGTCGCTTTCCGCACCGCAATGCAGTACTTGGACGGGAATCGACGCCCGAAGAGATCGAGTTTCTCGCGACACCCGGATCCAGTTTCTAGCAGCTTGCTTTCGCGCATCATGGCCATTATCGAAATCACGCTCGGCCTTCTGCTCGCGGTCGCCGCCGTCGCGGCGATCGGGAAGTGGGTCCCGCTGCCGCAGCCGCTGCTGCTGGCAGCGGGTGGCGTGGCGCTTTCGTACCTGCCCGAATTCCGCGACGTGACACTCGAGCCCGAGGTTTTCTTCCTGCTGTTCATTCCGCCCTTGCTGTTCGCGGATGGCTGGTTGATCCCGAAGCGTGACCTAATCCGCGTGCTGCGCCCGGTGCTGATGCTCGCCTTCGGGCTCGTGTTCCTGACGGTGCTGGTGATCGGCTATCTGATGCATTGGCTGGTTCCGGGGCTGCCGCTCGCTGCCGCGTTCGCGCTTGCCGCGGTCGTGTCGCCGACCGACGCGGTCGCCGTCAACGCCATCACCTCCAAGCTCAAGCTGCCGGCGCGCGTCACCACGATTCTGAACGGCGAGAGCCTGATCAACGACGCGTCCGGGCTCGTTGCGTTCAAATTCGCGGTCGCCGCCGCGGTCACGGGCGTATTCAACTGGGGCGACGGCGTATCCCAGTTCTTCATCCTTTCCGGCGGCGGCCTGGCGGCGGGGCTCGCCGTCGCCTGGGCGATTGGTCACCTCCGATTGGGTCTCAAGCGATTCTGTGTCGAGGACCCCACCATCCAGACGGTCCTTTCGGTGTTGACGCCGTATGCCGCCTACCTGGCGGCGGAAACCGCGGGCGTCGGAAGCATACTCGCCATCGTCGCGGCGGGACTCTATGCCGGCGCCGACGATGCGCGGCATCTCGACGCGCCGACACGCGCGCATTCCTGGGAGGTCTGGAAGATGCTGCTGTTCACGTTCAACGGGCTCGTATTCGTTTTGCTCGGCGTGCAGTTGCATTCGCTGGTGGGCGGGCTCTCGGCCGCGACCGTGATCGAGGTCCTCGGTTACGCCCTGGTACTGTCGGCAGCATTGATCGCGCTTCGCATCGCCTGGGTGTTCCCCGCGGCGTACCTTCCGCCGTTGCTGTCCAAATGGATTCGCGCACGCGACGGTATCCCCGAGCGCGGACCGGTGTTCGTCACCGCCTGGGCCGGTATTCGCGGCTCCGTCACGCTGGCGGCCGCGCTGTCGATCCCCTACACGACGGCCGGAGGCGCGCCGTTCCCTGGCCGGGACCTGATCATCCTGCTGGCGGCCAGCACCATCGTGATCACGCTCCTGCTCAACAGCCTGACGCTGCAGCCGCTCATTCGACTGCTCAAGATCCGCGGCGACGGCATCGCCGAGCACGAGGAGCGCGCCGCACGAATCGCCACGGCGCAGGCGGCGATCGACACGCTGCAACAACGGATTCCGAAGCTGACCGCACCGCAGGAGACCGCGTTCGCGCAGTCGCTGCTCGCCCGCTACGAACGGCGACTGCAGCGTCACTCGGCCAATGCCGATCGTCGCGTGCATCTCGAGGCGCTGCACGCCGCGCAGCGCGAGATCTGGCTAGCGGCGGTGCGTGCCGAGCGCGAGGAACTAATGCAGATGCGCGAGCAGAACGTGATCAACGACGAAGTGATGCGCATCCTGGAGGGCGACATCGACATCGAAGAGACGCTCATCACCGGGGCCACGCGCCATGCGCACTGAGTCGACGGCGGATGTCGTCGCGATCGCCCGGCACGAGCGATGTGCACGATGATCCCGACCATCGGCATCCTCGGCGGCACCTTCGACCCGATCCATTACGGCCATCTGCGCTTTGCCAGCGCGGTGCGCGCAGCGCTCGGGCTGACAAGAGTGCACGTGATTCCCGCCGGCACGCCGCCGCATCGCACGCCGCCGGTCGCGTCGCCGCAGGACCGTCTGGCGATGACGCAGTTGGGCTGTGCCGAGTTTCCGAGGTTGCTGCCGGACGACCGGGAAGTGCGCCGCGCGGGGCCAAGTTACACCGTCGTGACGCTGCAGGAACTGCACAACGAGGACCGCCAACGCCCGCTGGCGCTGTTGCTGGGCGCCGATGCGCTGCAAGGTCTTGCGGGATGGCACCGCTGGGAGCAGCTGTTCACGCTGGCGCACCTGGTCGTGGTCGAACGCCCGGGCACGGCGTTGGACATCGCCGCGCTCGCGCCGCCGTTGCGCGAGCAATGGGAGCGCCGGCTGACGACCGACCCGGCTCGGCTTGCGCGCCAGCTCGCCGGCTCGATCGTACGCGTCGCCGTGGCGCCGCAGCCGATCTCGGCCACCCTTATTCGCGCAGCGCTCGCCCGTGGCGCGGCCGGACACGCCGAAGTGGCGGGTTTGCTTCCGGCGCCGGTTCTGGCATATATTGAACGCAACCAACTGTATCGGCCCCGACCGGATGCGCCTTAATCGCCTGCAGAAAACCGCCGTCACCGCTCTCGAAGACATCAAGGCCCGCGACATCACCTTGCTCGATGTCCGCAAGCTCACCAGCCTGTACGACACGCTGATCATCGCCACCGCCGAATCCAACCGGCAGGTGAACGCGCTGGCGCAACACGTCCGCGACGCGATGAAGGCGGCGGGTGCGCCGATCGTGGGAGTCGAGGGCGAGGAAAGCGGCGAATGGGTGTTGGTCGATTGCGCGGACATTGTCGTGCACATCATGCAGCCCGCCGTGCGCAGGTATTACAACCTCGAAGAGTTGTGGACGCCGCCGACACCGCGGCGACGCGCGAAGCCGGCCGCAACGGCCGTTGCGTAGCCCTCGAGTTTTCGTCGCGGCATCGCGACTGCGGGGCCGGGCATGAAACTCCGCATCATCGCGCTTGGCCACAAGTTGCCCGCGTGGGCAAACGCCGCGTACGACGACTATGCGCGCCGGATGCCGCGCGAGTTCAAGATCGAACTGATCGAACTCAAGCCCGAAGCGCGCAATCGTGGCAAGAGCGTCGCGCAGATGCTCGATGCCGAGGGTGCGGGCATCGCGGCAGCGGCGATGGGTCGCCAAGTCGTGGCACTCGATGAACATGGCGACGCCTGGACCACGTCGAAACTGGCGAAGCAGTTGCGCACATGGCACGACAATGCGCGTTCGATCGCGTTCGTCATCGGCAGCGCCGACGGCCTTTCACCCGCGGTCAAGCGCGACGCGATGGCCATCGTCTCGCTGTCCGCGTTGACGTTGCCGCACGCCCTCGCTCGCGTCCTGCTCGCCGAGCAGCTGTATCGCGCCGCGAGTTTGCTGCAGGGCCATCCTTACCATCGCGAATGAGCAAGGACTTCGTGCTGACCGAGCGGCCATCGGTCTACCTCGCCTCGAAGAGCCCGCGCCGGCAGGAGTTGTTGCGCCAGATCGGCGTTGAATTCGAGGAGTTGCTCGTGCGCGAGGCAGGCGGACGGCGACGGGACATCGTCGAGACCCCGCGCAAGGGCGAACCCGCGCTCGACTACGTCAAGCGCATCGCACGCACCAAGGCATCGGTGGGTTGGCACCAGATGAATCGGCGCCACCTGCCGCCGAGACCGGTACTCGCGGCCGACACCGAGGTCGTCATCGATGGCGACGTCCTGGGCAAGCCAGGCGACGCCATGAACGCGATCGCCATGCTCGAGCGACTGTCGGGCAAGACGCACGACGTGCTCACCGCCGTCGCGGTGCGCTGGCACGCGCATATCGTGCTTGCGCTATCGACGTCGCGCGTGAGTTTCCGCGCGCTTGCCCGCGACGAGGTCGAGCGGTACGTGGCGACCGGCGAGCCCTTCGACAAGGCCGGCGGCTACGGCATCCAGGGTCGCGCCGCGGCGTTCATCCGGCACCTCGAGGGAAGCTATTCGGGCGTCATGGGACTGCCGCTGTTTGAAACCACCGAGATCCTGGCGAAGATCGGCTACCATGTGCCATGAATAGCAGGCCGAACCTTCGCCCCCGCCGATGAGCCACGAAATCCTCATCAATGTCACGCCGCAGGAGACTCGCGTTGCGATGCTCGAGCAGGCGGTCGTGCAGGAATTGCACATGGAGCGCGCGAGCGCGCGCGGCCTGGTCGGCAACATCTACCTCGGGCGGGTTGCGCGCGTCCTTCCCGGCATGCAGTCCGCATTCATCGAGATCGGTCTCGAGCGCGCGGCGTTCCTGCACATCGCCGACATCTGGGAACACCGGCAGAACGGCCACGGTCACGACAGCAAGCCGATCGAGCGCATCCTGCACGAGGGGCAGGCACTGCTGGTGCAGGTGATCAAGGATCCGATCGGCACCAAGGGCGCGCGGCTGTCGACGCAGGTGAGCCTCGCGGGGCGCCTGCTGGTGTATCTGCCGCAGGATTCGCATATCGGCATTTCGCAGCGCATCGAGGACGAAGCCGAGCGCGAAAGCCTTCGCGACAAGCTGCAGCAACTGCTGCCCGAGGGGCTGACCGGCGGATTCATCATCCGGACGATGGCGGAGACCGCGTCCGAGCGCGAAATGCAGAACGACATCGAATACCTGACCAAGCTCTGGCGCGATCTCACCGGCAAATCGGGGACGGTGCCGGCACCTTCGCTGGTATATCAGGATCTCAATCTCGCGCAACGCGTGCTGCGCGACATGGTGACCGAGGACACGGTGCGCATCCAGGTCGATTCGCGCGAGACGTTCCAGAAGATGCAGGAGTTCTCGTCGCAATACACGCAGAACATCTCCGACCGCATCGCGCACTACATCGGCGAGCGCCCGCTGTTCGATCTCAACGGCGTCGAGGAGGAGATCCAGAAGGCGCTGGCACGCCGCGTCGATCTGAAGTCCGGCGGCTACCTGATCTTCGACCAGACCGAGGCGATGACGACCATCGACGTCAACACCGGCGGTTTCGTCGGCGGCCGCAGCTTCGACGAGACGATCTTCAAGACCAACCTCGAGGCGGCGCAGGTCATCGCGCGCCAGCTGCGCCTGCGCAATCTCGGCGGAATCATCATCATCGATTTCATCGACATGGAGAATGCCGACCATCGCAACGCCGTGCTGGCCGAGCTCAACAAGGCGCTCGAGCGCGACCGGACCCGGCTCACCGTCAACGGCTTCACTCAGCTGGGGCTGGTCGAGATGACGCGCAAGCGCACGCGGGAGAGCCTCGCCCACGTGCTCTGCCAGCCCTGCATGACCTGCAGCGGACGCGGCGAGATCAAGACCGCGCAGACGATATGCTACGAGATCCTGCGCGAGATCGTGCGCGAGTCGAAGCAGTTCAACGCGCGCGAATTTCGCATCCTCGCGTCGCAGTCGGTGATCGACCTGTTTCTGGACGAAGAATCGCAAAGCCTCGCCCAGCTCGGCGATTTCATCGGCAAGCCGATCTCGCTGCAGGTCGAGTCGATTTACACGCAGGAACAGTACGACATCGTTCTTATCTAGCCGCGTGCTCTCTTGACCGGCTATTGAGGCCTGATTTCCGGTGTCGACACCTTCGCTCTGGGGACGCGTCCGCGACTACCTTGGACGACTATTCGGTCGGGCAGCGCCGGAGCCCGGGCGCTTCGTCGCCGGCAGCAAGTTCTCGTGGCACGCACGGCTCGCCATGAATCCATGGCTATGGCCTTCGCGCGAGTATCTTGTATACATTCCGCGCGGGTATTCGCGCTGGAAGCGTCGCCCGATGATCGTGCTGCTCCACGGCTGCAAGCAGACCCCGGAGGAACTCGCGGCCGGCACGCGCATCGCGGCGCTCGCCGACAGGAACGGCTGGCTCGTGTTGCTGCCGCGCCAGACCGACAAGGCCAACCCGTGGCGATGCTGGAACTGGTTCGACGCGCGCACCAGCGCCGGAGAAGGCGAGGCGGCGATGGTCCTGGCGCAACTGCATTCGGTTCGGCGCGCCTTTCGCGCACATCCGCGGCGCATCTTCGCCGCGGGCATTTCGGCCGGTGGCGCGCTTGCGGCGACACTCGGCATGGATGCTCGCCAGAGCTTCGCCGGCGTCTTCGTGCATTCAGGCCTCGCCAGCGGCGCGGCATCGGGGCCGCTCAAGGCGCTCGATGTCATGGCGCATGGGGCAGACACGCCCTATGAACGCGTCGCCGCCGCGGCGCGCGCGCGCAATCCCGCCAGCATCGTGCCGCTGTGCGCCGTTCAGGGCGGCCGCGACGCGACGGTCGCGGAAATCAACGCCATCCAGCTGGTCAGGCAATACCTGGTGCGCAACGGCCGGCTCGAACCCGTGGAGAATCCACCGCGCGACGCTGCCGCCGCCGGACTCGGAGGAGTCAACTCAGGTCGGCGACGGGCGCACCGTGACCACGATCGACTATCGCGTCGCCGAACGCGTGGTCGTCCGGCTGGTGCGCGTGCCCGATCTCGGCCACGCGTGGAGCGGAGGCGACGCGACGTTGTCGTACAATGATGCGGCACCGCCGGATGCGACGGCGCTGCTCGGCGAATTCATCGTCGAACAGATCCGCAATCAGCGGCGATTGGGATTCGGGAGCGACATGATGGCTGTCACCAGCATGAACCACTTCACGATCTTGACCAACGACGTCGACGGCACGATCCGCTTTTACGGCGAGCTTCTGGGCCTGCACGCAGGGCCACGACCCAACTTCGACTTCCCCGGCGCATGGCTGTACGCAGGCGACGCGCCGATACTGCACGTGATCGGTGGTCGGCCCAAGGCTGAACTCCGGGCCGGCGTCATCGATCACATGGCATTCACGGGCCGCGACCTTCCTGCCACGCTGAAGGCGCTCGACGCGCGCGGCATCGAGCATACCTGCCGCAGACAGGTGAGTTCCGGAACCTGGCAGGTCTTCTTCCATGATCTGAACGGCGCGAAAGTCGAACTCGACTTCGACGCCAGCGAAAGCGCGCCTGGTCGTTGATGCAAGGCGCCGCGCTCGATCACCTGATCGTCGCAGCGGCGACGCTCGAACAAGGCGAGGACTTCATCGAATCGCGCACTGGCGCGCGGGCGCAGCGCGGCGGCAGGCACGTGGCGATGGGCACGCACAACAGCGTGCTGAAGCTGGGGCCCCGCACCTACCTCGAAGTGATTGCCATCGACCCCGACGCCGCGACACCCTCACGCGCGCGCTGGTTCGAACTCGACCGTCCGGACATGCAGGCGCAGCTGCGGGCATCGCCGCGCCTGATTCACTGGGCCGTCCGCACCGGGGATATCGAAGGCGCCCGGCGCGCGTGTCCCGTGGACCCGGGACCCGCGCACGCGATGTCGCGGGGCGATTTCAACTGGCGGATCACGATACCCGACGACGGGCACCTCCCGGGCGGTGGCGTATTGCCGACCTTGATCGCGTGGCCGGACGCGCGGCATCCGACCGACGCCATGCCCGATTCGCGCGTGCGCCTCGCCACGCTGGCGGCATCGCATCCGGAGCCGGGGCGGATGCGTGCCGCACTCGCGGCGCTGGGGGTGGGCGAAGCACTTCAGGTTACCTTCGCCGCCAAGATACGCCTGGCGGCGATGCTGCACACGCCGCGCGGGACGGTAACTTTGTAACTGCACGCGAAACTCAGTTTTTCGGCGTCGCGGCTTCGCTGGCGGCAAGCTGGCCGTAAACCGTGCGCGCGATCGACAGCAGCTGCTGCTTGTCGATGCTGCCCGACAGTGCGTACCCGCAGGAATCGTCGATCCAGTAGAAGACGCCGACGCCGTTCTCCTGAGCGTAGCGGAACGCGGTTTCGCGCGAACGCTCCGCATCCTTGCGCACCAGCAGAGATATGCGTTGCTTGTCGGCATTCTCGTACATGAACAACGCGCCCGGCTTTTCGTTGCCGGCGACGAGTCGGCCACCGACCAGCGCGAAGCCGACGCCATTCAGGTTGGGGGCGTGCAGCTGGAAGCTCAGGCGCTTGGACAGCCAGCGCACCAGGCGATCTTCCTCGTTGGCCCAGATCTCGACCGGACGATTCGCATCGGTCGCGTAGAGCGCGTGGGTCAGCGCCGCCTGGCGCTGGAACGTGATCGGCATCCCCGCCTCCTGCAGCATTTCACCACGCACCAGCCAGCCGATCGCAACGCCGGCAACCAGCGATGCGGCAGCCGCCAGCGCGGGCCAAGCACGGAAGCGGCCGGCGTGGCGACGCGCGCGCGGCGACCTGGCGGCATTGACGAGCGTGCGTGGCAGCGGCTCCGCAAGCCAGGGATCGAGCGCGTCGCGCATCAGGGCATTGAAGCGGCGTATTTCCGCCACGCGGGCGACGAGCGCGGGCTCGCGTTCGATTAGCGCGGCGACCTCGCGCGCACGTGCGTCCGCCAGGCGGTCGTCGGCGAAGGCGTTCAGATCGTCGTCACTCAGATGCAATGCGGGGCTCATTTGACCACCTTCAGCGGCACGGGCGTATCCGCGTTCATGCGGCGCAGTTTTTCGCGCGCGCGGTTCAGTCGCGACATGACCGTTCCAATCGGAACGCCCTGCACACGGGCGATTTCCTCATAGCGCAACTCTTCGACGACGGCGAGCATCAGCACCTCGCGTTGGTCGGTCGGCAGTCGACCGATCTGGACCAGGACTTCGGCCAGCTCGACGCGATCGGATTGCGTCGCGCGCACCGGAATCTGCCAACCGGCGACCGGGCCGTCGTCGGCGTCGAGCGAACTCTCGGCCAGTTCGCGCCGTCGAATCGAGAACTGGTTGACGTGGACGTTGTGCATGATCGTGAACAGCCATGCCCGCAGGTCGCTACCGGCTTGCCACAATTGCCGCTTTTCCCAGGCCCGGGCGAGCGTGTCCTGTACGAGGTCATCGGCGCGGTTGACATCCCCGGTGAGGACGCGAGCATACCGGCGCAGCCGAGGTAGCGCGGCGACCAGGTCAGGATCAGGCAGCGTTTCGGACATTGGCAGCAGCCGCGCCGCGCAATGGCGGCTGGGCCTGACCTAGTCCTTGACGACGTGCCACACGTTGTTGAAATTATCGCCCGTCATGTCACCCGGTTTCGTGTCCTTGGACCAGGTATACACCGGCTTGCCCTTGTAGGCCCACTGCTTGGCGCCATCGTCGCGCGTGATGACCGTCCAGTCGCCCGATGCCTTGGCGTCCGCGCCGGCCATGGCCGGCGGCCAGTTCGTGGCGCACGGGCCGTTGCACGCGCTCTTGCCTCCGGCATCCCGGTCGAAGGTGTATAGCGTCATGCCGGCGCCATTGACGAGCACACCGCCCATTTTCTTGAAGTCTTGCGCCAACGCGCCGCTTGCCAGCGCCAGCCCGGCCAGCAGCACTACCGTACTCGTGCGAATGTTCACTGCCTTCTCCCTCGATCGCGGATTTGAGTTTCGTATGCTACGAACGAGTAAACACTCGCACCGCGCGCCTTATTCCCCACCTGGGTCACGTCCACCCGGCTCGACCACCTCGGAGAACTCGCGCTGCGCGAGCGCGGGATTCTTTGAATAGAAGTGCCACAGATCGGGGCTAAAAGCATGGCGGTCTCCGTTTGCGTTCAGGCCGACAGCCGGGCGGCTAGCTGGCTAGACGTGGATGCACTTGCGGGCCTCGGCCACGAAGGCGTCGCGTCGATCATAGTCGTCGATGTTCTGCGCGAGCAGGTCGACGTACTGTTCGACGTCGGCGGGACGATTCTTGTTGCCGGTCGCAAGCCATGCCGCACGCGCGTCGTCTGCGAGCTGCACGCCGAACGGTCCGACTTCGACCACGAACAACTGGTCGATCGCGGAGCAGATCCGCAGCAGGATGGGAAGCGCGCGGTGGGCGCTCACCGTCGTCGGTCAGCAGCGAAATGCGCCGACGCTCCGGAAGAGCGCTTCCGGGCCGCAATCGAATTGCATTGACGTATCCTCCCCTGGCTGGCTCTCTTGGCCAGCATGCATCCTGCCCTAGCGCGTCGGCTACGGCAACTCCGCCGCCGCCATCCGGCCCTCGATGATCGGGATTTTCTGCGCCAGGCCGCGCGAACCGGGATTCTTCTCGTAGTGCCGCGGGTTGGGCGCCATCGCCGCCAGTCGCGCCGCCTGTTCCTTGGAAAGCTGTGCCGCGCTCTGGCCGAAATAGCGACGCGCAGCAGCCTCGCAGCCGAAGACGCCGCTACCCCATTCGATCACGTTGAGATAGAGCTCGAAAATGCGCCGCTTGTCGAGGACGGCTTCGAGCATCATCGTGATCAGGGCTTCCTCGCCCTTGCGCAGGTAGCTCCTCTCGCCCGACAGGAACAGATTCTTGGCAAGTTGCTGCGTGATGGTCGAGCCGCCGGCGACGACGCGTCCCTTGCGCTCGTTCTTGTCCATCGCCTTCTGGATGCCGTCCCAGTCGAAGCCTTCGTGCTCGACGAACTTGGCGTCCTCGGCCGCGATCATCGCCCGCTTGAGGTTGATCGAAATGCGGTCGTACGGCACCCAGGAATATTGCAGCCGCGCCTCGGGATTGCGTCCCCGCAGCTCGGTGAGCCTTTGCGCCATGAACGCGGTCTCGCGCGGCGGGTGATCGCGCCACCACCAGATGTGCGCGAGATACCAGAGCTGCAGCGCGACCACCGCCAGCACGGCGACCGCTGCGGCCCACAGCAGCCAGCGCAGCGCGACACGCATGGCTCAAGCACGCATCAGCGCGAACACCGGACGCGTTTCCGGACGCACGCCGCGCCAGAGCGCGAAGCTCTCCGCCGCCTGCTCGATGAGCATGCCGAGCCCGTCTGCGGTGCTGCTCGCGCCCTGCTCGACGGCCCAGGCGATGAACGGCGTCGTCTGATTGGCGTAGACCAGGTCGTAGGCCAGCGCCCCCGGGGCGAACAGTCGCGACGGCCAGAGATTCCGCGGAACCTCGCTGCCCAGGCCGATGCTGGTGGCGTTGATGACCACGTCGAAGCGCTGCCCCGCGAGTACGTCCGGCGCGACTGCCGACACCGGGCCGGAGGCAGCGAAGTCCGCCGCCAGCTCCACCGCGCGGGAATGGGTGCGGTTGGCGATGACCAGCCTCCGCGGCGACTCGCGCAACAGCGGCAGCAGGATGCCGTGTGCCGCGCCGCCGGCACCGAGGATCAGCACGTCGCGCGCAGCGATCGTCGCACCGACGTTGTGGATGAGGTCGCGCAACAGACCCGCGCCGTCGGTGTTATCGCCATACCAGTGGTCGCCGCGCCACGCCAGCGTGTTGCACGCACCCGCCGATGTCGCACGGGCGCTGCGTTCCCGCGCCAGCGCGAATGCTTCCAGCTTGAACGGAATGGTGACGTTGAGCCCCTTGCCGCCTGCCTTGACGAACTGGTCCACGCTGGCAGCAAACCTGTCGTGCGGCGCGAGCAGCCGCTCGTAGGTCAGCGCCTGGCCGGTCGCCTGTGCGAAAGCCGTGTGGATTGTCGGCGACTTGCTGTGGGCGACAGGATTGCCGATGACGGCATAGCGATCGACGAGCGAGGTCATTCGCTGGTCAGCGAATCGCCGGGCGCGAAGGTCCACGTCCGCGTGATGTACAGGATGTCGGTATCGCGCCTGATGTCCGCGGGGAACGGCGAAAACGGCGCCGCCATCTCGACGATTTTCTTAGCGGCCACGTCGAGCAGTTTCTTGCCGGAAGGACGGTCGACGGTGACGCTCTCCAGCGTACCGTTGGCGCGGATGCCGACGGTGATCAACAGGCTGCCGTAGATCTTCTGTTCGCGCGCCGCCGTGGGGTAATTGCGATTGCCGATGCCCTCGACTTTCAGCCGCCAGTCCTCGACGTAGCGGGCGAAGCGATACTCCTCCGCGCGCGCGCCGACGAAGCGGCGCTTGGGCCGTTTCTGATATGCGTCCATTTGCTTCGCGATCTGCGCTTCCAGCCGCATCGTTTCCAGCGTCCGCTGCATCATTTCATTGGCATTCGGCAGTGCGGGGACCTCGGGCGCATCGTTCGGTTTCGGCGCCGGGAGCATGACTGCGTCGGCGGATCGCAACTGCGTCAGCATCTCCCGCGTACGGGCCTCGAGCTGGCTGACCTGCTGCGTCGCTACCGCGAGGTCCTGCGCAGGGCTTTCCTTGAGCGGTACGGGAAGCGGCGTCTTCGCACGGCGGTCGGCGTCGGTGTTGCCCCCTCCATCCAGGCGCGCCTGCGCAAGAATGTCGGCCTTGGTGGGCTTGGTGTCCGACTTGGCGTTGATCAGGGCGACCTCGAGCAGCGGCCCGCTGCGGTCGAAGCGGGGTACCTCGAAGGGACTGAAATGAATCGCCAGCACGACCATGTGCAACAGGACCGACCAGCCGATCGCGTTGGCCAGCAGGCGGTTGTTGCGCGCGACATCGACGGCCAGGAACGGCAGCGACATCGTCAGCGGCTCGCGCGTCTTCACCACCACGGCGCGCGGCCGTGATGGCCGTTTCTTGACGGCAACGGCGCCCTCCGCGACGGGTATCGCGGCGGCTGAGGAGCGGGATGCCTTTGGCATAACTCGACAGTATATCGCCGCCCGGCCCTAACTCAATCGGTAGCCGCCCCCAAATGATGAACTTCGATGGTCGCCGCCAGCAGGTCGACCCGCCCCACCCCCAGGCGAATCCGGGTCTCCGGCGCGCTGGCCGGCAGGTCGGCAACGCGGAGGTAGAGCGGCACGGCGTCGAATCGCACCAGGTTGTCGCGCAGGACGGTCGCCGTCGCGACGTCGACCTTTTCCTGGAGCAGCCAGCGCAGGCACCAGTAGTGCTCCATCCGGTTCTGGAATTCGGCGTACTGGGCGTAAGTGACCTCGAAATCGGCCATCGCGGCGAACAGCTCGGCGTCGCCGTGGCTGTACGGGGCGGGTTCATGTGCGATCGCGGCAAGCAGCTGACGCTGGTTGATCAGGTCGCTGTATCGGCGCAGCGGCGAGCTCGACCACAGGTACTGCGCGACGCCCAGCCCCTGGTGCGGCTCCGGCCGCGTGCTCATCTTGACCTTGCCCATCTGCTGCGTGCGGTACAGCCCCGGCAGGTCCGCCTCCACCAGCAGCGCGCCCCAGCGTTCGTTCACGTGGATCATCAGCTCGGCGACGAGCTTGTCGAGCGGCGACCCGCGCGGGCGCGGAACGATCGTCACCTTGCCGTCGGGCGCGGCATCCCAGTCGACCTGAAATGTGTAGTCGGTGCGCGCCACGTCGTTCTTGCCGCGCGCCAGTTCGAGCTTCTGCGCGAGCCGCCACAGCGCGCGCAACTCGCCAGTCCATTCGGGCTCGCCTGGCGCCGCGTCCTGCGCGAAGTGGTCGCCGATGGCATCGAGGCGCAGATTGGCGACAATTGGCACCCGCTCCAGCCGCGTCTCGCGCTTGACCGGTGTGCCGTCGTGAGTCGTTTCGACGTACAGCGACAGCGCCGGATGCGCGACGCCTTGCGCCAGTGAAAAATAGCCGATCACCGCATCGGGCAGCATGGTGATCTTCCTTCCCGGCATGTAGACCGTCGACAGCCGCGTCCGCGCGACCGCGTCGAGCGGCGTGCCGCGGGGAATCGCCAGCGCCGGGGCGGCGATATGGATGCCGATCTCGAGATTGCCATTGGCCAGCGCACGCACGGAGAACGCGTCGTCGATTTCCGTCGTCGCCACATCGTCGATCGAAAATGCGCGCACCTTTGCCTGCGGCAGCTCCGGCGCGGGCAGCAGATCCGGCAGCGCAGGAAAATCGATCCCGCGCGGAAACGCTTCGTACAGGAAGCGATTGAAGTGGTAGTCGTGCGTGGACGGGATCGCACCGCAGGCATCCAGCAGCGCAAGCGGATTGGTGTGCAGCGCGTCGCAGGCGGCCATGAGCGCCTTGGTCTCCAGCGCCTGTTTGTCGGGCGCGTACAGCAGCATCGGCAGCTTCTCGCGCAGCGCGTCGGGGAGCCGGTGCGCTTGCAGTTCCTGCGCATGGGTTGCAATCTGCTCGGCCTCGTGCCGCTTGCGTTCGACGCCCGCGAGCGCGGCCTTCAACGCGTCGGTCGGCGCGGCCTTGTAGCGGCCTTTGCCCTTCTTGTAGAAATGCATCGGCGACGCGTGCAGGCAAAACGCCAGCGCTGCGGCCTCGGCCGGGCGCGGCGCGCGTCCGAAATAGTCGGTCGCGAGATCGCTGAAGCCGAATTCGCCCTCGCCGCTGACTTCCCACAGGAAGTTCGGGTCGAGCCCGGCCGCGAGGGTCTGCGCCTCGGCGAGCAGCGCCGACGGCGACGGATCGGCGAAGCGCAGCAGCACGTTCGCCGCCTTGATCTTGAGCCGCTTGCCCGACGCCGCCTCGACCTGGAGCGAGGTGTCGTTGTCGACGAGAACGCTGCCGGCCTTGAACGCGCCGTCGTCCTCGAAAAAAACGTGCATCGGAGAGGGAAACTGCGGGGAGAGAGGACGCGGATTATACCGCAGCGCCGCTTCGGGACGCGCTGCACGCTGGCGCTTTGCGCCGCTTTGCCTCAGCATGGCGGTTTTTCGTCAGGATCTCCATCATGCCAATGCTCTATCGCCGCCTGGGCGACAGCGGCCTTGTCGTCTCCGAAATCTGCCTCGGCACCATGATGTTCGGCGATCGCACCGATGCGGCGACGTCGCAGCGCATCATCGCATCGGCCTTCGACGCCGGCGTGAACTTCATCGACACCGCCGATGCGTACGCCAACGGTGCCTCGGAGAAGGTCGTCGGACCGGCGATCGCGGCGAACCGCCGTCGCTGGATCCTCGCGACCAAGGTCGCCAATGTGATGACGCAGAAACCCCATGACGGCGGGTTGTCCCGGCGCTGGATCATGCAGGCCTGCGACGACAGTTTGCAGCGTCTCGCCACCGACTACATCGACATCTACTACCTGCACAAGGACGATGTCGAGACGCCGCTGAGCGAGACGATCGAGGCCATCGGCGACCTGATCCGCGCCGGCAAGATCCGCTATTTCGGAATCTCGAACTTTCGCGGCTGGCGCATCGCGGAGGTCATGGCGACCTGCGACAACCTCGGTGTCGCGCCTCCCGTCGTCTGCCAGCCCTACTACAACGCGATGAATCGCATGCCCGAAGTCGAGATACTCCCGGCGTGTGACTACTACGGTATCGGCGTCGTGCCCTACAGCCCGCTCGCGCGTGGCGTCCTCACCGGCAAATACACGCTGGGCGCCGAGCCGCCGGCGGAGTCACGCGTCGGACGCAAGGATCCGCGCATCATGGAAACGGAGTTCCGCGCGGAATCGATTGCTATAGCGCAGACGATCAAGGCGCACGCCGCGAAAAAAAATCTGACCGCAACCCAGTTCGCGCTGGCGTGGCTGCTCCGCAACGAAATCGTGAGCTCCGTCATCGCCGGACCGCGCACGATCGAGCAGTGGAACGACTACCTGACCGCAGTCGGCGTGGAACTCGACGACGACGACGAGGCGCTGATCGATTCGCTGATCACGCCGGGCTACCCGTCGACCCCCGGATACCACGACCCGCAGTATCCGTTCTATGGACGGATCGTCGACTGACGGATCGGCGCTGTCTGGATCGGCAGCTTTCGGTTGCTATCGGCGGGACCAGCCGCGCTATAGATGCCCCTCCGCCGGATAGGGAACGCGCGGAGCGTTTAGGGAAGAAGCGAGGCGATGGCGTCGAGACGGACACCTTGGTTCTTCAAGCCCAGAATGCGGCGACACGCCCGACGAACCAGAACCCGGCCAGCGCGCCGATGGCATAGGGTGCGGCCCGGGCGAAGTGACGCTCGACGAAAGTCAGGGATCCCGAGCCGGCGAGCGATCCACAGCGTTCCCAGCATCGCGCCGATGAAAGCAAGCTGACCCAGCTCGACGCCGACATTGAAGGCGAACAGCGCAAGCGGAATGTCGCCGCGCGGCAGGCCGATCTCGGACAGCGCGCCGGCAAAGCCGAAGCCGTGAAGCAACCCGAAACAGAAGGCGATGACCCAGGGCCAGCGCGCCGTCATGCTGGATTCGCCCCGGCGCGTGCGCACGATCTCGCTCGCGAGCAACAGAATGGAGAACGCGATGGCGGCCTCGACGGGTGGTCCCGGAACGTGCACGACGCCCAAAGTGGCGAGTGCGAGCGTGATCGAATGCGCGAGCGTGAAAGCGGTGATGGTCCACACCAGCGCGCGCGTGCTGCGCACGATCAGGATCAGCGCGAAGACGAACAGCAGGTGATCGTAGCCGCCGAGGATGTGCTCGATCCCGTGCCGGACGAACGCGCCCGCGATGGCGAGCGGGCCGTCCGGAGACGCAGGGATCTCGACCCACGGCTGCGACGGCCGCACCAGCGTCGTTGTCGTGTCGCCGTTCGCGAGCTGCACGCGCACCAGCACGTCCGCGATCGTGCCCTGGAGGCCGGTGAATTCGATGCGTTTGCCCGCAAGACCGTCCGGGGCTTCGATCACGCGACGCTCGACCAGCGAGTCCGACAGTTCCTGCGTGTGCGGTTCCGTGACGTTGCGCACGCCATCCGGCAGCGTGAGGACCACCGGTAAGCGCATGCCCGAGAGCACCGGCGTTCGCCACAACAGGTCGTAGCGCGCCGGCGAGGTCTGCCTGATCTCGAGGTAGGCCGGGCGCGCGTCATGAGCAAACGCGTCGCCGGCGACCGCGAGCAGCGCCAGCACGAGCACGAGTGGCCAGCGAGCGACCGCGAGGCGCCAGGGGAAAAGCGCGTGCTTCATTTGAAGTCGACGCCCGCCGCGCCGCCCGGGCTTTGTTTCAGATACGCGACGATCGCCAGTCGCGATGGGTACTGCTGCCGAAGATCCGATTTCATCAGCGCGACGTACTCGGGCACCGCATCCCAGTATTGCCACGCGGCGAGGTCCGGCGCGACGTATCCGGCGATCTCCTTGTGCTCTTGCATGAACATCCGATACGACCGGATCACCCGTTCGCGCGGGATCACGCCGCTTGCATTGCCCTGTACGCTCAAGGCAAGCAACACCGCCTCGAGCTCCGGCGTCGTCCGATTGCGATCGCGAATGTACCTGTCGTCGATCCAGGCCATACGCGAGACGCCGCGCAGCTCCAGATCGGCGGCGAGCATGGGACCGAGGTTGGTCTCGTCCTTGGCCTTCCACGCGGCTTCGATCCGCTGCTCGTAACGAGCGGCATCCCTTTCGTCGCCCGCGATCCCCAGCAGCAGCGTATATGTCGACTGTCGTTGCGCGAGCCGCGGATCGTCGATCCACCGCCGCAACTTCGCCGCATCGAGACGCGGCTTCAGCGTGCGCAGCGCCGTGTACGGCGCGCTGGCGAACTCGCCGTACGCGATCTCGGCGACCAGCGGCTCGGGATCTTCGAGATAGGGCAGCATGAGGGCGACGCGGGCTCGCCACTCATCTGCGTTCATGTCCGTCCAGCGCTTACCGGCGGCAAGCTGGCGAAGCAAACGTACATGGTTGGCGCCGATCGTGCCCTCATTGACCCACGTCGGCCACGAAGCGTCGCGTACGAGTAGCAACGGCTTCCCGCTTCCCAATGCAGCAGTGCCGGCCTGGAATGAGCCTTCCTCGATCATGCCGTTCGGTGGCCGCTCGCCTTTGATCACCTCGACGACTCGATAGCCTGCTCGGGTCGGCGGTCGGGATTGCCAGCACCGCCTGTTGCAGGAACGTGAGTTCCTGCGCCGGCGAATGTTGGAGCGCACCGATGCACAGCGGGCAGGCGATTGCCACCGCGCTCGCGCAAAGCAGCAGCGCTCCCGTCAGCCACCGCGTCATCGTTTCGACTCCAGCGAGCATCGGATGGCTCAGCGCAACGGGTTCAACTCCCTCACGGCGGGAATGATCTCGTAGTTGGCGTACCCGAATTCGTTGCTGCGCGCGCCCAGATACTTGTCGCCTGCCTTGTAGACGGTGATCTCGAGCGGCGTGCCGACGAGCGCGGTGACGATCTTCCCGTTGTTGATGAAGTAGGGGCCGGAGTTGCTGAGATAGCTCGCCTCGATCGGGTTTCCGACCAGGCTCGGCAGCGTGACCTTCCGACCCACGAACCTGAGCCAGAACTGGCCCTGGTTGGCGGCGAAGCGCTCGGTGACGAACCCGGGCTCGATCGGTGTGGCCGGCTTGCCCGATGCGCTCTTGCCCGACGCACCATAGACGATCTGGTACTTGTCGCCGGTGACGTTGTTCTGCAGCCAGGTCGACTTCTCCACGATCAGCGCTTTCAGCTGGGCGTCGTTGAGCGCCACCGCACCCTTCTTTTTCAGGTCGGCCACCGTGGTGCCCGGCTTGGCGTTCTTGCGCGCCTCGGCGCTCGGCGTGTACCAGATGGGCGAGCTCCATGCGCGCTCCTGGAGCGTGGCGGGTACGACGTCGGGGGGCGCCACGCCGAGCTTCTTGGCCTGGATCGTCGTCCAGCGCGGCGTCGGTATCTCCAGCACGCGCGCGTAATAGAAAGCGTGCAGGCTCGGATCGAACTCGGGATCGGTCCAGACGGTCTTGAGCTCCACCGCGCCGATCGTGTTCGTGTACGTTGCATTCTCGACGTCCACCGTGCTGCCGATCGGCGGCACGGTGCCGGTCCACTTGTCGGCCTTGCGGTCCCCTGCCCAGACGACGTCAAAGATCTTCTCGAAGCTCTGCCCGCTCTTGCTCCAGCCCTTGACGATCTGGATGCGGTCGAGGTTGCCGGAGGTCGGGTCCTTCACCGCCCAGACCACGAACGTCGGAGCCTTGGCCTTGGCCGGCGGCAGATCGCCGCCCATCGGCACGCCCTTCGCGTAGCCGGTCTTCACCCAGTCCTTGTCGGCCAGCATGTCCGCGGTGTACTCCCACCCGCCGAACAGACGCACCTTGATGTGCGGGCCGGTGACGGCGAAGGTCTCCTTGCGCTGCATCGCCTCGAACAGCGAGGCGCGGGTGTTCTCCTCGGCCCACACGCCGGTCAGGCCGCCCGTGCCAAGGACGCGCGGGTCCATGCCGGCGTTGAGGGCGCCGGACATCCGCAGTTCGATCGTCCCGTCGGTGCGCGCCGTGCGCACCGAAGAAGTTGTCCTGCCGGTAGGGAACGGCGGTGTTGTGCGAGTCCGACGCGGCGCCGAACCCGAACTTGTACGGGTTGAAGCCCTTGCTGTCCTGCAGGGTGAGCCCGTCCTTCAGCGCCTGCCGCGCGTAGCTGCCGACGATGTGCGGAATGCGGCCCGGCGGATCACCCAGCAGGAACGACATGATCTCGAAGCTGCTGAATTCGTCGTTGGGCGAGAGCAGCGGGTGCGTTTCCGAAGTGCCCTTCATCTGCTTGATCTCGATCAGCGGCTCGTTGCGCACGCGCGACTCGGCATAGGCGGCATCGATCGGGCGGCCCTTGGTGTCGACCTCGGTCGGGTACATGCGGCCGTCCGATACGTTGGCGTTGTGCGAGATGGCCAGCAGGTCGTTGCCGGCCTTCCGCTGGCCGTCCATCCAGTTCCACAGGTCCACCGGATGCGGCGAGTCCAGGGCGCTGAACGGCATCGGCGGCACCTTGGCGCAGTCCTTGAAGAAGATGTTGCGGTGGAGGTTCATGTTGCTCGGCATCGCCGTCCATTCGTACGAGCAGAACGCGGTGAACTTCCCCGGCTGGTTCGCCTTGTCGGCGAGCGCGATGTTCTCTTTCCAGACCGTGCTGGCGACCTCTGGGGACATCAGCGCCTTGACCGGCGGGCCGCCCATCAGGACTCTTACGCCGTACTCGAAGATGCGCTGCACTTCCTCCGCTGCGGGCTTGTCAGGATTGATTTTCAGCGGCTGCGCGGCGGAAAGCTTGCTGATCGGGGACGCCGGGTCGTTGGCGAGCTTCATCACGCCGACGTACTCGGAGTGGTCGGTGACGCCCGCCCAATCGAGCGGGGTGTCGATCTTGACGTCGTAGCCCAGCGGATGCTTGATGGGCTCGCCCTTGAAGTACTTGTAGGCGTCGCCGGGATCGGTGAGGCGATTCCCGATCAGCCAGGCATCGAGCGACCAGCTGGTGTGGACGTGCGTCTCGCCGAAATAGGCCTCGCGGTCGGGGTTCCTCGTCTGGGCGAGGGCCGGGGCCGCAGCAAGCCCGAGGCAGCCGACGGCGAGCAGCGCGCCATTCAAGGCGCGCGGCGAAAACGACTTCAGCATGTTGTCCAGCATTGCAGCCTCCTCGGCATCAGTCAGGAAGGTCGAAAACAAACAACTCACGTACAGCTCGTCTAATTCGGCGCTAATTTCGACGGGCCGTGTTGCGGTCGCTGCCGCATCCCGTACGCGGAGGCGCTGGCAGCACGACCTCGTAATGCGCGCGCATCGCCTCGTACATCCGGCTTCTCACCTCGTCGCGGTGATCCTCGAGCCATGCGGCCTTCACGTCGGCCTCGATCTCTTCGTAGGCGGGTATTCGCTCCGGCGTCAGCGATTCGACGAAGACGACGTGCCAGCCGTACCCCGACTCGATCGGACCCGCCCACGCGCCCGGCTTCACGCCAATGAGCGCGCGCGCGAACTGGGGGCCGAAAGCCTTGGCCAGCTCGTCGAACGAACGATCGCCGTAATAGTCCTGGAACATGAACGGATCGCCCGCCGTCGCCGCGCCTGGCGACTCCATCGGCTTGCCCGCGAGCCGGACCAGCGCTCGTTCGGCATCCGGCGCGAACACTCTCGCCTCGACGGTCCGGAGAAAAGTAGACATGACGGAACGATGCGCGCGGCGGCAGTGCGAACCGCGCCTTGTTCTTCTCATACCACGCACGCAGTTCGTCGGGCTTCGGCTCCTCGAGCTTCGAGACGTCTTCGGCCAGGAACTCCATCTTCCGGGCGAGCTGCCGCTTGACGATCGTGTCGTCCTTGTCGAGGCCGAGCGCCAGCGCTTCGCGATACAGCACTTCCTCGCGCACTTTGGTCTCGATGAGACTTTGCATTTGCTGCGGCGTCGGCGGCGGACGGCCTTGGGCGACCCAGACGAGAGCCATCTGCTTGAGGTCGCTCTCAGTCAGGACGATGCGGTTTGACGGGCCGCGCATGTCGGCCGACGGGTTCACGACCCGCCAGACCCCGAATAGAATGACGCCGACCAGAATGAACTGCAACAGCGGTTCGCGTAGCCACTTGCGTGCCCGCGAGAGCGACCCGGATGAAGCGACGTGGCCGTTCGTCACGCGGGTGGAGTAGCCTTTTGCGCTGTCCCGTGTTTCAGCTTCAACGTCGAGTGCTTCCACAGCCCAGATCCTTTGCAACACACCCCCACGCATCCGCGTCCGCCTATCGACAGGAGCGGGAAGCCAGTTAGACTCCTTCTCCGCCCCGGCGAGCGGCATGGAGGTACACGACGAGCGACCGCGAACAGGCTACGCTTAAGTTTGGCATATTGCCCCGCGAGACAAGTCGGCGGGTTGCCGCAGATCAAATCGACAAACAATAATGCGTAACGTTTTTGTAAGGTTGTTGCAAGCTGTATCAGCGAAACCGCGCACAACACCCGTTCAACGACGTGGGACTCGCAGCGGCGCACCAATCTGCGACGCTCCGGAATGACTCCTTACCGGAAATTGGGATGGCGCGTCCGACCGGACAGAGTTGGCCGGCTGCCGCCTGACGGTGCATTCATTGGGTTGCGCCCTGATAGTTCACGCGCGGCGTCCGCGATCGGGACTTCGCGAGGGATCTCGACATGGCACTCGCCGCCGAGCAATCGCGACGCGTGGCAACGTGCAACTAGTCGATCGTCGCGCCGGATTCCTTTGCCAATCGCGCCCAGAATTTGGAGTCTTCGCTCAGGAACGCGGCGAATTCTTCCGGAGAACGCGACAGCGTCACCTCGGTCCCCTCGCGTGCCAGCGCTTCCTTGACCTCGGGCTGGTTCATCGCGACCGTAGTCACTTCAAACAGCTTCTTGACGATTTCCGGCGGCGTACCCAGCGGCACGAAAAATCCGTACCAGAACGAGATGCTGTATTGGGGCAAACCGGCTTCGCTCATGCCGGGAATTTCCGGCATCAATGGCGAGCGGTCGCGACTGGTCACCGCCAGTGCGCGCAGCCGGCCGGCCTGGACCATTGGTAGCACCGACGGCGGCGTCGCAAAGGTCACCTGAGTGTCACCGGCGACGACCGATGCCACCGCCGGTGCACCGCCCTTGAACGGTATGTGAACTATGCTCGTGCCGGCGACTTGATTGAACAGCGCTCCGCCAAAGTGCGGCGCCGAGCCGTTGCCAGCACTGGCGTAGTTGAGCTTCCCGGGTGATTTCTTTTCCGCGGCAATAAGCTCCTTGATCGACGTGATCCCGGTCGCCGGATTGACCGCAATGACGAGCGGTGAGGCCGTGATCTTGGTGATCGGCAACAGGTCCTGCGGCCGGTAGTTGAGTTTGGGATTGAGCGCAGGGTTCACCGAAATGCTGCTCGGGCTGGCAATCAGCAGGCTGTACCCGTCGGGCGCGGATTTGGCGACGTTTTCCGCGGCGATCGACGATCCCGCGCCGGCACGGTTCTCGATGACGACGGGCTGACCGAGCTCGCGACTCATGGCCGCGCCCACGGCGCGCGCGACAGTGTCGGCGGCCCCGCCAGGCGCAAAACCCACGACCAACCGAATGGGCCTGGTCGGGTAGGCCTGGGCAAAAGCGTCGGAGCAGGTGCCGAACAAAAGCAGAATCGCGGCGCATGCGAAAGTTCGCATCATGATTCTTCCTTCACGTTACTTGCCGGCGAACACGGGCTTGCGCTTTTCCATGAACGCGCGCCGGCCTTCGGCGTAGTCGTCGCTTTCGAAGCAGCCGCGGATCAAGTCCTGGCACAACGCGACGTCGAGGTCGGGCGACGGCTTGAGGATTTCGCCGATAATGGCCTTGCCGGCGCGCATCGTGAGCGGCGCGTTGGCCGCCAGTGCCGTCGTGTATTCGGACAGCAGTGCGTCCAGCGCGTCGGGGGAGCAGACGCGCCCGATCAGTCCGATGGACATGGCTTCCTCGGCATCGATTCTTCTTGCCGTGAGGAACAAGTCCTTGGCCGCGCCGAGGCCGATCAGATCGACCAGGTTCTTCATCGCCGAGTAGCGGTAACCGAGGCCCAGACGCGCCGCCGGAATGGAGAACACCGAATCGCTGGTCGCGATGCGCAGGTCGCAGCTGATGGCGACGTTGACGCCGCCGCCGATGCAAAAGCCGCGAATGCACGCCAGCGTCGGCTTGCTGAAGCGGTAGATGCCCATCAGCGCGTTTTCCGCCATCTCTTCATAGCGGCTGACCGCTTCGCGCGCGGCGCGCATGTCTTCGAACTGCGAAATGTCCGCGCCCGATACGAACGCCTTGTCGCCCGCGCCCGAAAACACCACCAGACGCACCCGTTCATCGCCATTTGCCTGCGCGAGCAGGGTGGGAATCGCTTCCCACATATCGACCGACAAGGCATTATGGCGCGCCGGATTGTTGAAGCGGATGATGCAGCGTCGACGCGTCGAGCCAGACTTGGATGCGCTCGGTCGGCGAATGGTAAGAAACGTCAGGCATCAGAACATTCCCTTCGATTTCATGCGCACGAGATCGTCGGCGCCAAAGCCGAGCTCGCCGAGAATTTCTTCGGTGTGTTCGCCGCGACGCGGCGCGGCGCGCGCGATGCGACTCGGCGTGCGTTCGAGCTGCATCGGTTGCCCCACGAGTCGTTGCGCGCCGAGGTGCTCGGACACCACGTCTTGCACCATGTGCAGGTGCTCGATCTGCGGTTCCTCAAATACTTCCTGCACATTGTTGATATGGCCGCAGGCGACGCCGTCGGCGTTGAAGCGCTCGATCCAGTAGGCGCGATCTTCATGGCCAGGCGCTGATTGATCGCGGCGTTGAGCGCATCGCGATTCACCGAGCGAGCCATCTTGTCGCGAAAACGCGCGTCGCTGACCCATTCCGGCGCGCCCAGCGTTGCGCAGAAGCGCTCCCAGATTTTCGAGCCGAACACCGCGATGTTCATGTACCCGTCGCGCGCCTTGTAGACGCCGGTGGGAATGCTGGTCGGATGATAGTTGCCGGCCTGGCCGGCGACTTCGCCGTCGATGAGCCAGCGCGACGTCTGAAAGTCCATCATGTACACCATCGCTTCGAGCAGCGAGGTGTGCAGCCATTGCCCTTTGCCCGAGGTTTCGCGCTCGAGCAGCGCGACCAGGATGCCCTGGGCCGCAAAAATACCCGCGCACAGAGTCGGCGATCGGAATGCCGACGCGCACCGGTCCTTGACCCGGCAGGCCGGTGACCGACATCAACCCACCCATGCCCTGCGCAATCTGATCGAAGCCGGGCCGCTCTGCCAGCGGGCCGGTCTGACCGAAGCCGGAGATGCTGGCGTAGACCAGCCGCGGGTGGTCCTTGCACAGCGTCTGATAGTCGATGCCGAGCCGGAACTTGACGTCGGGACGGAAATTCTCGACCACGACGTCGGCGGTCGCGATCAGGCGCTTGAGTACGCTGATGCCCTCGGCTTCCTTCAGATTGAGCGTCACCGAACGCTTGTTGCGATGGGTGTACTGGTAGTCGGAGCCGTCCTGGCCGCCGAGCGTGTCGTCGCCGCGCATGTGTTCCGGCATCTGCACCTGGATCACGTCGGCGCCCCAGTCGGCAAGTTGCCGGCATGCGGTCGGCCCGGCCCGAACCTGCGTGAGATCGATGACGCGAAAGCGTTGCGAGCGCGGCGGAGGCGGGGAGGTGAGGCATTGTTGGAGTCTTGTGACTGGCGCAGGTGGAAACGGAGATTATTCTTGTGCGGCGCTTCAAGTGTCAATTCGATTGGGTTTCCTGCCCTGTCTGGGACGGGCCCGCTAAATCGCCAGCGTTTCACCGCTAACGTAACAGGGCGCGTAGCTTGTTAGCGGCCTGCGACGATTGATCAGCACACATCTCGACGCCCGCTCGGGAGAGTTCAGCTTCCATTACCTCCTTTGTCCGCGTGGCATCAGTCAGCCGCACTTTGCGCGAGATCTCGGCATATTGCTCGCCACTAGGGAGCTGGGAAATATCGATGTCGTAGAGCTTACCCATGGTGCGGTATGTCCGGACTTGCATCGGACCTAGCGCGCGAATTCCGAGTGGTAGCGGCCATATTCCGACCATTTCGCGCAGATATCTGATCTGCGACACACTGAGCGCCTGCGCCAGCGCCATGCGACCAGTAATTAGGTCGTTCGTGCTCTTTGCCCCTAGGCTACGGGCAAGCGACACAGTGCCGGCCGTGCTCGTGCCGTATACGTCGTATTCGCACTTGCCCTCACCTTGCGGTATGAGTTTGGGGTCAATGTGCGCGCAATCCTGATCGGCGACCTTTAGCGTGAATTCGGAGCGACCGTCCGAGGCTATCCGAAGGCGAAGACGCAGCCCGCGCCCAATGAGGCTAAGCGCCGCATCATCGAACTGCCACACCTTGATTGGGGTGCCGCGCGGGCGCAGATCAAGCGCTTGCACGATCTCGTTGGCGGGCGCGCAAAGTCCGATCTGAATTTCGGCCCGCGTTCCCGTCGCGCCCGGCGCCTCTGCCGCACTGGCCTGTAGCGCGGTCACGGTTATAGCGAAGATCATCGCCAGCATCGGTCGCATTACGCCTCGTGCGAGTCATTGGCGGGTTCGTAGGTCGACATCACGCTTTCTTCCCGAACCTCGATCGCTTGAATTGCGTTACGCCGGATCCGGTATGTGCACCAGGAACTCCGGCATGTCCGGGAGCCCATCAATGAAGGTGCCCTTTTTCTTCCCCTTGATGGAGAAGCGCCGGACCCGCTGGTCGAACCGTTCGGCCACGTAGAGATCGCCGTCCGGGCCGATCGCAAAGCCGGACGGGGCCTTGAGCTTGCCGTCGATCACCACGCGCGCCTTGAGCTTGCCGCGCGGAGCCACTTTGGGGATGTCGTAGGCAAGGATGCTGCCGGTGCCGGCAGCGCCGATGTAGAGCGTGTCGCCGTGCAGGATGAGATGCACGGG
The DNA here is from genome assembly GCA_963821485.1 of uncultured beta proteobacterium. Taxonomy (GTDB): domain Bacteria; phylum Pseudomonadota; class Gammaproteobacteria; order Burkholderiales; family Casimicrobiaceae; genus PALSA-1003. The sequence continues at coordinate 148,901 of CAWGEB010000008.1, forward strand.
TTTCGCGAGCTTCTTCGCCTGGATGCGCGCCACGAGCCGCCCGGTCTTCAGCTCGTAGATCTTGACGACGTTCCCCGCTTCGCCCGCCACGTAGAGATGCTTGCGATGCACGACGATGCCGCGCACGGAGTGCCGGGGCTTGCCGTGCACGTCGAGCACCACCTTGAGGCCCTGCGGCGACGGGACATCCAGCGGCGGCGGTCGCCGCTTCGGGAAGCCGGCCCAGGCTGGAGGCGACGAGCGTGCCGGGGAGGAAGTTTCCGTTGGGAAAGCTCTTGCGGAGGTGCGAGGCCACCGGCGCGGGCTTGCGCGTCTTCGGCAGGATGGCAAGGACGGTGTTGGTGTCCTGGCAGGAGACGTAGAGGCGGCCGTCGTCGCCGAACTCCACGTCGAAGGGGTGGACCATCGCCGAAATTTGCTTGGTGGTCACCACCACCTCGGCGAAGTGGAACGTATCACCGTGGCGGCGGTATCGGGCGACGTGGCTGTCCTTGCGCCAGGCGTTGGCGATGTAGAGATCGTCGCCGACCAGCGCGAAGCCACGGGCAATGTGCAGCGGGTGCGCTTTGGGTGACGGGTCCAGGAGCAGCGGATGCTGCTTGCGCGGAGTGCCGTCATCCTCGAAGACGCCGATGTTCTCGACGCCGGTCTTGCCTTCACCTCGGTAGCTGATCCACCACACGATGTCTTATCTCCACTGCTCCGGCGTGTCCCGAATGCGTCGGTCGCGCGAGCCGCACCACTACGCAGTGCGGCGACGCGGCCCTTTGCCCTATGGTCGCCTTACTTTTCCTCTTTGTGCGGGGCGCGCAGGTCGTAGTCCATCTGCATCGCCCTGAGTCTGAGAATGCCGTACAACACGGTGCCGCCCACACCCAGAACCAGGAGTCCAGTCAACATCCTTTCCACGACATAGGCGCCTTCGCGGTTGGCGACGTAGCCGGCAATGATCAAGCCGAGTATGGCGATGTTGATGGCCCAGTTCACCGGCCTGGAGACGACGAAGTGCAGCGTGCCGTAGCCAGCCAGCTGGTAGACCATGAACGGCAGGATTGCCATCATGGGCAGCAGCTCGGAGGCACCCAGCGAGACATTGACGGCGCCGGGTGCTCGGGCGTGCAGCAGCGTGCTGCTCGCAAGTTCATGGAACAATGGCGGCACGGCGCAAAGGAAAGGCACCACCGCCAGCAGCTCGAGCACCAGTGCCCCGCTCCAGACGCCGGTCCTGGACGAATGATCTGCCCCCTGGCCCTCGGACTCGGTGGCGACGAAGAGGCCGCCGACGATGGCTGCCGCACTGGACAGCATCAGCAGTTCCACCGTGATCCCGAAGCTCGTCGGTTCACCGGTCTTGAGTAGCAGGAGGGCCAGGAAACCGGGGGTGTAGAACATCACCCGGACAAGTCGAGCCCACACGCGCGCATCGCGTTGCGGCGGTAGTATCGGCAGCGGACGTCCGTCAGTGCCGATTGTTGGTCTTTCCTTTGCCATTTCGTTCCTCTTAGCGCAATCGCCCTTAGGCACGGGTACGGTGGATTCTGTTCCTCGTAGGCCGTAGGGCGTGTCTCAACATTCTTGAGCGGATACCAACCGGCTTCGCATCGGAAGCAGACACGGCCTGTTGCACGGCGTTACCGCGAGTCGCCCCTTCTAGATTAGCACGCTTAGGAAAAGACTCACATGGGAAACATGAGCTGGATCTGCGCGCGAATTTGCCAATTGGGACGAAGTCAGGCTTCGCGACGTTGCAGTAGGCCGAGTTACCTGACGAACGTGTGGGAAGTTGCGGCGCGGAGGGATGTCAGGGCGCCGACTTGGCCAACATCGCACGCAAAGCGACCATCGGCTCTTGGCTGACATTGATAAAACCATGCCCGGGTCGGTCCAGATCCGCAATCACCATGATGACTGCGGAAAAAGCAATTGCCACGGAGAGCATTACGGGACTCCGGCTTGTTCCGGCCACGCCGCCGTGGTAACCGACTGCGGCCAGCGCAAGGGCCGCCACGGTATATAGAACGGCCCAATACGCGCCAGGAATCCGGCTTCGTTCGCGCACTTCGAGGCGTTCTTGTTGAAGCTCGATGATTCTGGTTACGTACCGCAAAAAGACGTCAACCTGACCGGGACTCTGCTCTCCGACAGCGGTGGCCGCGTTCCCAAGTCGATCAAGCAGGTCGTTTGCCGACCTGCCGGGCTCGTCTTGCATTCCGTTAGCCCACCGCAGTCTCTCGTCGACATATTCGCGGAGGAGCGACCGAATCTCGGCACGATGTGTCTGCGGTATCACGTTGCTCAAGAGATACGTCATCCGGATTGCATTCACCTCGTCTACAAGTGCAACTTTCCTGGCGTGAAATGCATCAGCGGCGATGCCAAACGTAAACGCGAGCAGAAACGCAAGCAGACCTAACGTTGCGCCCACCATGGCGGCCACCGGCGCCTCTTTTTCCAGTTCTCGTTCCTTCTGCCTATGTCTGGCCCACAGGTAGCCTCCTTCTACAGTTGCGAGCACCAGAAACATTGTGCCGACGAAGACGCCCCATATGGGGAGATCAGTAAAAAGCTGATTCATTTTTTGCACACCCTCGAAAAAAGCTTGAACGGCCGATGCTCCCCGCATTGGTAGGCCGATTTCTACAATGTAGCACTGCGGCGCTCCCGAATGACCGCTGTTGAACGCCGGCGCCGACACACCACTAGAACCCGGGCGTCATTTGTCGTCCGGCGATTGGCACCTTCCACGTTGCGCCAAACCGACGAATTGCGATACGACGACGGCCGTGTAGAACACGCCGAACAATGCGGCGAATAGACTCAACGTGGTGGCGGGCGCACGTATCGGTGTCACGTCCGAATAACCGATCGTCAATACTTGCGCGAAAGCGTAATACGTGAACAGCGCCACTCGGCCGTGCCAATCGGGGAGTAGCGCGGTTGCGGCATTAGCCGCGGTACCACGCTACGGCGCCGGTGCCGGTTTACCGACGCGCGCTGGCGTCTTGACGACTCTATCGCCCAAGTCCTTCAGATACCGCTGAAAGTCCGGCGATTCGAGCACAATCTTTCCAGCTGCCGCGCGCAGCCGGTCGACCGCTTCGGGGGGCAGCACGAAGGAAGTCGGCTGCTCATTGAGATACGCGCGTTCCGTCGCATCCTTGAGCTCGGCGAACGACACGTTGATGACATAGACCTCGAGGTTCGGGACCCGCTCCACTTCGGCCAGCGCCGGGCCCCGTTTATCCTTCTCGGGAATCACGCCGGAATCTCGAATCGCACGTAGCATCTTCCAGCGCGCCGCGGTGTCGCGCAGAAGCTCGACCGCTTCGTACGAGTAGTGGTCGATCGGCACTCCGGTTGCCTGCAACAATACTTCCACCGTGCCCGGGGCGCTCCGTTTTTGATCCCAATCGAGCGGGGGCGTGGACAGCGAGTTGACGATGAACACGGCGAGCCTCTTCGCATGGTCGAGCGGGTTGGGTAAGCCCTCGAGATGCAGTGCCTGGATCTCATCGAGAGTGGCGAGAATTTCGCGCATGGCGAGATTGTCCGCGACGCCGCCGTCAACGAGATGAAGATAGGGGCGCAGCTTGCCGTCTTCGTAGTACCGGAGCTCCTTCAAGTCTTGAAGAGCGCGGGCCGCGGGGCGCGCCACCTCAGGCGATCTCTCGAAGCGTGCGAACATTGGCGGTTCCTTGTAGCCGCAGGTGCCCCCGTAGTTGTCGATCGTCACCGGCGACAGCACGACCGGCACGGCCGACGACGATGCCGCCGCGCGCGCGAGCCGTACAGCGCTCAGATCCGAGCACAGGATGTCGAACATCTTCTGGGTGAAGTAGAACCGTGCACCGGAGTTCAAATCGGTGGCCGACGCGACGATCATGGGCCCCGAGCCGCGCTGCAGATCGGCGAACGTCGCGCCGTTGAACAGGATCTCGTCATAGAGGTCGGCAGCGAGCTCGGAGCGGCCCCAGTACGGCGAACTCAGCGGCCCCCAGTAAACGGGATTCAAGGTCCGGCCGAGCAACTCGCCTTGAACATTGCGCTTGAGAAAGCGCTGCTCGTATTCGCTGAACAGGCGGTCGCCATACAGGCCGTAGGCCAAGGCGGTGAAGCTGCCACCGGAAACCCCGGTGATGACATCAACCGAGTCGAGCAACCGCTCTCGTTGGCCGTTGCGGCCGATCACCTCGGTGTTTCTTAGCGCTTCGAGGACCCCGTACGAGAATGCGGCAGCGCGCGTTCCGCCGCCCGAGAATGCCAGAACGACGATGTCCTCCTTGTTGCGCGCATACAGTCCCCGGGTCTGAAAACGGTATCCGGCGGTCGGATCCGCATGCGTGATCGGTGGATTGATCGGTGCCGTTGCGCAGCCACCGAGGACGACCACGGCGGCGATCGCCGCGACAACGAACAGACGCAATCGTTTCAGTGCGGTGAGGTCAGGCCCGGTCGTACCATTCGGAGTCATCTGTCAGCCCTCAGACCCGCGACCAGAGCAGCACGATGTCGCGAAAGGAGAACGCCGCAATCGTCGGGAATAGCAGGGCGGATACCAGCGCGGCGCCCACCAGCGCGGCGGCTATTTCCGCGTTCATCGTCCGGGTCTTCAGGCCGATGTGGGTTATCACGATGATGATCGAGAGCGAAGGAATCGCTGAAGCAAGTGCGAAGGGCAAGCGCTGCGGGGCTGCGAGCTCCTTGCGGTAGAGGACGACCGGAACGCCACGGACGAGCAGAAACAGGAACACGAAGGCCGGGACTAGGAGCGCGGTTTCGAGATCCCGGCCGAGCGCGGCCAGATCGAACTTGATGCCGATGCCAACGAAGAAGAACGGATAGAACCATCCGAACATAAGTGCGTCGAGCTTGTCGCGGAGCCTTGTTACCCGAGCCTCGGGTCGCCTGTCCGATGATGATGCCGACTGCAAGAGCGCCGAAGATGCTCTCGAATCCGAATTCTTCGGCAAGCACGAACAATCCCGCCAGCACAAGTATCGCGACCCGGACCGGCAGTTGTGTACTCTTGCCCACGCTCTCGAAGATTGCCAGCACTCGCGGACGCCACGCGCCAATCCCGATCGCGGTTGCTGCGCCCACGATGGCAAAGAAGGCGAGCAGAAATCCGAACTCCTGCCATGCACTGTATTGCCATGACAGCAGTGACATGACGATCACGGGAGCGAGCTCGCCGACCGTGCCGACCGGAAAGAGCAGCCTCCCGAACGGAGTGTCACCTTCTCCGATGTCGCCAAGGATCGGGATCAGCATGCCGAGCGCTGTTGTGCAGACTGCGAGCGTCACAATCATTGGCGCCTTTACGCCCGGCACGATGTGGAGAAGGCCGATCGCGCTCATACCTCGAACACTACGACCGGCACCTTGAAGCCCATCCGAACCGGGACAGCAACGGCGCAGCAACTGCGGCGAGCATCAACCAGAAGATGGGATGACCTACCTGCATTCCCGTTCTCGTTCGAAGCTACTACTGGATCTAAAGGCCCAGCCTCCCCGGCGGCGTGTAGTTTCGGCGCAAGCTAGGTGAAACCTCGATCAATAGAATACTTCATGCGGTGACGACCGCCCAAAGCGCGTACATCCCGAGTAGCGCAACGGCGCGGCAGCGGTAATCGCAAACGGCCATCGGTGCGCCGCGAGCTCCTCTCCGCGATGCAGCTTGCGCAGTGATGCCCAATGCGAAACAGCAGCCAGCGCTGCCCCGAGCATCCCGATGGCGACCATCGCAACGGCCAGGAAGATGACCGCCTCGTGCAGATGCTTTGCCTCCTGGCTTTGCGCAATCGGGGCGATGGTGCGAAAGACTCCGATCAGTCCAAACCCAAAAGCAGCGGAAGTCAGCGCGGTGCGAATCCAGGCTAGCGTGGTGCGGTCAATTGCCAGCGCGGTACGAAACCGCGCCAGCCGGGTGCGCTCACTAGCCAGTCCGGTCTTGAGGTCCACCGCGGGCACCATAACCGCCGTGGCTGTGCCTTCGGGGAGACGATCGCCAGCGAGGCGGCATTGCGGGTTCTATCTTCGTTCTCCTGACTTGCACTTGGTCACTACTTCCGGACATTCGCGGCGCAAGCGTCGATTCAGATCCGCGTCCGTTGGAGTATTCGTGCCGGACACGGAGTTCAGTTTGATCAATTCCCACCGGCAAGGATGTTGATTGCGCTTCCGGCAATTCCTGTCAATGTGACGACGGAAATAGTGGATTGGAGGAGCATGAGCATCTTGGCGCTTCGCGTCAGAGGCAGCGTATCGGTCGGGCTGAACGCAAAGCTGGTTGTGAAGGCCAGGAAGAGGTAGTCGCTGTAGCGGGGACTCCACGACTCGAAATGCGGCAGAACGCTTGCGCGCTGCGGGAAGAGGAAAGCCCATGGTTGGGTGCTGGGTTGAACCTCGACCACGCCTGGCGGGTCGATGATCCAATACCAGATGGAGAAGATCAGGATATTCGATACTGCAATCAGCGCGACATCAGTGATAAGCGTGCCGGCCGAACGGGACGACAGTCCGGCCAGCACCTCCATGAGGACGGAGGTGTAACAGCAGCAACATCACAGTGAACAACGTGTTGGCGATGACGATGACTTGAACAGGGCGCGCCTTCGATTCAACTGTCCACAACACGAGCAACAATGCAAGGAGGGCCACCTGCAGCGCCAATAGGACGCCCACGATCAACGGGGCCATCGTCGGCAGGTGGTTTCTCAGCCGGCCGAGGGCGAACGAGGACGAAATGCCGCTCTTGGAGATCGCGATGAGAAACATTATCACCACGACCAGCGCCAGCGAGAGTCCGCGATCCCGCAAGAAGGCTTTCATGATCGATGAGTTCTCCGACGGCTGGCAATGATGTATTCCTCCTAGTTGACGCGCTGTGATCTGCCTCGAATCAGAATGTCGAGCGGTAAGTTCCATGAGTTGCAACCTTCATGATCGTCCTCGCCGTGTTGAATCCATCGAGGGATCATCCCGCACTCGAACATCTTGTTCGCGATCGGCGCGGCGACCTCGGTCGATGAACGCGGCGCGCATCTGCCGGATCGCTGCGCAGGAGGCCGGATAACGCCTGCTGCTCCTCCGGCGACTTCGGCTCGCCCTTCCTTCTGCCAGAGCTGCTCGCAGGACGGAGCCCTGATACTTCTGGACGACCCTGCCGGCGACCATGTCCAGGACCGGATACTGCGCATAAGCGAAGCCCGCTGCGAGAATCGCGGCCGCGGGAATCAACCACAATCGTTTGGTCATTTCAAACTCCTTTGAACATGCGTTGGCGTCCGGTTCATTCCCACAGAAGGACTGCCGTCGTCTACGGACGTGCTCGACGAACGTCAGCTTGTTGATCTTGCCGGTGAATCGTTTGTGCACGCTGTGATCACGAGGCCCGCGAACGCGCGCGCATCGTCTTCCTGGATAAAGTGCCCGCCGGACAGCGTCGTGTGCGGCTGGCCGCGAGCCCCCGGAACCCGCTCCCGGAAGATGCGATCGATGCCCCGTGTGATCGGATCGCCGTCGCTATAGCAGCAGACGAACGGCTTGTCCCAGTGCTCGAATGCCTGCCATGCCTTTCGGTTCGCGTCGCTCGCAGGGTCGGCGGGCGTGATCGGTACGAGCGACGGATATGCTCGCGCCGCCGACTTGTACGCAGGCGTAGGAAACGGTGCGTCATACGCCGCGCGCTCGATGGCGGAGAGTCTGCGCTTGGTTCCCCCCTGAACGATGCGCCCTATGGGGAACCACGGGCTGTACCTTGCGAACGCCCGCCATATCATGAAGGCGCGTGGCATGGGTCCATCGCCGGTCGGCAAACCGCCATTGCCGATGATGATGCGCGCAAAGCGTTGGGGACTTTCCGCTGCGAGCCGCAAGCCGATGAGCGATCCCCAGTCCTGGCAAACGAGCGTAATGTCGGAAAGGTCGAGCGCCTCCATCCAGTGCCGGATCCAGGCGACCTGGCCAGCATAGGAATAGTCGCTGCGCGAAGCCGGCTTGTCCGACTTGCCGAAGCCGATCAGGTCCGGCGCGAGCACACGCAGGCCGGCCGCAGCGACGGGGGGAATCATGTGGCGATACAGGTACGACCACGTTGGCTCGCCGTGCAGCATCAGCACGGGCGCCGCATCGCGTGGGCCTTCGTCGACGTAATGCAATCCAGCCCCGATGCCACTTCGTGATACCGCGCCGCGAACCGATAGTCCGACAAGGTCGTCGAAGCGCGATTCCGGGGTTCGCAGAACATTCATGCTGGCGCAACCATAGTCGGCGCATCGGCTCTATGCCGTCGTTGCCTTGTCGCTCGTCGCGGGCCGGATCGAACAGTCCCGTCAGGATCACGTGTAGGACGACAGCCGGCCAAAGAAGGATGCCGGCAAAACCGTCCGCGTAGCCGACATAGGCGAGATACAGCGCGACGGCCGTGCTGTAGACTAACATGCCGACCCGCGGCGGGCCCGGCCAGCAGGCGATCCCTAGCGCAATCAGCGCAATGCCGAGGACGCGCGCGACCACGACGGCTACGCCGGTAAGTTCCTCGCCGAGCAACAATCGCCCAACGAGCGACGGAAGTAGGAGCAATCCCGCACCGGTCGCGGCTTCGCCCACAACAGCAAGTACAAGCGCCCATTTCATCGCGCTGGTCCTGGGCTAGAGCTCGTCGCGCGCCCGCGCGAGGGCCTTGTGAACCACTTCCTGTTCCTCCGCCGTCAACTTCTCCTCCCCGACGTTGAAGGTCACCAGGTCGATCTTGCCCGTAAACTTGAACGCCACGTCGTAGCGATACTCGCGCGCGTCTGCAACGTCGTCCACTACCGCTAGCCGCTGCGCGTCGCTCGCCATCATGAGCGCACGGTATCAGGGGCGGGCAGCCGGTCCAACTGGACCTTGGTCCAGGTATCGAGTGCGGTCAGGGGGCGCTGCATTTCCTCGCGGGGCGCCTGGACGACGCCGCGTCGACGTGCGCGTCGATAGTCGCAGGCGAGCGCGTGGCGGGCGTCACTGGCGCGATGTCGCCAGCGCCGCCATTGCGGCCGCTTCTGCTTCGGCGCCGTACATCTTGATCCTCAGCGCCGTTTTCGTCGGTCAGAATGCCAATTTCCAATATGAACGACATCGCGGCCGACGTAAACGCCTTCGCCTGCTTCGTCACCGCGGGCGGGGGCGCCATCTGCGTGGGGGCCGTACGCGGCTCGGCCTCTCGGGCGGCCGCGTCGATGGCCCTCAACACCCGCGCCTCGCTCTAAGTCCCGCGAATGTGCCAGCCGAGCATGAGAAGGCCGCTTGCGGCGATCCAGCTTCCGCCAACGCGGACGGCGATGCGCGCCCACTGCCGCCCGCAGTTGCACGACGAGCGCGGCGGCGAGTGCGACCAGAACGAACACCGCGAGCAGCGAGTCCCGATGCAACGCCACAGATCGTCGGCGCCGGAGCTGGCCCATTCCCTGTTCCATTGAGGTATCCGTGAACAGAGGCCGAGCAGCGCCGCACGAGTGCGGTCGTCGCGCGCAGCGAGAGCCTGGCGTCGACGGCGACCAGCCCGCCCAGCAGCAGAAACGCAGAGCGACGGTCCGCAGCTGCGCCGGCGTTGGCGGTCGCCGCCGGCAAGTCCGGGCAGGCCGCCCAGCAGCCACGCCGCGGGCAGCGCGAAGAGTCGCTCGGCGTCCGTAGAGCTGCGCCGCGAAGGCCGGCCAGCAGCGCGAGCGCCGAGGCACTGGCACCAGATCCTCCGGGACTGGTCAGGAAGTGCATCAGGCCGTCGTAGATCGGGCCCCATGCCGGTCGCAGTTGAGGTGCGCGTCGGCCGGTCGCGGGACCCTATCGCGACCGAGAGAATGGCGACGCGCGCGCGCATCGGCAGCCGCGACGTGCGTCGCGGCCTTCCACGCGAACGCCTTCCACATGAAAGAGTACAGCCGCCCGCCGCGACGCAGCCGTGCCGGCGCCGCGCGGCAGTTCGCTGTCCCCCACGGCCACTCGATGGACGGCGCCGATGCCGATGCCCACGCGCGTGCAGGCAGCCGGTGGCGATGACGAAGCCCATGCTCGTAGAGCAGTGCCGCTCTGGCCGGGCGGCAGTTCGGTGCCGTGCGCGTAGTCCGTGGAAGATCGCGAAGAACGCCGACCAGGACAGCCGCGACGACAAGGGGCGGCCGCACTTCGAACATCACGGCAGCTCCGAGCAGGATGGCCGACGCCGCGATTCCGATCTCCGACGCCCGGGGATGGCACGCCCATGAGGCCCGAGCATGCCGCCCAACGCCATCACCATGCGGGAAGGCGACCGGCGAGAGCCAGATGGCCGGGGCAGCCAAGCTGCGCGCCCCACAGACCGACGGCGACCATCGCGAGAACGTGGTCGAGCCCAGAGATGCGGGTGCAGGAAACCCGTCAGCAACCCCGTAGCCTCGCCCTGCCTGCAGGTGCGCGAAGCGCGGCTCGCGCCCAGAGGATCGCCAGAGCGGCCACCGGCTGTGCGCCCCGCACGCGACGGGCTTGCACCGGCCGGCGTCGTCCGCTACTCCTCGCGCGCACCGAGAAGCATCGCGACGCGCTGGATCGTCCAGAACGCGCCCGAGCGATCCCACCGTGTAGCCGGGAAGCGCCTGCACCCAGCGCGGCCAGCGAACCTCCAGCACGCGGAAGGAGCGTTCCAGCGCTAGAACAAGGCGCCACGAAACCGAGCTGCCCGAGCTCCACGCCGACGTTGAACGAGACGAGCGCCAGCGGGCAGCTCCGTGCGCGCGGGAGCCCGCGCCGGTCAGCGCAGCTCGCAAACCCGAAGCCGTGCAAAAGCCCGAATGCGAATGCCACCACCCACGGGTGACGGATGGTGAAGCTCGTCTCGCCGCGCCAGGCGCGGACAATCTCGGGTCCGAGGAACAGGATGCTCAAGCGCGATGGCGGCGTTGAGCGGCAGCGCCGGCGCCTGCGCGTAGCCGAGGGTGGCGACGGCGAGCGTGAGGCTGTGGGCGACGGTGAAGGCGGTGACGGTCTTCGCGAGCATCCAGCGGTTCCTGACGATGAGCAGCAGGCCGAGCACGAAGAGCATGATGGTCGGCGCCGAAGAGGATGTGCCGGATGCCCTCGACGATGCAGGTGCCATCACCTCCCACCTGGATGTGGGTGGCGGCGAGCTCCGACCCATGGCTGCGAAGGAGGCAAAAACCAGGTCCTGGATCGTCCTGCCGTTCCAGGAGTCTCGACCCGAATCAGCGCATCGGTAATCGTGAGTTGAAGTCCTGCAATATCGATGCGCTTGCCTGCGAGCCCGTTCGGCCCGGCATCGATCCATCGCATCGAGGAGAGAATCCGCGGACTCCTCGACCGTGGGCGGCTTCACGTTTACGACGTCCTCCGGCAACTGGAGCACAAGCGGCAGCCGCGTCCTCTGCCAGGACCGGTACCCGCCAGAGCACGGAACTGGCCGGGTGCAGTACCTCAAGGTATGCCGGGCGCGCCTCGTGTGCGAACGACGCGAGCGGCATGAGCCCGATGACAGCAGAAGCGCCCTTGAAGGCAACGCGCCGCGTTTTGTCATTGGCGGCCCTCGCCCGATGGAGGGGTAATTCTTTTTCCGGCGTGGCGCCGCGGCGATGCGCGCGGCCGTCTGTGCGTCGAGGGCGGCGCGGGTATCAACACCGTGTACTTCGCCCGCATGCCCTTGTACGCCTTTTCCCAGGCCGTTGTCTTCTGCTCGGAAAGCCACGCTGTTTTTCACGTTACCCTCGATCTCCTCGAAGGAAGGAAGGCGGCCGGGGACGAGCGTGTCGACAAAGACTCGATGCCGCGCCCAATCCCGATTCGATCAGGGCCCTGCCACGATCCATCCCAGCAGCTCCGCCACGGCAAGCGCGAACACTGGACCGAACTCCTTGCCGAGGTAGTCCGGCGCGCGATCGCGGTAATGCTCCTGGAACATGAAAGGATCGGCCAGCGTCGCCGCGAGCTTGGCATCCTCCGGCAGCCCGCGAGCTTGGCAAGGGCGTCGATGGCGTCGTCCTTTGCGCGTGTGCCACGTTTGTCGGGCGAGAAGTACAGGTGGCGGAGGAGACGCGCCGGCGGCTCCTGGAACCTGTCGGTATTTTCCTCGAACCAGACCTTGAGCTCGCCGGACGTCGGCGCGCGCGCGGCCGCGACGTCCTCGAGATGAACTGCATCTTCTGCGCCATGCGGCGCTTCACAATCGTGTCGTCCTTGTCGAGGCCCATCGCGAGGCCCTCGCGATACAGACCTCCTCCTGCACCTTGGTCTCGACCATGCGGCCGAACTCATCCAGGGGTCGGGTCGCGCCTCCATGCGACTGGAACAGCAGCGCGAGCTGGCCGAGGTCGTCGACCGACAGCTCGATGTGCCGTGATGGCTCGACGCCGCTGCGGCCTCGCTCGGCGTAGGCGTACATGCCAAACAGAATCGCGCCGAGGAGGAGAAAATGGAGCAATGGCTCCCCGGAGCCGCATTGCATGAGCTAAGCGCGGTCTAGGCCGGGAGAGGTGCGAACATCATCAAGGCACGACGTGCGTGGCATTCGTCTCGCGAGCCGCGCCGGCCTCCCGCTTCGCGGCACGCGACTCCGACGCGACCGGCGCCCGCGAGATCCACGCTGCCCGCCGGGCTCCGCCGCGAATACGCGGCGATGGCGATCGCGATGCGTAATGTTGCGGGATATCAGATCAGTCAGCGCGACATATTCCGGCACGGCGTCCCAGCACTTCCAGGGCTAGCCAGGTCCGGCGCCACGAGAAGATCGGCGAGTTCCCGGTGCTGCCTTGATGAACGTCCGGTACGAACTCGATTACCCGCTCACGCGGGATGACGCCGTTCGCGTTGGCCTGCACGGAGAGCGCGAGCAGCGCCGCTTCGAGCTCGCGGGTCGAACGACGGCGCATGTTTTTCTCGTCCACCCACGCCAGGCGCGACGGTCCCCTAAGCTCCAGATCGGCGGCAATCATCGGGCTGACGTTCGTCGCATCGCTCGACGTCCACGCCGCCGCCTCGAGGTGCTGCTCGAGGCGGACGGCATCCTGCACCATCACCGTAATCCCGGCCGCGGGAGGTACCAGTGGCTGTAGCCAAGGCGCTCCGGATCCGCGACCCACCGGCGAACCGTAGGCGCGGCGAGGCGCGATTTCAACGTTCGCAGCGCGGGGTATGGCGCGGCGGCGAGCTCGTCGTACGCCATCTCCGCCGCCAGCGGCTTCGCGGCTCTCGAGATAGGGGAGGACGAGTGCGGCGCGGATGCGCCAGTCCTCCGGGCTCATTTGCGCAGCGGGCTTTCCCGCCGCGAGCTTGCGCAGCCAGCCAAGATGATCGGCGCCGATCATGCCGAGGACGGTCCACGTCGGCAACAGGTCGTCGCGAACGAGCAGCAGTGGCTTGTCGCTCCTTGACCCCGCCGTTTCGAGGGCGTGGCTATTGCGGGGGTAGCCACCCTCGACCGTGCCGCCCGCCGGGCGCTCGCCCTTGACGACTTCGATGACCCGGAAACGGCTCGTGTCGGCGGTCGGAACCGCCAGCACCGCGTGCGACGCAGTGATCAAATCCTCCGCCTCGGATGGCTGGAACGCGCCCATGCACAGCGGACAAGCCATCGCCCCCGCATTCGCGCACCACAGCGCCACCGCGAACAGGACCCGTATCATTGGTCGCGTGCGCCGGACCCGAGGTCTGCGCGCAGAGCTCCGCTGCCCATCGGCGGCAATGGGCCGGGTTCGACCACCGCTGCACCGCTCTTCTCGCATCTGGCGCTATTTCTTAATATCCTGCGTTGGCCCGATCGACGCCCCCTCCACCTTCTCCTTCAACTCCTCGAAGTCCTTTTCGACCGCCCCCGCGACCTTGGAAGCGGCCTCGCTGACTGTGTTGTGCGAATCGGAGCCGCCGGCCATGCCGAACTTGTACGGGTTGTAGCCGCGCACGTCCTGCATGGTGATGCCGTCCTTGTACGCCTGGCGCGCGTAGCTGCCCGTGATGTGGTCGATGCGGCCGACGTTGGCCGGACAGGCCGAGGATGGCCTCGTACATCTCGTAGCTGGCGAATTCGTCGTTGGGCGACAGCAGCGGGTGGGCCTCCGACTGCCCCTTGCCCTGCTTGATCTCGACCAGGCGCTCGTTGCGGTCGCGCGCGGCCGCCCAGGCCGCATCGATCGGTCGCCCGGTGGTGTTGTCGACATCGACCGGGTACATCCATCCGTCGCTGACGTTGGCGTTGTGCGAGATGGCGAGGAGCTCGTTGCCCGCCTTGCGCTGCGCGTCCATCCAGTTCCACAGTTCCGTGGGGCGATTGGAGTCGAGCGCACTGAAGGGATAGTCCGGAACCTTGTCGCAGGCGCGGAAGAAGACGTTGCGGTGCAGGTTGCGGTTGCCGGGCATCGAAGTCCACTCGTACGAGCAGAACGCGGTGAACTTGCCGGGGTAGTTGTTCTCGTCGGCGATCTTGACGTTTTCCTTCCACACCGTGGACGTGATCTTCGGGTCCATGAACGCCTTCACCGGCGCGCTTCCGGCGAGCTTGAGCAGATACGAGAAAACGCGGTTTTGCTCTTCCTTGCTGTTCGGATCCTTCATGATCATGGGCTGCGCCTCGGGCAGCTTGCTCACGTAGGATCCCGGGGTGTTGGCCTCCCTGGTGACGCCGACGTACTCCGAATGATCGGTCACGCCCATGAAGTCCATCGGCGTGTCGATCTTGATGTCGAAGCCCATCGGGTGCTTGATGGCCTCGCCCTGGGCGTACTTCAGGGCGTCCGCCGGGCCGGTGGTGCGGTTCCCCATCACCCAGGCGTCGACCGACCAGCTCGTGTGGATGTGTTCCTCGCCGAAATAGGCGTTGCGCTCCGGATTCGGCTGCGCGGCAGGCGCCGGGGCGGCAACCGGCGCGGCCGGGGCGGCGGCTGCCGCCGTCTTGTTGGCCGGCTCGTTCGCGACGGACTTCGCCGGCGCGGGTGGTTCGGGCTCCTTCTTCTGGCAGGCGCCGAGCGTTACGCGCAACGACGGCACAGCTTGCTGCCAACAGACGTGAACTCATGACTGCGGCTCCAGTTGGCGAAAGCTGAATGCTGCTATTCGACGCCGCGTCCGGCGCGGCTCGAAGGACAAAGGCTCGTTGGTTCATGATATCTCTCCGCATGCACCGATCAAACATGACCTCAACTTCCCACCATCGGTTCGTTCTGATCGTGCCAGAGACGCTTGAACCGGATAAAGATGCTGATCAGTACGACAATGAACAGGCAATGTTAAATGAAGAGACCACTGTCGAAATCTGAGTGGGTCTTGCCGGCCCACGCCGCCGCAATCAAGAGTTCGCTTTATCAAAGCGAAACCTTCAGTTCAGGTCGGGATCCTTGAAGAATTTCGTGCCGCCGACGGTGAGCGATGCCGAAAGGCCAGTCTGCGTCAGCTGGTACAGGTACACGCCGGGCGAGACCGCGGCCGCGCCGCTGAACATGCTCCCCTGGCCACCCGCCATAGCGGAAAGGTTGACCTGACCACCGAACTCCCAGCCTTGGTTGATGAAGTTCCTCAGCGCCTGTTCGTTGGTGAAGACGAAGATCAGACGATTCTGGTTCACGCCGAACCCCAGGCCACCCTGCACCTGAACCATCTTCATGAAGGTCTGGCGACTGGTCCGCTTGTTGACGACCATGCCCTTGCCGGTCGTACCACCGGCGAAGAAGAGCTTGACGCCGAACGTGCTGAACACGGCGTAGCCCGCCGCGCCTTCGACGGTGCGACGGGTGCCTGGCGTGATCTCGTACAGCTTGGCAAGCGCGTCCTGCGCCATTTCTCGCACCTGCGTCCTCGCCTGAATGATCTTGCCTTCGTTCGGCGTGCCTTCGGGCAGCACGTCCTGCACGTCCTTCAAGGGATCCCACGAGAAAATCTGCGCCGCGATCTGAGGCGAAACGAGACAAGCGGCTAGCGCGAACATTGCCAAGCGTGTCTTCATCTCATGTCCTTCGCGAGACTTTGAGCGGCGAGCCGCAGGATTGTCGCGTGCACGGTCAAGGCGATACGCCACTGATGGCGGTGTCGATCGCCGCAAGCAACGCTTGGTCGTTGACGGGCTTGCAGAGATAGACCTTTGCACCCAATTGAATCGCCCGTGCGCGCGATTCGGGAGTGTCGTGTCCCGTGATGACAACGACCGGCAGCGCCGCATGACCATTGGCGAGCGCGCCTTGAACGTCGAATCCGCTCATATCGGGCATATGCAGGTCGAGCACGACACAGTCCGGTTCGTGGTTCTCGATCGAGCGCAGAAACGCCGCGCCGGACGCGAACGCCTCGACCGCGAAACCGGCGGAGGCAACGAGTCGCGTCAAGGCAACGCGCACGTCCGCATCGTCGTCCACGACAGCTAGCAGCGGCACGTCGCTCACCATGTTGTCCGCACGGTATCAAACGCTGGCAGCCGATCCAACTGGACCTTGGTCCAGGTATCCGCCTGCAGCGCAGGGGATGTACTTCCATAGGATCAAGCGTGAGCCGCGGGGAACTTCGTGAGCTCCGGCACCGCGATGCCGTGGGCTTTGCAGTGCGCCTCCAGGCGCTGCAGCATCGTCCGCCAATCCTCGATGGCGGCGATGTTGCCGGACTCATCGAGAAATTCAAGCGAGCCGTCGACCAGCACGAACATCTCCGTGTCCGCGCCGGCTTCGCCCTGGAAGCTGTGCCGCGAGCCCGCGGTCTCGTACACGAAGTCGCCTTCGCGCGAGATCCAATCGTGCTCCATGTAGCGCCAGCCGCCCTTGATCGTGTAGAGGACCACGCGGCCGCGGTGATTGTGCGCGCCGAGATAGGTCCCGGCCGGCACCCGCATCAGCAGCACCATTTCGCCGCGGGAAGGGTCGACGTGCAGAAGCTTGATGCCGACCTTCTCGTTGTACGGCGTGAACGGGACCCACGGCGTTTCACTGCCCTTCAGGTGCTTTGGGTCGAAACCGATCGAATTCATGACGCTGGTCTCCCACGTAGCGCTCAATTCGAGCAATGTGACGTATTCTGTTCGGCCTGGTCGTCGCGACACCCCCCTTTGGCGGGTTAGCGGCGC
The DNA here is from genome assembly GCA_963821485.1 of uncultured beta proteobacterium. Taxonomy (GTDB): domain Bacteria; phylum Pseudomonadota; class Gammaproteobacteria; order Burkholderiales; family Casimicrobiaceae; genus PALSA-1003. The sequence goes on from CAWGEB010000008.1 coordinate 165,957, forward strand.
GCGCGAAGTTTGGAGATGCCTCCATCACGCGCGGCCCATTTCGTGAGGAGCGTGAGTTCCGCAGCCAACGCGCGACTCGCGGGCACACCTGCATCGTCGTCCACTACGGCTAGCAGCGGCACGTCGCTCAACATCTTGACCGCACGGTATCAAGCGGAGGCGGGCGATGTAACTGGACCTTGGTCCAGGTATCCGCCGCGGCGCAGGCGATGGGGCGCTACGTCAGGCCCTGGGCGTCCGGCCAACGCCCGCGCGTTCAGCCAGCTTCACCAGATCGGCAACGACACGCACACCCATCTTGCGCATCAGGTTGCCGCGATGAAATTTGATCGTCTTCTCGACGGTGCCGAGCTCAGCGGCGATCTGCTTGTTAAGCCGTCCGGCGACGATCTGCTCGAGAACCTGCCGTTCGCGCTCGGTAAGCGTCGCGAGGCATTTCGCAACGCGCTCTCGCTCCACGCTCGCGCGCCGGAGTACCTGGTCCTTGGCCAGGGCGTCGTGAATGGCGGCAATCAGCGCAGTGTCGTCTATCGGTTTGGTGAGGAAGTCCGCCGCGCCATGCTTCATCGCCTGAACACTCGCTGCGATGTCGCCACGGCCGGTAAGAAAGACGATTGGCAGCACGCTCGCCTGTTGTTCCAGCACTCGCTGCAGCTCGAGACCGTTCAAACCCGGGAGTGCGAGGTCAAGCACGAGGCAACCCGGAGCGTTCCGGTCATACTCATCGAGAAACTTGTGGGCCGATGCGAAAGTGGTAACGCTCAATCCAGCGGATTGGAGCAGCCGCTCGATCGCCCGCAACAGGTCGGGATCGTCATCGACCACGTAAACCGTTGGCTGCGGTTCTCCCATCGACGTCAGTCCCTCTTGGCCGGCAATTCGCAGTGCAAGGTAGCGCCCCGATCCGCATTGTTGGTCGCCCACAGGCGACCGCCGTGGGCCTCGATGATCGATCGGCAGATGGCGAGACCCAGACCCAGGCCGTGCAATTTGGTGGTCACGAACGGCTCGAATACCCGTTCGAGATCCGCCGGCGGTATTCCTGAGCCACAGTCAGCGACGGAGACCTCGACCTTCCCTTGCGCAGTCGCTCGCGTTCGCACGAACAGCTCGCGGTCCACTTCCTTGCCATCCATCGCGTCGCATCCATTGATCACGAAGTTCAGCAACACCTGCTGCAGTTGGTTCCGATCGCCGCTCACGGTCGGCAGCGCTTCGTCGAGGTCGGTGCTGACCGCTACCTGCCGGTTCATCAAGTCACTGCGCATCAGACGCAGCGATTCTTCAACCACGTCATTGACGTCGAGCGGATGACGTTGAGCCTCTTCCTTCCTTAGCAGGGATCGGAGCCGCTGAATCACCGCTCCGGCACGGTGATCGCTCTTCACGATGTCGGCGAGGATTTCCGCGAGCTTTTCGACGCGCGGCGGGCTGTGTGCGAGAAAGCGCTGCGCCGCCTGCGCATTGCTCAGAATGGCTGTCAGCGGCTGGTTGAGTTCGTGCGCGAGCGATCCGGACAACTCCGCTAGCATCGCGACCCGCGACAGGTGCGCAAGCTCGTCGCGCTGGCGGGCCGTTGCCCGCTCCACGCGCCGGCGCTCAGTGATGTCGACGACCGACACCAATACGGACAATCTATCCTCGGTCGGCATTGGACTGAGCGCAACTTCCACGGGGATTTCGCTGGCGTCCTTGCGGCATGCGAACAACTCGCGCCCGGCCCCCATCGCTCGCGGCCGCGCGTCCCTTGCATAGGCGCGCCGCAGTCCGACGTGCGCCGTGCGAAATCGTTCCGGAATCAGCATTTCCACCGGCTTCGCAATGAGCTCCGCGCGCTGGTAACCGAACACGGTTTCGGCCTGCATGTTGGCGAGCATGATCATGCCTTTGTCGTCAACCAGAAGGATCGCGCTCGGCACCGCTTCGACGACCGCTCGGAAGCGCAGCTCGCTCGCGCGGAGCTGCGCCGCAAGCTGCGCCGCCGCGATCACGTCCCAGCCGAGCTCATAGCCCATCGCCAGGACGACGATGAAGACGCCCGGCATGACGATCGTGGGTGCATGAACTAGCCCTAGAGTAATCAGGGCTGCGAAACCTGCGATGGCGACAATGCACACCAGGAGACTCCCGCCGACGACGGCCGCGCGGCGACGCGCACCGGGGCCGCCGCGACGCCAGAGCGTGACGGAAGCATCGGCGACGAATGCGACGAGGAGCAGGTTGCCAATCTGGGGCACGATATTCCACGGATTGGCGACGCCGACCGGCCCCGAAACGACAGCGTCCCCCCACAGCGTCACGTGAGCCAACGAAGTAACCTCGCGGAAGTTAATATTCGCGCCGGTTGCGAAATTAAGGCCGAGACCTAGCAGCCGAAAACCGGAGGTCGCGCAGGCAAGCCAGAATCTCCCAGCGTCGAAATAGGAATGCACGAACCAGACAATCGATAGCACGAACATGGCGAGCGGCACGTGGGCCCAGCGCAGCGTGGTCGCGTAGCCGGCAGGGGATTGTGCACGCATCATCGCCAACTCGAAGGCGCCGAAAGCAGTGGCCGAAACCGCGAGCGCGAAAAAAAGCAGGTGGGCGTATTGCGATCTCTGCTTGAACCAGACAAAAAGATGGATGATACCGAGCGTCAGGCTAGCCGCGGACATCATGATCCAGGCGATCTGGACCCAATTCATCTCGTCACCGACATGGAAGGTGCGGTTGCCGCGCGAGCGCGCTTGGCCGCTCGGTTGTTCCGCCGCAACGCTCGGATTCGGTCAATCCGCAAAAGACGTTTTCTCACGTGGCTGGCTGGCGCGATGTCGCAACGAGCCCTGTGAACAGCGGCCCGTACTGTCGATTCACCGTCCCCCTCGGAGTAATTCCTACTCGTTCGCGATCCCATGCGGAACGTGTCCGGTGGCGACATGCTTCGACGCCGATTCGACATGCGTGCGCTGGTCGTCGAAGAAAATGTCGGCACCGAATGCGCGCAGGAACTCGCCCTTGTCGAGTCCGCCGAGAAACAGCGCTTCGTCGATGCGGATGTTCCACGCGCGCAGGGTGCGAATCACCCGTTCGTGCGCCGGCGCGCTGCGCGCGGTGACCAGCGCAGTGCGGATCGGGCTCGCGTCCTCCGGGAAATCCGACTGGATGCGGTGCAGCCCCGCGAGGAAATCCTTGAAGGGGCCGCCGGTCAGCGGTTGCAGCGCGGCGTCGGTCTCGCTGCGGGAAAACGCGGCAAGACCTTGCTCCTGGTAGACGCGTTCCGCCTCGTCGGAGAACAGAACCGCGTCGCCGTCGAAGGCGATGCGCAGTTCGTCGGTCTCGTTCCTGAATACGCTGGGAAAGATCGTCGCCGCCGCGTAGCCGTCGTCGAGCGCGCGCTTGACGTCCTCGGTATCCGCGGACAGGAACAGGTGCGAACCGAAGGCGGGCACGTAGCGCGACGTGGGCTCGCCCTTGGTGAACGCTGCGCGCGTGATGTCCAGGCCGTAATGCTTGATCGAATTGAACACGCGCAGGCCGGTGTCGGCCGAATTGCGCGACAGCAAGAGCACTTCCACATACTGCTTGTCGGGACGGTTCAGGCGCAACAGTTTCTTCGCCAGCGCATACGCAGGACCCGGCTCGAGAATCTCGTCCTCGTGCTCGATCTGGTAGCGCTGGTACGCATCGACGCCCTGCTCCACGAAAATGCGGTGACTCTCGGTGAGGTCGAACAACGCCCGCGACGAAATCGCGACGACGAGCTTGTCGGCCAGCGTGGGCTTGGTCATGCGGGAAGTATATTCCTCTGGCGTGCACATGCCTTGACCGTGACCACCCCGCATCGTCCGATCAATCGTCGTCGGGCATTCGCGTCACCGCATCGCGCTCGGCCACGCTGCTCGGCAGCGACGCGAGCTGGCCGAGCGTCAGCGGGCGTGCCGGAAAGCGCGCCCGGAAGCGTCCGACCACCGACGGATGCACATTGCGCTCGTGCGCGATGAGTTCGGTGACTGCAAGGCCGCAATCGCGCCCCTGGCACGTGCCCATGCCGCAACGCGTCGATGCTTTCAACTGGTTGGGACCGCTGCAACCTTCGCGCAGCGCGGCGATCAACTCGCCGCGCGCTGACGCCTTCGCAATGACAGACGATGGCATCGCCGCGCGGCACGCGGAAGCGATCCGGCGGTCGGTAGACGGTGTCGAGGAAGCGGCGACCGCGCAGCGCTTGCGCGAGCGCACGGCGATGCGCGACGGCCATCGCATCGCGCTTCGCGGCATCGATCCGGCCGAGTGCCGTGGCAGTACCCAGCGCAGACAGCGCGCCTCGGTGGGCGGCGGCTTCCGCGCCCATGATCCCCGCACCATCACCGGCGATGCTGACGCCGGCGACACTGCTCGCCCCCCAGGCGTCGACCACCGGACGCCAGCAGGCCGCCGTGTCGTCCCACGCCATGTCGCATCCGAGCAGATCGGCGAGATGGGTCTCCGGCACGATGCCCTGATGCAGCACCAATCGATCCGCGATCAGCGTCTGCGTGCGTTTGTTCGCGTTGAAGCGCACCGACGCCAGCTTGTCGGTGCCCAGCGCAGCAAGTTCGATGATGTCGTGGTAGATCGGCACGGTCTCGTTGATTTCCTGCAGCAGCTTCGCACCGCGAGCATAGTAGGGACGATCGCACGAATTCGACAGCGCTGGGCAGCGCGCGCACAAGGCGGCGCGCGCTGAGCGTATCCAGCAAGGCTACGACGTCGGCGCCGGCGCGGCGCAACTGCTGCGCCGCCAGGTACAGCAACGGCCCGCAGCCCGCGAGCACAACGCGGCCTTCCGGCACCGGTGCGGCTGTCTGCAGCTGGCGCAGCACCACGCCCGCGGACGTGACGCCGGGAAGCGTCCAGCCTTCGATCTGCAGGGGTCGTTCCACCGCACCCCCGGCGAGGATCACGCAGCGCGCGCGCATGATCGACGCTCCGCTGTCGCATGCGACGCAAAGTTCGAAGTCCTCGGTGCCGACCTGCACGCCCGCGACGCTCGCTCGTGCAATGAGGCGCGCGCGGGACCGTTCGAGCGCGGCGAGCAATGCCAGGCCGCGCTCGTATTCCGGACCCAGTCCTGCGCGGCGCTGAGGGAGGCGGTGGCCAGGTCTCGAAACATCTGTCCGCCGGGCCCGTCCTGCTCGTCGAGCAGCACCGCATCGAGGCCGAGCTCCACGGCGAGCGTCGCTGCCGCGATGCCGGCCGGCCCGGCGCCGACGATCGCCACGTCGTAGGTTCTCGCCTTCACCGCAGGGACACGCCTGCGAAGCGCAGTATCGAGGGAATCTGCGTCTCGAAATCCTGGAACGCGTGATCGCCGCCACCCACCACGGATTGCCACGCGCCGCCGTAATACGCCACCGCTTCGCGCCAATCCAGGACTTCGTCGCCACTTTGGGTGAGCAGGAAATAGCGTTCGGGCCGCGTGATGCGCTCGATCCGGAGCGTCGCCAGTTCGGCGAAGTGTTCGCGCGTGAGTTCGTATTCCTCGCCCGTGTACAGATTGCGCTGCGGACCGAGATAGCGCTCGAGATCAGTAAACGGTCGCACCGAGGGGTTGATCATCACGGCGTTGGCACCCTGGCGCTCAGCCAGCCAGGTCGCATAGAAACCGCCGAGCGAGCTGCCGACAAGAGTAAGCGATGCCGGTTTGCGCTCATCGATCCAGGCGGCGACGTCGCGCATCGCAACGGCGGGCCGATGATGCAGTTTCGGCACGCTGTACTCGGGACGCGAGGCCACCGGCAGCGCGGCGATCGCGGCACCGAGCGCACGCGCCTTCACCGACGATGGAGCGCTGTTGAGGCCGTGCAGGTACACGATGGTCGCGGGCACGCGTCAGCCTCTGGCGGCAAGGCGCGCCAGCAGCTTTTCGTGGATGCCGCCGAAGCCGCCGTTGCTCATGACCAGGATCTTGTCGCCGGATCGCGCTTCGTGCGCGATGGCGTCGATCAATGCGGTGAGGTCGGCGTGCACTTCCGCGCGCGATCCCAGCGGCGCCAGCGCCCCCGCCACGTCCCAGCCGAGGTTGGCGGAATAACAGATAGACGCGATCGGCCGCGGCAAGGCTGGCCGGCAGCTGCGCCTTCATCGTGCCCAGCTTCATCGTGTTCGATCGCGGTTCGAGCACGGCCAGGATGCGGGACGTGCCAACCGCCCGCCGCAGGCCGTCGAGCGTGGTCGCGATCGCGGTCGGATGATGCGCGAAGTCGTCGTAGACGCTGACGCCGCCGACCGTGCCACGCAACTCGAGCCGGCGCTTGATGCCGCGAAACGCCGCGAGCGCGGTAAGCGCGTGCGGCACCGGAACGCCGACATGCCGGGCGGCGCCGATCGCCGCCAGCGCATTGAGCTGGTTGTGGCGCCCGATCAGCGCGAAGCGTTCGAGCACGCCCTGCGGCGCGCCGCCAAGCTTGATCGTGCCGTCCACCGCGATCGTCCAGTCGGAGCCGGTATCCGCAACCTGCGGCAAAGCCGAAGCGTTCGACCTCGCTCCAGCAACCCCGGGCGAGCACGCGACGAAGGCTGTCTTCGCCGCCGTTCACGATCAGCCGGCCCTGGCGCGGAACCGTGCGCACCAGATGATGGAACTGCGTCTCGATCGCGGCCAGGTCCGGAAAGATGTCGGCGTGGTCGTGTTCGAGATTGTTCAGGATCGCGGTGCGCGGCCGGTAGTGCACGAATTTCGACCGCTTGTCGCAGAACGCGGTGTCGTATTCGTCGGCCTCGATCACGAAGAATGCGCTGTCGGTCAGCCGCGCCGACACGTCGAAGTCGACGGCGACGCCGCCGATCAGGAATCCGGGCTGCAGGCCGGCATGCTCGAGAATCCACGCGAGCAACGCCGTCGCGGTGGTCTTGCCGTGCGTCCCGGCCACGGCCAGCACCCACTTGCCGGGCAGCACCGTTTCCGCCAGCCATTGCGGTCCCGAGGTATACGGCCGGCCCGAGTCGAGGATCGCTTCGAGCAGCGGATTGCCGCGCGAGATGGCGTTGCCGATCACGAACACGTCGGCGGTTTTCGCGACGCCGTCGAGCTGAGCGGCGGCGTAGCCCTCGGTCAGCGCGATGCCGAGCGACTGCAGTTGCGTGCTCATCGGCGGGTACACGTTGGCATCGCAGCCGGTCACGGTGTGGCCCGCCTGGCGTGCAATGGCCGCGATGCCGCCCATGAACGTGCCGCAGATGCCGAGGATGTGGAGGTGCATGCGTCAGGCTGCCTGCGCGGCGAGCGCGCGGCGGTAGCCGGCTTCGAGACTGCGGGCGTAGCGAACGGGGTCTGCCATCGCCGTCGTCGCCATGCGCTCGCTGATGGCGGAGGCGATGCCCCTCCGCCATGGCGCGTCCCGCGCCAGGCGGCAGGCGATCGCGACGTAGTCTTCGTCGCTGTGCGCGACCGTGTCGGTGACGCCGAGATGCGCAAGCAGGCTGTAGGACATGCGTTCGGCGTGACGCTCGCCGACGCGCGTGACCACCGGCACGCCCATGTCCAGCGCCACCGCGGTCGTGTCGCCGCCGGTGTACGGCAGCGTATCGAGCACGGCATCGACCAGCCGGTAACGTGCGCGTCCCTCCGCTTCGCCCCGCGGCGTGGGAATGAACGCGACGCGCGTTGCGGGAATGCCGAACCCGGAGACTCGGCGCAGGTAGATCGGCTGCTCATCGGCATTGAGCGGCGAGAACGCGAGCACTGCCTCGGGCACGCGCTCGAGGATCTGCCGCCACAGCAAGAGGCAGCGCGGAGCGAGCTTGAGCAGGCTCGCGAAAGCGCCGAATACGAACGCGCCCGGCGCGACGCCGAGTTCGGCGCGCGTCGCCGCCGTCGCGCCCGGTGCGACGCGGCGCACGGGCAGCACGCAGGTATCGAGCACCAGCGGCGACTCGATCTGATACGCGGCGGCGTCCGGCAGGTCGGCGAATGCGTCGGTGAGCTTGTAGTCGACCTGCGCGAGGCCGATGCAACCGTGGTAGCCGAGATGCGTCGCGATCACCGGCGCGGGCTTCCACAGCAGGATGCCCGGCCGCGACCCGGCCGAATGACCCATGAGATCGACGAGGATGTCCACGCCGTCGGCAGCAATCGACCGTGCCGCGGCGAGATCGTCGAGCTCGGCGAGTGCCGTGAAGGATTGCGCGAGCGCACGGAATTCGGCACTCAGGCTGTCTTCGTTGGCACGCGGCGTCAGCGAGTACAGATGCACCGAAAAATGTGCGCGGTCGTGCGCTGCGATCACGTCGCGCAGCAACCGGCCCATGACGTGCACGCGGAAGTCAGCCGACAGATAGCCGACGCGGATGACGTCGGTGACCGGTCGCACGAGGGCAAGCGAGGGCGCGGTACCGCGGTTGGCCTGCTGCAGCCGGTTGTAGGCCTGATACATGCGCAAGATCGCTTCGCGCGGAACGTCGCAGTACTGGATGCGCGATACCGTGACAGCGGCGAGGTCGGCCTGGTCCGGGCGGTACGGCCATTCGAGCGCCAGCGGCAGATATTTCGCCTCGTAGCCGGCATCGCCGAGCAGGCGCGAAAACATGAGCCCGGTGACGACCAGTTCCGCCGACAGCGGGGCGCCGGATTCGAAGCGCAGGAAGTCCTGCACCGCCTCCTCGATCCGTCCGAGCTGCAGCAGATTGGTCCGCAGTGCGAACCACGGCCGTACATCTGCCGGCGCGAGCGCACGCGCCCGTTCCAGATATGGTTGCGCGAGGTCCGGCCGGCCGCTCCGTTGCAGCGTCAGCGCAAGATTGCCCATGGCCTCGATCGAATCGGCGTCGAGTGCAAGCGCCCGCTCGAATGCGCGCTGTGCGTCGGCGTAGCGCCCTGCACGAAACTGCAAATGCCCGAGCGCCAGCGCCGGCGCATTCCATTGCGGCCGATGCTGCGCGGCGGCGGCGAAGGCCTGCTCGGCGCCGGCAAGATCGCCCTGCTCGGCCAGCAGCGCACCGACGTTGAAATGCACTTCAGCCAATCCCGGCGAGAGCGCGAGCGCGGAACGGTAGGCGCCGAGCGCCGCGTCCACGCGGCCCGCCGCGGCATGGCTCGCTGCGCCCGCCAGCAGTTCGTGCAGCGCGCTCAATGGGCCCCCACGCTCATGTCTTCCCGAGCGCGACTACGGGTTCGACCACGTGCCGCCGCCAGCCGAGCAGCAGCCATCCGAACGTCGTAACGTTCAATGCGAGTACCAGCGCGAACGCGAGGCGCAGGCCGCCGGCCGTGTCCATGCCCAGCCCGATGCGCGCGGCATCGACCAGCAGGCCGATGCCCCACTGCGCAAGAAAGCTTCCACCGAACATGAGCAGGTTGAGCGTGGTGTTGGCCCGCGCGGTCATTTCACGAGGGAAGCCTTCAGCGAGCACCGTGAACCCGAGCACATTGACCGAGGACGCCGAGGCCGTAAAGCACCCAGGGCAGATAGGTGAAGGGAATCGCACGCATGACGATCAGCGCGAGCGCGAGGATGCTGATACCGAACCCGGCCAAGAAAAGATGCCGCGCCGCGATGCCGCGCCGCGCGAGCCGCGTCGCAAACAGTCCGAGGCCGCTGTAGCCGACGAGGATCGCGATGCCCATCACCAGCAGGTGCCGGGCGGCGATCGCCCGCGCATAGCCGTCGACCTCGATCAGCCACGGCACCGACCACAGTCCCTGGATCGCCATGAACGAGCCCGTGCACGTCATCGCCAGCGGGGCCAGCCACCAGAAGCGGGGACTGCGCAGCACGCTGCGCACGCCACGCCATTGCGCCATGAAGCCGGGCGCCGTCGACTGCCGCGGAATATCCGGCACCGTGAGAAATAGAATGACCGCGGCGACGAAAGTCGCCACCGCGAGCGCGACAAAGATCGCGCGCCACGAGAATACGACGAGCACTGCCGCCAGCGGCGCGGTCGCCAGCAGCGCGCCGATCGCGCCGGCGACCATCATCCAACCCGACAGCGAAGCCTGGCGGTCCGCGGGATACCACGTCGCAATGGCCTTGAGCGGGGCCATGAGGCACACGGCGACGCCGGCGCCGATAAGCGTACGCGCGAGCGCCAATCCGGTCAGATTGTCGCTGGCGGCAAAGGCCAGCGCCCCGCATCCGGCGACGGTCAACAACACCGGCTCGACGCGACGCGGCCCGTACCGGTCGAGCAGCATGCCCGCCGGCAATTGCATCGCGGCGAACGCCAGGAAGTACGCACTCGTCAACAAGCCGAGCGACGACGCACTGATGCCGAGTTCCCGCGACAGGTCCGGTGAAATGACCGCGTTGACCGACCGATAGAAGTACGACAGCAGGTACGCGGCCGCGAAACCTGCGTAGAGGCGGAGGAAATTCGGTGGGGTCACGGGCGTGCCGGCAGCGTCACGACCGGAAGATGAAATACACGGCGCCGACCATGCACAGCACAGGCGAAGGTCATGAACAGGTTGGAAGCGGTGAGCAGTACGGCGGCGGTGAGCGCGCGATGTTGCAGCAACGAAATAGACATGGTCGATCGGGTTGGCGTCGCGGAGCGCCATTATCCCGCATGTTGGCGTTCGGGCGGCGCTACGCACTGCGTCTGCGTCGCTTCCGGCAGCGTCAGCGTGATCACGACACCGCGCCCGTCGGCGCGGTTGTCCGCCTGGACGCTGCCGCCATGAAATTCCGCGATCAACCTGACGATGTACAGCCCCAGTCCCAGGTGCGGCTCATCGGCGGCATGCTCGCTGCGCACCGACACCATCGAATCGAACAGCCGGCCCTGCATCGCCGCCGGCAGCGGCGGACCTTCGTTTTCCACCGACAGCCGCGCCTGTGGCCCCGCCTCGGACTCGATCCGCGCCAGCCTGACGACGATCGGCGCGGTGCCCGTGGCGAATTCGATGGCGTTGGCCACCAGCTTGTCGAGCATCTGCGCGATCAGCTCGGGCGCGCCGAGGATGCGCATCTCGCCGGCCGCCATGTCGAGCACGATCCGCTTTTCCGGATACGCGATGCGGTAACCGTCCACACTGCCCGCAACGACCTTGGCCAGATCGAAGCGTTCGCGCTCGGCGTCACCCAGGCTTTGCTCGAGCCGGGTCGCCTCGGTCATACGCGTCAGGATGTGCGAGAGTCGATTCAATCCGAGTTGCGCGCGCTCGATGTACACGCGCGCTTCGTCGGGCAACTCAGCGAGCCTGAGGTTGTCGAGCGAACTCCTGACCACCGCGACGGGCGTGCGCAACTCGTGCGAGAGGCGGCTCGCCATGTTCTGCTGGTAACTCGCATATTGGCCGAGCCGCGACAGCGCGCTCGAGAAGCTGCGCGAGAGATCGCCGATCTCGTCTCCCGCGGCGGATGCGGCGACCGCGCCGCGGACCCGGCCGTGCTCGTCGATCGCGGCCTCGGCTTCGTCGCGCAACCGGCGAATGCGCGCGGTCAGTCGCGATGCGTACAGCGTCAAGGCCACCGAACCCACGAGCAGCGTCGCCAGCACGATCGAAAACAGGCGCTCGAACGCGCGGTTGCGCTCGGCGAGCACCGCGTTCGTCGTCTCCTCGACGATGACGGCGCCGCGCACCTGATCACCGACCCAGATCGGGTGCGCCGCAGAAACGATCACCGCTTTTCCATCCGGGGTCAGCCGCCGGTCGATGGTCAAGATGCCCGCCAGCGCGCCATCGATTTCGCGCGCCGGCAGCAGAATGCGCCCACCCTGTTCCTCGTTGAAGTCCTCGGTTGGCTGCGTCAGCACCAGCGCGTAGAACGGATGCAGCAGTCGATCCAGCCATTGCCACAGGCGCGGCAAGGTCGCGTCTCCGGTAAGCGGGCCCGATGCGCGCGGGCCCTTGAGGCTGCCTGCGCGCGCAAGCACGTCGAGCTCTCGATTGACCACCCAGATGCGCGCGGTGGTGCGCGACAGGCCCTGGATGATCTGTTCGATTTCGGGTGACCGCTGCGCGACGGCGGGCGGCGGCGGGACTGCGAGCGGAACGACCGGTGGCGCGTCGGACGCCGACGTCCGTTCGGTCGCAAGCGTGTCGCCCGGCACCGGCTTGGCGTCGAACAGTCGCGGCCGGTCGTGGAGCGCTGTGGCTACCGCCTGCGCCGTACCGGCGAGTGTGCGCTCCTGGGCGTCGCGCAGGAAGCGCTCGAGTTCGCGCACGTATTCGTAGCCGAGCCAGGGGATCGCCAGGAACACCGTCAGCACCAGCAGAAGTTGCGCGCGAATGCCGAGCGCAACGCGACGCGCTTTCATCGCCGGCACATTGGACTACCTGCGCGCTGCGCGCTTCGGTGTTCGCCCTTGGGGCGACCCTGCGGGCTCTTTGGAGTACCTTCGCGCTCTGCGCTCCGGTGTTCGCCCTTGGGGCGGCCCTGCGGGCTCTTTGGAGTACCTTCGCGCTCTGCGCTCCGGTGTTCGCCCTTGGGGCGGCCCTGCGGGCACTTTGGAGTACCTTCGCGCTCTGCGCTCCGGTGTTCGCCCTTGGGGCGGCCCTGCGGGCTCACGCGTCCTCGGGGTTCCATCGGTAGCCCATGCCGTACACGGTCGCGATGCAATTGAACTTCCCATCCAGCGCCATGAACTTCTGCCGGATGCGCTTGATGTGCGAGGTGATCGTGCTGTCGTCGACGACGATGTTGGCATCGCGCATCAGGCTGTCGCGGTCCTTCACGTGGCCCGGATACTTGGCGAGCGTGTGCACCATCCAGAACTCGGTCAGCGTGAGCTCGACGCGTTTCCCCTGCCAGTAGGCGGTCAGGCGCTTGGCATCCAAGCGCAGCGGGCCGCGCTCGATCACGTCCTCCACCGCCGGCGGCGCCGACAGCAGGTCGCCGCGACGAAACAGCGCCGCGATGCGCGCAGTCAGATGCGGCAGGCTCACGTCCTTGGTCAGGTAGTCGTCGGCACCGAGACGAAGTCCGGCGACGATGTCGAAATCCGAATCGCGCGCCGACAGGAAGATGATCGGGAGACTCGCCGACAGCGCGCGCAATTCACGGCAGAGCGCGAAGCCGCCGTCGATGTCGTCGGCAAGCCCGATGTCGATCAGCGCGAGATCGGGCAGCCGCGTGCGCAGCGCGGCGAGTGCCGTCGGGCGGTCGGCGTAGGCGACCACCTCGTAGCCCTGCTTCCTGAGCGCGTCCGTATAGTTGGCGCGAATCGCAGGTTCGTCCTCGACGATGGCAATGCGGCGGCTCATGGCGGTCAAATATAGCAGTCGTCGGGGTCGCGTGTTGCCTCCGCCAGAATTCCGCCACGATTCTTCGTCAGCGCGCCACGCTCCAAGCACCTCGCAGCCGCAGCGTGCGCCTTCAATGACATTGCGCCTGGAGGGTGGACATCTCGGCGGATGACAGGACAGGGAGACGGTGCGATGCAAACAGTCGAAGGCAGAGCAGGTGGCGCGATCGGCGCCCGCGTATGGCGCGAATTCGGCCAGCTGGCGCTGGAGGGCCTGGTCATCGGCCTCGCGTTCAGCGTGCTGGTTGCGGCCGCCGTATACATGGTGGCGCGAACGGGCCACATCGAGGACTTCGCGGCAGCACCGATCCCCGCGGCGGAGGTCGCGACGCTGGCGGCGCACAGTTAGCGCCGATTTGCCGACCGGGGAGGACCCGACTGGCCGCGTGCTGGCGACCCCACGTGCTGAATTCTGGAACGCGTGGTCGGTCGAGTCTTCCCCCGTCGGCAGAACCCACGCCGCTGAGCGCGCTTACTTGCGCAATCCCAGGGCCTTGACGACGCCCACGCCTAGACCCCACAGCAGCGTCGCTGCAACCATGCCGATGATGGCGGTGACGATGGCGCCGCCGACGCCGGTCCAGCCCAACGCGTCGACCACGGTCCACGCGATCACCGCGCCGGAGACGCCACAGATCAGGATGGCAATCGCGCTGGGAAGAATGGAGAGCATGGCCGAATGGCTTGCGACGTCGGTGCGCTGCCAGTATAACAGCCGCATCCTCGTATTTCCGGAGCCGCCATGCGCCTTCGCCATGGCTTCGCATGCATCGCAGCGCTTGTGCTCGCCTTCGCGGCCTCAGGTGTGCATGCGCAAGCCGCGCTCAAGGGCCCCGTGCGCATCATCGTCGGATTCGCCGCCGGCGGCTCGTCCGACATCGCCGCGCGCATGCTCGCCGACAAGCTCAAGGACTCGCTTGGCGTTCCGGTCATCGTCGAGAACAAGGTTGGCGCCGGCGGCCGCATCGCCGCCGAGACGCTGAAGAACGCGGCGCCCGACGGCACCACGTTCCTGCTGGTACCGGTCGTCGTGCCGGTCCTCGCACCGCTGGTCTACAAGCAGCTTGCGTACGACCCGGCCCGGGATTTCGCGCCGGTCGCGCAAGTGGCCACGTACCAGTTCGCGTTCGCGGTGGGCCCGGGTCATCCGGCGAAGACGGTACCCGAATTCGTTGCGTGGCTTAAAGCCAACCCGACGCAGGCCAATTTCGGCTCGCCCGCACCGGGCAGCCTGCCGCATTTCTTCGGCCTCATGATCGGCAAGGTCACCGGGGTCGAGATGGTTCACATTGCGTACAAGGGCGGTGCGCCGCTGGCGAACGACTTGATGGGTGGGCAGATTCCCGCCGGCGTCGATGCGCTCTCCGACATGATCGAGCTGCATCGCGGAGGAAAGATACGGATCATCGCGACCTCGGGGACGCAGCGCTCGCCGCTGCTGCCGACGGTGGCAACGTTCAGGGAGCAGGGCTTTGCCGCCATCGAAGGCACCGGCTGGATCGGCGTCTATGCGCCAGCGAAGACACCGGCAGCCGTCATCGACCAGGTCTCGGCGGCAATCGGCGCCGCGCTCAAGGTTCCCGAGTTGCGCGAACGCTTCTTCAACCTCGGTTACGAACCGACCGGGACGACGGCGGAGCAGCTCGCCGCGATCATGGCCGCAGATACGGCGCGCTGGGGCCCGATCATCAAGGCCTCGGGTTTCACCGCGGACTGAGTCGATGGGGCCGCCCCAAGCGCGAACGTCTGCAATGAGTGCCGTCCGCAACATCCTGTTCATCATGTGCGACCAGCTGCGCGCCGATCATCTCGGCTGCTACGGTCACCCCTATCTCGCGACCAGGAACATCGATGCGCTGGCGGCGCGCGGCGTGCGTTTTGATCGCGCTTTCGTGCAGTCCGGCGTGTGCGGGCCATCGCGCATGTCGATGTACACGGGGCGCTACGTCGCCAGCCACGGCGCGACCTGGAATCGCGTGCCGCTGTCGATCGGCGAGATCACGTTCGGCGAATACCTGAAGGACGCCGGCCGTACGCTGGCGCTGACCGGCAAGACGCACGTGCTGCCGGATACCGCTGGCATGGCTCGGTTGCACGTCGACGGAGCCGGCGATCTCGGCCGCCTGCTGGGCAGTGGCGGGTTCGTCGAAGCCGATCGTCACGACGGCCACCACCCCGAGCCCGGCAGCGCATATGCGGCGTACCTGCGCGCACAGGGTTACGCGTCCGACGATCCCTGGTCCGATTTCGTCATCAGCGCCGTCGACGGCGACGGCGCGACCGTATCGGGCTGGCACATGCGCAACGCCGGACTTCCCGCCCGCGTCGCCGAGCCGCACTCGGAGACCGCGTACACCACCGATCGCGCGCTGGAGTTCATCCGCGCGCAAGGCGAGCTGCCCTGGGTGTTGCACCTGTCCTACGTCAAGCCGCACTGGCCCTATCTCGCGCCCGCGCCGTATCACGCGCGCTATGTGCTCGATCAATGCCTGCCGGTCGTTCGCGACGCACGCGAACTGCGCACCCAGCATCCGGTGCTCGCCGCGTATCGGCAGCACGAGGAAAGCCTGAACTTCGCGCGCGACGAAGTCTGGGGGGCGGTGCGCCCGACCTATCAGGGCCTGATCCAGCAGATCGACGATCATCTCGGCCGGGTCTGGGATGCGCTCGACGATCTCGGGCGCTTCGACGACACGCTGATCGTGTTCACCGCCGACCACGGCGATTTCCTAGGCGACCATTGGCTCGGCGAGAAGGAACTGTTCTACGACACGATCCAGCGCGTGCCGTTGATCGTCTACGACCCGGATCGCGCGGCCGATGCGACGCGCGGCAGCGTCGAGTCGCGTTTTGCCGAAGGCGTCGATCTGACGCCGACCTTCCTCGGCGCGCTGGGCGTACCGATCGCCAGCGAGCGCATCGAAGGCGCGTCGCTGCTGCCGCTGACCCGCGCTCATGCGCCCGCGGTGTGGCGCAGCTTCGTGGTGTCCGAACTCGACTACGGCTATCGCGACGCGCGGCGCACGCTGGGACGCGCACCCGGCGCATGCCGGGCGTGGATGGTGCGCACCGAGCGCTGGAAGTACGTGCATTGGCAGGACTTCCGGCCGCAGCTGTTCGACCTCCGCGCTGATCCGCAGGAGTTCGCGGATCTCGGCGACGATGCCGGCCACGAGCCCGTACGGCGCGAAATGCGCGAGCACCTGCTCGCGTGGTTCATGCGCCTGAAGCGCCGCGTGACGGTAACCGACGACGGCGTCGACGCCGGCACGGCCGCGCACAAGCGCGCGGGCGTGCCTTTCGGAGAGTGGTGACGACGACTCTGGCCCGGCGAAAAAAAAAGACGCCGCGCAATTCGCGATATTGGCGAAAGGCACGGCGCGGAGGAACCTCGCGAAATCGACGGACAGCCTGTACGGAGTCCCGCTCAGTACGCCACTGCAAAGTCTCGTCTTGACGCCCGCGTCACTGGAATGTGCAGTCGTTGACGATGCCCTGCTCCGGTCTGCATTCGCGTGGCGTGCTCACGGGCGGACTGATTCTGTCGACCAGATTGCTCGAGAGATAGTCGTCCGGCAGCAATCGTGTGTCGGTTGCTTTGGTTCCGTTGATCGAAGTCGATGCGAAGCTCTGCGCTGCCGGCGCGGCAACGGCATGCGGCGGTCGTCCCGTGTCTTCAGTGACAATGACAGCGGCAATTCCCGCAGCGATCAGCCCGAGCCCGATCAGAGAAGTCTTGAAGTATCCTGAAGCCTTGTGCTTCGTTGCTTTGTCTGCTGACATGATTTTCTCCCGATAAACTGCCGTTGTTGACTGTCCCAATGCATCGCATCCAATGCTGTTTTGCGAATGTCGTCGACGCACCCGATGCGCACCCACTGCCGCCATAAGGCTCTGTGGAAGATTTCCGATGCTTTCAATGAGCCGGTCCAGGGGCCGCCGATCTTGCGCGACGGTGGCGCGATGCAGCGCCTCGATGCGATCAACGACCTCTTCCGAAAGCGGAATCGCTGACTCGAGTGCCATCCTGCGCAATGCATGCGAATTCGCCAGCGTGCCGCAGTTGAAACGGAACCAGGTGGTGGCGTCGACGAGCGTGCCCTTCCCGTCGATGAAATCGGCAACCCACATGCGGCCATCGCGAAGATAGATGGCAACGGCGTGAAGCCTGCTCAGCCGCAGCATCTGGCCTTGGACGCGACCGCGCAGTCGACGCTCGAGTTCGCGTTCCATCGGCAGTCCGCTGTCTGCCTCGTGCATTGCCATGGTGCTTCTCCTTTCGCGCTGCTGGTTTGTTATGCTCGGTACGTGATGCAAATCTTCCGCGGCGATCGCGCCAAAGTCTTAAAGAAACCCTAAAAGTTCGATGAGGCGATTCGAACCAGGCCCGGAAGCCGAGGCAACCCGATTCAGTGATGGGCCTGGGCGTGGCGCCGCGCCGGGCGCGTTGCGCGGCGATCGATTGCGATGAGAAAACTCTACGAGATCGGGGCGCTGCGGCTGGACCCCGAGGCCCAAGTCCTGACCCGCGAGGGCGCACCCTTGGCGCTTGGGGCCCGGGCCGTTGCGGTGTTGGCGACGCTGGTCAGCCAAGCGCAGGAGTACGTGTCGAAGTCGGCGCTCCTGGACGCTGCGTGGCCGGGGCTGGTGGTCGAGGAAGCCAACCTCGCCGTGCAGATTTCAGCGATCCGGCGCGCGCTGGCACAGGTGCCGGGCGGCGATGGATGGATCGAGACGCTGGCCCGGCGTGGCTACCGGTTTGTGGGCCCGGTGGTGGCGGTTGCGGATCAGCGCGCGCCCGCGTCAGCGGTCGGCCGCACGCGCAGCAATCTGCCGCAGCTGCTGACCTCGTTTGTCGGACGCGAGCGGGAGCTGGCCGAGATAAAACGTCTGTTGCCGAGTACCCGGTTGCTCACGCTGATGGGAACCGGCGGCATCGGCAAGACCCGCCTTGCACTACAAGCGGCCGCCGAAGTGCGCGATGCCTATCGCGACGGCGTCTGGTTCGTGGATCTGTCCCCGTTGATCGATCCGGCGTTGGTGCCAAGCGCGCTGGCCAGGGTACTGAAGGTGAAGGAATCGGCAGCGGTACCGCTGGTCAAAACGCTGAGTGACCACCTGCAGGGGCGAGAGATGCTATTGATCCTCGACAACTGCGAGCAGGTTCTGGCGGCGTGTGCCGACCTCGCCGATGCACTGTTGCAAGCGACGACAAAGGTCACGATCGTCGCGACCAGCCGGGAGCCGCTGCACGTTGGCGGCGAGCAGATTTATCCGGTGACCGCATTGCCGTTGCCCGATCGCGCAGGGGGTGCAAAGAGTATCGCGCGTTCCGATGCCGTGCAGTTGTTCGTCGAGCGCGCGCGCGCGCACCGGCCGAGCTTCGACCTGGAGGGCCCACGCGCCCGCGCGGTGGCCGATATTTGCCTGCGTCTGGACGGCATCCCGCTGGCGCTGGAACTGGCGGCGGCGCGCGTCGCGGTGCTGCCGGTCGAGCAGATCGAGCGCTTGCTCGACCAGCGCTTCCGGCTGTTGACCAGCGGCAGCGGCAGCGATGTGCCGCGACACCAGACGCTGCGCGCGATGCTCGACTGGAGCTACGACCTGCTCGAGGAGAACGAGAAACAGCTCTTGGCGCGGTTCTCGGTATTCGCCGGCGGCTTCACGCTGGCAGCGGCGGAGGCGGTCGCGATCGGGGACCCCATCGCCAAGGACGACGTCGTCTACTTGCTGATCGCCCTGGTCGAGCAATCGCTGGTGGTGGCCGACGAGGACGGCGACCGCTACCGGATGCTGGAGACGGTGCGTGAATATGCGCGCGAGAAGCTGGCCGCAAGCGGCAGCGCCGAGTTGATGCGGGCGCAGCATCGGGACTACTTCCTGGCGCTGGCGGAGGAGGCGGAACCGAAGCTGATGGGTGCGCAGCAAGTTGAGTGGCTGCGACGCCTGGAAGAGGAGCATGAGAACCTGCGGGCGGCGCTCGACTGGAGTCTCATGGAGGCGGAATCGTCAGGAAGCTTGCGGCTTTGTGGGGCGCTGGCGCGATTCTGGAACACAAGGGGACATTTCTCGGAGGGGCGGGCGTGGTGCGCGCGGATCTTGGGTAACGCAGGCGCAAACGTGCGGACCAAGGAGCGCGCAAAGGCGCTCAATGCGGCCGGCGCGCTGGCGCACCTGCAGGGCGACTATCCTGCGGCCCGGGAGCGGTACGAGGAGCGCCTGGCAATCGCGCGGGAACTGGGAAGCAAGACGACCATCGCCTCCTCGCTCATCAACCTTGGGAGTGCGGTCAAAGCACAGGGCGACGCGCCCATTGCCCGGGCGATGTATGAGGAAGCCTTGGCGATTGCGCGGGAGCAGGGACATCAGGAGCTCATTGCCGGCGCGCTCAATAACCTTGGGAGTCTGGTCCGCGAACTGGGCGACTTGTCCGGCGCCCGGACGCTGTACGAGGAAAGCCTGGTGATCAAGAGGGCACAGGGCGACAAACAGGGGATCGCGAACACGCTGAACAACCTGGGGCTAGTGGCCTCGGCGGAAA
The DNA here is from genome assembly GCA_963821485.1 of uncultured beta proteobacterium. Lineage (GTDB taxonomy): Bacteria > Pseudomonadota > Gammaproteobacteria > Burkholderiales > Casimicrobiaceae > PALSA-1003. Next base: position 185,710 of record CAWGEB010000008.1, read on the forward strand.
GTGAATTTGCGTCGGCCCGAGCGCTGTACGAAGAGAGCCTGGCGATCAAGCGGGAACTGGGCGACCAGCAGGGCATCGCCAATTCCCTGAACAACTTGGCGGCAATGGCCCTGGAGCAGGGCGAATTTGCAACGGCCCGGGGACTGGACGAAGCAAGTTTGGCGATCGAGCGCGAGCTCATGAACCGAAGAGGCATTACCAACTCGCTGGAAGGGCTGGCAGCCGTGCACGCGGGTCTGGGCGACCCCCTTCGCGCGGCACGCGTCTGGGGAGCGGCAGAGCGACTACGCGCGGAGGTCGGATCGCCGTTGACGCCCATAGGCCGGCCCCCCTATGACCGGCCGGTGGCCGCGGCCCGCGCGACCCTTGCAGATGACGCGGCCTTCGACCGCGCCTGGCAGGAAGGCCGCGCGCTGACGATGGAGCAAGCGATAGAGCTAGCGTTGAAGGAATCAAACGAGCGGGGGTGATGAATTGTCCAACTCGGAATTAGACCTGACGGACACTGTCGGCACAGATTGAACCGTTAGCAAACCACAAAGCGGTCACCTCTTCGTGGGTCATGGATCGGCGCTATGCGAAACACCGATCACCGTAGCGCCGAGCGCGCGGTACGCATCCACCGCGTCGGCGAAATCGTGGGCCTCGATCGTACACCCGGTCGTGAACGCGGCGGGGTAGAAGTACAGGACGACCGGATTGGATGCTCCTTGTGCCGAGAGAACTAATTCGACACTCAGCTCCGCTAACTAGTGATGTAGTGTTCGAGCTGTTGAATGATGAATTTCTGTTCGGAGATGATGTCCTTGACCAGGTCACCGATAGAGATCAGGCCGACGAGCTTGCCACTATCGACGACAAGCAGGTGCCGCACTCGGTTTTCAGTCATCAGCGCCATGCATTCCTCGCTCCGTTGGACGGGGCTAACATACATCGCCGACGACGTCATGATGTTGCGTACCGGCGTATCCTTTGACGACCGTGCCATGAGAACGATTTTCCGCGCGTAGTCGCGTTCGGTAATGATGCCGACGATCTTCTCGCCCTCCATTACCACCAGCGCACCTATGTTCCTCTCGGCCATCAGCTTGACGGCATCGAACACCGACGCCGTTGGTGCAATCGTGTAGACAGTCTGGTCCGGCTTTGACTTGAGAATGTGAGCCACGCTTTTCATCGGTTATCTCCCCAGAGGTCCTGAAACGAAACGATATTGTCGGTTCGTTGGCCTCGTCGAAGTTCCTCCCAGTGAAAAAGCGCCCGAGAGGGCATTTCGCTATCGCTGCGCAGGCATGGTCTCGGTGCACAGGACAGCACTCAAGAGCGAGTCACACAGCCGATGACGCCGGATCACACACTCTCAAGAACGCGACCATAGGTTGCGCCGTTTTCGCGCAAAGCGTGTTGATGCCTGTCAAACGGACGTCAAATGCCTGAGGGAGCGGCGTAGTTTGCGCGGCCATCCGATATCCGCGAAGGTGCCCGGTATCCCGCGCCCGACAAGTGCCGGCCAACGGCTGCTTGTATGGTGTTTTCGGCTTGCTTCTGAAACAGTGAAGAAGCCGGGGTGGAGGGGCCAACGGCTGCATCTGCTCTCTCTCGAGAGACAGACTCCGAAAGAATCCCCTCACCCACACCGCCAGCGTCGATGAGGAATCTAGCGGCTACGACCGCCGATTTGAACGCAAGCTTGTATGGTGTTTTCGGCTTGCTTCTGAAACAGTGAAGAAGCCGGGGTGGAGGGGCCAGTGACTGCATCTGCTCTCTCTCGAGAGACAGACTCCGAAAGAATCCCCTCACCCACACCGCCAGCGTCGATGAGGAATCTAGCGGCTACGACCGCCGATTTGAACGCAAGCTCACGCAGGTGTGTTCCACCCCAGCACCGTTTAGCTTAGTCAACGGAGGCACATCATGCAAACCCCGTCCGCAGTGCTCAATATCGGCGCCGATGTTGCCAAGGACGCGATCGTGGTGGCGTGTTCTGAAGCAAGCTTCCCCGTGCGCGAGGTGGCCAATCAGCGCACGGCGGTGCTGGCCTTTCTCAAGGAGTTGCCGGCGGGCAGCCGCATCGGCGTGGAATCCACCGGCACCTATCACGAGTTGTTCGCTGCGGTCGCCCACCAGCTCGGCTTTCTGGTCTTCCTACTCAATCCCAAGGATACCCGCCACTATGCCAAGGCCGTTGGGCTGCGGGGCAAGACCGATCGGGTGGATGCCGAGCTCATCGCGCGCATGATCGCCCGCGAACACACCAGGCTGCACGCCTGGATCCCGCCCACGCCGCAGCAACGCGAGATTGATCGACTGATCAAACGCCGAGCCACGCTCATCTGCCTGCGCGAAGCAGTCGCCATGTCGCTGCATGACTTGGGTGGATTCACCGACGAGCTCAAGGTATTGAGAACGCGCTTCAATCAGCTCATCGCCCGTATCGACCTGAGAGTCAAGGTGTTGATCGAAGCCAGTCCTGAGCGCCAACAGAACTTCACGCGGTTGTGCACGATCACCGGCGTCGGCCCGGTCGTCGGCACCGCGCTGGTCAACACCCTCGAGCGGGTGCCCGTAAAGAACGCAGATGCGTTCGTCGCCTTCACCGGCCTGGATCCCCGACCGGATGACTCCGGACAGCATCGTGGCAAACGGCGCCTGTCCAAACGCGGACCGGCCGAACTGCGCCGGCTGCTCTACCTGGCGGCGCTATCGGCAGTCAAGACGAAGGTATGGCGGCCACTCTACGAGCACTACCGGGCGAAGGGCCTATCCACCACTGCATCCCTCGTCATCATCGCTCGGCGCATCGCCCGTACCGCCTGGTCGATCTACACCTACAAACGGAATTCGATCCGGCGCGTCTCACCAATCCCGTCCTACGAACCCATTGACACAAACCATAGAATCTTTGCGGTACAACCCGCTACGGCGGCTCTTGGCCGATCTCGGCCGAAATTAGCGAGGGTCCGAGTTCGACCCACACTTGCCTGTGGCGGTTTTCTGGTCGACTGGCCGGTATACTTTGTGGATTCAACCGATCGATGCAACAGTTTGGTGAAATCGTTCGGCTGGTGTTTCGTAGTTTAGTGTTTTTCTTGGGCGCTCATTCAATCGCCTTGCCACGGCGTTGAGCTGCGCTTGGGAGTAACCGGACAGGTTGGTTCCCTTTGGGAAATACTGTCGTAATAGTCCGTTCGTGTTCTCATTGCTGCCACGCTGCCAGGGGTTCTGTGGATCGCAGAAGTAGACCTGGATGTCGGTCGCCAAGGTGAACCGCTTGTGTTCGGCCATTTCTGAGCCCCGATCCCAGGTCAGCGATTGGTAGAGCTCCTCCGGTAACTTGCGTGCATGCTTGATCAACGCATTGATGACCGTCTCCGAATCTTTGCCGCTAACCTTGACCAGCATCGCATAACGGGTATGGCGCTCGACCAGGGTCGCAATCTGGCTGTTCTTGCTGCCGAACAGCAGGTCGCCTTCCCAGTGCCCAGGTAGCGCCCGGTCGGCCACGCTGGCCGGACGCTCGCGGATCGAGACGGTGTCGGTGATTCGGCCGTGATCGTCCGTCTTCTGGGTGTGATGGCGCGAACGGCGCATCGCCCGAGTGCGCCGCAAATGCTCCACCAGTTCCTTCTTCAGGGCGCCGCGGGCCTGGATGAACAGGCTGCGATAGATGGTCTCGTGTGACACCTGAAGGCTCGGATCGTCTGGAAAGGTGCGCTTGAGCCAGCCGGCAACCTGCTCCGGTGACCACTGCAGTCGGAGCTTGGCTACCACGAGGCGCGCCAGCGCTCGATTCTGTGCCAGTTTAGCGGTCTTGGGGCGCCGTCCCCGATCCCAAGCGGACTGGTCAGCCTGACTCGCTCGGTAACATTCCTGGCCACCGTGGCGCTTGATCTCCCGACTGATCGTGGAGGGCGCTCGGCCGATTTGCGCTGCTATCGAACGCATGGAATGACCCGCAACCACCGCGCGCGAGATCTCCTCCCGCTCGGCCAGGGTCAGCGCCAATCGGGAGCGGCGCCGTGCGGCCGGACGGATCCCACCTGTCTCTGCCAGAATCCGCTGTATCGACGAGTGGTTCCGATCAAACAACTGGGCGATGTGCTGGAGAGACTCACCCTTCTGCCAGCGCTCCCACATCAGCGCCCTTTGGCTCTCTGTGTAATAGATCCGAGGTCTTTGCTTCATCTGCAACACTCCTCTGATGGCTCAGGTCATAATGTGTTGCATCCACCGATTGAATCCACATTTGCAAGCCGCCATTCGCTGAGTTCTTCGAGAAAATCGGAATTCGGTGCAAGCGGCCGTTGACGGATTTCTGCCGGCGATTTCGTAAGCGGCTCACGATCCGCAAAATTGGTTATGCCCTCGGGATTTCTCCCATGACCGCGAAACACCGCGCCCCCTCATCTTTGCCGACTGGCACAGTCACGTTCCTCTTCACCGACATCGAGGGCAGCACGCGGTTATGGGAAACGCACCATGACGCCATGCGGAAGGCGCTTGCCCGACACGACGATATATTGCGGAATTGCATTACCGCGCAGCACGGCCAAGTTTTCAAGACCGGAGGCGATGCCTTTTGCGCGGCCTTCGACAACGCGCGGGATGCTGTGCATGCTGCGCTTGCTGCCCAACTTGCGCTTTGTGCCGAGGCTTGGCCGGAGTCGAACCACATCTGCGTGAGGATGGCGCTCCACAGTGGCGCCGCAGAGTTGCGAGAAAGTGATTACTTCGGGCCGGCACTCAACCAAGTGGCGCGGCTTCTGGCCGCTGGCCACGGCGGACAAACCCTGCTGTCAGAGACAACCTACGACCTGTGTCGTGACCGACTGCCTTTGGGGGCGGCCGTGAAGTCCTTGGGCGAGCACGGCCTTAAAGATCTGACGCGTCGGCAAGCGATTTTCCAGCTCTTCCATCCCGATCTACCGCAGGCTTTTCCTCCACTGAAGACGTTGTTCGCCCAAACTGATGGCGATAAGCCGTCGATCGCAGTGCTGGCCTTTACCAATCTGAGCGGCGACGCGGAACAGGAGTACTTCGCCGACGGCATTGTCGACGATATCATCACCGCGCTCTCGCGAGTGCACGCGTTCTTCGTTATCGCCCGCAATTCGAGTTTTACCTACAAGGGCAAGGCCGTCGACATTAAGCAGGTCGGCCGCGAGCTTGGGGTGCGCTACGTACTTGAAGGCAGTATCCGTAGAGCGGGAAATCGGGTGCGGATCACCGGCCAGTTGATCGAAGCAGAGAACGGGCGACACATTTGGGCCGACCGATTCGAGGGTAATCTGGATGACATTTTCGATCTGCAGGACCGCATTACCGAGAGCGTGGTGGGGGCGGTCGAGCCGAGCCTGAGACTTGCCGAGATCGAACGAGCACGCTCAAAGCCGACCGCGAATCTGCAGGCGTACGATTACGTCCTTCGTGCCTGGCAGAACCTCGGCATGAAATCCAGCCAGCAAGGCAACGACGAGGCGCTGCGCGATTTGCGTCGGGCAATCGAGCTGGACGGCGGCTACTCAGCGGCAAAAGCCTTGTATGGGTGGGCGATTCAGCTTCGCAAATCATCGCGAGGCCATGCGACCGAAACGGAGACCAAAGAAGGGATCCGAATGGCGCGGGAGGCGCTTGCGGCGCACCACGACGATCCTGTCACGCTCGCCACTGCCGGATGGGCGCTGTGCTACCTGGATTCTGCGCACGACGATGCGGTGGATGCAGTTGATCGTGCGCTAAAGCTTGCGCCCAATATCCCTGTAGTTCTGAATCACGCGGGATGGGTGCAGGTTTTTGCCGGCGATCCAGCACAAGCCGAAGAGATGTTCCGGCGGGCCATGCGCCTTAGCCCGCTCGATCCACAGATGGCACACCTGCAGAGTGGTCTTGCCCTCGCGTGCCTGAGGGCCGGAAAGTACGAGGAAGCGCTGGCGGCCGCACTGCGCGCCAGCCGCGAAAGACCTGACTACGTTCAGGCGCAACGGCCCGCTCTCTTCAGTCTCGTGGAACTTGGCAGGCTGGAGGAGGCCAAGGCGGTTGCACTGCGCATGCGGGAATCGTCGCCGGGCTTCACTGTTTCATCGTTCATGTCGGTGCCGTTCAAGGACCAGGCCTTCAAGGCACGGTGCATCGCTGCGATGCGGGCGGTCGGCATTTCGGAATGAGCCCAATATGCTGGGTTGCTTGCCAAGCCCCGGCGTATGGCGCGCGGCGTTGCAGCCTGTCGCGACTGGCAAAGCGGACGCTCGAGAACTTTGCGGCGCGGCCGATCGCGCCATCGAGCGACTGCTCTCGGCGACATCGCCGGACGGGCCGGTCCGGGCCGGTCGCGGGCATCGAGGCGATTCGAACGAGCGGCCGCTGAGTAACGCATACCTGCCACCGAGGCGTGAACGGCGGCTTCAGGTCGTAGCGCCGCCGGCCAGCGCCTCGCTTCCAACGGGCGTGAACGACCCTGACCCGCCAGTCGAGGTGCTCAGAAGTGGCCGTCGAGAATCGCGGAAGCGGCCATTTACCTGATACCAACGCCTGACTAGATTCGCAGCACGGCCGGCTGCAGCCAGCGATCGTTCTGCGGGGTTGCTCGCAACCGGAACTTGCGAACACTTCATGAAACGCCACGACGCATGACATACCCGCGCGCCGTCCCGCGTCACCAGTGCCACGCCGCTCCGGGTCGCGGATCAGATCGGCGGCCATGCCGCGGCACCGGGCCATGGAAACAGGGCGGACTCGATCGGTTGCGACGATCCCGCGCGGCCGCCAGAATGCCCTTGGAGAGTCCGCATGAGTCTACGTTCGTTGTGGACTTCCGCGCGGCTCCCATGATTATTTAGAGTTCCCACAGTCCCGAGGAGGCAGCCATGTCCGACACCGAAGCCCGCCATGCCAAGAACGTGCGGCATTTCCGACAGATCCTGCTCTGGCCGCTGCAGTTGATGCCGATCCGGGAAGGCAGCCAGATCCAGCGCCACTGGGAAGTCCTCGAACAAGGAGGCGATGACAACCCGTGGCACGAGGTCGTCGACGAATTTACCGGCGATCTCGAGCAGTTCCAGATGCGCCACTACAACGAATTCGTCACGTTCCTACCCTACGTGCAGCGGTTTCTCTATGGCGAAGCGCGGAGCCAGCGCAAGGACCTGAAAGGCGAGGATCCGGCCGCTTCGTCGATGCGCGTGTATCGCCGAGACGACATCGCCGCGGTACGCCTATTATCGCGCGCGGGCGACGCTCCCTTGCTCCTGTCGATCCAGCACGTCGATCTGTATTTCTTCTTCGACATTGACGTCGTGGTCCTCAACGTCGAAGTCTTCGCCGACGACATCGCGCTCTACCAAGCGGAGGACACGCTCTACCGCTTCGGCCGTGCCTACCCGGCAGGCTGGGACGAGGATGGCCAGCCGCTGCATTGCATGCACCGCGTCGAATGGCTCGGCCACGACGGCGCCGTGCTCGCTGCCTCCGACGCCGACCAGCGGGAGAAGTTTCTGTCCTTCGTATGCCGGCATCGCGCACCCCGGATCAGTGCGCACTGGACGTTCCTCCTCAACCCGCTGGTGCTTGATCACGCGGAGGACAAAGGGCCGATACGTTACCGCCAGATCGAGTATTACCGGATGCCCGTGATGGGATATCTGGCGCTCGACAACCCACGCGCGCTGACGCGCGGCGATTTCATCCGCCTCGGGCTGGTGACCGCGGCAGGCGGCGATGAGTCGCTGCCGTACTCCGATCGCCATGTCGCGGGCTTCGAGGAACGCTATTGCTACGACCGTTTCTGGTGCGACAGCATCGAAAGCCTGAACACGCGCTACATGTGCTGTGGCCACGCGCTGGTTGTCGTCGGCGACGCTCGCTCGTCGATCTTCAACGACCGTGAAAGCGGCGTACTGGCGCAGTTTCGCCACCAGCATTTCCTGCTGTTCCTGATTCCGCACTTCCAGAAGGCGACACTGCTGATGTTCGCCTCCAGGCTGGTCAACGCCCTGAAGGCGCTGGAAGTCGGCGATCCGGAATCGGTGAAGCACTTCAAGCGCGTGATCCGCCAGAACTTCGAGATCTTCTTGCGGTTCACCCACCGCTACTGGTTCCACGAGGTCGCCGATCAGGCGCAGGCCAAGGCGCTGTATCACATGGTCACCGGCCATCTCGGCGTTGATCCCCTCTACCGCGAGGTGAAGGAGCGCATGTGCGACATGAACGAATACCTCGACAGCGACAGCCTGCGCCGCCAGGCTAATACCGTGGTGCGACTCACCGTGGTGACGACGTTTGGCATGATCGGCACAATCACCACGGGCTACTTCGGCATGAACATTCTCGCCGCGGATCTGCTTGGCACCGGTGACTTCGCGCTGCTCTACAAGCTCCTGTTCTTCGGGGGCATCCTCGCCGGCACGATCCTATTGCTTGTATTTACCGTGTCGCGGGCGAAACGGCTGTCGGATTTCCTCGACGCGCTGTCCGACGACAGGCTGCCGGTGAAAGCGAAGATCAACGCGTTCTGGCGGGTATGGATCAGCGATAAGGCGTCTGCAGCAACCTAGGACACCTCTATACGATGCCTTCGCCTCGACGTAGCCGTAGACGGCTCCTAACGGAAGAACATCGCAGGAATCTAGATGAATCAGGGGCCCGAGACGAATCGCATCGTAGATGATGATGTCGAGCTGTGATGACACAGGACCGCTCCATCGGGCGAAAGCCAGACAACGAATCCAGTCGTCAAACGATATTCAAATGGCAGCAGATTCCGAAGCAATCCGGCCGAACGATCCTTCAGACTTGCCTTGGCAATTCATCCGGGGGCGACCGTTATTCCCCGCTAATCGATGGCAATTCGCGGGTTATTTGATCCTCGGCAAGGCGGCCGCGCGAACCGATGGGCTATCGTCACGCTATTCGAGGAGACGGCCCCCGGTTTGCTCGGGGAAGGCAGCTTTCAGTTGCGCGTCCGGCGGATACAACAGGGAGGCGAAATGCTCACGATTCGATCAGTCCTGATGACAACTGTTGCGGCAGCAGTAGTGGGCATGGCAACCCCGGTCACCGCACAAAAAATGTTGAACAGCTTCATGACGCTTTCGATTGCCGGCGCGCAGCAGGCGGCGCAAGCCGCGCTCGTCCGCTGTCAAAAGGAAGGCTTCACCGTCGCCGTCGCGGTCGTCGACCGTGGAGGCCAACCGCTCGTGATGCTGCGCGATCCCCTTGCCGGCACGCACACCTCCCAGACGGCGATCAACAAGGCGGCGACCGCCGTTAGCTTCCGCACTGACACCACCGAGCTTGCCGCAACCACGCAGGCCGGCAAGGCCGCAAGCGGCATTCGTCAGCTGCCCAACATCATCGCCGTGGGCGGTGGCATCGTGATCCGCGCCAAGGGATCCATCGTCGGTGGCATCGGCGTGTCCGGCGCGCCTAGTGGCGATGCCGACGACGTGTGCGCCAAGGCGGGAACCGCTGCGATCAATGACGCGATAGAACTCGAATAGGACGCGTGCGGCTTGCTTTCCCAACTCGTCAACCTTGACGCCAAAATCAACGCGTTAACTACAATTTGGCGTAGGCCTTTTCGTCGAAACCGATGAGCTTCGGGCCGGGATCTTCGAGCACGGGCCGTTTGATCGCACTTGGCTTCTCCAGCATCAGCGCGATGGCGCTCTTCTGGTCGACGACGCCCGCCTGCACCGCGGGCGGCAGCAATCGCCACGTCGTGCCGCGACGATTGAGCACCTGTTCCCAGCCGAATTTCGCGCACCAGCGCTCGAGCAGCTCGCGCGTCGGCGGAAGCTTCTTGAAGTCGACGAATTCGTAGTGCTTGCCGTGCGCATCCAGCCAAGCGCGAGCCGCCTTCACCGTATTGCAGTTGACGATGCCGTAGAGTTTCATCGCGCCGCCTGTCTTGCTCGAATCCGGAGCGACAAGTATAAAGGCGGTTGCGCAATCAATCTCCTGCCACCCGCCCCATGAACGATTCCGCGACACCGCCCCGCGTCGATCTCGCGGCGCGCCCTGCCGTTCGCGCGCTGGTCGCATCCGAGATCCGCGAAGTCGCGAACGCGGGCATGGGCGATCCCGATATCCTTCCATTCTGGTTCGGCGAGCCGGACGAAGTTACTCCCGCGTACATTCGCGAGGCTGCGGTCGCCTCGCTCGACGCGGGGGAAACGTTCTACAACCAGAATTTCGGCATCCCCGAATTGCGCGAAGCGATCGCGTCGTACGTGTCGCGGTTGCACCGCCCGGTGGCTGCAGACAATATCGCGGTCACCGCGTCAGGCATGTCGGCGCTGATGCTCACGGTCGAGGCGCTGGTCGGCCCCGGCGATCGCGTCGTGTGCGTGACGCCGCTGTGGCCCAACCTCACCGAGATCCCGAAGATCCTCGGCGCCGAGGTCGTGCGCCAGTCGCTGCGCTTCGAGCCCGCCGGCTGGACGCTCGACGTCGATCAACTGATCGCGACACTCACGCCCGGAACGCGGGCGTTGATGATCAATTCGCCGAACAATCCGACCGGATGGACGCTCGACGTCGCGAGCCAGAAGGCCATCCTCGACCATTGCCGCCGGCACGGCATCTGGATCGTCGCCGACGACGTTTATGAGCGGCTGTGCTACACGGGCGACCGCTGCGCGCCGTCGTTCCTCGACCTCGCCGCGCCCGACGATCGACTGGTCAGCACCAACAGCTTTTCCAAGGCCTGGCTGATGACGGGTTGGCGGCTGGGCTGGATCGTCGCGCCACCGGCGCTGATGCCCGACCTGGGCAAGCTGATCGAATACAACACCTCGTGCTCGCCGGTGTTCGTCCAGCGCGCCGGCGTGGTCGCCATCAACGAAGGCGAACCGACCATTGCGCACACGCTGCACCGGTATCGCCGCGCCCGGAGTTACCTGGTCGATGCGCTGTGCACCTTGCCAGGCGTGCAGGCCGCCCTGCCGGCCGGAGCCATGTACGTGTTCTTTCGCGTCGCAGCCGCCGGGAACAGCCTCGAATTCTGCAAACAACTGGTTCGGGAAGCCCGCCTCGGCCTGGCACCCGGCAGCGCGTTCGGGCCCGAAGGCGAAGGATTCGTCCGCTGGTGCTTCGCGGCCAGCGAGGAGCGCCTCGCCGACGGCGTCGGACGGCTGCGCTCCTTCCTGCGCTGCTAAAAGAAGTGGGTCACTGGATCACTTCGTTGGCGCGGATCAGCAGCGATTGCGGTATCTTGAGATTGAGCGCCTTCGCGGTCTTCAGGTTGACGACCAGTTCGAAGTTTGTCGGCTGTATGACCGGGAGCTCGGACGGTTTCGTGCCCTTCAGGATGCGTCCTGCATAGATCCCCGCCTCGCGGTACATCCACACGATGCTCGTTCCGTAACTCAGCAGCAGCCCGGCTGCCGCGAACTCCCGTGTCCATGCCACCACAGGCAGGCTGTACCTTGCGGCAAGCGCGGCGAGCTTGTCGCGCTGTCCGAGAAACATCGGATCGCTGGCGACGACGACTGCATTGGCGCGGCGCTGCGCGATCGTGTCGAAGGCGGCGTCGATCTCGCCGGGGTTCTTGGCGAGAACGATGACAGTCTGGCGATCCATCCCCCGCGCGGCCTCGTGCGCGGCCTTGACGTCGACGTCGTAGTTCAGGTTGTCCGGGTTCATCAGCAACGCGACCAGGCGCGCGCCCGGCGCCACTTCGCGCAGGAATTCCAGGCGTTTTGCCATCAGCGTGCTGGAAAACAGCGTAATGCCCGTGGCGTTTCCGGTGGGACGGCTCAAGCTGGTGACGAGGCCGAACGGCACCGGGTCCGAGCCGACGGTGAACACGACAGGGATGGCGCTCGTCGCCGCCAGCGCGGCCCGCGCGGAAGCGATGTCGCCAGTCGCTGCGATGACGGCGACGTTGCGGTTCGCCAGTTCGGCCGCGAGCGCAGGCAGACGGCCGTAGTCGTTGTCCGCCCAGCGATATTCGATGACGACGTTCTGGCCCTCGACATACCCGGCTTCCCGCAGCCCGTCGCGAAATGCGGCGGCATTGAACGAATACGTGGCAGCCGAGGCGCTGTTCAGGAATCCCACGACCGGCGTGGGACGCGCCTGCCCGCGTGCACTCAGCGCGTGCAGGATCGGCGCGGCGCCGAGCGTCATCAGGACGATTCGACGCTTCATTCCGGTCCGGTCAATTCGGTCGACGGGTCAAGCGGTCAAGGACCGAAAGATCTGCACCTCGGCAACGCCGTCCGTCAGCCCCTCTCGCTCGCGACGCTGGCGAAACGCGGCGAGTTGCGGCGAGGCACGGTGGAGGTCGAAAGCCGCGTCGTCCTTGAACATCTCGTAGAACAGGAACAGCAGCGGCTCCTCGACCGAGCGGTGAACACGATAGACCAGGCACCCCGGCTCCGTACTCTGCACGACGCCGACCTGCTCCGACAGCAGCGCCGCCAGCGCGTCGCCCTTGCCCTTCGCGGCGCGAATCCTTGCAACGACAGTGAGTACATTGGCCATTTGATGGAAGCTCCATTCGACGCGGGTACGCGCAAGGCAGACGAGAGTGCGCATTCTACGATACTGCGCGCATCCGATGAGGAACTACGCGAAACGCCGCAGCAGCCTTCGACTCGGGCGGCGTTCCCGCATCGGCCGGCTTGGCGCGGGTCGCTGACATTGTTGCGCAAACCGCCAGCGATCCGCAGAATGGGCGTTCACCTTTGACCTGACCTGCACGCCCTTTCGATGGCAGAGCCACATCGCGCTGACGGTCCCCTGCCCGCTGGCGCGGTGACGTTCCTGTTCACCGACATCGAGGGGAGCACCCGCTTATGGGAGCAGGAGCCCGAGCGGATGAAACCGGCGCTGGCCGCGCACGACGCGCTGACGCGCGGCGCGGTCGAGAATCACTCCGGAACGGTGGTGAAGATGACCGGCGACGGTGTCCATGCCGCCTTCGACGATGCGCTGGACGCGCTCGCCGCGACCGTGGAGCTGCAGCACGCGCTCGCCGATCCGGCTGCGACCCACGGCGTCCAACTGCGCGTACGTTGCGGATTGCACGCGGGGATGGTCGAGCGCCGTGACAACGATTTCTTCGGTACGCCGGTGAATCGCGCCGCACGCATCATGGCTGCAGCGCACGGAGGACAAGTGTTGTTGTCGCAGGCCGTAGTCGATGGCGTCGGTGACAAGCTTCCGACTGCGATGTCGCTGCGCGACCTGGGGCGCGTCCGGCTAAGGGATCTCTCGACACCCGAGCACGTCTATCAAGTCGTGCATCCGCAATTGCGGCAGGAGTTTCCTGCCCTTCGCTCGCTGGAGGCCACGCCGAACAATCTGCCGCAGCAGGCCACGAGCTTCGTCGGACGCGAAAAGGAACTGGCGGAATTGCGGCGGCTGCAAGCCGGAACGCGCCTGTTGACCCTCACCGGTTCGGGCGGCTGCGGCAAGACGCGCCTGTGCCTGCAGCTGGCGGCCGACTGTCTCGAACGCTTCCCCGACGGCGCATGGCTGGTTGAGCTCGCGCCGCTCGCGGACCCCGGCCTGGTGCCGCAGACGGTGGCGACGGTCCTTGGTTTGAAGGAAACGCCAGGCGAGCCAATAAGTCTGACCCTCGCCGAGCATCTCAAGGACAAGCGGCTGCTGCTGCTGCTCGACAATTGCGAACACTTGCTCGACGGCTGCGCGCAGCTGGCCAACGCGCTGCTGCGCAAGTGCGCGCAAGTGTCGATACTCGCGAGCAGCCGTGAAGCGCTCGGCATGAGTGGCGAACAGTCGTTCCGGGTGCCGTCGCTCTCGACTCCGGACGTGGATCCGGCGCATGCACCGGCCTCCGTCGCGCTCTTCGACGCGGTTCAGCTGTTCATCGATCGGGCGCAGCTCGCTCGTCCAGATTTCGAGATCAATCAACAGAACGCCGCCACGCTCGCTTCCATCTGTCATCGGCTGGACGGGATTCCGCTCGCCATCGAACTGGCTGCGGCAAGAGTGCGGTCCATGACCTTGGAGGAGATCAACCGACGGCTCGACCAGCGATTCAGCCTGTTGACCGGAGGACCGCGGACGGCGTTGCCGCGCCAGCAAACGCTGCGTTCGCTGATCGACTGGAGTTACAACCTGTTGAACGCGACCGAGCAGGCGCTGTTTTGCCGGCTGGCCGTATTCTCGGGCGGATGGACGCTTGAAGCAGCGGAGCAGGTCTGCGGCGGCGATAACGTCGATATCGTCGATGCGACCTTGGTGCTCGACCTGCTCACTTCGCTCACCGACAAGAGCCTCGTGCTGGTCGAAGACCGCGGCGGCACGACCCGCTACCGGCTGCTGGAGACGGTGCGGCAGTACGGGCGCGATCGGTTGTTGGACAGCGGCGCCGGAGGCACATGGCGCAACCGGCACCTGGCACACTTCCTCGCCGTTGCGAAGGCGGCCGAGCCGCACCTCACGGGCGCAGATCAGAAGGCCTGGCTCGATCGGCTGGAAACGGAGCACGACAACTTCCGGTCTGCGCTGACGTGGTCGTCTGCAGCGGGAAGCGACGCCGCGAGCGGGCTGGCGCTGGCCGGAGCGCTGTTCCAGTTCTGGTACGTTCGCGGATTTTTTGGCGAAGGATACGACGTGCTCTCCAGCCTGCTCGCGCGTGAACCCGCCGAGCAAGCGGCAGCGACTCGCGCGAAGGCAGCGCACGCTGCCGGTGCGATGGCATGGCGGCAGGGCAACTATCCGGTCGCCTGGAAGCTCCACGAAGAAAGCCTGACCATTCGCCGGACGTTGGGGGATCGGAGCGGCATCGCCGCCTCGCTCAACAGCCTGGGGGCACTTGCCTACGACGAGAACGACTATCCCGCCGCTCGGGCAAGGTATGAGGAGAGCCTCGCGATCCGGCGTGAGTTGGGCGACCGGAACGGCATCGCCGTCTCGCTGAACAACCTGGGCAACGTGGCCTCGGACCAGAACGACTATGCGACGGCGCGCACAAGTTATGAAGCGAGCCTGGCGATGATGCGAGAGCTGGGAGACCAACGGGGCATCGCCAACGCACTGAACAACCTGGGACGGTTGTCGTCGCGCCAGCGCGACTATGCGGCCGCTCGCGAGTTTCACGAAAGAAGCCTGTCCATCCGGCGGGAATTGGGCGAGCGATGGGGCATCGCCTCGTCGCTGAACAACCTCGGCAACGTCGCCTATGCGCAAGGCGACTATGTCGCCGCCCGGACGCTGGACCAACAGAGCCTGGTGTTGCAACACGCGCTGGGCGATCGGCGCGGCATTGCCTACACGCTGGAATCACTCGCCGCCGTTGCGCATTGCCTCGCCCGCCCGGTTGTGGCCGCCCGCATCTGGGGCGCGGCCGAGCGGCTATGGAACGAGATCGGCTCGCGGCCGGCGGTGTCCGGCCAATCCCGCGCTATCGATGTGGTGGAGGCGGCACGCGACGCAACCGCAAATGACGCCGCGTTGAAGCTAGACTGGGAGGAGGGACGCGCGATGACGCTGCAGCAAGCCGTCGACTACGCGTTGGTGCGACATGACGTCTGATCGGAGGGAGTCCTCGCGCGTCGGCCGGTCCATCGTCATCGACGAGATGATTCGATGATCGATCGGCGCACGTTCATCGGCATGGCCGCGGCAGGGCTCCTTGCCACGCCCCGTGCTGCGCGCGCCGCAGCAAGCGGGGCGGGTCTACCGCATCGGAATTCTCGAAGCGATACCCGCCGCACAGAACGCCGCGAATCTCGACGCCCTGCGCAGGGGATTGCGCGGCCTCGGCTATGTCGAGGGGCAAAATCTGGTCATCGAATATCGATCGGCAGACGGTCGCGCCGACCGATTCCCCGACCTCGCCGCCGAACTGGTTCGCCTCAAGGTCGATCTGATCGTGACCAGAGGGACGCCGGCAGCGAAAGCGGCCAAGGACGCGACCGAAACCATTCCCGTAATCATGGCGACGATGGGCGACCCGCGATCCATCGTGGCCAGCTTCGCCCGTCCCGGCGGCAACATTACGGGGGTGACTACCTTCAGCACCGAGCTGACCGCGAAGCGGATCGAACTCCTCAAAGAACTGGTTCCGAATCTTTCGCGAGTCGCATTGCTGCACAATATGGGCAATCCGGCCGCCCCACCCGAATGGGAAGAGATACAGACCGCAACGCGCTCGCTGCGCATGCACGCCGAGCTGCTCGATGTGCGGAGCCAGGGCGACCTGGGTCGCGCATTCGAATCGGCAGTCCGGCAGCATGTCGACGCGCTCGTCATCGGAGCCGATGGACTTACGCAAATGCATCAGCAAATGATCGTCGATCTCGCGGCTCGCAACAGGCTGCCCGCCGCCTATCCGGCCCGCGAGTTCGTCGAGGCCGGCGGGTTGGTCGCCTACGCCGTAAACTATCCCGACCTCTATTTCCAGTTCGCACGGCTGGTCGACAGAGATTTTCAAGGGCGCGAAGCCCGGTGAGTTGCCTGTGGAACAGCCGACAAGGTTCGAACTCGTGATCAACATCAAGGCCGCGAAAGCGCTCGGCCTCACGCTACCGCAGTCGTTGCGCCTGCGAGCGGACGAGTTAGTTCGCTGATCGATGTTGCGGGTTGTCGTTCGGTAAGAGCGACCACGAAATAATGAAGACGAGCGACCCGGCAAGCTGGACCGGATCGTTGCCGATGCGCGCCGCAACGCGGAAGCGCGCGAGCGAGATTACCGGGAACAGGCGCTCAAGATCTACCCGTGGATCTGCGGCCGCTGCGCGCGCGAATTCACTCGCGCCAACCTGCGCGAACTGACCGTCCATCATCGGGACCACAATCACGACAACAACCCGACCGACGGCAGCAACTGGGAACTGCTGTGCCTGTACTGCCACGACAACGAACACCAGCGGCAACTTGAAGCCAAGGGGAAAGATGGGGGGCAAACAGCCGGCGGTGCCGGCCGCGCCTGCTCAAACCGGCGCGACCCATTCGCCGTTCGCGAACCTCAAGTCGCTACTGGAGAGCAAGAAGCGGTCGTAGCGGCGGCCCTGCACGACCCACCAGCGCCGATCACGTCGCGAGTGCAACCTCGACGCGCTTGTTGCGTTTGCCTTCGCTTCGGATCCTGAGCACGCGGATGCCGCCGATTTCCGCGATGTTCCGCACGTGCGTGCCGCCACAGGGTTGCAAGTCGATGCCGGGTATCTTGAGTAGCCGAACGCGGCCCGGCGCCGCGCGGCGGCTGCACGCTCATGGTCTTGACCAGCTCCGGCCGGGCGTCGCAGTTCCTCGTCGGTAATCCAGACGGTTTCCGTGTCGACGCCACGCGCAATCAGGGCATTCGTTTCCTGCTCGATCCTCGTGGCGTCGAGCAAGCTCATGTCGATGTCGAAATCGAGGCGCGCCTTCTCCGGCGAGATGTTGCCGCCCGTCACCGGCGCCACCACGACGCACGACATGACGTGCAACGCGGTATGCAGTCGCATCAGGGCATAGCGACGTTGCCAATCGATTTCGAGAGTGAGCGCTTCTCCGATCTGCAGCGGCGGCACGGGGGCGGCGGCGAAGTGCATCACGCTGTCGACACCATCACCCTTTCGCGTGTCGGCAATTGCGATGCGCTCGCCGTTGGCACGCAGCAGCACGCCCGTGTCGCCCATTTGCCCGCCACCCGTGGGATAAAAGATGGTGCGATCGAGCTCGACGCCGCGTTCATGCACTGCCGTGACCTGTGCAAGCGCGGTCTTCAGATAGGCGTCGCCTCGGAACAGCAGCTCAGTGGGCATGGCACCGGGCAAGAGAGATTGTTACGAATGACATACTAGCAGCACCTCGACGCGGTTGGCCTCCGGCAAGTGCCGGGTCCATGCATTGTGAATATTCACGGTGGCCCGACGAAGGGGCCGATTCTCATTACAATTGCGCCTTACCCACGCATCATCGAGACACCTATGGCCAACCACGGCTATCTGCGTCACCCGACGCTGCACGGCGACACGATCGTCTTCGTCAGCGACGACGACCTGTGGCGGGTGCCAGCGTCGGCGGCATCGCGCGGCGGCTGACCGCCGGGCTGTCGGAGCCGTCGACGCCCTGCCTGTCGCCCGACGGGCAGTGGATCGCCTTCGTCGGCCGCGACGAGCAGCATCCCGAGGTCTACCTGATGCCGGCCGACGGCGGCCCCGCGCGGCGGCATGACGTGGCTCGGGCCCGACGTGATGGTGCGCGGCTGGACGCCCGAGGGCCACATCCTGTTCGTCACCACCTACGGGCAGCCGTTCTTCCGCAACTACCGCGCGTACACGCTCGACCCGGCCGGCGGCGATGCCGCAGCTGCTGCCGCTCGGCCAGGTCAATCATCTGGCGTTCGGTCCCGGGCAAGCGCCGCGTCATCGGCCGCAACACCGCCGACCCGGCGCGCTGGAAGCGCTACCGCGGCGGCACCGCCGGCCACCTGTGGATCGACGCCGACGGCACGGGCACGTATCGCCGCATGACCGAGCTCGGCGGCAACATCACGAGCCCGATGTGGCTCGGCGGCCGCATCTACTACCTGTCCGACGCCGAGGGCGTCGGCAATCTCTACTCGTGCCTGCCCGACGGCACCGATCTGCGCCGCCACACCGATCACGACGACTACTACGCGCGCCACGCGCAGACCGACGGCCGGCGCATCGTCTATCAGTGCGGCGCCGAGCTGTGGCTGTTCGATCCCGGCCAGCGATCGCGGCGCGAGTCGAGATCGACACTGCCGTCGCATCGCACGCAGGCGGCGCGCAAGTTCGTGCCGGCCGCCGACCACCTCGGATCGATTCACGCGCATCCCGGCGGGCCACAGCGTCGCGCTCGACGCGCGCGGCAAGCTGTTCACGTTCGCGCTGTGGGAGGGCGCGGTGCGCCAGCACGGCGACGACCGACGGCGGCCGCTACCGCCACGGCCAGTGGCTGGCCGACGGCACGACGCTCGTCGCCGTCGGCGACGCGTCCGGCGAGGAGCGCGTCGAGGTGTTCGCCGAACGGCGCAGGCGCGCACGCTGCCCTGGGACGTCGGCCACGTCGTCGCGCTGCGCGCCGCACCGCGCGGCCGCCGGGTCGCGATCGCCAACCATCGCAACGAGGTGCTGATCGGCGACCTCGACAGCGGCGACGCTGACCGTCATCGATCGCAGCGACGCCGGCCGCACCGACGACCTCGCGTGGTCGGCCGACGGCGCCTGGCTCGCCTACACGTTCTGGACGCTCGCGCGCCACTGCGCGATCAAGCTGCACGACGTTGCGCGCAAGACCAGCGCGCTCGTCACGCAGCCCGAGTTCCGCGACTACAGCCCGGCGTTCGATCCCGAGGGCCGCTACCTGTATTTCCTGTCGCTGCGCACCTTCGACCCGGTGTACGACAGCGTGCAGTTCGAGTTGAGTTTTCCGCGCGCAGCGCGGCCGTACCTGATCGCGCTGCAGGCCGGCGGGCCGCCGCCGTTCGACCCGGCGCCGAAGGGCTTGAGCGCGGACGAACCCAGTCGCCGCGAAGCGTCGAAGCCGGCTACGGACGCGCGCCGCTGCCACCGGTCGACCTCGACGGCATCGCAGCGCCGGATCGCGCCGTTCCCGGTGCCGGAGAACCGCTTCGGCCAGATCGCGGGCGTGCTCGGCGGCAAGGTCGTGTGGACGGTGCTGCCGATCGTCGGCGCGCACGGCCGCGGCGGGCACAAGGAAGCGCCGGGCCGGCTCGAGGTGTTCGACTTCGCGACGCTGCGCAGCCGAGACGCTGATGGACAAGGCCGACACGGTTTCGCGCTCGCCGCCGATCACGCGACGCTGCTCGTGCGCGAAGGCAAGCGCCTGCGCGCGATCGCCGCGAACCGCAAGCCCGACGCTGACCGCCGCGAACCGATCGAGGCCTCGGACGCGCCGTCGCGCAAGAGCGGCTGGATCGACCTCGACCGCATCCGCCTGTCGGTCGAGCCGCGCCGCGAATGGCGGCAGATGCTGCGCGAGGTCTGGCGGCTGCAGCGCGACCAGTTCTGGGTTGCCGACATGTCGGGCGTCGACTGGGACGCGGTCTACCGCCGCTACGAGCCGCTGCTCGAGCGCGTGTCGACGCGCGCCGAGCTGTCGGACCTGATCTGGGAGATGCAGGGCGAGCTCGGCACGTCGCACGCGTACGAGATGGGCGGCGACCACCGGCGCCCGCCGCAGATCGCGCTCGGCTACCTCGCCGCCGATTTGCGCGCTCGTCGACGCCGACGGCAGCTACGAGATCACGCGCATCGTCACCGGCGACGCGTGGGACGCCGGCGCCGATTCGCCGCTGAATGCGGTCGGCGTCGAGGCGAAGGTCGGCGAGCGCATCGTCGCGGTCAACGGCCAGCGCACGTCGCGCGAACGCCCGCCGCAGGCGCTGCTGGTGCATCAGGCCGCGACCAAGGTCGAGCTGACGCTCGCCACGAGCAGCGCCCATCGTCCTCGACGCGCAACGTGCTGGTGACGACGCTCGCCGACGAGGTGCCCGCGCGCTACCGCGAATGGGTCGAGCGCAACCGCGAGCTGGGTGCACGAGCAGTCGGACGGCCGCGTCGGCTACTTCCATCTGCCCGACATGATGTCCGCCGGCTTCGCCGAGTTCCACCGCTACTTCATCGCCGAATGCGACCGCGACGCGCTGATCGTCGACGTGCGCTACAACCGCGGCGGCCACGTGTCGCAACTGCTGCTCGAGAAGGTCGCGCGCAAGCGCATCGGCTACGCAACCGCGCGCTGGGCGCAAATCGATTTCGTATCCGGACGAGGCCGTCGCCGGCCCGGTCGTCGCGCTGACCAACGAGCATGCCGGCTCCGACGGCGACATCTTTTCGCACGGCTTCAAGCTGATGGGCATCGGTCCGCTCGTCGGCACGCGCACCTGGGGCGGCGTGATCGGCATCTGGCCGCGCCACACGCTGGTCGACGGCACGCAGACGACGCAGCCGGAGTATTCGTTCTGGTTCAAGGACGTCGGCTGGGGTGTCGAGAACTACGGCACCGACCCGCAGATCGAGGTCGACAATGCGCCGCAGGACGCCGCGGCACAGCGCGATCGGCAGCTCGAAACCGCGCTCGCGACCGCGCTCCAGCTGATCGAACGCGCCGGCTCAGCCAAGCCGCAATTCGGCGAACGCCCTAACCTCCGGCGAAGCCCCTTGCCGCCGCGGCGCTGACAGATCGGGATGAACGAGTAATCGGGACGCCGGCGCTCAGGCCGCCGACCCCTTGCGCACCAGCGTGGCCTCGCTGAACAGCGAGGTCACGATGACCTTATCGATGTCCGGGCTGTCGGGAACGACATACAGAATCGGCGTCATCATCTCCTCGAAGATGCCGCGCAGGCTGCGCGCGCCATTCTGGTACTCGAAGGCCAGCTCCGCGATCTGATCGAAGGCTTTCGGCTCGACGACGAGCTCGACGCCCTCGTTCCGGAAGACTTCCTTGAACTGACCGTAGATCGAGTTCTGCGGCTCGATCATGATCCGCACCAGCATCTTGCGCGTGAGGTCCTTGAAGTGCGCGACGATGGGCAGCCGTCCGGTGAATTCCGGAATCAGGCCGTAGGTGACCAGGTCGGTCGGCTTCACGCGCGAGTTGAGCCGGTCCAGGATTTTCTGCGTGTCGTCGCGCACCATCGAGATGAACTTGTAGGCCCGTGCCTGCGTCACGATCTCGGTCAGCCCCACGAACGCGCCGCCGCAGATGAACAGGATGTTGGCCGTGTCGACATAGCGGCCGTCCGCCAGCTTGACCTGCGAGCCTTCCATGATCTTCAGCAGCGCGTGCTGCACGCTCTCGCCCGAGTTGCTTTGCTGCTGGCCCTCCGGCGCCTTTAGCTTGTCGATTTCGTCGATGAAGACGATGCCGCGCTGCGCCTTGGCGATATCGCCGCCGGCACGCTCGACCAGCCGCTGCAGGATGGCCTCGATTTCCTCGTTCACGTAGCGGTTGTGCGCCAGCGACGTGGCTTCCGCGGTCACGAACGGCACGTCGAGGATCCGCGCCAGCGTCTCGCACAGCAGCGTCTTGCCGGTTCCGGTCGAGCCGATGAGCAGGATGTTGCTCTTGATGATCGGCGTGCTGTCGCGACGCGACGCGGCGATCTTCTTGAAATGCGAATAGACCGCGACGGCGACCATCTTCTTCGCCTCGTCCTGGCCGATCACATACTGATCGAGCGATTTGACGATGGCACTCGGCGTAATGTTCTGGTCGATCAAGGCTGCTCCCGTTGGAGGCGCTACTATAACGCCCCGCCTTGCAACCAGCGCCGGCCGCGGTCGTAGAGTGCCTCGACCTCGGGGCCCTTGAGGCCAGGCATGTCGCGCTTGACGGTGTAGCCGATCTTGGTCTGGATATAGGCGAGATGGCGGTAACCCTCGGGAAACGTATCGAGCAATTCCGTCTCGAGCGTGAGCTTCGCCGCCGGATCGATCGGGTCGATGCGGTCCTTTTCGTAGATCGGTTGGCGCAGCACGACGGCCCAGCGCCCTTGACGCCGCTCGAAGAAGTCGTAGAAGCGCCCCGTGCACACGACGTCGCAGCGCACGCCGTGGACGTCGCCGCGTTGCGAGATCGTCATCTTGGTCTGCGCGATCGCGCGATCGCCCGCGACGTCGATGGTGCTGCCGCCGAGAAAATGCAGGATGCTTACGCCGCGATTCCATCCCTCGCGGCTGACGCGGATGAATTCGTCGGCGCTGCCCTGGAACCACGTCGCCATCATCCGCCCGTCGTCGTGCCACACGGTCCGAAAGCGTTCCCAGTCGCCAGCATCGCGCCACAGCGCCCAGTTTTCGACGACTTCTCGTATCGCGAGCCGGGACTCCAGGTCATCGCTCATGTCGGTGCTCGTTGGTCCAATGCGGGATGGCGCTTGGCGGCCGGGTCGACCGCGAATCCGATATTCAGCCATCGGCAAGTGTTCTGCAAGCCGCGGCAGCTGCACCACGCCCGGCAGCGGGGAGCGGGCGATTGATTTATCATGCAAGTCATCGCAATACCCTTCACCGAAGGACCCACATGCACCGCACTCTCGCGCGAGCCGCCGCCGCGGCAGCGTTCGCCGCAGGCAGCCTATTCCTCGCTGCCGCCAACGCCGCCGCGCCGATGGCGAAGGCGCAGGCCCCCGGCTACTACCGCATGATGCTCGGCGACTTCGAGGTCACCGCGCTGTCGGACGGCACGCTCGGGTTGCCCGTGACCAAGATGCTTACCAACACGACGCCGGAACACGTCCGGAAGGTGCTGGCTCGTGCATCGCTCAAGGACCCGGTGGAGACCTCGGTCAATGCGTACCTGATCAACACCGGTGCGAAGCTGGTGCTCATCGATTCGGGCACCGGCGTGCAATTCGGGCCAACCCTGGGAAAATTGATTGAAAATCTGAAGGCCTCGGGGTACCAGCCGGAACAGGTCGACGAGATCTACATCACGCACATGCACGGTGACCACGTCGGCGGGCTCATCGCCGGCGACAAGCCCGCATTCACCAACGCCATCGTGCGCGCCGACAAGCGTGACGCCGACTACTGGCTCAACCAGGCCAACATGGACGCCGCGTCCAAGGACGCGAAGGGCTCTTTCCAGGGCGCGATGGCGTCGTTGAATCCCTACGTCGCCGCCGGCAAGTTCGAGCCTTTCGACGGCACGACCGAACTCATGCCCGGTATCAAGGCATTGGCGAGCCATGGCCACACCCCGGGTCACACCACCTACCTGATCGAGAGCAAGGGTGAAAAGCTCGCGCTGTGGGGCGACCTGATGCACGTCGCCGCGGTGCAGTTCCCCGAGCCTGCGGTGACGATCCAGTTCGACGTGGACTCGAAAGCCGCCGCCAGGGAGCGCAAGCTGGCGTACGCCGATGCCGCAAAACACGGTTACTGGGTGGGCGCGGCACACATTGCGTTCCCCGGTCTCGGCCATTTGCGGGCCGAAGGCAGCGGCTATGTCTGGACTCCGGCGAACTATACCGCCTTGCGCTAGTCAGTTGCACAGGACGGCGCAGCACCGCCTTGATGGCCACCTTGTTTGCCGCCCATTCTTCTCTAGACGATCGACCAAGCGATGAGCCGCTGGCAGGACCAACCCCGCGATCGTCACGAATCCGTGACGATCCGCACTATCTGGTTGACCCTTGCGCTGTCGATACTCATTCACATCACGGCGCTGCTCGTACTGATACCCCACATGAAAACCCTGGCCGAGGAACCGGATCAAGGCGAAGCGAGCGCGCCGGTCCAGGTGCAGCTCACGCCTCGCGCCAGCGACGTCGCACCGGCACCGCCCGAAGCGCCACGAGAGACCGTCGCATCGATCACGCCGCCAATACGACCGCCGAA
The DNA here is from genome assembly GCA_963821485.1 of uncultured beta proteobacterium. Lineage (GTDB taxonomy): Bacteria > Pseudomonadota > Gammaproteobacteria > Burkholderiales > Casimicrobiaceae > PALSA-1003. Next base: position 210,003 of record CAWGEB010000008.1, read on the forward strand.
GGTGGTGCCGCGCCCGCCGCCGAAACAGGCGATGATCGTGCCCAGCACGCCGGCGCCGGAGCTGGTGTTGCCCCCGCCGCCGCCGCCAGAGCCAGCTCCACCCGTCGCCGCGAAGCCGCCCGCGCCGGCTCCTGCCGGCGACCTGGCTTCGTTCATCGCCGCCCAGCGGCGCGCCCGCGGTGAGACCGCGGCCTCGACCGTCGACGAGGACAAGGAGCGTTACAACCGCAACATCGCAGCGAACCTGCCCACCGCGGCCACCGGCACCGCGGGCCGCGATCGCCGCAACGGCGGCGGCATCTTCGAGATCAAGCGCCTGGCCTATGACGACGCGGTGTTCGAGTTCTACGGATGGAACAAGGATGTCGGCCAGCGAACGCCGCAGAGCTTCGAGGTGCGCAAGGGCAACAACGCCGACATGCGCATCGCCGTGGTGCGGCGGATGATCGTTATCATCCGCGAGCACGAGAAAGAGGATTTCGTCTGGGAGTCCAGGCGCCTGGGACGCAACGTCACGCTGTCCGCGCGCGTGCCCGACACCGCGGGGCTGGAAGAATTCATGATGCGCGAATTCTTCGACGACACACGCCCGCATTGATCGGCCCGCCCTTCACGTTCCCCCGACGGCCGCGCTTGCGCGGTGCCTGAGCGATACTCGCCGCGATCATCATGCACATCCACGTGCCCGACCCGCAGTACACCGACTCCCGCCACATGCGCACGAATTTCCGCGTCGCGGTGGAGATCGCGCTGGCATTCGTCGCCCTGCTGTGGCTGGTCCAGCTGTTCAACTGGTCGCTGGATCTCGAGTTGCAGCGCTTCGGCGTGCGCCCGCGCGAATGGCGCGGGCTGACCGGCATCCTCGTGGCGCCGTTGCTGCATGGCAATTTCATGCATCTGATCGCCAACTCGGTGCCGCTGCTCGTGCTTGGAACGGTCATGCTGCACCTGTATCCCAGCGCTGCGCTGCGCGTGCTGGTCGCGGTCTATCTCGGCCCCGGCGTCGCCGTCTGGCTGCTCGGCAAGGACGGCGTGCACATCGGCGCCAGCGGGATTGCGTACGGGCTGGTCAGCTACATTCTGGTCGCGGGCCTGATGCGGCGCGACCGCCGCGCCATCGCCGCCTCGCTGCTGGTCTGCTTCATGTACGGCGCGCTGGTGTGGGGCGTGCTGCCGATCGAGCCCGGGGTTTCGTGGGAAACGCATCTCGCCGGCGCGCTGATCGGGATCGTCCTCGCGTATTTTTTTCGAAACCTCGACATTCCGCCGCGCCGGCGCTATTCCTGGGAAGCCGAGGCTGGCGACGAAGCGCAACTGGAGGCAGGTGACGGCGAAGAAGTGCCCTCGACCGACACCGCACGGCCGACGCTGCATTGAATCCGCTTGCGCCGATCCTGGTCCGCCAATTTGATACGATGGCGCCATCGGGAATGGAAGGAGTCCAAGGATGAACAAGAAATCCCTCGTCTCGGCAGCGCTCCTGCTCGGCCTGATGTCCACGGTGGTCCTGGCGGCCGGCACCAGTCCAAGCGTCCTCTACGATCGCGCCAAGCGCGCGATCGCCTCCGGCAACGTCGTTCCCGAGCGCGATCTCGCGCCGTTGATCGACGTGCTGCGCGGGCCTTCGTCGGAAGACGACTTGCGCAGCGCCATCGACAAGATCGAGACGCTTGGCGATGCGAGCAGCGCCAGTCCCGCCGCGGTCAAGCACTACCTGCTCGATCAGTCCACGCCGCTGCTGCTGAAGGTGGCGGCGAATGGACCCTCCGCGTTCGCGCGTGGCGACGCGGTGACGGCATTGCGCAACATGGGCGCGTCGCGCGAGGTGCTGGAACAGGCGGCCACGATCGCCGAGCACGACCGTGACGACTACGTCCGCAGCCGCGGCGAAATCCTGCGCAACTTCATCAAGTCGATGCCGGCCGGCGGTGCGGCCGCCGACGTGAAATCCGCCGGAGGACAGCGCGAGCAGCAGGCGATCGCATCGCTCAAGTCGCGCAAGCTCGGCGTCTCCGCGGACCAGTTGCGGCGTTCCTCGCTCGAAGGCAATGCGGCCGACGTGCAGGCGCTGCTCGATGCCGGCGTCAACGTCAACAGCGGCACGGGGCTGACCGACAGCGCCCTCTATTTCGCCGTCTTTTCCGGTTGCGGCAAGAACCAGGGCGAAACCGAGGGCCTGGTCAGCACCGTCAACGTCCTGATTGCGGCCGGCGCCGACCTCAAGCGCAAGGACGACAACGGCAACAACATACTGATGAGTGCCGCCCAGATGTGCGGGCCGAAGATCGTCACCGCACTGATCGCGGCCGGTGCCGACATGAAAGTCACCAACGGCGGTGGCATGACGCCGCTGTCGATGGCACTGCTGATGCGCCATCCCGACTCCGCGGAAGTCATGGTCAACAAAGGCGCACGCCTGACTCCCAGCCAGGTACAGATGCTCAGCGCATCGGTGACCGATCCGCGCGCCAAAGCGATCCTCCAGCGCGCCGCGGGAAAATAGCGGCAGCCTGATGGAGCGCGAATCGCGGCTGCAGCGGATCGAAAGAGGAAGAACGATGAATCTTACTCAGCTTGGCATCCTCGCCGCGTGTGCAGCAACGCTCACATTGGCGGGTTGCGGCAAGGACGAATCCGCCACGGCGGCCCCGAAAAAAGTCGTCGAGGAGAAGGTTCCGCCGTACACCTACCCGGCCCCGGTGAAGGGCCACTACAAGGAAATCAACATCGGCGAATTCGACCTGGTCGACGGCATCGCCTACCCGGCCGCGGACGGAAGCGGCACGGTCGTCTACGTCACCAACAAGCCGATCGCCTCGCCGATGCTCACCGAATCCGCGTGCCCCATGACGCAGGCGCGCGCGTTGACCAAATTGCGCAACGGCCGTTACGCCGAAGTGACGCTGGACAAGGCCGGACGCTCCAAGTATTTCGCCGCGGGCACTGCGTTTGAGGGCAGCAGTCGCGAGCAGGACGTGGGCGGCCGCTACTGGACGAGCAAGCTCAAGCTGGACGACGGACGCGCGACGGGGATCGTCGTGCACCGCCACGACGGCCATTTCGAATTCGACCTGCCACTGTCAAACCCCCGGGGCAAAGAACAGAGCGAAAGCGATTGGGTACAAAGCCGGCGTGCGGACTCGACCCTGCCCAAGCCGAACGAGCAGGCGGTGACCGCGGCATACCTGGCCGTGCACGACGCCGCGCTGAAAAAGGACTTGAAGGCGCTGCTGTCGGCGCTCGGCTTCGCCAAGGTGCAGGCCAACGCCATCCGCGGTCTGGACGGCATCGACGCCGATCTCGCGGTGTACTCCGATCGCTTCCTGAACGGCACGCCGGGCGAGTTCACCGCCAGAGCAGGCACGGCCTACGTGAGGGTAGAGGGCACGAATTCGAAAGGCAAGAAATTCGCGAACTATTACCACTTCGTGCCTTGCGGCGAGCACCTTGTGCTCGCCTCCATCGCCGAGAATCCGCAATAGCGTCGCCCGCCACCGTGCGGCGGACGATCACGACGACGCGAAGTCTTGCTCCGGATGTGCAGTCGAGGCACGATGCGCGTATGAACTCCCAGGGTGGTGCCGGACATTGTCGTTGGGGCAGCACTTGCGGCATCGCGCTGTGTGCCGTTTTGAGCGCCTGCGGTGGTGGAGGCGGAGGCTCGAGCAACAATTCGCCGCCCGCCCCTCCCGTGGTCAACGGTCCCGCCTGGGGTAGTTACGCGCGTGACGCACAGCATTCGGCGCAAGGCGGGATCGCCACGCAGCCGCTCGCCCGCACGCTTTGGAAGACCGCCGTCGATGCAGCGCCCCAATATGCGCCGAACGGCTCGCTCCTGATCCACTATGGCTCGCCGGTCATCTCGTCGCGCAACACAGTGCTCGTGCCCGTGAAGATTGGCGCCACCGTCGGATTCCGCGTCGATGCCCGCGCCGGCCTCGACGGAGCGTTGCTGTGGTCTGCCGATACCGATTACGTTCTTCCGCCGCACAATTGGACGCCGAGCTTCAACGTTACGCTCACCGCTAGCAATCGCGTTTACGTCCCCGGTGCCGGCGGCAAGCTCTTCTACCGCGACAACGTCGACGCAGCGGCGGGCATCCTCCAGAGCGTGGTGTTCTACGGCGCCGACAACTACAACTCGGCCAAACAACTCTACGACAGCGTCGTCATCATCAACACGCCGATCACCATCGACGCGCAGGGCAACGCTTTTTTCGGATTCATCGCGACCAGCGCCAACCCTGCGGGCCTGACGAGCGGTATCGCGCGCGTCGGCGCCGACAGCAAGGGCTCGTGGATAGCCGCGAGTACGGCGGCCAACGACCCTGACATCGGCCGCGTCGCCATGAATGCAGGGCCGGCGCTTTCGTCCGATGCGAAGACGCTCTATGCCGTCGTCACCACCGATGTCCCGCTCGATGGGAGGCCTTCCGGTTACCTGGTGGCGCTCGACGCCGCGACGCTTGCACCCAAAGGCGCGGTCTCGCTACGCGATCCGGCGACGCAGGCGCTCGCATGGATCAGCAGCAACAGCAGCGCATCGCCCAGCGTCGGTCCCGACGGCGATGTCTACTACGGTGTGCTCGAGTCCAACCCTCCCGTACACAATTTTCGCGGCTGGCTGCTGCACTTCGACGCGACACTGGCCGTCGCCAAGACACCTGCGGCGTTCGGCTGGGACGATACGGCGTCGATCGTTCCGGCGGACATGGTGCCCTCCTACGGTGGCCCTTCGCCGTACTTGCTCGCGATCAAATACAACAACTACGGTGGCGTCGGTACCGGCGACGGCAAGAACCGCATGGCCGTGGTCGATCCGCATGCCGTGCAGGCGGACACGATCTCCGGCATTCCGGTGATGAAGGAGATCCTGACGATTCTCGGGCCTACAGCAGATACCGGTGTTCTCGGCGGGGTCAAGGAATGGTGTATCAACACCGCTGCCGTCGACCGGTTCACGCGATCGGTTCTGGTCAACAGCGAGGACGGCATCCTCTATCGTTGGAACCTGGTGAGCAACACCTTCAGCGAAAAGGTCCGGCTGGCGAACGAGATCGGCGAAGCCTACACACCCACGGTGATCGGCCCCGACGGCGCTGTCTACGCGATCAATAACGCGACGTTGTACGCGGTGGGTCAATAGCGCGCGCCTGCTAGTCCATTGTGTAGACGCGGGCAGGAACGGCCAGCGCCGACGGCAGACGATAGAGCGGCAGGAACGCTCCCTCCGGGGGCGGCGGTAGCGACAGCACGCGATTGGCGGCAAAGCTGCTCTGCGTCTCCGGCTCGAGCGCGGCGGCGATCACGTTCGCCAGCGGCTGATCCATCGGTACATAGAAATCGCCGGCCTTGATCACCAGCCGCGCCGGCTCGACCAGCGTCGTGATCTGAACCACGTTCGCCGCGCTATCCTCATCGTTGCGCCGCACGTCTTCCTTCTTCGATTCCTGCAGACGCGTGATCCGATAGCGCTCGGCGTCCACCGTCGATTCCCGCTGCACGCGCAGCACGGTGGCACCCAGACGCGCGAGGCGCATCGCGGCCTCGCCCTCGGATGCGGCCAGCAGATAGCCATACGGCCGTGACAGCTTCTGCCGGACCTGCATGTCGAGCGCCGAGCGCCAGTCGACGTCGACGTTCCTGTCGGCGCCCGTGGCCGGATCGACCAGCTCGAGCGTATGCCTGCTCATCGTCGCCGCGCCGACCACGACCAGTTCACCGGTGCCTGCCGCGGCAGCAACGTCTGCGCGAAGCTTGCGCACGAGCGCGATCAGCTCCGGCGCGTTCGCAGCGGCCGAGTCGAGCATCGAATTCATCGCGATCAGATGCGTCTGCACCCGTCGCTTGTAGTGCGCACGGCCAATGCCGACGCCGCGCGATTCGATCAGGAAGCTGACCGCGTTGCGCAGGCCCGCGATGTTGCGTCCGGTGTCCGGCACCACGCCGCCCATCGACACGACCTTGTCGCTCATGTCGTAGCTCGACGCGTAGTACCACGACTGCGTCAGCCCGGCGGCGCCCAGCGCCTTGATCAGCGGTTGCCGGAACATCGTCTCCGCCGTCTCCGTCAGCGCGGGGGGAAGATTGGACACGGTGGCGTACTGGATCAGCGCGTCGTGACGTTGCAGTCCGCCGAATTTCTCGAACCAGCGCGTTCTGACCCCGAATTCATGGCAGTCGAGCACGACGTCGGGTAGATAGTCGACGAACACGCGGCCGAGCGCGCGCCCTTCCGGCGTTGCCTCGAGCAGATGATCGCGGTTGACGTCCGCCCCGTTGGCCAGCCCGCGTACGAAGTGATGCGCGCCATCGGGATTGGCGCGCGGCACGATCAACACGTTCACCCGATCCAGAATGACTGCGCGGGGACCGGCACTCAGTTCCGCCGCGAGCGCGAGCGCCGCTTCGCCGCCGGCAGGTTCGTTGCCGTGTTGCTGGCCGATGATGAGCACCGTCGGCTTGCCGTTCTTCTGCAGGTCGCCACCCGAACCTGCCGCAGGGCGCGCGAAGACCAGCAAGGGTATCGCGCGAAGTTCCTGCGAATGACCGACGATGCGCACGCGCAGGTCGCGGGAACGACGGGCAAGGTCGTCGACGAAAGCTTCGAGTTCCGCCTGGCTCGTGAAGTCGGTCTTGCCTGCGGCGAACGCCGGCGTCGCAAATTCGACCGCCGGATCGGGATAGCGCGCGGCGACGGCCTGCACTTCGACGTACTCGCGGGCCGGATCGTAGACGGCGTGCGCCGCCGGGGCGAGCAACATGCAGGCGGCCATGCCCCGGGCGAATCGCTTGGGCCAGTTGATCATGGACGGCTCCGACTGCGCGCGCGGCGGCAAAAGCCCGATGATACGCTGCCCCCATCGCGTCCCGCCGCGCAAACTTCCTGCGCTGCTGCTACGCTCTCGCACGATGACACCGACAATCCAGGCGGGTACGATGCCCGCTGTCCTGATGCCCTGCGCCGATCCGGCAGAGGCCGCAGCCGTCGTGGCCGCAACTCGCTTCTGGCTGGAACGCGCGGTCATCGGCCTCAACCTCTGCCCGTTCGCCAAGTCGGTGTACATGAAGCAGCAGATTCGTTACGCGGTGACTGCCGCAAGCAGTGCCGAAGAGCTGCTCGCCGAACTGCGGCACGAACTCGAAGTGCTCGCAGACACGGATCCGGCGGTCATCGAGACGACGCTGCTGATCCATCCGCGGGCGATGACCGACTTCATCGACTATCACCTGTTCCTGATGCACGCGGACGCCGCCATCCGGAGTCTCGGCCTCAGCGGCGTGGTCCAGGTCGCGAGCTTTCATCCGGACTACGAGTTTGCCGGCAGCGCCAGGGACGACATCGAAAACTGCAGCAATCGATCGCCCTACGCGATGTTGCACCTGCTGCGCGAAGCGAGCATCGATCGCGCAGTCGCGGCGTTTCCCGACGCTGCCGAGATCTACGAGCGAAACATCGAGACGCTGCGCCGACTCGGCCACGAGGGCTGGCGCCGGCTCTGGCTAGCCGACGCTGCGGATACCTAGAACTGTTGCTCGCTTCAGACGATCAGGAGCTGCACGACAGCATCGAACACCCGGCGCGGTCGCGCGCCCAGTCCGGCCGCCGCTGCGCAAACCGCTCGCAGCCGGGTTGATCGTCGTATGGACGGCGCAGCACGTCCTGCAACTCGTGGATGCCGGTCATGTCGCCTCGCTCGGCGCGGTCGATCGCCTGCTGCGCGAGATAGTTGCGCAGAACATAGCGCGGGTTGGCTGCGTGCATGCCGGCCCGGCGCAGCGCCGGCAACGCATTATCGCGACGCACGCGCGCTGCGTAGCGGTCGAGCCACGCGGCGAAGGCGGGCTCGGCGGCGCGTTGCTTCGCCTCGTCGTAGAACGCGTCTCGCATCGGTGCGAGCGTCGGCGCATCGAGGTCGACGTCGGCAAGGGCGCGAAAGAATATCGTCATGTCCGCCTCGGCCGTCAGGAGCAGCTCGTGCATGGTCGCCATCAGCTCGAGGTCTTCATCGAGACATTGGACCAGCCCGAGCTTGGCTGCGACGTTGGCGCGCTCGGCCGCGGTGAACGCGTCGACATAGCGCTGCAATCCGGCGTGCAGCGGCTCGGCGGCCGACAGTACCGGCATCAGCGCGTTCGCAAGCCGCGTCAGGTTCCAGTACGCGATCTGCGCCTGCTGGCCAAAACGGTAGCGCCGCCCGTGCGCGTCGGTGGTATTGGGCGTCCAGTCGGGATCGAAGTTGTCGATCCAGCCGTAAGGCCCGTAGTCGATGGTGAGGCCGAGGATCGACATGTTGTCGGTGTTCATCACGCCGTGCACGAAACCCACGCGCATCCAGTGCGCGATCATCACGGCGGTGCGTGCGCACACCTGCCCGAACCATTCGGCACGGATCGCTTCGGGCACCGACGTCACATCGTCCGCGCGATGCCCGTCGAGCAGTTCCGGAAAATCGCGGCGGATGGTGAAGTCGACGAGTTGCGCGAGCAGCGGCACGTCGCCGCGCGAGGCCGGCAGCTCGAAGTTCCCGAAGCGGATGAACGATGGCGCCACGCGGCACACGATGGCGCCCGGCTCCTCCTGCGGGTGACCGTCGTAGAACATGTCGCGCACCACGCGCTCTCCCGTCGCGACCAGGCACAGTGCACGCGTGGTCGGCACGCCGAGGTGATGCATGGCTTCGCTGCACAGGAATTCGCGTACCGAGGAGCGCAGCACCGCGCGCCCGTCGGCACTGCGCGCATACGGCGTCGGGCCGGCTCCCTTGAGCTGCAGCTCCCAGCGCCCTCCGCTCGCGTCGATCGTCTCGGCCAGCGTGATCGCCCGGCCATCACCCAGTTGTCCCGCCCAATTCCCGAACTGGTGACCGCCGTAGTTGGCGGCATAGGGCTGCATGCCGTCGAGCACCTTGTTGCCGCCGAAGACCTGCGCAAATTCCGGCGACGCCACGTCGGCAGTCGCGGAATCCCAGCAGCGCAGCCACGTCCGGCGGAGACGGCGATCAGCTGTGGCGACGCGACCGGCTCCGGGTCGATGCGCGAGTACAACGCGCCGTACACCTGCCGTCGCCGCGGCCCGGCTTCGCCATCGCCCGGAAGTTCGCGCACGAAGGCATTGTCGAATCGAAGCGTGCTCAGCGCAGTCGGCGCCTGCATCGTTGGTGCGGCGGTCACAAGTGAATATTCTACGCCAACGACCGATGTTATCCTTGACGCGATGAGATCGATGCTGCGCGCTGCGCTCTTGGGCTCGGTAACGCTCGCCGCTGCCGCTCCCGCATGGGCGGTCATCGTCGACCTCGACGTCAGCTTCCGGCTTACCGACCTCGATTACAAGCCGCTCGCGGGCGTACCCGTCCGCGTGGTGTTCGGCGCCGAGCCCAACTGGCAGAGTCCGGACGCAGGCCATCGCTTCGTCACCGATGCGAAGGGCGAGGCACGGTGGCTGGCCAAGGTCGAGCTCGAAGAGAGGATGAAGAAAATGCCGACCAATTTCGTCGGCAGCCTGTTGAGCGGCCCGCAAAAGTCGAATTTCCTGCGCGTTGGCGCGGAAATGACCTACTTCGCCAATCCGTGGCTGTACACGGTCGACCTCTACCGCTTTGCCGGCGGCGACACCATGCTCGACGACAGCGCGGTCTATACGCGCGACGAACGCGGCGCGTTCACCAGCAAGGCGAAGCAGGACAAGGGTGGATGGACCATGGCGGACATGGGTGGCATGGTGTTGACCATGCCGGGATTCGAAGCCTGGAATTTCGCGCTCGATCCCGATCCTGCCGATCCCGCGCAAAAACGGTGGACGCTGAAACTATCGTTCAAGAAAGCGCCGGCACCCATTCGGCGCTGAGCGACTCGCCCGTACACGCAGCCAAGTGCAACTCATGAAATTCGCCCCACGCAAGGATACGCATGCGATGCTGCGCATGGTGTTCACGATCGGATTCGTAGGCTGTCCATGCGCTGCGCTGGCGGCACCGACGGCAGATTGCAAGAACACCAGGTTGCGCTCGATCGAGAGGCTGATGTGCACAACGCCGATGTTGATTCGCATGGATGCGGAGCTCACCCGCCTGTATGCGCTGGCGACAGGGCCCAAGGCCGGGCCATCAGCGGTCGCTATCCGCAAACAGCAGCCAGCGTGGGTCAGCCAGCGCGCGGCATGCGTCAAGAGCAAGACGCAGGAGGAGTGCGTCCGCGATCTCTATCTCGCGCGCATCGCGTCGATCCGGGCAGGAAGCCGGGCAGCGCGCGCGGTCGACACCAAGGGTATCAGCCTCGGGCCGTTCGTGTTCCGCTGCGACGGGATCGACGCGACACTCGACATCACCTATGTCAACGCGGATCCGGGTTTGGCATGGGTCACGATCAAGGACCAGTCCTACCCGCTCGTGCAGCAGCGCTCGGGCAGCGGCGCCCGCTACGAGGGCAACGGCACCCTCTTCTGGGAGCACCAGGGGGAGGCCCGCTGGCGCGGGACGACCAATACGCCGGAAATGCTTTGCAGCGCAGTCCGTTAGACTATCCCCTTGAACCAGCTCGGACACATTCATGGACAATGAAAAAATCACGGTGCGCGTCACCGACACCGGCAAGACCCTCGAACTCGTGGTCCTGAACAAGCGCGCCGAGCGGATCGAGGTCGTGCTCGGCGAAGGCGTCCATAGCGTGCGCTGCGCGTTGACACCGACGCGCAACACGCTGGCCTATGCCGGCAGCGCCATGGGCCGCGAGATCATCTACGAACGCAGCAAAGCCGACGTGCAGGCCGATATCGATCGCCTCAACCCGACGCTGCGCAACTCGCGGCGCTAGCGCCAAGACCATCCCTCGTGATTGTCGTTCACCACCTGAACAATTCGCGCTCGCAGCGCGTGCTGTGGCTGCTGGAAGAGCTCGGCGTCGAGTACGAGATCAAGCGTTACGAGCGCGACGCCAAGACCATGCTGGCCCCCGCGTCGTTGCGCGCAGTGCATCCGCTTGGCAAGTCGCCGGTGATCACCGACGACGCGCAGACGCTGGCCGAGTCGGGTGCGATCGTCGAGTACCTGGTCGATCGCTACGGCAAAGGCCGGCTTGCGCCAGCGCCGGGCACGCCGGAGCGCCTGCGATACACGTACTGGCTGCACTACGCGGAAGGTTCGGCCATGCCGCCGCTGCTGCTGAAGCTGGTCTTCGATCGCATCGCCAACGGGCCCGTGCCCTTTTTCGTCAAGCCGGTGGCGAAGGCGATATCCAACCGCGTGCTGACGACGTTCGTCAATCCGCAAATCAAGCTGCATCTGGACTTCATGGAAGCGGAGCTCGACAAGACCCGATGGTTCGCGGGCAATGAATTCACCGCCGCCGATATCCAGGTGAGTTTCCCGCTGGAGGCGGCGGCGGCACGGGCCGGCCTCGACGCAAGCCGGCCGAAGCTGATGGCCTACCTCGATCGCATCCATGCACGGCCGGCGTACCGGCGCGCGCTGGAGCGTGGCGGCGAGTACGCACTCCTGCGCTAAGGAGCTTGCGTCCAGGTAACTGCGCCAGCCAACAACCCGTATGCGCCGCGATCGCTAATTTTTGCGAATCAACACAGGACGCCCTTAGGCCGTCCACTCTTCTTCCAGGCTTACCGGGCCGAAGCCGTCACGCTCGACCGCTTCCTCGTCCTTGACGCCTTGGTCACGTTCTCTCGCCGCCATGCTCATGAGCGCGAACACGAGTATCCCTGCATATGCGCCCAGAAAGACCATTCCAACCGCCCACCAGACCGATACCATCATCTAAACACTCTTTGCGGCGCGTGCTGCACCGACCTTTCTTAACTATGTTCTGTTAGGTTGCGGATAACTTCGCGCAAGGCAGACAAGTCCGAAACAATCAATCACACGCTAGTGTCTAAGTGACTATCTGTCTGTCCGTTAACGGACCTATTTGTGCTGCGCCCGGGACCTCCTTCCAAAACGATCTGCGCGACCTTCCTCGGGAGTTCGCTGAGGTCGCGTCGCCCGCGCATGGGCGATTCCGTACAGTTGCGGCCATAGAAGCAGATCATTTATATTCTTCGGTGCAGCGTGGATCTTGACCATAATCAATGAAGGGATTTTCAAGCATTTGACTGGGTAGTTCGCAATGCCAGCCCCACCTTCTCCTCGGCAGAATCATCTGCTCGCAGCCCTGCCTCAAGCGGTCTACCAACGCCTGCGGCCGAATTTCGAACTCGTGCCGATGCGGCTAGGCGAGATCCTGTACACATCTGGCAGTGACTTGCCGTACGTCTATTTCCCCACCACCTGCATCGTCTCGCTTGTCTACGTGATGGAGAATGGAGCGTCGGCCGAAATCGCGGTGACAGGATACGAAGGCTTGCTCGGCGTTTCGTTGTTGCTTGGTGGGCAGACTACGCCAAACCAGGCGGTGGTCCAAAGTGGCGGTCATGCATATCGGATCGGGGCGAAGGTGATCAAATATGAATTTGATCAGAGCGGGCCGTTGCAACATCTGCTGCTGCTCTACACGCAGGCCTTCATTGCGCAGATGGCGCAAACCGCCGTCTGCAATCGGCATCATTCGCTGGATCAGCAATTGTGTCGCTGGCTGCTGTTGAGCCTGGACCGCCTGCGTTCAGGTGAATTGACGATGACGCAGGAGTTGATCGCCAACATGCTCGGCGTGCGACGGCAGGGCGTTGTAGAGGCAGCGGGAAAGTTGCAAAAAGCAGGCTTGATTGACTATCGACGCGGTCACATCAACATACTTGATCGACCTGGATTGGAAGCGCGCGTCTGCGAGTGCTATGCGGTCGTTAAACATGAATACGACCGTTTGCTGCCTGCTTAAGTTCACAGCCTGTGGGTCATGGCGCCGGCGACACGCCGAACTTCCACTGTCGTCCCGGTGCCGCCGCAAATAGCGCCTTGGTGTATTCGTGTTGTGGGTTCGCATAGACATCGGCGATCGGCCCGGATTCGACGATGCGGCCGTGCTGCATCACCGCGACGCGATCGCACACTTGCGCGGCCACGCGCAGGTCGTGCGTGATGAATAGCATCGCCAGGTTGAGCCGTTCGCGGATTTCGTCGAGCAACGCCAGCACCTGCGCCTGCACCGAGACGTCGAGTGCCGAAACGGCTTCGTCGGCGATCAGCAGATCCGGTTCGATCGCCAACGCGCGGGCGATGCAGATCCGCTGGCGCTGGCCGCCGGAGAATTCGTGCGGGTAGCGATTCAGCGCGCCCGCGTCGAGTCGCACCAGTTCGAGCAGCCGTCGCGCCGTCGCCAGCGCTGCTTCCGGCGTCGCGCCGTAGTTCATCGGACCCTCGACCAGCGCAGCGCCGACCGTGCGCCGCGGATTAAGCGAGCGATACGGGTCCTGAAACACGATCTGGACGCGGCGGCGAAGCGGGCGCAGCGCATGCGCACCGAGCTCCGCGATATGGGTGCCATCGAGCACGATGTCTCCGGCCGAAGGTTTGATCAACCGGGCGATACAGCGCGCGACCGTCGACTTGCCCGATCCGGATTCGCCGACGATGCCCAGGGTTTCGCCGCGCCGAACGTGCAGGCTGACGTCGCTCGCCGCCTGCACTTCGGCACCGCGCCGCCACCACCCGCCCCGTGCGTAGGTCTTGGCCAGCCCTTGCGTGCTGACTACGACCGGAGCATCGGTGGCGATCGAGCGATGCCGCGGCGTGAGACTCGGCACGGCCGCGATCAACATGCGCGTGTAATCGTGCCTCGGATGCGCCAGCACGTCGCGCGCCGGTCCGAATTCGACGATTTCGCCTTGCCGCAGCACAGCGACCTGCTCCGCGATCTCCGCGACGACGCCGAAGTCGTGCGTGATGAACAGCACGCCGGTCCCGTGTGCGCGCTGCATCTCGCGGATCAGCGCGAGAATCTGCGCCTGCGTCGTCACGTCGAGCGCGGTGGTCGGCTCGTCGGCGATCAGCAGGCGCGGGTTGAGCACCAGCGCCATGGCGATCATGATGCGCTGGCGCTGCCCGCCGGAGAGTTGATGCGGATAGGACTGGACCATCCGCGTCGAATCCGGCAAGCCCACGTCGCGAATGATCTGCAGCGTTCGCTCGCGCCGCTGCGCAGGCGCCATCGAGGTGTGCGTCGCGAGCACCTCGTCGATCTGTTCGCCGCACCGGAGCACCGGATTCAGCGCCGTCATCGGCTCCTGAAAGATCATCGACATGCGCGTGCAGCGCAGCTCGCGCAGCCGCGACTGATCGGCGTGAAGCACGTCTTCGCCGTCGAGCCGGATCGCGTCGCCCGTCGCATGCAGTGCTGGTGGCAGCAAGCCCATCACCGCCTGCGCCATCACGGACTTGCCCGAACCCGACTCGCCGACCAAACAGACCATCTCTCCCTGGCCGACCGTGAGGTAGGCGTTCGACACCGCGTTGGCGCGCTCGCCGCCCGCAGGCAACGCGACGCTCAGGCCGTCAATTTCGAGGACCGGCTTGCTCATCGAAGTAGCGTCGCACTCATAAGCGTTTGCGCAGGCGCGGGTCCAGCGTGTCGCGCAGTCCGTCGCCGAGCAGGTTGACCGCCAGCACGGTCAGCGCCAGAAGCACCCCCGGGTACAGGATGTTGTGCGGGTACACGCGGAACAACGCGCGCCCTTCAGCCATGATGTTGCCCCAGGTCGGCGTTTGCGCCGGAATGCCGACGCCGAGAAACGACAGGATCGCCTCGATCAGAATGGCCGAGGCGCAGATGTAGGTTGCCTGAACGATCAGCGGCGGCAGCGTGTTGGGCAGGATGTGCCGGATAACCAGCGGCACCGTCGGCGTACCGGCCGCAATCGCGGCCTCGACGTAGGGCTCCTCGCGCACGGACAGCACGATCGAGCGGACGAGCCTGACCACGCGCGGCACTTCGGGAATGACGATCGCCACGATTACCGCGACCAATCCCGCCGACGACAGCGACACGACGGCGATCGCCAGCAGGATCGCCGGGATCGCCATCAGCCCGTCCATCAGGCGCATGACGATGCCGTCGAGTAACCGCACGTAGCCGGCGGCGAGCCCGATCACGAGCCCGATGCCCACCGCGATGATTGCGACCGAGACGCCGATCAGAAGCGACACGCGCGCACCGTAGACCACGCGGCTGGCGACGTCGCGACCCAGCGTGTCGGTGCCCATCCAGTGTCGCACCGCGGTGTTCGTCCCGTCGTCGGCGCGTACCGTCTCCACGGCGCCGGGCAGCTGGTTGCGAAACGTCGGGTTGATAGCTGCGGGGTCGAAATTCGCGAGCCATGGCGCGGCGATTCCCACCGCGACGATCAGCGCGAGGATGACGACGCCGAACACGACCGTCGGATCACGGGCGAGACGATGCGCGACCCCGCCTGCACGCGGTGCGGCAGACGACTCCACGGCGAGTGCGTCGCTGGCCATGGTCAATAGCGGATGCGCGGATCGAGGAAGGTATACGCCACGTCGACCGCCAGGTTCAGCAGGACGTAGACCGCCGAGAACAGCAGGATCACCGCCTGCACCGTCGGATAGTCGCGCGCGAGCACGGCATCGACGGTCAACCGGCCGAGACCCGGGATGCTGAAGACGCTCTCGGTGACGACCACGCCGCCGATCAGCAGTGCGACCCCGATGCCGATGATTGTCACGATGGGGACGGCAGCATTGCGCAGCGCATGTTTCATGAGCACCACGCGGTCGGGAAGGCCTTTCGCGCGCGCGGTGCGTATGTAGTCCTCACCCAGTACTTCGAGCACGCTGGTGCGCGTGATGCGCGCGATCAGGGCGACGTAGATCACCGACAGGGTGAGGCTGGGCAGGATCAGATGCTGCAGGAAGCCCCAGAACCCCTCGCTTGGGCGTTGATATCCCTGCACCGGAAGCCAGGACAGTTCGATCGCGAAGACGTAGATCAACGCGTAGCCGACGACGAACACCGGCACGGAGAAACCGAGCACCGAGAACCCCATCACCAGGCGGTCGATCCAGGTCCCCTGCTTCCATGCCGCGATCACCCCCAACGGCACAGCGATGACTACCGAGAACACCATGGTCGTCGTCGCGAGCGCGACGGTCGGGCCGACGCGATCGGCGATGAGCGCGGCAACCTGCTTCTTGAAGAAGAACGATTCGCCGAAATCGCCGGTGAGCACATGCCCGATCCAGACGAGGAATTGCGTGACGATCGAGCGGTCGAGTCCGAGCCGCGCGCGGATGTCGATGATGTCCTGCGAAGTTGCTGCCGCGCCGGCGATGATCGCCGCGGGATCGCCGGGCGTGAGCCGCAGCATCGAAAACACCAGTACCGCGACGATCGCCATCACGGGGATGGTCGCGAGCAGGCGCCGGGCGATGTAGGCGAGCATCACTCTCCGATAGCGGTCACCCCTCCCGGGGCGTCCAACGGCCCCGCAGCAGCTTGGCTATTTGCCCGTCTTGGTGACGTTCCAGAACACGGTCACCGGTGCAATCACGAACCCGTCGATGTTCTTGCGCACCGCCGCTGGTTGGTACCACTGACCGAGAAACACGTGCGTCGGATCCTGCGTCCACCGCGCCACGACAGCTTCGGAGATCGTCTTCTGCTTGGCCGGGTCCGTCTCCCGCGCAAACTGATCGCGCAGCTTCTCGATTTCCGCGTCGCAGGGCCAGCCGAACAGCGCCTTGTCGCAACTCGCGTTCAGGAACGCGGTCGATACCGGGTTGAGCACATCGGCCGACACCCACGACGTGAGAAACGCGCTCCACCCGCCCTGCGACGGCGGCTCCTTCTTCGCACGCCGCGCGACGACCGTCTGCCAGTCCATGTCCTGCATGTCGACCTTGAACCCGGCTTTTTCCATCAGCGATTTCGCTACCGGCGCGAGGTTGGTCAGCACCTGCAGGTCGGTCGAATGCAGTAGCACGATCGGCGTGCCGTCGTAGCCGGCCTCGGTCAGCAACTGCTTCGCCTTGACGAAATTCGACTGCAGCAATCCGTCCATGCCCTTGGTCGAACCCAGCGGCGTGCCGCAGACGAACATCTCGAGGCAGACCTTGTAGTACTGCGGGTCGCCGATCACCGCCTTCAGAAAATCTTCCTGGTTGAATGCGTAGAGCAGCGCCTGCTTGACCTTGGGGTTGTCGAAGGGCTTCACCGTCGAGTTGAAGCGAAACGCGTACTGGTTGCCGAGCGGATTGATGTCCGCGAGCTTGATGTTGGGATCCTTTTTCAGCACCGGAAACAGGTCGTGCGCCGGTTGCTCGATGTAGTCGATCTCGCCGGCGATCAGCGCGTTGACCGCAGTCTGCTGGTCGGCGACGACCCGCCATTCGACGCGATCGACCTTGACCACCTTGCCGCCGGCCATGCCCGAGGGCGGCTCCGCGCGCGGCTTGTACTTGTCGAATTTGACATAGACCGCCTTGTCGCCGGGCTTCCACTCGTCCTTCTTGAACACGAAGGGGCCGCTGCCGGTGAAGTCGCTGATCTGGTCGTTGGGGTTGGTGTCGGCGACGCGCTTGGGCATCATGAACGGCGCGGCCGACGATGGCTTGCCGAGTGCGCCGAGAACCAGACCCGTCGGCGATGTGAGATTGATGCGGAAGGTCTTGGAGTCGACGATGGCGAAGTCCTTCACGAAGCTCATCATCTTCTGGCCCATCGCATCCTTGGCGCCCCAGCGCTTGATCGACGCGATGCAGTCCTCCGCCGTCACCGGCGTGCCATCGTGCCACAGCAATCCGTCGCGCAGCGTCAGCGTATAGGTGAGCCCGTCGGCGGTGACCGCATATTTGTCGAGCATCTGCGGCTGGACACGGCCGTTCGCGTCGGTGGCGAACAGCGTGTCGTAGATCATGTACCCGTGGTTGCGCGTGATATACGCCGTGGTCCAGATCGGATCGACAATCTTGAGGTCCGAGTGCATGACGACCCGCAGGGTGGTCTGCGCATGGGCGGAAGGCAGCGCGAACGCGCCCAGCGCGGCGGCCACCACCGCCAGCACGGCAAGCATCAGGGAACGGGTACGGGGCATGGGACTTTCCTCAGCGCGGAGAGATGCGAGCGAGCACGATAGCGAAGCAAGGGCTACAACGCAATGGGTGGTGGCCGATTAGCGCGAGTTCCGCAACGGCTGCGTGCAATCCGCAGCGCTCGATCACTTGATCACCTCGTCCGCCCGCTGGAGAAGCGACGGCGGAATGGTCAGGCCAAGTGCCGCTGCGGTCTTGAGATTGATCACGAGCTCAAACCTCCCCGGACGCTCGATCGACAGGTCGCCGGGCTTGGCTCCCTTCAGAATCCGATCGACATAGCTTGCGGCGCGCACGTACATCTCGTTGATGCTCGGGCCGTAGGACATGAGCCCGCCGTCCTGCACGTAGTTTCTGAATTCATAGCATGCAGGCAGCCGGTACCTTGCCGCGAGCTCGATCAGTTCCGCGCGCTGCGTGGCGAAGTACGGGGACGGCAACACGTGGACAGCGCCTGCTCGATCGCTCCGTGCCGCCTTGAAGGCGTCCTCGAGATCCGCGACCCCGGCGACACCGAGCGACCGCGCCGTCAGGCCGAGGGTTCGCGCGGCGGCCTGTGCCGCAGTCAGGACGGCAAGTGGGCTGTCGCGGCGATGAAGCAGGGCGACCCGCGAAAGGCTGGGTATCGCCTCTTTCAGCAATTGGAGCTGCTTTGAGATCAGATCCTCGAACTGCGACGCCAAACCGGTCATGTTTCCACCGGGCCGCGCCAGGCTGGGCACGAGTCCCAGCAACACCGGATCGGTCAGGACGACAAAAACGATAGGAATGGAGCGGGTTGCCTCCTGTGCAGCACGGATTGCGGGAGTGCCGGATACGACGATGACATCAACCTTGAGCTGAACGAGTTCCGCCGCCAGGGCCGGGAGCCGCTCAGGTTTGCCTTCCGCCCAGCGATACTCGATCGCGATGGTCTGACCCTCGATCCAGCCCAGCTCGCGCAGGGCTCGGAGAAACGCATCCTCTTGCGCGGACCGTGACCTCGTTGAATTCCCGTTGATGAGATAACCAAGCCGCGGGATTCTTGCAGGCTGCGCCAGGGCGACGAAGGGCGCGCCGAGAAACGCCGCTGTTGCGCCAATGAAAGTCCGCCGGTCCATCTTCGAATCACCTCGTCGGCCATTGGAGCTCCAACCATACCACGGCCAAGCGAGAGGCATGAGGCGGGGATACTGTCCGACCGACGCGCCCGAGCCGCCGCCTTACGTCGGCACATCGTAATGACCAGCTTCATTTCAGCCTGCCCGTAACCCGGCGGCCATGCTGGACTGGACAGCCGCCGTGCGAGGGATTTCAATACGGCAGAGCCCGGGCCGTAGGCGATCGCGTCCAAACTCGCAAACCGGAAAGCCGGCACGCGGGTCCGGCATTCTCATCGCTGCTCTCCATGGGAGGATACATGGCGCGACAACAGAATCTATCGGATCTCGAGGAACTCAACGTTCGAATCGGCGAAGCGGAGAGTGAAGGAAAGCGCGAATGGCTGGAAAGCATATTGGCGCCGGAAATCTCGTTTCGTCGTGCAAACGGTGTCGTCGTCGGTCGTAAAGAGTACTCGGCCAGCGTTGCCAAGGGCGACAGGCGCGAGACCGAAATCGAGGGGATTACGCTTTACGGGGCGCGCGCGATCGTCGCCTGTGTTGTCACCACATACGGCGCAAATGGTCACAAGAAACGATTTCACAACCTGCGAATGTTCATTCGTGTCGACGATGACTGGAAGCTCCTCGGCTGGGCGAATGAGCCGATGTGATTCCGAGTCATAAGGAGGCTGCGCCGGCTTGCTATAGGAATGCGATCGACAGCCGGGGCACGGCGGCAATGATCACCAGCGCGACGAACAAGGTGGCCAGATAAAACGCCACACGCGCGCTTTACTCAGCGCTTAACGCGCCGACCAGTGTTGGCAGCCTGCCGACCGATCACTGAATCACGTCGTCCGCGCGCGCCAGCACCGATGGCGGTATCGTGAGCCCAATCGCCTTCGCGGTTTTCAGATTGATCACGAGTTCGAACTTTGTCGGCTGCTCGACGGCGAGGTCTGCGGGCTTCGCGCCCTTGAGGATCTTGTCCACGTACACGGCGGAGCGGCCGATGAAATCGGTCATGTTCACCCCGTAGGCCATCAGGCCGCCTGCCTCGACCATCTCCCGAAAGGTGTTCATCGTCGGCAACCGGCCCTTCACCGCGAGTTCGGCGATGCGCGTCCGGTGCACCAGGAACGTCGAGGAACCGCCGAGCAGAAGCGCCTCGGCCCGTTCGCGCGCCATGGCGGCGAAGGAACTGTCGAACTCCTCGGGACTGCTTGCCTCCACCATTTGCAGGTGGATGCCCAGTGCTCGGGCGGCCTTCTCCACCTCCTTAACTTGAACCTCAAAACTTGCGTCTGCCCGGTTCGTAAGCACAGCCACGCGGGAGGCGCGGGGAATGGCGTCCTTGAGCAGTTGCAGTTGCTTGGCGAAGATCTCCGTACCGGTGGCGAGAGTCGTACCCGTGACGTTTCCCCCTGGCCTGCTCAGGCTGGCGACCAGCCCCTGCTCGACAGGATCGGCTGGGAACATCATGACGATGGGAATGGTGCTGGTCGCCTTCTTTGCCGCCATCGCAGCCGTCGCGGCGGGCGCAACGATCAAATCCACCTTTTGCCGGACCAGCTCGGCGGCGAGGTCGGGCAGTCGCTCCACCTTCCCGTCCGCCCATCGATACTCGATGATGAGGTTCTGGCCGTCGACCAATCCGAGATCCCGCAACGCGCGCAGAAATGACTGGAGCACTTTTTCCACCGAGGCGCGGCTGGGGGCGCTCAAGTAGCCGATGCGGTACACCTTGCCCGCTTGCTGCGCCGTGGCAGCGCGAGAAGCGGCACCGAAGGCAAGCGGTCCGAGCAGTAGTGCGAGTGCTGCGTTACGTCTGTTCATCCATTATCCCGTCGAAATTCGCGCTGTGTCGCAATCAGAATCCAAGTGGTGGACCAAGCACCCGCCCCTCGTCAACCTCAATCATCTGGGATCGATCTTGTCCGGCCGAAGGCTTATTGAATGACCTTGTCCGCGCGCAACAGCACCGCCTGCGGGATCGTGACGCCAATCTCCCGTGCCGTCTTGAGGTTGAGGGCCAATCCTATCCTGCTGAACGCCTCGACCGGCAACTCCCGAGGACTGGTTCCAGCAAGTATCGCTGTACGTAGGTTGCCGACAGACGACCCACTTCGTAGTAACTGGTGCCATAGCCCGCCAGGGCTCCTTGCGCCGCGAGTCCCTGTTCTGCAAACATGGTCGGCAGCTTCTTGGCCCGAGCGGTGTCGATGATGAACTGGGCCTGGCTCGTCACCATCGCACTGTTGCTGTGAAAATAAGGTGGCAATGACTTACCATCTGGGATCGATCGGCGTGATCGCGCCGGCACGCGCCTCGATCACCTCGGCGCAATCGAGGCAGACGTCCTCCCGAAAGCGGGGCCCGATGATCTGCACGCCCATCGGCAATCCATCCGCGAGCCCGGTCGGCACGGCCACCGCCGGGAGCCCAAGCACCGGCCCCGCCATCATGGTCGCGCATTCGCGCCACAGCGCCGCGGTGCGCGCCGCGCTTTCGATGTCGAAGCCTTGTTCGTAGACCGGCTCCGAACAGATCGGCGCCAGCACCAGCGGCACGCGCTCCATGAACAGCGTCCATTCGCGCACCAGCCTGCTCCGTTCGGCCAGCGCCTTCATGTACGCGAGATGATCGGTGGGCGGCACGTTGTCCAGCTTGAAGCGCACGGCAGTGCGGATGCCGGCATCGCCTTCCTTCTCGATCAGCGGGAGCATGTACTCGCGAAACTCGGGCATCTGGATCTCGAACCACAATTCCTTGGCGCGGGTGAAGCCCGGCGTTGGGTCGTCGACGATTTCGTAACCTGACTCCACGAGCCAGCGTGCGGCCTGCGCGATGGCCGCGGCGACGTGTGGATGCAGCTTCGCCCCGCCGAGATCGCCAGGCGCGGTGACCACCGCGACGCGCTTCGGCAGCGGCGGCCCGTCGAGGGGCGCCGGCACCCACCATGGATCGCGCGGATCGCGCGCCGACATCGCGAAGAGGCCCAGCCGGACGTCGGCCACGCTGCGCGCCAGCGGGCCCTGCACCGACATCAGCTGCGACGAAAGCGAGCGCTCCGCAGTCTGCAGCGAGTTGAACGAGGGCACGCGGCCGAACGACGGCCGGATGCCCGCGAGTCCGCAGGCGTACGCCGGAAAGCGCACCGAACCGGCGATGTCGTTGCCGTGCGCGAGCGGTGTTATGCCGGCGGCGACCGACGCCGCTGCGCCGCCCGAGGATCCGCCCGGCGTATGTGCCTTCGACCATGGGCTGTAGGTGCGTCCGCGCAGGTCGTTGACGGTGTCGAGGCGGAAGCTGAAGGCGGGCGTGTTGGTGCGGCCGATGATGATGGCGCCGGCGCGCTTCCAGTTGGCGACGACCGGGCTGTCGACCTTGGCGACGAGATGCTGGAAGCCGACGACACCGTTGGTCGTGGCGCAGCCTTCCTGATCGACGTTTTCCTTGATGGTAACCGGCACGCCGTGCAGCGTTCCCAGTGGCTCCCCGCTGGACTGCGCCCGATCGGCCTGATCGGCCGCAGCGCGCGCCGACGCCGAAAGATCGACGGTGACGGCGTTGAGCTTCGGGTTGACGTCCGCCATGCGCGCCACGCACGCATCGACCGCTTCGCGCGCGCAGATGTCGCGGTTGCGGATGGCGGACGCGATGCGCATCGCACTCCAGCGCCAGATCGGTTCGGACACGTTGGAACGCTCCTGCAGTCGAGTTTGCGCGGTCGCGGGTTTCCGGCTACTCTCGCCCGGCGCGAGCGTACCATGTCGCCCAGCGCGAACGCACCATCTCGCCACGCGCAGGAGTGACGATGGGTCTCATCGCCGTCGGTGGATTCCAGCACGAAACCAATACCTTCGCGCCATCGAAGGCGGGGTATGCGGCGTTTCAGGACGGTGGCGGCTGGCCGCCGCTCGTCGCCGGTGACGAGATCGCCCCACGGCTGGCAGGCGCCAACATTCCCGCCGCGGGCGCGATCGGCGCCTTGCACGCGCTCGGGCACCGCACCGCCGGCCTGGTATGGGGCGCGGCGTCCCCTTCTGCGCACGTCACGCGCGACGCATACGAGCGCATCGTCGGCGACATGCTCGGTCGGCTCGCCACGCTCGGCCCGGTCGACGCCGTGTATCTCGATCTGCACGGAGCCATGGTCACCGAGCATCTCGACGACGGCGAAGGCGAGCTGCTGGCACGCATGCGCAAGCTGGTCGGCCCGCACGTGCCGATCGTCGCGAGCCTCGACCTCCATGCCAACGTCACGCGCGCCATGTTCGAGCTTGCCGATGGGCTGGTCGCCTACTGCACGTATCCGCACGTCGACATGGCGGCGACCGGGGACCGCGCGGCGCAGCTGCTCGATCGCATCCTCCGCGACGGCAGCGCGCCGGCGAAATCGCTGCGCACACTCGATTTTCTGACCGGGTTGCCGTCACAGTGCACGATGATGGAGCCGGCGAAGGGCCTATACCGGATGCTGGAACGCCTGGAACGCGAACATCACTGCGTGCTGTCGTTCACGCCGGGCTTTCCGATGGCGGATTTTCCGGAGTGCGGCATGGCGGTGACGGGCTACGGCATCGATGCGGCGCGAGCGCAGACCGCGACCGCGGCACTGGCGCATGCGATCGCCGATGCCGAAGGCGAATTCTCGATGGAACTGTTCGATCCGGACGCGGCCGTCGTGCGCGCCATGCAGCGGGGCGAACCCGGCGCGCCGGTCGTGCTTGCCGACACACAGGACAACCCGGGCGCGGGCGGCAACGGCGACACGACCGGACTGCTGGCGGCGCTGCTCGGGCACCGCGCAGCAGATTCGGTATTGGGATTGCTGATCGACCCGGCATCGGCGGAAAAGGCGCGCGCGATCGGCATCGGCCGCAAAGCGCCGTTCGCGCTCGGAGAGATTTCCGGCGTGCCGGGCCACTATCCCTACGAGGGCGAATTTCAGGTCGTGCAATTGGGCGACGGGCGCTTCACCTGTACCGGGCCGATGTTCCATGGATTCAGGATGGAACTTGGGCCGATGGCGGTGCTGGAGAAAGACGGCGTGCGCGTGGTGCTCGCGTCGAAGAAATGCCAGGCCGCGGACCAGGAAATGTTCCGCCATGTCGGCATCGAACCGAAACAGCAGCGCATCATGGCACTGAAGAGTTCGGTGCATTTTCGGGCGGACTTCGAGCCGATCGCACGCGAAGTGCTGGTCGTGGCGGCGCCGGGCCCCGCCAAGGCGGATCCGACGATGTTTTCCTGGTCTCGGCTGCGGTCGGGTCTGCGCCTGAAACCGAACGGTCCCGCATTCGCGCCTCCGGCAGCGGCATCGGACTGACGCAATGCCGCGCCGCTACGTCATCGCGCTGATCAAGCACGAGACCAACACCTTCTCACCGATCGCCACGCCGCTCTCTGCCTTCGGCCATGGCAACGGACCGGCCTTCGGTGATGCGGCGCGGCGGCGCTTCACCGGCACCAACACGCCGATGGGCGCGTATCTCGACCTCGCCGCACGCGAAGGCGCCGAAATCGCGACGCCGGTCGCGGCCGAAGCGTGGCCGTCGAACAAGGCTTCGCGCGCGACCTTCGAGCAGCTCGTGCGCCCGCTGGAAGACGCGGTGCGCCAGGGCTGCGACGCGGCCCTGCTCGACCTGCACGGGGCGATGGTGATCGAGGACTGCGACGACGCCGAAGGCGAGATCGTCAAGCGGCTGCGTGCCATCGCGCCCGATCTTCCGATCGCGGTGACGCTCGACTACCACACCAATCTGTCCGCCGACCTGGTCGACAACGCCACCGTCATCACCGGCTACAAGACCTACCCGCACGTCGACATGTACGAGGTCGGCAAGCTCGCCGGCGACATCATGACGAGGACACTCGCCGGCGAGATCGAGCCGGTGATGGCATGGGGCTGGCTGCCGCTGCTCGCCTCGATCATGCGCCATGCGCCCGAAGACGGACCCTCCGGCGACATCGTGCGCTACGCGCGCGAGATGGAAGCCAGCGGCACCGTGCTCGCGGCGACGTTCCTCGCGTCGTTCCCGCACGCCGACACGCCCTACACCGGCGTTTCGGCGGTCGTCGTCGGCGACGCCAGGCGCGGCGGCGCGGCCGCGGCGAAACAGGTTTGCGACCGCATGCTGGCCATCGCCTGGCAGCGTCGTGCCGAATACGTGTTCGTCGCGCCAGCCGCTCGCCGACTCGGTGGCGCGGGCCAGGCAGCTCGGCGCGAGCGCGTCGACCGGTCCCGTGCTGCTGATCGATCACTGCGACAATTGCGGCTCCGGCGGCGCGCAGGACGTGATGCTGGTGGTCGCGGAGATTCTGCGCCAGGAACTCGACGACGTCGCGATCGCGCCGATCCGCGACGCCGCGAGCGGTGGCGCAGATGATCGCGGCCGGCATCGGCAGCAACGTCACGCTCGAGCTCGGCGGCAAGACCGACATGCCGTCGATCGGTCTCGCGGGCAGGCCGCTGCAGCTGTCGCGGCCGGGTCCGCAGCATCACCGACGGCGAGATCGTGTTCACCGGGCCGATGTACACCGGCGTTCGAAAGCCTTCCTGGGCCGCACCGCGGTGCTCGATACGGGCCGGGCGCAGATCGTGGTCACCGAGCGCCACCACGAGCCGTTCGACCTGGTGATCTTCCGCCATTGCGGCATCGAGCCGAGGAAGAAGCGGTTCATCATGCTGAAATCGCGCATTCACTATCGCGCCGGCTTCAAGCCGATCGCAGCGCATATCGTCGAATGCGCCGGCGCCGGCGTCACCAATGCCGACCTGTCGGTTTACCGCTACCGCAAACTCCAGCGGCCGATTTATCCGCTCGACCCGATCTGATTCAGCCCTGCCTTACCGCGCGCAATGAACCCGACCCGCATGAACCAGCCGTACAACCTGCTGATCGACATCGGCAACACCTTCGTCAAGTGGGGCCTGTTTCGCGCCGGCGTCGAGGGCAGCGCCCGCGAAAATGCATCGAATCGGGCCATGCGCTGCTGGAGGAAGTTGCCGGCGCTCGCGGCGCAGTTACGCAAGCTTCCGGCGCCGGCGCCAAGATCGTGATTTCGAATGTCGCCGGCACTCGCGTGCGCTCGACCATGCTGCGGGTGCTCGAGATGCTGGCCCGATGCGCCGCCGCCGTACTGGGTGATTCCGCAGGAGGCGCAGTGCGGCATCGTCAAACGGCTATCGCAACCCGGCACAACTCGGCAGCGACCGCTGGGCTGCGCTGATCGGCGCGCGCGAGCTGCTCGGTCCCAAGCCTGCCCTGGTCGTCGTCTGCGGCACCGCGACCACGATCGATTTGCTGACCGCGCGAGGGCGTGTTCCAAGGTGGCTGCATCATGCCCGGCGTTGGGCACCATGCTGCGCTCGCTGCATGAGAACACGGCGGCGCTGCCCGATGCCGACGGCGAATACGTCGAGACTCCGACGCAGACCGTCGATGCCATCGTCAGCGGCTGCCAGCACGCGCAGGCCGGCGCGGTGGAACGCCTCTACGATCTGTAGCCGGCGCAGCCCGGATCTGCTCTGCCTGGTCTCCGGTGGCGCCTCGCGCGCATTGAGCCCGCGGCTCACGATCCCCTTCGAGCTGCAGGACAACCTCGTGCTCGAGGGGCTGTACCGCATCGCCCAGGACGTCGCCGTATAGGAAACCGCTGCATAAGTCCCCCATGAGTCGCGCCGGAGGCTTATCCAGAGGTTGCACAGCCTCGCGGCGGCGCCACGCAATCGCAGTATCATAGTCGGTTCACCCGAGGAGAAAACCATGGCTGAAGCAAGGGAAGTCGTCATTCTGAGTGGCGTGCGCACGGCGATCGGCGATTACGGCGGAAGCCTGAAGGACATTGCGCCGAGTGATTTGGCGGCCCGCGTAGTGCGGGAGGCGGTCAGCCGCGCCAAGGTAGACCCGAAGGACATCGGCCAGTGCGTGTTCGGCAACGTGATCCACACCGAGCCGAAGGACATGTACCTGTCGCGCCTGGCATGCGTCAACGGCGGGCTGCCGGTCGAAACCGGTGCGCTGACCCTGAACCGCCTGTGCGGCAGCGGCATGCAGGCCATCGTCTCGGCGTCGCAGTACATCCTGCTCGGCGACATCGATGCCGCCGTTGCCGGCGGCGCCGAGAGCATGAGTCGCGCCGCCTACGCCAACCTGACGCAACGCTGGGGCGCGCGCATGGGCGACGCGAAGGACATGGACATGATGGTCGGCGCACTCACGGATCCGTTCGACACGGTGCACATGGGCGTCACCGCCGAAAACGTCGCCAATAAATGCGGCATCACGCGCGAGGCGCAGGACACCTTCGCCGTGGAGAGCCACAAGCGGGCAAACGCGGCCATCGCGGCCGGGCACTTCAAGAGCCAGATCCTGCCGATCGAGCTCAAGAGCAAGAAGGGGCCGATCCAGTTCGACACCGACGAACACGTGCGCGGCGACGCCAGCCTCGAAGGAATGGCCAAGCTCAAGGCGATCTTCGTCAAGGAGAACGGCAGCGTCACGCCGGGCAACGCGTCCGGCATCAACGACGCCGCCGCGGCGGTCGTGTTGATGGAGAAATCGGTGGCCGCCAGGAAGGGACTGAAGCCGATGGCGCGGCTCGTCGCGTATGGCCACGCCGGGCTGGATCCGAAGATCATGGGTCTCGGTCCCGTGTCCGCGGTCAAGAGCGCGCTGGCCAAGGCCGGGCTCAAGCTCGAGCAGATGGACGTGATCGAATCGAACGAAGCGTTCGCGGCGCAGGCGCTCGGCGTCAACAAGGAACTCGGCATGAACCCCGCGAAGGTCAATCCGAACGGCGGCGCGATCGCGCTCGGCCATCCGATCGGCGCCACCGGCTGCATCCTCACGGTGAAGGCGATGTACGAACTGCAGCGTACCGGCGGTCGCTACGGCCTGATCACGATGTGCATCGGCGGCGGGCAGGGCATCGCCGCGATCATCGAGCGCATATAGAAGCATTTAGCCACGAAGGCAAATTCACGAGCCCCCCGCCATCCGCCGCACAATTTAGCGGCGGGGGCTCTTGGGACCTCCGAATGACGCGCGACCACCGGCGACTGGCGGCAATCGTCTCGGCCGATGTGGTCGGCTATTCCCTGCTCATGGGCCGCGACGACAGCGCCGCGTGCCCCCGGGGTCTGGACCCACTGGTCGACGCATCTGCTCCTCGCAGCCGCTTATGCCAACTACGGCGATATGGAGAAGGCGGCGACCGCAAAGGCCGAAGTACTTCGGGCCGTGCCCGGCTACACGATCTCCCAACTGCGCGCCAAGCGTTATTCGGATCACGATGCAGCAACGCATCGCTGACGAACCTCGACCCGTGAGGCCAGATTGCCCGAGTGTCGCGCTTTTCCTGTTGCTGCTGCTCGCGGCGACGGCTTCGCCTGCCGCGCGCACCGAAGACGACTACGCCGGCAAGCGCCAGCAGATGGTCGACGAGATCGCCTCCGTTGCGCGCAGCGCGGCTTCGGAATCAGGCAAGCCCACGATCAGCGCGGGCGTCGTGGCGGTACTGAACAAAGTGTCCCGCCACCGCTTCGTCCCGCCCGAACAGGAGCGTGCCGCCTACGAGAACCGGCCGCTGCCCATCGGTTACGGCCAGACCATCTCCCAGCCCTACATCGTCGCATTGATGACCGACCTCATGCGCGTCGAGCCGCATCACGTCGTGCTCGAGATCGGCACCGGCTCCGGGTATCAGGCCGCGATCCTGGCGGAGCTGGCGCGTAACGTCTGCACCATCGAGATCGTCGAGCCGCTGGCCGTCGAAGCGGACCGCCGCCTGCGTCAGGAAGGCTACGCCCGTGTACGGACGAAGGTGGGTGACGGATATTACGGCTGGGAAGAATGCGGGCCTTTCGACGCCATCATCGTCACCGCGGCTGCAAGTCACGTGCCACCGCCGTTGATCCGGCAGCTCAAGACCGGCGGCAGGATGGTGATCCCTGTCGGCACCGCATTTCTTACGCAGCAGTTGATGCTGGTCGACAAGAACGCTGACGGAACGATCGTCACCCGGCAGGTCCTTCCGGTCCGCTTCGTGCCGTTGACCGGTGGGCATTGACCTTTACCGTCGTCGCCCCGGCGCAGGCTTCGCCCGGATGACGCATCCATCGTCGCATGACTTCGCCGCCCCTCGTCGCCATCGCGCTGCTTTCCGCGGCTGCGCTCGGCTACGAGATCCTGCTCATGCGCCTGTTCTCGATCATCCTGTGGCATCACTTCGCCTACATGATCATCAGCGTCGCCATGCTGGGCTACGGCGCGGCGGGAAGCTTCGTCGCGATGGCGCAGCGGATCCTGCTGCCGCGATTCGAGCCGGTTTTCGTCGGCGCCGCGGCGTTGTTCGGTTTCACTGCCATCGCCGGATTTCTTCTCGCGCAACGCGTCGCGTTCAATCCGCTGGAAATGCTCTGGGACCCGCAGCAGCCGCTGCGGCTTCTGCTCGTCTACGCATTGCTGGTCGTTCCCTTCTTCTGCGCTGCCACTTGCATCTGTCTGGCCTTTACCCGCTTCGCTGACGAGCCTCATCGCATCTACAGTTTCGACATCCTGGGCGCCGGCGCCGGCTGTCTCGGCATCCTGGCGGCGTTGTTCCTGACGACCCCGGACGGCGCGCTACAGTGGGCCGGCGCGCTTGGACTCATCGCAGCTGCGATCGCAGCCTTCCGCCTCCGGCTGCGACGACACTGGCTCTCCGCGGCGCTGCTCGGCGCCGCGACGATCCTCGCGATGGGCCTGCCCGCGCAATGGACCGGCATGCGCCCCTCCGAATACAAGGACCTGAGCCAAATCCTCGCGGTCAAGGGCACCCGCATCGTTGCCGAACGATCGAGCCCGATGGGACTGATCACGGTGGTCGAGAGCCCGTTCATCCCGTTTCGGCACGCACCCGGCATGAGCCTAAACGCCGTCATGGAACCACCGCAGCAACTGGGAGTATTCGTCGACGGCGACGGACCGGGTGCGCTCACGCACTACGATGGCCGGCGCGAACCGCTCGCGTATCTCGGTGAGCTCACGTCCGCGCTGCCCTATCACCTGCTCGAGCGGCCGCGCGTGCTCGTGTTGGGTTCGGGGGCGGGCGCCGATGTCCTGCAGGCGCTCTATCACGGCGCGCGCACGATCGACGCCGTCGAGCTGAATTCGCAGCTCGTCGACCTGGTGCAGCGCCAATTCGCTGCTTTTTCCGGCACACCGTACAGCGCGTCCGGCGTGCGCGTTCACATCGGCGAGGCGCGCGGTTTCGTATCCGGGCATGGCGATCAGTTCGACTTGATTCAGGTCGCGCTGGTCGATGCGTTCGGCGCATCGTCGGCCGGGCTCTACGCGCTCTCCGAGAGCTATCTGTACACCGTCGAGGCGCTGCGGGAGTATATCGATCACCTCGAGCCGGGGGGCATGCTTGCGATCACGCGCTGGGTCAACCTGCCACCGCGCGATGCTCTCAAGCTATTCGCCACGGCGGTCGAAGCGCTGGAACAACGCGGCGCGAAGCAACCTGCGCAACAGCTGGCATTGATCCGCGGCTGGAAGACCGCAACACTGCTGGTGAAGGACAACGCATTCACCGGTGCGGAGATCGCCGCGCTGAAAACTTTCTGCCGCAACAGGTCGTTCGACGTGGCGTATTACCCGGGGATCGAAGCAGGCGAAACCAATCGCTACAACGTCCTCGAGCGACCCGACTTCTATGACGGCTCGCTCGCCCTGCTCGGACCCGACCGCAAAGCGTTCCTCGACCGCTACAAGTTCAACATCGCTCCCGCAAGCGACGATCGTCCCTATTTCTTCCAGTACTTCAAGTGGAGCACGCTGCCGGAACTCCTTGCGCTCAAGGAGCAAGGCGGGCTGCCGCTGCTGGAATGGGGTTACCCCGTGCTGATCGCGACCCTGGCCCAGGCTGTGCTCGCCAGCATGGTGCTGATCCTGCTGCCGCTCGGGATCATCGGAGGCCGCGCCGGCGATGGCGACCGGTCGGCATGGACGCTACCGCGATCCGCGGTGTATTTCGCGGCCATCGGCTTTGCCTTCATGTTCATCGAAATCGCATTCATACAGAAGTTCATCCTGTTTCTCGCTCATCCGCTGTATGCCATCGCCGTGGTTCTCTGTGCTTTCCTGATCTTCGCGGGTCTGGGAAGCAGTTATTCGCGACACTGGTCGGCAGCCATTCGTGGGTCGTGGATCGGGCCGATCGGTTGGATCGCCATCGCCATCGGGCTGATCGCGTCGTCGTACCTTCTCGTTCTGCCCGTCGTGTTCCGATCTCTGATGCCACTATTCGATGCGGCAAGGATCCTGATCTCAATCGTCCTCATCGCTCCGCTCGCGTTTGCGATGGGCATGCCGTTTCCGCTCGGACTGGCGAGCGTCGCGGCCGGCTCGCGGCAGCTCGTCCCATGGGCGTGGGGAATCAATGCTTGCGCATCGGTGGTCGCGGCGATCCTGGCGACGATAATGGCGATTCACGTCGGCTTCAGCATCGTCGTACTCCTCGCAGTCGTGCTGTACGCGCTGGCGGCTACAGCCTATCGGGCGGCGCGAGCCGGGAAGCAAGCGCCCCGCGCGAAGCATGGGGATGCGACCAGGTGAGGCAAGCCAAGTACAGTCGAAACGGACTTGCGTTTGCCTAAACCGTAGGGCTGGGGAAGCTTTTATTAACATCCACTGCGGGCGCGTTGCCAATTGCTGCGCAACCTTCCACAATGCAGGCGGACTCTCGGACCCGTTCGCACGGCGACGCGCCGACGCTTGCGAGTTCGTGCAACAACGGACGGTTACATGACCTGGTCGATCGTCGCCCGATCGAGGAGCGGCGCCTTCGGTGTCGCCATCGCCAGCCGCGCTTTCGCCGTCGGTGCGCTGTGTTCGCACGCGCACAGCGGCATCGGCGCGCTGGCGACGCAAGCGCTGGTCAATCCCCTCTACGGTCCGCGCGGACTCAGCATGCTGTCGCAGGGACTGGACGCCGAGGACGTGGTGTACGCGCTGGTCGAGGCCGACGGCGGCCGCGAGCACCGGCAACTGCACGTCATCGACGCCGAAGGCAACATCGCGGCGCACACCGGCGTCGAGTGCATCGAGTGGTGTGGGCAGGTTGCGGGCGACGGGTTTTCCGTGGCCGGCAACATGCTCGTCGGACCGCGGGTGATCGAGGACACCGCGCAGGCTTACGACGCCGGCGCCGATCTGCCCTTCGCCGAGCGATTGATCGCGGCGATGGAAGCAGGCGAGGCCGCGGGTGGCGACAAGCGCGGCAAGCAGGCTGCGGCGCTGCTGATCTGCTCCTCGGAGGTGTACCCGTTCCTGGACCTGCGCATCGACGATCACCCCGAGCCGCTCACCGAGCTGCTGCGGCTGTACGTCAAGAGCCTGGAACGCTACCAGCCCTTCGTCGCCTGCCTGCCGTCGCGCGCGCGCCCGGCGGGCATGACCGACCGCGCCCAGATCGAGGCGGAAATCGAGCGCTTCCACGCCGCCGCCGCGGCGCGCGCGCATCGATGAGCGTCGCAGGGCCGCCCCAAGACGCGAGTTCCGCCCCCCGGGGGGCAGCGCAGCGGCCGAATCGGCCACTGAGGCCGCAAGCGTGGGGGGATCATTCAAGTGCACTGCTCGAGATCCGCGACCTCAAGACCTGGTTTGCCGTCGAGGGCGGCGGCGAGTTCCCCGCGGTGGATGGCATCAGCCTGTCGCTCGACAGCGGGCGCACACTGGGCATCGTCGGCGAATCCGGGTGCGGCAAGAGCGTCACCGCGCTGTCGATCATGGGCCTCGTACCGCAACCGCCGGGACGCATCGCCGGCGGCGAGATCTTGTTCGAAGGCATCGATCTCTTGCGCCTGCCGCCGGCGGCGATGCGGGAATTGCGTGGCGATCGCATCGCCATGATCTTCCAGGAGCCGATGACCTCGCTCAATCCAGCATTCACCGTGGGCGACCAGCTGGTCGAAGGCATCCAGCGGCATCGGCAGATGAGCCGCGACGCCGCCAGGTCGCTGGCGGTGCAAATGCTGGCACGCGTGCACATTCCCGCGCCCGACCAGCGCTTCGACGACTATCCGCACAAGCTTTCGGGCGGCATGCGGCAGCGGGTGATGATCGCGATGGCGCTCGCGTGCGAACCGGCGCTGCTGATCGCCGACGAACCGACCACGGCGCTCGACGTCACCATCCAGGCACAGATCCTCGACCTGATGCGCATGCTGCGCGAACAGACCGGCACCGCGATCATCCTCATCACTCACGATCTGGGCGTGGTGGCCGAGCTCGCCGACGCGGTGGCGGTCATGTACGCCGGTCGCGTCGTCGAGCGCGCGAGCGTGTCGGACCTGTTCGCGCAGCCGCAACATCCCTACACCATCGGCCTGCTCGGCTCGATCCCGCGGCTCGACCTCGAGCAGGACCGGCTCGCCGCCATCGAGGGACAGGTGCCCAATCCGCTCGCTCCGGTCGCTGGCTGCCGCTTCCACCCGCGCTGCCCGTTCGTCGTCGATCGGTGTCGCAGCGAAGAGCCGCCCGAGGTCGACGTCGGCAACGGGCATCGCGCGGCGTGCTGGCGCGTGCCCCTGGACGGCACCGTGACCGCTGCCGCGTGAGATTGATGGCCGCGTCGCCCTTGCTGCAGGTCGAGGACCTGGTCAAGCATTTTCCCGTGCGCCAGGGCCTGTTCTCGCGGCAATCCGGCGCGGTGCGCGCGGTCGACGGCGTGAGCTTCGCGCTCGACGCGGGTGAAACGCTCGCGCTGGTCGGCGAGTCGGGTTGCGGCAAGTCGACGACCGGACGACTGATCCTGCGCCTGCTCGAACCCACGTCGGGCTCGGTGCGCTTCGATGGCGTCGATCTGTTCGCGCTCGACACCGACGCGATGCGCGCGCACCGGCGCGCACTGCAGATCATTTTCCAGGACCCCTACGCATCGCTCAATCCGCGCATGACCGTCGGGCAGACGCTGGCCGAGCCGCTCGCGCTGTACGGACTGGCGGAGGGCCGCCGGGACGAGCGGCTGGCTGAGCTGCTGGCCCTGGTCGGGCTCGCGCCGCAGCACGCCTCGCGCTATCCACACGAGTTTTCGGGTGGACAGCGGCAGCGCGTCGGCATCGCCCGCGCGCTGGCGGTCGAGCCGCGACTGATCGTGTGCGACGAGCCGGTGTCGGCGCTCGACGTCTCGATCCAGGCGCAGGTGATCAACCTGCTCGTCGACCTGCAGCAGCGCCTGGGCCTGGCCTACGTGTTCATCGCGCACGACCTCGCGGTGGTGAAGCATATCGCCACGCGCGTGGCGGTCATGTACCTCGGGCGCATCGTCGAGTCCGCGGAGAAACAGGCGCTCTTCCGGACGCCGCGGCACCCCTATACGCAGGCGCTGCTGTCTGCCATTCCGGTGCCCGATCCGGCAGCGCGGCGCCAGCGCGTCATCCTCGAAGGCGACGTGCCGAGTCCGAGCAACCCGCCTTCGGGCTGCCGTTTCCGGACGCGGTGTCCCTACGCCCGACAGCGCTGCGCCGACGAGGAGCCGCCGCTCGAGTTGGACGGCGGCCACGCGGTGGCCTGCCACTTCTGGCGGGAGCTTGCGGCAGACCCGACGGCGGGCGCCCCCGGCAATGCAGCATCCGCACGGAATCCACGCCTTGAGCGCTTGCAGGAAGCCTTTCGCGCCAGCGCACCGCTTGCGGCGAAAACGTAGCTGCGCAGACCCGGCCGATTTTCGCTAAGATCGTCGGACCCTGCATTCACCTCGCCGCGTCGCGCGACAACGGAGCCAGCCATGCACCTGAAATCGTCGATCATCACCTTGCATGCCGCGCTGATCGCGGTCCTCATGGCGGCAGGCGCCAGCGCGCAAACACTGCGCGTCGGCCTTGCCGAGGATCCCGACGTCCTCGATCCGACGCTGGCGCGGACCTTCGTCGGGCGCGTAGTGTTCGCGGCGCTGTGCGACAAGCTTTTCGACATCGACGACAAGCTCAACATCGTGCCGCAGCTCGCCACCGGCTACGAATGGTCGGCGGACAGCAAGGCACTGACGATCAAGCTGCGTCCCGGCGTCACTTTCCACGACGGCGAGAAATTCGACGCCGCGGCCGCGAAGTTCAACATCGAGCGGCACAAGACCATGGCTGGATCGAATCGCCGCGGCGAACTCGCGCTGGTAGCGAGCGCCGATGTCGTCGACCCGATGACCGTGCGGTTGAACCTGTCGGCGCCGTTCGCGCCGCTGCTCGCGCAGCTTGCCGACCGTGCTGGCATGATGGTCTCGCCCAAGGCCGCGCAGGAGGCCGGCGACAAGTTCGGCGTCAAGCCGGTGTGCTCGGGGCCGTTCCGTTTCGTCGAGCGCGTCGCGCAGGATCGCATCGTGCTCGAACGCTACCCGAACTACTGGAACAAGGCCGACATCCACCTCGAAAAAGTGATCTACCTGCCGATCGTCGATTCGACCGTGCGGCTGGCGAACCTCAAGTCGGGCCAGCTCGATCTCATCGAGCGCATGGCGCCCTCCGACGTGCCGGCGCTCAAGACGGACAGTCGTTTCCGGATCGCCAAGATCACCGAGATCGGCTACCAGGGCATCTACATCAACATCGGGAAGAGTGACCAGGCGCAGAAGAACCCGCTGGGCAAGGATGCGCGTGTACGCGAGGCCTTCGAGCTCGCGCTCGATCGCGACGGCATCGTGCAGGTCGTGATGGAAGGCGAAGCCACAGTCGGCAACCAATGGGTTGCCCCGGACAACAGCTACTACGCGAAGAACATGCCGATCCCGAAGCGCGATGTCGCAAGGGCAAAGGCGCTGCTCGCCGAGGCCGGCGTGCCGAATCCGAGTTTCACGCTGATGACGGCGACCACGTCCGACGCGCAGAAAATCGCGCAGGTGGTGCAGGCGATGGTCAAGGAGGCCGGCTTCGACGTCAAGATCCAGTCGACCGAGTTCGCGACCTCGCTCGACATGGCCGACAAGGGCCAGTTCGAGGCCTACGTGCTCGCGTGGAGCGGCCGTGCGGACCCCGACGGCAACATCTTCAGTTTCGACGGGTGCAAGCAGCCGCTCAACTATACGGGATACTGCAAGCCGGAAGTCGACGAGATACTCAACCGTTCGCGCACGACGCGCGATCCGGCAGAACGGCGCAAAGCGTACGAGCAACTCGCCGCGCTCGCGCTCAAGGATCGGCCGATCGTGTATATTTTCCATCGTCACTGGCTGTGGGCGTACAGCACGAAGCTGTCCGGCTTTCGCCCGATTCCCGACGGGCTGGTGCGCGTGCAGGGTTTGAAGCTCAACTAGCGGCGCGAGCCCGTAGCGAGATCGTCGACTCGACTGGGCATGCTCAACTATCTCGTCCAGCGCCTCGCGACGATCGTCCCGACGCTGTTCTTCGTCTCGATCCTGATCTTCGGGCTGCAGCAGCTGTTGCCCGGCGATCCGGCGCTGATCCTCGCCGGCGAAGACCACGACCCGACCGTCATCGCGCACCTGCGCAGCACGCTGCACCTCGACGATCCCTTCCCCGTGCGCTACGCCTATTGGGCCGGCGGCGTGCTCAGGGGCGATCTCGGCGAATCGCAGCGTATCAAGAAGCCGGTGCTGGACCTGATCCTGGAAAAGCTGCCGGTCACGCTGGAACTCGCGTGTATCGCGATCGTCATTGCGCTCGTCATCGGCGTCACCGCCGGGATCGTTTCGGCGGTCGCCAAGGACACGTTCTGGGACTATGCCGCCAACGTTTTCGCACTGTGGGGGCTCTCCACCCCGAACTTCTGGCTGGGCATCATGCTGATCCTGCTGTTCTCGGTGACGCTGGGCTGGCTGCCCGCGTCGGGTTACGTCAGCCCCTTCGAGGACCTCCGAGGCAATCTCGCCGCGATGATCATGCCGGCCTTCGTGCTCGGCAACGCGATCGCCGCGGTGCTGATGCGACACACGCGCAGCGCGATGCTGCAAGTGCTGTCGTCCGACTACGTGCGCACCGCCCGCGCCAAGGGTCTCGACGAGCGCGTCGTCGTGCTCAAGCACGCGCTGCGCAATGCGCTGATTCCGGTGATCACGCTCGGCGCGCTGGAGTTCGGGACGCTGCTTTCCGGTGCCGTGCTCACCGAACAGGTGTTCTCCATTCCTGGTTTCGGCAAGCTCATCGTCGACGCCGTGTTCAACCGCGACTACGCCGTGGTGCAGGGCGTGGTGCTGTTCACTGCCACTGCGTACATTGCGCTCAACCTGCTCGCGGACGTCGCGTACTTCCTCGTGAACCCGCGGTTGCGCAGCTGAGGAGACCCAGCGATGGCCACGATCGCCGCCACGCTGCCCATGTATCGCGAGCTCTCGCCAGGCCAGCGCGTGCTGCGGCGCCTGCTCCGGCGCCGTGGCGCGATGCTGGGTCTGGCCGTGGTGATCGCATTTATCGCGCTGGCACTGTTTGCGCCGTGGATCTCGCCCTACGACCCGCTGCAGACGTCGTGGGGCGCGGTGCGCAAGCCGCCAAACGCGGCGCACTGGTTCGGCACCGACGAGATCGGCCGCGATGTGCTTTCGCGCGTGATCTGGGGCACCCGCGCGTCGCTGCTGGCGGGGCTGGTCTCGGTGTGCATCTCGCTGGCGCTGGGCGTGCCGATCGGACTGCTCGCCGGCTACGTCGGGCGCGGCGTCGATGCGCTGATTTCGCGCATCACCGATGCGATGCTGGCGTGCCCGTTCCTGATCCTCGCGATCGCGCTGGCGGCGTTCCTCGGCCCGAGCCTGACCAACGCGATGATCGCGATCGGCATTTCCGCGACGCCGGTATTCATCCGGCTGACGCGTGCGCAGGTGCTCTCAGTCAAGGTCGAGGACTATGTCGAGGCCGCACGCGCGGTGGGCAACTCGCACTTGCGCATCGCGCTGCGCCACATCCTGCCGAATGTCGTTCCGCCGCTGATCGTGCAGGCCACCCTCGCCATCGCCGCCGCGGTCATCGCCGAGGCGAGCCTGTCTTTTCTCGGACTGGGGCAGCAGCCGCCGGCGCCAAGCTGGGGCAGCATGCTCAACACCGCGAAGAACTACATCGACAATGCGCCGTGGATGGCGGTGTGGCCGGGCGTGTCCATCTTTGCGCTGGTGCTGTCGTTCAATCTGCTCGGGGATGGGTTGCGCGATGCGCTCGATCCCCGGCGCACCTAATCAACTCGGAGGAAGCGATGAAGCTTCAGGGCTCCTGTCACTGCGGCGCGGTCAAGTTCAGCGTCGAATCGAAGACGCCGTATCCGTACATGCGCTGCTACTGCTCGATCTGCCGCAAGACCGCGGGCGGCGGCGGCTACGCCATCAACATCATGGGCGAGACCGCGACGCTCAAGGTCCGCGGAGCGAGAAACATCGCCGTCTATCGCGCGCGCATCAAGGAGGCAGGCGCAAAGCGCGCGACGCTGTCGAAAGCCCGCCGCCACTTCTGCGCCAAGTGCGCCAGCGCGCTTTGGGCCTGGGATCCGCGGTGGAAGGATTGGGTCTATCCGTTCGCGTCGGCGATCGACACGCCGCTGCCCAAGCCGCCGGAAGACGTGGAGATCATGCTCGACTACGCGGCGCCGTGGGCTGAGGTGCCGAAGGGACGCGGCCACAAGCATTTCGGCGAATATCCCGACGAGTCGATCGCCGACTGGCACCGCAAGCGCCTGCTCGAAGTGCCGTAGAAAAGCTGCTGCGGGGGCGTTCTGCTGCTCGGCTGCTCGCCGTCCTCGTGACGCTTCTAGGACCCTACCGACGCGCGGGATCTCCCTCGGGCAGCACGTCGCTCGCCCAGTCGCTTTTTTTCCAGTTCGGCACCGGTGTCGCGCAACCTGCATGCGGCACGTAGGACGATCGCTCGACCAGCGTGTAGCGGTGGATGTAGCGCGGGCAGTTCGGAAACACCTGCGTCACGGCAATGCGAACGATGAACTGCGCCTCCGGACATTCGACCAGCCACGGATCGTCCGCGGCGATGCTCGCTTCGCCGGAGAGGCGCAGGCGATGCGGCTTTTCGAAATCGATGAACAGCAGGCCGACCTTGCGCGTCTGCAGCACGTTGCCCATCGACAGGAACATGCCGTTGCCGTCGAAGTTCGGAAAGGCGATGGTGCGCGCATCGAGCACGCGCACGAACCCGGGATCGCCACCCTTGTAGGAACAACTCGGCAGGCCCTCGGCGTCGGTCGTCGCGAGAAAGAACATGTCGCGGCTTTCGATGAACGCGCGATCCGAAGCGTCGATGTGATCGACCACCAGTCGCTGTTCGATGCGATCGGCGAGCCGGCGCGTGTCGAAGCGGTCCTGCAGTTCGCGGCTGCCGCGGTGGTAGAAGTCGCCCACGCGGATACTAGCGCTCGGAGAATCCGATTTCGCGCAGGAACGCGCCGCGTTCCTGGTTGCCGAGGTGCCCGGCGACCAGCTCGACGAATTCCTGCTGGCTGCCCGCCTTCTGCGCCGCCCGATTCACGACGACCTTGGCGATCGGTCCAAGGTACGCCGCAAGGCGCATGGTCGTCTGGTCGACGAAGTCCTTGTCGAGTGGCAGCGTTTTCGTCTTCGCGGTCTGACCCGTGGCGACGACGCGCGGCGGGCTGGTGCCGCCGGGGGCGCTGTCGATGAAGCGCTGGCGTCCGGCCGGGTCGGTGATGCTGTCGGCCAGCAGCGTGTAGAGCTGGCCCATGTCCTGCGTCTGCGCTGCGGCCTTGCGGATCATCACCTTCGCCATCGGGCCGAGATAGGTCGCCAGTTGTCTCTCGACCGTGCGCAGCACGGTCTCGTCCCATGCCGCCGCCACGGGCGGCGGCCCCATCCTAACCGCGGCGAGGTTGATTTCGGTCGCGCCGAGCGCGTCGTCCGCGACCAGCGTGTCGCACGCCTGGCGCAGCGCCCGGTTGAACGCGCGCGCGTTCTGAAACCGCGCCTCCGGGTCCTTTTCGAGCGCCGTAGCCAGCACCGCGTCGATCATTGGCGACAGCGACAGTCGCGAAACGGTCGACGGCGCGCGCGGGTTCTCGTGGCAGATCTTGTAGCCGATCGTCTCCAGCGCACCCGCAAACGGTTTCTCGCCGGCGAGCAGTTCGTAGAGTACGACCGCGGCGCTGAACAGGTCGGAGCGCCGATCGACCGTCTGGCCCTGGCACTGTTCCGGCGACATGTAGGAGGGCGTGCCCATCACCATGCCCATGGTCGTCAGGTTCGAGGTGTCGATGCGCGCGATGCCGAAGTCCGCGACCTTGAGCGCACCCTCCTTGGTCAGGATCAGGTTCGCCGGCTTGACGTCGCGATGGACTACCCCGCGCTCGTGCGCGAAGTCCAGCGCCTGCAGCAGCTGGGTCATGATCGCGCTGATCTGGCCGAGGTCGAAGTTCGCGCCGCGATTGAGAAATTCGCGCAAACCGGTGCCTTCGACGAATTCCATGACGATGAACGCGTTGGCATCGTCCTCGCCGTACTCGTACACGCTGACGATATTCGGGTGCAGCAGCCGGCCCGCGGCAACCGCCTCGTTCTTGAAGCGCGCCATCGACTGCTCGACCAGGTCGGGATCGACCAGGTCCTTGCGCACGGTCTTGATCGCGACCACGCGCTCGATCCCGGGGTCGAAAGCCTTGTACACGACCCCCATCGCACCCTTGCCGAGCACGCTCTGGATGTCGTACTTGCCTATCTTGACGGGGTCAGCCATGCGCTTGCCGTTGTCTACCCTTCCAGCATCTTGATCGCTTGGACCATGCTTGCCTTCATCCGGTTCAGTGCCTCGGTCAGCACGCCGATCTCGTCGTGGCTGCCCGTGCGGAATTCGCCGGCGTCGAGGTTGCCCAGGCTCACTTCATCGGCAAGCTTGGACAGCCGCTTCACGCGACGGATCACGACCCAGTAAAGCAGCAGGTTGAGCATGACGATCGTGAACAGGAAAATGCCCGCCAGCGAAAACAGGAATACCCTGAACGTGTAGCTCGCCCGCTGGATGGGCAATGCCATCGGCAGCGACACGATCTGCGCGCCGATGATGTCATTGACCTTCCAGCCGAAGCCGTTGTTCGAGCCGTAGGTCTCGATCATCGTGCGCGGCGCGGCATCCGGGGTGCTGTGACAGACGATGCACGCGGGATCCTTGATCTGGATCGGCCGCGCGAGAAACAGCGAGCGGCCCTCGGGTGTATCGCGCTCGCCGGTGAACTCCGCACGCGTCGGATTCTGGCGGAACACGTTGACGACATCGACCTCCCAATCCGTTGCGTGATCGCGCGGATTGGTCGGATTGAGCGTCGCCTCCTTGTAGGCGTATTCCGGAAACTTCTTGCGCATGTCGTTGAACTGCTCGGTTGCCGCGAACGCCGGCACCGATTGCGGCAGGAACTTGTACTTGAGTTGCGTCTCCAGCAGCGGCTTGACCTGGACGTTGGTGTAGTTGCGGATGGAGGACGCCGCCTCGATCATCAGCCGCGCGTGCTGCAGCACTTCCTCGCGGGCGTTGGCCTGCAGCACGCTGTTGGCGACGAATCCGGCCAAGGCTAACCCGACCGCAAAGATACCGAGCAGTGCAGCGTTGAATTTCCAGATCAGGTTCACATCGACTCCAGTTGGTCGCGCAATGCCATTGGTCGTCGGCAAATCGCCGCCACGCATTCCCCGCCGCTCACTTGCTGGGCGCCTTTTCCCACGGCCAGCGCCAAGTGCGGGCGGGCTCGGCCTTCTTCTCTTCCTTCGGCGGCTCGACCGTCGCGGGCGGCGGCGGTGGCGGCTTGGCGACTGTCACCCATTCCGGTGTCGCCTTGCTGTTGGCGTCCGCCGCGGCCTTGAACGCAGGATCGGCGAGCTTCGGTTCGAAACGCTTCATGAAGCTTACCCGATACGGCCCGGAGAGCCACGACTGGACGTCGGCATAACTCGCTTCGCGATCCATCACCGGTTCCCTCGCGTTCGCGAAACGCGCGGCACGCAATGGCAACGCATCCATGAAGTCACGTGGCAGCGCTGCGACAAACGCCGATGGCGCACGCTCCGCGGAAGCGAAGGGCTTCCCGGCGCCACGGCTCGCGAATCCGCCGGCCTTGACATCGACACCCGCGCTGTCGGACTTGCCCGGTTCCACCGCCCTCGCGTTTCCGGTCTCCACGAACACATCGAGCGTATCGCCGGTCAACCGGAGCACCGCCGCCGCGTCCGACGTCAGGATCGAACCGAGTCCCGAGCGAATCCGCAGGCGCGTCGCGGTAGGCTTGGTATCGACTTTGAGCCAGCCCCGGGTCAGCCAGAACTCCGTCGCAGGGCGCTGCTTGGCGTCCCCGGGGGTCGTAGCGACGGCATACAGTGCGCCCGGTCCGATGAGGCTCAGCGCGCCACCGTCGGTCATTTCAAGCTGCGCCAAGGCCTTGTCCGGCACGTCGATGACATCGGAATCGCGAATGCGCGCGCCCTCGACCAGCGCGAACCATGTCGTCCCGCGCAGCAACCTCGGCTTGCCGTCCAACAGCGTCACCGTACCGACGTCTGCACCAAGACATGGCGTCGCGGCAACGAGCCATAGGCACCCGAACCACAGCCAAGTCGTCTTCATTGAGGGAGCTTTGCGTCCTGTCGAAAATTTTGCGGCGCAGAGCAAAACATACTAGGCTCTACGCCCTCACCACGTCAACGTGAATACTCCCGATCCAGCGCGCGGAAAGGTCACGCCGGCGACTTGCCTTATACTTGATGAAATCGTATCGGAATTTTCTGCAAGAGCCCGCCCGGCCGCCCCGAGGGCCGCATTGACCAACGAGCCAGAGCGCGCAACCAATCCAATGAGCATACCCACGCACAATCTGGTCGTTCTGTTCGCCGACATCACCGCCAGTACCAAGATCTACGAGGCGCTGGGCAATGCGGAGGCGCAGACGACCATCGATCGCTGCCTGGGCGCCGTCAAGCGGATATGCGAGGACGGTGGCGGCCGCGTCATCAAGACCATCGGCGACGAAGTCATGGCGGCGTTTGCCGACGCGGACCGCGCCGCGCACGCGGCGATCGAGATTCAGACGCATATGTCCAGGGAGCGCACGAGCAAGGGGGCGCCGATCGCGTTGCATATCGGTTTTCATTCCGGCCCGGCGATCGAGGACGCAGGCGACGTCTTCGGCGACTGCGTCAACGTCGCGGCGCGCCTGACCGAATTTGCCAAGGGCGGCCAGATCTTCACGTCCGCGCACACCGTCGGCGAACTGTCGCCCGCCATGAAGCAGCGCACGCGCGACCAGGATGCGCATACGCTCAGAGGCAAGGAGCAGGACATCCTCCTGTTCGAGCTGACGTGGCAGGAGTCCGAGGACGAGATGACGATGATGTCGCCGCGGCAGGCGCTCGCGGCGGCGAGCGTCAAGCTCAGGCACGGCACGCGCGACATCGAACTCGGGGCGGCGCACTCGGTGCTGACGCTCGGCCGGGACCAGCAGAACGACGTGATGATCGCCGATCGCAAGGCATCGCGCCTGCACGCGCGCATCGAGCGTCGACGCGACAAATTCGTGCTCATCGACCACAGCTCCAACGGCACCTACGTGACGCTCGAGGGCGAACCGGAAATGGTGTTGCGCCGGGAGGAGCTGGTGCTGCGCGGCCGCGGCCGCGTGAGCTTCGGCCACGCTTACGAGGACGATCCAGTCGAATTCCTGGCGTTTTCCTGCGTCGATTAGGTCGACGCCCCGATCAATTTGTTTCGGCGATGGTATGCAGGCCGCCGCGTGCGAGTCCGGGCATCGTGAAGCCGAGCGCGTTCAGGTCGCCGATCAGCGCCGCCGACTGCTCCTTGCCGAGTTCGACCAGCGGCGGGCGCACGCGCGCCCAGTCGCCGTCTTCGCTCCAGTGCGCGATGGCCTGCTTGAGTGCAGGAATCATCGGAAACTTCTGGAATGTCGCGCGGACGGCATTGAGTTCGGACTGAAGTCGGTCGGCGCCGCTTCCCTGCCATTCG
This sequence comes from uncultured beta proteobacterium, assembly GCA_963821485.1. Lineage (GTDB taxonomy): Bacteria > Pseudomonadota > Gammaproteobacteria > Burkholderiales > Casimicrobiaceae > PALSA-1003. The sequence continues at coordinate 254,024 of CAWGEB010000008.1, forward strand.
CGAAACGTGCGATCGATCTGCCGGGGATTCACATTCGCCGTCGCGCTGATGCAGCCCGCACCCCCGCCCCGCATGTTCGCCACCAGAAACGACTCGCTGCCCGCGAACACGTCGAACCCGGTACCCGCAAATCGCTCCAGCATCGCCCGCGTGTTGTTCCAGTCGCCGGAGGAATCCTTGACGCCGGCGGTCGCCGTGGGAAAGTCCCGCAACAATCGCTCGATCAGCTCGAGGCTGATACCGACCTGCGACACCGGCGGGATGTGATACAGGTAAATGCGCAACCGCGCGTCGCCGACCTTGTCGATGATGGTCGCGAAGTTGCGATACAGACCCTCGTCCGAGACGCCCTTGTAATAGAACGGCGGCAGCATGAGGCAGCCGGCGACTCCCAGACGCACGGCATGCGCGGTCAGCCGAATCGAGTCGCTGATCGCGCAGCATCCGGTGCCGGGCATCATGCGCGCGGGCGGAATGCCGGACGCCACGAGGTGATCGAGCAGTGCGATGCGTTCGTCGACCGAGAGCGAGTTGGCCTCTGAATTGGTCCCGAATATCGCCAGGCCGACTTCCTGCGCAAGCAGCCACTGGCAGTGGCGCTGCAGCCGGCCCGCGTCGGGGCTCATGTCCTTGGTGAAGGGTGTGACCACCGGTGCCAGCACACCGCGAATGCGTTGGTTCATCTGCGTTGGACTCCAGTTCAGGGTATCGGGGCGTCAGGGCGGCGGTGCGCGCCTGAGAAAATCGAAATCGCAACCGTGCTCGGCTTGCAGCACGCTCTTGGCGTACAGCCGCGCGTAGCCGCGCGCAGGGATGGACGCCGTGCTCGCCCGTGTCGCGCGTCGCGTTGCGAGGACGCCATCGTCGACCAGAAGATCCAGCCTGCGTTCGCGGACCGACAAGCGGATGCGGTCGCCGTTTTTGACCAGGCCGAGCGGCCCGTCCGCCGCCGCTTCGGGCGACACGTGCAGCACGATCGTGCCGAACGCGGTACCGCTCATCCGCGCATCCGATATCCGCACCATGTCCTTGACGCCGGCGCGCGCGAGTTTCGCCGGGATCGGCAGATAGCCCGCCTCCGGCATCGCGTAGGGCCCGGTGGGACCCGCGTTCTGCAATACCAGGAAATCGTCGGCGGTGACATCCAGATCCGGCGCGTCGATACGCGCGGCAAGATCGTCGAGCGAGGCGAAGACGACGGCGCGCCCTTCACGTTCGAACAGCCGCGGATCCGCCGCCGAGCGCTTGACGATGGCTCCATTGGGCGCGAGCGAGCCGAACAGCGCCACCAAACCGCCTTGCGGCTGATACGGCTCATGCAGGCTGCGGACCACCTGCCGGTCGACCCACGCGTCCGGCGTGTCGAGGCGCTGGCCGAGCGTGTCGCCGGTCACGGTCAGGCAGTCGAGGTGCAGTAGCGGCTTCAATTCGCGCAGCACCGCGCCGATGCCACCCGCGGCGTGCAGGTCGGACATGTAGTGCTCGCCGGTCGGCTTGAGATTGACGAGCAGCGGCGTCGTGTCGGACAGTTCGTTCAGGCGCGCAAGCGACACGTCGACGCCGACGCGCCCGGCGATCGCGGTGAGGTGGATCAGCGCGTTGGTCGAGCCACCGATGGCCAGCAGCACGCGCAGCGCGTTCTCGACCGAATGCGCGGTGATGATCCGGCTCGGACGAAGTTCGCTGCCGACCAGTGCAACGGCCTCGCGTCCGGAGGCCTCGGCCGCCCGCAGGCGGTCGGCGTGCACCGCCGGGATGGCGGCGGTGCCCGGCAAGCTCATGCCGAGGGCTTCGGCGATCGACGCCATCGTGCTGGCGGTACCCATGACGGCGCAGCTGCCGGCGGTGGTGGCGAGATTGCCCTCGATGTCGTTGATCTCGGCCTTCGTGAGCTCGCCCGCGCGGAACCGGCCCCAGAAGCGCCGGCAGTCGGTGCACGCGCCGAGTCGCTCGCCTCGATACGAGAGCGCCAGCATCGGTCCGCCGACGAGCTGGACGGCGGGAACGTCCGCCGATGCCGCGCCCATCAGGAGCGCGGGCACGGTCTTGTCGCAGCCGCCGACCAGGACCACGGCATCCATCGGCTGCGCGCGGATCATTTCCTCGACGTCCATCGACATCAGGTTGCGGAACATCATGCTGGTGGGATGGAGGAACACCTCGCCCAGCGAAATGGTCGGAAAATCGAGCGGCAGCCCGCCGGCCGCGATGACCCCGCGCTTGACCGCTTCCACGAGCTCGGGAAAGTGACGGTGACAGTTGTTGAATCCGCTCGCGGACTGCGCAATGCCGATCACCGGCCGCTCGAGCAAGCTCGTCGAATAGCCCATCGAGCGGGCGAAGGAGCGGCGCAGGTACAGCGAGAAATCCGCGTCGCCGTAGTTGGTCAGCCCGCGTGCCAGGCCATGCGGCGGACGCGCGCCGTGCGCAGAGCCGGAGTCGCTGGTAGTCATGGTCCCGGGAAGGGGTACAGCCGGTGGACACGCGTTTAGCCGGAGTATTTCGGAATCCGCTACAGGCGTCAATGCGCGTGACGGCACCTTGACGGATGCGAGCAGGCTGGCCGCAGGCTATGGCGACCCATCTCACGGGAAACAAAGCATGGGACAACTCGACGGAAAAGTTGCAATCGTCACCGGCGCGGCCGGCGGCTTCGGCGAGGGCATCGCGCGGCTGTTCGCGGCGGAAGGCGCGCGCGTATTGCTCGCCGATATCGACGTCGCGAAGGCGGCCAAGGTGGCGGCGGAGATCGGCCCGCGGGCGCGGGCGCAGCAGTGCGACGTCGCCGATGGCGCGAGCGTGCGGGCCGCCGTCGCAGGCGTGCGTCGCCGCCTTCGGCCCGCCGGACATCGTCGTCAACAACGCCGGCACGACGCATCGCAACCAACCGATGCTCGACGTCGACGAAGCGACCTTCGACCGGGTGTTCGCCGTCAACGTCAAGTCGATCTATCACATGTCGCAGGCGGTGATCCCGCTGATGCGCCAGCGCAGGCAGGGCGTGATCATCAACATCGGGTCGACCGCCGGCATGCGACCGCGGCCGGGGCTGACCTGGTACAACGCGTCCAAGGGCGCGGTCAACCTGCTGTCGAAATCGATGGCGGCGGAACTCGGCCCGGACAACATCCGCGTCAACGCGGTATGCCCGGTCATGGGCGTGACCGGATTGATCGAGCAGTTCCTCGGCGCACCGAACACGCCCGAGAATCGCGCCAGGATCGTCGCCGGCATCCCGCTCGGACGCATGTCCACGCCCGAGGACGTCGCCGACGCGACGCTCTATCTGGCGAGCGACGCCGCGAAGTTCATTACCGGCGTGGAACTGCCCGTCGACGGCGGCCGCACGATCTGATCAGATTCTAATCCGAGCCCACGCTCGCCCGCCGCTTGAAATCGTCGGCGATGAACGGCTTGGGCCGCGCGATGCCGAAACCCTGCGCGTAGTCGACACCGATGCGGCGCAGGCTCGCGAGGATCAGATCGCTCTCCACGAACTCGGCGATGGTCTGCTTGCCCATCACGTGCCCGATGCGGTTGATCGCCTCGACCATCGCGCTGTCGATCGGGTCGGACAGCATGTCGGTGACGAAGCTGCCGTCGATCTTCAGGAAATCCACGGGCAGATGCTTGAGATAGCCGAACGAGGACATCCCGGCGCCGAAGTCGTCGAGCGAAAAGCGGCAGCCCAGCGCCCGCAGCTCGCGCGATGAAGTGCGCCGCCTTGCCGAGATTGGCGATCGCCGCGGTCTCGGTGATCTCGAAGCAGATGCGCGCTGCCGGCGATGCCCGCCGTCGACAGCTCCTCGCGGATGAAATCGAGGAAGCGCTCGTCGCCGATCGATGCGCCCGAAAGGTTGATCATGTAGGTCGCGGGCACGCCGGTACGCGCCGGCACGCCGGCGATCGTCGCGAACGCGGTGCGGATCACCCAGCGGTCGACGGCGGGCATCAGGCTGTAGCGCTCGGCGGCCGGGATGAACGCCATCGGCGGCACCAGCTCGCCGTGCTCGTCGATCATGCGCACCAGGAGTTCGAACAGGACCGCCTCGCGCTCCGGGTCGTTCACCGCGACGATCTCCTGCGAATACAGGCAGAACCGGTCCGCGTCGAGCGCGCCGTGGATGCGCGCCACCCATTCCATCTCGCCGTGACGCACCGCCAGCTCGCTGTCCTTGGCGTGATAGACCTGCACGCGGTTGCGGCCCTTTTCCTTGGCCACGTAGCACGCGGCGTCGCCTGCGCTGAGCACGTCGGCGAGCGTCATCGCGCCGTCGACGATGTTGACCAGGCCGATGCTGACGCCGATCGCGAACGAACGCGTGTGCCAGATGAAATGGAAGTCGGTCACGGTCTGCCGCAGCTCGTCGGCGATCCTGGCGGCGTGCTCCGGCGGGCAGTTCTCCAGCAGCACGCCGAATTCGTCGCCGCCCAGGCGCGCCAGCGTGTCGCCTTCGCGCAGGCGCTCCTGCAGCAGCATGCTGATCTGCCGCATCAGTTCGTCGCCGGCGGCGTGACCCGAGGTGTCGTTGACCAGCTTGAACTGGTCGAGGTCCAGATACATCATCGCGTGGTGGCGGCCCAGCTCGCGCGCGCTGGCGAGCGCCAGGCTCAAGCCGATGCTCGAACTCGCGGCGGTTGATCAGGCCGGTCAGCGCGTCGTGGCTCGCCTGGTACGACAGCTGCGTCGCGTACTCGCGCTCGCGCCGCACGTCGTGCAGCACCAGCACCACGCCCGCGATCGCGCCCGCGCGGTCGCGGATCGGCGCCGCCGATTCGTTGATCGCAATCTCGGTCCCGTCGCGGCGAAGCAGCAGCACGTTGGCCGGAACCTTGATGCTCGAGCGCTCGCGCAGCACGATCTCGACCGGGTTGGGCAACGGCTTGCGCGTCGTCTCGTCCAACGTGCGGCAGACGATCTGCAGCGACTGCCCGCGCGCCTCGGACGTACGCCAGCCGGTCAGCGCCTCGGCCGACCGGATTGAGGTAGTCGACCATCCCGTCGATGTCGGTCGTGATCACGGCATCGCCGATCGACTCGAGCGTCACCTGCGCGCGCTCCTTCTCCGCGAACAGCTGCGCTTCCGCCAGCTTGCGGTCGGTGATGTCGGTCACCGAACCCGCCATGCGCACCGCCCGCCCCGCGCGTCGCGCACCGAGCGGCCGCGCGCGCGAAACCAGCGGTAGTCGCCGGTCTTGGCCAGGCAGCGGAATTCCAGATCGTAGGCGCGATCGTCGCGAAGGTGGGCGCGGATCGCCTCCACCGCGGCGATGCGGTCGTCCGGATGGAGCAGCGCAAAGAACGCGTCGGGCGTGTTCTGGATTTCGTGGTCGGCGTAGCCCGCCAGTTCCTTGGTCCGCGGCGAGAGGTACATCTCGCCGGTGACGACATTCCAGTCCCACAGCCCGTCGTTGCTGCCGATCACGGCCAGTGCGAAGCGCTCTTCGCTGAACCGCAACGCGTTCTCGAAGGCTTCGCTTTCGCGCAGCATGCGCCGGGACAGCACGATGCCCAGCAGCGACCAGGCTGCCGGCGGCGAGCAGCGTCACGACGACGAGGATCAGCTGGGCCACGCGCGACGCCTGACCGAGCGTGTACGAGAACGCGTCCTCGAGCGGCGTCAGGGTGGCATTGATTTCGTCGATCCGGTCGAGCACCGGCGCAGTTGCGCGGTGTCGGCATCGACACCGATCAGCCGGTGCAGTTCTCCCGCCGCGGCGACCAGCTCGGTGATGTTGCGATCGGCCTCCGCCCAGATCGCGATCGCGTGGTCGATGTAGCTCACGTTGCGGAACGCGCGGAACAGCCGGATCATGCCCGGAATGTCGTCGGCGTGGTTCCTGCCGACGACAAAGCCCAGCCGTGCCGCCTCGAGGTCCGGCGTGGGCTTTTCCAGCTCTTCTCGCGCGACGCGATCGCCGAGCGGCACGGCGATCGCTTCCTGGAAGCGGCGGTAGTCGTCGGCGGAGCGCGGTGCGCGCGTAGCTGTTGAGGTAGTAGGCGGCATCCTTCTGCGCCTTCGACCAGAGGCTCTCGCCGCCGACGTAGGCGCGCACGGAGGACAGGATGTCGACGCTGCTGATGCCGAGCAGCACCAGCAGCACCACGATCGCGAGGAACGGCCAGACGATCAGCAGCAGGCGGCGGCTGACCGGAAACCGGGTGATGATCCGCGGATAGCGCATCGGATTGATCGGCGCGCCGGCGTCAGCCGGCGATGGCGCTTGTGGCGTCCCCCGTGCGGCGCGACTCACTTGGGCGCCGCGTGGATGTTGTCGACCCAATGCACTTCCTCCGGATTGGGCTCGACGTTGGGCAGATCGAGGTTGACGACGACCGGTTCCTGCCCGCTGCGCACCAGGACGCAGGAAAGCGGCTGATCGTCGTTGGCGTTGATCTCCTGATGCGGCACGTAAGGTGGAACGTAGATGAAGTCGCCCGGCCCGGCCTCGGCAGTGAATTCGAGCCGGTCGCCCCATTTCATGCGCGCTCTGCCGCTGACGACGTAGATCACGCTCTCCACCGGCCCGTGGTGATGCGCGCCGGTCTTCGCCTTCGGATGAATCACCACCGTGCCGGCCCACAGTTTTTCGGCGCCCGTGCGCGCCGCTGTGATCGCGGCGGCGCGGTTCATGCCCGGCGTCTGCGGCGTGTTGATGTCGAGCTCATCGGCGTGCACGACGACCACGCCGCGCAGGCGCCACTTGGTCGTTCGGATTGTCCATGCTCTTCTCGCCGTTCTTGCCGTTGGTGGATTCGGCCGGCGCGTCCGGAGCGAAGGTCCAGCTCGCGTCGACCGGGATGTTGTTGCTCCAGCTCCCCGACACGGAAATCTTGTTGTCGATCCACTTGCCGCTTGCGCTGCCGCTGAGCGCCTTTCCAAGGGGATTGAATCCGTCGAGCACGACATTGACGGTGCCGTCCGCCGCTATCGTGCCCTTGACGTGGCCCGGCTGGTTGTTCCGGCTGTAGCCGAACACATCCGCCATCAGGATCGTCGCCAGCCGACGCTCGACCGCGGCCGACGGGTCTACCGGCGCAACCGCATCGTCTCGCATGTCAGCCTCGTGCGCGCGGGTCAAGCGGCACGTGCCGCCTGCTTGCAGGCATCTCCGCTGCCGCAGCGCCCGTCACCTCCAGTCGCCTTCGTCCGCCCATCGCCACAAGTGTATGCCAAATGCACAGCGCGACGGTACCTCGCCGGCTCAGGCGATGCTGGGGGCGAGCAGTCGACGCGCGTCGCATCGCTGCAGCCGGCGCGCTGCGCGTAGTCGGCGACCTGGTCGTCGCCGATCTTTCCCACCGCAAAGTACGTCGCTTCAGGGTGCGCGAGATAGAAGCCCGACACCGACGCCGCGGGCAGCATCGCGTAGCTCTCGGTCAGCGACATCCCGATCTTCGGCACCTGCAGCAATTCGAACAGCGGCGCCTTGACGCTGTGGTCGGGACACGCAGGATACCCGGGCGCGGGACGGATGCCGCGATACTCTTCGCGGATCAGCGCGTCGGTAGCGAGTTCCTCCGTCCGGGCGTAGGCCCAGAGTTCGCGGCGCACGATCCGATGCAGCCACTCGGCGAATGCTTCGGCGAGGCGGTCGGCCAGCGCCTTGAGCATGATCGCGCTGTAGTCGTCGCGCTTGGCTTCGAATTCGGCGAGCTTCTTGTCGATGCCCAGGCCGGCAGTCACTGCGAACATGCCCGCGTAGTCGGCGATGCCTGATGCGCGTGGCGCGACGAAATCGGACAGGCAGTAGTTCGGCTTGCCCGAAGGTCGCTGATTTTGCTGGCGCAGGTTGCGCCAGGTCAGCGCCACGCTGGTGCGCGCCTCGTCGGCGTAGAACTCGAGGTCATCGCCGACGGCGTTGGCCGGCAATAACGCCACCACGCCGTTTGCCGTCAGCCAGCGGCCCTCGATGACGCGCTTGAGCATCGCTTGAGCTTCCGCATACACGCCGCGCGCAGACTCGCCGACGATCGGGTCGTCGAGAATCGCCGGGAACGGGCCGGACAGTTCCCAGGTCTGGAAGAACGGGCCCCAGTCGATGAAGCGCGCAAGCTCGGCCAGGTCGGCGTGACGAAACTCGCGACGGCCGACGAGTTCCGGTCGCGGCGGCACGTAGTGCGCCCAGTCGGGCTTGAACGCGTTGGCGCGCGCCGCCTCGAGCGAGATCAAGGCGGGGCCCTTGCGCTTGGCGTGCTGGACGCGGATCTTCTCGTAGTCGTCGGCGACCTCCGCGACGTAAGCCGACTTGAGCTCATCGGATAGCAGGTTGCTCGCCACGCCCACCGCGCGCGACGCGTCGGGTACGTACACGGTGACGCCGGAGTAGCCGGGCGCGATCTTCACCGCGGTGTGCACGCGCGAAGTCGTCGCGCCGCCGATCAGCAATGGCTGGCGCATGCCCAGGCGCTGCATTTCCGTCGCGACGTGCGCCATCTCCTCGAGCGACGGCGTGATCAGGCCCGAGAGGCCGACGATGTCGGCGTTGCGCTCGATCGCCGTATCGAGAATCTTCTTCGCGGGGACCATCACGCCCAGGTCGATGACGTCGAAGTTGTTGCACTGGAGCACGACGCCGACGATGTTCTTGCCGATGTCGTGCACGTCGCCCTTGACGGTCGCCATGACGATGGTGCCCTTGGGCTTGCCCGCTTCGCCGGACTTTGCCTTCTCGGCCTCGATGTAACGGCACCAGATGCGCCACGGCCTGCTTCATCACGCGCGCGCTCTTGACCACCTGCGGCAGGAACATCTTGCCGGAGCCGAACAGGTCGCCGACGACGTTCATGCCCGCCATCAGCGGTCCTTCGATCACCTGGATCGGCCGCTCGAACTGCTGCCGCGCCTGCTCGGTGTCCTCGATGATGTACGTGGTGATGCCCTTCACCAGCGCGTGCGACAGGCGCGCCTCGACGCTGCCGGCGCGCCACGCCTCGTCCTCGACGCTCGCCTTGCCCTTGGCCTTGTAGGTTTCGGCGAAGGCGACGAGCCGTTCGGTCGCGTCCGGCCGCCGGTTCAGCACGACGTCCTCGGCCAGTTCGCGCAACGCGGGCTCGAGTTGGTCGTAGACGCCGAGCTGGCCGGCGTTGACGATGCCCATGGTCATGCCGGCTTTGATCGCGTGATAGAGGAACACCGTGTGGATCGCCTCGCGCACCGGATCGTTGCCGCGAAAGCTGAAGCTCACGTTGGAGACGCCGCCGGACACCTTGGCGTGCGGCAGGTGCTGTCGTATCCAGCGGGTCGCGTTGATGAAGTCGACCGCGTAGTTGTTGTGCTCTTCGATGCCGGTGGCGATGGCGAAGATGTTCGGATCGAAAATGATGTCTTCCGCGGGGAAGCCGATCTTGCGCGTGAGCAGGTCGTAGGCACGCTGGCAGATCTGCACCTTGCGCTCGAAGGTGTCGGCCTGGCCCTTTTCGTCGAATGCCATCACGATCGCGGCGGCGCCGTAGCGCTTGACCAACGCCGCCTGCCGCAGGAACTCTGCTTCGCCTTCCTTCATCGAAATCGAATTGACGACCGGTTTGCCCTGCACGCACTTCAGGCCGGCCTCGATGACGCTCCACTTCGACGAGTCGATCATCACCGGGACGCGCGCGATGTCCGGTTCGCCGGCGATGAGGTTGAGGAAACGTACCATCGCCGCCCGGGAATCGAGCATCGCCTCGTCCATGTTGACGTCGATGATCTGGGCGCCGCTCTGCACCTGTTGCCGCGCCACTTCGACCGCTCCGCCGAAATCGCCGGCGAGGATCAGCTTGGCGAACGCGCGCGAGCCCGTGACGTTGGTCCGCTCGCCGACGTTGACGAACAGCGAGTCGTCGTCGATGGTGAGCGGTTCGAGTCCCGCAAGGCGCATCGCGCCGGAAGACGTCGGCCCGGAATTCATCGATCGGGGCCGACGGGAGCTGCGCGCTTCAGACGAGTGCCTCCGCCGCTTCGCGCGTCGGGACCCGGCGCGGCGGCACGTCCTTCACCGCCGCCGCGATCGCGCGGATGTGCGCAGGCGTGGTGCCGCAGCAGCCGCCGACGATGTTCACGAAGCCGTGGCGCGCAAACTCCCCGATCAGATTGGCCGTCGTCGCCGGCATCTCGTCGTAGCCGGTGTCGCTCATCGGGTTCGGCAGCCCGGCGTTGGGATAGCAGGACACGAAGGTGTCCGCCACGCGGGCGATCTCCTCGATGTACGGGCGCATCAGCGCCGCGCCCAGCGCGCAGTTGAGCCCCACGGCCAGCGGCCGCACGTGGCGCACCGAATTCCAGAACGCTTCCGGCGTCTGCCCGGAAAGCGTGCGTCCGGACGCGTCGGTGATCGTGCCGGAGACGATGACCGGCAAGCGCAGCGCGTGCGCGTCGAAATACTGTTCGATCGCGAACAGCGCGGCCTTGGCATTGAGCGTGTCGAACACGGTCTCGACGAGCAGCAGGTCCACCCCGCCCTCCACCAGGCCGTCGATCGCTTCGGTGTACGCGGCGACGAGCTCGTCGTAGTCCACGTTCCGGAACCCGGGGTCGTTGACGTCGGGCGACAGCGTCGCGGTGCGGTTGGTCGGGCCCAGGGCGCCGGCGACGAAACGCGGTTTGCCCGGCGTCTTTGCGGTCCAGGCATCGGCGCACTGACGGGCGAGCCTGGCGGCGGCCAGGTTGATCTCACGCACACGGCCTTCGAGACCGTAGTCGGCTTGCGCGATGCCCGTCGCGTTGAAGGTGTTGGTCTCGATGATATCGGCGCCGGCCTCGAGGAAATCGTCGTGGATCGCGCGAATCACCTCCGGCCGTGTCAGGACCAGCAGATCGTTGTCACCCTTGAGATCGCGTGCGTGCTCCTGCAGGCCGCACGCGGGAGCGCCACGATAGTCGGACTCGGCGAGCCCGCAACCCTGGATCATCGTGCCCATCGCGCCATCGAGGATGAGGATGCGCTCCTTAAGCAACCGGGTAAGCAGGGTGGTCTTGTCGGTGGTAGCCATCGTTTCGTCATCCCAAACAAAAAACCCGTTCAGCGTGCCGCCGAGCGGGTTTCAGTCGAAACTGAGTCGAAATCCGCTTTAGCCACATTTGTATAGCGCCCGCAAGCTGCAGGGTCACCCCCGAATCAAATCGGCGCTCAAGTACGAACATAAGGGCTCGGTGCGCCCTTGTCAACCCGCGCCGGCGATGGAGTTACTATCCGGAACGGAGAAATTCGATGCTCGATCCCGATATCCGGCGGCTCCTCGAGACCGCATTCAAGGTCGCCCCGGGCGCCGCCGCGCCCGACGTCGCGCAACTGCGCGCGGCCGCGGAAAGCGCACCGGCGATGTTCGGCGGCGAGCCGCTGGCGCTGGAGTCGATCGTCGACCGGCTCATCCCGGGCGATGACGCGTCGATCGCGGTGCGGGTCTATCGGCCCGCTGCGCGCGCGCCGCTGCCGCTCGTGCTCTACGCCCACGGCGGCGGCTGGGTCACCGGCTCGCTCGATTCACACGACCGGTTGTGCCGGATACTCGCAGCGCGGCTCGACGCGATCGTCGTCGCGGTCGACTATCGACGCGCGCCTGAATGCGTTTTTCCCTGCGCCATCGACGATTTCGCGCACGCCTGGCATTGGGCCCGCGCCAGCGCCTCGACGCTCGGTGCGGACGGCATTCGTTTCGCGGTCGCGGGGGACAGTTCGGGCGGCAACCTCGCCGCCGCGTTGACGCTGCGGCTGCGCGCCGAGGCAAGACCCCAGCCGCAGTTGCAGCTGCTGCTCTATCCCGCGCTCGACGCAAGCTGCTCGCGCGGTTCCTATCGCGCGTTTGCGGCTGGGTACAACCTCAGCGCCGAGCAGATGGCGTGGTACTGGAATGTGTATCGCTCCGGCGCCGCCCACGACGTGCCGCAACTCTCTCCCCTGGCCGCGCCGAGCCTGAGCGACCTCGCGCCCGCCGTCATCGCCGTCGCCGAGAACGACGTGCTGCGCGACGACGGCCTCGACTATGCGCGAGACCTCGAAGCCGCCGGCGTGCCGGTTCGACTCGTCCGCTGCCAGGGAATGATTCACGGCTTTCTGCGTTGGACCGGCGCGGTGCCGGCGGCGTCGCGCTGGATCGATGCAATCGCGACCTCGGGGCGTGAAGTGCTCGCTCGGGCTCCGTAAGCGTTTGAAGCCACCGCCAGGTAGTGCTAGATTGTCGCGATGAAGCATCTCAAGCCGAGGGAAGCTTTCGATTTCCTGCAGCACAACGCCGACGCAGTCCTGGTCGACTGCCGCAGCGAAATGGAATTTCTTTTTGTCGGGCACCCGGCGGGCGCGCACCACGTGGCCTGGAACGACGGTCCGGACTGGGCCATCAATCCGCATTTCGTCGGCCAGGTCAAGAAGATCGCCAGCATGAACCGGCCGGTGGTGCTGATCTGCCGCAGCGGCCAGCGCTCGGTCGATGCCGGTATCGCGCTGGAGCAGGAGGGTTTCGGCGAGGTGATCAACGTGCTCGAAGGCTTCGAAGGACCGCTCGACGAGCAACATCAGCGCAGCAAACTCTCCGGCTGGCGCAAGGAGGGTCTGCCTTGGGAACAGACCTGAACACGGACCTCCGGGCGAGCGCCGCCCGCTCCGCGTCGCGCCAGCACGCGCTCCGGTCTGCCTATGGCCCCCTGGCCACGATGTTCTACGATGCGGACAAGCCGAGCGCGGGCGCGGATGAACTCGCCTGGTACCGGGCGCGACTGCCGACGGATGCCGGCGCCGTGCTCGAAGCGATGGCAGGCTCCGGACGGCTGCTGGTGCCGCTGACCGAAGGTGGCCTTCGCGTGCACGGCGTAGACGATTCGGAAGCGATGCTCGCGAGTTGCGCGGCGCGCCTGCAGTCGGCCGGCCACGACGCGCGACTGTTCCGGCAGGACATTGCGGCGCTCAACCTGCCGTTTCGCTATGGCGCAGCCTTCATCGCGGCCGGCTCCTTGCAACTGCTGATCGACCCGGAGGCCGTGCGCGAAGCGCTCGGCCGCATTCGCGCGCACCTGGTCGAGCCCTCGGTGCTCTTGCTCGACCTGTTCGTGCCGGACGCCGCGCTGCACCCGCGTGGCGCGCCCGTGGTCGAATTCCAGAGCATCGCCCTGCCCGACGGCTCGCAGATCGTGCGCCGTTCCGAGACGACATGCGATCCCGAGCACCGGCGCATCCACACCGCGAGCCGGTACGAGCGCAGGCTCGCGGGGCAGATCGTGGCCCGCGAAGACGAGTTCCTGGCGTGCACCTGGTACGCGGAAGAGGAGATCCTCTCCCTGCTTCGACGGGAGGGCTACCGCGAAGTGCGGATCGAGGCGCCCGCCTGGCCGCGAGGCGAAGGGCGGTACTTCGCGGTCAGCGCGAGCGCGTAGTCAGGGCTACCGGTCTGAATCCGCCGACGTCGCCGACGGGTCGCGCAGCAGTATCAGGTTCATCGCGATCATGGTCAGCACCGGTTCGTCACGCCCATTCCTGGTTTCGATCGACGCACGAACCATGCCGCGATCGGGCTTGCTGCGCGAGCGCTTCGCTTCGAGCACACGGACGCGAACGCGCAATGCATCGCCGGGACGCACCGGCCGCAGCCAGCGGATCTCATCGATGCCCGGCGAACCCAGGCTCGACGCTGCCGAGAAGTAGGATTCGACCAGCATGCGCATCGTCAGCGCGATGGTGTGCCACCCGCTCGCGATGAGCCCGCCGAACGTGCTGCGCGCCGCAAGCTCGGGGTCGACATGGAACGGTTGCGGGTCGTAGCGCCGGGCGAAGTCGATGATCTCGGCTTCGTCGACGACGATCGGTCCGGCCTCGAATACCGCGCCCGGAACATAGTCCTCGAAATGGCGTGTAACCATCGTTTGTCGGTCCCTGAACTCACCAGCTGCCTGAACTGCCGCCGCCGCCCGAACTGCCGCCACCGCCCGAAAAGCCGCCGCCCCCGGACGAAGAGCTTCCCGACGAACCGCCGCTGCTCATGACGAAGCCGCCGACGCTGGCACTGCCTTTGGTTTTCAGATCCTGCGCGGCCTTCTGGTACCACGTCGTGCGCGAAAGGATCAGCTTGGCCAGCGGATAGCCGATCACGTACGTGCCGAGCAGGAACACCGTGGGGCGCGCGCCGATGATCACGAGCGGGAACATCGCCCAGAACGGGATCAGGAACACGTACAGGAACCAGCCGACCCCGGGCGTCATCACGCCGACCACAGTGAACAGGCCGATGATGCCGAAGATGAACGCACCGAGGAGAATGCGCATCGGCCACGCCAGTTCCGGCCCGTTGATCTCCAGCGACGAGCTGGAGCTGGAACCCGCAGGCGACGGCGCAGCTACTGCGCCGGCGTCCGCCTTGCCCTCGAGTTGCGCGACGACCGCCGCGACGCCCTCGGCGACGCCCTTGTCGTAGTCGCCGGCCTTGAACTGCGGCGTCATGACATTGCGGATGATGCGGCTCGCGATCGCATCGGGCAGCGTGCCTTCGAGGCCGTAGCCGACCTCGATGCGCATCTTGCGATCCTTGGGGACGACGATCACCAGCACGCCGTTGTCCTTGCCCTTCTGCCCGAGCTTCCAGTTCTCGAACACCCGGGTGGCGAACTCCTCGATCGAATCGCCGCCAATCGTCGGCACCGTCAACACCGCGATCTGGTTGCCGGTGGTCTGCTCGTGCGCCTTGAGCGCGGCGGTCAACGCATCGCGCGTCGCCGGCTTGAGAATTTCCGCGTTGTCGACCACCCTGCCGGTGAGAAACGGTACGTCGGCGCCGACTGCGACGCCGGCGGATACCAGCGTCAACAACAGAGCGACCAGGTACCGCCGCGCTGCCACCATCACCCTCATCGCGCGCCCCGCTCTTCGATCGGCCGGTCACCCAGTTCGTTGCCGGAGTTGGACGGGTGCGGCGGCGCTCTTTCGCGCAGTATTTCGTCGAGGCGGGCGAGCCCCTGCATGAGCGCCTCGGCGGTATGCCCCGCGGCCAGCGCCGGCGTCATGCGCGCGATGACCGACCGCCATTGCGGTTCGCCGACGCTGCCGTGCAATCCTGTGTCGGCAAGAATCTCGACCTTGCGCTCGAACACGCAGATCAGCACCAGGATGCCGTTGCGGCCCCGCGTGGTGAACAGTTCCCGGCGCAGGAACATCGCTTCCGCGTAGTGACGGACCTCGGTGTCGCGCCGCGATCTGGTCAGGAACACGCGCGCGTACGCGGGCACGAAGATCGCAAGCAGCGCGCTCGACGCACCGATGCCGAGGATGGTCACGACGTAGCGCAGGGCAAGGTGCGAGCTTGCCCATTCCGGTCGCAGCACGTCCGCGATCACGACGGCGAGCGCCGCAACCACGCTGCCCAGTGCAAACGCCCGCCAGGGTAATTCGACGTACACGTCTGCCTTGCCCACGACGGCGGTGACGACCTGCACGCCTGCGCTCGCTTCGAGTGCGGCAGTGCGTGCCTCGATGGCGTCGGCTTCGCTGCGCGTCAGGAACATCAGGTTCCCAAGAGCGCGACTAGAGTTGCACCGACATGTAGACGACGTCGGGCAAGGGATTCTTGTAGTACGGTGCGCAGTCGCGAAACCCAAGGTCCGCGTACAGCGCGCGCGCTGCACTCATCCAGCCCAGCGTATCGAGCTTGAGTTCGCGATAGCCGATGCTGCGTGCGTCGGCTACCAGCGCTTCTGCGAGGCGGCGACCCCAGCGCTGGCCCCGCTGCTCCGGCTGCACGTACAAGCGCTTGACCTCACCGATGCGCGGCGCCGCCGTCGAGGCGCGAGTCCCGGCATCGAGCGGACGCAAGGCAATGCAGCCGAAGGCCACGCCATGCGTGCCCGCGAGCAGCAGCCGTCCGAATGGTGGTGCGTAATCGCCGGGCAATCCGGCGAGTTCGGCGTCAAAACCCTGGAAGCACAGGTCGACATTGAGCCACTTCGCATACTCCTGGAACAGCGCCCTGGCCTGTGTCATATCCTCCGGCGACTGCGCCTGCCAGATCGTCCCCGCCATCGCACCGCCGGCGTCGAGCGGGACGGGACTTAGCTGGTCTTCTCGCATGTTCCGATTTTCACTTCGCTGCCGGGAAAGCCGGATTGCAGCTCCTTCAGCCGCACGACCGCCGGTGCCGGCGGATCGCGGATGACCAGCGCGGTCTGCTGGACCGCCTGCACGCGCTGGCCGAGCTTTGCGTTCTTGACGCCTTGTGTCTGCAGCGCCGCCAGCCGGGTCTGCGCGGCATCCTCGGTACGAAATGCGCCCAGCGAAATCGCCAGGCGCTGCGGACCGATATCGACCACACTTGCCTCCCGGATGCCCTGCGTCTTGAGTTCGTCAGCACGCTTGTCCGCCGCCGACTTGCTCACTGCCGGCGGCAGGAACAACCAGTAGTTGGCGATGATCTCGACTTTTTTCAGCGACATCAGCTTGCCAAGGTCCAGCGGCTCGATCATCGCCAGCGCGCGCACGCGTTCGGTGTCGGACAACGGGCCCCACTCTACGCACACGTCCGCGAGCGCGGCGACCTTGGCCGGCCCGAGCGCGGCGACCTGCTGCGGACTCAGCAGCTTGACTTTGTCCGGCTGCACCTGCTGGCTGAGGCGCACGCCTTCGCCGGATCCCACATTGTCGAGCTTGATGAACAGGAACAGCGCGACGTTGGCGAGCAGCAGCAGGATGACAACTATTCTCATTGGGTCAACGCGATCGCCAGGGCGCCTTCAAGCACCAGATTATCCACGACCTCAACCGGCGCGGTAAGGTGGGGGGCGATTTCGCCCGCCGCACCGCCGCCGAGGATGCACTTGACCGTCGCGCCATCACCCGCGAGCCGCAAGCGCATCTGTTCGATGGCGCCGCACACCGCTTGCACCGACCCCGACAGCAACGCGTCCGCGTTGTTGATCGGAAAATCCTCGTACCGGCCTGGAGGCATTTTCAGCGAGGTATTCGCCGCCAGCGCCTGCAGCATCAGGTTCAGACCGGGCAGCACGACGCCGCCATGAAAGACGCCCGACGCGTCGAGCGCGTCGACGCTGATCGCGGTGCGGGCATTGACCACGACGCAGGGCGGAGGAAACAGCTCCTGCACTGCGCGCGCACGCGCGGCGACCAGCGCCGCCCAGCGATCGGCGCCGAGCTGCGAGGGCAAGGCGTAGCGATTGCGCACGCCGCATGCTTCCTCGGCGGCGATCAACCATTGCGGCATCATGCGCCAGCGCGTGAGTTGCGCCTCGACGCGCACCCGAACCGCCTCACCGGCGACGTTGATGCCGACCACGCGCATTGGGCGCTGCAGGTTCTGCCAGTCGCGCAAGGCAAGCGTGCCGATGTCCTGATTGGCGACGCTACCCTGGGCAGTCCAACCGTGTTCGCCCGCGAGACCCCACGCCAGACGGCTATTCCCGCAATCGAGGACCAGGATCATGATCGAGAGTTGCGCAGCGAGACTTCGCCGCTGACGAAGCGCATGCGCCGTCCACCACGGTCTATCAGCAACGCGCCGTCGGCGTCGACGCCCGCTACGTTCCCGCGCGCCACGTTCCCGTCGGGAAGCAGCACTTCGACCCGCCGGTGCTGCAACGCGTGTCGTCGAAGCCATTCCGTGCGAAACGCCGCGAAACCGCTGCGGCCATAGGCCTCCAGCGCCAGTGCGATTTCCGCGGCGACTCGCGCCAGCAGCGCGTTGCGGTCGATCGTCGCTGCGCTCGCCGCCAGGTCCGTCACCGGCTGATCGATGCCGGCGCGTATCGCCTCGGACAGGCGGACGTTGATGCCGACGCCGACGACGACCACCGACGGTCCGAGCGCCTCGCCGGACAGCTCGATCAGGATGCCGCCAAGCTTGCGTCCGCCATGGACCAAGTCATTCGGCCACTTGAGCCCGATGCCGTGGAACCCGGATGCCTCCAGCGCGCGGGCGATGGCCACACCCACCGCGAGCGACAGTCCGGAGAGAAATCCGGCGCCCTGCTCGAAGCGCCAGCCGAGCGAGAAGGTCAGGCTGCCGCCGATCGTCGAGGCCCAACGCCGGCCGCGCCGGCCGCGACCCGCCGTCTGCCATTCGGCGGCAAGCAGGAGGCCGTGAATGTCGGTGCTCGCATTGCGGCGTAGCAACTCGCCGCTCGTCGAGTCGATGTGATCGGCGACTTCGACCCGCAAGCCGGCGCCGTGTGCTTCGAGTTCGTGCGCCACTGCCGCGCGGTCCAGAAACGGTGTTGCGCCGACCAGCCGGTAGCCGCGACCGCGAACGCGCTGTAGCGCCACCCCGGAGCGTTCCGCCTGCTTCAGCAATTGCGAAACCCGGGCACGGGTCATGCCGATGGTCGCCGCGAGCGCCTCGCCGGAATGCAGTTCGCCGTCGGCCAGGTGGCGAAGGAGCGCGAAACCCACGGGCGAGAGCACGAATTTGACCCGCGCTAAGCCTTCAGCACTCCGCGGCGGATCTGATCCAGCTCGATCGACTCGAACAGGGCGCGAAAGTTGCCCTCGCCGAATCCCTCGTTGCCCTTGCGCTGGATGATTTCGAAAAAGATGGGGCCGATCACCGTGGTCGTGAAGATCTGCAGCAGCATCTCGTTCTTCGCCGGAGCGCCGTCGAGCAGGATGCCGTTCCGCTTGAGTCGCGGGACGTCTTCGGCATGTCCGGGCAAGCGCGTCGGCAACAGGTCGTAATAGGTGTCCGGCGTCTGCTGGAACGCGACCTGCCGGGCGCGCAAGCGCTCGACGGTCGCGTAGATGTCGTCGGTGCCGAGCGCGACGTGCTGAATGCCTTCGCCGTGGTAGGCGACCAGATATTCCTGGATCTGGCTCTTGTCGTCCGAGCTCTCGTTGATGGGGATGCGAATCTTGCCGCATGGGCTCGTCATCGCCTTGCTCTTGAGACCGGTCAGCTGGCCCTCGATGTCGAAGTAGCGGACTTCGCGGAAGTTGAACAGGCGTTCGTAGAATCCCGCCCATTCGTCCATCCGCCCGCGATGCACGTTGTGCGTCAGGTGGTCGATGGCGGTGAGGCCCGCGCCGCGCGGGTGCTGGTCGACCCCGGCGAACGGGACGAAGTCGATGTCGTAGATCGAAACTCCGCTGCCCTCGCTGCCATCGGCGCCGGGATAACGGTCGACGAGGTAGATCAGCGAATCGCCGATGCCCTTGACCGCCGGGATGTTCAATTCCATCGGCCCGGGCCGCGCCTCCACGCCCCACGCGCCCTGCTCGACGGTTTTGCGGTAGGCAAGCGCGGCGTCCTTGACGCGAAAGGCCATGGCGCAGATCGACGGGCCGTGCACGCGCGCGAAGCCCTGCGCAAAACTGTCGGGCTCGGCGTTGACGATGAAATTCACTCCGCCCTGCCGGTAGAGCAGGACATTCTTCGAACGATGCCTGGCGATCGCGCTAAAGCCCATCTGCTCGAACAGGCGGCCCAGCGCCTCCGGATCCGGCGCCGCGTATTCGACGAATTCGAAGCCGTCGGTGCCGAGCGGATTGTCCCAGAGCGAAGCGGTGGCGATGGCCATGGAACGTCCTTCAGCGGATCTTCACGCCGGCGAGCTTCTCCTGCGCCTCGACCAAAGACGGCACGTACTTGTCGCCGAAGCCCATGAGATTGGCGTTGACCAGGGTCTGGTGCACCGCCCCGCCGACGATCGCCGACACCGGCAGCGATTCGGCGAAGTGCATGTAGTAGCGCATGTCCTTCATCGCGTTGACGAGCGTGAATTTCAGGCCCGCCATGTCACCCTCGAGCATCTTGCCCACGATCAGCTGAAAAATGCCGGAATTGACGGCGCCCGCGGAAATGATCTCGTGCAGCTTGCGGATCGATACGCCGGACTTCGCGCAGGTCGCGCACGCTTCGGCCGTTGCCGTGGCGATGGACTGGGCGATGAAGTTGTTGATGAGTTTCATCATGTGCCCGTGGCCGGGCGGTCCCACGTGGATAACGTTCTCGCAATAGGCCGACAGGATCGGCTTGATCTGGGCGAAGGTCGCGTCGTCGGCGCCGACCATGGTGTTGAGACGGCCTTCCTCGGCTTCCTTCGGCGTGCGCGCGAGCGGAGCGTCGACGTACATCGTGCCCTTTTTCGCCAGGTCGTCGCGGATCTTCGCAGTCGATGCCGGCTCGGCGGTCGAGGTATCGATCACGACCAAGCCGGCGCGCGCCACGCCCATGATTCCGTTCTCGCCATAGATGATTTCCTCGATCTGCGGCGACCCGGTGACGCACAGGATGACGACGTCGGCAGCGCGCGCGAGATCGGCGCTGGTCTTCGCCTCTTTGGCGCCCGCCGCGAGGATGTCCTCCGCCGGCTTGCGGTTGCGATGCACGCGCACCGTCAGCGGAAAGCCCTTGCTCACCAGGTTCTTCGCCATGCCGTGGCCCATGAGCCCGAGGCCGATGAAACCGACGCGTGGCTTGTCGTTATTCATTGTTCTGTCTCCATTGGAAGTTGGTACTGAGCTTCGCTCGGACCGCGCGACCCCGCGCTCGAATCACCGACGCGCGCTTGGGCAATCCCAGGAGCGCCTGCGACGATTGTACCGCGCCCGCGGCCTACCTCAGTCGACCGCCACCGGCTCGGACGCCGGCAGGTTCGCCCGCCAACGCTCGTACCACGTGAGAACGACACCGCTGCCCGCGATGACGACGATACCGGACAAGGTCCAGCCGTCAGGGAACGAGCCGAAGACCAACCAACCGGCGAATGTCGACCAGACCAATTGCGAATACGTGAACGGCGCGATGGCCGAAGCGGAGGCGGCCTGGAAGGCCTTGATGAACAGCAGGTGGCCGACGAAGCCCATGATCCCGATGCCGAAGAACAAAAGGACGTCGGCGACCGGATACCACGCCTCATAGTGGAAGAACGGCACCGCGATGGAAAACAGCACGGTGCCGACCAGGCTGGGGAAGAACAGCAGCACCATCAAGTCTTCGCCGGCGAGCTTGCGCGTGAGGATCTGGAACGACGCGTACAATGCCGCGGCGGCGAGCGCGAGCAATGCCGCGGGATGCAGCACTTCGGTGCCGGGACGCACGATCAGCAGCATGCCGATGAAGCCGACGACGACGAATGCCCAGCGCGGTTGCGTGATGTGCTCGCCCAGAAACCATCCGGCCATCAACGTGACCAGCATCGGTGCGGTGAAGTTGAGCGCGGTCGCCTCGGCCAGCGGCAGATACTTGAGCGAGGAGAAAAAACAGGTGCCTGATGCGACCAGAACGACGCCACGCAGGATGTGCATCGGCAGCCGCTGCGTGCGCACCAGGTCCAAGCGCAGTCGAGGACCCAGCACCGCGAGCATGATCAGGGTCTGCATGCCCCACCGTGCCCAGACGAGCAGCGGCACCGGGTAGCGCTGGGAGAGGTGCTTGACAGTCGCGTCGACCGACGTAAAACATGCGCTGGCGAGAACGATCAAGAGCACCGCCGAAAGCGGGATGTGCGTTGGCGGCTTCATTGTCGAGATCGGTGTAGACCGTGGGTCTGCCCAGCTTTCCGCGCCGTCTGCCGCATATTTTACGCTATCGTTGGAGGCACCCGTGAGATGGGCCCGCGAACCGCGGCGACATTGCATCCGCCTGACTGTGCGGATGGGACCTTCTCTCGAGAAGCGCCTGGTGAACACGATCACGGCCGGGGCGGTCAAAGGGTAAACTCGCGGCTTGGAAGGTTCCTATCCAACGGCCAGCCCGACCGTGCCGTTCCAGTGCTTCAAGGAGAAATCATGTTTGCATCGCAATTGCGGAATGCAGCCGTCGCAGCGTTTGCGCTGATGACGTTCGCAGCGGGCATCGCCGGCGTCTGCGCCGCGCAGGCGCAGCCAGCCGGCGCGCAACGCAGCAAGGTTGTCATCCAGGTCAGCGACGCCGATCCCGGCAAGTGGAACCTCGCGCTCAACAACGCCAAAAACATCCAGGCCGATCTCGGCGCGCCGAACGTGGATATCGAAATCGTCGTCTACGGGCCGGGCATCGGTATGCTCAAGCTCGACTCGTCCGTCGGCGGACGCGTCGACGAAGCGACGAGCGCGGGCGTCAAGGTCATCGCTTGCGAAAACACGATGAAGGGGCAGAAGCTCGGCCGCGCCGACATGCTCAACGGCATCGGCTACGTCCAGGCGGGCGTGGTCGAACTGATGTCGCGACAGCAGCAGGGCTGGGCGTATATCCGGCCGTAGCTGCACTACTAAGAAGGCAGCGCGAACTCCGGCGCGCCCAGGTCCCAGAACAGGCCGGTCATGATCTGCAGGCCCTCGCGCGCGACGCGGACCAGCATGTGCTCGTTCGGCGCGTGCTGCGAGCACGCCGGATAGGAGTGCGGCACCCAGATCGTCGGCAGGCCCAGCACCTCGGCAAAGCAGTCGTTCGGCAGCGAACCGCCGAGATTGGGCAGGATCGCCGGCGGCGAACCGGTAGTCGTCGTCACCGACGCGCCGGCCCAGCGCACCCAGGGATGATCCGGATCGAGCCGCGTTGCGGCCATCGGTTCCATCGTTCCCTGCACGACCTTCACTGCGGAATACCCGCATTCGTCCAGGCGGGCGCGGATTGCGGGGATGAAGCTGCGCCAGTCGCAACCAGCAACAAAGCGCAGCTGGAGATTGGCGACCGCGCGCGGCGGGATCGCGTTGACCGGCTGCTCCGGATTGCCGGTGCGAAAAGCGAGCACCTCGAGCGCGTTCCAGCCGAACACACGCTCAGCGGGAGTCAATGACGGTTCGCCCCAGTCCGCATCGATGACCGGACCACCGGGCTCGCCGGGCTCGATCGCCACCAGCGCGCGCCGCACTGATGCGGGAATCGGCGCCGGTCGCAGTGCATCGACCAGGATGCGCCCGCGCGCATCGACCAGCGAAGCGATCGCGTTGGCGAGGATCGTTCCGGGATTGGCGAGCAGGCCACCCCAGTTGCCGGAATGGTGCGCCCCTGCGCGCAGATCGACGTGCAGATCGAAATTGAATGCGCCGCGCGAACCGAGGAATATCGTCGGCCGTTCGGACGACAGTCGCGGACCATCCGACGCGATCAGCACATCCGCGCGCAACATTTCTGTGTTGTGCCTGCAGATCGCGTGCAGTCCGGGAGAGCCCACCTCCTCGCCCATTTCGATCAGGAGCTTCGCGTTGAAGCCCAGTCGGCCGCGGGCGTGGAGCACGCGGCCAAGCGCGGCGAGGTTTATCGTATGCTGGCCCTTGTTGTCGGCAGTGCCGCGCCCGTACCAGCGTCCGTCGACCGCAGATACGATCCACGGCGAGCGGTCGTCGCTCCACTGTTCGTCGTAACCGAGGACGACGTCGCCGTGCCCGTAGATGAGCACCGTCGGCCGCGCTGGGTCCTCGAGCCGCTCGGCGAACAACATCGGCGGTGCGCCGGTGACCGGATTGGCCCAGATCGAGGCGCGAAAGCCAAGGCCTTCGACCGTCGGCCGGATTTCCTCGCTCAGGTACCGCATGAGCGTCGCGCCGGCGTGGGCATCCTGGCTCTCGGTACGGAAGGCAACGCGGCGCCCCAGATCGGCGACCAGCGCGCCGGTGTCGAACCACGTGCTTGCGGAGTCGATCGCGGATGCGCGCGCTGTAGACATGGTGGAAGGTTGAGGTGATGAAGTAGTGAAGGAATGAAAGCGTGAAAGAGTGCCGGGGTCGAGTTCTGGGCTTCGATGACGCGCGCGTCAATTGATCGTAATGCCGCGCTCCCGAATGAGCTTGCTCCATTTTTCGCGCTCCGCGCGAATGTGCTCGGCGAATTCCTGCGGTGAGCCGCCGACGGGATCGGCGCCAGCCTGGGTCAATTTTTCGCGAATGTCGGGCTGGGTGAGGATCGCTGCGATGTCGCGGTTCAAGCGCGCGATGACCTCCTTTGGCGTGCCGGTCGGAACCGCGATGCCGCTCCATGACAAGGACTCGTAGCCTGGAAGGGCGGCTTCGGCGATGGTCGGCACATCCGGAAGCGCCGGCGAGCGCTTGCTGCCGGTCACGCCGAGTGCATGCAGTCGCCCCGCCTTGATAAAGGAAATCGCACCGGGCATGTTGTCGATGAGCATGGAGATGCGACCCGCGATCAGATCGGTGATGGCCTGGCTGCTGCCCTTGTATGGAACATGCAGCATGTCGATCCCGGCCATGCTCTTGAACAGCTCCGACGAAAGATGCGTGGAGCTGCCGGCACCCGAGGAACCGAAGGTCAACGAACCTGGTTTCTGCCTGGCGAGCGCGATGAGTTCGCGCACGCTGTTCACCGGCAACTCGGGCGGCACGACGAGGACATTGGTGATCGAGGCGACGAAGATCACCGGCTCGAAATCCTTCGCCGCGTCGTACGTCATGTTCGAGTACAACGCGTTGTTGATCGACATCACGCCCGTGGTCGCCATCAGCAGTGTGTACCCATCGGGCGCAGCGCGCGCAACCGCCTCGGCGCCGATGTTGCCGCCAGCGCCGGCGCGATTCTCGACGACCACCGGCTGCGCAAGGGTCAGCGCAAGCTTGTCGGCGATGTAGCGCGCGAAAATGTCGGTGGATCCGCCCGGCGCGAAGGGCACGATGATGCGGACTGTCCTCGTCGGGTAATCCTGCTGCGCCGAGACCGGGAGTGCGAACGCACAGCAAAGCACTGCCATGGCGATGCGGTTCATGCTTTCCCCCTACGCGTTCCGATGCCCAGGAGCCGCCGCGACGGGCGTCGCGGCCGGTTGTCATCAGCCTGTCCTGAGATCACTGTACAGCCGGGCCAATCAGCACATCAGGGTCCTGGCCGAAAAAAAACGGCGCTTCCGGTGGCAGTTGGAGCGGGTGAAGGGAATCGAACCCTCGTCGTAAGCTTGGGAAGCTTCTGCTCTGCCATTGAGCTACACCCGCGTCGACCGCGATCTTACGGTGGAAGCGGCGGGGACCGCAAATTGCCGCGCGAGGCGGCGATTACGCAAAACTCGCGCATTGCCGTCAATTGCTGCACTGCGAGCCTCGCATCCGGCTGTGTGTTACAGCGTCGCCCGACTGCCGCAACCCACCAGGACTCACCCGCGGCCCACCGGATTTGTTTCAAATCGCGACGATTACCCTCCTCCGCAGCGATTGCGCCATAATGATTAGTTGGTCGGGAAGCAGCGCACGGCGGCGGCCGGAATTCCCGAACGAAACCGAGGTCTATGCAACAAGGCGCGACTGCACGCGCCAGGCATAGCGTTTGGAGGATGGGTACGAGGCAGCATTGCCCGCCTGTAACACATGTCAACTAGAAAGAAGCTGTTTTCGGGCATTTTCGCGCTGGCCATCCTGGCCGCCGGCGTGTTCGTCATTTTCCAGGCCAATCGCGGACCCCGCGCCGAGACGCAGAAAAGCGCGCCGGTGGTTCCCGTGACCGCGGTGCCGGTGGTCCAGAAGACGGTGCCGGTGCGCCTGCTCGCGATCGGCAACGTCGAGCCGTTCACCACGGTCGCGGTGAAGGCGCGCGCGGACGGCCAGCTCGTCGGGGTCAAGTTCAAGGAAGGCGACGAAGTGCGCCAGGGCGCAGTGCTGTTCGAGATCGACGCACGTCCGTTCGCCGCCAGCCTCAAGCAGGCACAGGCGAACCTGCTCAAGGACAAGGCGCTGTACGATCGCGCGGTCGAGCAGGAGAAGCGCTACAAGGACCTGCTGACCAAGAATTTCATCTCGCCGGACGCCTATGAGCAGGTGCGCACGAATCTGGCAACCGCCGCCGCCGTCGTCGCCGCCGACGAGGCCGCGATAGAGAACGCGAAACTGTCGCTCGATTACGCCACGATCCGCGCGCCGGTGACCGGCTACGCGGGCCGCATCCAGATCCAGCAGGGCAATCTGGTCAAGGCGAACGACACCAATTCGCTGGTCACCATCAACCAGGTCGTGCCGATCTACGCCTCGTTCTCGGTGCCCGAGCAGAACATCGCCGACATCCGCAAGTATCTGGCGGCCGGCGAACTCAAGGTAGAGGCCACGTTTGCCAACGGGGCGCACGCACCGATCGCCGGCAAACTCTCGTTCATCGACAATGCCGCAGATACGACTACCGGCACGATCAAGCTCAAGGCCGAGTTCCCGAATACCGACAAGGCGCTGTGGCCCGGCCAGTTCGTCAATGTCGTGCTCACGCTGCATGAACAGAAGGACGCCGTGGTGACGCCCTCGGTCTCGGTACAGAGCGGTCCCAACGGCCAGTACGTGTTCGTGGTCAAACCGGACCAGACGGTCGAGCTGCGCAATATCAAGGTCGCGCGCGCCGAGGGTGACGAGACCGTCGTTGCCAGCGGTCTCGCGCCCGGCGATCAAGTCGTCACAGTGGGTCAGTTGCGCCTCGCGCCCGGAACCAAAGTGAACGTCGCCAAGAGCGCGCCTGCCTCGTGAACATCGCCGAACTCTTCGTCCGCCGCCCGGTGATGACCGTGCTGGTCATGATGGGCATTCTGATCTTCGGGATGATCGGCTACCGCCTGCTGCCGGTTAACGCGCTGCCCAACGTCGACTTTCCCACGATCCAGGTCCAGGCGCAGTTGCCTGGCGCGAGTCCGGACACGATGGCTTCGGCCGTCGCCACGCCGCTGGAAAAGCAGTTCTCGACCATCGCCGGCGTCGACTCGATGACCTCCACGTCGACCGACGGACTGTCGACGATCACGCTGCAGTTCTCGCTCGACCGCAGCATCGACGCGGCGGCGCAGGACGTGCAATCGGCTATCGCCGCCGCGGCACGCTCGCTGCCTTCATCGATGCCCAACCCGCCGACGCAGCGCAAGGTGAATCCTGCCGACGCCCCGATCCTGAACATCGTTCTTTCCTCGTCGACGCTGCCGCTGTCGACCGTGGCCGAGTACGCCGAGAACCTGCTCGCGCAGCAGATTTCGACCATCAGCGGCGTTGCGCAGGTGCAGGTGTATGGCTCGCAGCAGTACGCGGTGCGGATCCAGCTCGACCCGAATGCGCTGGCGACGCGCGGCATCGCCCTCACCGAGATCGAGCAGGCCGTCGGCAGCGGCAATGTCAACATTCCCACCGGCACGCTCTATGGAGCCGACAAGGCGACTTCGGTGCAGGCGACTGGACAGCTGATGAACGCGAAGGCCTACGGGCCTCTCATCGTCGCCTACCGCAACGGCGCCCCGGTGCGCCTCAACGAAGTCGGCCGGGTGTTCGACAGCGTCCAGAACGACAAGATCGCGGCATGGCACAACGGCACCCGCGGCATCATGCTGGCGGTGCAGCGCCAGCCGGGAACGAACACCATCGAAATCGTCGATGCGGTCAGGAAGATCCTGCCGACTTTCGAATCCCAGCTCCCGCCGGCGATCCAGCTCAGCGTCTTTTTCGACCGGTCGGTTTCCATCCGGGCATCCGTGCGCGACGTCCAGGAGTCGCTGCTGCTTGCGCTGGTCCTCGTCATAGCCGTGATCTTCGTGTTCCTGCGCAACGTCACGGCGACGATCATCCCCAGCCTGGCGTTGCCGATGTCGATCGTGGGCACCTTTGCGTTCATGTATGCGTTCGGCTACAGCCTCGACAACCTGTCGCTGATGGCATTGACGCTGTGCGTCGGCTTCGTGGTCGACGACGCGATCGTGATGCTGGAAAACATCACGCGCCATCTGGAGATGGGCAAGTCGCGCATGCAGGCGACACTGGAAGGCTCGAAGGAGGTCGGCTTCACGATCGTCTCGATGACGCTGTCGCTGGTCGCGGTATTCATTCCCGTGCTGTTCATGGGCGGCATCCTCGGCCGCCTGTTGCGCGAGTTCGCCGTCGTCATCATCGTCGCCGTTCTGATCTCCGGCGTTGTGTCGCTGACCCTGACGCCAATGCTCTGCAGCCGCATGCTCGCCGACGAGCACAAGATTCAGCATGGACGCTTTTACGCCTGGAGCGAGCGCATGTTCGCGGCGCTGCTCGGCGGTTACCGCTCGACGCTGGCGTGGGTGCTGCAGCGCCAGCGCCTCACGCTGGCGGTGTTCCTCGCGATCACGGTCAGCACCGGTGTCCTGTTCAACACGATGCCGAAGGGATTTCTCCCCGCCGACGACAACGGGCAGATCCTCGTGTTTACCGAGGCGGCGCAGGATGTCTCGTTCCAGGCGATGGCGACCATGCAACGCCAGGTCGCGGAGATCATCAAGGAAAATCCATACGTGCAGGGCGCGATGTCGTCGATTGGTGCCGGCGGCCCAAGCGCATCGCTGAACGTCGGCCGGGTCTTCGTTGCGCTCAAGCCGCGCCAGGACCGCCCCAGCGCGGATACCATCGTCCAGCAATTGCGTGGACCGCTTTCTCGTGTCAGCGGCATCAAGGCTTACGTGCAGAACATTCCGGCGATCCGCATTGGCGGCCAAGTCACGCAAGAGCTCATACCAGTACACCCTGCAGGGCACCGAGACGACCGAGCTTTATCAATGGGCGCCGCAGGTCGAGCAAAAGCTGCGTTCGCTGCCAGGCCTGGTCGACGTGACCAGCGATCTCCAGATTGCCAAGCCGCAGATCACGGTCGAAATCGACCGCAACAAGGCTTCCGCGCTCGGGGTCTCGGCGCAGGCGATCGAGAACACGCTCTACGACGCTTATGGCCAGCGCCAGGTGTCGACGATCTACGCCCCCACCAATCAGTACTGGGTGGTCATGGAGCTGATGCCGCGTTACCAGACCGACGCATCCGTGCTTTCACTGCTCTACGTTCGCTCGAGCACCGGCGCGCTGGTACCGTTGAACAGCGTCGCGACGTTGAAGCCGACGATCGGCCCGCTCGCCGTCAACCACCTCGGCCAGCTTCCGGCAGTAACCATTTCGTTCGACTTGCGCCCCGGCCTTGCGATAGGCGATGCCATCAACGAAATCAACAAGGCAACGGCCGAGATGCGTCTGCCGGCGTCGATCACCGGCATCTACCAGGGTACCGCGAAGGCGTTCGAATCGTCTCTGCGCGGCATGGGCATCCTGCTGATCATGGCGATTTTCGTGATCTATCTCGTGCTGGGCATTCTTTACGAGAGCTTCATCCATCCGCTAACGATCCTGTCCGGCCTGCCGACGGCGGGGTTCGGCGCGCTGGTCACCCTCTGGCTGTTCGGGATCGAGCTGAACATGTACGCCTTCGTCGGCATCATCATGCTCGTCGGCATCGTGAAGAAGAACGCCATCATGATGATCGACTTCGCGATCGAGGCGCAGCGCAAGGAGCGCCTCGAGCCGGACAAGGCCATCTTCCAGGCGTGCATCACACGCTTCCGCCCGATCATGATGACGACGATGGCGGCGCTGATGGGCAGCCTGCCGATCGCGCTTGGTCTGGGCGCCGGCGGCGAGACGCGGCGACCGCTCGGCCTGGCTGTGGTCGGCGGCCTGATCGTGTCGCAGCTGCTGACGCTCTACATCACTCCGGTCATCTACCTCTATTTCGAGCGCCTGCAGAACTGGCGCATCGCGAAACGCGTCCAGCCGGCGCCGGTGGTTGCTCCGCAACCGGCCAACGCCGCGGCGGATTGAGCACTGCTGCGCGATTTCAACGGTTCGGGTTCAACATCAACCCGGCGCTGACGGTCGTCTGGCGCCAGTTGTAGTCGATCAGGTTCTCGCCGTAGCCACTGAACACCTGCACGAACCACTTGAGCGGAAACTTGTCTTCCCCCTTGCAGAGACACAGCGGGAACGCAAGCTCGAGCTGTCCCGCACCTTTGCCCGTGTGCAGATTGCCGCGACCCATCAGCGACAGCAGAAACGGGCCGTTCCGATAGACTGCCGTCACGTCGCCATACCCCAGAAAATCGGTGATGTTCGGGTTGTCGTCCTTGGATGCCTGCTCAGGGAGTCGGTACCAGGGGCGCACCAATACCGCGAGGCGGTCGCCATCCGCGTTCAGTTTCTTTTCGAACCCGAACTGCGCGTAGACCCGGTTCCAGCTTCGCGACAGCGGTTCGGACTTGCCGTTGGACTGGTGGACCAATCCAATGTTGAACAGTTGCCATTCGACGCCCGCATACTCCGGCGTCTCGCCGAAGAACAGCTGCGGTCGGAAGGCGAAGATCGCCTCGGGCTGGTAGTCGGTTTCCAGGAAGGGCCGCGACAGCGGAGCGTTGAGGATTTGCCAGTAGCTCTGCTGCGTGTAGGCGAGCCAGAGCCCGAAATCGTGGGCATGGCCCGGATCGGCCGGCTCCGAGCGTAGCGAAGCGGAATCGAGCACGCGCGCCTTCGCGCTGAGTTGGAACTTCAGCTCGCCGTAGTCGAGATTGGATGGATAACTGCCAGAACTGGGTTGCGTGGGCGTCGTCGGCATCGTATTGATATGGTTCGTGACGTGTGCGGTCACGTAATTCGGATAGTGTTGCAACACCGCAAAACGGTTCGTCGCCGCATCCGGACCGAAGCCCCACCAGTCGGCAAGCAATCCGGTTGTGGTCGTAGTGCCACTGGAGTCGACGACTGCAGCTATCGGGGCGGGCGAGCCTCCAGCCGCCGTCGGGGCACCCGTCGATGCGGCGCGCCCCGCGAGCTGGTCATAGCATTCGAGTCGCTCCGCATCGTCGATGATGTCGCGACACGTGGAGAGGTCCTGCGCGTGCACGCTAACCACCGCAATAGAACTCGCGCCAAGCAACAGCAGATAACGAGTCAAGTACATTTTCTTCTCCCCATGAGTTGCCCCGTCGCACGTTTCGGCGTAACGTTTGCTCCGCGCCAGGGGCCTGTCCACGGCGCGACGGCGTCGCGAAGGCAAGCCCCTGGAACCTGATCCGGATATTACCGGCGCAGGCACGCGCGAGTGGCCCACTCCGTCTTCTGCTCTTCCGCCACCGCAGACTACCCTCATGAACGTCAACGCAAAACGCATTGGCCATGCCGCTCGGCAACGATTCGGTCCGAGCGCTTGTGGCCGGTCGAAGATGCACTGCTGCGCGCCACGCGACAGGCGGATGCGATGAAAATCGGAATGATCACCGACAGCCTGCCCGGCACGGACTTCGACACCTTGCTCGCAGTCGCGGCGCGGCTTCGCCTCGACCTGCTCGAGTTCGGTTGCGGCAACTGGTCGTCGGCACCGCATCTGAACCTCGACCGCATGCTCGAGAGCGATGCCGAGCGGCGCAATTTCAAGGCACGGCTGGCCGATCACGGTATCGGCATCAGCGCGCTCAACTGCTCGGGCAACCCGGTCCACCCGGGCGAAGCAGGCAAGCGCCACGACGCGGTGACGCGCAAGACGATCAAGCTGGCGAGCCTCATGGGTGTGGACCGCGTGGTGATGATGTCCGGCTGTCCCGGTGCCAAGGGCGACAGCAGCGCCAACTGGATCACGACGGAATGGCCGCTGGAAGTGCGCGAGATCCTGCGCTGGCAATGGGACGAGGTGCTGATTCCATATTGGCGTGACCTCGTCGCGTATGCGAACGGGCTCGGCATCCGGAAGCTGTGCCTGGAACTGCACGGTCACCAGAACGTGTACAACGTGCGCACGATGCTGCGGCTGCGCGACGCGGTCGGCGAGACGGTCGGAGCGAATTTCGATCCCAGCCATCCGATGTGGATGGGTGCCGACCCGCTCGCCTCGGTGCGCGCGCTCGGCGACGCCATCTATCACGTCCACGCCAAGGACACGCGCGTCGACCCGGTGATCGCCGGGGTCAACGGCGTGATCGAGACGATTCCGGGCGATCGCTTCCAGGAACGTGCGTGGAACTACATCACGCTCGGCTACGGCCACGGCGAATTGTGGTGGCGCGAATTCGTCGCGGTACTGGCGGCAGTCGGATACGACGACGTGTTCAGCATCGAGCACGAGGATCCGATGCTGCCGGCGCTGGAAGGGGTCGAGAAATCGGTCGCATTCCTGCGCAACGTCCTCATCAACCTTCCGCAATCCAGGCACGCTTCGCGCTAGGCCGGGCCCAGCTTCATGACCGAGCCTTCCGCAACCCGCAGCGTCGCCATCTTCGATCTCGGCGGCGTGCTGCTGCAGTGGGACCCGCGCCACCTCTATCGCAAGCTGTTCGACGGCGATGACGCGGCGATGGAGCATTTCCTCGCCACCGTCTGCACCGAGGAATGGAACGAGCGCCAGGACGCCGGCCGCAGCTTCGCCGAGGCGACGCGTGAGCTGATGCCGCGACACGCGGACAAGCTCGCGCTGATCGAGGCATTCAGTCAACGGTTCGGCGAGATGATCCCGGGCGCGATCGATGGCACGGTCGACGTGCTGGCCGATCTCAACCGGCGAGGCGTGCCGCTCTACGCGATCACCAACTGGTCGGCGGAGACCTTTTTCCCACTGCGCCACCGCTTCGAGTTCCTGGCGTGGTTCCGGGGCATCGTGGTGTCGGGCGCGGAAGGCGTGATGAAACCCGACCCGCGCATTTTTCGCATCCTGCTCGAGCGCCATGGCATCGCCCCGGCGTCGGCCGTCTTCATCGACGACGTCGCGGCCAACGCGGATGCCGCGTCCGCGCTCGGCATCCGCGGCGTCCATTTCCGTGCCCCCGATCAGCTACGGCGGGAGCTCGCAGCGCTTGGCCTGCTTCCGGAAGCCCCATGAACGTCACCCTCGGCATCAACCCGATCACGTGGACCAACGACGACATGCCCGAGCTGGGCGGCGACATTCCGCTCGACGTCTGCCTCGCCGAGGCGCGACTCGCGGGCTACTCCGGCATCGAGATGGGCGGCAAGTTTCCGCGCGACGCGGCGCTGCTGCGCCCGCAGCTCGACCACCACGGACTCGTTCTCGTGTCCGGCTGGTACAGCGCGCACCTGTGCCGTCGCACGGCGGAAGAGGAGGCCGCGGCGGTCGAGGCGCATCTGGCCCTGCTGGCGGCGATGGGATGCAAGGTGATGGTGTTCGCGGAGGGCCACGGCAGCACCGACGGTGATCCGGCGGCGCCGCTTTCGCGGCGGCCGGTCCTCGCCGACGCGCAGTGGCCGCAATTCTGCGCGCGGCTGAACGAGATCGCGCGGCATTTGCGTCGGCGCGGCGTTCGGCTGGCGTTCCATCACCACATGGGCACGGTGGTGCAGACCGAGGCCGAGATCGACCGCCTGATGGCGGCGACGACCGACGACGTCGGGCTGTTGCTCGACACCGGCCATCTGGTGTTCGCGGGCGGCGATCCGGTTGCCGTTGCCCGTCGTCATGCGCAACGCATCGTGCATGTGCACTGCAAGGATGTGCGGCGTCAAGTGCTGGACGACGTACTCGCCGGCGACCGCAGCTTCCTGCGTGCGGTGCTCGACGACGTGTTCACGGTTCCGGGCGATGGCTCGATCGACTTTTCCGCGGTCCTGACCGAACTCCGGCGCGGCGACTACGAAGGATGGCTCGTGGTCGAAGCCGAACAGGACCCGAAGAAGGCGCATCCGTTGACGTATGCGCGGATGGGCTTCAGCAATCTTTGCACCGCCGCCAACGCGGCCGGGTTCACGCTGGCGCTACGCTAACGGAAATTAGGGTCTGGACCCCACTTACCGAAATTGGAAACTGCCCCTACTTAGCTGACACCATTTGCCATGATCGACTTCTGCCTGGTCGGAGCCGGATTCATCGGTCCTGTGCACGCTGCGAACCTTTCGACGCATCCGCGCGCGCGTCTCGCCTGGGTGGTCGATCTCAACCTTGCGGCGGGCAAGGCGCTGGCCGACAAGCACGGCGCGCGCGCGACCGGCGACCTGGCCGAGGCCCTGGCCGACCCGCAAGTGCGCGCCGTGATCATCTGCACGCCGCCGCGCACGCATACGCCGATCATCGAGGCGGCCGCACGCGCCGGCAAGGCGATTTTCTGCGAGAAACCGATCGATCTCGACCTGGCGAAGGTCGATGCCTGCGGCGTCGCGCTGGCGCGAACGAAGGTGCCATTCTGCGTCGGCTTCAACCGTCGCTTCGATCCGACGCATCGCGCGCTGCACGACGCCATTCGCGCTGGCGAGATCGGCCGACCCGAGATGCTCATCCTCTCCAGCCGCGACCCGGAGATCTCGCCGCCGGATTACGTGGCGGCGATGCCCTACGGCATTTTCTATGACACGATGATCCACGACTTCGACATGGTGCGTTGGCTGCTCGCCGAGGAACCGGTCGAGATCTACGCCCGCACCGCGTGCATGCTGAACGCTAAAGAAAACCCGCATCGCGACCCCGACACCGCGATGGTGGTGCTGCGAATGACGAGCGGCACATTGGTGCACGTCAATTCCAGTTTTCGCGCGGCCTACGGCTACGACCAGCGCATCGAGGCCTTCGGTGAAAAGGGCATGCTGATCTCGAGCAACCAGCAGGCCACCACCCTCGAACGCCACGGCAAGCACGGCATACGCCGCGATCCATTGCTCTATTTCTTCATCGATCGCTACGCCGAGTCGTACAGGCGTGAGTTGGACGCATTCGTGCTGGCGGTCGAAGCTGGCACGACTCCGCCGATCGGTTTCGAGGACGGCCGGCGCGCGCTGATGATCGCGGAAGCGGGCGTGCAGTCGGCGAAGTCCGGTATGCCGGTGGCGCTAGCGGACTGACGCGTCAGACGGCTAGGACACGACGTAATCCAGCAACTCAATGCATACTTTCGCCCGTTGCGACATTTGTGCTAGTCACTCAATGACCTTGTCGGCGCGCACGAAGATCGATTGCGGCACGTTTAGTCCAAGCGCTTTTGCTGCCGCCAGATTCAGCGTCAATGTGATTTTTTTTACCTGCTCGATGGGAATATGGCCTGCATCGGCGCCCTTGAGTATCTTGTCGACGAATAACGCGAGCGTCTTGTAACTGTCCGTGACCGTTGGCCCGTAGCTCAACAATCCGCCCGATTCGGCGTATTCGGTCCAGCCGTAAATGCACGGAATTCTTGCCCGCGCCGCGAAATCGATGATGTCCTTGCGGCGCGTAAACGTAAGCGAGTCGGGCAACACGATCATCGCGTCGAAATTGTCAGCAGGGATTGAAGCGAACGCAGTAGCCAACTCCTGGGGAGTGCGCACCAGATAGCGCGTGATCGCGACGCCGAGGCGGCGCGAGGTGTCCTCCGTGACGCGGTACTCGCTTAACTCGCCCGGGTGCTCGGGATTCGATAGCAGCGCAAAGCGCGAGGCTTTCGGTATCATTTGCTTGAGCACTTCGACGCGCTTGGCAGAAAGCTCCATCGCCATGAATGTGACGCCGGTCATGTTGCGCCCAGGGATGCGCAGACTGTCGGCGAAACCAGCTTCGACCGGGTCGCCGCTGATCGCGAACACAACCGGTATGCGCGACCGGATGGGTATGGTGAAAGCCGCTATAGCGCCGCGGGTGACAATTACGTCGACACGCTCGGCCGCCAGCTCCTCGACGAGCGTGGGCAGGCGGGTGAAATCGTCGTTGGCGAACCGCGCCACTATTACGTAGGACTTCCCCTCGATGTAACCCAACTCGCCCATGCCCTCGCGCAGCAAAGAAAGTGCCGGGTCCGGGGCGGGGAGGTACGTCAGCCAGCCTATGCGCGCAGTCTTAATCGGCGGCTGCTGCTGGCCAAATGCAGTAAGCGGCTGCGCAATGGCACCTGCGCCAAGCACGATGATGAATTTCCGCCGTGTCGTCATGTGGTACTCCTCGACGCGAGCCGTTGATCACTATGTTAGTAGTATGCCGGCGGCTGTCGAATATCCTTACACCAGCCGAGGTTGAAACGCTGCGCCGGAACGCCGCCGTCAATATAAACAATAGCTTGCGGTAATGGTTCGGAACGTGCTTCTTTGCCCGGTCGTAGGAGTCGAAGGGAGGGGGACATGAGAACGAAGACTCTGAATACGCTCGTGCTTCTGTGTATGTTGGCGCTCGCGACGCCCAGCTTGGAGGCCACGCCGCTGCCGATCGGCGGGTCGGTGGTTCCTCAAGTTCTGCCGGACCCGGGCGACGTGCCACTACTCGGGTCGGTCACCGGCACCTTCGACTTC
This sequence comes from uncultured beta proteobacterium, assembly GCA_963821485.1. Taxonomy (GTDB): domain Bacteria; phylum Pseudomonadota; class Gammaproteobacteria; order Burkholderiales; family Casimicrobiaceae; genus PALSA-1003. The sequence goes on from CAWGEB010000008.1 coordinate 289,895, forward strand.
GGCACCGGCGCGGCGCACCTCACGGGAACCTATGAGCAGGGCGTATTCGTCGATGTGTTCGGCCTCACATGTGCGGGTTGTCTGGATTTCTACGCGACGTTTTCCGTCGACCCATTCTTGGCAACGGGCATCTTCAACTTCGCGTTGGGCCTGTTCGACGGATTTACGACGAACGTCGGCTACATAGCAGGGGGCGGCGACAAGACTCCCCTTGGGGCGCTGCGACCCCTATCGAGGGTGTTCTTCCTCTTTAACTCCCCGGACGACATGACGCACGCCATTGGGCCGGGCCAGACCTCTGCGGTGGTGGTCGTAGCAACGGATGCGACCGCGTTTGGTCGATCGGGAAGCGTGCTCATCAACTCAGGGAGCGAGACACCACTCACGATCGGCGATTTGTTCGCTCCCGCGGCCGTGCCGGAACCGGCGACCTTGTCGTTACTCGCCCTCGGTCTCGCTGGACTCGGCTTCTCGCGCCGCAGGCAGTAAGCGATTGCGCGCCGACACAGGCCCCGCTCCGGCGGGGCTTTCGTTTTGTTGAGGATCGCCGCTAAGCCGCGTCGCGGGAAGGCCTTAGGCCTCAAACCCTTGTCTGTAAGGACGGTGTTGCATCGATCGGTTGAAACCACAACCCTAAGCAGCCGGTCGGTGAATGCAGCCGTTCAATCTCGAAGTTCGCCGGTTGCCGCGCACAGCCGCAAGAAAACCGCAAACCACCTGGAACGATCGGCCCTCGTATCCCCAGGCACCTGCTGGCACTGGGCATAACGATGTGCTTGCTTAGCTCGTGGACGATCGCGGCCGCAGTCATCATGAACGACACGGCTGGCTCGATCGGGGAGAATGTGGAAGAAAACGGCCGCCCCAAACGGCGGCCGTAGGATTCTACTCTGTCCAGCGAGCGTTCCGACCAACAGTCGTTTTGCCCGCGACACTCCGCCTGCCCTTCATCGCGGGCGCATGGCCCGCTCTCAATCGGGGATAAGCAGCGTCGTCTTTACCATCCGGATAAGATCGCTCACAGGCGGGTTGGCCGATATTGGCGGCACGTTCGCGGATGTTATGGCCGGTGCGACTTGGTTGTACGGCGGCGTCACCGGTCCGCGCGGCGTGGTGTGCACGACCTGGCTCGGCGGCAGCGGCGTGCCGTGCTTCAGGCGGTCATACATCGCGTTGAGCGCCCGCTGCAGGTAAACGTGCACGGGGATGTACAACTGGCTGAAACCCGGAAGCAGGTCGATGAAGGTATCGAAGTGCTGTCCATTGGTTACCTCGATGTAGCTTAGCTCGCTCGCACCGATCGCGGTAAGCTGGTTCTTGCCATAGTACGCGCGTGACGTTTCATTCACTGGTAACAGTGTGTCGGAGCGTCCCTGCACAATGATCGCCGGCGTATTCTTGAGCCGGGCCGTAAGCTGCACTTCGGCTACGCCCTCAAGGAGCCGGTCCGAGAACGCCTTCATCGCTCCGGTCAGGGGCTGTCCCGTTACGATGTCGCGGCCTTCGAAGAGGCTGCGGTCGCAGAACGCTCCGTCGGCTGCGAGATCGGCGAGATTGGATGACGGCGAAACAGCCAAGAGGTCCAGAGTCGGCACCGGGACTGCGTTGTTGTACACGATATTGACCGCGGTGGTGGCTGGGTTGCCGCCGGTGCTCGGGGGGACGCCGTTTCCGGTACCGAAGATTCTCTGCTCGCCCGAAAGTACTTGCGGAATCACATGACCGGAGGCGTCGGTGTTGGCGAAGCTGAAAGCGCACAGATTGTCGGCAACGCCGGCACGCGCGTAGGTGTTCGAGTAGGTGACGACGATCGCATTGGTTGCGAAGCGATACATCGCGGCCTGAATCAGATCGCTTTCGGGCAAATAGCCGTACGCGCGAAGCTTGTCGAGCGCTTCGGCCGCCTGTCCGGCAAGCGTCGCGCTGGTCAGCAAGCCCGCTTGGTAGAGCGCAGTGCAGCGATTCGTCGCATTCGTCGTTGCCAGGAACGCCGCCGACGGACCGACCGCTGCGCGCGGGTCCATGCGCGCGCACGGCTGATACAGGTTCGCATAGGTGAAGTAGTCGATCAGCGTGCGACCGAAAATCGGGAACGTAGTCGCGCCCTGCTGAATCGTCAGCCGCCGGTCGGGCGGCGTATTCACGTTGGGCTCACTGACCGCGACGCCGTCGATAAGATTGTGCTGATCCTGCTCGGCGGCGTGCACCGCCGCCCCGCCTCCGTTCGATGCGCCCGACGCGATGACCAGCGTGTTGCGACGATCAAGCGTGATGCGCTTGCCGCTCTGCGGCGCGGGTGTCCCGAATTTTTCGTTGAGTTCGTAGAACGCGAACACGATCGCCTGCAGCGTGTTGGTGCCCCAGTCGGCTTCAGGATTCTGCTGCGAGTGGGCGTGCTTGTAGGCGACCCGGTTCGGTGTCGCTGCATTGAACGCCGCGCGTTCAGCATCGGTGAGATTCGCCGTGAACAGCGAATTGTTTGCAGCAACTGTTGCATCGGTCAGCCGCCCGTCGACAAGGTTTACCAGGTTCGCCTGCAGATCGTCGAGGCCGTTACCGGTGCCCTTGTCGGTGTAGGCGACCGCGCAACCCTGCTTCAAGCCCCATTCGCCGACGGCGCTGATGGCCCCATAGACGCCACGGGAGCCCGAGGAGGTGGCGCTCACGACGCAGGCATTGCCCGGATCGAAGCTGTCCGGCACCTGAACCATCACCGTGACGTTTTGGCGGCCCGTCCCATCGTCAACCACAGCGATGTACTCCCAGCCGGGAATCTTGCCTTCGCTGGCCGTGACCACGCCTGCATTGGTGACGTTGGGTCCGTAGAGCGTGCCGTAGCCGCCCGCAGCGGCGATATCGACCAGAGCGCGGTAGTTCGTATAGATTGCCAATTGGCGCAACTGGGAGACATCCTGCGGATCGCTAACCACCGGCGCGCTGGCCGCGAGGCCGGTTTTCCCGAGCCCGGCGGTCAGCAGATCATCGGTTGTACCGTCGTAATACTTCGCGCTGACCGACGAGGGAACGATAAAGCTTGGTAGGATGTTGCGAGTATTCGCCATGCCGACGTTCAACTGATCGTCGGCAAGTGCGGGCAGCGCTAAGAGCAGTCCAGTGAGCGCAATCCCGCAGGACTTGATCAAACGGCGATTCATGTCAATCTCCTTGATTTCTATTAAGAACCTTGTCTACTCCGTCCCTGCGCCGGGCAAGCAGCCCGAATGCCCATGGTTTCCTGCGAGAGGCTCAATGCAGGGATTCAATGCGGGGCGCTCACACGGCTCGCCTCAAGAGGAAGAGAAAAGCCTAGCACAACATGTTGTCCAGCCGCTGAAGCAGGGCCGCGCGGGAGTTCGGGTCCATCGCGTTCGACACGGACCGCAAGCGGAGGCGTTGCGCCCGCGCCGGCGCGACCGGCCAGTCAGGTGATTCCCGTTACGCGGTCTTCTTGAGCTTCTCGAACTGGCCGGGCCGATACGTGCCCGCTGGAGTCCCGAAAGCAATGTTCAGCCGGTTCCAGCCGTTGATCGCGACAACGGCGAGAGTGAGATCCGCGAGTTCCTGCTCGCTGAACTGCGCCCGCACTTGATCGAAGACCTTGTCTGAGACGTGGCCATCTCGGATGTTGGTCGTGGCCTCCGCCCACGTCAGCGCCGCCCGCTCCCGTTCCGAATAGAAGGTCGTTTCACGCCAGGCATCCAGGGAATACAGGCGCTGATCGCTCTCCCCCTCTGCCTTCAGGTCCTTCCAATGCATGTCGAGGCAATATGCGCAGCCGTTGATCTGGGATACGCGCAGATGGATCAAATCTATGAGCTTTTTGTCCAGACTCGACTTGGCGAGATATTCCGTGAAGCCGTACATGAGTTTGTAGCCACCGGGATTGAGCTTGGCGACGTTGATGCGTCCTTCCATGACAACCTCCAATTGAACTAGGCACCACTTGTTCGACTCGGTCGCTAAGTCCCCGGTTCCGAGAATCGGCAACGATTTCTTCGATCGGCAGCATCCACGAGGAGAGACTAGTCAGCATAGCTCCCGATACGGAACGCGAACTGCAGCGCTGCTCGAGACTCATCGGATTACGCTCCGGCCGCCTCGTTAACGGCCGCTTCCTGGCAAATTGAAATGTGAACGAGAGCGTCCAGAACTGGCCGAGAGGCGCCAGACGCGCTTTGATCCTGATTCAACGGGGCCTCATCAAGTGATGTGCATACGCGACAACACACTGTCCGCCGCTTCAGACAAGCAGGGGCGGCGCGATTCAACGCAATAAGCCGCCCCGGTTCCGGGTCGAAAAGGCTAGGGCGCGCCTTTTTTCTTCGCGCCCGCACTGCTCTTCTTCGCGTCTTGCCGGCCAAGCTCCTCGTTTGTCAGCTTGACCTTTTTCACTTTTTCCGTCTTGACCTTTTCTTTCTTCACTTTTTCCTTCTTCACCTTTTCCTTCTTCACGACCGGCCCCGCCAATGCCAGCTTCGCCAGCCGTTTGGCCTTCTTGGCTGCGACATCGAGAAGTTTCCTGGTCTTTTGGTGCTGCCGTCTGGCTTTGAGCATTGACGAGTGGCTCATTTTGGTCTCCGATAGATGAAAGATTGAATTCGACTTTAGCTTGATCCGATTTTGCGTTCTTGGCTGACCGACCGCATCAAGACCCAAAGAGCGCGCAGCCGTCTTTGTCTCCGATGAATGTTCGCCGATCCATCGATGAATCATCTCGTTGACGTATGTCAGTCGGACCATACTACGCCTCAGCGCCGCGGCGCGACAATTCGCGCTTGCCGACGACGACGCGAATCAAGAACACCGCGATCACCATGAGCACGATCAGCACCGATGCATACGCCGTCGCGTAGCCGTATTCGCCGACCTCCGCCCGGCCGACGATGTTGACGGTCGCCATGTCGAAACGCGGGCTGGTCAGGAAGATGACTGCGCTGATCGACGTCATCGCACTGACGAAGCTGTAGATCAACGCCGCGACTACCGCCGGCCGGACCAGCGGAAGAACGATGCGTCGCACGGTCGTGAAGGTGCCGGCACGCAGCGTCGACGACGCCTCGTCCAGGCTGGGATCGATCTGGCTCAGCGCGGCCAGCCCGGCGCGCATGCTGGTGGTCATGTCGCGGAATACGAAGCAGCACACCAGGATCAGGCCGGTGTTCACCAGCTCGACCGGCGGTGTGTTGAACGCCAGGATGTAGGCGATGCCGACGACGGTTCCGGGCACGGCGAAATTGAGCATTGACATGAACTCGAAGGCGCGCTTCCCGGCAAAGCGCTGTCGGTCGAGCAGATAGGCGACGGTCAGGCCGAACAACGCCGTCAGCGGCGCGGCGATCAAGGCGATCGTCAGCGTCGTGAACAACGAACTCCATGCACCGCCGCTCCAGATCAACCTGCCATTTTCGAGCGTGACGCCGAAGGCGGTGACATAGTGACGCATCGTCAGCGCGTGGTTGAGCCCCCACTTCTCGAAAAAGCCGCCGGCGAAGATCATCGCGTAGATGACGACGGCGAGCGCCGCCCAGGGCAGCGCAAGGCTGGCCGCCGCGCCGGTGACCAACCGCGGCAGCGGCGCCCGCAAGCCTCCGTCGCCCTTGCCCGCCACCGTGACAAAGCTTCGCCTTGCAAGCAGCCGGCGCTGGATCACGAACAGAGCCCAGCGAAAAACTGAGCAGGATGACGGCAAGTACCGAAGCGCGCCCGGGATCCTGCTGCACGCCGACGACCGCGAAATAGATCGACGTCGAGAGCACGTCCAGATTGCCGCCGAGCAACAGCGGATTGCCGAAGTCCGCCAGGCTTTCGATGAACACGATCAGGAAGGCGTTGGTGATGCCCGGCGTCATCAACGGCAGCGTGATCGTGGTGAGCGTGCGCATCGGCGACGCGCGCAAGGTCTGCGCCGCCTCCTCCAGGGTCGGACTGATGCCCTCGGCGATTCCGAGCAGCACGAGAAACGCGACCGGCGTCAGCGCGAGGGTCTGCGCCAGCCATACCCCCGGCAGACCGTAGATCCAGCGCGTTGGCCGGATGTCGAAGCCCCATTCGAGCATGGCGTTGACCGCGCCGGAACGGCCGAACAACAGAATCAGCGCCAGGCCGATGACGAAGGGCGGCGTGATCATCGGCAGGATCGACAGGACGCTGATCAGGCGGCGGGCGCGGAACTTCGTTCGCGTCACGATGAGCACGAAGCACAATGCAAGCAGCGTGGCCGAGGATGCCGTCATCAGTCCGAGCTGCAGGGTGTTCCAGACGATGCCGCCGTAGCCCCAGATCTTGCTGCTGGCGACGCGGGCGAGCAGCGCCGTCAGCGAGAGGTTGCCGTTGGCATCGTGGAACGCATGCAGGAACATGCGCGTCAGCGGGTAGATCGTGAACAGGCTGACCAGTGTGACGGACAGGCCGATGGCGCCCGCGACAAAGGCGTCGCCCTTGACCCAGCCGCGCCGCGCCAACCCCTGGCACAGGAACATCAGGCAGGCGACGGTCACGACGAGCGCGCCATAGCCGAGGCCCGGTTGCCGACGCGGCAGCTGGCCAAACACTCGCGCAAGCGGCGGCCACGACCAGCCGTTGATATCGATCGCCAGCGCGATCGCCAGGACGCAGGCCAGGCCGGCGACGCCGGCAGCTATCAGAGGCAGCGCGGCCCGTCGCGCGGACGTCACGCCCGCGGCCGGGCGCCAGACCAGGACGAGCGGAACGAGCAATGCGACGGCCAGTGGCGCAAACCACAGGCGCCCATGCCAGACGAGTTGCACCAGCGCGGAAGCGGACGACAGGCCAAGCGGATACTGGCTCAGCCACTGGAAAGAGAAGAAGCCACCGCCGCCGATTGCATTCCACGGCAGGATCGCGAAGCCGAACCAGGCAACCGCGGACCACCAACCGACCGCGCGGCGCATCAGGCGTGCGTCGGTTTCTGCACTCGCGATGACCTGCCGTGTCTTGCGCCTACTTCGGGGCCTTGAACACCTCGTTATCCCAGCGCGTGAGCAACCGTTCGCGGCCTTCCTTCGAGCCGTACTTGTCCAGATCGATCTTGAGCAGCTTCACTTCCGACATCTTCGGCGCCATCGGATGGATCTGGGCGTTCTTGTTCGAAGGAATCTGGAACTTGCCGACGGTGACCGCCACGTTCTGGCCGGCAGGCGAGAGCACGAAGTCCATCCACTTCTTCGCGCCGTCGGGATTCGGCCCGCCCTTGATGATCGCGGAAGAGATGATCTCGTAGCCGGTGCCCTCGCAGGGCGCGACCGTCTTGATCGGATAGCCCTGGACCGTCTGTGCCACCGAATCGTGCAGGAACGTGATGCCGATGGTCGTCTCTCCTTTCGCCGCGGCGCGGATGCCTGCGCTGCCGGAACGCGTGTACTGATTGACGTTCTTGTTCATGGCGGCGAGGAATTTGAATCCTTCGTCCTCGCCCATCAGTTGCAGGATGGTCGAGACCGTGTTGAAGGCAGTGCCCGATGTTCCCGGATTCGCCATCTGGATTTCATTCTTGTACGCGGGATTGACCAGATCCTTCCAGCATTTCGGTTCGGGCATCTTGTATTTCGCCAGCAGCTCGGTGTTGTAACCGTAGCCCAGCACGCCGGTGTAGATCGGTGTCTGGAAATACTTGTTCTCCTCGGCGATGCGCTGCGCCCAGTCGTGCAGGTCCGCGACGTTGGGCGACTTGTAGGCTTCGAGCAATCCTTCCGTGGCCAGCGCCTTGGCCGATGCCGACTCTGCGGCGTGATACACGTCCGCGCGCGGATTGGCTTTTTCGGCGCGGATCTGGGCGAGGCTCTCGCCGTCCGTACGGCGGATGAAGACCGCCTTCTGGCCCGTGGTCTTCTCGTAGGCGGCTTTCATCGCCTCGCACCAGTCGACCTCGTAGTTGCACAGCACCGTCACGTCCTGCGCCGCGGCCGGAGCGGCGGCTCCCCACAGCACCAAGCCACCGATCAAAACCGCCAGTACCGCGCCACCAGTGTGTCGCAAACGCTCCATGTTCTCCTCCCCGCTTGGTATGTGCAGTGTCGGCACTTGCTGGCCAACGTTCCAACATTAGCACTTGTTACCGACCGATGCGAGGCGTATCCGCGCAGGCGATCGAGAACACGCCCTCTGCCGGTGGCAATGACCGTGGCGACGCGAGAGAATTGCTAGTGTCCCACAGAGGCACGCACTGCCGGGTTGCGCAAGCTGCGAGCAGCTCGGAGAATACGGTTGCCGCGTGATTCGGCCCCTGCCCCAATGATGGCGACTCCCCTCTCTGTCGGTATGCTGCCGACCGGCACGGTCACCTTCCTGTTCACCGACATCGAAGGCAGCACGCGCCTTTGGGAGACGCAGCACGCGACGATGGTGCAGGCACTCGCGCACCACGATGCGATCATGCGTGAAGCCATCGAGTCGAACGATGGTCATCTCGTCAAGACCACGGGCGATGGTGCGTTAGCGGTTTTTGCGATCGCGACCAACGCGATCGCCGCGTCTATCACCGCGCAGCGCGCGTTGAAGGCCACCGACCGCGGGGAGCTGCGCATCAAATCGCGGATGGCCGTGCACAGCGGGACAGCGGAACAACGCGATGGTGAATACCATGGTCCCACGCTGAACCGTGCGGCGCGGTTGATGGCGGCAGGGCACGGCGGACAAATCCTGCTGTCGCGGTCCACCGAGGAATTGGTGCGCGGCCACCTCCCGGCGGATGTCGCGCTGCGCGACCTGGGTGAGCGGCGATTGAAAGACTTGGTTCTGCCGGAGCGTGTATTTCAGCTCATTGTTCCTGACCTACCCTGCGACTTCCCTCCGCTCAAGACGCTCGATGCGCGTCCCAACAATTTGCCGGCGCAAACGACGCCGTTCATCGGGCGCGAGGACGCGATTCGAGCGGTCAAGGCGCAATTGTCCAATGCCAATGTGCGCTTGCTGACCCTATCTGGCGTCGGGGGCACCGGGAAGACGCGCCTCGCGCTGCAAACCGCCGCGGACATGGTGGACGAATTCGAGCATGGCGTGTTTTTCGTCTCGCTCGCGGCGCTCGGCGATCCCGCGCTGGTATTGCCGGCAATCGCCAAGGCCTTCGACGTGCGCGAAGCGGCGGGCCGGCCGCTGCAAGTACAACTCCAGGACTATCTGCGCGAGAAACAGGTGCTGCTGGTGCTGGACAACTTCGAGCAGGTGATCGATGCCGCGCCGCGGATCAGCGACCTCATGACCGCCGCGCCACGGTTAAAGGTACTGGTCACCAGCCGGGAAGTGCTGCTTTTGTCGGGAGAGACGGACTATCCCGTTCCCCCGATGTCCCTCCCCGACCCGAAGCGGTTATCGTCGTTGGCGCAAGCGACGCAATACGAAGCGGTGGCGCTGTTCATCGACCGCGCCATGGCGGCAAAGCCTGGCTTCACGCTCACCGACGAGAACGCCCCGGCCGTCGCCGAGATCTGCCATCGGCTTGACGGCTTGCCCCTGGCGATCGAGCTGGCCGCGGCGCGGGTGCGCGTTTTGCCACCGCAAAGAATGCTGGCGGAGTTGAGCCACCGCCTGAGCTTTCTAATAGGTGGTGCGCGCGACCTCCCGGCGCGGCAGAAGACGCTGCGCGACGCGATAGACTGGAGCCACAACTTGCTGACTGGCTCCGAGCAACGACTGTTGCGGCGACTAGCCGTATTTGTCGGCGGCTGCTCGCTCGAAGCGATCGAAACGGTCTGCAACCGCGAGTCCGACTTGCCTGTTCTGGATACGCTGGAATCGCTCGTCAACAAGAGTCTGATCAAGCAAAGCGAAGCCCACAGCCAACCACGACTTGCGATGCTGGAAACGATCCGCGAGTACGCAAGGGAAAAGTTGATTGCTGCAGGCGAGGCCGAACGCATGCGCGAAGGGCATCGGGACTACTTCCTGGCGTTAGCGGAGGAGGCGGAGCCAAAAATGAAAGGCGCGGAGCAGGCCGAGTGGCTGCAGCGTCTGGAAGAGGAGCACGAGAACTTGCGGGCGGGTCTCGACTGGAGCCTCGTTGAGGCAGCAGCGGAAGCGAGTCTTCGGTTTTGCGCGGCGCTGCAAAAATTCTGGTTCGCGCGGGGACATCTCGCGGAGGGCCGGGAGTGGTGTGCTCGGGTCCTGGCAAAGGCGGGCGCTGAGACGCAAACGTCGGAGCGCACGAAAGTGCTCAATGCGGCAGGCTGTGATAGCCCGTCATCAAGGCGACTTTTCCGCCGCCCGCGCGCTGCACGAAGAGAGCCTGGCGATCAGACGAAAACTGGGACTTCGAAGGAGCGTGGCCGCCTCGCTGAACAACTTGGGTAATGTGGCCGGCGAGCAAGGCGATTTTGCCTACGCCCGGACGTTGTACGAGGAGAGCCTGACGATCAATCGGGAACTGGGAAATCGGAGAGGCATCGCCAACTCTCTGAACAACCTGGCGTATCGTGGCGCGCGAGCAGGGCGACTATCCAGATGCCCGAGCGCTGGCCGAGGAAAGCCTGGCGATCAGGCGGGAATTGGGCGACCGGGGCGGCATCGCCCTCGCGCTGAAGACCGTGGCGAGCGTGGCCTTCGAGCTGGGCGAACTTGCCTCTGCCCGCGCGCTGTATGGGGAGAGTCTGGCGATCGAGGGCGTGCTGGGCGATAGGCGGGGAATTGCCTTTTCGCTGGAGGGGTTGGCGGAAGTGGTCGCGGTGCTCGGCGATGCCCGCCGCGCCGCCGGCATCTGGGGCGCGGCGGAGCGACTGCGAGAGGAGATCGGATCGCCGCTCGCGCCGATCGAGCGGTCACACTACGACCGGGGCGTGGTTGCGGCCCGCGCGAGCCTGGGAGATGACGCCGCCTTCAACGGTGCTTGGCAGGAAGGTCGTGTTTCAACGCTCGAACAGGCGATAGCGATCGCGTTGGCGGAAGCTGCGGAGCGACAGCGATGGATCGCTTCCCCATAGTGACGTGATTCAACGCAGCGCTGCCGTCACGTCATCTGTTGAAACTGCGTTCTGCCCAAACCGACAGCGTCAGCGATGATTTGCATCAGCAGCGATTAAATGGGGACGGACGCGTGTTGTCCTTCGGCCATACGCGCGGCCGATTGCACAGCCTAAAAATCAAGAGCCGCCATTCAAGGATCCTTAGACACCGGCGGCAGTCGGCCAACAGTTGCCATTGGTCGACGCCAACTGACCGACCGCTTCAGACGGGGCGCAGCCATTCGACGGGCGCGGGTCACTGGCCGTCACCTCCAGCAATCATGTGCAAACACTCACGTCAGGAATGACCGAAGTCGAGGCATTGCAACCATAGGGGCGCACGATAATCACTTTGGCAAAGCGCTTTGACTCTTTACCAAAAGCTTCTTGGCAGGCTCGAACGCTGCATCAATCGCAAGAGCCTGCTTGAATTTTTCAATTGCCTTTTCGTGACGTCCTTGCGACGCGAAATATATGCCTGAACTCGTCGCCATCGTTACGTAAACGGGAATCACCTTTTTCTTGACCACATCGTTGTCGTCAAATGCATTGCCGCTAAGGCCGCGCATCAGAATCGCCGGATCTTCGAACTCACTTGTATCGGTTTTTTTTCCCACTCGAAAGACCAACCCCTTCGGCGCAAGCTTGTATTTTGAGATAAGTGCGCGTGTTAGCTCAGCATCTTGACCGCCGCGATTGAGTGCGATTTCCGACGTTACGTAAACAGGCGTCTCTTCCAATTTGCTGGTCACTAGGGCAAGGATCATCTCGTAGAACCGAGAGTTGATCCGTTGCTGCAAAGCGGTGTTACTGACGTAAGCGTCAGGATGACGTTCCCAAGCTCGCAGGTCCTCCAAGAATGCATCGACCTCGCTCCGCGAATTGGCCATCATCTCAGGGTAAACCTGATTCAGATAGTCGTAATACCACGATCGCCGCAGTTGGTTAATGTCAATTACCACGGCGTCCCTTCTCCGAACTTCAATCTCCCTGACGTAAAGCGAAGGGGCATACACTTGCCAATCCGTGGTCAATAACATCCCATGTGGCTCGACAGATTTCAGAATGTTGTCGACATAGTCATGAGCGATGAAGAATTGCGAGCGATTGTTTGAGCCAAAGTTGGCGACCAGCGCGATCAACGGAACTATGAGTAGCAGCCCTGCACAAATTGATGCACGGGCATCTCCGGTCTTGGTTTGCCAAGTAGCGAATAGCCATCTCGCGCCGAAACCCGTGGCAATTGTGAGTGCAGTGAACGCGGGCAAGTAGTAAGCGTCCTGGTCGTCGGCGATTTCATACCCGAGGCAATAGGCGACATCGAAAAGGATGACAAGTAACAGGAAGGAAAGCATCGCCCGGTTTGTGCGAAAAAGACTGACAAAACCGGCCATGGCGAGAGCGAGAGCAAGTGGAAACCACGCGACGCCGAACTCACGGGAAGCCAGCTTCAGGAATTCGGCAATTTGCAAAGGTGAAAAGCCAAAATAGGCCTGATATTGTTTGCCAGTGATGTGCCACCAGAAGCGTTCCCAGGTGCGCGGGTCACCCCAGTTCATTAGGGGCGAGTGCGATGCGGCAAGCGGCAGGTAGATATAGATACTCAGACCTGCCAACGAAAACATTGTCGCGTAGAGCAGTCGTTTGCTCCGGAAAAAGCCTGCGCCGACCGTTGAAAATACTAGGACCGCCAACGCGGGCAACATCAATCCGACGGTAACGTGGTGCACGCCGAGAGCAAGCCCGAAAGCAAGCGCGGCTGTGTAGAGTTTTCGATAACTTACTTCGAGCTGATTCGCGCGTGAGTTCAGCGCCTCGCGCCGCCACCCGATCACCAACCAAAAGATCACCACAATGAGCAGTGTGTTGAGCGTGTAGACCTCGGCGATTGTCGCGTACGTCCACAGAGTTCTAGAAAAGGCGAAGAGCATTCCAGCCATTACGGCCGGCACGAGGATGGAAGACGAAATCACCCCCGCATCTGTTTTCGTTTTTCTTGCGGTCTGGTTGCTATCGTTCGGCGTTTGCCGTATTGGATCGATCAGCAGGGCTTCGATGACGAGCAGGGTCATTGTTGCGGACGCGAGCGCGCCAAACAGTGCGGAGGCAAGATGGACGCGGACCGCAATGTTTCCAAGCGGTAAGAGCGTTGCGGCGTGCGCAAGCAAGACGTATAGCGGGAAGCCGGGCGGATGCGCTACGCCGAAGGTTTGCGCGGCGAGTATCAATTCACCGCTATCGACCAGCGTAACAGTCGGTGCAAGTGTGCAATAGTAGAGCGCGAATGAAATCACGAAGACAAGAAACGCGCTCATAAAGCGGCCGTTCTTGAGTTCGAATTGCCTATCCCGAGACGATTCCTTCCGTTGAGATTCGTTTTCGAGCTTATTTATCGCCACGCCAGCACTCACCCGACTAGTCGAGACGGACGTCCGCATTGTGTAATTGAATTGCCTTCCCTTGCGGGGCATCGTCCGCGTGGTGATCTACGGGCCCGGCGACGCCTTCACGCGTTCACAGCATGTTGCACGTTACGGCTTGCTAATCAGGGTAAACGGTGGCGCCTGCTGGCGCAATAACGTGGCCCGCCCGAAGCGCTCCTGCCTGCGAGACTCGCTAAGACAGTTCCACCTGAGTCCGGTGTCAGACCGGACGCACGCTATCGTCAAGAAGATCGTCGACGCGACGCAGCGATTCCGATGATCCCGATGGCGATCAGTACGAGTGTCATTGGCTCGGGAACGGGCCGGCTGGGTGGCTCGCCAGTTGTCAGCGCGAGGGCGTACAGATCAAAGGAAGTCGCACCAATTGGCGCACTCCAGTTGAAACCTCTATCAGTCGTGCGGACGGTATTGCCGCCCGCACCTACCGCAAGCCCGCGATCGTCGATAAGAGCGTCGATAAATTCGAGATCGAACACGGCGCCCGGCGCTATCGTCACGGGAGCATTCCAGGTAACCCCGCCATCCGTCGAACGGTTAACATTCCCGCTGGCGCCGGTCACCAGAAACTCGAAGGACCCCAGCGACTCGGCCTCGAACAGATCGCCGAAAGCGGGATTAACGAAAACGACTGACCAAGTAGCGCCGCCGTCGGTAGTCTTTGTCACAGTACCACCGGCGCCAACCGCAAGCAGCGCTGAGCCGCCAACGGCTGACTCCGCGTCAAACAAATCAGTTGTTGCGGCGGGGACCGGAGGGGACCACGTAGCCCCAAAATCAGTGGTATGCACTGTTGTGCCGCCGGCGCCCACTGCGATAGCCGACGAAGCACCGGTAGCGGCGATGTCGTACAGCGTGGCCGTCGTCGATCCCGCATCAGACCAGGTAAGTCCGCCGTCGGTGGTTCTCACGCGAACGCCGTCGCTCCCGACCGCCACGCCTCTCAAGGGGTCGAAGAATGCGACGCCATTCAAATTGAGGGCCGTGCCCGTGGAGGCCGTTGACCACGTTAGCCCGCCGTCAGTGGTATGGACCGACACTCCACCGTTCCCCACCGCAACGCCCCAGACCGAGCTTACAAACTGGACTCCGTTAAGGTTCGCCGACACGCCACTCGTTTGGGACACCCAAGTGCTGCCGCCGTCCGGTGTCATGACGATCGTCCCGCTCGCGCCGACCGCCCAGCCAAGCAAAGCAGAGTGTGAAGGAACTGCCGTGCCGAGCGCGATCGAAATGGCGCAGCATCTAAGAAGTCCAGCGAAAGTTGGAAGTTGCATCGCCCCCCCGATTCCAGGTTTTTGCAACGCCCATGCAACATATGGACCAATTGCAATATCCAGGTTTTTGCAACGCGCACGCAACATATGGACCAATTGCAATAGTGGCTTGATATTTAACGTAATGTCGCCTCCACGGGCACACGGGCGACACCATGGCTGTAAGATTTCTCGACACGATACTCGATGATCCGTTCGATGCGATTGGGCGATGGCGAGCTAGGGTGCTGGAGCGCTGGAGCGCTGGAGCGCCGCGGCGGCCGTTCACCGCCACCCACTAGATCAAGCTGAACGGCCGCGTTCGCGGCGAAGCTGACGGTCGACTTCGTCGGGCGTATGACCGAGAAGGGTCGATAGCGCCCACCCATGACTCACAAAGAGGTGACCGCTTTCTGCGTTGCTGACGGTGCAATCTGATCGGAAAGTGTCCCTCAGGCAACATGCGTAGGCGACGAATTCCCATGCCAGCTCGCACGACGATGCGCGCGAACACACTAGCACTTGTCCTGGCCCAGCGCGAGCGCGGGGCACCCGCGGCCAGGTTGCCGCAGTCGGCCCTTTGGCGTAAGGTGATCGCTGACGCTAGGGGTCCGTGTCCGACGTTGTCGAACCGGTGAGATCACACCCTTGGTACCTGTGCGGATAATGCCGGCGCAGGGAAGCGTGTCTCATCTTGTCCCGCTCCCAGCCCGTGTCGATGCCGCCGTTGCAGAGGAGCATCATGAACGCCAACGACAAGTTCTTCGCCCGCGACGCGCACGTCGACGCCGCCGCGATCGCCCCACTCCCCAATTCGCGCAAGATCCACGTTGCCGGCTCCCGGCCGGACATTCGCGTGCCGATGCGGGAAATCATGCAGTCGGACACGCCGGCGAGCTTTGGCGCGGAGAAGAACCCGTCGCTCGTCGTGTACGACACGTCGGGGCCGTATACCGACCCGACCGCGAGCATCGACATCCGTTCCGGCCTGCCCGCATTGCGCGCGCCCTGGATCGAGGAACGCGGCGACACCGAAGCGCTACCGCAACTCTCGTCGGCGTACGGCCGCGAGCGTCTTGCCGAGCCCGAGCTTGCCGGCATGCGTTTCGACCTGCATCGCCTGCCGCGGCGCGCCAAGGTTGGCGCCAACGTGTCGCAGATGCACTACGCTCGCCGCGGCATCGTCACGCCGGAGATGGAATTCGTCGCGATTCGCGAGAATCTCCAGCGCGAAGAAATGCTGAAGACGATGCCCGAGCTCGTGACGCGCCAGCATCCGGGTCAGAACTTCGGTGCCTCGATTCCGGAGTTCATGACGCCCGAGTTCGTGCGCAGCGAGGTCGCCCGCGGTCGCGCCATCATCCCCAACAACATCAATCATCCGGAATCCGAGCCGATGATCATCGGCCGCAATTTCCTGGTGAAGATCAACGCCAATATCGGCAACTCCGCCGTCTCCTCGTCGATCGCGGAAGAAGTCGACAAGATGACCTGGGCGATCCGCTGGGGCGGCGATACGGTGATGGACCTCTCCACCGGCAAGAACATCCACGAGACGCGTGAATGGATCATCCGCAATTCGCCGGTGCCGATCGGGACCGTGCCCATCTATCAGGCATTGGAAAAGGTCGACGGTAAGGCGGAAGAGCTCACCTGGGAGATGTACCGCGACACGCTGATCGAGCAGGCCGAGCAGGGCGTGGACTATTTCACGATCCACGCCGGGGTATTGCTGCGCTACATACCGCTGACAGCGAAGCGCATGACGGGCATCGTCAGTCGCGGCGGCTCGATCATGGCCAAGTGGTGCCTCGCGCATCACAAGGAGTCGTTTCTGTACACGCACTTCGAGGACATCTGCGCGATCATGAAGGCGTACGACGTGAGCTTCAGCCTCGGCGACGGGCTGCGCCCGGGCTCGGGCTACGATGCCAACGACGAGGCGCAGATGGCCGAACTGGCGACGCTCGGAGAGCTGACGCAGGTCGCCTGGAAACACGACGTGCAGACGATGATCGAAGGGCCGGGCCACGTGCCGATGCACCTCATCAAGCACAACATGGACGAGCAGCTGCGCCTGTGCGGCGAGGCGCCGTTCTACACGCTGGGCCCGCTCACGACCGACATCGCGCCCGGCTATGATCACATCACCTCCGCCATCGGCGCGGCGATGATCGGCTGGTACGGCACGGCGATGCTCTGCTACGTCACGCCGAAGGAACACCTCGGCCTGCCGAACAAGACCGACGTCAAGGATGGCATCATGGCGTACAAGATCGCTGCGCACGCGGCCGATCTCGCCAAGGGCCATCCGGGAGCGCAGGTGCGCGACAACGCGCTGTCGAAGGCGCGCTTCGAGTTCCGGTGGGACGATCAGTTCAACCTCGGGCTCGATCCGGACAAGGCGCGCGAGTTCCACGACGAGACCTTGCCGCAGCACGGCGCCAAGCTCGCGCATTTCTGCTCGATGTGCGGGCCGCACTTCTGCTCGATGAAGATCACACAGGACGTGCGCGACTACGCGGCGAAACTCGGCGTCGACGAGAACGCCGCGCTTGCGAAGGGAATGGAAGCGAAAGCCGTGGAATTCGTGAAAAAGGGCGCGGAGATCTATTCGAAGGCGTAAACAGTCAGCGCCGGCTGCGTGTGCGGCCGGCACGTGCATGCGCTTTTGCGGGCTGCTTCGAAGACGAACCCGCACCGCTCGCCGGCGGCTTGGCGCGCAGCACTGCCATCCCGCCGTCGTCGCGCGCGATTTCCTTCCTGAGCCAGGCGCCGAACTGCTTGAGCTTCGGCGCTTCGCCCCGGCGCGAAGGGTAGACGAGGAAGTAGCGATTCGGCGCGGGCACGGTCGCGTCGAAAAGACGCACCAGCACGCCGTTGGCGAGATCGTTGCCGATCAGTGACGTACGCGCCAGCGCGATGCCCTGGCCTTCGATCGCGGCCTGCATCACGTGCGAGGCGTCGTTGAAGATCGGGCCGCGGGTGGGCTCGGGCCAATCGAGGCCGACCGCGGCAAACCACGGCTGCCAGAACTCGTTATCGGAGCGCAGCAGAAGATACCGCTGCAGATCTTCGGGACGCGCCGGCGGGCCGCCGGCGATGTTCGGACTGCACACCGGAAAGTAGATGTCGTCCATCAAGTGCTCGACCGTGAGCCCGGGATAGTTGCCGCCGCCGTAGCGGATCGCAATATCGACGTCGTCGCGGCGGAAGTCCGCGAGCATCATGCTGGCGCGCACGTCCAGATCGATCTGCGGGTACTCGGCCATGAATTTTCCGATGCGCGGCAACAGCCATCGTGCCGCGAACGACGGCATGACGCTGACGCGTAGCGCGCGAGGGTTGGCGCGCTCGCTCACTTCGCGCACGGCATCGGCAAGATCGGTCAGCGCGGCGCGGACGCGGCCGGCAAGGCGCTCGCCTTCGTCGGTCAGTCGAATGCCGCGACCCGCGCGCTCGACCAGGCGCACGCCGAGGTCGGCCTCCAACGCCTTGATCTGATGGCTGATCGCGCCGTGCGTGACGTGCAGGGTCTCGGCAGCGCGAGTGAGGCTTCCGGCGCGCGCGGCGGCCTCGAACGCGCGCAGGGCTGACATCGGCGGCAGGCGGGTGGCCATCACGCACCGTCGTATTGTTAGTAACAGCTCACATATTGGTGGAAAATCCATCGCTTGTCCCGGCCTGGTTGTCAATCTAGTATTCGAGCCCGTAGCCCAGCTATCGATACGGAGACAGAAATGACAGGAATGCTCGCATTTGGCAAGTCCCCTTTCGGCACCTACTCGCTGACCTCGGGCGAGACCGTGGTGGTTCCCCCGCGCGCCCAAGCACGGCTGCGGGTTCACGACGGCTTGGTCTGGGCGACCAGCAGCGGCGACCTCGACGACATCTGGTTGCGCGCCGGCGAGGAATACACGCTCGCGAACAAGGGCTGTACGGTCATCGAGTCGACGGCGCGCGCGACCATCGAGCTGGTACCGGCAGCCGCCAACGACGAGCTTGCCCACCCACCCGTCCTGCAGTGGTCGCGGGCTGCGGCGTGGCTGGACGATGCCGGCACGCTGATTGCGCTGGTCGCGATCGTCGCGGTCATGCTGACGGCGGCGTCTCGCGTCGTCCTGTGACCAAGTCCCGAACAAGTCCCCACAGCCCCAGCGCGCCGCCGATCAGGAAGACGAGCCCGCCGAAGATCGTGTTGAACCGACAGGCTACTTCGCGGCCACCGACGCCTTGCGGTCCGCCATGTGCCGCAGGTACGCCATCAGGTCCGCGAGTTCACGGTCGCTAATGACCTTCGCGCCGAACGCCGGCATGCGTGTTTCGGGCCACCTGCGCAGCGATTGCGGATCGCGAATCACCCGACGCAGTGCATCCGGGCGCATGTACTCCGTGGGGTTGTACGGCAGGTTCAGATCCGGGCCCACGGTCGAGTCGCCGCCCAGGTTCATGGTGTGGCAGACCGAGCAGTCTTTCACGTAGACCTCGAATCCGCGTCTGGCCGGGTCGCGCGCAGACAAGCTCGTGGCAGGAGCCACCATCGGGTAGCGCTTGGCAAGAGGCGCGACGGCCTCGATGCGCACGACCTGGTACGGCCACTGTTCACGCACGATCGCGCCGCGTTCCGGCCGCAGCCACACGAGATAGAACGGCCCCGCCGAAGCGACATCCCCGGCTTTCAGCGGCGGCCAGGGGGCGTCGGTCGCCTCGACCGCCAGGTACGCCACCGCGCCGTCGCCACCCGCAAGCAGTGCCGCGGCGGGAAGCGAGGCGACGAATCCGTCGCGCGTGACGAAGCGGATGGTCTCCTCGGCGCGAACTCCCGACAGCACGGAAGCGACCGGCACCGCGTGAAAGGTCATCTCGCGCTGGTAGGCGACGTCTTGCGGAATCGTCACCTGTGTCGAGGCGGGAAGGGCCAGCAAAGCCGCCGGCGCATAGCTAACGGTATTGCCACCGGTCGTCACGGTCAACGCAGGTTCGTTCGACCACGCACAACAGGACAGTCCGAACCCGCAAATACCAAGCATGCTGCGCAGGCGCATTGCGATCACTCGGGCAACGATTGCTGCCGTACGACGTAGCCGCCCGATTTTTCATCGCGATCGAGCGTGAGCGCTCCCCGCCGCTGCGCCTCTTCGAGCAGGCCGTTGAACGAGCGGAAGCCGTAATAGGATTCGGAGAACCCGGGTTTGCGCCGTTTCAGCGCCTGCTTGACCATCGAGCCCCACACTTTTTCGTCTTCACCACGCTCGGCGATCAGCGCCTCTACCGTCTCGGCGATCAGGTCGAGCGCTTCCTGTCGTCGGGCGTCGTCGCCCTTCTTGGCCGGTGCCGCGCCCTCCACCACCGTGGCCGGCTTGCGCGGCGCGCGCCGCGCAGCGGTCTTTTTCTGCTCGCGCACGAGGTCGTCGTAGAAAATGAATTCGTCGCAGTTGGCGATGAGCAGATCCGACGTCGAGTTCTTCACGCCCACGCCGATCACGCGCTTGGCGTTCTCGCGCAGCTTCGACACCAGCGGCGAGAAGTCGGAGTCGCCGCTGATGATGACGAAGGTGTCCACGTGTGCCTTGGTGTAGCACAGGTCGAGCGCGTCGACGACCATGCGGATGTCGGCGGAATTCTTGCCCGACTGGCGCACGTGCGGGATTTCGATCAGCTCGAACGACGCCTCGTGCATCGGCGCCTTGAACGCCTTGTAGCGATCCCAGTCGCAGTACGCTTTCTTGACCACGATGCTGCCCTTGAGCAGCAGCCGCTCGATGACCTTGCCGATGTCGAATTTCTCGTACTTCGCGTCCTGCACGCCGAGCGCGACATTCTCGAAGTCGCAGAACAGGGCCATATTCGTCACTTCGGCTGGATTGGGCATGGTGCTCCCCGGAACGACGGGTCCGGACAAGGATAGGGCGAGGCGGGATAGAATGGCTGTTGCGGCCCCTACGATAGCAGTAACGGCGCACCGTGGAAACGGCCGGCGCCGAGCGACTGCGCCGCCCGCCACCCCGGCCCGAACGACTGACCCGATCGATGCCCGCCACCCTTCCCCTGCTGTCGCTGCTCGAGGCCCGTGTCCTCGGCGTGCTCGTCGAAAAGCAGCACACCGTTCCCGACACCTATCCGCTCACGCTGAACGCGCTGACCGCCGGATGCAACCAGAGGAGCAGCCGCGATCCGGTGTTGAACGCAACCGACGCCGAAACACAGGTCGCGATCGACCGGCTCAAGGCGCTGTCGCTCGTGGTCGAATCGAGCGGTGGCCGGGTCATGCGCTACGCCCACAACACCGAGCGCGTGCTGGGCATCCCTTCGCAGGCGGTTGCGCTGCTCGCGACATTGATGCTGCGCGGCACGCAAACCATCGGTGAACTGCGCATCAATAGCGAGCGGCTGCACCGCTTCGCCGACGTGTCCGCGGTCGACGGTTTCCTGCGCGAACTCGCCGAACGCGCGGACAACCCGCTGGTCGAGGAGCTGACGCGCGCCCCCGGCGAGCGCGAGAACCGGTGGACGCATCTGCTGTCGGGCCGCAGCGCCGATGCGCGCGCAGCGTTGCCACTAGCCGATCACGACCCCGAGCATTTCGTGGCGTTGAGCGAAATCGCGGCGCTCAAAGCCAACGTGGCCGAACTGCGCAGCCAGGTCGAGGCGTTGAAGCAGGACCTCAATCGGCTCCGTACGGAACTTGGCGCAACGTCCGGAGAATAGTCACTGGTGTTGCTCGGCGTATAATTTACGGTCCTTTCCTGCGACTGGAGATGAATCATGGGCTTGCTTGACGGTTTGCTCGGTGGACTGATGGGAGGCGGCGCAGCCGGCGGAGGGGCGCAGCAGGGGCAGAACCCGCTGATGACGATGGCGCTGCAAATGATCCAGCAAAATGGCGGCCTGCCGGGGATCATCAGCAAGCTGCAGAGCGGAGGCATGGGTCAACAGGTCGGGTCGTGGGTCGGCACCGGGCAGAACGTCCCGGTCACCGGCAGCCAGCTGCAGGAAGTCCTGGGCAGCGGCTCGATCGGCCAACTCGCGCAGCAGTTCGGGCTGTCGCATGGCGATGCGAGTTCGGGCCTCGCGCAAATGCTACCGCAGATCATCGACAAGATGACGCCGCACGGCCAGGTGCCGGATGACCACGGCGACATGCTGGCGCAGGCACTCTCGGCACTCACCGCGAAGCGGCCAGGCTAGCCGGCGGCACGATATACAATGACGGGGCCGGGCAGCACACGCTGCCCGGCCTTTTTTTGATTGCGCGATCCATGCACCTTCCTGATCTGCTGACCGCGGCGATTCTCGGCGTCGTCGAGGGCCTGACCGAGTTCCTTCCCGTCTCCAGCACCGGCCACCTCATCGTCGCCGGATCGTTGCTGGGCTACACCGGTGACAAGGCCAAGCTGTTCGAGATCGTCATCCAGGCCGGTGCGATTCTCGCCGTGTGCTGGGAGTATCGCGCCAAGCTGCTCTCCGTCGCCGGCGGCATGTTCAGCGACCGCGGGGCGCAGCGATTCGTACTGAACCTGCTGGTCGCGTTCCTGCCCGCGGCGATGCTCGGTCTGGCATTCAGCAAGACGATCAAGGCACACCTGTTCGCGCCCGTGCCCGTAGCATCCGCGTTCATCCTCGGCGCGCTGGCCATCCTCTGGGCGGAACGGCGACAGCGGAACAATCCGGCAGCCATACGCATCGACCGCGTCGACGACATGCATTGGACCGATGCGCTGAAAGTCGGCTGCGCACAGGCGTTGGCGCTCATTCCCGGCACGTCGCGCTCCGGCGCGACCATCATCGGCGGCATGCTGTTCGGGCTTTCGCGCAGGGCGGCCACCGAATTCTCGTTCTTCCTGGCGATCCCCACGCTGCTTGCGGCGACCGGCTATGAATTCGTGAAGAACCGGGCATTGCTCGGCAGCGGTGACCTGTCGATGATCGCCGTCGGTTTCGCCGTTGCCTTCATCAGCGCTTTCCTCGTGGTGCGCTGGCTGCTGCGCTATGTCGCACACCACGATTTCGTCCCGTTCGCCTGGTACCGCATTGCCTTCGGCATCGTCATTCTGGCGACGTCGTATTTCGGACTGGTGAAGTGGGATTAGCGGCGCGAGCCCGCAGCAAGGGGCCCCATGCGCAGCATGGGGATCGCGCGAGGTGAGTCGACGCAAGCGGCCGATCCGTGATGTGAACTTGGCGCGATCGTACGAAGAGGCCGCCGCGGGCCGGCAGCGAGGGGCCCCATGCGCAGCATGAGGATCGCGCGAGGTGAGTCGACGCAAGTGACCGACACGCGATCGTTGAACGCGCAATGAACGCAATAGGAGGGCACAGTCCGACGCGCGTGCGTGCTGGCCCGGCGCTGGCCGTTGTCGGCGTGCTCGGATTCTCGTTCAAGGCCATCCTCGTCAAGCTTGCGTACGCGTCGGCATCGGTCGACGCGGTGACGCTGCTCGCACTGCGCATGATCTACGCGGCGCCATTTTTCGCGGTGATGGCGTGGTGGGCAACGCGCCGCGAGGGCGCAGCGCCGATATCCCGAAGCGACTGGCTTCGGCTGCTGTGGCTTGGATTCGTCGGGTACTACGTTGCCAGCCTGCTCGACTTCTTGGGGCTCGAGTACATCAGCGCGTCGATCGAGCGGCTGGTGCTGTATCTGTATCCGACGATGGTCGTGCTGCTCTCCGCCGCTCTGTTCGGCCAACGCATCGGCGGCCGCACGGTACTGGCTTTGGCGTTGTCCTACGCGGGCATCCTGCTCGTGTTCGCCCACGACCTGCGCTTGGGCGGTGATCCGCACACGCTCTGGCGGGGTGGCGGACTGGTCTTCGCCAGCGCGCTCTGCTACTCGATGTACCTGGTCGGCGCCGGGCCGGTCATCGCCCGCTTGGGGAGCCTGCGCTTCATCGCCTGGGCCATGCTGATCTCGTCCATCTTCGTTTTCGCACAGTTTCTGGCGACGCGTCCGCTCGCCGCGCTTGCGGCGCCGCCGTCGATCCAGTGGCTGTCGCTGGCGATGGCGATCTGCTCCACCGTGCTGCCCACCTTGTTCATCGCCGAGGCGATACGGCGCATCGGCGCCAACCGCACCTCGCTGATCGGCTCGCTGGGTCCGGTATTCACCATCGCGCTGGGCTACTGGTTGCTGGCGGAGCCGGTGCATTGGATCCAGCTTGCGGGCGCGGCGTTGGTGCTGGCAGGCGTGACGCTGGTGTCATTGCGACCCAAGCAACGGTAGGTACGGCGTAGCGCTATAATTAGGCGTTGCTCCCGGCGCAGCGTCAGCGCGCGCCGCCATCCATTTCGCAGGAGACCGCATGGCCCCCGACACCATCGAACGCAGATCACCGATCGCGCTCAAGGACGGCGCGTTGCTGCGCCAGCAATGCTTCGTTGACGGCCAGTGGATCGACGCCGACGCGAGCGCGACTTTCAACGTCGTCAATCCGGCCACGGGCGCGCGCATCGGTACGGTGCCTGTGCTCGGCGCGATCGAGACACGTCGCGCGATCGAGGCGGCGAGCAAGGCGTGGCCGGCGTGGCGCGCCAAGACCGCCAAGGAACGCTCGGCGATCCTGCGCAAGTGGTCCGACCTGCAGCTTGCGCACGCCGACGATCTGGCTCTGATCTTGACCAGTGAGCAGGGCAAGCCGCTCGCCGAGGCCAAGGGCGAAATCACCATCGGCGCCGCGTACACCGAGTGGTTCGCGGAAGAAGCGAGGCGCGTTTACGGCGATGTGATCCCCACCATCGGCAACGACCGCCGCCTGGTCGTGATCAAGGAGCCCGTCGGCGTGTGCGCGGCGATCACTCCGTGGAATTTCCCGTCCTCGATGATCACGCGCAAAGTGGCGCCTGCGCTGGCGGCAGGCTGCACCGTGGTCATCAAGCCGGCGGAGGCAACGCCGTATTCCGCGCTGGCCCTGGCCGAACTCGCGCAGCGCGCAGGCTTTCCACCGGGCGTGCTCAATGTGCTTACCGGAACCGCAGCTTCGATCGGCGGCGAAATGACTTCGAATCCGCTGGTTCGCAAGCTGTCATTTACCGGATCGACCGCAATCGGGCGCTTGCTGATGAAGCAGGTCGCGTCGACGATCAAGAAAATTTCGCTGGAGCTGGGCGGCAACGCGCCGTTCATCGTCTTCGACGATGCCGACCTCGACGCAGCGGCCGATGGCGCAATCGTTTCCAAGTATCGCAACACGGGGCAGACCTGCGTCTGCGCCAACCGGCTGTTCGTGCACGACAAGGTCTACGACGCGTTCGCGGCGAAGCTCGCCGATCGCGTCCGCGCGCTCAAGGTCGGTCCGGGCACCGAGCCGGGTGTGACGCAGGGGCCGCTGATCAACCGGGATGCACTGGACAAGGTCGAGGAGCACGTCGCCGACGCCATGGCACACGGCGCCAAGATCGCAGTGGGTGGCAAGCGCCACGCGCTGGGTGGCACGTTCTACGAACCGACGGTGCTGACCGGGGTCACCGCCGACATGAAGATCTTTCGCGAGGAGACCTTCGGGCCGGTCGCGCCGCTGATCCGTTTCTCCACCGACGCCGAAGTTATAGAACTCGCCAACCGCACCGAGTTCGGACTGGCGTCGTATTTCTACTCGCGCGACATCGGCCGCATCTGGCGCGTTGCCGAGGCGCTCGAGTACGGCATGGTAGGCGTCAACACCGGCATGATCACGACCGAGGTCGCGCCCTTCGGCGGCGTCAAGCAGTCGGGACTTGGCCGCGAAGGGTCGAAATACGGCATCGACGAATATGTCGAGATCAAGTACGTGTGCATGGGCGGCATCTGACGCATCGGGGTCCGGAACCGCCTGGCACGACCACGCCGGCCAGGTTTCAGCCTGCCGAAATCGCGCGCCTCGAGCTCGACGCCGTCAGAACGTCGGCGGCTGCACTTCCGGCTCAGCCTTTGGCGCCGGGAATCGCGCGGGAAAATAATCGGTGGCAGGGGTTGCTGACGGCGGTGCCGCGGCCGGCGCCGCAAGGGACTGCGCGTCTGGCGCCATGATCCAATGCGGCGCCTCGACCGCCAACACGACAAAGCCGACGACGGCAATCCATACGGCCGCTTTCAGCGGGGCCGCAAGACGTTCCGGGTCGAGTTTCGAATCCAAGGGCCTGGTCATGACTGACTCCTCGCGTTGTCGATGATTGCCCGGCGGACGACAGCAATCCTTGCCGCCAGACGCATTCAATGTAGGTCATCGCGCGTCTTGCGACAGCAGAGGAATCGACAAGAAGGGTGCCGAAGATTCATGCGCCGGTCGCCGCGGCGAGGCGCATGCAGGCCATCCACCCACAACCGCTACCAACCGGCCGGCGGTTTCTTAAGTACCGTGATCGTGTGGTCTTGGATCGCGAGGTAGCCGCCGCCCACCAGATCCTTGAGCAGCCGGCTGATCATGTCGCGCGACGCGCCGACGCGCTCGGCGATATCCTGCTGCGTAAGCTTCTCCGGCACGAGCCACACGCCGTTACGCTCGACGGCCAGCGTGGTGATCAGCCGCACCAGTCGGCCGTAGACGTCGGACAGCGCCAGACTCTTCACGTTCTCGGTGGTCACTCGAACGCGTTGGATCAATTTCACGATGAGGTGCATCGCGAATTCCGGGTGCGCGAGCACGAAGTCGCGAAAGCTGGCACGGGTGACGACAGCACACGTTGTTGCCTCGACCGTCATCACCGATGCCGACCGCGGGCTGCCATCGAGCGACATCTCGCCGACGTACTCGCCCGGGCCGAAAAAACTGAGCACGATTTCGCGCCCGGCGGCGTTGCTGGCGTACACCTTCACCCTGCCCGACAGCACGATATAGAGCGATTCGCTGGTGTCGCCTTCGTTGATGAGGATGGTGCCTTTGGGGAACGTGCGGACTACACCCTCCTCGGCTATCGCCCGCAGCGTTGATTCCGCGAGCGGTGCGAGCATATCGTTGGCTAGCGACGAGGCCCTGGGCATGATGTTCTTGGATGCGATGAACGCGAGCGACGCGTCATCGTAGCATGGGTGGCGCGCGTAACGCTCCAGCCGAGGCCAGTATTCCCGCGACGTGGTTCGACCAGGGCAATGCGAATCGTGCCTGTCATTCGTACTTGCGCGTGTCGTCGATGACCTTGCCGTCGTTGGCCAGATCGCCCAGAGCATGAAAGCTGACTTCGCCGCGAAGCTTGGTGATGTCGCGGATCGTCGCGACGATGGCATCGGCATTCGACGACGCGTTGCTTGCGATCTCCGCCTGCAATGTCATCCGGTCATTGCCGCTGGCGTTGTCGACGACCAGCCGCGCCTTCACGATTTCGGGATGGCGCCGGACGATGTCGGCGACCTGCGATGGATGCACGAACATGCCCTTGACCTTGGTCGTCTGGTCGGCACGGCCCAGCCAGCCCTTGATGCGCATGTTAGTGCGGCCGCAGGGCGCAGCGCCGGGCAGGACCGCCGACAGGTCACCGGTGCCGAAGCGAATCAGCGGATAGTCCCGGTTGGCCAGCTGCGTGACGACGACTTCGCCGACCTCCCCTGGCGCCAGCGGCTCGCCCGTCCCGGGGCGCACGATCTCGACCAGCACACCCTCGTCGACGACCAGTCCGGCACGCGCCGAAGACTCGTAGGCAATCGTTCCCAGGTCCGCACTCGCGTAAACCTCGAAGGCGGCGATGCCGCGGGCGCCCAGCGTGTTGCGCAAACTCCTGGGAAAAGCCTCCGCGGACACCAGTGCTTTTTTGAGCTTGGCCAGCGCGATACCCTGTTCGTCGGCTTTTTCGAGAATGATTCTCAGGAACGAGGGCGTTCCGACATAGCCGTCCGCGCCGAGCTCGGCGATCGCCTGGACCTGCAGTTCGGTTTGCCCGATGCCGCCGCGAAACACCGTGCATCCCAGCGCGTGGGCGCCGCCTTCGAGCATCGACCCCGCCGGCGTGAAGTGGTACGAAAAACAGTTGTGTACGAGATCGCCCGGGCGAAATCCGGCGGCGAACAACGCGCGCGCGAGGCGCCAGTAGTCGGGCGTGTTGCCTTCCGGCTCGTACAACTGACCCGGCGATGCGAACACCAGCCGTGCCCGCTGCCGCGCGTTGCCCCAGCCGCTCGCGGAAAATCCGCCGAAGGGCCGAGCCGCCTTCTGCAGCTCGGACAGTTCCGACTTGCGTACGACCGGCAGGAGCGCCAGCGCGACGCGCGAGGTCACCGCTGCGGGGTCGACATCGCGCAGGATTCGGGCGTACGCGGCGGTCTGTTCCTTGGCGTAGGCGATCTGCGCGGGCAATTCCGCGAATATCGCGCGCTCGCGCAATTCGGGATCACGCGTTTCGAGGGTGTCGAAGTGGTCCAACTGATGCTAAGCCAGCCATCGTTTTCTGCGACGATAATGCTTCACGTCGCGAAAACTCTTTCGTCCCGCCGTCGACAGCCCGAGGTAGAACTCCTTGACGTCTTCGTTTTGCGCCAGTTCCGACGCCGCGCCGTCCATGACCACGCGCCCGTTCTCGAGGATGTAGCCATAATCGGCGAAACGCAATGCGACGTTGGTATTCTGTTCCGCCAGCAGGAAACTCACGCGCTCCTTCTCGTTCAGGTCCCGGACGATTTCGAAAATCTCCTCGACGATCTGCGGCGCAAGACCCATCGACGGCTCGTCGAGCAGGATCATCTGAGGCTGCGCCATCAACGCTCGACCGAGAGCGGTCATTTGCTGCTCGCCGCCCGACGTGTAGCCGGCCTGGCTCGTCCGCCGCTGCTTGAGCCGTGGAAAATAGCGGTACACCTTCTCGAGGTCGGCCCTGATCTCGGAGCGCGATGCCTTGCGCGTAAACGCCCCGGTCAGGAGGTTCTCCTCAACTGTCAAGTGTTGGAAGCAATGCCGGCCTTCCATCACCTGGCAAATGCCACGCTTGACCAGCTCGTTGGGCGTGAGCCGGTCGACGCGTTGGCCCTTGAACTCGATCGTGCCCTTGGTGACGTCGCCGCGTTCGGCGCGCAACAGATTGGAGATCGCCTTCAGCGTCGTCGTCTTGCCCGCGCCGTTGGCACCAAGCAGCGCGACGATCTTCCCCTCCGGCACTTCGAGCGACACGCCCTTGAGAACAAGAATCACGTGGTCGTAGATGACCTCGATGTTGTTGATCGAAAGGTAAGCCTGCGCTTGCGGTGCAGGGGCCGCGCCCGTGGTCGCGGCAGCGGCAGTGGGTGCAATCATGCAGCGAATCGCAAAAGGAGGGCGCGCATTCTCTCCCCTCTCTCTTCCCCGGAGCGGGGAAGAGGAAAGGTGCTGCTTCGGCGTTCAGGCTTCCTTGCCGCAGTCTCGCGGAGTGATGTTCTTCTCCTTGGCATACGCGGCCGCCGACTGCTCGACCATGCCCCGCACCAGCTCGCGATCCGGCTGGATCCAATCGGTGATGACCACCCACTTGTTACCGTCCCATTGCTGGAACTTCACCGCTCCGCCGCCTTCGTGGTCGGCACACGTCACCTTCAGCGGCTGCATGAACGTCGAAGCGCCGAGCTCCTTCAATCGCGCCTCACTGATCTGCAGGTTTTCGATGCCCCAGCGCATCTGCTCAGGGGTGATGGGCTTGCCCTTGCCGAACTTGGCTTGTGCCGTGCGGATCGCCTCGACCGTGACGATACCGTGCACGACGCCACGGTTGTAATAGATCGAGCCAATCCGCGTCTCGTCGTTCATCTCTCCCTTGCCCTTGGCATAGACATACTTCTTGATGTCCTGGATCACCGGAAAGTTGGAGCCAGCGACGTTGAAGCCGGCGGCGATGTACCCCTTCGCAGCGTCACCCGCGGGGATCGTGTCTTCCTCGGCACCCGACCACCAGACGCCGATGATGTGATCGCGCGGGAATCCGACCTTCGCGGCAGCTTTCAGCGCCACCGGATTCATCACTCCCCAGCCGCGCAGGATCACCCAGTCGGGCTTGATCTGCCGGATTTGCAGCCACTGCGCGCCCTGCTCGTTGCCGGGGTGGGCCACCGGGATATGCGTTACGGTGAACCCGTACTTCTTCGCTTGCGCATCGAGGATGGGGATCGTTTCCTTGCCGTAGGCCGAGTCGTGATAGATGTTCACGATCTTCTTGCCCTTCAGCTTGTCCATCCCGCCTTCCTTCGAGCCGATGAACTTGATCTTGGCCGTGTTCTGCGACCAGTAGTTGGTAATCAGCGGGAAGATGTAGGGGAACACGCGGCCGTCGCTCGCGTCGGTGCGCCCGTAGCCAAGCGAGACCATCGGGATCTTGTCGGCGGTCACCTTGTCGATAAGCGAGTACGTGATGCCCGTCGACAGCGGATTAATCACCGTAGCGCCGGTCGGGCCCTTGTTCTTCTCGCGCTCATAGCACTCGACGCCGCGAGCGTTGTTGTACTCGGTCTCGCACTTTTCGTAGGTCAGCTTAACTCCGTTCACGCCGCCGTCCCGGGCGTTGACCATGTTGAGATAGTCGATGAACGCGCCGTAGATGCCGGAGCCGCCCGCGGCGTAGGGGCCGACCCAGTACCCGATCATCGGAATGAATTGCTCGTTTTGCGCATGGCCGCTTGCAGCGACGCCGAGCAGGGCGACGCCGAACAGGGCCGACTTGAGGTGCTTCATAGTGCCTCCTAGAAAAGACGTCTCTGACGCGAAGCCAGACCTGGACAGCATCCGCGCCACAGGTGGCGGTGTCAATTGATGTGCCTCAACAAACAGCGAGTTAGGCGATCCGATCCGAGCCACCCTGTTTTGCAGCGCAGCATCAGTGCGGGAATGGCCATAACCGGAGCTTTTCCTTGCCGATCTGCCAGAGGCGCGCGAGGCCGAGCGGCTCGACGACCAGGAAGAAGATGATCAGGCTGCCAAATACGATCAGTTCCAGGTTCGACATCAATCCCGGCGGCAGCGTCAGCCCCAACGCCAGCTCGATCGGGTGCGCGACGGTATTCAGCAGGATGGGCAGCAGCACGATGAAAGCCGCCCCCAGGAACGACCCCAGTACGCTGCCGGCGCCGCCGATGATTACCATGAACAGCACCCGGAATGACAGGTCGAGGTTGAAGCCCTCGGGCTCCACGGTGCCGAGGTAGGCAAAAGCGTACAGTGCGCCGGCGACGCCGCAGTAAAACGAGCTTATCGCGAACGCCAGGAGCTTGGTCTGCAGGATCCTGATGCCGATCACTTCGGCGGCCACGTCCATGTCGCGTACAGCCATCCACGCACGGCCCACCGAGCTCCTGACCATGTTCTTCGCCGCCAAAGCCAGCGCCGCGACGATCGACAAGACCAGCAGATACTTGGCGACCGGCGAGTCGAACGAGTAGCCCAGAATGGTCATCTTCTGGGCGTTGATGACGCCCGACGTGCTGTTGTTCGAGAACCAGCCGAATTTGGTCAGCGCCCATACGACGAAGAACTGCGCGGCCAGCGTCGCCACGGCCAGATAGAAGCCTTTGATGCGCAGGCTGGGCAAGCCGAATACTATTCCGACCAGCGCCGCGCATATGCC
The DNA here is from genome assembly GCA_963821485.1 of uncultured beta proteobacterium. Lineage (GTDB taxonomy): Bacteria > Pseudomonadota > Gammaproteobacteria > Burkholderiales > Casimicrobiaceae > PALSA-1003. The sequence goes on from CAWGEB010000008.1 coordinate 321,029, forward strand.
GGCCAACACGAATGCGATCAGCAGCGGGATCCCCGGGACGCGCAGTATGAAGTTGTACGCTGCAAACGCGCCGACGGCCATGAACGCCGCGGTCCCGAGCGAGAGCTGGCCGGCGTACCCGGTCAGAAGGTTCAGGCCGAGCGCCGCCAGCGCGAAGATCAGCAGCGGGAGCAGGATCGCCGACAACCAATACTCGCTCGCAACCAGCGGCACGACCAGGAACGCCACCACGAGCAGCGATGCAACCGCGAGCCGATCCTGGCGGATCGGAAAGATCTGCTGGTCCTCGGCGTAGGACGCTTTGAATTGCCCTGCTTCCCTATATAGCATGGCTACGGCCTAGACTCTGTCGATGTGCTTCTCACCGAACAACCCCTCCGGCCGCACCAGCAAAAAGAGCAACGCCAGCACGTAGGGAAACCAGCCTTCGATGCCACCGCCGACGTAGGGCCCGAGATACACTTCCGCGAGCTTTTCGCTAGCTCCGATGATGAGCCCGCCGACGATCGCACCGGGGATTGATTCGAAGCCACCGAGGATCAGCACCGGCAACGCCTTCAGCGCGAGGAAGGTCAGCGCGAACTGCACACCGTTGCGGGCGCCCCAGAGCAGGCCCGCGACCAGCGCGACGAAACCGGCTACCGCCCACACGATGCCCCAGATTTGCTGCAGCGGAATACCGACGGCGAGCGCGGCCTGGTGATCGTCGGCGACCGCGCGCAGCGCGCGGCCGATGCGCGTGCGGTTGAAAAACAGTGCTAGCGACGTGACCAGCGCCGCTGCGATTCCGGCGGCGGATACGTCGAACTTGGAAATGTTCATACCGGTCGCATCGGTGATCCATTGCCACGGCTCGTCCTGGATGCCCAGGTCCAAATTGTGCGGTTGCGAGCCCCAGAACAGTTGCGACAATCCCTCCAGAAAGAAAGTGAGCCCAATCGTCGCCATGAACAGCGTGATTTGTGGCTGATTCACAAGCGGTCGCAGCACGATCCGCTCGGTCAAGAGCCCCAGTACGACCATGGCGCCGAGCGTGACCAATAGAGCGAGCCAGAAGTTGAGGCCCATCTCATGGAGCCCGACGAACGTCGCAGCGGCAAAGAAAACCATCGCGCCCTGCGCAAAGTTGAATACGCCCGAGGCCTTGTAGATCAGTACAAAGCCGAGCGCGACGAGCGAGTACATCACTCCGCTCAACAACCCGCTTATCAGCACTTCAAAGAAGAATTGCATTCGTCTCGCTTCGCTCGACAGTGGCTAGCGGTTGAGGCAACGGAAAACCAACACCACGTCCCGCACCGACGCACCGCAGCCCGCCACTCTCCAGCCACCTGTTCAATGTGCTACGCCCAAGTACGCGTTGATTACCGCCTGATTGTTGCGCACGTCGTCCGGCGAGCCGTCACCGATCTTCTTGCCGTAGTCGAGCACGACGACACGGTCGGAGACGTCCATCACGACGCCCATGTCATGCTCGATCAATACGATCGTCGTACCATACTGCTCGTTGACGTCCAACACGAAGCGGCACATGTCCTGCTTTTCCTCGACGTTCATGCCCGCCATGGGCTCGTCGAGCAGCAGCATCGATGGTTCCGCCGCCAGCGCGCGCGCCAGCTCGACGCGCTTCTGCAAGCCGTAGGGCAACCGGCCGACCGGCGTCTTGCGGATGTGCTGGATCTCGAGAAAGTCGATCACTTCCTCGACTTTCCTGCGGTTCTCGAGTTCCTCGCGCCTGGCGCGGCCGAGGTGGATCGCCTGCTCGAGGAAGTTCGCGTGCATTTTCAGGGTGCGGCCGGTCATGATGTTGTCCAGCACGCTCATCCCCTTGAACAGCGCGATGTTCTGGAACGTCCGCGCGATGCCCTGTGCGGCTGCCTTGTGCGGGTTCATCCCGCGTCGCACCTCGCCGCGAAAAGCAATCGTTCCCTGCTGCGGGTGGTAGACGCCGTTGATGACGTTGAGCATCGAGCTCTTGCCTGCGCCATTGGGCCCGATGATGGCGCGGATTTCGTGCTCGCAGACGTCGAATGTGATCCCGGTCAGCGCCTTGACGCCGCCAAACGACAGGGAAATGTCGTCCAGCCTGAGGATGACGTCGCCGATGCTGCGGACCGTGCTCATGCGGCGGGCCCCATCACGCGGCCTTGCGCGCGCCGGGGGCGGATAACGTCGTTGCCTCGGCGATCTCCAGATCGGCGGCGACCATTCCGGTGCGCCCGTCCTCGAACTTGACCAGCGTCTCGATGTGCTGTCTGCCTCTGTCGCTGTAGAGTGCGTCGATCAGCACCGCGTATTTCTCGGCGACGAACCCGCGACGTACCTTGCGCGTGCGCGTCAATTCATCATCGTCGGGGTCGAGCTCCTTGTGCAGGATCAGGAAGCGGTGGATCTGCGAGTCGGCGAGCGAACCCTCCTGTGCGAGCTCGGCATTGACCTTCTCGACACAGTCCCGGATGAGTGTGTACACCTCCGGCTTGGCGGCAAGGTCGGTGTAGCCCGAATACGCGATGCCGCGGCGCTCGGCCCAGTTGCCGACCGAGCCCAGGTCGATGTTGATGAACGCGCAGACGTGATCGCGGCTGCTGCCGAATGCGACCGCCTCCTTGATGTGGGGGAAGAACTTGAGCTTGTTCTCGATATAGTTGGGCGCGAACATCGCGCCGGTCGCCATCTTTCCAACGTCCTTGGCACGGTCGATGATCTTCAGTTGCCCACCGTCGACAAACACCCCGGCGTCGCCGGTGTGGAAATAGCCTTCGGTGTCGATCGATTCGGCAGTCGCGTCGGGTCGCTTGTAATATTCCTTCAGCAGCATCTCGCCGCGGACCAGCACTTCGCCGTTGCCGTCGATCTTCAACTCAACGCCCGGAGCCGCCGCGCCGACGGTGTCGAACCTGACGCCGCGGTCCGGCTGCAGGCACACGTACGCGCAGGTCTCGGTCGAGCCATAAAGCTGCTTCAGGTTGACGCCGATGGAACGGTAGAAGCGGAACAGATCCGGCCCGATCGCCGCGCCCGCGGTGTAGGCGACGCGAATGCGGCTCATTCCAAGGACATTGCGTAACGGTCCGTAGACCAGGAAATTGCCGATCGCATAGCGCAGTCGGTCGGTCAGCGCCACCGGCTTACCATCGAGAATTTCGGCGCCGCAACGCCGCGCGACGTCGGTGAAATACCGGAACAACCAGCGCTTGACCGCGCTCGCGTCCTCCATGCGGATCATCACCTGCGTGAGAAGGTTCTCGAATACGCGTGGCGGCGCGAAATAGTAGGTCGGTCCGATCTCGCGCAAGTCGGTCATCACCGTGTCGCCGGACTCCGGGCAGTTGATGGTGAAGCCGGCGACCAGCCACTGCGCGTAGGAGAACAGGTGATCGCCAACCCACGCCATCGGCAAATACGACAGAATGCTGTCGTCCGGTCCGAGATTGTCGAACTTGGAGCCGCCTTGCGCCGATACGATGAACGCATGATGGGTCTGGCATACCCCCTTCGGCTTGCCAGTTGTGCCTGACGTGTAGAGCATGACCGACACGTCGTCGGCGCGGCCGCGCGCGACCTCGCCGTCGAAGAACCCTGGATGCGCGCGGTCATACTCGCGGCCGATTTCCAGAAGCCGGTCGAAGCCGGTCACGTTCTCGTAGTTGCGCAGGCCGCGCGGATCGTCGTAGTAAATGTGCTTGAGCGTCGGCACCCGCGGTACCGCCTCGACCATCTTGTCCACCTGCTCCTGATCCTCGACGACTGCGTAGGCGATCTCGGCGTCGTTCAGCACGTAGACGAAATCGGCGGCGGGCGCATCCTGGTACATCGGGACCGCGATGCCGCCCAGGGCCTGCGCGGCGGCCATCGACCAGTACAGCCGCGGCCGGTTGTCGCCGATGATCGCCAGGTGCATGCCGCGCCGGAAGCCCTGCGCGGCGAGCCCGCAGGCCAGCGCGCGCACGTCGCCCGCGACCTGCGACCACGTCCATGTCTGCCAGATCCCGAGGTCCTTTTCGCGTGTCGCCGGATGATCGCCGCGCACGCGCGCATGTTCGAGCAACAGCCTTGGAAAGGTATCGAGACCCGCTTTCATGTCCTCCCTCCAACTCGTCGACGTGCATTTGCCGGCGTGCGCGCCAGTCTAACCGCTATCTTAAAGGAAAGTTACGCCGGCCACGACTTTCCCGCGTTGACGGTTGTCTTGCAGGCGCGAATTCATTCGCGCGCGATGGTCGTTGGACGCGATGTCCGAATGAATTCGGACCTACTGCACCTTGATGCCAGCGGCCTTGATGACCTTCGCCGAGTCGTCGATTTCCGCCTGCACGAATTTCGTGAACTCGGCCGGACTCATCGGCATCGCCTCCATCCCGAGATTGGCAAACCGCTCCTTGATCTCCGGCGTGTGCAGGGCACGGGTCACGTCGGCGTTGATTTTGGCGACGATCTCCGGCGGGGTGCCCGCTGGCGCAAACAGTCCCACCCAGAGGTTGTAGTCGAAGCCCGGCAGGCCGGCTTCGGCGATCGTCGGAACGTTGGGCAGCACGCTGGAGCGCTGCGCGCTGCTGACGCCCAACGCCACGAGCTTGCCCTCGCGAATGTTGGGCAGGGCGCCCGAAATCGGCGAGAAGAAATACGTCACACGTCCGGCCATCGTGTCGGTCAGCGCCTCCGGTGTCCCTTTGTACGGGATGTGAACGACGTCGATGCCGGCGGCCAGCTTGAACTTCTCCGAATTGATGTGCGTCCCGCTGCCCGTGCCCGCCGACGCGTAGTTGAGCTGCCCTGGCTTCTGCTTCGCCGTCGCGATCAGCTCGGCGACCGACTTGATCCCGCTGGGCGGCGCGACGACCAGAACGTTCGGCTGCCCCGCCAACGGTGCGACGTCGACGAAATCCTTGGGCGTATCATAGGTCAGGCCTGTATAGATCGACGGGTTGTACGCGTACGCCGCGGAATGCACCAGCAGCGTGTAGCCGTCGGCCGGCGACTTCGCGACGACGGCAGTGCCGATGGTGCCGCCCGCGCCCGGGCGATTTTCGACGATTACCGACTGGCCCCACATCTCCGACAATTTCTGGCCGAAGGTACGCGCCAGAGTATCGGTGGCGCTGCCCGCGGTGAACGGAACAATCAAGCGCACCGTTTTGTTGGGATAACCCTGAGCGTTCGCCAGCGAAGCACAGCACAGCGCGATCAATGCGCCGACGATCCAGCGGCCAAGTTTCATGTCTGTCTCCAATCGCTCATGTCAGCCCGTCACCCACCGGAATGTTCTCGGACTCGAGCTTGAGCCCGGATGCCTCGGCCTGCAACACCAGCAGTTTGGCGAAATCCTCTTCAGTCATCCCGCGCCCGATAAGGGTCTGCACCAGGTCGCGCGTAAGCGCCGCGAGCGGCATCGGTACATCGAACTTCCGGCCGGCGTCGAGCCCCAGGTCGAGATCCTTGCGCAGCAGTTTCGGCGTGAACGTCACCTTGAAGTCGAGGTTGACGAAGGCCGGCGTCTTGTAGCGCGAGAACGTCGACCCCATCACACTCTGGTTCATGAATTCGAGAAACGCGTGCCGCGGCACGCCGGCCTTCTGCGCGAGTACCGTGATCTCGGCCAGCGATTGGGTCACCACGCCGAGGAACACGTTATGGCAGATCTTCACGATGCGCGCGAGCTCGCCCTCGCCGACGTAGCTGGCGGCCGGGGCGATCATCTTGAGATATGGCAGCGCCGCGTCGAAAGCCGTCTTCGGCCCCGAGCACACGAACGACAGCCGACCGGCCTTGATCACCTTGGCGTTGCCGGAAACCGGCGCGGCCAGCAATTCGATGCCGCGCGCCCGTAGCAATGCGCGCAGCTCGGCCGATCCCTCGAGCGAAATCGACGAGCACTCGACGATCATGCGCGGCTTGCGCGTGCCCGACAGCAATCCCGTGGGACCGGCTACAACTTCCTTCACGTCGTCCCAGGTCGACACCATGCAGAAGACGATGTCGCAACCGGCAAGGTCGCTGAGCTTGTCGGCGACCTTTGCGCCGTAGGCGGTCAGCGGCTCGGCCTTGGCGCGCGTGCGATTCCACACGGTCACATCCGCGCCACCCTTGGCGAGCCTCGCCGCCATTTCGTAGCCCATCCGGCCAATGCCGATCCAGCCGATTCGCTCTTTCACTTCTTCACTCCTTCACACTATCACTCACTGGATCACCTCATCCGCTCGCCGCAACAGCGACGGCGGGATCGTCAGCCCTAGCGCCTTGGCCGTCTTCAAGTTGATGATCAGCTCGAACTTGTTGGGCTGCTCGACGGGCAGGTCACCCGGCTTGGCTCCCTTGAGAATCTTGTCGACGTACGTCGCGGCGCGCCGCCACAGTTCGGCGAGGTTCGGCCCATAGGCGATGAGGCCGCCGGCGTCCACCCGGTCTCTTGAGCTAACCATGGACGGCAGTCGATGCTTCATTGCCAGGTTCGCGATCTGGCCAGCGTTCGTGGACGTGAGACCAGATCCGGCAACAATCAACGCCTCTGCGCCGCCTGTTTTCAACGCTGAGAACGCGCGCTCGAAGTCGTCGACGCTGCTCACCTCGACGGATTGGAGCTGCAGCCGCATTGACCGAGCGGCATCCCCCGCTTCCTTGTACTCGAGCAAGTTGCCCGGGACGTTGGTATTCCACATGATCGCTACTCGCGAGAGTCCGGGCACTGCTTCCCTCAGAAGTTCCAGTCTCTTGGCAGCGAGCTCCGGAGACATGGTACTGAGGCCAGTGACATTCCCGCCAGGGCGCGCCAGGCTCGATACAAAGCCGGTCGCGACCGGATCGATGCTGATGGCCATCACGATGGGAATCGTCTGCGTCTGTTGCTTGGCCGCCGCAGTCGCCACATCCAAGGACGTCACGATAACATCGACCTTGAGACGCACAAATTCGGCAACTACCTCGGCCACCCGCTCGAGCCTGGATTCGGTGTACCGGCGCTCGACGACGATGTTCTTGCCTTCCTCATACCCGTGCTCGCGCAGGCCCTGCCTGAACGCCTCGACGGATTGCGGAGCAGAAGCCGGAGTGCCTGGATGGAGTACGCCGATCCTGGGCACCTTATTCGCGGGTTGCGCGTGCGCCGGGAAAACCCCTACGAGCAGCGTACCCGCCGCGCCGCTGACGAATGCCCGCCGGTCCATCATTGAACCACCGCGTCAGCTCGCCGCAGCAGCGACGGCGGGAGCGTCAGGCCGAGTTCTTTCGCCGTCTTCAGGTTGATGACGAATTCGAACTTGGTGGGCTGCTCGACCGGCAGGTCACCCGGCTTCGCCCCCTTGAGAATCTTGTCTACGAATGTGGCGGAGCGCCGCCACCGGTCGTCGAGGCTCGAACCGTAGGCCATGAGTCCGCCGGCTTCCGGGAATGTTCTCGGTCCATTGATCGACGGCAGTCGATGCTTCAGTGCCAGGCTCGCGATCTGGACCCGCTTGTCGAGCGTAAGCGTGGAGGAAACAACAATCAACGCCTGCGCGCGACCAGCTGTAAATGCCGTGAACGCGGGGTCAATGTCGTCAGGGAGGGTTACTTCGACGGACTGGAGTTGGAGACGCAGCGAACGGGCAGCCTCCTCCGTCGCCTTGTACTCCAGCAAGGCGCCGCGGATTCCGGGGTCCCACATGATTGCCACTCGAGTGAGCCCGGGGACGACTTCCTTCAGCAATTCCAGCCTCTTGGCGTTGAGCTCGGGAGATAAGCCGGTCAGTCCGGTGATGTTCCCACCGGGGTGCGCCAAGGTCGCGACAAAACCGGTCGCGACCGGATCGGAAGCGGCGGTCATCACGATCGGAATCGTCTTCGTCCGTCGCTTGATCGCCGCAATCGCCTCATCGACGGACGTCACGATCACGTCTACCTTCAGGCGAACAAGTTCGGCGAAAAGGTCTGATAGTAGTTCGGGCTTGGCGTCGCGGAAACGACGCTCGACGAGGATGTTTTTTCCTTCCACATACCGCGCTCTCGCAGACCCTGGTTGAACGCCTCGGAGACCTGGGCAGCAGTGGCTGGCGTGCCTGTAAATAGAACGCCGATCCGCGGGACCTTCGGTGCCGGTTGCGCACGCGCAAGGGAGAACGCACCTACGAGCAGCGTACCCGCCGCGGTGCCGAAGAAAGTCCGCCGGTCCATCATTGAATCACCGCATCTGCTCGCCGCAGCAGCGACGGCGGGAGCGTCAGGCCCAGCGCCTTGGCCGTCTTCACGTTGATGACCAGCTCGAACTTGGTGGGCTGCTCGACCGGCAAGTCACCCGGCTTGGCCCCTTTGAGGATCTTGGCCACATACGCGGCGGAGCGCCGCCATGCATCTGCGTTGATCGGCCCATAAGCCATGAGTCCGCCAGCCTCCGCGAACTCTCTTAGTCCATGCATCGAGGGCAGCCGATGCTTCAACGCCAGACTCGCGAACTGGCCGCGGTTCAAGAACGTGACGGAAGATACGACAGAAATCAACGCTTCCGCGCGTCCCGCGGTCGCCTCCGAGAACGCACGATCGAAGTCATTGGCGCCGCTCAGTTCAACGGATTGGAGTTGCAGGCGGAGCGAACGAGCCGCATTCTCCGTTTCCTTGTAGTCGAGCACGGCGCCGCGGACGTCTGGATTCCACATGATCGCCACGCGGGAGAGTCCGGGGACGGCTTCCCTCAGGAACTCCAGCCGCTTCGCATTGAGCTCCGGGGAGATATTGGTGAGGCCGGTGATATTTCCGCCGGGGTGCGCCAGGCTCGCGATAAAGCCTGTCCCGACCGGGTCGGTGCTGATGGCCATCACAATCGGAATCGTCGATGTCTGTCGCTTGACCGCCGCAATCGCCACATCGGTGGCGGTCACGATCACGTCCACCTTAAGGCGCACCAGCTCCGCGGCGACTTCGGCCATCCGCTCTTGCTTGGCTTCGCCGAACCGGCGTTCCACGACGACGTTTTGTCCTTCGACATACCCCTGCTCCCGCAGGCCCTGCTTGAACGCCTCGACATATTGCGAAGCCGCGGTCGCATCGCTGGCATAGAGAACGCCGATTCGGGTAACCTTCGCCGCCGGTTGCGCGTGCGCGGGAAACGCCCCTGCGAGCAGCGCACCCGCGGCGGTGCCGACGAAAGTTCGCCGGTCCATCATTGAACCACCGCATCGGCACGTCGCAGCAGTGATGGCGGGATTGTCAGCCCCAGCCCCTTCGCTGTCTTCAGGTTGATGACCAATTCGAACTCGGTAGGCTGCTCGACCGGCAGATCACCTGGCTTGGCCCCCTTGAGGATCTTGTCCACATAGGTGGCGGCGCGTCGCCATGCATCTGCGGGGTTCGGCCCGTAGGCAATAAGGCCGCCGGCGTCCACGTTCTCTCTTCGTCCATACATGGTCGGCAGCCGATGCTTCTGCGCCAGGCTTGCAATCTGAGCCCGGTTCGCAAACGCCAGGGGATTTACCGGAAAAACAATCAACGCCTCCGCACGTCCAGTCGTAAACGCCGAGAACGCGCGCTCGATGTCGTCAGCTTGGCTCACTTCGACGGACTGGAGTTGCAGGTGCAGCGAGCGCGCGGCCTCAGCCGTTTCCTTGTACTGGAGCAAGTTGCCACGGACGTCGGGATTCCACATGATTGCCACGCGGGATAGCCCAGGAATGACTTCCTTCAGGAGTTCCATCCTCTTGGCACTGAGCTCCGGGGAGATGCTGGTGAGGCCGGTGATATTCCCACCGGGGCGCGCCAGGCTCGCGACAAATCCTGTGCCGACCGGATCGCTGCTGAAAACCATCACGATCGGGATCATCCGAGTCTGTTGCTTGACCGCCGCAATCGCCTGATCGGTGGACGTCACGATCACGTCCACCTTCAGGCGCACCAGCTCCGCGGCGAGCTCGGCCATCCGCTCGGGCCTGGCTTCGCCGTACCGGCGCTCGACGACGATGTTCTGTCCTTCCAGATACCCGTGCTCGCGCAGGCCCTGGCTGAACGCCTCGACGTTTTGCGAAGCAGAAGCCGGAGCGGTTGCATAAAGAACACCGATCCGAGGGACCTTCTTCGCCGGTTGCGCGCCGGCGGTGAGCGGCGCAACGAGCGTGCCCAGGGTCAGCATGACGATCAGCGCGAGCGCCGATTCCAGATAGGTGCGCCGAAGACAGAGCATCACGCCGCAACATCTATCCAATCTCCATGTCGCAGAAATGCTAGTACGGATTCGCGATCGGCAGTTCTTCCGCCGGATACAGCGAAATGATCTTCGGGCCCGACGGCGTGAGGATGACTTCCTCCTCGATGCGCGCGGCGGAGATGCCGTCGCTCGCCGGACAATAGGTCTCGACCGCGAACACCATGCCGACCTTGAGCTCGATCGGCTCCTTGAGCGAGTTCGAGCCGCGAGATCAGCGGCCGCTCGTGCAGGCCCAGGCCGAGGCCGTGGCAGAAGTTGAGGCCGAACGCGTCCATCTCGCTCGCGAAGCCGATGTCCTTCGCCTTGGGCAACGCGCGCGCGATCTTGTCCGAACCCACGCCGGGCTTCAGCAGGTCGATGGCGCGGTCCATCCACTCGCGCGCCTTGCGGTACGCGGTGCGCTGCGACGGCGTCGCGCGGCCGACGTTGAAGGTGCGGTAGTAGCAGGTGCGATAGCCCATGAACGACTGGATGATGTCGAAGAACGCCTGGTCGCCCGGCCGGATCAGGCGGTCGGTGAAGTTGTGCGGATGCGGCGACTGCAGCGCTCGCCCGAGATCGAGTTGATCGCCTCGACGCAGTCGGAGCCCATGCCGTACAGCCGGCCGGTGGCCAGCGCGACGATCTCGGACTCCTTGACGCCGGGCTTCAGCGCTTCGGCGATGTCCTGATAGACGCCGTCGACCATCGCCGCGGCCATGTTGAGCAGCGTGAGTTCGTCGATGTTCTTCACTTCGCGCGCCGAGAGCAGCATCTGCTGGCCGTCGCGCACTTCGATGCCGAGCTTCTGCAGTTCGAACAGCATCGGCGGCTCGACCACGTCGAGGCCGAGCGGCATGTTGCCGACGCCTTCGGCGTCGAGGATCGACTTGATCTCGTTCGCCGCATCGCGGAACAGCGTGATGTCGCCGCCGACCGCGCCGCGCATTCCCAGCAGCCCCGCGCGGCAGTGGTCGTGGTGCAGCCACGGCGCATGCAGCCGATGGTGCTTCGCGGCCGAGCCGAAGTCCCAGATGTACGGGTCGCCGTTGCCGGTCAGCAGCGAGTAGCGCGTCAGCTTGTCGCGCGCCCATTCGCCGATGACGGTGCTGGTGGTGTAGCGGATGTTGTGCTGATCGAAACAGAGCAGCGCGCCGAGCCCCGAGTTCGCGAGCGCCGCGCGCGTGCGCGCGAGGCGATAGTCGTGCAGGCGGCGAAAGTTGATGCGCTCCTCGAAGTCGACCTGCGTGTGCCCGGGCGCCTGCAGCGGCCGCTCCCAGTTGTGATGCGGGTCGATGTCGTCGGGCCGGATGATCTTCGGTTCGGTGGGCTTCTTCTTGGCCATGGTCGACCTCCGGCTCCGTGGATCAGCGCTTCCCGAACGCTTTGTCGTAGTACGTGAGGTCGACGTACTTCATCGGGTCATCGAGCTTCTTCGCCGGTTGTCCGTACTTGCTGCGCAACTGCAGCACGGTGCGGATGCCTTCCATGTCGAGCGCGACGTCGCGGGTCATTCCACCCTTTTCGGCAAGCAGAAGCTCATAGGACCGCTTCGCCAGTGCAGGCGTCATGTCGCGGATATTGGCGACCAGCAGCGCCTCCACGATCTCGCGGTTGGCGCGATCGTAGAGCCAGTCGGTGCCGGCCCGGTACGCGCGCAGAAATCCGATCGTGGCTGCCTCGTGTTCGCGCGCCCAGCTCCGCCGCGCCAACCCGACCGTCCCTTGGTAGGCGCCCAGCGACTGCCCCGTCGCCAGTTGGTTGAAACCGCGCTCGCGCGTCAGCAATTCGAACGGCGTGCGCAGCAGCGTTGCATCCTGCTTGCCCGCGATGAGATCCCGGTAGCGGTTGGCGGTGCCGCCGGCGCGCACGAAGTTGACGTCGGTCTCCATGAGCCCGTTGCGTGCGAGCAACTCGCGCACCATGAATGCGTAGCCGGTGGTCATCGCGTCGACCGATACCGTCTTGCCTTTGAGTTCGGCGAAACTCTTGACCCCCGGCGCCGCAACGATCGACGCGAAGCCGTCGTCGCCACCCAGGAACGCGAACAGGTCTGGGTTGTCCGGTATCTTTGCCTCGCCCTGCCCCTCCTGGTAGGCGACGACGTTGTCCATGCCACCGAGCGCGATGTCGAAGTTGCCGTCCAGTAACTTGGTGATCAGGTACACCGACGTCGGCGTATAGGACAGCTGTACGCTGATGCCGTTGGCCTCGAAGAAGCCCTGGCGCTGCGCCGCCCAAACCGGCAGGTTCCAACCGCCGTCGAAGGCGATGACCCGCAGCGGCGTCGGCAGCGACGGCGGTGTCTGCGCGTGGGCGCCGGCGGCGGAAAGCAATCCCGCCAGCGCGAAAGCGATCACGCCGAAACGCACGATGTTTCCTCCCGAGAATCGTCGGCCCGCGGCATGCCGGCGGGTGCAGGAAGGAATTAGATCACATCGGCGCGCACGGCGCGCTGCCGGGCTCCTGCGGTCAGATGTGGGTGGATGCGCGCGGCCGCACGTGCGGGCGGACTCGATCGGCGCGCCGCGGCGGGTGCGCCACGACACCGGCGATGATGCATTCGACCAGGCTCGGCGCGACCTTCGCCAGGTCGTAGGCCTGCCGGTCTATCACCCACGCGCGCATCAATCCGCCCATGCAAGCATCGAGCAGTTGCGTCGCGAGCGTGGCGTCGGTATCCGCCGGCAGTTGTCCCAGGTCGATGCCACGGCGCAGGAGTTTTTCGACCTGAAGCAGGCAATCGCAGCGCTCGCGATCCCGGCGGCCGAAAACCTCGCCCAATTCGCCGCACATCTCGGTCTTGTGGAAAATGACTTCGAACACGGCCTGCGCGCGCGGATCGGTGGCCAAATGCCGTAGCGCTCCGACCATGAGATCGCGCAGCGTCCCGAGGGGATCATCGGAACGTTCGCCACTGGCGGCGGCGAGCATGGCATCGAGCGGCAACGTCGCGCGCTCGCACATCGCCGCGAACAAGGCAGCCTTGTCTTTGAAGTGCCAATACACGGCGCCGCGGGTCAACCCGGCCGCGGTCGCGACTTCGGCGAGCGAAGTGCGTGTCACGCCGTGCTCGCGAAAAACCCTTTCCGCGGCGTCGAGCAGCTGCTCGCGGGTGCTCGCAGCCTCTTCCTTCGTTCTGCGTACCATGGACTCTCGTCGTTCGTTATCTCGCTACCGGGACTTTACAAACATTCGTGATTGTATGTAATATCCAACCCAGATGCAAGTGCCCCGGATCGAACCTTCGCCTCGTCGCGCACCCTCAGCACTATCCAGGAGTTGCTTTATGCATGCCACGCGTTCCCCGCATCCGCTCGTCGTTGCCGTGCTCCTTCCGCTGGTCCTGCTCGCGGCCTGCAGCAAGGGGCCGCCCCAGGGCGGATTCGCGATGCCGCCGGCGCAGGTCACCACGCTGACCGTCGCCCCCAAGGATTTTCCGGCGGCTTTCGAGTACGTCGGCCAGACCCTGGGCTCCAAGGATGTCGAAGTTCGCGCGCGCGTCACCGGGATCATCGAGAAGCGGTTGTATCAGGAAGGCGCACCGGTCAAGGCCGGGCAGCCGCTGTTCAACATCGACCCCAAGCTGTACGCGGCGCAAGTAGCTGCGGCCAGCGCCGACCTGACCCGCGCGGTCGCGCAGAAGGCCCAGGCCGACCGCGAGCGCGCCCGCCTGGTACCGCTGGCTGAGCGCAAGGCGATCGGTCAGAAGGAAGCCGACGACGCGACGTCGAACGCGGAACTGGCTGCCGCCAACGTCCAGGCGATGCAGGCCAAGCTCGACGAGTTGAAACTGAATCTGGGTTACACGCGCGTCGTGGCGCCGATCTCCGGCCTCTCCAGCCGGGCGCAGAAATCCGAAGGCAGCCTTGCCACTGCCAACGACACGCTGCTGACGGTGATCTCGCAGACCGACCCGATCTGGGTCGGCTTCAACGTGTCCGAAAACGACCAGCTGCGTTTCACCCGCGCGGTCGCCGAAGGCGCGCTAACCTTGCCCAAGGACAACGCCTACGACGTCACCGTCAAGCTGTCCGACGGGACGATTTTCCCGCGGCGCGGCCGCATCAATTTTGCCGACACCCGCGTGAATCCGACGACGGGCACCTACGAGATGCGCGCCGAATTGCCCAATGGCGACCTGGCGTTGAAGCCCGGCCAGTTCGTTCGCGTCGTGCTGCGCGGCGCCGTGCGCAAGAACGCAGTCGCCCTGCCGCAGACGGCGGTCCTCGACGGACCGCAAGGCAAGTACGTCTATGTCGTCGGCAAAGACAAGGATGGCAAGGACATCGCCGTGCAGCGACCCGTCGTCGTCGGCGACTGGGTCGATGCCGATGGCAGCAACCTGTGGCAGATCGATTCCGGTCTCAAGCCCGGCGATACGGTCATCGTCGATGGCATCGCGAAACTGACACCCGGAGGCGCGATCGCACTAGGCGGTGCCGCGCCCAAGGCGGACGCGCCCGCCGCGTCGGCGCAGAAATAAGCGCGAGGAACCTTACTCATGTTTTCGCGCTTCTTCATCGACCGCCCGCTGTTTGCCGCGGTTATTTCGACTTTCCTCGTCATCGCCGGCCTCGCCGCGATGCGTGCGCTGCCCATCGCGCAATACCCCGAAATCGCGCCCCCCGTCGTTACGGTGCAGGCGGTGTACCCGGGCGCGTCGGCGCAAACGCTCGAGCAGACGGTCGCCTCACCGCTCGAAAACGCCATCAACGGCGTTCCGGGCATGATCTACATGAACTCGTCGTCGTCGGCGGCCGGCACCGTGCAGATCCAGGTGACCTTCGAGATCGGCACCAACGTCGATATCGCGGCGGTGAACGTCAACAACCGCGTCAAGCAGGTCGAGCCACGCCTGCCGGAAGAGGTACGGCGGCAGGGCGTGACCGTCGAGCGCGGCAGCTCCGCGTTCCTGCAAGTGCTTGCGTTCTACGCGCCTGACGGACGCTACGACGATCTGTTCACGTCGAACTACGTCACGCTGAACGTGCTCGACAACTTGAAGCGCCTGCCGGGCACGACCAACGTGCAGATCTTTGGCGCGAAGGACTACGCGATGCGCATCTGGCTCAAGCCCGAGCGCCTCGCGCAGCTGAAGCTGACGCCGAACGATGTGATCGCCGCGGTCAACGAACAGAACGCGCAGTTCACCGCCGGCAAGGTCGGCCAGTCGCCGACCGCGAAAAACCAGGACCTCGTCTATACGGTGACCACCCGCGGGCGGCTGTCCGACCCCAAGCAGTTCGAGCAGATCATCGTGCGCTCCAACCCGGACGCATCGACGGTAAGGCTCTCCGACGTTGCACGCGTCGAACTGGGGTCGAAGGACTACGAGTTCATGGGCCGTTTCAACGGCAAGCCCGCGACGCTGGTCGGCATCTTTCTTTCGCCGGGCGCCAACGCGCTCGAGGTCGCCAAGACGGTCGAGGCCGAGATGGCGGTCCTGTCGCAGCGTTTCCCCGAGGGACTCAGCTTCTCCATTCCCTACGATACGACGCGCTTCGTCAGGGTTTCGATCGGCGAGGTGCTGAAGACGCTCGGCGAGGCGATGTTGCTGGTGTTCCTCGTCGTCTACCTGTTCCTGCAGAGTTGGCGCGCCGCGATCATCCCGTTCGCCGCGGTGCCGGTGTCGCTGATCGGCACCTTCGCCGGCATCTACATGCTCGGCTATTCGATCAACACGCTCACGCTGTTCGGCATGGTGCTGGCGATCGGCATCGTCGTCGACGACGCGATCGTCGTGCTCGAAAACGTCGAGCGCATCATGCGCGAGGAAGGACTGATGGCGCGCGATGCTGCCATCAAGGCCATGCGCGAAGTCACCAGCCCCATCGTAGCCATCGTGCTGACGCTGACCGCGGTGTTCGTGCCGATCGCCTTCCTCGGCGGCCTGACTGGCGAGCTCTACCGGCAATTCGCGGTGACCATCTCGATTTCCGTGGTGATCTCCGGACTGGTCGCGCTGACGTTGTCGCCGGCGCTGTGCGCGCTGATGCTCAAGCCGCACGAGGCGCCGAACCGGTTCTTCGCCGCCTTCAATCGGTGGTTCGGCCGCGTCACCGCACACTACACCGATGGGGTCGTGTGGATGCTGCGGCGAGGCGCGCTCGGCGCCGTGCTGTTCGCCGGCATGGTTGCCCTGACGATCGGGCTGTGGCGCATCACTCCGGGCAGCCTGGTTCCCGACGAAGACCAGGGTTTCTACATCACCGCCGTCATCCTGCCAGACGGCGCGACGCTCGAGCGCACGTTCAAAGTCGTCAACCAGGTCGAGGCCGCGATCCGCTCCAACCCCAACAACCAGGACATCATCGCGTTCACCGGTTTCGATTTCATCGGCGGCGGGTTCCGCAACAATGCGGCAACGATCTTCGTCACGCAGATACCGTGGGACCAACGCACGGTGACCGCAGCCCAACTGGTCGGCGAGTTGTTCGGCAAGACGGCCGGCATCAAGGAAGCTCTGGTGCTTTCGTTCAATCCGCCGCCCATCTTCGGTTTGGGAACGGCGGGCGGATTCGAGTTCTACCTCCAGAACCGCGGCGATGGCGGCGCCAAGCGCCTGTACGAGGTATCGCAGGCGTTCCTGGCGAAGACCCACGGCGATCCTGCGCTGGCTTACGCGCAGACGCTTTGGCGCGCGACCGTGCCGCAGTTGACCATCGACGTCGATCGGGAAAAGGCGAAGGCCCTCGGCGTGCCGATCTCGGACATCTATGCTGCGCTGTCGGCTACGCTCGGCAACTACTACGTCAACGACTTCAACAAGTATGGTCGTGCCTGGCAGGTATTGATGTCGGCAGAACCCGACGCCCGCCGTCGTCCCGACGACGTCGGCGCGGTCTACGTGCGCTCGGCCAAGGGCGAGATGATTCCCCTATCCTCGCTCGCGACGGTTCACTATTCTTCCGGCCCCGACACGCTCGAGCGCTTCAACAACCTGCCGTCGGTCAAGATCCTCGGGGCGGGGGCGCCCGGGGTGAGTTCGGGCCAGGCGATCGAGCGCGTCGAGCAGATCGCCAAGGAAACGCTCCCTTCCGACTTCAGCTACGACTGGGGCGGCACTTCTTACCAGGAAAAGAAATCCAGCGGGACCTCGACCTATGCGCTCGGCCTCGCCGTGGTGATGGTCTTCCTGATCCTGTCCGCGCAATACGAGAAGCTGTCGCTTCCGCTGTCGGTGCTGCTGGCATTGCCCTTCGGCACCTTCGGCGCGCTCGCGGCCATCTGGCTACGGGGACTCACCAACGACGTCTATTTTCAGATCGGCCTGGTAACGCTGCTTGGCCTGGCCGCGAAAAATGCGATCCTGATCGTCGAGTTCGCGGTGATCAAGCATCACGAGGGGCTGACGGCGTCGGGCGCGGCCATCGAGGCGGCGAGGCTGCGCTTCCGGCCGATCCTGATGACCTCGCTGGCGTTCATATTCGGCGTGCTGCCGCTGGCCATTTCGACGGGTGCGGGTGCGGGTGCGCGCCATTCGACCGGCACCGGCGTCATGGGCGGCATGGTCGCCGCGACGTTCCTCGCCGTGTTTTTCGTGCCGCTGTTCTACAAGATCGTCGTCGAGCGCAGGCTCACGGAACCGCGCAGCCACGACGATCTGCTGAACGAGATCAAGCACCTGCGCGTCGTGTCGCATCACCTGCCACAGACTCCAGGGCATCCCCCGGTCGCCAGGCGTGGAGAAGATCATGCGTAACTTTCTCGTTGCCGTTGCGCTCGCGGCCGGCCTTGCCGCGTGCACCACCACGCCCACCGCCCCGCCGGTGCTCGATCTGCCGCCGGCCACCGCCGTCGATCCGTCGCTCGAACAATGGTGGACGGCGTTCGGCGACCCGAACTTGAACGCGCTGATCGACGAGGCGCTCGCGCACAACCTCGATCTCGCCGCGGCGATCGCGCGCGTCGATCAGGCCCGCGCGCTGTACAAGGCCGCGGAATTCACGCAGCTGCCGGAGCTCAACGCAAGCGCCGGCGCAAGTCGATCTCGCCAGAGCCTGGTCACCAGCACCATTTTTCCAGCAGGTACGCCGGCCATCAGCAATAATTTCAGCGCAAGCCTCAACGCTTCGTATGAGCTCGATCTCTGGGGCAAATACCGCACCGCGACCTCTGCCGCGCAGAACAACCTGCTGGCCACGGAGTACGCGCGCGAAACCGTCCGTACCGCCGTCGCCGCCGAAGTTGCGCGCGCCTATTTCCGGCTGCTCGCGTCCGACGCGCAGTTGTCGCAGCTAAGCGATACGCTCAAGTCGCGCAGCGAGACCGTCGAACTGCAGAAGGATCGCTACCAAGCCGGCGTGATCGGCGACTTCGACCTGGTCACCGCCGAGGCCGAGCGCGCGGCGGTTGCCTTCGATGTCGCGGTAGCGGTGCGTCTTCGGGCCGAGAACGAAGCGGCGCTAGCCGCACTGCTTGGACGCTCGCCGCGCGAAGTCTTTGCGCCGCAGTTCGCGCGTGACGTGCAGATGGTATGGCTGGTTGCAGTGCCCTCGCTGCCGCCCGGGCTGCCGTCGCAGATGCTCGAACGCCGGCCCGACATCCGCGACGCCGAGAAGCAGCTCGCGGCGGCGAATCAGCGCATCGACGTCGCGCGCGCCAACTATTTCCCCGCTATCACCTTGACCGGCGGCTACGGCTCCGAGTCGGCGCTGCTGAAGAACCTGTTCACGGGCCCGGCCGCCATCTGGAGCATCGGCGCGGGGCTGGTGCAGCCGCTGATCGGACTGACGCTGGTCAAGGCCGACGTGGAGCTCAAGACCGCGCAGCGCGACGAGGTGGTGGTGAACTATCGTCAAACGGTGCAAGCGGCATTCAAGGATACGCACGATGCGCTGGTCGCCAACCAGACGACGCGCGACGCGCTCGCCGCGCAATCCGAGCGCAGGAACAAGCTGCAACGCGCGCTCGAACTCGCCAACGATCGCTATACCTCCGGCTACTCGCCTTACCTCGAAGTGCTCGACGCGCAGCGTCAGCTGCTGCTGGCGCAGACACTGCAGATTCTCGCTGCGCGCGACGTGCGGCTGGCGGTGGTCGATCTGGCCAAGGCGCTGGGTGGCGGCTGGGACTACAAGACTGCGGTCGCGGGACCGTAGTGCTTTCTTGTCGTGACCCGGACTTGATCCGACTGTTAGATCCTCGTTACCCTTGAGGGCCGAGATCGTCCAAGACCGGCAGTTGACCTATTCGGACGCACTTCTCGCCGCGCCCACCACCATTGGTGATCCTTCACTTCATTGGCTGGGCGAAGATTCGTTCATGCGGGAGAATCATTCCAGCAACCCCGCCATTCTCAGCGCCGGGATGACCCTTTCTTCGAGGTAGGTCGCATAGGCCGGCGACGGAGGTCCGGCTCGCGATTTCTCCACGTCGAATTTGAATTTTGGATTCAGCCGGCGGACTTCGCCCGCCTCGGCACGCGTCTTAATCTCATTTCCATCGAGTGCGAAAGCCATTGCCAGGATAACGTGCGCTGGTTCGAAGTTCGGCTGTACCTGAAGCGCCTTAGGCAGGGCGAGTTTAGCAAATGCCTGTTTGCGTCGCCGATGAGGACCGAATCGCAAACTCTGCATTTGGCGGCCTTAAACGATTGCCGCAGGGCCATTGGTCATTGTCCCAGACCGATTCCCGGTGCGACCATGATCAGAGCGGCGTGCAGGCGCCCCGAGTCCGCGTCGCGGGCGTCGACTGGCTACTCAACGCATTGCCATATAATTCCGCAACGCTACGCCGACGCGGGGCGCGGCGTTTTGTCGCCCGCCACCCGGGGCAAGGAGTGCCAATGCGCATAGAGACCGAGGTTAGGCTGGACTTCAAGGACGTGCTGATTCGCCCCAAGCGGAGCACGCTCTCCACGCGCTCGAACGTCGACATCTCGCGCGACTTTCACTTCCGCCACACGCAGGTCAGCTACCACGGTGTGCCAATCATTACCGCCAACATGGACACGACCGGCACGATCGAGATGGCACGCGCATTGGACGCATTCGAGATGTCGACCGCGCTGCACAAGCACTATGCGCTCGAGGAGCTCGTTGCGTTCTTCAAGGGGCTGGAGCGCAAGTCCGCCGCATATTACTCGATGGGTATTGGCCCGGCCGACGAGAAGAAGTTCGACCGCGTGATGGAGTCGGCAGGCACCGGCGCAGATGCAACGATCCGCTACGTTTGCATCGACGTCGCCAACGGCTACACCGAGGGCTTCGTGCGCTTCGTCGCGAAAATTCGCGAGCGGTACCCTCACCTTGTCATCATGGCCGGCAACGTCGTAACCGGCGAGATGACCGAGGAACTGCTCCTCTCGGGCGCTGACATCGTTAAGGTGGGTATCGGTCCGGGATCGGTGTGCACGACGCGCAAGATGACCGGCGTTGGCTACCCTCAGCTCTCGGCGATTATTGAATGTGCGGATGCTGCGCACGGGCTCGAGGGCCACATCTGCGCCGACGGCGGCTGCGCGACACCGGGCGACGTCGCCAAGGCGTTCGGCGGGGGCGCTGACTTCGTAATGCTTGGCGGCATGCTTGCCGGCCACGACGAATGTTCGGGCGACATCGTTGAAAGGGATGGTCAGAAGTACCAGCGTTTCTACGGGATGAGCAGCCGGACCGCGATGGAAAAATACGCGGGCGGCGTGGCACAGTACCGCGCGGCAGAAGGTAAAGAGGTGCTCGTGCCCTACCGCGGCCCGATCGCGGGTACCGCACAGGAGATCCTGGGTGGCGTGCGCTCCGCGTGCACCTACGTCGGCGCGCGGCGGCTTCGCGAGTTCTCGAAGCGGACCACGTTCGTGCGCGTGTCGGAGCAGGCAAACGAGGTGTTCGGCTGCTAATGTAGTCCAGAAAGGATCGGAGATTGTCGACTTCGGACGTTGCCGCTCATTGAGTCGGCCGCATCGGCTCCGAAAACGTCACCAGGCGATCTTCGCGCTGAGTTTCCGCGTTCTTGGCTCGGGGTCTTAACGTCGGACACTCAAAGGCGCTGCCACGGTCAGCCGGCCGCGCGAGGGCGGACTATTGTCTTGTTGTATTGAACTGCAATGCTCCGGCTGTTCCACACGAAAGCCGGACGGGCTAACCTATTCCATTGCGCGCTACGGACTGGACGGTTTTGAACTATGTCGCCCGCAACCCCTTCGTGGCTCGAACGGATGAGCGTGAAGTGCTGGTATGCGATCTCCGGTGATCGCCCCGACCTCGGTCTGCCGCCAACGCCGCCGGGGACGCGGTACCTTGTCGACACCGATCCGGCACGCGACCAGCACCTGAATCCTGCGCGCACGCTGAAGGAGCGATTGCGGCGGATGGTGGGACGCAATCCCAAGTCACCATGGCATGGTGTCGCGGGATTCAGCGCGATCACCGAGGCATGGAACGGCGCTGTCTACGCGTCGCGATTTGGCGCCAGCGGATCGATGATCGTGTTCGGAGGCGGGCACAACAACTATTTCGGTTCCAGCGTCCACGCCTTCGATCTCGCCTCCAGGGAGTGGAGGAGGATCTCCGATGGCTACGTCGGGGGTCGTGACCGCGACTACGGTGCCGGCGCTACATACCCCGACTCGGTGTATCCGGACGGCTCGCCACTTCCGCCGCATACCTATGGGTACGTTCAATACGATCCGGTGGGTAACGACTACATTTTGCTGAAGGGTCAGATCGAGTTGGGCAGATTCGTCAAGGCTGTCGCCATACCGCATCTTTTCAACCTCGACACCCTACGCTGGCGGCGAGGCCCGAAGCATCCCACAGCAATTCTCAATTCCGGTGGTTGGACAACCTGGGACGATTCCCGTCGTCTGGTTTGGGGACACTCCGGTGACGATGGCGGTGGCAACGCCTTCATCGGCTTTCATCCCGATGGCGACAACGGAAATGCAACCTACGGACGCTGGACCGATCACTTCCCGAACAAGCTCCCCGGGATCGCCAATCACAACGCAATGCAGATTGATCCGATGCGTGACATCATCGTCGTGTCGGTGCACGCTCGTGACGAGTTGCATGCGCTGAACCCAGCCGATCCGGCGCGGGAGACTGTCCGCCTGACATCGGCGGGGTCGAAACCGCTGCTGCGGCCATTTGCGGCGTTGGAATATGCGCCGAGCATCGCTCGTCTCGTGTATTTTTCCTCGATGGACAACGGAATCGTGTACACAATTGCGCCGTTGCCTGAGCGAGTTTCGCGCGGCCTGTTCGAGGAATGGAACTGGCAGGCACACCACCCTGCGGCCGGGACCCTGAGGCCGATCGCCGACGCGGCGGGTCGTTCGCGTTTCGGGGTGAATTTGTCTCACGTCTTTGGACGATTTCGAATTGCCTCTATTGAAGGCGTGGACATCGGCATTCTGGTTCGACATGCCGACAGCCCCGTATATGCATGGAGACTCAACTGAGGCGCCACGTGTGCGCATGTCATCGGTTGTGCGTCCGAATACGGCCACAAGCAGAAATTCAGTGGCGCGCTCCAAAGCCGACGCTCGCCTTCCCCAGGGAATTGCCCCGAAAGGCAGATTGAGAAGACTTTGCGCCGATTTATAGTAGAGGTCCGGAGGAACGGAACATGGGTTGCTGTCATTACTATGCCCTAGCCGAGGGCAAGGAAAGCGCATTCTCGGTCGACATCTCTAGCATCGTATTCGGGCCGGGGGTGCTGGCGGAGCTCGGCGAGCACGCCAAGGCGCTGGGTATGACGCGCGTGGCCTTGTTCACCGACAAGCGCGTCGGCCTGTTACCCTTCTTTGCCAGCGCCCGCGATTCACTTCGCCACGCCGGCCTGACTGTCGCCGTCTTCGACGAGGTTAAGGTCGAACCGACGGACAAATCATTTCTGGAGGCGGCGCGCTTCGCCGCCAGCGGATCGTTCGACGGCTATGTGTCGGTCGGCGGTGGGTCGGTCATGGATTCCTGCAAGGCGGCCAACCTTTACGCCACCTACCCCTCCGAATTTCTCGCCTACGTGAATGCACCGATCGGCGCCGGCAAGCCTGTGCCAGGCGCGCTGAAACCCCACATCGCGTGCCCAACGACCTGCGGGACCGGGTCGGAATGCACCGGGATCGCGATTTTCGATCTGCTTTCGATGCAGGTTAAAACGGGTATAGCCTCGCGGCGCTTGCGACCGTCGCTTGCGCTGATCGATCCGGCAACCACATATACGCTGCCAAAGGAGGTCGTCGCCGCAAGCGCGTTCGATGTGCTCTCGCACGCGCTGGAGTCCTATACGGCGCGGCCCTACACCAGCCGCCCCAAGCCCGAGCGTGCGACGTTGCGGCCGATGAGCCAAGGCGCCAATCCCTGGAGCGACCTCGGCTGCGAGGGCGCCTTGAAGCTGGTGGGGCAGTACCTCGTGCGAGCCGTGAACGACGCCACCGACACTGAAGCGCGCGACAAGCTGATGTACGCGGCAACCCTCGCTGGGATCGCCTTCGGCAATTCCGGAGTGCATGTGCCGCACGGCATGGCGTATTCGGTGGCGGGACTAGTGCGCGAATTCCGCCCTGCAGGCTACCCGCAGGACGATGCCATCGTGCCCCACGGGATGTCAGTGATCGTGAATGCGCCGTCGGTGTTCCGCTTTACGTCGTTCGCCTGCCCGGAGCGCCACTTTCACGGCGCATCGTGCCTGGGTGCGGAAACACTTGGCGCCTCTGAGAGCGACGCGGGCGAAGTGCTTGCCCGGCACCTTATCCGCATGATGAAGCAAACCGGCATTCCGAACGGCATTGCCGGCGTGGGCTACCATGATGGGGATATCGGGGCCCTCTGCGAAGGCGCGTTTGCACAACAGCGTCTGCTCACGAATTCGCCGCGCCCAGTTGGTAGGGACGACTTGGCCGACCTGTACCGCGGCGCGATGCAATACTGGTAATTGCACACACCTGCTTCGTCTGCTTGGGCGAACTTGGCCGATCGGCAACGTTTCACAAGCTGCGGGTCGGCCAAGTCACCGATTGCGGTCATTCGGCCGAGGCCCGTCAAGTGGCGCTTTCGGCCATGAGCCGTCGTAGCGCGCTGCGCCACATAGCAGCCATTGGGCGATGATGGTCGGCGCAAATGATCGCGAACCTGAATTAATTGAGTGCGGCCCCGAGAAGTAGTACTTTTTGATCTTTCATTCGTCGACGAGGTGCGTCGGTGATGGATCGGCGGACGTCTATTGGTGGTGTTGGTAAGAGGATATTCATCCCTTTCCTGGCGGCGGTGGTTCTGGCCTGTGTTCATCTCGCCCAAGCACAACAAGCCAAAATTTATCGTGTCGGAGTCATGCTCGAAGGGGGTCCGTATTACGCCATGGTTGATGGACTCAAAGACGGGCTCAAGGAGATGGGGTTTACAGAGGGCAAGCACTACGTCCTCGAAATTCACGATCTAAAAGGTGATCGGAGGGCAGCCGAGGGAGCAGCAAGGAACCTGGAACAAGCAAAAGTTGACCTTATCTACACGGTAGCCACATCCGTGACTACCGCAGTAAAGGGCGCAACCACCAAGGTCCCGGTCGTGTTCGTTGTGGGCGAAGATCCGGTCGTCGCTGGGCTGGTCGAGAGCTTTGCCAAACCTGGCGGGCGACTTACGGGCGTCTTCAATCAACAGGGGGATTCCGTAGCGAAACGCCTGCAGATCCTGAAGCAAATACTCCCGGACCTGCACAAAGTGGTGACGTTCTACGATCCTAACAATGTGGCCGCCATGGCGGCGGCGAAGCCGGCGCGTGAAGCAGCGCGGCAGTTAAAGATCGAAATTCTTGAGCGACATGTCGCGTCTGTGGAGGAACTTCGACTGGGCTTCCGGGCGCTCCAGGCGCGGGATGCGGACGCTTTTTTTTACATACAAGACGCGATGGTAACCAGTCAAGCTCCGTTCATAATCGAAACTGCGAAGGCCAAGAGGCTGCCAACGATATTCACGTACCCCGATCTTGTTAAGCACGGGGCCCTGGTTGGCTATGGAGTAGGTTTTGGTGAAGCGGGTCGCCTGTCAGCAAAATATGTCCAGCGGATTCTGACTGGAACCAACCCTCAGAGCTTGCCGGTTGAGGCGGTTGATAGGCAGGAGTTGGCCGTAAACCTGAAGACCGCGCGAGAAATTGGCGTCACGATCCCGCAGGAGGTGCGGCTGCGCGCGGACAAGATCATTGAATAGTCGCCTGGTTGGATATGGTCGCTGCCAAGACGTTGGTTCGCTTCCTTCCTCTCATCGAGTTTGACGACCGCTTTCGTTGGGGCGTATAACGGCCCGGGGTCGATCTCTGCCAAAGTCGATCGACAACGACTCGGCCTTCGGCCAACTCCGGCCGTAAACGCCACAGGCTCCAGTTCCCTCTGAGCGGAGATTTGCCATTCTCTCGGCATAAAGTCTTCTTCGAACCGCCGTGAGTACGATTGTCGCGCAGCCTATCTCACACGACGGGCCAAGGCTGAAAATTACCTTGAGCGCGGACCGGTGTGGAACATCTGAGTGCTCGCAAGGTCAATAGGCACGAACCCACTAAGCGACACAACCGCAGGGCTGAACAACTGACTTGTATTCAGTTGGGCATTGACGTGGAGGCGGCGCTATGAAAGGGAATGCTTTAATTGTTGGTATCTTTGTACTTGGTGGATTGTTCGGGGCCGCATCACCGGCATTTTCTCAGTCATCTCCCCCGCCGTCCGAAAAAGCGCGAGAGGTGGAAGCGCTGGTAAACAGGGCCGCGGCGCTTATCGACAGTAAAGGCAAGGCGGCCTTTGCGGATTTCAGAGTGAAGGGCAGCGAGTGGTTCCATGGAGACACATACTTGTTCGTCTATGATCTCAAGTCCAATGTTTTGTTGAATCCTGCCTTCCCCGCGCGGGAGGGAACCCAAGTCACGGGTCAGAAAGATGCTAATGGCAAGTTATTTCACGACGCCATCATTCAGATCGCAGAAACGAAAGGGTCGGGGTGGGTGGACTACATGTTCCCGAAACCAGGGCAGACCCAACCATCCCAGAAATGGGCTTATGTGAAGGCAGTGAAAATCGACGGAGTTCCCGGCTTGGTTGCATCGGGCTTTTATCCCGAATAGCCTCTAGATCGCTAGCCATAGCCTGCTCCGAAGGTCCGCTTGTTTGTCGAATCGAGGACCGCAACGGGTCGAACTCGGCCGTTGCCCGGAACAAATCTCAATCTGACCTGACACTGTTTGTCAGGCCCAATTGCGATCAGGGCGACCCTACTGCAGTTGCGGCTTGCGCAGGAAATCGTGGCGATCCGCGGAGTGAACCCGCACATGCATGACCTCGCTATCGCGCGCCAGCGTGAGCGGCACGTCGACGCCCGCTGCGCCGACGCCCCAGGTCTTGCGTAAGAGGTCGGCCAGCCCGGACGCGCGTTCGCCGCCGACTTCGAGCACCACATCGCCCAGTCGCACGCCCGCAGCCTCTGCCGGCGCGCCGCGCGCCAGACCCCCCACGACCAGCCGCCCTTCGGCCTCCGCCGTGTACATGCCGAGCCACGGCCGCGCCGTGCGTGCACTGCGCCCGAACTTGAGCAGGTCTCCGAGTATCGGTTCGAGCAGATCGATCGGCACGAACATGTTGCCCTGAACGGTGTTGCCGTCGAGCGCTTCCTGCACGAACAGCGAACCGATTCCGAGCAGACGTCCGTCACCGCCGACCAGCGCGGCGCCGCCCCACTGCGGATGGGCCGGCGATGTGAATAGCGCCTCGTCGAGCAAGTATTCCCAATAGCCGGCGAATTCGCGTTTGGCGAATACGTTGGCCACGAGCGCATGGGTGCGGCCGCCGTGACCGATCACGATCACGTCCGCGCCGACATCGATCGTCGCCGCGGAACCGCGTTCCAGTGGCGGCGCATTGACGCGCCCCAGCGGCTGCACCAGGCCGAAACCGGTGGCGAAATCGTACGCGAGGGCATGACCGGCAACGACCGAGCCGTCACCCGCAGTGAGCCAGATCGATTCGGCCTCGGTGATGACGTAGCCGATGGTGAGGATCAGCCCATCGTCGCGAATCACGACGCCATTGCCCACCCGATCAGTACCGAGAATCGAGGCGGTGAACGCATCCTCCGGAATTTCCGCGCGGATCAGCACCACCGAGTTGAGCGCCGCATCGAGATCGAAGCGGACCCGGTCGGGCTGCGGCTGCAGATCGCGGGGAAAGGCCCATTCGTTCGTATCGGCCATGCGTATCGGTCAACCGTTAAGCGAGGAGAGAGTTGGCAGAAGACGCTCGATCAGTTTACGACAAGCGCCAATCCGCAGCATCGATCGGGCAACATAGCACTTGCCATTGTATGACGACAGCATTGTGCCTACAATCGGTTGAACAAAGCCCGACCGCGTTCCTACCGCCGCCCGCGCCGCGTCCGCTATCATGGCATCAGATGCGCGCCTCACTGTCGCGCCGACAAGTCCATGCACACCGACCTGACTTCCCTGATCAGCCAGTACGGCCTGGCGATCGTCTTCGCCAACGTCCTGGTGGAGCAGATCGGTTTGCCGATCCCGGCAATCCCCACGCTGGTCGTGGCCGGTGCGCTCGGTGCCGCAGGGCAGCTGTCGTTGCCGCTGGTTTTCCTGGTGGCGTTGCTGGCGTGCCTGATCGCGGACGGCACCTGGTATGCCATCGGTCGCGTTTACGGAAACAGCGTCATGAAGACGCTGTGCCGTATTTCACTGACACCCGATTCATGCGTCAGCGAAACGCAGTCGCGCTTCGAGCGCTGGGGCGTTAACGCATTGATGGTCGCCAAGTTCGTCCCCGGCCTGTCGCTGATCGCGCCGCCGCTGGCAGGGGCAACGCGTATCGGCGTGCCGACGTTTCTGCTGTTCAACGGCATCGGCGCGATGTTGTGGGTCGCGGCGGGCATCGGCGGCGGTGCGCTGTTCGGCAAGCAGGTCGAATTCATACTGGCGCAGATCCAGCAATATGGAACCGTTGCCGCAGTCGTCATCGGCGCATTGCTGGCCGCCTACATCGCATACAAGTGGTGGGAACGTCACCGTTTCTATACCGCACTACGCATGGCGCGCATCAGCGTCGACGATCTCTACCGGATGATCGAGGGCGGCGAGCAGCCGGTCGTCGTCGACGTGCGCTCGCACATAGGGCGCAGCCTCCAGCCACGGCGTATCCCCGGCGCCCTCCTCGTCCCGCTCGACGCGGTCGAAGCGCACGTCAAGGACCTGCCGCGGGACCGGGACATCATCCTGTATTGCACCTGCCCGAACGAGTCATCCGCGGCAAACGCTGCCAAGCTGCTCATGAACCACGGTTTCACCCGCGTTCGGCCGCTGCACGGGGGACTCGACGCGTGGATCGAGGCGGGCCATGCGGTCGATGCGCTGGTCGACCTCGATTCGGCGCAAACCGCGTCGAATACCGAAAGCGTGCAGGTCTGACGCGCGGCGATGGCAGGCATCAACAAAGGCAGGATCCTCGCCGAAGCGTTGCCGTACATCCGCGCGTATCACGGCAAGACACTGGTCGTACGCTTCGGCGGAAAGGCGATGACCGACCCGACGCTCAAGGCGGGGTTCGCGCGCGACGTGGCGCTGCTGCGGCTGGTGGGGATGAAGCCCATCGTGGTCCATGGCGGCGGCTGGCGCGTCGACGAACTGATGCAGCAGATGGGCATCGAGAGCCGTCGCCATCGCGGTGCGCGCGTGACCGACGAGCGCACGCTCACCGTCGTCGAAATGGCCCTGGGCGAACTCAACCAAGAGCTGGCGGGACTGATCAACAAGCACGGCGGGCGCGCGGTCGGACTCAACGGCCAGGACGGCCGCTTCATCCGCGCGCGCCGCAGGACGCTCGACGCCGATCCGACCGACCTGGGCTTCGTCGGCGAGGTCGAGAGCATCGACACCGGCCTGATCGACCTGTTGCTCTCGCGCGAATTCATCCCCGTGATCATGCCGATCGGTGTCGGCGCCGACGGCACCGCGTATCACATCAACTCCGACCACCTCGCGGGCAGTCTCGCCCGCGAGCTCAAGGCGGAAAAGCTGATCCTGATGACCAACATCGCCGGCGTGCACGGGCGCGACGGCAAGCTCATCTACATCATCACCGCGAGCGAAGCGGAGGCCCTGCTGCGAGAAGGCGTGGTCCAGGGCGGCATGGTGCCGCGAGTGAGCGCGGCGCTGGACGCGGTACGGCAGGGCGTCCGCTCGGTGCACATCATCGACGGCGGCGTGCCCAGCGCGCTGCTGCTCGAAGTGCTGACCGCGGCGGGGGTCGGCACCGCGGTCCGGTCCGACGCAGGCCCGCATTTCATGGAAGACAGCCGGGCGTACCTACTCGCGGAATAGCCTTCGCTTTCTGTCCTGACCTGGACTCGATCGAACGGACATTGTCCGATCAAATTGGACCACAGACCACTCGCATCAACGCGATCAAAGACGCCCCACCTCTTTCTGTCGTCGCGCGTCGTTTGAAATTCGACGCGCTTGGCTCGAGGCCTTTGCAATGCTGAACAAGCGGCATGCGCAGGGTACACGCGACGGCGTCCAGTGGTGGCTCGGAGCACACGCCTATGGCGTGCAATTCCCAGAATTATGGTCTACGCTCAAATATTCCTGCTCGAGGCAGGCGGCGAATGGCCTGGAGGTCAAGATGAACAAGATGATACGAAGTCTGGCAACGGCCGGCGGTCTTTTGCTGGCGTTCGCGGCATCGACGACATTGGCGCAGGAAACCATGCGCGTTCGAGGCACGATCGAGCGGGTAGAAGGCCAGACCCTCGTGGTCAAGTCGCGTGAAGGTGCGGAGCTAAAAGTCGTGATAGCCGATAATGCTACGACCGTGGGAATTGCCAAGGCCTCCCTGTCAGACATCAAGCCTGGCACGTTCGTGGGCGTCACTGCGATGCCGCAGCCCGACGGGAGCCAGAAGGCAGTCGAGGTACATATCTTTCCCGAATCGATGCGTGGCGCCGGTGAAGGCCACTACCCGTGGGATCTTCGGCCGCAGAGCACCATGACTAACGCCAATGTCGAGCAGATGGTCACCGGAATCGATGGGCAGACGCTAACGATGAAGTACAAGGATGGGGAGAAGAAGATCATCGTCCCGTTGGATACTCCGATCGTCGCCTTCGTGCCCGGTGACAAGAGCGATCTCAAGCCGGGAGCCAAGATCTTTGTCGCCGCCGCGAAGAAGCAGCCTGATGGAACACTCCAGGCGGCGCGCGTCAATGTAGGCAAGGACGGGCTTACGCCGCCGATGTAATCGAAGTCGCACCACGCATAGGCAGCTGCATGCGCTCGGAGCGTCGCTGAAGTGAACTACGACATATTTGGCGGCGCACGTGGTTTGGAGGGTCGGTGCAATGCGCGACTATGACGCGCTATATATCCGATGTCGGACCAAGTGAACATAGGAACAGTGGCTGCAGTCGACCCACTCCGGACGGTCGCGACTCTCGATAGCAGACGGTCAGCGACCGAAGTTAGTAGGTGTGCAAGCGAAAAGGAGATCC
The DNA here is from genome assembly GCA_963821485.1 of uncultured beta proteobacterium. Classification (GTDB taxonomy): domain Bacteria; phylum Pseudomonadota; class Gammaproteobacteria; order Burkholderiales; family Casimicrobiaceae; genus PALSA-1003. The sequence goes on from CAWGEB010000008.1 coordinate 351,647, forward strand.
GGGTGCACGTTCAACACGGTCACCGGCAAGCCGACCTCGTCGCCACCGTTTGGGCGGCGCCGTATTAGAAAACTTGATTGTTCTTTGACGCCAAACAATTTGCCGTTCGCAGATCAGTGCATATTGAAGTCATTGGGCGAGTCGACGTAGTCGATGAGCGGAGGCTGTGCGGCTCGTCCCCTCGATTGTGCACGGAGGGGAGATGCAACAACGAATCACACGACGGCGATTTCTGAAATACGGCTTGGGGGTTGGCGGGGCGTTGGGAGTGCCTTGGGCGATGCGCATCCCCGAGGCTCGCGCTGCGGCCGGTGGCAAGCTCACGAAATATCTCGAACCGCTGCCGGTGCCGGGTACGGGCATCGTCGTTGCCACGCCCAGTGGGCTGAACACGTATGCCTTCACGCAGCGACAGATCTATCGCCAGCTTCATCCCCAACTGCCGCCGACGGCCCTTTGGGCGTACGACGACGGCACCGGGCTCGCCGGCCAGGCTGGCTCCTTCGGGATGGCGGTTGTTGCGCAAAGCGGCATACCGCTGCATGTGAGCTACACCAACAATCTTCCAATGACCTACCCCAGTTGGATGCCGGTCGACACACGACTCACGCCTCTCGGCAATCAGGTGCGACTGATGACCCATCTGCACGGCGGTTTCGTGGCGGCAGACAGCGACGGCAATCCCGCGGTCACCCCGAACGGCTTCGGCCCGGGTGACACGCAGCACGTGTTCTACACGAACCAGATGCCGCAGATGCCAGCCTCGCTCTTGTGGTTCCACGACCATGGGCTCGGCGCCACCCGACTCAACGTTTTCGCCGGACTCGCTGCCGCGTACATCCTGCGCGATCAATACGACACAGGAGAGGAGCCAAACCCAATTGGCATTCCCGGCGGCGCGTACGAGATCCCGCTGGTGGTTCAGGACCGGCAATTCAACGCGGACGGGACATTTCTGTATCCCACGAGCGACATTCCCGGTGTGACATGGATCGGCGAGTACTTCGGCGACGTCATGCTCGCCAACGGCAAGGTCTGGCCATACCTCAATGTCGAGCCGCGCATGTATCGCTTCCGCATTCTCAACGGCTGCAACGCGCGCATCCTGGGTCTCGATATCGGCGGCCCCGCACTGTGGCAGATCGGCGCCGAGGGCGGTCTGTTCGACGTGCCGGTGCCGGTGAAGCAGATGATACTGGCGCCGGCCGAGCGCGCCGACATCCTCGTCGATTTCAGCAAGTTCGCCGGCGAGACCCTGGTGATGAAGAACCACAAGCCGCAGAAGCCGGTGTCGAATCCGGCGCCTCAGCTCGAACAGGTCATGCAGATTCGCGTGGGCAAAACGGTGAGCCGCCCGGGCCCCGCCACGATCCCATCGAACCTTCCCGGTCGCAACGCCGATTTGACCGATCCTCCGGTCAGAACGCGCTACATCACGCTCAACGAAATTGATCCGGAGGAGGTGACTTGGTATCTAAACCTGAACGCGGCGCAGTTCGAAGACACTCCGGTGACGGAGAATCCGAAAGTCGGCACGGTGGAGGACTGGGTCTACATCAACATGACCGGCGACACCCACCCGATGCACACGCACCTGGTGACCTTCCAGGTGGTCGATCGCACGCCGTTCGATGCGGAGGCCTACGAGGCTGCCTACGGTGGACCGAACGGCGTTCCCGGCGGGATCGACCCGACGCCCTTCGCCACCGGCCCGAAGGAGCCACCGGCGCCGGAAGAGCGGGGCTTCAAGGACACGGTTAAGGCCAACCCGGGGTATTTCACGAGGATCCGCGCGAAGTTCGACCTACCTGCCGGCGTGACGGCGCCGCAGACCTACGTCTATCACTGCCACATCGTTGAGCATGAGGACAACGACATGATGCGGCGGTTCATGGTCGTGTTATGAGAAGATAGTCGCTCTGGTGGTCCACGTTCCTTCGCGCTTTTCGCGTTGATCACCAACTCGAACTTCGTCGAAGGGTGAGCGATTGACGCCCGGATCTTCCGCGGCACTGCACTTCACCGCGCGTCCGACACATTACTGCTGAGCGGTAACTCCAATGCGGCACCGCGCGATTGGGCCATTGTGCGACCGCTTTGAAGAACGAAATTGGAGGGCCGCTTGTGGCCGATCTCGGCCCGCTAAGGACACGACGATCTAACATTGGCGGTCTCACCGAATCTCGGTCACTGCATATTATCCGGCCCATCCGAGGTGGCTGAGAAAATCTCGCGTACGCGTTGTCAGCGGCGCGTCGAATATCTGCATCGGCGGCCCCTGCTCGACGATGCGGCCAGCATCGAAGACGGCGACCCAGTCGCCGACCCGGCGCGCAAAGGTCATTTCGTGCGTCACGACGACCATGGTCATGCCTTCGTCGGCCAAGGTCTTCATCACGCTCAGGACTTCGCCGATCGTTTCCGGGTCGAGTGCCGACGTCGGCTCGTCGAACAGCATCACATCGGGTTCCATCGCCAGCGCGCGGGCGATGGCGACGCGCTGCTGCTGGCCGCCCGACAGCGCCGATGGGTAGTTCGCGGCCTTGTCGGCGAGACCCACCTTCGCCAGCATCGCCGTCGCGCGCCTGTTTGCCTCTGCGCGATCCTTGCGCAGCACCGTGCGCGGACCCTCGGCGACATTCTCCAGCGCGGTGAGGTGGGGAAACAATTCGAAGCTCTGGAATACCATCCCCATGCGCGTGCGCACCGCGCGCAGCGCACGTTCGTCGCGCGGCAGCATCGCGCCTTCGAACTCGATGTCGCCACCGTCGATGGTCTCGAGGCCGTTGGTGCACCGGAGTAGCGTCGACTTGCCCGAGCCCGACGGTCCGATGAGACAAACGACTTCTCCCGCATGCACGTCGAGATCCACGCCGCTCAGCGCTTGGAAGCTGCCGTAACTCTTGATCACGCCACGATAGCGGATGATCCTAGCTCCGGAGGCCATGGCGCGAAGTACGTGTGGCGCCGCCTCGCTCATTCCGTCACCGCGAATCGTCGTTGGATCCAGTCGACCAGCTTGGCCTGGGGATAGCCCAGCAACCAGTAGATTGCCGCCATCGCGGTCAGCATCTCGAGCACGCGGTAAGTCTGCGAGCGAATCTGCATGGTCACGTACGCCAGTTCGCTCACAGCGATCACCGACACCAGCGACGTATCCTTGAACAGCGACACCCAGGTGCTCGCGAGTACCGGCAGGACGCGCCGCAACGCCTGCGGCACGAGCACTCGGCGCAATGCCTGCGTCCGGCTCATGCCGAGCGCCATCGCCGCCTCGACCTGTCCGCGCCGCAGGGAGTTGATGCCGGCACGAAACGTTTCCGCGTTGTACGCAGTGACGTTGAGCGCCAGCGCTGCGAGTCCGGTCGCAAGCGGCGACAGGCCCAGGCCGGTCGAGATCGGCAAAACGTAGAACGCCCAGAACACCACCAGGATCAGCGGCAGGTTGCGAAAAAGCTCGACATATGCAGTCGCCATTGCACGCACGGGTGACCACGCATACAACCGTAGTGCCGCGACGATCAAGCCGCAAGGCACCGCGATCGCCATGGTCGCCACCGTGAGCAGGATCGTCGTTCCTGTCGCGGCAAGCAGTTCCTGCCGATGCTCCCAGACGACGCTCCAGTCGAAGTTCATTGGACTGCCGTGGCGCTCATGAGCGACCCAAATGCGCGACGCGGCGATAGAACATGTCCACGCCGCGCGTGACCGGAAACAGGATCACGAAATAGACCAGCATCGCGAAGGTGTAGACCTCGATCGGCTGGAAACTCTGGCCGGCCAGGGTCTCGGATTGGCGCATCAGTTCGGGCACGGCGATCACGGAAGCGATGGCCGTGTCCTTGATCGTGATCGACAGCAACGAGCCGAACGCAGGCAGCATGCGCACGATCGCCTGCGGCAAGACGATCCGGCGCACGATCTGCGCGCGCGACATGCCGAGAGCGAGCGATGCGCGCGTCTGTCCGGGACGCACCGATTCGACACCGGCGCGCACGATCTCGGCGACGTATGCAGCGAGATGCACGGTCAGCCCGATCAGCGCCGCGAAAAACGGCGGCATGGTCAGCCCGGTGACGATCGGCAACGCGAAAAAGGTCCAGACCAGGACGACCAGCACCGGGATCGCACGCATCGAATCGATGTAGAGCACGACGATCGGGCGCAACCAGGACGGCCCGTACAACCGCAGCAGCGCGACGACAAAGCCCACCGCGATGCTGGTCAACCCCGACACCAGCGAGAGCACCAGCGTGATGCCGATGCCCGACGCCAGGAAGCGCCAGTGCTCGGTGATGACGGAAAGGTCGAAGTCCATGCGGTCACAGCTTACCGGCGAAGTGCCTGCAACCGCCGGCACGACAATTTACTTCATCGTATCGACGACCCTCGCTTCATCGGCTTTCAGCTTGGCTTCGAGTTCCTTCTCGACTGCGCGTGCCCAGTTGACGAACGCCGGTTGATTCTTGTCGACCGCCATGCCGACCGGTGCCGCTTTCTCGGTACTGTTCTGGCAATTGTTGTCCTTGGGGAGCACCGCGAGCTGCTTGAGCTTGCGCCCCATCGCCACCCAGGGCACGCGATTGATCGGCACCGCGTCGGCACGGTTCGCCATCACCTCTTCGACCGGCGCGGTGCCCGAGCCGGGAACGCCGCGCAGCTGCGCCTTGGGAAAGCGCTCCTTCACCCAGCCCTCTTCGCCGCCGCCAGTGTAGTAGGCGATGGTGATCTCGGGCTTGTTCAGATCGTCCACGGATTTCGCCGCGGCAAATTTTGGATTGGATGCCAGGCCGAACATGCACACGCTGGTGTTCGAGTAGATGATGAAATCGACGACTTTCAAGCGATCGGCCGTCTCCGCGAGCGGCGTCACCGAAATATCGACCTGGTTGGACGCCAGCACCGGCACCTTGGTCTCGTGGCTGACCGGCACGGCTTCGAGCTTGACGTTCAGGCGCTTTGCGTATTCGTTCGCCAGCAGCCATGCCGGCCCACTCCAGGCTTCGCCCGACCCGGATGTGTTCTCGACCAGCCACGGTGCATTGGCAAGCACGCCCACGCGCAGCACGCCCGCCTTCTTGATGGCGTCGACGCGCGGGCTGGCGCCGGGAGGGGGAACCGCAACATCGGCGTAGGTCGTTACGGCAAAGGCGAGCGCGGCAAGCGCAATGCCGCAGCGAGCAGCGGATTTCATGGACACTCCTCCAAATGGGCGTCGACAATGACGAAGGTCCGTTGGTCGAAGACGACGGACTAGCGGCAAGTGTAATGGAAATGCCGCCTGCCGGTCTGCCCGTAGCGTGGCAGAATCGAGGCCAACAGGCTGATGCGGACGCCCACGTGGATCGACAACTGCACTGCGCGAGATCGGGCGCCGCGCATCCAGCGCTACCAGACGGGGTCGACCGGGAATGGGACACGTGAGCCCGCGCGCCAGGCCTCGCCGCGCGCGGCCATCGATGGCCGCGCGCGACCGACGTACGCTGAATCAGTGCGTACTGCTGTCGATGCTCCTGCACGTGTGGATCGTCGTGCTGTTCGGCACGACGACTTACAGCGGAGCGCGACGCGACCGCGACTTCGGCGATGCGCTCGATGTCACCCTGCGTGCCCTGACCGAGGAGCACGGACCCGGCTTCAGACTCGCGCCCGGTGTCGATACTGCTTCGCCCGGAACGCCTCTGCTGCCACACACGGGCGCCGCCGCCCTTGCGCCGCGAATCCGTGACCAGGCGCGTCCAACCGAGGTCCCTGCGCCGCAACCGCCAACGGACACGAGCGTGCGCGACAGCGTGCCCCCTGCGCTGCAGGAAGCACCGCCGCCCGCGCCCGCAACCCCACCGATTGCGCCAAGCGCGCCGGAGCCGCTGCCGCGTTTGAATCTCGATGCGCCGGAGGTGGTCGACAAGCCTTACGTCCCGGCCGTGCCGCCACCGCCCATCGAGCGCGAATCCGCGCCGGCGGCAGAGACGAAATCCGTCGATGCTCCGCCGCCACCACCGATGGAAACGAAGCCGCGAGATACGCCTGTGCCTGCGCCTGTCGAACGTGTCGTGCCACCCACGGTCGATCGCGAGATTGCTCCGCCACCCGAGGCCAAACCACGCGTCGTGCCGATCGCCCCCGCGACACCTTCGGAGTCCGCTCCGACGCCAAGAATCGAAGCTGAGCCCGCACCCCCTGTCGCGACACCGCCCCGCATCGCACCACCGGAGCCGGTCGCGCGACCCGAGCCAGTGACCCCGAGCGCGCCGCGAGAGGTTGCTCCGCCCGCCGCTGCACCGGCCGCGGCACCGGTGCCGCGCGATGTTCCGAGCGAGATCGCACCGCGTCCAGCAGAACGCATCGCGCCTGAAAGGGCGCCCGAAGTGCGACCGCCAGCGCGAACGGACGCCGCACCCGCGGAATCCCCGCCACGTTTGCGCTTCGGCACGCCCGAACCGGACGAAGACATGTTCAAGCCGCGGCGCGACACCGTGACGCCTTCCTCCGAGCCGGGCAGCGCGCCGCGCCTCGACCTGGAGGAGGCAAAGAAGCGTGCAGCGCGTGCCGTCGCGCGTGAAGGTTCGGGTTCACGCGGATTGCTGCCGATCGTTCCGCCGCCGCCGGAGCGCGAGTCGAAGGAAGCGCGCGCCCTGGCAAAGGCGGCCAAACCCGATTGCCGCAATGCCTACGCGGATATGGGATTGCTGGCGGCGGTCCCACTGGTCTCCAGTGCGATCGGCGACAGCGGCTGTCGGTGGTGACAACGCGAGTTTTTCCGGAGCGACATCGCATGCGAGCGATCATGGCGCTGCTGGTGGTATCGATGAGCATTGCAGGCGCGCACCGCGCAAGTCGCACCCTCCACCATGGAGCATGCGGCGTACACGGACCTGCTCGCCGCCGCCGCGCGCGGCGATGCTGCGGAAATCGCGCGCCTGGTCGCAAGCGGCAGTGCGGTCGATGTCCGCGATGCCTACGGCCGTACGCCGTTGCATGTCGCTGCGTACGGCAGCAAGCACGACGCGATGCGGGCGCTGGTCAAGGCGGGCGCCAATCCGAACGCGCTCGAGCAGGACCGTTACGACATCGTGACCATCGCAGCGGTCGCCAACGATGTGCCGACGCTGAAAGTCGCGCTCGACATCGGCTGCAGCGCCGCGAACATCACCAGCCGCTACGACGGCACCGCGCTGATCGCGGCGGCGCACCTCGGTCACGTCGACATCGTGCGCGAGCTCATCCGCGCACGGGCCCCGCTTGATCACGTCAACAACCTGGGCTGGACTGCGCTGATCGAATCGATCGTGCTCGGAGACGGCGGACTGCGGCACACCGCCACGCTCAAATTGCTGGTCGACGCGGGCGCCAATGTCAATCTGCCCGATCGCAACGGCACGACGCCGCTCAGGCTCGCGCGTGGGCGCGGCTACAAACAGATGGTTGTCATGTTGGAACAGGCAGGCGCCCGCTGACCGAAGTGGCCCCGTCGCCCGGGCTGCAGTTGCCACCCAACGACAAGACCGCGCCTATTACGCCGGCAGTTCGGTCTTCAACGGCACCGTGAACGCGAACCTGGAGCCCTTGCCCACCTCGCTCTCGACCCAGATCCTGCCGCCGTGGAGTTCGATGAACTTGCGCGAAATGGCGAGGCCGAGCCCGGTGCCTTCCACCTTTTTCGACGACGCCCCGACCTGACGGAACTCCTCGAACACCGTCGCCTGATCCTCGGGAGCGATGCCCACGCCGGTGTCGGTGACGGAGATCTCGGCGCTGCTGTCGAACATGCGGGCGCGCACGTCGATGCGTCCGCCCTCCGGCGTGAACTTCAACGCGTTGGACAGAAGATTCAGCAGGACCTGCTTCACCTTGCGTTCGTCGGCGTGCATCTTCCCGAGACGCTCGTCGAGCGTGCGCTCGAGCGTGATCTCTCGCCGGTGCGCGCGTTCCCGCAGCAGCGTCATCGTGTTGTCGATGGCGGTCGGCAAGTCGAACTCGCTCAGGTTCAGCTCCATCCGCCCCGCCTCGATCTTCGACAGGTCGAGAATGTCGTTGATGAGCGCCAGCAGGTGCCGTCCCGAATCCAGGATATCGGCGAGATATTCCGCCTGCTTGTCGTTGACCTCGCCGAACATCCTCTCCGCGAGGACTTCCGAGAAACCGATGATGGCGTTTAACGGCGTGCGCAACTCGTGCGACATGTTGGCCAGGAATTCACTCTTGTGCTGGCTGGCCACTTCGAGCTGCCGGCTCTTGTCCTCGATCTCCCGGAACAGGCGCGCATTCTGGATGGCCAAGGCCGACTGCGTTGCGAACGTCTTGAGCAGGTCGATCACCTGCGGCGAGAATTCGCCGGCGGAGTTGCGATATACGACCAACCCGCCGAGCAGGTGGTCCTCGCGCAACAGCGGAATGGTCAGGAGCGCCCGATGTCCGGTTCGAATGAGAGTCTTTCGGACCCGGCTCTGGTACTTGTGCTCGTCAAGGATGTCGCGAACCTGCACCGGCTCGCCGGTCACCGCCATCCGCCCCAGCGCGCCTTCCCCTTTGCGAATCGGAACCGCCCGTAGTGCCGCGACCAGTTCATCATGCAACCGGTACGCAGTGTGCAGGTAGAACTCCTCGCGCGCTTCGTCGTATTCGTAGATCGAGCCTCCATCCATGCCGGCAAGCTGCGTGGCGCGCGAGACGATCGTGCTCAACACGGTGGCCAGGTCGAGGGTCGAACTGACCGCGTGGCCGACCTCGCCCAGCGCCTTCAATTCACTCACGGACTGTGTCAGATCGGCCGTGCGCGCTTCGAGTTCCTTGAACAGCCGCACGTTCTCGATCGCAATCACCGCCTGGTCGGCGAAGGTTTGCAGCAATGCGATCTGCTCGTCCGGGAAGGGTCCCGGCTCGGGCCGGCCAACGGCGATTCCACCAATCGGAGTTCCGTCGCGAATCAATGGAACCGCAAGGACGCTGCGGAAACCACCGGCGATTGACCTAAGCTCAGCTGCATAGCTAAGGTCCTCGACCGTATCCGTTATCGCAACGACGCTGGATGTCAATATTGCGCGCATGACGGCGGTGTCGCGGCTCGGTGGCCTTGGATAGTACTGATGCATCGCCTCAACATATTCCGCATTGACATTCACGAGAGCGGCCAGATGGACCAGTTCGCCGTCGAACGTAAAGACGTTCGCCGACGTCGCGTTGCACAGGTTCCGGGCAGCCGCAACAATGGTGTCGAATACCGGCTGCACGTCCGTCTGCGACTGACTGATAACTCGGAGGATCTCGCCCGTCGCGGTCTTCTGTTCGAGCGCTTCGGTCAGGTCCGCGTTGCGGGCTTCCAGTTCCTTGAACAGGCGCACGTTCTCGATCGCGATCACCGCCTGGTCGGCGAAAGTCTTTAGCAGTGCGACCTGGTCGTCGGCGAACGACCCGGATTCGAGCCGCCCGACGACGATGGTACCAATCGCAGTACCGTCGCGCATCAGCGGGACGCCAAGTACACTGTGGAAACCCCCCGAAAGCGTCTGAGCACTGATCCGGTACTCACGATCCTCAGTCACGTTCGGGATTGCAACAACGGTCCGTGTTAGGACCGCGCGCCCCGCACACGTATCGCGACCGGGTGGCCTTGGAAAAGCCTTCTGTATGGCAGCAAGATATTCCGGATCAACCTTCGTGTTGGCGACCGCGGCAAGATGAATCATTTCGCCGTCGTACGTAAAAACGTTTGCCAAGTTGGCGCGGCAAAGGTTCAGGGCGGCGGCCGCGATAGCCTCGAAAACGGGTTGTGCGTCTATCTGCGACCGGCTGATCACGCGCAGGATCTCGCTCGTCGCCGTCTGCTGCTCGAGCGCCTCGGTCAGGTCCGCATTGCGCTCTTTAAGCTCTTTGAACAGGCGAACGTTCTCGATGGCAATCACCGCCTGGTCGGCGAAGGTCTCCAGGAGCTTGACTTGCTTATCCGAGAACGGGTGAACCTCCAGCCGGCGAAGCCCGATCGCGCCAATCGGCACGCCCTCGCGCAGCAACGGCGTGGCCATCACGGTCCGATAGCCGAAGCGTTTGGCCAGGTCGCGCCCGACCGGAAACTCATGATCAGGCTGCGCAGCAAGGTCATCGATGTGAACCGTACGCCGATCAACGACCGCGCGACCCATTACCGAACCCCGGTCGAGGGGCATCCGATCACCGACGCCTATGCCGGGCAGTACCCCATGGTGAGCGACGAGTATGGCCATGTCACCGTCGACGCGACGGATGATCGCGTCGGTTGCGCCGCAGAGTTGGGTCGCATTGGCGGCGATCGCATCGAATACCGGCTGCACGTCCGTGGGCGATCTCGAGATGACCCGAAGGATCTCACCTGTCGCCGTCTGTTGCTCCAGCGACTCGCCAAGCTCACGATTGCGCGATTCCAGTTCCGAGAATAAGCGTACGTTTTCAATCGCGATAACCGCTTGGTCGGCGAACGATTGCAGCAAAGCGACCTGTGTATCCGGAAAGTGTCCTGGATCGGGCCGGCCGACCGTGATTACACCGATCGGTTGGCCGCCGCGAATCAAGGGCACGGCCAGTGTGCTGCGAAAACCTCCGGCGACGGCGTTGGCCTTCTGCGCGAAATCAGGATCGTCGACGACGTCGGGAATCATCACGATGCTGCCGGTCAGGAGAGCGCGCGATGCCGTAGTCTCGCGACTCGGCGGCCGGGGAAAGAGTTCACGCACGGCGCCCTCGCCCCGCGGGTCCGCCACCGCGATGGCCACGAGATGCAAGAGTTTGCCGTCGAACTTGGTCACCGTAACAGAGCCGGCGTTGCAGAGTTTAAGGGCGTGTGCGGCAATCGTATCAAACACTGGTTGCGCATCCGTTTGTGACTGACTGATCGCGCTCAGGATGTCGCTGGTCGCGGTCTGTTGCTCCAGCGCCTCGGTCAGGTCCGCGTTGCGCGCTTCCAACTCCGTGAACAAGCGGACGTTCTCGACGGCGATAACCGCCTGGTCGGCAAACGTCGTCAGCAGCTCGACCTGCGCATCCGGAAACGGCTGCGGCGCAACCCGAAAAACAGCGATCGCGCCAATCGGTTGTCCGTCACGAAGCATCGGGACCGACAAGACGCTCCGGTACTCCGCTTTTCGTGCGGCGTCCCGATATACGTACTCTGGATCCTCAAGTACGTCGGGAATGTGAACGATGCTGCCGGTCAGAATGCAACGCTGGGTGCCTCCGCCGCGTTCTGGTCGACAAGGGTAGATGCCGCGAAAGGCCTCAACGCCGGCGGCGGCGAGGTTGTGCAGCGCCTCGATGTGGATGAGCTCGCCGTCGAACCGGTAGACGACACTGAACACCGCGTCGCAAAGGCGAAGTGCACTGGCCGCGATGGTATCGAACACCGGCCGCGCGTCGGTCGGCGAACTGCTGATGACACGCAGGATCTCGCTCGTCGCGGTCTGCTGTTCCAACGCTTCCTGCGTGGCGTGGAACTGGCGCACGTTCTCAATCGCGATCGCGGCTTGCCGCGAGAAGGTCTCCACCAGCGCGACCTGGTCGGGTGCGAACAGTCCAGCCTCCCGTCGCCACAGGACGATGGCGCCGTACACGCCGCTCTTGCCCGCCAGCGGAACGGCCAGCACGGCCCGGATTCCGGCCTTCATCACGTTCTCGCGAGCGTCCGGGTACACGGCGTTCAGGAGCGGAACGACGTCGGCGTGATGAATAGTCTTGCCGTCCAGCACTGCGTGGCCGGTGACGGAGGTCCTGCGCAGCGGCATGGTATGCACGGGAATGCCATATTCGCCTCCGACCGAATAGTGGGCCACTGGGCGCATCAGGTTCCCGTCGGCGAGAAACACGCGCGCGAACGGCGAGTTGCACAACTCGGCGGCGCGTTGCGCGACCGCCTGCAGAACCGGTTGGACATCGGTGGGCGAGCTGGCCATCACACGCAGGATCTCTGCGGTTGCGGCCTGCTGCGCGAGAGCCTCCTCGAGCCGTTGCGCGACCGAGGGTTTCGCGCGAGGCTTCTGCGCCGGCTTGCGCGCAGCCGGGCGCTTTGGCGCGACCTTGGTCCTTACCGGTTTTGTGGCCCGAGCCATCGCCTCCCCCAAACCATCCGTCGCCGACCTACGGCCCGGCGACTGGCAACAGACAGGGTACGCGAAGACGCCCTTTTCTGGCTACCGCGCAGAGTTGTGCGCCACACCATCAGTGGCCGATCCGGAGCGCCTCCAGAAAGCGCGAGACCATGTTGTACGCCGCCACCGTCGCCACGAGCTCGACCAGCGAACGCGCATCGAAGTGCGCGCGCAACGGCTCGAACAATGCGTCGGGCACCTGCACGTCCCGGGTCATGGCGTCGGTGAGCGCGAACACCGCGCGCTCCAGCGGCGTGAACGCGTCGCCCGGCTTGTCGTCGCGCAGCGCAACGAGCTTCGCCTCGGACACGCCGACCTTGCGCGCGACCGGCGCGTGCGCCTCGAACTCGAAGGGTGCGCGATTCAACGCTGCGACGCGCAGGATCACCAGCTCGCGGATATCCGCCGGCAACGTACTGCGGTTGCGCACGGCGGTGAGCATCTTCTCCCAGCCTTCCGCCAGCGGCGCGCTGTTGAGCAGCACCTGGTAGAGCAGCGAGATGTGCCCGCGCTGTACCTTGATCGACGCCTCGATCGCCGCGAGTTCGGCGCGCGTGCCCGGTACGACCGGCGCGACGCGGGTGGCCATGCTCATTCCCCCTTGATCTTCTTGTCCTTGATGATCTTGCCCCACTTGGCGGTGTCGGTTTTCACCAGCACGAGCAGCTCCTCGCTGCTGCCGGGCATCGGCTCCGCGCCCGAATCGAGCAGGCGCGAGCGGTAAGGTTCGGTCGTCAGGACCCTGCGCACCGCCTTGTTCAGTTCCTCGATGCGTGCCGGCGGCGTTTTCGCAGGCGCGAACAGAGCGTACCAGTTGTTCGATTCCACGCCGTGGATCCCCTGTTCGTCCAGCGTGGGCACGTCGGGCAGCAGCGGATGCCGCTTCGGCGCCGCGATCGCCAGCGCCTTCAGCTTGCCGCCGCGCACGAATCCGATCAGGCCCGGGATGTCGCCGAAAAAACCGACGACTTGGTTGCCCATCACGTCGGTGAGCGCCGGCGCGGCGCCTTTGTAGGGCACGTGCAGCAGATTGGCCTTGGTCGAATCGGCCATCAGTTCCATCGCCAGATGCGGCATGCTGCCGATGCCGGACGACGCAATCGCCAAACCGTCTGGCTTCTGTTTCGACATCGCTACGAGTTCGGCGGCGCTGCGCGCGGGATTCGTCGGATTGACCACCAGCACCTCGGAATTGTTCACCACGAGCGTCACTGGCAGGAAGTCGCGCTGCATGTCGTAGGTCAAGCTGTCGTACAGCGCCGGGTTCATGACCGCAGCGCCCGCGCTGGTCAGCCACAGCGTGTTGCCGTCAGGCGGCGCCTTGGCGACGACCTGCGCGGCGATGCCGCCGTTGGCTCCCGGACGATTGTCGACGACGACCGTCTGGTTCGGCTCCTTCGACAGGCCCTCGGCCAGCACGCGCGCGACGAAATCCACCGGACCGCCCGGCGGAAAGGAAATGACGATCTTCATGCCGCCGGACTGCGCGTGGGCCGGAGCGGCACCCAACATGCACACTATGGCAAGTGCCAGCATCAACTTGGTCATGCGGGTTCCTCCTCCTGGTCGACCGCAGCATACCGCGGGTGCCGCCGGCGCGCGACGGATCGTCCGGGCGCGCGGGGTGCGTGGCGGTCAGTCGCAACGCACGGTCATGCCGCCATCGACGACCAGATCGGCGCCGGTGATGAACCGGGCTTCTTCCGACGCGAGGAACAGCGCGGCATTGGCGGTATCCATGCCGTCCCCCATGAAACCCTGCGGGATGCGTGCCAGCCGCTGCCGCAGCAACGCATCGATATCGCCGCCGGCGCGCTGCTTCGCCAGCCGGGCTTCCACCATCGGCGTGTGCAGTTGCCCCGGCACCACCGAGTTGGCGCGAATTCCCCTGGCCGCGTATTGCACCGCGATGCTTCGCGTCATCTGTATCACGCCGGCCTTGGTCGCCGCGTACGCAACCTGCGCCGCGCCGGTCCAGCGCAGCCCCGAGGTCGATGCGATGTTGACGATGGCGCCGGCACGCTGCGCCTCCATCAGCGGCAGGACGTGCTTGCAACCCAGGAAAGCGCTTTTCAGATTGTGCGCGACCTGCGCATCGAAAACCTCCTCGGTCATTTCGACCGGTCCGCCGGGCGTGGAGCCACCGACGTTGTTGACCAGGATGTCCACCCTGTCCCAGCGTGTGCGGCACGCGGCCACCATGGCCGCGATCGCCGCGCCGTCGGTCGCGTCGCAGACATGCGTCGCGATCGTGCCGCCGACCTCGTGCACGCGTGCCAGCGTTTCCTCGAGATGGCTCAGGTTCCGATCGACCGCCCACACGCGCGCACCCTCCTGCGCGAAGCGAAACGCGATTGCGCGGCCATTGCCCCATCCGGGGCCGACCGAACCCGCGCCGATCACGATTGCCACTTTGTCCTGCAGCCGTCCGCTCATCGCTGTCTACGCCTTTGCGTCGTCGCTCGTTGCCGCGAGCGCAACCGGAAATCGATAGAACCGTTGCGGATTGTCTACCAACAGCGCGCGCAGTGCCGCGTCGCTTGGCGCGATTTCCGCAAGGATGTCGACCAGCAGTCCGTCATCCGGGACATGGTGGTGATTCGGGTGGGGCCAATCGGTGCCCCACAGGACGCGATCGCCGCAGGACTCGACCAGCGTTCGTGCCAACCGTACGGCATCGGCGTACGGCGGTCCCCGCCGCGAACAACGGTCGGCGCCGCTGACCTTGACCCAGATGTGATCGTGCTCCAGCAGCGCGCGCAACGCGCGAAACGCGGGTTGATCGGGACCAAGCGAGGCGTCGATGCGCGCCATGTGGTCGACGACGACCGGCGTCGCGGAACGCGTCAGCAACGGCGCAATTCCGTCGATAAGCGATGGATCGAAATGCAGATGCAGTTGCCAGCCCAGCCGGGCGAGCCGATGCGTGAACGCGATCACGTCGGCCAGCGGCGGACTGCCTGCAAGATGCATCATGTAGCTGAACCGCGCACCACGAAAGCCCTGTTCGTGCAGTCCGCGCAATTCGGCATCACTGATGGTCAGCGGCACCAACGCAATGCCGCAATAGCGACCTTGCTTCGCCGCGATGGCGTCGGCGACGACGCGATTGTCGAAGCCGTGACAGCCCGATTGCACGATCACACAGCGCTCGATGCCCAGCAACGCATGCAGCGCAAACAGGCTTTCCTTGGGCGCGTCGCCTGGCGTAAAAGTGCGCTCGGCCGCGAACGGAAAAATGCGCGCCGGCCCGAACACGTGGCAATGCGCGTCGCAGGCGCCCACCGGCAGGCGAAGGCGCGGACGCGACGGCGCCGGATGAAAACCCGCTGGTGGAGGCTCGGTCATGCCGTCAACGATGGAGTGCCGCGTGGCGGGTCACAGCATACGCCGTCGACCTTGGCACGTGCACCCGCGTGACTATAATCGTATCGTGAAAAGCTGCGACGTGTTGATCGCCGGTGCCGGTCCCACCGGCCTGGTCCTTGCGCTCTGGCTCACGCGGGTAGGCGTCCGCGTGCGCATCATCGACAAGGTCGCGGAGCCGGGCACCACTTCGCGCGCGCTGGGCGTGCAGGCGCGCACGCTGGAATTCTATCGTCAGCTCGGCATCGCCGAACAGGTGGTCGAACGCGGGCTCAAATTCGTCGCCGCGAATCTGTGGGTGAAGGGCCGCCAAGTCGGGCACGTACGCTTCGGCGACATGGGCGTGGGCTTGAGCCCCTACCCGTACATGCTGATCTTCCCGCAGGACGAACACGAGCGCCTGCTGATCGATCGCCTGGCCGAACTCGGCGTCAAGGTCGAGCGCCCGACCGAACTCGTCGGTTTCGAGGATCGCGGCAACGGCATCGTCGCGCAGCTCAGGCTCGCGGATGGCGGTGCCGAGTCGTGTGAAGCTGCGTATCTTGCCGGCTGCGATGGCGCGCGCTCCGTCGTGCGCGAACAGCTCGCTACCGGATTTCCTGGCGGCACTTACGGCCACATGTTCTACGTCGCCGACGCGGAAGCCTCCGGTCCGGTGATGAATCACGAACTGCACGTTGCGCTCGACACTGCCGCATTCCTCGCCGTGTTTCCGATGAAAGGCGATGGCCGGGGGCGGTTCATCGGCACGGTCCGGGAGGACGCGGCTCCCGCGTCGCGCGCGCTCGGCTGGTCGGACGTGAGCAAAGAAGTCATCGAGCGGCTGGGCGTGACCGTCGAACGCATCAACTGGTTCTCGACTTATCACGTACACCATCGGGTGGCGGCGCATTTTCGCACCGGCCGCGCGTTCCTGCTTGGTGATGCCGCGCACATCCACAGTCCGGTCGGCGCCCAGGGCATGAACACCGGGCTGGGCGACGCGGTCAATCTCGCCTGGAAGCTCGCGGCGGTGGTGCGGGGCGACGCTGCCCCGCGGCTGCTCGACACCTACGAGCCCGAGCGCATCGCCTTTGCCAAGCGGCTTGTCGCCACCACCGATCGCGCGTTTCGGCTGGTCACCAGCGACACACCGCGGGCGCGCTGGGTGCGCACCCAAGTCGTGCCACGGCTCATGCCGGCGCTGTTCTCCCTGGCGTCGGTACGCCCGTTCATGTTCCGGACGATTTCGCAGACGGCAATCGAGTATCGCTCTAGCGCACTGAGCAGCGGGACCGCCGGCGGAGTGCATGCCGGCGACCGGCTGCCCTGGGTCAGGGTGGGAACCGACACCGGCACAGACGACAACTTCGCGCCGCTCGGTGCACTCGACTGGCAGGTGCACGTCTACGGAACGCCGACGTCCACGGTGGCCGCACTGTGCAAGGCGCGCGGCATCGCGCTGCATGCATTTGGCTGGCGCGACCAGATGCGCGCCGCCGGCCTGGCGCGGGACGCTGTCTATCTCTTGCGACCCGACGGCTACATCGGATGCGCAGCCCGCTCCGACGGCGATGCGCTGGGGCGCTATCTCGACCTCTGGGCGGTGCGTCCCCGCCCTGGCCACTGAACCTCCCCGCTGCCTGTCCTACATCGGATCGCGGTCGTCCTACATCGCAATGCGCCGTCGGACGATAGGCGCGGCAGGCCGGATCACTCAAGCTGGGTCACGCGTTGTGAACGCAACTGCAGCGGCCTGCGCCGGCGCGGCAGCGGCGATCGCACGAAGCGTCACTTTTTGCCGACCCAAGGAGAAACAGATGCACAAATACATGCAATCGAATTCCAATCGCGCCCGCGATGCCCGTTATTGGCTGGGAATCGTCGCCGCTACGGCGGTCGTCGGCATCAGCGCACCCGCGGTCGCGCAACAGGATCAGAACCAACTCGTCACTTCCGCGCAATCGACGTTCGCGGATTTCCAGCGCGACCCAGACATGACGTGGTTCCGTGCCAACGTCGGCAAGGCCCGCGGGGTACTGATCGCTCCGGAAATCGTCAAGGCAGGCTGGATCTTCGGCGGTTCGGGCGGTCGTGCCGTGCTCTATTCACGCGACAGCCAGGGAAAATGGGCTGGCCCCGCCTTCTACAACATCGGCGCCGCGAGCGTCGGCTTCCAGGCGGGCCTGTCCGTATCGCAGACCATCACGTTGGTCATGACGGAAAAAGGCCTGAATTCGCTGCTGGCGAATTCGGTGAAGCTGGGCGGTGACGCCAGCATCGCGGCCGGACCGGTTGGCGCCGGCGCCAACAGCGACATCACGACCGATTTCGTCGCATTCAGCCGCTCGAAGGGCTTGTACGGCGGCCTGAATCTCGAAGGCTCGGTGATCAGTCCGGCCAATGACTGGAACAACGCGTACTACGGAAAGAGCGTGCTGCCACCCGATATCCTGGTGCGTGGCGACGCGCGCAATCCGCAGGGCGAGCAATTGGCCGCCGACATCAAAAGCGCAGCGACGCTACGCTAGATTTCCTGACGAAGGAAAAGTATGTAGCGAAGGCAGCGGCCCCGAGGGGCCGCTGTTTTTTGCGCGCCGGTCGCTGCGAAGCGTGCATCTAAAGAGCATGGCGCCGCTTTGACAGCAGCACGCTGAATCGTCGATAATACGGCCCCTTTGGCGAGCTAGCTCAGCTGGTTAGAGCAGAGGAATCATAATCCTTTGGTCGGGGGTTCGAGTCCCTCGCTCGCTACCAATATACATGGGTGCATTCCGGTCACATGGGTAACGTTTTATACCGGACACATAGGTAACACTTTTGCGGCGAAGGGGTTCTCGACGCTGCCGAGGCGCCCGGTCTCGTGGTCGAAGAATCCCAAGTCGTAGTCCATAAAGCTCACCAGCCAGATTCTATCGCTGACCTCCTTGACGCCGACGTTCTGTCCGGCGAAGACGGTGCTCAAGTTGATCTTGCGCCGGCCGAAGCAGATGCGCCCGCACTGGGTGACGGTGATGGTGCGGTCGTGGAAGGGGTAGTGCAGCTCATCGAGTCCGTGATAGGGGCGCGGTGAGGGCTGGTAGAGCTCGGCGGGATACTGCATGTCGAGCGCCTGATGCGGGCGCTCGCGGTTGTAGCAGTCGAGGAAGTCATCGAACCGGGCCTGCTGCTGCAGGAAGTTCTGAGCAGCCGGCTTGGTGGTTTCCTTCTTCAAGGTCAGGTGCATGCGCTCGTGGCGGCCGTTCTGCTCGGGATGGCCGGGCTTGATGCGCTCGATGTGGATGCCGAGTCTTAGCCACCAGACGGCGAGCTTGCTCAAGCCGAAGAGCGCGTGCGGACTGGCGAAGGGCACGCCGTTGTCGGTGCGGATGGCCTTGGGCAAGCCGAAGTCCTTGAACACGCGCTCGAACACGGTGAGGGCGTAGGTTTCCTTGGTGCTTCCAAGAGCCTCACAGCTCAACAGGTAGCGACTGGCAAAGTCGCTGACGGTAAGCGGATAGCAATAGCGTCGATCGGCGAGCATGAACTCGCCTTTGTAGTCGGCGCACCACAGATCATTGGGATGCCGAGGCTGCGACAGGGTTGTGCCTTGGGCTCGATAGCGGCGCTTGCGGCCGTGGCTGACCAGGCCATGACGATCGAGCACGGCGTGCACGGTGCTGATGGCCGGGGTCTGGACCTCGCTATGCAAGCGTCGCAGCTTCTCGCGGATCTTCGGCGCGCCCCAGCTCGGATGCTCGCGCTTGAGCTGCACGACCAGCGCCTCGATCTGAAAGGGTAGCTGGTTGGCCTGCCGATAGGGCCTGCGGCTGCGATCGGTCAGTCCCTCGAGCCCGCAGTCCTTGTAGCGCTGAAAGATCTTGTAGCCGGTCTTGCGCGAGACATCGAACTCCCGGCACAGAGCCGCCATCTTCTCGCCGTCGAGCAACCGGGCTACGAATCGCAGCCGTTCATCCATCTGGCAACACTCCTTCCAAGGCACTTTGCGCTCCCGCAAAGTGCAGAAGTGTTACCTATGTGTCCGGAATGAAGTGTTACCCTTCTGTCAGGAAGGACATAGCGCATTTCGGCCCAGATCTTCGAGTACAAGTCCTTGTGTCGGTGGCAGATTCATCTGCGCTTGAGAATCCTTCGCTGCGCTGAAGTACGACACAGTTGTACAACGACAGTTTCGGGGTTACGCCGGGGTTACGCGCCGAACGGTAACGACGGGACCTTGGGTAATTCCGCGTTCATGATGCACCGCAACCCCGCACTACCGTTCTGGTGTGTCACTCCCCGCCGCTTGGGAAGAACAGCGCGACGTTGGCGTATACCTCCGCGGTGTTGAGCCGGACCAACGGAATGCGCGTTGCCTCCAGCGCGAACCCGGACAACTCTACTGCATGCGCGAGGCCTGGTCGTCAGTGCGCATCGGAGCGCAGCAAAGAGCAACGCACGCGCGCCGGGTGCGATTCAAGAACGCTGAACAGAAAACTCATACTTCCTTGCGAATCCACGCAACAAAGCGTGAAACCTTGGTCCGCTCTGCATTAGAAGAGGTCGGAACGATGCCCTACATATATCTAGGTGCACCGGATGGTGGTCAGATCGATTCGGCGTATGAGCAGGCTGCGATGGACGAATGTTCAGCGCGTTTCGCATCCTTGCATTACACGCGCGACCGGGGTGTTCGATGGCAAGATGAAGGACACCCTGATTTTCGCATCGCGACAATTGATGCCGGAAAGATTCTGGAACTCGCGAAATCGTTTGCGCGAGCGCTCGAATCAGGACGGTATCGGTGTGTACGGCCAACGTCGCAAGGGGGCTCTTACAGCAGGTGACAGTGCTTGAGCTTTTCGGTCCATGTGAAGCGCTAGTTTTTGACACCCTGACCAAGCGAGCCGATTCAGCTGCAGCAATCGAGCCAAGGGAGGTTTTCCACCCGAGGTGACTCATCCACAGGTCCGGGAGGAGCTCTTAGCGCGTCAGGGCCGGTGGAGCTCCGCGGGATGGCGGGTGAAGGTCCGGCGGCCGCGCTTGAACCCGTACAGCGGGACCGCGAGTTCCGCCACGGCTTGCTCAGGGGTCGCACAGTCCAGCACGACGAGGTCCGCCGGGGCGCCTTCCGCGATGCCGTAATCCGGCAGGCGCAAGAGCTTTGCCGAGCGATGCGTGACCATGGCCAGCGACTCGCGCAAGCCGTCGCGCGTGCCGACGTGGCAGACGTTGGCGTACAGGTTGGCCATGCGCACCAGCGAGCAGTCGCCGAACGGAGTGAACGGATTGAGCACGTTGTTGGTCGACAGCGAGCAGTTCACCCCGCGGTGCAGGAGCTCGTGCGCTGCGAGCACGCCGCGAACGACACTGTGGCGTTGTCCGCGTCCCATCAGGAACAGGTCGGTCGACGGCAGCACGGTGACGGCCACGCCGGCGTTGGCCAGCCTTCGCGCCAGCGGCTCGAAGCGCTCGGGCGGCAGCAGTGACATTTTCGTGACATGGCCGATCGCGACGCGCCCGCCGTAGCGATGGCGCTCGGTCATCTCGCACACGTACTCGACGTCCATATGCTCGGGCGAGTCGCCGAGGTCGAGGTGCATGTCGATGTCGACGTCGAAGTCGCGCGCCATGCCAAACACGCGGTCGATCTGTCCGCGCGGATCGGGGTCGGTGTACGGCGCCGCGCCGACGACCCGGGCGCCTTGCGCGAGTGCCGCGCGCATTAACGCCTCGGTGCCGGGATTGTTGGTCAGGCCTTCCTGCGGAAACACGCAGATTTCGATGTCCACCGCCCATCGATACGCGTCGGCAAGACGCTTGATGCCGTCGAAGCCGGTGAGGCCGATGCCCGGATCGACTTCGACGTGCGTGCGGACATGCGTCGTGCCGTGGATGATCGCCTTCTCCAGCGTACGGCTCGCGCGCGCGAACACGTCGTCGACGCTGAAAGCGCGCTTTGCGCGCGACACCTGCGCGATCGCCTCCTCCAGCGTGCCGCGCTCGGAGATACACCGGTCGAGGATGCACGACTTGTCGAGGTGGACGTGCGTTTCGACGAAGCCCGGCACGACCAGGCGTCCGGCGAGATCGATCTCCTCTGGAGAGATAGCCGCCAGCGGGGACGCGATGGCCGCGATCTTGCCGCCTGCAATGCCGATGTCGCGCGATGGCGCGCCGTCGCCCTGCAACGCGTTGCGCAGAATCAGGTCCAAGCGGTCAGGCCTGCCCGAGATACGCGCGCTCGAGCGCGGGGTCGTTGCGCAACTCGTCGGCGGTGGCCGCATGAACGATCGCGCCAGACTCCATCACGTAGCCGCGGTCGGCCACCGACAGCGCCAGCGCCGCCATCTGATCGACGAGCAGGATCGTCATGCCCTGGTCGCGCAGCTCAGCGAGAACGCGGAACAACTCGCTGATCAGCGCGGGCGCCAAGCCGAGCGACGGTTCGTCGAGCAGCAGCACTTTCGGCCTGGCGATCAAGCCCCGCGCGATGGCCAGCATCTGCTGTTCGCCGCCGGAAAGAAGCCCGGCGCGATTGTGCTTGCGCCGCTCGATCGAAGGAAAACGTTCAAGCATCGCCTCCACTTCGCCCGGCCGGAGATCGGTGCGGGTATACGCGCCGAGACGAACGTTGTCGATCACGGAGAGCTCGGGAAATACTTGGCGACCCTCGGGCACCAGCACCAGGCCGGCACTCGCGATACGATGCGCCGCGAACCCGGCGACGTCGCGACCGGCGAAGAGGAGGGCGCCGCCCACGGGGCGCAGCAATCCCGCCAGCGCGCGCATGAGCGTCGACTTGCCGGCGCCGTTCGCGCCGAGCACCGCGACAAGCTCGCCACTGTCGAGCACCAAGTCGACGCCGGTTAGAACGCTCGCGGCGCCATAGCCCGCGGTGAGCCGCTTGACCGTCAGGATCGCGTCGCCCGTCGGCTGCCAGCCTGGCGCCCGCGGCCGTGCCTCGAACGTCGCAACGCCCAGATAAGCATCGATCACCGCTTTATCGTTACGCACCGCCTCGGGTCGGCCGTGCGCGAGGCGCTTGCCGGCATCGAGCACGACAACATGGTCGGATATCTCCATCACGAGGCTCATGTCGTGCTCGATCAGCACCACGCCGAGCCCGGCGTTGGCAATACGACGCAGCAGCCGCGCGAGCACCACCTTGTCCGCGTGGCTCAATCCCGCCGCGGGTTCGTCGAGCATCAGGATGCCCGGTCGCAGCGCGAGCGCGCGTGCAATCTCCACCAGACGCTTGTCGATGTGCGCCAGGTCGCCGGCGGCCCGCTCGACGCTGCCCGAGTACCCGACATAACCCAACAGCGCACGCGCTTTTTGCGTCTGCCCGTCGACGACCGCCAACGGTGAACCGAGGTCGCCACGCTGCATCGCCACCAGCAGGTTCTCCAGTACGGTCATCCGCTCGAATAGTTGTGGCGTCTGGAACGTGCGGCCGATGCCGGCACGCGCGACGCGGAACGCCGGCGCACCGGCGAGCTCGGTCTGCCCGAGGCGCACGGAGCCGGACGCCGGCCGGTAGAAGCCGCAAATCAAGTTCAGCAAGGTGGTCTTGCCGGCGCCGTTCGGGCCGATGATGCTGGTGACCTTGCCGCCCTCGACCCGCGCCGAAACGTCCGCAACGGCGCGCAGCCCGCCGAACGAAAGACTGATGCCGCTGATGTCGAGCGACTGCTTCGCCGCGCCGGCACCCAACAGAACCTGCACGGGCGCCGCGCCCAGCTCCTCGTGCTTCGCGCGGCGAAACCGCCTCGACAGCGCACCCGCGATGCCGCCCGGGGCAAACAGCAGCACGGCGAGCAGCAGCACGCCGAACAGCAGCACGCGATACTCGGCAAGCCAGGAAAGCGCTTCGGGCAGGCCGACGACGATCGCTGCGCCGATCACCGGCCCGTACGTACGCTCGGCGCCACCGATGACCACCACCAGCACGAACAGGATCGACTGGAAGAACGTGAACGAGCTCGGCGCGACAAACGTGGTCGCGCAGGCGAAGAACGAGCCCGCGATGCCGGCCAGGACGGCCGACAGCGTGAACGCAAGCGTGCGCACGGCGAGCGGATTGACGCCCATCGAACCCGCCGCGGTTTCCGAGTCACGTACCGCACGCATCGCCAGTCCCCATCCGCTCTTGGCGAGCCGTTGGTACAGGGCCAGCGCCAGCGTCATCAGCAGGATCGCGACGATCGCGATGCCGCGCTCGCCGATCGACCAGCTTGCGATCGACGGATACGGTATGTTCATGAGTCCGTTCTGGCCGCCGGTCACGCTTTCCCACTCGACCGCGGTGAACTCGACGATAAAGCCGAACGCGATCGTGACCATCGCCAGATAAGGGCCGCTGACCCGCAGCGCGACGAGCCCGAGCAGTGCGCCCACGGCGCCGGCAAGCAGCGCCGCAGCCGGGAGCGTCCACCAGAAGTTCCATCCGAACTTGGTCGTGAGCGCCGCCGTGACGTAGGCGCCGAGCGCGTAGAAACCGACGTGGCCGAACGACACCTGGCCGGTCAGACCGATCAGCACGTTCAGGCCAACGCCGACGATGACGGTAAGCGCCCCGATGGTGAGCAGGAACAGGTAGTACGGGTTGGCGAACGCTGCGTAGGCGAGCGCGATCACGGCAATCGTGATCAGAATCGGATCGCGCAGCGCCTTCATACCTTTTTCACCCCGGCAGTCCCGAGCAGGCCGTGGGGCCTGATCGCGAGGGCGACGATCACCAGGAAGAACGCCAGGATATTGGTATAGGCCGAGCCGAGCATCGACGTGATAAGGGCCTCGACGACGCCGAACACGAAACCCGCCAGCACGACGCCGCGCGCGTTCGCGAGTCCGCCAAGGATGGCGACGGCGAACGCCTTGATACCGAACAGAGTGCCCATGTCGGCGGAAACCGAGAACAGCGGCGCGATCAGGATGCCGGCGATGCCGGCGAGCACCGTCGACGCCGCGTAGCAGCCCATGATCGCGCGAGGCACGTCGATGCCCATCAGGCTGGCCGCCTGCCGGTTCTGCACGACCGCGAGCAGGGCCTTGCCGTAGTTCGTGCGGTTCGCGAAGGCGTGCAACCCCAGCGCGACGCCGATCGCGACGACGAAGATCGCGACCTGCAGCGGGGAAATGGCGAGCCCGCCGAGCGAGAAGGCTTCGCCGGACACGGGCAGCACCAGCGAGCGCGGCTCCTTGCCGAAGGTGAACATCACCACCTGCTCGAGGATGATCCCCGCCGCCACGGTCGCCATGAGCCAGGCGTTCGAGCCGGCGCGCACGAACGGGCGCACGGCCACGCGTTCGATCAGCATGCCCCACAGCGCGCACAGCGCGAGCGCGGCGGCGATGGCGAGCCCGATCGGCCAGCCCAGCGTGACCGAAAAGAGGTAGCACAGCACCGCACCCAGCATGAGCGAGGTACCCTGCGCGAAGTTCACGGTGCTCGACACCGCATAGGTGATGTGGAAGCCAAGTGCGAGAAGTCCGTACATGCTTCCCATACAGAGCCCCGAGACGATCGCGAGCGCCAGCAAGGTCTCTCCTTTTCCGCTTAGAACGCGGCCACCGCGCCATCCGAGCGCGGGTCGGCCGCGCCGGCAATCACGCCGTCGGGGTAGCGCACCAGCGCGCCTGCGTGGCCGACGAGATCCGACCAGGGCTCGACAACTTCGACCTCATGGCCGGCGCTCTTCAGCGCGACGACGAGCGACGGATCGAATCGGCTTTCGAGCTTCAGGCTCACGCTCATCTGGCCCCAGGTGCGGCCGAGCAGCCAGCGCGGCGCGCTGACGGCCTGCTGCAAGTCCTGGCCAAACATCGCGTAGCGGCTGAACACGGCGGCCTGGCTCTGCGGCTGGCCGTCGCCGCCCATGTTGCCGTAGACGATCTCGCGACCATCGGAGAGTCGCGCCAGCGCCGGATTGAGCGTGTGAAACGGCTTGCGCCCAGGAGCGAGCACCACGTGCGAAGCCGGGTCGAGGGCGAAGCTTGCGCCACGATTCTGCCAGTTGACTCCCGTATCCTCGAGCACGACGCCGGAACCGAATTCCCAATATACGCTCTGGATGAAGCTCACCATGCAACCGTTGCGGTCGGCCGCGCCCATCCACACCGTGTCGCCCTTGACCGCCGCGTCCGGCCATGGCCGCGCGCGTGCCGTGTCGATGGCGCGGGCGCGCTCGACGAGCGCGTCCTCGCGGAGGAAGGTGTCGGCGGCGACGCGCATCGCGTCCGGATCGCAGACGTGCCGGTTGCGCACCAGGAACGCCTGCTTGGTCGCCTCGACGATGCCGTGCACGTGCGCGAACGATTCCGCCTGCGCGCCGGCACGAACGCGGTCGAAGATCGCGAGGATCATGCAGCGAAGCCAGTCCCTGCGTCGGCGGCGGCAGGTTGTACGCAGTGCCGACTGAGAGTTCGACCGCGAGCGGTGCAACGATGGCCGCATGGTGTCGCTCGAGGTCGTGCAGGCGCAGCGGGCTGCCGAGGCGCGCGAGCTCGGTGGCGAGTGCGCGCGCGAGCGCGCCGCGGTAGAAATCGTCGAGGCCAGCCCGCGAGAGCCGCTCGAAGGTCGCCGCGAGCGCCGGAAAGCGCTGCCGCGACATCGTTCGCGGCGGCTTCGCGTCGTGCAGGAACGCACCGGCGAATCCGGGCTGCGGCGCGAGCTCGTCCAGAAATCTGTCAGTGTAGTCCACTTGGCTTTGCGTGACGGGCGCCCCTTCGCGCGCGTACCAGATGGCATCCTCGAGCAGGCGCGCGAGCGGCAGCCGGCCGCTGACGACGCCGAGCGCGGCCTGCCAGCCGGACACCGCGCCGGCAACGGTGTTGGCCGCCAGCGGTCCGCGCGACGGAATGGCCGCGTGGCCCTGCGCTTCGTGTACCAGTCCGGTGTCGCCAGACCGGCGGCACGGCCGCAGGCGTCGATGCCGATCGGTGGCTTGCCCGGTCGACTGATCAGCCAGAACCCGTCGCCGCCGATGCTGTTCATGTGCGGATAGACGACGGCGATCGTCGCCGCGGCCGCGACCATCGCCTCGACCGCGTTGCCGCCTTCGCGCAATACCGCAGCGCCCGCCTGCGCCGCGAGGTGATGCGGCGCGGTCACCATGCCGCGCGGAGAGGTGAGCGTCCGTTGCATCGCTACGTTACGTCGAGCCGTTGCGCCAAGGCGAGCACGGCGTTGGCGTAGCAGGCCATCGGCGTACGCACGATGCCGGCGCCGATCTGGCCGACCCCCGCCTCCTTGTGCGCGATGCCGGTGGTGAGCAGCGGCCGGATGCCACGGTCGACCACCTTGCGGATGTCGATGCCGCACGGCGCACCGGCGAAGTCGAGATTGGGCAGTGACAAGGCCGGATTGCGCGCGGCGGTGATCTCCTACATCTCGCGCGAGTAGCGCGATCGCTTGCTGCACGGTGCCGCCGACGAGTTGCACCAGCGCCGGCGAAGCCGCCAGCGCAAAGCCGCCGAAGCCTGCCGTCTCGCAGATCGCGCTGTCGCCCAGATCCGCGTTGGCGTCCTCCCGGGCCGAAGCCGGGGAAGAACAGCCCGACCGGCGTGTCCGACGGCGCCTCGAACCATTCGCTGCCGAGGCCGCTGACGCGGATCGCCGTCGACACGCCGTTGCGCGCGATCGCGGTGACGATGCTGCACGCGTCGATGCCGTGCGCGGCGATCCATGATCGCCTTGGCGGAGGCCATCGACAGATTGAGGAAGAACTGCGAGTTGCCGGCGATGAATTCGAGCGTCTCGCGCACGGCGCGGGATCGGCTGTGGCGCCGGCGAGCGGCACGGCGATCGCCGCGAGGAACTGGAGGCTCGCCGCGGCGTTGCGGCTGTGCACTTCGTCGCCCATCAGCAGCGCCTGCGCCTGGATCGCTTTGAGATCGATCCCGCCTGCGCCGCGCACCGCGACCTTGAGCGTCGGCGCCAGCACGGTTTCGATCCAGCGGAGGCGCTCGATCACGTCGGGTCCGTTGGCACCGAAACGCAGCACGCGTGCCGATGCCCTCGCTCAAGTTGGAGTACGCGACATTGCCGTGTGCCTGGTTGCGCACGACGAACACCGGCATCGACGGCGAGATGACGCCCGACATCGGGCCGACCGCTTCGAAATCGTGGCATTGGGCAAGCCGCACGTCACCCGCGCGCGAGCATTGCTTCCGCCGCGTCGTGCGAATCGGCCCAGCCTTCGTAGAGCAGCGCGCCGATCATCGCGCCCTGCATCGGCCCGCACATGCGTCGGCCACGCGACCGGTGCACCGGCGTGCAGTAGCGTATTCCCGAGGTCCGGCCACACGTCGCGCGCGTGCAGGGCGACGTCTACCAGCACCGGCTGCGCGGCGATGATCCGCTCGACCGCGAGCGCGTTCGCGCGATCGATGCGCGACCCGATGCAGGCGGGATCGTCGGCGTCGCCGGCGAGCTGCGCCAGCGCCCACGCCAGCTCCGGATCGCCGTCGCCCGGCGGCTGCCAGTCGACATGCAGCGCCTGCCCTCCCGCGTCGCGCACGCTGCGCGTGAAGGACTCGATGCCGACGTTGATGACCGATAGTTTCTTCGATTCCAGCAACGCCGCGTTCATTCCATCTCCTGATATGCCTGCAGCGCCGCACTCCCTGCCGCGCCCACGATGAAGCCGGCCAGCATGTCCCAGCCGGACGAATGCCCGATGGCCGTAAGCTCGCGCGCGGCCGGCAGCGCCGGTCCGCGCGCAGCGAGGCGGGCGGCCAGCGATGCAGCACCGCGAAGCTTTGCCCTTCGACCAGGTCGCGAAACAGTGCGGCGCTGACTTCGTGCGTACGCGTCTGGGCCGCGTCGATCAGGCGCCGCACGACGGTCGTCCATTCGGGGGTCAGGCCGAACAGCCGGCGCGCGTAGAGCGCCGCTCCAACGAAGTCGTCGCCCGACGGCGTGAGGCCCGGGCCGAGGCCGAGCAGCGGCAGCGCGGCCGCAAACGCCGCGTACGGATCGTCGTCGTCGATCGCCTGCGCAAGCACTGCCACGCTCGACGCCACGCGGTCGAGCGGGAACGCGGGACGCAGTCCAGCGAGCAACGCTGCGAAACCTTGTGCAGCGCCGATGTGCCGAAGCTGCGCAGCAAGCACGATACCGCCGGCGCGCAACGACCGCCTTGCGTCGTGGTCGAGTTCGAGCGACGCGAGGCGCCAGGGACGATCCGGTCGAGGTCCAACCGCTCCCCGCGACCCGCATGCGCAGCCAGCAGGACCGCGCGCGGGTGCATGGCGACGTCGCCGGCGCCGATCCAGATCGGCTCGCCGCCGGCGACGCGATAGGCCGAACGCGCAAAGCCGGGCAGCACCGACCACCGCCCCTCGGTCCGCGCGAGCGCGGCATGGGCCTTCCAGCCGATCGTGCACGCCGGCACTGTCACGGGACGATCCTCGTCCCCGCGTTGCCTTGCAGCGCATCGTAGGCACGGTCGAGCGACGTGATGACGACCTGCCGGCCGTCGCGGTCGAGGTAGTGCAACGCTGCCGCGATCTTGGGTCCCATGCTGCCCGGGGAAACTGGCCGTCGGCCAGGTAGCGTCGCGCCTCCGCGGCGGTCAGGCAGTCGAGTGCGCGCTGCGTGGGCTTGCCGAAATCGAGCGCGACGCGGTCGACGCCGGTCAGCATCACCAACGTCTCGGCGCCGAGATCGACCGCGAGCAACGCGCTGGTGAGGTCCTTGTCGATCACCGCCGACACGCCGTGAAAGTCGCCGTTGCCGTCGCGCGCGACCGGGATGCCGCCGCCGCCGACTGCGATGGGGATGACGTTCGCGGCGAGCAGCGCCTCGACCGCCGGCAGATCGAGGATGCGCGCCGGCTGCGGCGACGGCACGACCCGCCGATAGCCGCGTCCGGCGTCCTCGACGAAACCGCCAGCCGTGCTCGCGCGCGAGGCGATCAGCGTCTTCGCGGGCGAAGAAGCGTCCGACCGGCTTCGTCGGGTGCAGCGAAGGCCGGATCGTCCGCGTGCGACCTCGACTTGCGTGATGATCGAGACTCACCGATCGCGTGACGCCGGCGTCGCGCAGCATTGATCAGGCGTCTGCTGCAGCATGTAGCCGATGCCGCCCTGCGAGTGGGCCACGCAGACGTCCATCGGCATCGGCGGTAAGTTCGTGCGCAGTCCTGGCCATGCGAAACAGGATGTTCCCGACGACCGGACCATTGCCGTGCGTGAGCACGAGCTGGTAGCCGGATTGGATGATGCGCACGAGGTGGTGGCAGGCTTCGGCCATGAGCGCGAGCTGTTCCGATGCCGAGCCCCTTGATCGTCGGCGGATAGCTCGCATTGCCGCCGAAGGCGACGACGATCCGGCGCTGCCGCGGCGCGGGGCGCGCACGCGCGGCGGTGGATGACGCGGCATGCGTGTCGCGACGGTTCCTGGCGTTCTCGCGCGCGCCCATCGCTCGTCAGCCGTGCGTCACGACGGCGCGGCCCGCGGTCACCGCAGCGCGGACCGCGATCTCGCCGGCGAATCGAGCCGCCGCCGTACTGCCGTGCAGAACGAGCGCGCCGGCGTTACGCAGTATCGCTTGTTGTGCGGACAGCTGTTGCGGATCCTCATCGGTGCCGCAGACGAACGAGATCACGGTGAGGTGGCCACCGTTGCTGGCGCGCAGGGCCTTCGCCTGTGCTATGGCAGGCGCCAGCGCCCCGGCGGGGTTGGGGTGGCCGGCGTAGCCCAGGACAACGTCGAGGACGATCGCGGCGGTCGATGGGTCGCGTGCCTCCTCCGCGATGCGCTCGATGCGCGATGCCGGGATCGATCATCGGATGCGGCCGGCCGACGGTGAATTCGTCGCTGCCCAGGTCGAATGCCGCATGGCCTACCGCATGTTTCCCGTGGGGTGCGAGCTTGGCCGGCGCCGCATGTTCGCCGACCGGAGCGTTGGAATACACATCGAGCCCGAGATCGCGCCATACGAGCTGCGCCTCGGTGCAAAACGTACCCCCGGAATACAGCCCGCGCAGAAAGCGCTGTCCGGACGCAAGATGCGCCATTTCGGCCTCTACGGCTCGCTGCCAATCCTGGCCATCCGCCACGCGGTCGACGCGGCGCCCGTCCAGCAGCGACACCGCTGCCGCCGCCGCATCGTCGAGCGTTCCCACCGTCACCATGCGCTCCGGCAGTTGCTCGGCCGAAAGATCCGCGCCCAGGAACAGCACCACGAACGGCTTGTCTGCAGCGGCCGCCCGCTCGAGGACTTGCCGTGCCACTGCCGGCGCCGGCGGCTTGGATACGATGACGATGACCTTCGTCGCGGGGTCGGCTGCGAGCAGGTCGATCGCCTGGCGCATGGTGATGCCGCCGATTGCCGCGGAAACGTCGCGCCCGCCCGTTCCGATCGCATGCCGGACGCCGCCGCCGAGCGCGTGGATCTGGCACGCCACTTCCTGCAGACCCGTGCCCGACGCGCCGACCAGGCTGATGGCGCCTTCGCGCACGGCGTTCGCGAAGCCGACCGGCGTGCCGTGAATGATCGCCGTGCCGCAATCGGGGCCCATGACCAGCAATCCCTTGTCGCGGGCCAGCGTCTTGAGCGCGCGCTC
This sequence comes from uncultured beta proteobacterium, assembly GCA_963821485.1. Lineage (GTDB taxonomy): Bacteria > Pseudomonadota > Gammaproteobacteria > Burkholderiales > Casimicrobiaceae > PALSA-1003. The sequence goes on from CAWGEB010000008.1 coordinate 382,660, forward strand.
CTGCGCGATCGGGACATTGTCGCTGAACAGGAAGACATGGAGGCCCTGGCGCAGCGCCTTCATCGCTTCGGCGGCCGCATAGGGACCAGGTACCGAAATCTGCGCCAGCACCGCCCGCCCGGCGCGCCCGAGGGCCATCGCGATCGACCGCGGCGCAAGCTCGATCGTCGGTCCGTGGCCCGGAGGGCCGCGCTCGCCGTCGAGGAGCCGAGCGAATTCGGCGTTCGCCGCCGCGATCGCTTCGGCCGTTCCGGCATCAACGACGATCATCAGGTCGGCCGGCCGTGCGGCCTCGAGCTCCGCGTGTAGCAGCCCGGCTTGCGCGAGGAGCGCCTTGTTGGCAGGCGTTCCCATCAACAGCGTCGCCTGGCGCAGGTCGGGCAAGGCCAGGACGTCCTGCGCAATACGCATCAGCGAGACCGAGTCCTTGTACAGGTTTTTTCTGATGCTGGCGGCTATCGGCACGGCATTCCTCTCTTGCAGTCGGCAAGGGCGCAGGACCGGTGCCAATGTAGGCAGCGGCGCGAGCCCTGTCCATACTGCCGCCAGATATGGGTAAGATTCACGCCGTGAATAAGGGTATCAGCCTTGCATCGCTCGATCTCAACCTCCTGGTCGTGTTCGATGCTCTCCTGAAGGACCGCAGCGTCACGCTTGCCGCGCGGCGCGTGGGGCTGTCGCAGCCAGCGATGAGCAGTGCGCTTGCCCGCCTGCGCACCACGTTCAACGACCCGCTGTTCGTGCGCACCGGTCGAGGCATGCAGCCGACGCCCTACGCGCAGCTGCTCGGGCCACCCATCCAACGTGCCTGCGAGCTGGTTGCGAGCTCGCTCGAGATCGGCACGACCTTCGACCCGCTCGCGGCAACGCGCACGTTCATGTTCTACATGACCGACATCGGCGAAGGTGTCTTTCTGCCGAAACTTCTCCGCGCGCTGAAGGAGCGCGCACCGCGCGTCAAGGTTAAGGTCTTGCGGATCCCGGAGCATGGCGAGCAGGCGGCGATGGCGGCGGGCGACGTCGACCTCGCGGTCGGCCTCTTTCCCGACCTGAAGGCGGGCTTCTTTCAGCAGCGATTGTACCGCGACGAGTTCGTCTGCCTCATGCGCGACGGGCATCCTCGCGCCACGGTACCGCTCAGTGTCAAGCAGTTCGCCGAGATGCAGCACGCGATCATCGAGTCAGCGGGCACGGGGCACGAGGCGGCGGTCGAGCGCGCGTTCGCGGCGCAACGCCACCACCGGCGGGTTGCGTTGACGATTCCGCATTTCATGGCGGTGCCGATCATCGTCAGGCAGACCGACTACATCGTCACTGTGCCACGCCGCCTTGCGCTGGCCTTCGCCGACCTGCCCGGCATCAAGTTGATCGAACCACCGATCCGGATTCCGGCGTTCGAGATCAAGCAGCACTGGCATGAGCGCTACCACCAGGACCCGGCAAACAAGTGGATCCGCAGCCTAATCGCAGAGCTGTTCCTCGAGTAGCGAACGGACAGAGATCGCGCGGCTCGTCGGCGGCGTGGCTACAGGACCGCGAGACCGGCGCGGACGAGCAGGAGCTCGGCACTGTCGTTCCATACGTCCATCCGGACGATCTTGCCACCGCGCACGACGAAGCGATCGACGTAACGATTGCCGGAGAACGGCTGCCCGTCCGGCCACTCGCCGTACAGCGTGCCCGTGTTGTACACGACGGTCTCGTCGTCGGTGCCGCCGGCGACGACGTCGGTGCGCTCGAATTTCTTCTTGACCCACCGGTAGCGCGCGGCGTTGAACGCCGCGGTCCCGGCCGGGTCGTCGAACGGACGGCCGCCGGTGAACGTGATCTTGACGTCCGGCGCCATGTAGGTGCGCGCACGGTCGGGATCGGGAATCATCGAGGCCTCGAGGAACTCCTCGACGACGCGCCCGGCGCGGGCTGCTGCGGGTTCGGTCCGCGTGGCGCTATCAGTCGACATGGCGTCATCTCCCTTCGGTCGCGACATGCCGGAATCGTAGCAAGAAGATGAGCCGTCCGGTTATTCACGCGGTGAATCATGCGAATCGATAGTACGATGATGGACAGACGGCCTGCATGGGGTTATATCTCTCCGCGATCCCGCTTGGAGTGGCGTCTCGCGTGGGGCGCCACCGCGCTATCGCGGGCAAACAGGATTTTGGTGCTTCCCTTCATCAGCTAAGGAGATCTTTATGACCCGCACCCGCCGTGGCGTATCACGCCGCTCCGTTCTCAACCTGGTCGCGGCTGCCGTCGTGATGGCCGCTGCGGGGCCGCTCACCGCCGCCGAGCCCATCAAGATCGGCCTTGTGACCGCGCTGTCCGGTCAGTCGGCCAAGGCTGGCGAGGCGATCACCCGTGGGCTGACGATCGCGATCGACGAGATCAACGCCAAGGGTGGCGTGCTCGGCGGCCGGCAGTTCGAGCTGATTCGGCGTGACGACGAAGCAAATCCCGCGAAGGGGCAGGTCGCCGCGCGCGAGCTGATCTTCAAGGAAAAGGTTTCGGTGCTGTTCGGCGGGCTCGACACGCCGGTGGCGCTAGCCATCGTGCCCATCGTGAACGCGGAAAAAGTGCCGTTCATGGATCCCTGGGCGGCCGGAACGCCGATCACGCGCAACGGCGCGAATCCCAACTTCGCCTTCCGCGTCTCCGCCGTGGACGAGATCGTCGACCACGCGATGCTGAAGTACGCGCAAGAACACTACGCCGCAAAGAGCCCCGGGATTATCGTCGTCAACAACCCGTGGGGCGAATCCAACCAGAAAGGTCTGCAGGCGGCGCTGCAGGCCAAGGGCGTGAAACCGGCGGGCGTGGAAAAGTTCGAGCCGAACGACGTCGACGTCACGCCGCAGTTGTCGAGACTGAAATCGGGCGGTACGGATGTGCTGCTGCTCGTCGGTAACGTCGGTCCGTCGGCGCAGGTCGTCAAGTCGCTCGACCGCATGGGCTGGAAGGTGCCGATCGTGTCGCACTGGGGGCCCGCCGGCGGGCGGTTCACCGAGCTTGCCGGGCCGAACGCCAAGGACGTGGTCTTTGTGCAGACCTACAGCTTCTTCGGCAAGCAGACGCTGGTCGGCGACCGCGTGCTGGCAGCGCTCAAGAAAAAATACCCGGACGTTAAGGGCCCTGGCGACGCCACCCCCGCGGTGGGGATCGCCAATGCCTACGACGCGATGCAGCTTGTCGCATTGGCCATCGAGAAAGCGGGCAGCACGGACGGCGACGCGATTCGGCAGGGTTTCTATAAGATCGACAAGTACGACGGCTTGATCAAAACGTATGTCAAGCCGTTCACGCCGGACAACCACGACGCGATCAACGAGAACGACTACGTATGGACGCGGTTCATCGGCAACGAGATCCTGCCGGTGGAAATCGCCGGCAAGTAATCGCCTCGACATCCGGCGGCCCGCGCGAGGTCGCCGGATTTCCCTGGCGGCGCACTGGACGCGCAGGGACGCGTTGATGCATCAACCACTTGTGGGCTGAATGCGCGGACTCTGTACGCCGATGTCCCCGTCGCCGTGCCCGCAGGCTTACTGGCACACGGTCCCGGGAGCGCGGAACACCAGGCGCGTCAGCTGCTTGGTCTGCGCCACGCTGACCGGGGGATTGCCGAGCGTTGCCGTATACGCGAACGTTGCATTGTCGCCGTTGCCGAACGTCAGCGTCAGAGTGCCCACCGGCGTTCTGACCACTTTCAGCGGATCGAACGGTACCGCGCTAAACGCCGGTCCTGTCGTCCGAAAAAGAGCTCCGCTGTAGACGCCGGCTGAGATCTTCGACGCGGTCGCCGATAGCCACAACGGCGCGCCGTCGAAATCATAGGTAAACCACGTTGCGAAGATGAGGTCGCCCTGGTGCGTGAAGTGGACACCCCATCCCGACTCGCCCGTGCCGGCCGCATCCCACCAGATATCCTGGTAGTTGGTGGCGGTCACGAGGCTCGCTTGCGTCCCCGAAGTGCAAACCGGCAGGGTTCCGAACACCATGCGGGTGATGGCCTTGGTCTGAGCAATTGTGTTGACTGTGTAGGCGAACGTGGCATTGTTTGCATCGCTGAAAGTCAGCGTGCCGGTGCCCACCGGGAAGTACGACACTGCATTCGGATTGAACGGAGTCACATTGAGGGCCGGGCCGTGAGTCTCGTAAAGCGTCCCCGAGAACACACCGTTCCCGGTTCGGTTGGCGGTCATGCTCAACCACCACGCTCTGCCGGCAGCATCGTAGGTAAACCAGGTCGCGAAGATCACGTCGCCCTGGTGCGCGAGGTTGATTCCCCAGCCGGACTCTGACGCCGCGGGCGCATTCCACCACGAACCTTCGTAGTTCGGTGCGAGTGATGGCTGGGCACCGACACCCGTGGCCTCCAGCGGAATTCGATAGGGTCCCTCAGATGTGTTGATTGTCACTTTACCGCTGCGATCACCGGTCTGGGTAAGGAGCGCCCGCACACCGAAAGTGCAACTTGCCCCCGGGGCGAGTGAGGCCCCCGGCAAGCATCCGTTGGTACCTACGAGGAACTCGCCGCTGTCCGCTTGGATATCGGACATCACCAAAGTGGCGTTGCCGCTGTTGGTCAGCGTGACCTGGCTCTCGCTCGAAGTCGCTCCGACCGCGAGCGTGCCGAAATCGATCACCTCGGGCAATGAACACAGGTTCCCAGCCTGCTGTCCCGCTGCTGGCCCATAAAGGCAACGGCAACCATGTACGTCGTCGGCGGTCAGGTCGGTACCGTTGGTGTACATCGAGTCTGGCGGTCCGGACATCAGCGCGCCCTCGACGTTCGAGTGCGCGAGCCCGATCGCGTGTCCCCATTCGTGACTTACGGTACGCGTCATCTGATCAAATGTTGTCACGTACCTTGGATCCAGCATCATGTCGGTTTCGACCAGCGTCAGATTGTTGGGGCCGTACGACTGATACCACACATAATCGGCGCCCGAGATGCCCATGTCCGGTACTTGCCACCCGACCACGCTGAGGCCATCGGGTCCCCCGACAAGAGTCTTCGGCACCGAATTGGTCTCGCCGCCGTACGCGATCTGGATTCCACAGACCGCGGTCCATTTCGCCGATGCCGCAACGATCTGTTGAATCACCGCCTCTTTTGCATTGCTGAATTGCACCGGCGCACCCGCGTGGTTGTAATACCAATGCAGCGCAGCCCGGCCATTTGGCCGGCGCGCCGAACATGAACTTGAACTCCGGAACCGCACCGGAGCTTTGCGCCGATGAGGCGCCCGGCACTGGGCTCAGCGCGTAGTCCGAAACCTCTGCAGCGGCATGCGTCATTCCTGACCACGTCGAGACCAGCAGCATAACTGCCGCGGCGACGCATGGATTGCCGAAAGCGGAATTTCCGAATGACTTCTGCATAGTGTGCAGCACCCCTCAACGGGTAGCGGTACACGATGCAACGCTACTACTGTGGCGGCTAGCAAAGGATCGGTGCGCGTCTGAATCCTTTGTAGGAGTCGCTGTCGCTCGCCGCCGGACTCAGCTGTAATCAACAAGATCGTCGTCAACCTCGCAGACGGAGCTCGAAGCTGATAAGAGAAGCGTGCTGCCCCCGAACGTTGAACGCGGGCCTTCTCTTGCAGCGTTACCGGGTGAATGTGCAGAAACGCGGCGGTGGCTTGCAGAGGAGCGTTGCGCTCCCCGCAAAGTGCTTGCTGCGGCCAGTGACAGTGACAGCGGGATCGTGAAACCGAGCGCTCGATCCGTCCTACGAATTCACCGGATTACGCGACTGGCCCGGGCCAACATCGACGGCGGCACCGCGATCCCAAGTGCTCGTGCGGTATTCGCGTTGATGACAAGCTCGAACGTGGTCGGCTGTTCGATCGGCAAATCGCCTGGGTTGGCACCCTTCAGAATCTTCTGAGTGTAAACGGCCGCATGCCTGAATAGTTCGGGATAGGACGGCGCATACGACATAAGCCCGCCGGCGACGACGTATTCGGCGGCGCCATACATGCTCGGCAATCGATGTTTTGTCGCGAGCCTGGCGATTTCATTGCGCTCCGTATACATAAGCGGAGTTTGGACAACGATGACAGCCTCCGCGCGTTCCCGCGTCATCGAAGAGAACGCGTCCGTCAGCTCCTCGGCGCTCCTTACTCCGACAGTCTGAAGCGCGACTCTCGACCTTGCGGCAACGGGTTCGAGGTCCCTGACCGAGGCCATCGAGGACAAGTTATCGTTGTGCCAAAGCACCGCCAACCGCGACATGTTCGGAATGAGCTCGTGCACCAAGTCGAATCGCTTGCCCATGAGTTCGGATGTTAGCGTCGACAGCCCGGTGACATTGCCAGCGGGCCGTGCGAGGCTGGCGGCCAAGCCCAGACTTACCTGATCCGTGCCGGTCGCCATGACAACGGGAATTGTGCTGGACGCCCGCTTGGCGGCGAGGGCAGCGCTGGTGCCGCTAGTCACGATGACGTTGACCTTGAGACGGACGAGTTCGCGCGCCATGGCGGGGAGCAATTCAAGGTCTCCTTTTGCCAGGCGCGTTTCGAAACTCACATTGCGGCCTTCGATGTAACCGAGCTCGCGAAGCTGCTGGCGAAACGCGTCCCACCACTCGAGGCGATCACTTGCGTCAAGCAACCCGATGACCGTTGGCTTGGAGCTGGGTTGCGCAATTGACCGGGCGGTGTGCAGAAGTGCCATGGGCAAGGCAACAATCACGCAAAGTGCTGCCCTACGCCGTTTCATTGCATCTCCTCCCCGTTACGGAGCGAACCTATGCACCCGCCGCAACCGCTTTTGGCTGCGACAGTGTAGATGATCCATCGAGGATGAGGAAATCCAAGCTGCCGAAGGGCGTCCGCAGGGTCATCACTGATGACGCGGCCGGCCGGCGGGGAGCTGAGGATGGGTGTGCCGCCATTCGTCGCGCGGGTCGCGGCATTGAGCAGCGCGACGCTGCCGCCCGCGTCGCCGCGACCCAGCGTACTCGCCGTGCTGTCACCGCCCTTACCGCCGGTGGCGGTAGCCGCAGCCCTGGAAGAAACTGCTGCGGTTGAAGCTACGGCTGATGGCGCAGCGTCACCATCCACACATAGGCGCGCAGCGACCCGGACGACCTCGGATCCGCGGCGCCTGCTACAAAGTTCTCTATCGTCCTACCTCATTTTCGGACAGCGCCGATTGTCCGCGTGCCTGCGCGCAATGACCATACGCGTGCAGGAGTCAATACAAAGTTTCGCTGCGGCCGGAGGCATTGGAATTGACGGCAGGCCGTATTGCTCCTCTATGTAATCGGCGATCATTCAGATATGGAGACTATTATGAACACGAAGCAGGCATTGAAGTGCACGACTGCCGTTTCGCTCGCACTGTTGGTCTCGGCGTCCTATGCCGCAGGTGACGCTGCGACTTCGTCGACGACCACGCCATCGAGCAAGACCCAAGCGTCGGAGCCGCTGACCGGCAAACAGAAGGCCACGGCAATCGGCGCCACGACCGGCGCCGTTGCGGGTGCTGTGGTAGGCGGCCCGGTGGGCGCCGTAGTAGGCGCGGGTGTTGGCGGCTACGTAGGTCACGAGGGCACCGATGCAAACGGCCGTCCGCCCACGTCGTCACGCACAGCGGACAATACGGTACGAAAGGCACAGGTGGCTCTCAACGACCAGGGTTACGACGTAGGTACGGTGGATGGTCGCTGGGGACCTAACACCCAGAGTGCCGTTCGTCGCTTCCAGGTGCAAAAGGGGATTCCGGAAAGCGGTACGCTTGATGACCCGACGCTGAGCGCATTGGGTGTGAAGGGTTGACCCAGGCTACGGCCGGGAAGGGCACTGCCCAGATGACGGCCGCCTGCGGGCGGCCGTTGCATTTGGGCGCGAATCTCGAGTTCGACTGACACGGCACTTGACACCCTAAGGCGCCATTCAAGCTGTCGGGCGTTCTCCTACTGCAGAATCAGGCATCCACTGACTGTCACCTGGAGCCGGATCCCAAAAAATGCAAATGACCGTCAAGCAGGGAGTGGCAACCATGTTCATGTCAGCAGCCGTGCCCATGCTTCGAGTGTGTACCGAGGCATCTTCGTCGAAGTCGACGACCCCGAAGAAGGAACTTGATCATGGCGCGTCCATTGTGGAAGGGTGACATAAGCTTCGGACTGGTCAACATTCCAGTCGAACTTTACCCCGCGCAGGAGCACAAGGAATTCGAGTTTTCGATGCTCGACAAGCGCGATTTCTCTCCGGTTGGTTACAAGCGATACAGCAAGAAGACCAACAAGGAAGTCAAATGGGCGGACGTCGTCAAGGGATACGAGTACGAGAAGGATCAATACGTCGTTCTGACAGACGAGGACTTCCGACGCGCCAACGTCAAGGCGTCGCAGACCATCGACATCCAGGCATTCGTTCCCGGTGTGGAAATCCCCGTTCAGTATTTCGACACACCATACTTCTTGGCGCCGACCGAACGCGCGAAGAAGGTCTACGCGTTGCTGCGGGAGACGCTTCATGCAACCGGTCGCGTCGCCATTGCGCAGGTGGTCATTCACACCACCCAGCATTTAGCCGCGGTGGTGCCCGCAGGACGCGCCCTGATGCTCAATACCATGCGCTACCCTGATCAGCTGCGCCAACCCGATCGGCTCGACTTTCCGGCGGAGGGTCTCAAGGCGGCGGGCGTGACAGCCAAGGAAATAGATCTCGCCAAGAGGCTGGTGGTCGACATGGCCGAGCACTGGAAACCCACTGAATTCAGGGATACCTATCACGCGGACCTGATGCGGCGCATCAACGAGAAGATCAAGAAAGGCGAGACCAAGGAGATTACGGAATCCGACGAAGACAGCAGCGACAAGCCGCGCTCCGCGCAAGTCATCGACCTCGCAGCGTTGCTCCGACAAAGCTTGCAAGCGAGCGGGCGTGGCGCGAAGCAACCGCGCGCGCCACGCTCGGCGGCCGTGAGCCCCTCGGCAAGGAAAGTCGTTCGGATGCCAATGGCACGCGCGGCAGAGCCCAAGGCCAGGCGCAAGAGCGCGTAGCTTGAAAATCGGGGCCGACGATGGCGCTCGAACCCGCCGCCCCGGTCGTCGCCGGCATTGCGCTCTCCCATCCCGACAAGTTGTTCTTTCCGGCGGACCGACTGACCAAGCTCGATCTCGCACAGTATTACAAGAAGGTAAGCGCCTGGATGGTTCCGCATCTGCGCGGTCGGCCTCTGAGCTTGGTCCGGTGCCCGGACGGATGGCAGGCCCAGTGCTTCTATCAGAAGCACGCGGACAAGAGCGTCAATGTCGTGGTGGATCGTATCACCGTGCCGGAGAGCACGGGCAGCGCGACCTATCTTGCTGCGAACTCCGCGGCAGCGGTCGTTGCCCTTTTGCAATGGGGCGTGATCGAGATCCATCCCTGGGGTTCGCGCAAACCCAAACTCGATCGCCCGGATCGCCTCATCTTCGATTTCGACCCGGGCGACGCGGTCACCTGGTCCGAGTTGGTGCGTTCGATACACCTGATGCGCAAATTGCTCGACGACCTCGGCCTCAAGATATTTCTAAAGACAACCGGCGGCAAGGGCCTGCATATCGTGGTGCCGATTCGGCCAACCATCGAATGGGAAGTGGCCAAGGGCTTTACCAAAGCCGCGGCGAATGTACTGGCAACGACTTTTCCCGACCGCTTCACCGCCACGCTCTCGAAGGCACAGCGCAAAGGCAGGATTTTCGTTGACTACCTGCGCAATGACCTTGGCGCCACCGCTGTGGCGCCATATTCGGTGCGCGCGAGGGACCACGCACCAGTGGCGACGCCGATTGCATGGGAAGAGCTCGCGCAAGACGTGCGTTTCGCCCACTTCAATGTGGCCAATGTCCCATCGCGCCTGGCTCGCCTGAGGGGTGATCCTTGGGCTGCGTTTTTCGATGTCAGGCAATCCATCACCCGGTCGATGATGAAGCGCATCGGATTCAGGTCGTGATCCGGCGTCTTTTCCGCCGCGTGAACGCGCGCTTTTTTCAAGGCCAACGAACAAAATAGTCGTCAAGCTTCCGACGTTGCCGTGTCGACATGCACGCTGGCGGGCGCTGTCGGTGCCGCAGCCTGTTCATTTGCCCGCATTCCGAGCACGAACTCGGTAAACCAGTTCACGAGCAACAAGGTGTATGCGCTTCGCCACGCTTCGCTCGACAGACCATGGTCCGCGCCTTCGAGCAGGCGGTAGGTCAGTGAACGCGCGCTGATGCATGCTTCGCGATAGTTGGCGATGACCTGGTGCGGTATCAGGGTGTCATGCTCCGACTCGACAATGAGCACATCACCGGTGAATGCCTGGCACGCGCGCAGCGCCTTGCTTTCTGCCGGCGCCACCGGCTGCAGGCGATACCTCTCGAGGCTCTGCTCGCCTCTGAGTCTTAGTTTCGGCAGATTCCATTCCGAGTCTTTGTAAAGCGCAGGCACGCGCAGGGCGAGCCATTTGACGGGGCGGGCAGCCGTCAGCAGCGCCGCAAGGTATCCGCCGTAACTGCTCCCGACGACGGCAATCGAATCGGCATCGACGGTCCGCAGCGAGGCGAGGAAATCATAGGCTGCGAGAATGTCGCGCATTCCGTCCTCGCGCGATACTGTGTCGCGTCGCGCTTCCGTTTGGGCGTGTCCGCGCAAGTCGAAGGTGAGGCAGACACAGCCAAGCGACGCCAGCGCATGGGCCCTGTCGACGTACTGCTTCTGGTCGCCACCCCAGCCATGAACGAACAGAACGCCCGGGACGAGTTTGCCGGGTGAGATCAGCGTGCCAAGGATGTGCTCGTCCTCGACCCGTATGTAGATCGGCTCATCAAGCGTCGGCATAGGATTCGACCCACGCATACTTGGTGAGAGGCCCGACGCGCGGATCAGTTCCCGAAAAGTAGACGGCGGCATTCGGCGGCAGGTCTGGCGACTCGCCGTAGACCTCGCGCGTCAGCGCACGGACGGCCCGCAGCGACGGATCCTTGCCAAATGCTTCCAGCGCGCCGATCTCGGCGCCGCTCGCGCCACCAGCGCGCCACGATTGCTCCAGTACGCCCGAGCGCGGACGACCGGCGGCGTCAATACCTCGTACCACATCGTAGTTGCGACGCGACGCATAGAATCCCGGGAAGGACCGATTTGCCGCTTGGTCGTAGGTGCGCGCTTGCTCGATCGCGAGGCGGACTTGGTCGGGCAATCGCAAGCTCAGCAATGTGTCGTAATCTCCGCGCACGACCGTAATCTGCGAACCCCCGTATACCGTGGCGCCATGATTATTCGTCGTAAGCTGTTGCGTGCCGTAGTACGTGCCCTCGGCATCCGCGACGCGAAATTGGCCGACGCTATAGGTCGTCACCTCGGTCAGATTTTGCTCCATGACGACGCCCGCCTTGCGGATGGCGGCGGGATCGATCTGGTCAAGGGCCATTGCCAAGTCTGCGGCGCTGTCGACGACGAACTGTCCGAGCCCCGCAATTCCAGTCGCAAGCTTCACCCGCACCGGGCCGCGCTCGAGTAGGCGCTGGCCGACTAGGTACGCATCATTCCTGTCAAATGCGGAGAATCCATCCAATACAACGTGCGCTACCCGACGTGGAAAGTCGACGGACCATCCCCGAGGTGCGTGCGACTCAATATCAGCCAGCGGGTGAGTAATCGTCTTGGTCGCCACGAACGGGCAGGGCACCACGCCACCGAACAGGCCGTCTTCGTCGCGAATGCCGAGGCGGGAGGCTGCTTCGCTCGTCAACGTCTCGTTGGAAACGAAGTACCGAGTGGCCGGGTACCAGGCCAGCTCGTCGAATTCGCCACCATAGCGAAAACCCTTGAGCTCGGCCAACCGGCGGGCCATCTCCCGCTGGGTAGAGACTTCGTGTCCGTCTCGTATGGTCGTGGCCGCAGGGGAGTAGGTCACAACGACGCCGCGCGGTGCTGGATGCTCCACGGTGTGGATATGCCGGCGGGCCGGATATAGTTCCGCGCGTTGTGTCTTCACGCGATTGAATTCAGTCGACAAGAGCGCAGTTTCTCTCCTGTTTTTGGCTCGCGCTATCAGAGGCGTCTGATGCGCATGTAGGAATGAACGCCAAAAATCGATCCCACCTACAGCTGAATCAGCCCCGCACCGATAGTGGCGAGGATGCAGCGGGGTGCATATTGCAAGGGCGCCAAGCGCGCAGGGTGGCTGTTTTCAAATCTTCCGAAAGGACCGATGATGAATCCTAGGAAACTGTTGACGATCTCTGCCTTTGCGGGCTCTCTCTCGCTGTCGACGGCGGCGTTGCCTGCCAGCAACTTTTCGGTGCAGGTGAATATCGGACCGCCACCACTAGTGTACGAAGCCGTCCCCGCACCGCGCCCCGGGTACTTGTGGGCACGCGGCTACTGGGACTACGACCACGGACGTCACGTCTGGCGCGGTGGTCACTGGGAGCGCGAACGCCGCGGTGATCGTTGGGCCGATGGATCGTGGGAAGAGCGGAATGGACGCTGGTATCTGAGCCGCGGCCACTGGGAAGGACACCACTAGGGCAATGCTTGGCCCGCAGTTCGCGCGGGCCCCACTGCCGGAGGAAGTCGAGATGATCCGCAAGCTCAAATCGGGCGAGTATCGTTTGTACTCCGTAAAGAAGGACGCAACGAGCGGTCGTCGCAAGAACCTCGGCACGTTCAAGACCCTGGAAGCTGCCAGGCAGCACGAACGCGAGGTGCAATACTTCAAGCACAAGTAGGACGACATCGCGCGCGATTGCAACGCGCCGGCGTCGACGACCACGCCTGGGGCGATAGTCTTGTCAGCCCATCGACTATTCAGCGCGTCTACGTGCCTCCACGCACGCCGTTTGATTAGCTGGCACCTACCTCGTCGGTCCACACTTTGAAGCTTGCCAAAGTGTTGGGGCCGAAGGTGCTGCTGATCGCGACATCGGAGGCGTCACGTCCGCGCGCGATCAGCACCCGGCCGATGCGCGGCGTATTGTTGCGCGCGTCGAAGGTATGCCAATGCCCGCCGAGGAAAACTTCGAACCAGGCCGCGAAATCCATCGTACCGTACGGCGGCGGCATGCCGATGTCGCCCAGGTAACCGGTGCAGTAGCGCGCCGGGATGTTCATGCAGCGGCAGAAAGCGACGGCGAGGTGCGTGTAGTCGCGGCAGACGCCTGTCTTGTCGTAGTAGGCTTCGAGCGCGGTGCGCGTCATGCGCGCGTGCTCGTAGCCGAAGGTGATGTGGCGATGGACGTAGTCGCAGATCGCCTGGACGCGATCCCAACCGGTCGGTGACTGTCCGAACAGGTTCCATGCAATCTCCGACAGCCGATCCGTTTCGCAATACCGGCTACCGAGCAGGAACAATAGCGTCTCCTCGGGCAGGTCCTGTACGGGATGCTGTTGCGCCTGGAAAACAATCGCATCGGGCGCACCGCTATCGTTCACGATCGCGTCGGCCGACACGCGCGTCCTCCCGGTCGGCGCCACGATGCGGGTGCACCAGTTGCCGAAGCTGTCGCGATACGCCGCCATCGGGACCGGCGGATCGAACAGCAGGTCGTCACGGCCGACGAGATCGGAGACCCGGGTGAAGTGCACGTTCAGGTTGAAAATCATCGGGGTTGGCTGCGGACAGTCGTAGACCATCTCGAAGCCGACGCGAATCTGCATCATGGTTCTCCATTGAAAAAGCGGCCGGTCACCAGCGCAATTTCGGCAACCGGCCGCCGGCGACGCAGCGCTGGTTCAGCACACCGATCACGGCGCGTTCCGGCCAGGACATGGTCGCCGCGACGCTCGAACACTGTCATCTTGCAGAACCTGGATGTTGCCGCGGGCATCGACTTGCCGTCCGGCATGCTCCTTTTGACGTGTAGCACGTCTTGTGGTCCGGCAGCTGTGCGATAGCGAACATAGCGGGAATCGCTTGCGCGCCCGCCAGGTATGGAGAGTCAGGCGGGGCTCAACGCCGGCGTCGGAACCCGCGTCGCGACGAGGGCCTCCACGTGGTGTTCCCGTCGGTCGTCGGCAAGTGGCACGAGGTTGTCGACTTGCACGACGCCATCGACGGTGACCCTTGCCGCGCCCAGTTCCCCTGCGGCATCTGCCGCCACGCGTCGTACCGCGATGTCGTAGTAGGTTTCGCGATACCGGTAACGCAATGCGAATTCATTCCACGCCGGTGGGAGGCACGGCGACAGCCGAAGCTGGCGCCCTTCCAGCCGGAGGCCGAGCAGCGACTCGACGACGAGACGGTACATCCATCCGGCGGAGCCTGTGTACCATGTCCAACCGCCGCGGCCGGTGTGCGGCGCGAGTGCATAGACGTCGGCGGCGATGACGTAGGGTTCCACCTTGTAGGTCGCGGCCCCCTCCGCGGTTCGCGCGTGATTGACCGGGTTGATCATCCCCGTCAACTCCCAGGCACGCGCGCCATCGCCCAGCGCCGCGAAGGCCATCGCGGCCCAGATCGCGCCGTGGGTGTACTGACCGCCGTTTTCCCGTACCCCCGGCACATAGCCGCGTATGTATCCAGGCTCGAGCGCGGACGTGTCGAACGGCGGGTCAAGCAGCTGGATAAGCGCCTGATCGCGATGCACCAGGCGCGCGTACACTGCATTCATTGCCTTGCGCGACCGCTCGGGATCGCCCGCGCCGGACAATACTGACCAGCTCTGTGGCACCGAATCGATTTGGCATTCGGCGTTACTTTTTGATCCCAGCGGCGACCCGTCGTCGAAGTAGGCGCGCCGATACCAGTCGCCATCCCAGGCGTTGTCTTCGATCCGCGACTGGAGCTGTTGCGCCGTCGTCGCGCACTGTTCCGCGAAAGATGCGTCGTCACGCAGGCGCGCGATCTGTGCGAACTCCTTGAGCACATGGCAGAGGAAGAACGCGAGCCATACGCTTTCGCCCTTGCCGCGCATGCCGACCAGATTCATGCCGTCGTTCCAGTCGCCGGAGCCCATCAGCGGCAGTCCGTGGTTGCCGAAGCGTAAGCCGTGCAATATTGCCCTGACGCAATGCTCATAGACGCTGGCGCGTTCGTCGGAACGGCCGGGCAGGTCGTAGTAGGAATCGTCATCTGCATTGACCGCGCGGCCTTCGAGGAAGTTGGCGTTTTCGTCGAGGATGGTCATGTCACCGGTGGTCAGCACATAGCGCGCGGTGGTCAGCGGCAGCCACAGATAGTCGTCGGAGCAACGCGTGCGCACGCCCCGCCCTGATGGGGGGTGCCACCAGTGCTGGACGTCGCCTTCGGTGAATTGACGGCTTGCGCAGAGCGCGATCTGCGCACGGACCAGGCCCGGCTCGGCGTGCACCAGGGCCATCACATCCTGCAACTGGTCGCGAAAACCGTAGGCGCCACCCGACTGGTAGTAGCCGCTCCGGGCCCAGAGCCGGCACGCCATCGTCTGATAGACGAGCCAGCCGTTGGTGAGCACGTTGAGGGCCGTATCGGGCGTTTGCACCTGCACGGCGCTCAGCGTGTGCCGCCAGTGCTCGACCACTGCATCGAGCGCGTCGCGGGCGGCTGCGTTGCCACGGAATCGCTTCACCAGCAGGCTCGCCGCGTCGGCGCTGCTTGCCGCGCCGAGACGGAAGACAAGTTCGCGCTCCTGCGCCTCGCCAAGCTCGAACGTCACCTGGATCGCGGCGCAGGGATCCAGTGCGGCGCCGGCTTTGCCGGACAGACGCGTCCGCTGCATGGCGGCCGGATCGTGCAGGGCTCCGTTGCGGCCGAGAAATTCCGTGCGGTCGCAGGTGATGGTCCGGGTCGCATCGTCGACGTCGAAGAACGCGACCCAGTCGGAGAATTCGTTGTTGTACGGATTGCGGGCAAACAGCGCGCCGCTCCGGGCATCGATCTCGGTGGTCACGTGCATCGAGGATTTCGCCCGGAGGTCGCCGAGGACCCATTCGACGTAACCCGTCGCGGACAGCCGGCGTGGACGCCCGGACATGTTGGTTACTTTCAACGAGTAGAACTTGATCGCCGCATCGAGCGCCACGAATATGGTGAGCTCCGAGCGGATTCCGTCCTCGGTGAGATCGAATACGCTGTATCCGAAGCCGTGTCGAGTGATGCAAGGCGCGGACCCTGCACATGGCGATGGCGTCGGCGACCAGAAATGCCCCGTCTCCTCGTCGCGGAGGTACAAGGCTTCACCGCTGGCTTCGCCCACGGGATCGTTGTGCCATGGCGTCAGGCGGAACAGATGCGCGTTTTCGCCCCAGGTATAGCCGAGACCGCTTTCCGATACGACCGTGCCGAAGCGTGGGTTGGCAACGACGTTCACCCACGGGGCCGGTGTTGCGATGCCGGCCGCGGGTGCAATGATATATTCGCGCCCGTCGGGTGCAAATCCTCCCGTGCCGTTGAACAGAAGCAGGTCGGTTCCGGGCGACGCGATCGCCGGCGAGCGCTGCGTACGGTGGGTACGCGTCGGAGCGAGCCGAGGGATTCTTACCTCGGCGGGCACGCGGCGATTGATGTGCTCCGAAAGCGTCCCGCGGGTGTCGGTGATGATGGCGCGGGCGACTGATTGGAACAGTATGCGGTCCTCGGGTGCGATCTGCTCCGCATGCCGGACGAAAATGCCACCGGGCCGATCGACAATATGGGCTTCGATGCCGGCGGCGATGAGCCCGATGATCTGTTCCTGGAGCCGCTGCCGATAGCCGTCGTGATCTTCGTTCCAGATCACCAGGTCCACCGCCAGTCCCTTGAGGCGCCAGTAGGCATGCGCCTGCACGAGCTGGCGCACGAGCTCGATATTGCCGGCGTCGGCAATCTGCAGCAGCACGATGGGCAGATCGCCGGAAATGGCGTAGCCCCAGAGTCCGGATTGCCCACGGCGATTCTTGACCAGAATGTTCGCGGGCGCGCGCAACGATGCGTTGGCGTAGATGATTGAACCGGCGAGGCGACCGTAGAGCTGTGCATCGGCCTCGGTGGCGTTGAGCTGACGGAGGACGACTTGACTGTGCGTCCACGTCAGTTCGAACACGCGGTCCGTCAGCCGGCGATCCTGATATTTGTCGACCAGATGCAGTACGTCCGTGCGCGTCTCGGCCGCGCCGGAAACCATGTCGACGATGGCCGTGGCGCCGGCGTCGATGGTCAGGCGGTGGCGGATGGCTACGATCGGATCCAGGACCGAGCCCGCGGTGTCCGACAGTGCGCCCGCGTCGGTCATCGCCAGCGGCGAGGCGACCGAGCCGCCGCGGCCGATGAAACGCATCCGGTCCGTCTCGAATGAAATTTCGGGCGCACCAGCTCCATGCGCGGTCATCAGGTGGAACATCCAAGGCACCTGCTCGGCGCCCGAGCGTGGGCGGCGGGTGCAGAGAATGGCCTGTCGGCTGCGGATGATTTCGGTTTGCACGAACAGGTTGCTGAACGCCGGATGCAATGCGTCCGCGGCCGCCGGCGCGAGTACGACCTCCGCGTAGCTGGTGACGTCGATTGTCCGCGGCGCGCGGGACCGGTTGGTGATGTGAACGCGGCGAACCTCGACATCGTCCTCGGGCGATACCACGATCTCGGTATGCGTCTCGAAATCGAGATCAGCGCGTCGAAACTCCGCCCGTCCCTCGGCGAAGATCGCTTCGTAGTGTTCCGCCGGCTTGAGCGTAGGCTGATGGGCAGTCGACCAGAATTCGCCGCTCGCTTCGTCGCGCAGATAGCAAAACGTTCCCCAGTTGTCGGACGTGCAGTCCTCGCGCCAGCGCGTCACCGCCAGATCCTTCCAGCGACTGCTGCCGCCCCCGGCATTGGTGACCATCACGTGGTAGCGGCCGTTCGACAGCAACTGCACTTCCGGAATCGCCGTATGCGGAGTGCTCAGTACGCGCACCGACGATTCGGCGTCGTCCTCCCTGGTGCGGCGGTCGGCGACGTCGGCAGCAATCGGATGCAGCGGCGTGGCCCGCGGAATGCGCTCCTGGAGCAGAAGCAATGTCGCCTGCAACAGCGGATCCGACTCGAAGCGCTTCTGCATCGGTTGCGCCAGGAGCGCGTAGGAGCAGGCGAGCAGGGTCATCGCCTGGTGGTGCGCCATGTACGAGAGGACGACCGCGTTCGCCTCGCCGGGTCGTTGCCGCGACGGCGTGTAGTCGATGGCCTCGAACAGACCCATCCTTCCGGCCAGACCACTGGCGGCGAGTCGCTGCAGGTTGAGGCACGCCGCTTCGGGAGCGACCATCAATGCGAGCGCGGACGCGTACGGCGCGACAACGAGGTCGTCGCCGAGCCCGCGTTTCAGACCCAGGCCGGGAACGCCGAACGCGCGGTACTGGTAGTTGAGGTGGACATCGACGGTGTTGTAGCCGCTCTCCGACATTCCCCACGGGACGTTGCGTTGCCGGCCGTACTCGATCTGGCGTTCGACAGCGGCAACGTACGTCTGGTCGAGCAGAGTGTTTTCGTAGGTGGGCATCACCAGCAGCGGCATGAGGTACTCGAACATCGAACCGCTCCATGCCAGTAGCACCGGCTCGCCGCGCGCGGAGGTGAGCAGGCGTCCAAGCGCAAACCAGCTTTCCTGCGGCAGCTGCCCCTGCGCGATGGCGACGAAATTGCACAGGCGTGCCTCCGATGCCAGCAGGTCATAGAAGCTCGAATCGCAACGACGTTCCGCGACGTTGTACCCGATGACGAGCTGCCGGCGTACGCGGTCGAACAGAAATGCGTAATCCATGGTCGCGAGCGCGGTCGCCTGCGCTGAAAGCTCGTCGATCGCGGCCATCCGGGCCCTCGCATACGCCGCGCCCTGGGCGACTGGACCCTGTGGCGTGTCGAGGGCCGCGAGTTCGCGCAGCGTTGGGATGCCGTGGGCGCCCGGAAGCTCGTCATCGGCTCCGGGTGGCAACGGTAGCGATAGCCAAGGTGCGAGCAGCGTCAGTTCGTCGCGCAGTTCGGCGCATTGCCGCGCGAGCGACTTGGTCCAGAACTCAGTGTCGCTCTGAGGGCCCGCCGGATCGTCGACGCTGCATTGCGCGGCCGCATCAGCGGCGCACGCGGCGAGACGTCCCACCTCAATCCATGCCTGCGCGAGCGTGGTCGGCTTGGCGGCGGTCGCTGCGTCGAGCATGGATCGGAACCGCGCGATGTCGGCGAGCGCAATGTCGTCAACGGCTTCGACCAGGATCGACAAGGTGTCGCCCAGCCCATCGAGCCATCGCCGGTTGAGGATCGGCGCGTCGGCGAGCGCGGCAAGCCCAGGCCGCAGTGTCAGCAGATGGCCGGCGAGGTTGCCACTGTCCACGGTCGACACGTACAGCGGAACGAGCGGCAGACGTGTCTGCGTGTCGTACCAGTTGTAGAAGTGACCGCGATAACGCTCTAACGACTCCATGCTGCGCAGGGCATGCGCAGTTCTTGCAATCAGTTCTCCGGTCGAAACGTAACCGAAATCGTATGCCGTCAGGTTGGCGAGCAGCGACAAGCCCATGTTCGTCGGCGAGGTCCGATGCGCCACCTTGACCGCGGTATATTCCTGCACGTTGTCGGGCGGCAGCCAGTGGTCGTCCGGTCCGACATGGGTCTCGAAATACGCCCACGTTTTTCGCGCGAGCTTGCGCAGGAACCGCACCTGGTCGAGCGTCAGGCTGGCGACGCGCCGTGGGATCGGGCGACTGATCCACCAGGCGATGGCAGGCGAAGCTGCCCACAGCAGCAGGATGGGTCCGGCGATCGCCAATGCCACTGGGCGAGTAGCGCCGAGGCCAATCCATGTCGCGACGGCGAGTGCCGGGGCAATGCCCATCGATCGATAGGACGCGAGCAGAGCCATACGGCCACGCTGCTCCTGCGCGCGATTCACATCGCTCGACGGGTTCCATTCCAGCAGGCGCCGGCGCGTGATGATCACGCGCGTAATCGTGCGCACGATGGCGTCGAGCCAGCGGTACGCTTCGTACGGCAGAAATGCGACCGCGAGGAGCGCGTGGAGCGCGTGCCGCCGTGAACTGTGCGCGACGGCCGCCAGATGCTGCCGGAGCGGAACCTCGGCCGGTGTGTTTGCCAGGTCGGACAGCGAGACAATGACCGACGGCAGCGCAAGAATTCCCACCACGACCGCGGTCCACAACCATGCCGGCGACAACATGGTCCACCCCAGCAGCAGCAGCAGCGTAAGTGCGGCGGGGACGAGGCTGCGTCGCAGGTTGTCGAACAACTTCCATTGCGACAGCAGCGAAAGCGGGTTGCGTTCGCGGCGCCCGTCGGGTCCCTTCACGCGTCGACGCAGCCAACCCGCAAGCTGCCAGTCACCGCGTACCCAACGGTGCCGGCGGGCGATGTCGGCACGGTACTGCGCAGGGAATTCCTCGTAGAGTTCGACGTCGCTCAGCAGCCCGGCGCGCGCGTAACATCCCTCCAGAAGATCGTGGCTGAGGATGCGGTTGGCAGGAAAACGTCCCTTGAGCGCGCGCTCGAACGCATCGACGTCGTAGATGCCCTTGCCGATGAACGATCCTTCGTTGAAGAGATCCTGGTAAACGTCCGACACAGCGCGCGTGTACTGATCGATGCCGGGCTCGCCGCCGTAAAGCCGGGCATAGTGCGAACGATTGGTGCCGGGCAGGCTCACGGACACCCGCGGCTGCAGGATGCCGTAACCCGAGGTCACGACCTCCCGACTCGTGCTTTTCCCGGGTTCATCGAAGCGGGCGGCATTTAGTGGGTGCGCCATGGCGCCGACGAGCTGGCGCGCGGCATCGCGCGGCAGCTGCGTGTCGGTATCCAGCGTGATCACATACTTGACTTGCGACAGCAGGCCCGTCGCGCCGACGATGCGTGAAAAACCCGACCTATCACCGCCGCGCAGAAACGCGTTCAGGTCGCCGAGCTTGCCGCGCTTGCGCTCGAAGCCCATCCAGACGCGTTCATCGGCGTTCCAGCGCCGAGGGCGATGAAACAGGTAAAACACGCTGGCCTGCGCGGTTCGATCGGTGTCACCATCGATCGTGCCATCGTCTTGCGTCTGCGACGGGTGCTCGCTTTTGCCGTATTTTCGATTCAGCTCGTCGATCCGCGATTCCACCAATCGCAGCAGCGGTTCGTCTGAGGGAAGTGTCTCCTGCTTTGCATCCTTGAAGTCGGTCAGCAAGGCGAAGTGCAGACGGCTGTCGCGGTTGGCGAGGTACCTTACTTCGAGCGCATCGACCAGATCTTCGATGTTGCGTTCACTGCTGAGCATGGTGGGAACCACCACCAGCGTTCGCGCCCGGACTGGAATGCCCAAGGAGAAGTCCATGCGCGGCAACGAATGCGGTGTTGCGATCAGCGTGGCGAGCCAGTTCACCAGGGTCACTGCCACCTGACTGGCTGCCAGCAATGAGAGCACGGTCACCAGCACCAGGATCGGGACGTTGATCTCGGCGGCGACGGCGTTGGCGATGACGCCCGCGCTCACCACACCGGTGATCACTGCGACCGCACCGAGGTAGATGCGCAGCGGATGACGCTTGCCGATGCGGCGCACGGCACTTGCCAGCGAGGCGTCGATCGACGCAGCGCGTTGCAGCTCCGGGAGTCCGTCGCCGATCAGGTAGAAACCGACATGCGACGCTCGTGCGCCGCGACCGTGAGCGGCGGCACTCGCCTGGGCCAACGCGATGGCCTTCGCGGCGACTTCCGCCTCTGTCAGGCGACCCACCTTGGCGATGCGCTCCGTCGCGTGGCGATAGCGATCGCGGGTCGCGAAGTCCATCGTAGCGTACGCGTCTTGGGGGTCCTGTCGCAGGATGGCCTCTACTGCGCTCATCGTCTCGACGAATTCGCGCCAGTCGATCGCGCTGAGCAGGCGGAGACTTCCAATGCTGTTGCTGATCGACACCTGGTCCGAAGCCTGCTGCTGATTCTCCGACTGCACCAGTTGTTCGATGGTCAGGTGCGATTCCGCGAGTCGCTGCTCGATCCACGTCAGCGCAAGGGCCAACGCGGCGCTTTGTCCCTGCAACCGGCGCGCGAGTTCCGCCACGAAAGCGCTGCCCATTGGCGGCGTAGACCGTGCCATGTCGGCGATGACGAGAATGAGACTCTTCGGATCCCGGTCCGCGGTCTCCATCATGCGATCGGCCCAGCTGTTGGCCAGATCGCGCTGCCCTCTTCCAGAGGCAATGCGTACGCCTACGCGACGCAGGTTCTCGATCAATGCGAGGCGCAGCATGATGGGAATTGCCCACAGCTCGCCCAGCTTCAGTTCAGTGACGGACTGATAGGCAGTCACGAAGCGGCTCAGACTGTCGGCGTCGACGCGGCCGTCTCCATGCGAAATGGTCTCGAGTGCGATGTCGTATACGCGTGGCAGGCCGGCCGATGGCCCGAGTTCCAGGCGCGGCAGCTCGCGACTGTAGCCTCGGGGCAAATGCCTCTTGGCCATGCCGATCTGTTCTTCGATCAGATGGAAGTTGTCGAGCAGCCACTCGCCGGCAGGACTGATCCGGTGATTCGCCGACACCGCGACGGTCAAGCGTCTGCAGACGCCGATCAACACGCTTTCGTTGGCGGCGAGGCGCGGCAGGAGTTGATCCCGCACCTTGCGCGGCGTCAGCCGATGCGACGCCGCGAGGGTCCTGCCATGCCGCTCCATCTGGTCGGCACTGAACAGTTCCGATCGCAGCGGCAATTCCTCAGCGGATGGCCACGCAGGCGCTCCGCCGGTACGCAAGCGCGCCCTGAACTGGGTCAGGTGGCCGAAAATCGAAGTGCTGCCTGTCACCAAATGCGCTGCCCCGTTCGTGGTTCATGAAGCTGCCAGGGCGCGCCAAGACCTGCGCCGGCTCGCACCCGGTTTCGTGGCAGAGCGGCTGACCCTAGTGGGCGCGCACTATCGCGACATAGCGGACCAGGAGTGATGTCTGTCGCAGTCTGATGGCCTCGGCAATTCGTGGATCCACCGGCTCGTCTGTCGGCGCGGGTTTCTCGCTGCCGCGACCCGCTAATTTGCGGCTGGTGACAGGCGCTTCCTTGAATACCGGGTCGTCCCAGATGTCGCCGGGATTGGCTTCGCGCCGTGTCCGAATTGCATCGATCCAGTGCATCGCAATTGTCTCATTCGATAGGTTACAAGTCAGAGTGCCGTTCGCGCGCGCTCGATCGAATTAGTATGCGCCTGAATGTGTGATGCGGGAACGGCGGGAAATGCCGGCATCTCGCCTACGCGATACCGGAGGCTACAGTCGTCCCAGCAGGAACAGAACGACCAGAACGACCAGGACGACACCGACGATGCCACTTGGACCGTATCCCCAGGTTTGGGCGTGTGGCCAAGTGGGCAACACGCCGATCAGGATCAGGACGACAATGATCAGCAGAATTGTGCCAATGCTCATTTTATGCTCCTTGGTTCATCGACGCTGCTTTCCGCTCCGCTTCGGACGTTGGCGCGCACCAGTCTCCCGAGGCTCCGGTGGAGCACTCGAACTTGTCGTTCTCCCAAGCTTGGCGGCAATCATCGCGTGGACTTTACAGCGTCGCCATAGGCGAAAACCTGAATGCACTGTAGGAAAAGGAGAACATTGGTGGTTCGCATGTGCGACCTGCCGCCAATGCAGCCGAATGCATTTGAGCGCGGAAAAGGCGGCTAGCCGTACTAGGCTGCGACCGGCAGCGGAAACCCACTGCGGATGTGCTCGAATTCAGCGCGCTGCAGCTTCGCCTGGAGGTTGGTGACGCCATAAGTGGCATGGATTGCTCCGGCGGAACGATCGCGCCAGCCAGCGATCGTGTCGAGGCCTGCGTCGACAAACTTGCCCCATTGTTGCTTCACACGCCCATTGAGTCCGTACCAACTGCGTTCGCTCACGTTCCATTGCATTGTTCACTCCCTGCATTGCTGACTTGCCGGCACGGTTGCCAACATGAGTGGACTATGGCGATCAAGCCTGCCGCCGTCGGTGCGGTGGCACACATTCAAGCGACGGGCAGAGCAGGCGTTCGGGACGCGGAACGACGAGGCCGCTTATAGGGAAATAGGGAAATTTGCGCGTGCACGGCATCCGGACAATGTGCGATACCGAACATAAACCAGGTCCAATCGACTACACTTGCTGGATGGCAGCCAGCAAGCCGCGGCGCCCGGTGGCGAAGCCTTCGTTTTCGCGGAGCACTTCGAAGGATGGGTCGTCGCTGCCTGCGCCTTCCAACCCCCATCAGAACCATCTGCTCGATGCGCTGCCCGCCAGCGACTACCAGCGGCTTGCATCGCACCTTGAACTCGTCCCGATGGCGCTCGGCGCCGTCCTCTATGAACCCGGCACTAAGTTGCGCTACGTCTACTTTCCCACGACGTCGATCGTTTCCTTGCTGTACGTCATGGAGGACGGCGCGTCGGCCGAGATTGCCATCGTCGGCAACGAAGGCATTCTCGGCGTTTCATTGTTCATGGGCGGCGACACCACGCCTAGCCGAGCGGTGGTGCAGAGCGCGGGTCATGGCTTCCGGCTCAAGGCCAAATTGCTCAAGGACGAATTCAACCGCTTCGGCCCGACGATGAACCTGCTGTTGCGCTACACACAGGCGCTGATCACGCAGATGTCGCAGACCGCCGTGTGCAATCGCCACCATTCGGTCGATCAGCAGCTATGCCGCTGGCTGCTGCTCAGCCTCGATCGACTGCAATCCAATAATCTTACGATGACTCAGGAATTGATCGCGAACATGCTCGGCGTGCGCCCGTGAAGGCGTCACCGAGGCTGCCGGGAAACTGCAGAAGGCAGGGTTGATCGAGTACCGCCGAGGCAGGATATCCGTCCTGGATCGGTTGGGGCTCGAGGCCGGGGCCTGTGAGTGCTACCAGGTCGTCAAGAAGGAATTCGATCGGCTCCTGCCGTACGTCGTCGCCTAGTCGCCCGCCGTCCGGCGCCGCGGGCTTCCTTGGCGCGCGACTATGTGCGCTACCGCGCAGACAGTTCGAGGCTCCCGCCTTAGCCTCAATCGCGTCGCATTCGACAAAGTCGAGCTTGAGTCGTCAGGAGCGGACGGTGCCCTCCCGCGCTGGCGACCGACGCGTCTTGCGCAACCACAAGGAGAGCGCTGTTGCCGTCGACCCCGCGTGCCCACGCTAATCGCCTGCTTTCGGCACTACCCACCAGCGATTTGCGTCGCCTGGTATCCGCGTGCGAGACGGTGGAGCTCGTGTTCGCGGAAACGCTGTACGTGCCCAACGATCGCCTCAGGCACGTCTACTTTCCCATCGGGAGCTTCATCTCGGTGATCATGCCGGTCGATGCCGCCTCAGCCCTCGAAGTGGGCTTGATAGGCAGCGAAGGCATGTTCGGGACACCACTCGTCCTCGGCGTCGACGTCTCCCCGCTGCGTGCCGTGGTACAGGGGGCGGGATCGGCGTTGCGCATGGATGCCATCTCGTTTTCGCGCGAACTCGGGCGCAGCCCGGCGCTGCAACGCGAGATCGACCGCTATGTCTTCGTTCAATTGAGTCAGCTCGCGCAGACTGCCGCGTGCACGCGCTTCCACGTTGTCGAGGCGCGCCTCGCCCGTTGGCTGCTGATGACGCAGGACCGCGCTCACGCGGACTCTTTCCATATCACGCAGGAGTTCATGGCTTTCATGCTGGGTGTGCGCCGGGTCGGCGTGACCAAGGCTGCAGGGTCCTTGCAGGATCGGGGACTGATCAAATACAGCCGTGGCAACATGACGGTGCTCGACCGTCGCGGTCTCAAGGCGGCGGCTTGCACGTGTTATAAGGCAGACCGGGATTCCTACGACCGGATTCTCAGGTCGTGATATCTGCATCAGCAGGAATTAAGGAATCACGGGCACGTCTTGGAATTAACAGGGGAAACAATGAGAAGAAGCACCGGTAACTTGTTCGGCAATCCGTTCATGGCGTGGACCGATGTGGCTTGGAAAATCGGCGAGATGTCGATGGCGTCAGCGCAGGTGATTGCCCACCGTACGACGCGGATGGCAAGCGCCGGCCCGTTGCCCAGCGCGCGAGACCGCGAAGAGTTCTCGCGCATGGGCCAGGAAAAGGTCGATGCGGCGAGCGAGTCGGCACGCGCCATCGCTGCACAGCTGACCACGATGCAGCTGAGTTTTGGTGCGCTCGCGTTCCGGCAAATCGTGACAGCAATGGGTGCACTCATGGCGTTGGCCGCGAGTCGCAACGCCGGGCAATTCATTGCGCGGCAGGCAGTACTGGCGGAAAGCGTGACCCGTACCGCGCTCACCGCGGTAGCGCTGTCCGATTCGACCGCGCGCGTTGCCACGCACGGCCTCAAGCCCATCCATGCCCGGGCGACCGCCAATGCGAGGCGCCTCGGAAGGCGTTGACTTCGCGGCAATCACCGGGAAATTTTGACCCGCCCGCCGGAGTCGTTCACCGTGTGCGCGGCGATAGCTTGAACCCCGCGCACGGGTCGTCCCGTTCGGCGCGAGGCGAGAACCAGAGGTAGTCGAAGACCGGTTCGGTCGCCCCTTCGGCAGCGGTGGTTGCGTACGCGGCAGGGTCGTCAGCGCCCGCCTCGACTTCGGTCAGCGCGATCGCGACGATGCCTGCACCCGGCGCTCGCGCGCTCAAATACAGAGGAACGGCGACATCGCGGCGCACGTGGCCCGCACCCGCGATCAATACCGCGCCGATGGCGCGATGGCGCAACATCGCGTCAGCCATGACGGCATCGCGTGCGCGCTGCGCGCGCGTCATGGGCGCGGCGTCCTGCGGCTGCAACTGGCCGCAGTGGCTTTCAACGATCGTACGCACCAGGGCGTCCTCGCGTGCGGCGGTCCAAACGGCGCTAATGGCAAGGGTTGCGGGCGACGGATCCAGCTGATCGAAGCCGCGCGTGGCGACATCGCGTGCCGCATTGCGCGACAGGTTGGCGGCGACGAGGGGGAGCCTGGCGCTCACGGCGATGCCTACCAGCGGCTCGTAGTCTGGCCACGACCAGCCCTTGCGATCGAAGCGACCCGCGATCGCGACCGCCTGCGCGTCGGCGCCGGCAGCAAGCGCGGCGTCGATGGCAGGCTGGTGCTCGCGGTCGAACTGTTCCATCACCAGTGCCGGCCTGCGGCCGGCCCGAACAAGTGTCGACAGTACCGCGGCTTGACGCACATGATGCACCGGATTGTCGTGGACCTCGCCGAGGAGCACGAAATCGGTTGCTGCGAGTTTGGCCAGCAGTTCAGGCTCCGCGACATAGCGCTGCTGGCGAACGTCCCAGATCTTGCCCGACAAGGGATGCGCCGCACCCGGCGTGGCGGCCAGGGCCATCGGAAAGGATGCGACAAGTGCCATGGCCAGCGCGATTGCCGGCCGGATGTTGCGAAGTTGCCTGCGGCGAGCCTTGGTCAAGAATTTACCGGCGGTTCGCTGGTAGTCCAGTAATGATCGGTGAAACGCCATCGTACCGGCCTGCCGACGCAACGGGCGAAAAAAAGCCGGGCGTAGGCCCGGCCTTTCGGTCTAACGCGAAAGCTCGCGCGTCAGACTGCCTGAATGTTCGACGCTTGCTTGCCCTTCGGGCCCGTCGTGACTTCGAACGAGACCTTCTGGCCTTCCTTCAGCGACTTGAAACCCGGCATGTTGATCGCCGAGAAATGTGCGAAGAGATCTTCTCCGCCGCCGTCCGGGGTAATGAAGCCAAAGCCCTTCGCGTCGTTAAACCACTTTACTGTACCAGTTGCCATGTTTACCAATCCTCAAAACAAAAAATAATCGGGTCGAACCCGGCCGATGTTTCGATCTCAAGGACAGGAAAGTACGGCTTTTCGGCGACAGCGAAGCAGCCGGACAGGTCGTGCTTTAGTACTTGAAACAAAACACGTTGCGCACTATACCCACTTCCCGCTATGGGGTCAAACGGGTTGTCAAGGGGGTAGGAAGGGGGGTCAGCCGGCCAATTCGGCCCGCACCTTGGCCGCGCCGGCGCCAAGCGCGCCGAGCTTTGCGCGGGCCACTTCGCGCGGCAGCGGCACCATCCCGCAGTTGGTGCAGGGATGGAGGCGCTCGGCAGGGACGTAGCGCAGGGCGGCCCGGAGCGTCGCGGCGACATCTCCGGCTGTCTCGATGCGCTCGGTCGCGACGTCGATGGCGCCCACCAGCACGTCCTTGCCGCCCAGCAGGCTCAGCAGTTCCAACGGGACATGCGAGTTGGCGCATTCGAGCGAGACCTGGTCGATCGCCGAGTTGGCCAGGAGCGGAAATGTCTGCTCGTACTGGCGCCATTCGGAGCCCAGCGTCTTCTTCCAGTCGATGTTGGCCTTGATGCCGTAGCCATAACATATATGCACGGCGGTAGTGCAGGTCAGGCCCGCCGCGGCTCGTTCCAGCGCCGCGACGCCCCAATCGCGCACTTCGTCGAAATACACGTTGAACGCCGGCTCGTCGAACTGGATCACGTCGACCCCGGCCGCGGCGATCGCACGTGCTTCCTCGTTGAGGATTTCCGCAAAGGCCCGGGCGAGCTTCTCGCGGCTCCGGTAGTGCCCGTCGTAGAGCGTGTCGACCATGGTCATCGGTCCGGGCAGCGTGAATTTGACCTTGCGCGAGGTCAGGGTCCGCAGGAATGCGGCGTCGTCGACGAACACCGGATGGCGGCGGGCGACAGGTCCCACCACCATCGGCACATCGGCGTCGTAGCGATTGCGGATGCGGACGGTCTTCTTGTGCTCGAAATCCACGCCCTCGAGGTTCTCGATGAACGTGGTCACGAAATGGCGGCGCGTCTGCTCGCCGTCGCTGACGATGTCGATGCCTGCGCGCTCCTGATCGCCGACGACCAGACGAACTGCGTCGCGCTTGGCCTCCGCGAGTTGTTCGCCTTCGAGCAGCCAAGGCGCCCAGAGCTGATTCGGTGGCGCTAGCCAGGACGGCTTGGGCAAGCTCCCGGCGATCGTCGTTTGCAGCAAGCCTGGCATCGTCGTCTCCATTCGAATCATGGGTGGGTATCCGTGCCCGCCGTCCGTTCCGACGGATTATAGCGGCCGGCTCGGGGCCCCTCGCGCTTGTGTCATCATTGCCACCGCCATGCCTCGAGTTCTCTATACCGACCAGGACTACCCCGATACCGCGCTCGAGCGCGACCTGCTCAGTGCCGCCGGCATCGAACTCGTCATCGGCGGCCACTGCGAGACCGAGGATGCGCTGATCGCGGCCGGGCGCGACATCGATGCGTTCCTGATCCAATATGCTCCGATCAGCGAGCGCGTCCTGACGGCGCTGCCGCGGCTCGGGATCGTCAGCCGCATCGGCGCAGGCTTCGACACGATCGATACGGCAGCCTGCACCCGGCACGGCGTGTGGGTCGCCAATTCGCCGGACTACGGCGTCGGCGAGGTGTCGACGCACGCGCTCGCGCTCGCGTTGGCACTGATCCGCAACGTCGTCGCGTATCACCGCGATATTCACGCCGGGAAATGGCACTACCTGTCGTCGGGCAAGCTCAAGCGCGCAAGCGACATGACGCTGGGCATCGTCGGGCTTGGCCGGATCGGCAAGCGCATGGCGCACATCTCGCGCGACGTGTTCAAGCGTGTCCTGGCTTGCGATCCATACCTCATCGACGGCGATTTCCCGGCGTATGTGGAGCGGGCCGACCTGGCGGGTATATTTGCCCAGAGCGACATCGTCAGCCTGCATACTCCGCTCAACGACGAGACGCGCGGCATGATCGACGCCTCGGTGCTTCGACGCCTGCGCCCGGGATCGTTTGTGGTCAACACGGCGCGCGGCGCGGTCGTCAACATGGATGATTTGCTTAGCGCACTCGATAGTGGAATACTTGCCGGCGCCGGTCTTGACGTGCTACCGGTCGAGCCGGTCGCCGATACGCGACTGCTCGGCCACCCAAAAGTGATCCTGACCCCGCACGCCGCGTTTTTCAGCGTGCAGTCCGAGATCGAATTGCGGCGCAAGGCGGCGCAGAACATCGTTAGCTGGCTCAAGACCGGGCGACCGGATTACGTGGTGGTGGCGGGTACCAAACGCTACTCCGCGTAAGGCCCAGGCAGCCGCCTCAAGAGCGGTTCCGAAGGAGGAAGATGGCAGCGGTAAGCATTAAGTCAGTGCAGAAGTTCTTCGGATCGACCCAGGTCATTCGCGGGGTCGATATCGACATCGCCGATGGCGAGTTCTGCGTGCTCGTCGGGCCGTCCGGCTGCGGCAAGTCCACGCTGCTGCGCATGCTGGCGGGCCTCGAGGAAATCACCCACGGCGAGATCAGCATCGGCGGCAAGGTCGTCAATCGCGTACCGCCGAAGGAACGCGACATCGCGATGGTGTTCCAGAACTACGCGCTGTACCCTCACATGACCGTGCGCGACAACATGTCCTTCGCGCTGATGCTCGCCAAGCAGTCGAAGGACGAAATCGGCGCGCGCGTGAAAAAAGCCGCCGACATCCTGGGCCTCGACCAGCTCCTCGATCGCTATCCGCGCCAGCTCTCGGGCGGCCAGCGCCAGCGCGTGGCCATGGGTAGGGCGATCGTGCGCGATCCGCAGGTATTCCTGTTCGACGAGCCGCTGTCGAATCTCGACGCCAAGCTCCGCGTGCAGATGCGCACCGAGATCAAGGAGCTGCATCAACGGCTGAAGACGACTTCGATCTACGTCACGCACGACCAGATCGAGGCGATGACCATGGCCGACAAGATCGTGGTCATGAAGGATGGCGTCATCGAGCAGACCGGCGACCCGCTGACGCTGTACGATCGCCCCAACAACATCTTCGTTGCCGGCTTCATCGGATCGCCGGCGATGAACATGGTGCCGGGCACAGCGCGCGTCAACGGTGGTCCGGCACGGGTTGAATTCGTGGGTGGCGTGACCTTGCCGTTGCCGCACGGTGCGACTGCTGCGGACGGACAGAGCGTGCTCTATGGCATGCGCCCAGAGCATTGTTCGCTGGCCGAAGGAAGCGGGTTGCCTGCCGATGTGGTGGTCGTCGAGCCGACCGGTGCCGACACCCAACTCTATTGCCGGTTCAACGGCCAGGAGCTGACTTCGCTCGTACGCGACCGGGTCAGTTGCAGGGCGGGGGACCGTATCGGACTCAAGCCGGATCTGGGGCGCGCGCATCTGTTCGATGCCGCGAGCGGGACACGGCTTATTACCTCGAGCACACAAGCCGCTTGAACGGCGACTCGAATTTCGCATCATCCAACGGAGGGTTCCATGAGTGAGTTCAAGCGTCGCAAGTTCCTGAAGACATCTGCAGCCGTCGCCGCCAGTGCCGCAGCCGGCCCGCTCATATGGGTCAAAGATGCAAATGCCCAGTGGAGCAACACGCCGGAGAAAGGCGCCAAGCTGCGCGTGCTGCGCTGGAGCCGGTTTGTCCAGGGCGACATCGACCGTTACATGGTCAATGTGAAGGCGTTCCAGGATAAGTACGGCATCGAGGTCCGCGTCGACAACGAGGGCTGGGAGGACGTGCGCCCGAAAGCGGCGGTCGCGGCCAACACCGGCGCCGGCCCGGACATCATTCTGTCGACCAACGACGATGCTAATCTCTATCCCGAGAAGCTGGTCGACGTCAGCGACGTCTGCGCCTATCTCGGCGCCAAGTACGGCGGTTGGTATCCCGTGTGCGATCCCTATCTCAGGCCCGACGGCAAGAAGTGGATCGGCGTGCCGCTCGGAGTGGCTGGCGTGTGCATCGTCTACCGCGAGAGCGCCGTGAAGGCGGCTGGCTTCGATAGCTTCCCGAAGGACACCGACAGCTTCCTCAAGTTGTGCAAGGCGTTGAAGGAGAAGGGCACGCCCTCGGGGATGGCGCTCGGCAACGCGACGGGCGACGGGAATACGTGGTGCCAGTGGCTCGTCTGGGCGTTCGGCGGCAAACTGGTCGACAAGGACAACAAAGTCGTCATCGACAGCCCTGAAACGCTAAAGGCGCTCGAGTACGCGAAGGAGCTTTACGCGACGTTCGTACCGGGCACGCTGTCGTGGCTCGACCCGAACAACAACAAGGCGTTCCTCGACGGGCAGCTTTTCCTCACCAACAACGGGATCTCGATCTATTACGCAGCGAAGAACTCGCAGGACCCGAAGGTCAAGGAGATGGCGGCGGATATCAACCACGCGAACATGCCCATCGGACCGATCGGCAAGCCGACCGAATTCCAGCTGTTTTTCAACCAGATGATCTTCAAGTACTCGAAGTACCCGAAGGCGGCAAAGGAATATCTCCGGTTCATGATGGAGGCCGAGCAAATGGACCCATGGGTGCAGGCCTCCATCGGCTACGTGACGCCCGCACTGCGCTACTACGAGAAGAACCCGATCTGGACCGTCGACCCGAAGCACACCCCGTACCGCAATTCGATGGTGAACATGCTGCCCTCCGGGAATGCCGGCAAGATGGGGTATGCGTCAGCCGGCGCGCTGGCGGACTTTATCGTCGTCAACATGGTCGCCGAGGCGGCGTCGGGCTCGAAGACGCCGAAGGAAGCCGCGGAGAGGGCGCAGAAAAGAGCAGAGCGCTACTACAAAGTCTGATATTGCGATCTGCCCGGCGGCACAGCGTGCGCAATGGCGCACGGTGAATACGTCGGGCTGACGCAATATCTGCGCGCGTTGAAGTGGGCGCTTGTGCGCCCCTCAACGCGCGCCCTTCTGCGAATTGCGTCTGTTGTTGGAGTACCTCCATCGTCAGCCACCAAACCGCACTCTCCCGCGCCCTCGACAATCGCACCGTCCTTGGGCTGCTGTTCATGCTGCCTGCGGCTGCGCTGCTGCTGCTGTTCCTGACCTACCCGCTAGGGCTCGGCACCTATCTCGGCTTCACCGATCAGAAGATCGGCCGGGACGGCGTGTGGGTTGGGCTCGAGAACTATGTGTTCCTGTGGGGCGACTCAGTCACTCGGCTCGTATTGTTCAATACGTTGTTCTACACAACCGTCGCCAGCGTCATCAAATTCGGGCTCGGGCTGTACCTCGCGCTGCTGCTCAACAAGCACATTCCGTTCAAGCCGTTCTTTCGTGCTGTCGTCCTGTTGCCGTTCATCGTGCCGACCGCGCTATCGGCGATCGCATTCTGGTGGATTTTCGATTCCCAATTCTCGATCATCAGCTGGGCGCTGATGAGGATGGGCATCATCCATCAGTACATCGATTTTCTCGGCGACCCGTGGAATGCCAGGTTTTCGACGATCGCCGCCAACATCTGGCGAGGCGTGCCGTTCGTTGCGATCACGCTGCTGGCCGGCCTGCAGACGATCTCGCCGTCGTACTACGAGGCGGCGAGCCTCGATGGCGCGACGCCCTGGCAGCAATTCCGTCACGTGACCATGCCATTGCTGACGCCGATCATCGCGGTCGTGATGACCTTTTCGGTGCTGATGACGTTCACCGACTTCCAGCTGATCTACGTGTTGACGCGCGGCGGGCCGCTCAACTCTACGCACTTGATGGCAACATTGTCGTTCCAGCGTGCGATCTCGGGCGGCAATCTGGGCGAGGGCGCGGCGATAGCGACGGCGATGATTCCGTTCCTCCTGGCAGCGATCCTGATCAGCTACTTCGGGCTTCAACGTCGGGCGTGGCAGCAGGGAGGGTCCGACAAGTGACTACAGCCACCGCGACGCCGGAGACCGCGGACTCTCAGGGCATGCATTACCTGGCCTCGCTGCCACGGCGGATCGTTACGATCTATGTTCCGCTCTGCGCGTTCCTGTTCGTGCTGCTGTTCCCGTTCTACTGGATGGCGATCACTGCGTTCAAGCCCGACGCGGAGCTGTTGTCGCGCGAAGGCAACCCGTTCTGGGTGATCAATCCGACGCTCGCCCACATCAGGAAACTGTTGTTCGATACCGCGTATCCGGACTGGCTGTGGAATACGATCCTGGTGTCGGTGGCATCGACGATACTGTCGATATTCTGCAGTGTGCTTGCCGCGTATTCGATCGAGCGCTTGCGCTTCAGGGGTTCGCGCTACGTCGGTATGAGCATTTTTCTCGCGTATCTGGTTCCGCCTTCGATCCTGTTCATCCCCTTGGCGGCGATGGTCTACAAGCTGAACCTGTTCGATACGCGTTTCGCGCTGATCCTCACCTATCCGACGTTCCTGATCCCGTTCGGCACCTGGCTGCTGATGGGCTACTTCAAGTCGATTCCGCTCGAACTCGAGGAATGCGCGCTGATCGATGGTGCGACCCGGTTGCAGATCCTCGTCAAGATCATCCTGCCGCTGGCGGTGCCGGGGCTGATTTCCGTCGGAATTTTTGCATTCACGCTGTCGTGGAACGAGTTCATCTACGCGCTGACCTTTGTCTCGTCATCGGAGGTCAAGACGGTCCCGGTAGGAGTGGTCACGGAACTGGTCGAAGGTGACGTCTACCACTGGGGGTCGCTGATGGCCGGGGCGCTGTTCGGGTCCTTGCCGGTGGCCGTGCTGTACTCGTTCTTCGTTGAGTACTACGTGTCCGGCCTCACCGGCGCGGTCAAGGAGTAGCGGGCCGAGCAGCGAGAGGGGACCTCCAAAAATTGCCGCGCGAACGATATGCGTCGCGTCGTCGGCCCTTGCGCCCGAGCAAGGCCTACAACGGTAACGGTTAAGGAGGCCGTGGCCGCGGCGGCCGACGCGTGGCGCTTCACGGCGGGACCATGATGCAAGGAGGCCGCTCCCCGTCGGCAGGTGGGTTGAAACGGGGTAGCGTGGCCCCAACTCGGCTACAATAGGCGGAAACTCCACCCCGCCGAGGTCAGGACGATGAGCATCCAGGACACGATTCGCCAGCAGGTCACAACTCACCCCATTGTGCTGTACATGAAGGGCACGCCGCAATTTCCCCAATGCGGCTTTTCCAGCGCTGCCGTGCAGATGCTGAAAGCTTCTGGAACCGAGACGTTTTTTTCCGTCAACGTCCTGGCCGACTCGGATATCCGTCAGGGGATCAAGGACTACGCCAACTGGCCGACGATCCCGCAGCTTTACGTGAACGGCGAATTCGTCGGCGGCGCCGACATCATGCGCGAGATGTACGAGTCGGGTGAGCTGCAGCAGCTGCTTTCGAAGCAGACCACCTAACTCGTTCAGTTTCCCGTTGTCCGCGGCCCCTCATGCCGCGGATGCACGCAGCCTAGCTGTCGACTGACTGCGCGGGAGATCGATGCGGCCGCGAGCGCGGACGGTTGTTCGGGATTCAAAGCCACTTCATCCCATCCGCTTTCTGGTAGCAAAGCTGTTTCGCCGACGCTAGTCCGCGTCACGCCAGCAACTCCGGGTTCGCGACGAGCGAATCTGCGAATTCTGCAATACCGACACTGTTTTCCCGTGGACGGAGGAAGGCGGCAGTACGCCGCTTTTGGTCACCTCGCTTGCCGGGTCCGCGCCTAGCGCCGCGCGCCCTCGCAGCGGCATTGGCCTCCTCAGTTCCGCCTTCTGGCGCGCCGCAGACCCTTTTCTGCACCAATGCTAAGCCACTGATCCGGTTGGGAATCTGCCGGGGTCATCCGACGTATCGTCGACGCGCTGGATGGGGGTGCCGCCCCTTCGCCCATCAGTCCGTTGCCGCCTGGCACTGAAGTTGCTGAGTCTTCCGTGCTTGGAATCGCAAGCGGGCATATCTGCCATGTGAATCAATAGGTTGGTTTGGCCCGCGCCTTTTGAATGAATGCTGAAGGGGACATGATGAAACTGTATCGGTTGAGAATAGCTTTGTGCGCGGTAGCCGCCGCGGGCATGTTCGCAGCAGGCACGGCGCAGGCGGCCACCCAGGTCGTGACCGTCAATGCGGTGATTGTTGGCATCTGCAAGTTCAATACCGGGCAGTTGCCGGTAGTTACCGTCGCGAACAGCGGCGCGACCATCGATCCGAGCCTCGCGGGT
Source organism: uncultured beta proteobacterium (assembly GCA_963821485.1). Lineage (GTDB taxonomy): Bacteria > Pseudomonadota > Gammaproteobacteria > Burkholderiales > Casimicrobiaceae > PALSA-1003. The sequence goes on from CAWGEB010000008.1 coordinate 418,427, forward strand.
CCGGCGACCGGCAATGCAAACGTGCTGTACCGGTGTACGAACGGAACGGCGCCAACGTTCAGCGGGCCTGCATCGGCGACGGTGACGTGTACGACGGCGCCAACGTGCGGCGCGACGACGATGGCTCCGGCAATGACCTACACCACCGGCGGCAACGGCAGCGGCTTCTCAGGTGGCAATGACAAGACGCTCGTCGTAAACGGTCAGCTCACACAGGTGCAGTACCAGGATATGCAGGCCGGCACCTACTCCGGGACGGTCACCGTCACGGTAACCCCCTGAGCGGCGAATCGTTGTGGCCCGGACAAGAGGCCGCCTCGAGCGGCCTTCTTGTTGGGCATGGGTCGAAACCGCAGAGCCCGTCGCTCGAAGCACGGTACCGGAATTGCATCGTCGCGGCATGGGTACAATCAGCGAACGCGAAATGATTTCTGGGACGAATCGTTGCATTGACTCGCGCCGTTTTTCGACTTATCCGACGACATAGAGCATGGCGACGCACAGACGACAATTCTCTCTGCTCTTGGCGGTGGCATTGTTGATGTTGTTCGCACGCGAGGCCGAGCCGGCCGGCAGCGCCAACTCAACCGTTAGCGCACAAGTCCTCGGCATCTGCAAGTTCAACAGCGGGCAGACGCCTGTCGTCACCATTGCAAACGCAGGCGCAACCATCGATCCCAGCGTCGCGGGGCCGGCGACGGGCAGCGCGGCTATCCTGTACCGCTGCACCAAGGGGACGGCGCCCACCTTCACCGTGCCTACCCCCGTCACGGTGACCTGCACGACGGCAGGGACCTGCGGCGCGACATCGATGGCGCCGACACTGAGCTCGGTGAGCACCGGCGCGGGCACTGGATTCGGCAGCGGCAACGACCAGACGCTGACTGTCACGGGGCAGCTTACACAGGCTCAGTATCAGGACATGCGTGCGGGTACCTACTCGGGTACGGTAACCGTCACCATCACTCCATGAACCGTTGCCCTTCATCGCCGGAATGGCGACGCGTCAACGACGAGTGTCGTCCTCGGATCAGATCGATCCAGTGCGCAAGCTATGCGGCGATAGTCCACATCGCCTTCGCGCTCGGGACGCTTTCCGCTATCGCCGCGCATGCATCGGAAAGTATCTCGGTAACGCTTAACGTGAGGGTTGTCCCCGTCTGTCGTTTCCTAACCTCCACAGCGCCATTCGACGCCACGGGTTCGCCTCGTGTCGACGGCGAGAAGATGAGGGGGAGCGCGACGCTGAACTATGCGTGCTCGAACGGCGCCGCGGCGGTCTTCACATTCGCTATGCCGTCGCATACCAACGTTGCGTGTACCGCGTGTCCCGACGTTCCGATTGCGATAGGTGAAATCCTGGCGACTAGCCTAGGCACCGGGCAGGGCCTCGGTTCGGGACGCGATAGAACGTTGACCGTCAGAACGCCGTTGTCGAACGCGGCCTACGAAAGCGCCTCGGCCGGCACTTACCCCGACACGATCATCGTAACGGTGTCGCCTTGACACGGCGATGAGATCGACATGGATGGCCTCATGAAATTTGCTCACGAAGATCGCTCGCCGATCGCTTTCCGAGGCTGGTATCGACGCGTGGCGATTCAGCGCCGCTGGAAAGCTTCCTTCCTGCTGTTCGTATCGCTCTTCGGCGTTGCATCAAGCGCCGGCGCAGCATGTACCTTCAGGACGGCCCCTGGCGCGATCACGTTCACCGCTTTTGATCCATCATTAGCCCCGACACGGACGGCGACGACCACCGCGCGGGTAAATTGCTCGGGAGCAGTGCTGACGCCGACCTGGGCATTCTCTGGTACAAATGGCAGCGCCCCGCTTCGGATGAAGCACACGACGTTGGGGTTCTACATCCCCTATTCGATAGCCGCGGTCTACGCTTCGGGGGCTTCAAACAATCAGCTCTTCAACATCACGGCGACGGTCCTGGGCACAGACTACCAAAACGCACAGGTGGGTTCGTACTCGGATCTGCTTACCTTCACGATAACCCCATGAACGTCCCGGAGCGATGACATGTTGAAGCGCAGACTCTGGCCGATTCTGGTCGTGCTTGCAGCAATGGTGCCAGCGACCGAGGCCGCGGAATTCACGATCAACCCGCTGCAGGTAGCTCTCGATCGCACGAGTCGAGCAAGTGAAATTCTGGTTCGTAACGATGACAGCGTTCCGCTGCGCATGCAGGTGCAAGCGATGAGTTGGCATCAGGATGCCCAGGGCCAGGATCAATACGAGCCGGCGGACGGCCTACTGTATTTTCCGCGGGCAATGGAGATTCCGGCGGGCGAATCTCGGATCATTCGCGTGGGCGTCAAGGCCGCGCCCGTAGCGCGCGAGGACACCTATCGAGTCTTCGTCGAAGAACTGCCCCCCACCGGACCGGCGAACGTTCCGCCCCCGGGCGCGACGCTGCAGGTTCTGCTCAGGGTAGGCGTCCCGGTTTTCGTCGCGCCAGCGCAGCCGGACCGCAAGGCGGAAATCACGCTGCTTACTCTGCGCGGCACAACCGCCGAGTGGATCGTCGCCAACACCGGAAATGTCCACCTGCGCGCGGAGCGAGTGCAACTCGTTGGGCTCGCCCGCGATGGAAGCAAGGTGTTCGAACAGACTTTCCAAGAGCGTTATTTCCTTGCGGGCGTAATCAAGACGCTTCGGTTCGACATCTCACACGACATGTGTGCCCAACTCGGGGCGCTCGAAGCCGTCGTTGTCGGCGAGAACCTTGAGCTGAAGCGCAAACTCGATGTTGTCCCGGGCTCTTGCCTCTAGACTGCGCCCACTCGTCCTCGTCGCCGTAGTCGTCATCGCGTTGCCGGGCCCGTCCGCGCCAGCGCAGGCAGCGGCGGGCGATGATGCGTCGCGGATCAGCGGGTCCCAGCCCGCCACGGTGACCGCAGCGCTTGCGCCCTCCGGTGAAGGACCGTTCGCGATTCTGATCGCGCGCGTCATCGTGAATACCGTGAATCGAGGCGACATCGCCATACTGCGCGACGAGCAGGGCAACGTGTTTATGCCCGCGAGCGAGTTTGCCGAGTGGGGCCTTTCGCTCGCGGGCGCAACGCCAGTAACGCTGAACGGCGAACGCTACATCCCCGTGTCGCAGCTCGAAGGTATCAATGCCAGGTTTGACGCGAAGACCGTGACGCTTGAACTTCAGGTCGCTTCAAAGGCGTTTCCAGGTACTACCGTCAACCTGGGGCCGCAACGGCGCTCTGGAGTGGTCTATCCAGCCGAGAGCAGTTTCTTTTTCAACTACGGCTTCAATGCTAATGGCGACGACTCATTCGGCCAGCGAAACTACCAGTTTGCGACCGAGTTCGGCGCGCGCGTAGGCAACTGGCTTTTCTACAATACCACCAATGACCAATGGGGTGACACCACAGCGCCCGGATTCACGCGGCTGCTGACGAACCTGCAGTACGATGATCGACCGAACTTGCGACGCCTGACGCTGGGCGACTTCTTCACACCGTCGGCCAATCTGGCGAACTCGGTGCCTCTCGGCGGCGTGAGCCTGACCAAGTTCTACTCGATGGACCCGTATTTCATCCAGTTTCCGACAGCGGCGTTCAGGACCGAGGTCGCATTCCCGTCGACCGTGCAGGTCCGCGTCGACGGGAATCTTGTGGCGCAACGCCCCGTTCCCCCGGGGCCGGTGGACATCACCAACATCAGTGGTGTTACAGGTGGACACAATGTATCCGTGACCATTCGTGATCCGTTCGGCCGCGAACAGGTGCTGCAGCAGCCATTCTTTTTTGCCACCGATGCCGGATTGGCGCAAGGGCTGCATGAGTACAGCTATAACGTAGGCTTCCTTCGTCGTCAGTACGGCATCGAAAGCAACAACTACGGTGATCTGGCCGCTGGCGCCTTCCACCGATACGCGTTCACGAACGAGCTCACCCTCGGACTGCGCGGACAGGCCACCAAGAGTCTTTACAACATCGGTCCGTTTGGCACGTATCAGCTTCCAAGGCTGGGAATCTTTGGCGCCGGCGTCTCGGTGGGTGGGGGCGACGGCCGTTCAGGCCCCGCGACATCGGCGGCGTATAGCTACAGCGGCAACAATTTTGGATTGAGCCTCGGCGCCCAGTACCTTTCTCGCGATTTCGCGCAACTCTCCGATATCGAGCCCGGCCAGCGAACGCGCACTAATCAGTACGCGTCGGGGTCCATCTACGGGCCGAACCTTGGTACGTTCGGCGCGACCTACGCGGCGATCACCAGCTACGACGGCCCGAGCACTAAGCTCTGGAATGCTTCGTACACGCTAGGGATGTTCGATCAGAAGGGCCTGCTCTCGCTCTCCTACACGCGCACACTCGAGCCCCAGTCGACTTCAACCTGGCTGCTTTCATTTCGGTACTACTTTGATACCGTTACGTCGGTCGCGGCGGCGATTGGTGGCACGCGCAATCAAAACACGCAAGGGATCTCGCTGGAGCGCTCGGTCCCGCAAGGCGAGGGCGTTGGCTATACACTCACGGCTGGTCACGCTGGTGGCAACGGATCGGACGGGACCTTCGGCCGCGCTTTTGTTCAGGTCAACGCGGCAAATGCGACCTTCGGGGGCGAATATTCGCGCGCCAGCTCGCCCGAAGCGGGTGTTTCCCTGAGCAACGTATTTCTGGCGGGCAGTATCGGCTATACCGGCGGCTCGCTGTTTGCTGCCCGGCCGGTCGAAGACAGCTTTGCGCTTGTACGGCTGCCCGGCTTGGCCGATGTACCTGTGTACGCTAACAGCTGGTACGCCGGCAAGACCAACGCAGCGGGCGAAGTCGTCGCCACCAACATTAGCGCCTACTTCGACAACTTCATCGTCTTCGACGCCAAGGACTTGCCACTCGACTACGTCTTTGCCACTCCGGAAAAGGTGATCTCGCCCACTACGCGCAGCGGCACACTCGTTCAGTTCGCAATTCGCAAAAACCACGCTGTCGTCGGAACGCTCGTGGCGTTACGTGACGGGAAGCCGGTGCCGCTCGAGTTCCGCGAGATCGCCCTCGTGCGTGGTGATGTGGTGATTCAGTCGTTCACCGCCCGCCGCGGTGAGTTCTATGCCGAAAATGTGGAGCCGGGCGAATATCAGTTGCGCGTCAACGCAGATCCACTCTGCACGGCACACATCAAGGTGCCCGATCCCGCCGATGCGATGACCGACGTGGGTACCGTGGTCTGCGAGTCGACATCCCACTAATCGGAAGTCTGCGGTCGCGCGACACCGCGCCTTGCCTAACCGAACTTGCCGGCGTCATGTCCGTGCGCGCTGCACGCGCTTGACTTCGGGGATCCGTGTGCAGTGCCCGCATCACGTTGGCGAGATGCTTGCGGTCGCGTACCTGAACGCTGAAAAACATGTTGAACACGGGACTCTCGTCGGGGCGTTCCATGGATACGTATTCGATGTTCGCGCCCGCGTCGGCGATCGCGGTCGCCAGCTGTGCCAGCAGGCCCCGCTGATCGGATACCAGCAAGCGCATGCCCGCTTCGAACACGCCTTGCGCATCGGGCGCCCACTCGACGTCGACGATCTGGTCGGTGTCGACGCGGCTCTTGCGCAGTGTGTGGCAGTTACGGGTGTGCACCAGCATCTTGGCCCCGGCGGAACTGGCCGACGATCGCGTCGCCGGGAATCGGGCGGCAGCACTTGCCGTACTGGATCGCGACGCCTTCGACGCCGCGCAGCTGCAGTGCCCCCGGTTTCACGGGCTGCAACGTCGGCTCGTCGGCGCCACGGTTGGTCGCGCGGGTGAGCGCCTGCGCGACGACGAAGGACAGTCGCTTGCCAACGCCGACGTCGGCCAGGATGTCGAGACGTCCCTTCGCGCCGTATTCGCGCGCCAGTGCCTCCCAGCGTTCCCAGGTGATGGCGTCCGCGGGAACCTTGAGCGACGCCAGCGCCTGTTCGAGCATGCGTTCGCCCAGCGCCGCCGACTCGCGCTGCTGCAGCGATTCGAGGAAATGCCGGATGCGGGAGCGCGCCTTGCCGGTGGCGACGAAGTTGAGCCACGACGGGTTGGGGTTGCGCCGTCGGCGATGTCGTGATTCGACCTGGTCGCCGTTCTTGAGCTCGGTTCGCAGCGGCATCAGCTCGTAGTTGATGCGGGCCGCCGTGCAGTGATGGCCGATGTCGGTGTGCACGGCATAGGCGAAGTCGACCGCGGTTGCGCCGTTCGGCAGCGCCATGATCTTGCCCTTGGGCGTGAACACGTAGATCGCGTCCGGGAACAGGTCGCCCTTGATGTGCTCCAGGAACTCCTTCGAGTCGCGCGACTCGGATCCGATCTCGAGCAGACTCTGCAGCCAGCGGTGCGTCTGTTGCTGCGCCTCCGCGATGTCAAGCTGGTCGCCGGTCTTGTACAGCCAGTGTGCGGCGACGCCGGCCTCGGCGATCCGGTGCATGTCCTGGGTGCGGATCTGCGCTTCTCAGCGGAGTGCCGAACGGGCCGAACAGCGTCGGATGCAACGACAGGCACCCGTTGCCGCTGGGGATCGCGACGTAGTCCTTGACGTGCCGGGAATGGGCTTGTACAGCGTGCGGCACGCTCGAGCGCCGCTAGCACGCGGTCCATCCGGTGATGCAGGACGCGCGCACGCCGTAGATATCGAACACTTGCGCGAGCGTGCTGCCCTCTGTGGATCTCTCGGGGAAGACGCTGGCACCAGGCCTTTTCCCGACTGCGACCGTGGGCGGGACCACCTGCTCGTCGATCTGCTCGGGGATCGCGCGCAGGATGCGGTTCATCACCTCGCTGACCGCCCGGACGCCTCGATCTCGGCGCGCCAGTACCGGCAGCACAGTTCGGGGTAGAGGTTCTTGAACGACAGTTCCTGCAACTCGAGGATACAGCGCGTTCAGCCCAAGGCGATTGGCGATCGGCGCGTAGATGTCGAGCGTCTCGCGGGTGATGGCGCTCGCGATGCGTAGGCGCCATCTCATCGAGTGTGCGCATGTTGTGCAGCCGGTCCGCGAGTTTGATCAGTATGACGCGAACGTCCTGCGCCATCGCCAGCAACATCTTGCGGAAACTCTCGGCCTGCTGGTCCTCGCGCGACTGGAACTCGATGTGGTCGAGCTTGGATACGCCATCGACCATGTCGGCGACGAGCTTGCCGAGGATGTCTCGATTTCGGTCTTGGTGACCTTGGTGTCCTCCATGACGTCGTGGAGCAGCGCCGCGGCGAGTCCCTGCGCGTCGAGCCGCCACTGCGACAGGATGCTGGCGACGGCCAGCGGGTGCGTGATGTAGGGCTCGCCCGACTTGCGGAACTGGCCCTGATGCGCGTGTTCGGAAAACGCGAACGCGCGCTCGACCAGCGCTACGTCAGGAGGGGGGAGGTAATGACCAAGGTGTCGGTGAATTCGGCGATTTCCGACATGCTTGGTCACTTTGGGGGGGCTGGTGCGTGCGGCAACCAACCCAGGCTTCAACAGCATTTCGATGCCGACCTTGCCGGCCGCGACTTC
>CAWGEB010000009.1:0-325957 GCA_963821485.1 uncultured beta proteobacterium
AAGAGCTCCGTACGACGGACGAAGGGCGTTACGAGTTTGCGGTAACGGGCCCGTTCGATGCGACCTTCGACGCACGATAATCAACGCTGATCACCATCATCAGAACTTGCGATTGGCGATTGTCGGTGTCAGTCCCTATCCTGCGGTTGTCCGGTGCAGCAAAGTTGCCCTAAGCGCTGAAACGAACCGAAGACATCTACTGTGGCTAAGATTCAATTGATCGATCTTTTCGTGCTGACCTGGTTCATCGCCTGCTGGGTCGGCTACACCTATTTCGCCGAGCGCAAGTCGCTGACAACGGCAAGCCTCGTCGCGGCGATGCGTCTCTATCGGCGCGACTGGTTCAAACGCGTAGTCCAGCACGAGAACCGCATCGCCGACGTTGCGGCGTTTAATAGCTTGCTGACCAGCGCGACCTTCTTCGCCTCAACGGCGATACTGATCCTGGGGGGGCTCGTCGCCATGCTGGGTACCACGGATCGCGTTATGGACGTGGTCGCCGAGCTGCCATTTGCGCGGCCGGAGTCCGAACTCTTGTCGCGCATCAAGATCATCCTGATGATCGGCGTGTTCGTGTACACGTTTTTCAAGTTCACCTGGTCGATTCGCCAGTATCACTTCTGCACCATCTTGGTCGGCGCAGCTCCGCTTACGAACGATCCGCAGGAACACGACGATTACATAGCCATGATGACCCAAGTGACGAGTCACGCCGCGGAGGACTTCAACCAGGGCCTGCGCGCGTTCTATTTTGCGTTTGCGGCCATCGCGTGGTTCTTCCACCCGTGGTTATCTGTGGCCAGCTCCGCACTGGTGGTTTATATCCTTCATCAGCGTGAATTCCAATCGAGGACGCTCCGTGCGCTAACGGGTCCGAGCACGATAAGTCGATCGCTGCACCTTCCGGAAAAGGTGTTCAGCGAACTGCGCCTCAATTCGCGCGTTGCTTGACAGGGGAAGGCCGCTCGAGGCTGGGTCAGGTGCCGAGAAGAGAGATGGGACCGGGTGCAGGTCCTGCAGCAACGCACGAGTTGTGCTGCACTTCGGCTATGCTGCACTTGGCCCCGGGGCGCGCGGCAACTTCGCTCGATGTCCTGAGCACCGGGTACTAAGGACCTCGAGGCAACTTGATCGCCACCATCCCTGCGCAACAGGTCTGCTTATCCCTTGATACGGCGAGGATCGTTGCCGTGGCTGTATTTAGCTGCGATCCGACCGGACTGGTTCTTGATTACGAGCTCCGTTTGCTTGTTCCCGGCGAGCTCGCGAGCTCGAGCGACCGCATCGCTTTTGCGATCGTGTAACGAATCGGCTCGCTGGGTGCCATCGGTCTGGACGGCCCAACGCCCGTTCGGTCGGGGTTCAACTGCAACTTGGGGTTTACGCGCCATGTCTCCTCCTTGGAAGTTGTCTTGCCTTGACACATTAACTACGATCTAAGGTTGCCGCAAGGGTCGCCCCCCGCGTCGTGGCCCTTAGAATAAATCTCGAGCCAAGTACGTCGTACTTCGAATGACGTGCGACGACAGAAAGAGGCAGGGCGACTTCGATATCGACCGACTGCACCGCAAAGCAGCCGTACCGCGAGGTCGCGGGGACCGGCCGTTCGATGTCGCTATCGACTCAAAGCAAATCTACGATGCCATCGAAAGCGGACGGCCAGGGCAAAGCGGCGCGCTCGCCTACTGGAGCCCGCGCGTATCCCGGGTCAAGGAACGACGCTTCGCATCGAGGCTGGATGGCCCGGGAGCTTGAAGCGCTTGCCCGTGTCGGTGACGACCGTCCCATCCACCTTGAGGATTGAGATGTCGTCGTCCATGTAATTGCCGACATAAAGGTACTTGCCGTCCGGGCTGAAGACCGCGCCTTCCGGTAGGCCGCGCACCTCCACGTCGCCCACCTCGGTAACCTTCTTGCCGTCGATCTTCAGCACCGCCACCGAGCCGTTGCGGTTGTAGAAGAACGCCGACTTGGGCGCATTGCTGCCGCGAAGGAGTATCGCCACCGCGATCTCGCCCGTTGGGCTGATGGCGAATCCCTCCGGCCCGTCACCCACCACGACTTGGTCGATCAGGCGCGGCGGCGTTGCCTCCAGGTCGATGACACCGACCGTGTCCACATTCCCGTCCGCCGAACCAGAAGCACCGTTGTTCGCGGTCAGCGCGAGCTTGCCATTGGGCGTGATGCCCAGGTTGTAGGGGAAAAGGCCGACCAGCATGTCATATTTCGAATAGGTTACTTTCTCGCCGTCGACCTCCAGCACGGCGGCTTTGTTGTTGACGTTCTTGGAGGCCAGGGCCCGCTTGCCGTCCGGCGTGAAGGCGACGGCCGAAACCTGTTCGCCCATCGCTACGGTATCGACCACCTTCACCTCTTTCCCGCGGATGGAGAGAACGGTGATGGAGTTGTCCGCCCGGTTGGCGACGAGGGCCAGGTTGCCTGCGCGGTTGATCGCCATACCGGAGGGCTGCTTGCCGCCTTTGACGGCGGCAATCACCGCCGGCGGATTCGACTTGAGGTCGATCACGAAAATGTCGTTTCCGGGAACGCCTTTCCACGCGCCACCGTCCTGGACCCAGTCCATCGAGTTGGCCACCAGGGCCAGGCTCTCGTCGGGCGTGATGGCCAGGTTCACCGGCGGACCGAACACCGAGTTCATCAGCGGCAGGCTGGCGACCAGCCTCGGGTTCACGCGATCGCTAATGTCCAGTACGACGACCGCGTCCTTGCCCGGCGGGGAGAGGACGGGCTTGCCGTCGGCGTCCCAAAATACCTTGTTGTCGATGCCGACGATCACCTGCTGCGCCAAGACTGGGGCGACCCATGCTCCCAGGCACAAGGCCAGCGCGATGCTCAACATCTGTGCAAACTGTAGGATGAATTTCTTCATGGCGTCCTCGCCTCGAATTGCAACTCATTATGCTCGTAATGTAAAAAGAATGTGTCCGCTGACTCTTTACAATCCACATCAGTAGCGAGTGGTGGAATCGAACCTCGTTGCAACTTCCGAAGCTAATGACCGTAGGCCCCGCTCTTGAATGACCGGCTTGGGCCGATCAGCGAAGTTCGCGACCGTCCGCTTATCCAGTGCACGAGTAGCAGCCGCCGCACGGGCGCTAAAGAAGTGAACCGCGAAGTAACTAATCGAACGCTTCTTGTTCGATGGAGTCCAGCTCAAAGTACCTCGCACCTGGCACGGCGCACTGAACACCTTGAACAACAAAGTTCTCCAGCGCACCTACAATTGGTCATCCCGAGTCGGATTCAATAGCCGTCCATTGTGTGGCCAGTGGATGTTCCCTATGATGCAACTGGGTACGGCAGTCATGGGAGTGACCATGACGCGGGACCACCGACGACTGGCAGCGATCGTCTCGGCCGATGTCGTGGGCTACTCCCTCCTCATGGGCCGCGACGACAGCGCCACCTTGGCCGGCTTGAAGGCCCACCGGCGGGAGTTGATCGATCCGAAGATTGCCGAGTACGGCGGCCGGATCGTCAAGACCACGGGCGATGGTCTGCTGCTCGAATTCCCCAGCGTCGTCGATGCGGTGCGCTGCGCGGTCGATGTGCAGCGTGGCATCGCCGAGCGCAATACCGGTGTGCCCCCCGAACAGCGCATCGACTTTCGTGTCGGTATCAACGTCGGTGAGATCATCATCGAGAATGATGACATCTTCGGCGACGGTGTCAACGTCGCGGCGCGCCTGCAGGAGCTTGCCGCTCCAGGTGGGATCTGCGTGTCGGGCCGCGTCCATGAGGACGCACACGGCAAACTCGACGTAACATTCGAGGACGCTGGCGAGCAGGAGCTCAAGAACATCGCCCGACCGGTACGTGTGCACCACATCCTGCTCGGCGAAAGGGCCTGGCCGTTCAGAGCTGGCGACGGGGACATCGACAAAGCCGCCGCTCGCGCTACCGGACAGGCCATCGATTGCTGTACTCCCGTTCCAGAACATGAGCGGTGACCCGGAGCAGGAGTATTTCGCGGACGGCATGGTCGAGGAGATCATCACCGCGCTTTCCCGCATCCGATCGCTCTTTGTCATCGCCAGAAATTCGAGCTTCACCTACAAAGGGCAAGCCGTGGACGTGAAGCGCGTCGGGCGCGAGCTTGGCGTGCGCTATGTGCTCGAGGGCTCGGTGCGCCGAGCGGGCCAACGCGTGCGCATCACCGCGCAGCTGCTCGAGGCGGCGACTGGGGAGCACCTCTGGGCCGACCGGTTCGATGGCTCCTTAGAAGATGTTTTTGACCTTCAGAGCCAGGTGGCGGTCAGCGTCGCCGGCATCATCGAACCGACGCTGGAAGCTGCAGAGATCCGCCGATCGACGGTGCGGCCGACGAAGGATCTCACTGCTTACGATCTGTATCTGCGTGCCCTCTCGCATCTTCGCTCTTGGCAGAAAGAGAGGATGGTCCTAGCGCTCGACCTGTTCGGGGACGCGCTCAAGCGCGATCCGCATTACGGGTCCGCTCTTGTGTTCGCGGCGCGGTGCCACCAGGATCTCCACGTCAACGGGTGGACCGACGATCCTGAATCGAGCCGCCGCAAGGGGATCGATCTCGCTCGGCAGGCGCTTGGGGTAGCCGCTGATGATCCGTTTGTCCTAGGCAACGCTGCATACACACTGGCTTATTTTGGCGAAGACATCAATGCCGCCATTGAATTGATTGACCGTGCCCTGGCGCTCAACCCGAGCTTCGCTCGTGGTTGGATCAACGGCGGCTTTGTCAGGCTGTGGGCCGGCCAACCCAAACCCGCGATCAAGCATTTCGAGACAGCCCTGCGGCTCAGTCCGCGTGCTGATAGGGCCGGGCCTAACGTGGGGATCGGCATGGCCCATTTCTTCGTCCGGCGATTCGAGGACGCCGAAGCGATGTTCCTCCGATCGCTGCAAGAGCGTCCAACATGGGCGCCAACCCACCGCTTTCTCGCATCCTGCTACGCGCATATGGGGCGGCTCGACGAAGCGCGAGAGGCGGTTCGGCAGCTGCGGGCCATCACGACCGTCGTCGTGCCGAGTGCCGCGCATTGGCGCAACCTCGAACACCGCGAGCTGTTTCTTTCAGGTCTGCGCTTGGCGGCTGGCGAGGCACATTGAGGAGCGGCGCCTTATGCGTCGCGCGATGTCTCCGCACTTCGAGCCAAGTGCTTCGAACTCCGTACAAGGCACCAGGAGCCGGCGACTGGTCAGCTGTCGCTACCTCGACGGGACCGAACGGTCGATGTCCGATCGACGTGACTCACACTCCCTTCGATGGCAGTGAAAGTCTAATTACATGGTTATATCCTGTGCGCTAAATCCGCGTTGCGCGCGCGGGCGAACGCTGCCTTGTCCTGCTCCGGTCCGTCGAGATAAAACTCGCCGCGCTCCAGGGCACCCTTGTCCTGCTCAGCGAGATACGCTTCGGCCTCGGCCAGCGTCTTGAACGATCGCGGTAAAACTTTGCAATCTTCACGGCCGACCGTGTACGGGTGGATCGTGTAGTCGATTTCGTTGATGCCCATTGCATTCTCCTTGCCTTTCGGTGATTGCGGTCGGCGAGCGCCACCGTCGTCGCTATATGACGAGCAGCGTCAGCGGGGTAACTCACACAGTAGTAAACCGCCACCTAAGGCAGCTACCCGCAAGGGGTGTGCCAAAGTCAAAAACGAGGCGCGTCAAACCGAGCACCAAGCTCGAGGACCGAATCCAGGTGCGCCAGGCGTGCCCTCAACACGGGGTGCCTTGGCTTGGTCCAGGTGCTTCGTACCTCGGACGATGGTCTGAACGCGGGCCATGAGCCGCCGCACAGCGAATGTGCGGAGCAATCATTCGATTACGCTAACGACCGAAGCGATTACGTGGTGACAAAGGCGGTCGCTAAATCCCGGACTCACGTTGGCTGCCCCGCATGGCCTGACGGTTTCGGCGTGTCTGGACGCTCATGACCGTAGGGACTATCCTAGCGGCCTGCGAAGACAAGCCAGACAGGGGGGGCCATGCGAGCATGGACCGTGGACGCCGATGACATTCGCGTCGCGGAGGATTTTGACGAATCCTTGCTCCACCGAACGCCAGAGATCGATGGTTTCCTAACACCCGGCCGGGACGACAAGTTCATCGTCATCGGGACCAAGGGATTCGGCAAAACCCTGCTGCTGAAGGCGAAGCGCATCCTGTATCAGCGCGAAGGGCATGCCATATGTCTGCCGAGCGGCAATCTGCTCGACAAGCCGATCGGTGACAAGATCTTTAGCCGGGAGTCGATCGCTTTCTTTGCCGCGTCATCGTTGCCGTGGTCGAAGGTGTGGCTCACCGCCATTGCGGTGGCGGTGCTCAAGCATGTCGGCGCGGCCGACGGACTCAAAGTCAACGCCAGGCTAAGCGGCCTGATCGGCGATGCACACCTTCACAGCGTCATCGACCACTTCGTGCGCCTGCTCGATTTCACGCCGAGCGAACTGCAGCGCATCGCCACCGACACGGATGGACATTTGGTGCCGAGACTGCGCGCGCTCAACTCGCCGCTCACCATTTTCATCGACGGGATCGACGAGTACTTCAACAAGCATCTCGAGGACCTCTCGATCAACGCGAGCGTGACAGGCGAACTCTCTCCTGAAATCTGGTACTTCGCCCAACTCGGCCTAGTCGAGGTCGCCTACCAGATGCGGCGCATCAACCACCATCTCAAGGTCTTCGCCGCGATTCGCAAAGAGGCGTACGCACGACTGCCGCAACGAACGGCGATGACGCTCCTATGTCAAGAAGTGACTATGGCGTCTCTCAGATCCGCAAGGATCAGCGGATAGAGTTCGCGCACGATATAGCGCTTCAGGCAGCGCTGAATCTCTTTCGATGAGAGGCCCTCGGCGGTCCGTCGTGCGACGTAAGCGCGAGTGCGGGCATCGCTTCTCATCCGCACCATCGCGATGGTCCACAGTGCGTTGTTGGCCTCCCGGCTGCCCCCGCGATTGAGTCGGTGGCGCTGCGTCTTTCCCGAAGATGCCGGCAGAGGGCTCGCACCGCAAAGAGCCGCCAGTGCCGCGTCGTTGCGCAGACGCTCGGGGTTATCCCCGGCCACGACCATGAGCGTGGCGGCGGTGTATGGACCGACGCCGAACCGATCGAGCATCCGGTGGGCGGCGCGCCTGGCAAGGGCCTCGAGCATCGCATCCAGCTCGCGCAGCTCGGCCGCCAGGACCGTCCAGCGCTTCGCCAGGATGCGCAACGTGCGGCTCAGCGCCTCGAGAAGAGGCGTCGTTCCCAGGGCACGCATCTGGATGCAGGCCTGCACGCAGTCTTCAGGTTTCGATTTCATCAGCTTCGAGCGAATCGGATCGGGCGCTGTCACCAGCAGGGAGCGCAGTTGGTTGATGGCCTGTGTCTTCGCCTTGACAGCGCTGCGTCTGGCAACGGTGATGGCACGCATCGCCTCCACTACGCCCGATTGCAGCTTCGGGATCGCCGTGGCCTCTCCCGACAGCACGGCGCGCGCGGCATTCTCGGCATCCGTCGGGTCGGACTTCCCTCTGAGGCGCCGCTTCGACCGATCCGCCCGATTGACTTCCAGAACTTCGATGCCTGCGTCGCGCAGAACGCGTGCGAGCCCAGCACCGTAGGTTCCCGTTCCTTCAACGCCAGCTCGTGTGCACGCTCCGAATGAACGGGACCACTGAAGAAGCTGCTGGTACCCATGGATTCCAGCCGGCGCAATCAAGGTCCCAAGAACCTTACCGACGCCGTCAATCACGACACCCACATGGGCGTCGAGGTGAGTATCGACTCCAAGAATGACTTCTCGCCCTTCCTTCGGCTGTGCCATGAGATTCTCCTCGAGTGAGCTTGGCTCGTCTCGCCGATCCCAGCCGCAGGACAGGACACTCAAGGTGCAGCACAAAGCTCCTATCAGGTCACTGACGCCGGGCCCGGCAACGCACGGGGAACGCCGGTACCCAATCGACAGGTCAACACCAAGGCATCCAGCCAATCCCAGCACGAGTCAGATTGGACCGGGCGTTCAAGGCCATCCTAGACTGAGTGTCCCAACAGTATCGGGGCAGTGCCGTGGACATCGTGTATTCGCGCGAAAGCCTGCGCGAGATCTTTGTAAACAACATCCTGCTCGTGAAAGTCGATCGCATGGTCCTGCCGGCGAGCGCGCGCACCCATCCGCTCGAGGCGTTCCTGGGCCGCACGAGCGTTACAGACACTTACACACGCGAGGAAGAGGACGCCTTCGAGTACGTTTGTCGGCACACCTTGCTGAGAC
The DNA here is from genome assembly GCA_963821485.1 of uncultured beta proteobacterium. GTDB lineage: Bacteria > Pseudomonadota > Gammaproteobacteria > Burkholderiales > Casimicrobiaceae > PALSA-1003. The sequence goes on from CAWGEB010000009.1 coordinate 8,261, forward strand.
CACGCGATCTAATGACCATCGGAGATCGCCTTGCCGCGCTGCGGCCCGATGAGCGCAGGAACGAGCACCGCTTGAAGGAGGCCGTGAATCAGGCAGGGACCGAGATCGCGCACGAGTACCTTGCCGAGATCGCGCCGTACGTCGGGGATCTCGAACTGGAGCGGCTATTCCATCGCCTCCCCGGGCACATCCTGACGCGCTCCGAGGTGGAGGAGATCTTCAACGATCACAGCACGGGGGCGAACGAGGGCGAGCATGTTCTTCATGCGTTGTACCGCGTGGGACTGCTCGGCTACGTCAACCACGATCTGGTGCGCGGTGAGTGGCGGCAGCGCTTCCTTCGCCCTGGCGAGGCGACGCTTGAGCCGAACGGTGCGTTGCCGCGCGCCACACACTATTTGATACACCCCGTACTGTCCGATGTGATCGGGTCCATGAATCCGACGTTTCTCCAGCGAATCGACCGGTCGAACATCGTGGGCTACGAGCGGTCGTGGCACGAGCCCGGCAACGTCGATCGCGCGGAATGCGTGCGCGCATGCTGTGTCCTGAAGGCCGATGTGCACGGGTTTGGCGGCATGATGCGAGCTGGCACAGATGCGCCAGTCAGAAAGGCGCTAGAGGAAGCGGTAACGCGCTGGGCACCAGCGGCCGCGATCGCAGCAATCTGGGCTGGCGACGCGGCGCTCATTGCCGCAGACGACCCCGTGGCGTTGGCGCAGACGGCGCGTCACCTCATGGATGATGTGTACAGGGTGTCCGGCCGACCGCGTCTGCGAATCGCGCTGCACTACGGCGATGTACGGACGCGCGTGTCTGACACCGACCTACGCACAATCATCGTTGGAGGAGAAGCGATCCTGTGTGCTTCCCGTGTGGAACAAATCGTCGAGCCTGGGCAGATCTGGGCGACGGAAGCGTTCCGCGAACAGTTTCTTCAGCAGCCGTCGCTGTGGCGCACGACGCCCGTGCCCGCGCCAAGCGACAGCAATCTCTTCAACGTGAAGAAGCAGGGCACGCCGGAGGCGGACTTGTGGGTTCGACTGTATCGACTCGAGTCTTGACCCCGACACTCTTCGCACCGAGTACTTCGGCTAATTGCTTCGTACCCCCGAATCACACCCTTGGGGGACACCCCTGAAAGAGCAGGCACCCCCCGGAGAAGGGCAGCCAGTGGCGCCTTGTAGCGCGATGACCACCCTTGAAGGGCAGAACCTCGTGCGCCGTATTTCGATCGGCACCAGCTTGCTCGCTCCGTCGTCGGGGTCGCACGGCACGGGGGCCCGATAAGGGCCACCCTGCGTCGAGCTCGTCTGCCGCACCTAGCCCGTCATTCGGGGTGCCAGCTCAAAGTGTTTCGGACTGAGTGCTTCGAGATTTGTGGGCGCTATCGACCCGTTCACTCCGTTGAACCCGGCGCCGCCAATGGCTGCAATGCCGCGACAGCGGCCTCTCAGTCACGGCTCATCAATGGGCGCGTTCGGCCAATTGCGGAAGTTCCCTGTTACGTTTCATTATGACGAGGGATGATCACCCTGCAACGGCCTGCTCCTCAAGGCAAAAGCGGTTCTGCAACAGGGCTGACAGTTCCGCGCGGCCCGCGCTCGCGCGAAGCGATCAAAGTGCGTCGAAGTGAGGCGATTCGGGTCGATGTAGGGCTCAAATAGGCATCGCGAGCGGGGAATTTTCAGCAAACATTGCGCGATTGACCGCTTCCAGGGCCAGCGATTATAGTCGCCGTTGGGAATACGTGCTTTGAATTTCCTATTCTCAAGGAGGACTTCGATGTCCGACCGTCCAGATCCTCACCCCCGCCCAGCCCGCCGGCCGCTGGAGCGCTTTCGCGCGTCCGCCGACGAACTCCAGACGCTCGTGCCCAAGCGTCCGCGGGGGCAAGCCGACGTGCGTGGCTGGCCCCTCTCGATCCACTCGGGCGTCGCCGGGCGCAGCGGCTTTCTGCGAAGCAACACGGATGGACTCGCGGGATTCCGGTTCGACGTGCCGGCGCCGGACCCCAGCCTCACATGTCTCTGGGCGACGATCTCGTTCGACTGGCAGTTCTACGACTGGTCGAGCAATCTGCTGACCAATCCGACCGATCACAATATTCATGTGAACGGATCGCTCGTCTGGATCTGGTTCCTGACCGGCCATCCGCAGATCTTTCCGAACGCGCCGGAGTTTCTCACCGATGGCGCGCTGTTCTCGTTCGAGACCTTCGTCGTGCCGGGTACGAACGGCGGCTGGGACGCCGCCTGGCTGGCGCCGGCGAAGAGCGGGACGTTCTCGTCGGTGCCCGACAAGATCGACGACTCGGGCTCGAGTCCGCTCTCGCGGCTGCTGGCGATGGACCAGAACGGCGTGCTGCGCTTGTGGTTCGCGATGGACTTTCGCAACCCGCAGGTGAACGAGGCGGGCCTGTCCGGCAGCCACGGCTGGACCATCGACGGCGGCCCAGACACGCTGTACTACACGTATGCGTATTCAAGTCCGCGGCTGATCGACCTGAGCTACACGTATGCGTATTCAAGTCCGCGGCTGATCGACCTGAGTCCGCGAGAGCCGCTGCTCGTCGGCTGACGCGCCGCGCGGCAGCGCGGGCTGCAGCCTGCTGGCGGCCGGCGATTGGGGGCCGATTGCCCGTACAATCGACGTCGCCAGCCATGGCTGCCGCCAGCTTCTTCGAGCATCCGATTCTCAACTCGCCTTACGAGTATCCCGCCAGGCACTGGGAGCTCGACGACGAGCGTCAGCCGACGGACGTCATCATCGACCGCCGGAGACGCGCGGAATTCCTGACGCCGATTCCGCGGCCGAAGAAACACGGCGGCTGCGCACACTGGCCGCGCAATTGCAGCCGGTGATGTAAAAGATCGCTGTCGATAAGCGCGCATCATGGGCCGAGCGCTGCAGCCGGCGCCGGCTGGCCACCCTGTCGCTATTCACTACGAGCGGCGGCAGCCTGAGGAAACGACGCTCTATCAGGTGGTGCAGGAACAGTTGGAGACCTTCCTCGCCCAGGTCGAAGCGAAAACCGGCACGGTTTTCCCCTCGTGCGGCGCTCGGTGCATGGATGAGAGCGGCGCGCACCCATCCCACGCGTGCTGGTCAGCTTTGGTGTTGTATGTCGGCTTCGTAGAAAATCGGGTGTCTCCTCTGGGTCGACAGCGGCCTAACACGCATCCCAAATGCGGATGTTCGCGCCAATGTCTCCTTGTTGGAAGCACCTTCGGCAGGAGTCGGCCAAGACCAGACCGTCGCCGCTCGACATTAGCCGCCGCGAAGCAGACATTTCGCGTCACCCAAGTAATTCCCGAATCTTGTCTGAGAGCGGTCAGGCGGGGACAGCTTCTACAATGCTGACACTGGAGTTCGTGGGGATGACGCGCGTGAGCTTGAAGTTGGCCTTTTCGAGGAGGGCGCGGTACTCCGGTTCTGTGCGCTCCTGGCCTGAGGTCAATGCGAGCATGGTGATGTCGAGCATTTTGCCGGGGTGGAAGGCGTTTCCTTCGGGCAGAACCATTTCGATGATGAGCAGGCGGCTGTCGGGAGACATGGCGCGGTGGCAGTTGGCGAGGATGCTGAGGCACTGCGCCTCGCTCCAGTCGTGAATGATGTGAGACAGCACGTAGAGATCGCAGCTGGTCGGGATGCTCTCGAAGAAGCTGCCGGGGGCAAAAGCAATGCGTTCGGACATGCCGCGGGATTGGATGAGTTCTGCGGCACCGCTCTGATTGTGCGGGAGATCGAACACGGTACCGCGCGGGCCGGGATGGCTCGCGAGGATGGTGGCGAGGATATGACCCGTGGCTCCGCCGATGTCGGCGATGTGCGAGCAGGAGGAGAAGTCGTATGCGGCAGCGATGGCGGGTGCGTCCGCTCTGTTGATGCCGATCAGAAAATCGCTGAACATCGCGGCTTCGTCGGGATTGCTGGTCAGGTGGTCGAAGATGGGCACGCCGAAGTGCTTGTCAAAGGCGGACTGGCCGGTTTGAACGGAGTAGAGAAGTTTGGACCAGGGGATGATGAAAAGGTCTCCGGTTATGCAGAGGATCGACGTGCGCACGGAGCCGGGGGCGTTGGAGCAGAGCGGCTCGGCGAGCGGGGTAAGTGAGAATCGGTCGGATTCGTCCTGGCTGAAGACGCCGATGCACGCGAGTGTGCGCAGGAGGCGGTGAAGCGCTGGCGCGTAGGTGCCGGTGACTACGGCGAGCTGGTCGGCGGTCTTGGGGCCGTCGGCGAGATAGTCGGCGAGGCGCAACTGTGCGGCTGCTCGCAGGAGAAAGGGGACGGTGTACCCCATTGCCATTTGCATGAGCTGGGCTTGCGGCGGTGGCGTTTGACTGGAGTCTGCTGCTGACATGGTTGTCCTCGGTTTGGATTTAGCCAGTACTACTAGAGATTCTGTCTGCAAAACCGAATGATTTTATAGGTTGTGGCTCAGCCGTGCCCGCGCACCCATGATGTTGCTCAGCGCGAGATATGGAAAATCTCGCTGCCGAATCGTCGCTAGACAATTGACTGCGATTGTTGACGCTCTTCCGCAGCCGCATGTCAACGGCTCGATGATGTTGCGAAGCTGCGCAGCAAACTCCGGCGTACGCGCTCCTGCACCGCGGCAACGGCTGGCGCATCCAGTCCGGTGGCGGCATGGAAGATAACCCCGCCCGCAGTGGTGGAGTCGAACACCCCGTCGATGACGACGCAGTGAAAATGTAAATTCACCCCGCCACGCGACTACCAGACAAGTCAGTTAATGTCTGACAGGCCCTTAGCAAACGCCGGAGGGGGGCCGGTGCCGGCACGATCCAGGGCGGCACAATAAGCGGCACCTGCCCGAAGAACGGGAACCCCGGCCCCCTCTCCGAGAGCACGGACCGCCTGATGACCGTGGACCGCTTGATTCCTGCGCTCCGGTTGCATTGTTCCTCATCGCAAGCAGCGGGCAGTGCGGCACGATGCACCTCATCTCAAACAGCGATGACGGTTTTCATGAGCTGGACCTGATAAGGCCGGCCGGTCGACATAAGATAGAAGATCGTCAGGAGACGGTGATCGCTGTCCCATTGCGTGTACTTGTGGAGAAGATAGGCACCATACGCGAAGGCGGGGTGTCCGATGTGGGGCAAGTTTCGATCCGAGTCTGCGTCTTGTGGCGCAAACATGAAGCGGCCCCACGCTGCGTCTCGCTGGGGATCGAAGACCGATATCTCGGGTGCGTTGCCGATTTCACAAGGCGTGTCCGCGATGCGCGCCACAATGGGCAAGTGATGCGCGGTCGTGATCTCCCGGGGACCAGACAACTGATAGAGCAGGATCCATTTGCCGGTGCCGGAAATGCGTCCGGCCGAAAGGGACGTCCAATAATAACAAGTCGTGAAGAGCGACCGTCCCGCGCTCTCATCCGGCAACCAGGATCGATTCCCGGCGTAGTAGAGCGCACCTTGGGGGCTTGGACCCACGCCGGGGACGATCGGGATGAAGGCCAGATTGACGCCAGACGGACCCTTCGGATCGATGCACCCGGAGGGCAACTCTGCGCCCTCTGACATCGCGCCATGACCAAAGAGCAGAACGCCCTCTTCGGTCGTGGCACGCAGGCCCGGAATTTCCTCCGACCTCACGACGACGGGAGCGACTTGAAGGAATCGCGCCCCCGAAAGCACGAACTCGAAATTGAAGGGCTCCGGTCCATCGGGCCAATCCGAGCTCGTCAGATTGTTGAGCCCGCCGGAATAGACGAAGACGTAGACTTTTCTGCCGTGACTGAAAGCGCCCGTCGGCGTGGCGTCTGAAAGAGGCTGCCACACCAGGTTGGGATCCGTTTCACTGCCTCGAATTGTGAAGGGACGAAAGTAAGGCCCGTCGGTCACGAACCTCACAGTCGTCATCTCAGGATTGACCGAGACGGGCCCTTGCCATTGCCCGAGTCCCTTGACCCAGTTGACGTTGAGTTCGCCTGTCCGGCCGCCTGAAATCACCGTCAGCTGATCGTCGAGTTGCTGGACGGCGGCAATCCCACCGTCATCGAAGCTCGTGCCGGGCGGCGCGATTTGGAACGGGCCCTCCCAAGGATTGCCGCCCACAGCCCAGTAGGCATCAATGCCGCCGCCTTCGTTGACGAGAAAGGCGTCCCATTGATCCGCGCTCTGCCGTGCCACGGTGATCGGCGTTCCTGGTTTGGCGGGATGAAGGCCTGGCACCGCGGGAGCCGGCCCTTGCCAGGTGCCGGCCCCGACCACCCACATCGCACTCAGCCGCCCTTCGTTGCTCACGAACTGAACGGTCGTTTGGTCGGGCGCTTGATTGAAGGCCGCCAGGTTCCCACCAGGCACCGTCATGTTTCGCGGGCTAACTCCAATCGGTCCTTGCCATATCCCGCCGGAGACGGACCAGGACACGTAGAGGGCGCCATCAGCTCCCACAAAAAACGCATCGAGCTGATCGGAGCCTTGCTTCGCTGCAGCAATGCCTCCACCCGGTTCGGGATAAGGAATGTTGGCAGCACCGACAACCTGCGGACCCTGCCATGCACCGCCTCCGATCACCCACGCAACGTGAAGGCGACGGTCCTGACCGATGAAGAAGACGTCGAGCTGATGGTCATTCTGTTTGATGGCGACCAATTGGCCGCCCGGCTTGGCGATCTTGGACGGGCCAATTGGCTGCGGCCCTTGCCAGATACCTCCGTCCACGACCCAAACAACGTAAAGCCCGCCGTTGTTTCCGACAAAAATCACATCGAGTTGCGTATCGGACTGATGAGCGACAGCAACGCACGCGCCGGCGGGCGCCAGATTGGGCGGGCTGATCTGAAAAGGCTGGAACCAGTTTCCACCGCCCACCACCCAGGCAACGAACAAGGCACCGTTGTCGCCGATGAAGAATGCATCCGACTGGTTTGCGAGCTGCTTGCCTGCGCCGATGTGCGCATGTAGTGGGACGCGAATGTCGTCGATGACGCCGATCGCATCCGCGTTGTCGGCCGGCCCCCCTGTACGCTGCCATTTCGGCACATCTCCGAAGAAGATGAATGTCTTGCCAAAATGCACGGTGCTGGCGCCGAGATCGACGCCCTCAATCCCCCATTGGCTCGTATCCTGATAGTGGAAAAGCCAATCCGGATCAGACCTGCCGCTCACCTGGCCGATTCGTATCGTCGCAATCTGCTGCATGGCTTACCCGTCGCTCACCTTGACCAGCTGCCACTGAATGCCGGTGATGCCGGTTCCCGTATGTGGCGTGAGTTCCACTCTCCGCTCGGCCGTGCGCGGTTCGCCAGTGCGGCCGTTGAGCAGGCGCGGCCCTTCGAGATCCCCGAGACACCGGCAGATATACACGTCGTCTCTGACGTGACAGAGGTGCCACGCCGCACCCGTGTAGGCGTCGCTCACCTCGGGCGCGAGATCGACCGCGCCGTCGGCGGTCTTTCCGTTGAGCCATCGAGTCGGCGCATCAATGGCGCCCATGCAGTAAAAGGCGAAGACGCCGTTCATCTGCTGCACCGCGCGCCAGCTGGTTCCCGTATAAGGAGATTCCGTGGATGGCGCGAGGTCAACCTTTCCTTCTGTGGTTTTTCCGTCGAGCCACCGATCTCCCTCGATATGTCCGAGGCATTTGAGCTGGTAGACAGCGTTGTGCTGAATCCCGACACCTGACGGTTCCTTCCCCGTGAGGCACCGGACGATCGCCACTTCGGACTCCGAGTACGCAGTGCCCCACGCGTGAACGACGTCGTGGAACCACTCACAGCGGGGCGCCCATCCCCACGGGAGGAACGTCTGAGTCTTTCCGGCGACAAGTCCCCAATTGAAACATCCCACGCCGCTGTCATTGAAGAGCGCGAGATGATTTTCGAAACGGCTATTCAGTGGACGCGCCATGTACTCGGTGCACACGACCGGTCTCCGCAGGGTCCGCAGCTCGGCGATGTCCGTCGGGACTGTTTCCACCAACGGATCCGACGGATCCGCATACCGGTGGAAGGTGATGATGTCCGACGCGTTGAGTTGGAAATCGCGCAAGGCGCCGCAGGCCTTGTTCCAGACGCCGGACGTCAATGGTTGAGATGGAAGAACGTCGCGCGCCCAGGCAAATACCTGCTCGAGCAGTGGCAGCGACTGCGGCGCACGCTCGCAGTTCGGTCCTTCCAATCCTCCGCCTGGTTCGTTGTACAAATCCCAACCGAAGACGCGGCGGTCGTATGCGAAGGCACGAAGCACGCCCTGCACGTAGTCCTTCAGCCGCGGCCAACCCGAAGGGTCGGATACGACGGCCTTGCCGGGACTTTGCACCCACTGCGAATTGTGCGCATCGGGGAACGGCGCCGGTTGAGTACCCGGCTTGGGATTCGTGTTCCAGCAGTCGTCGAAGAACACGAACAACGTGGCGATGCCATGTTCGTCCGCGGCGTGGAGGTACGCGGCAACCCGCTCGAGAAAGGCGGACGCATCGGCCCACAGCAGGTCGTGGAGAAAGACGCGGACGGCATTGAACCCCAGATTCTGTGCCCACTCGAGCTCACGGCGAATGGTTGCGAGATCGAATGTGTCGCGCTGCCACATCTCCAACTGGTTGTCGGCGGTGCTGGGAATGAAATTGCAGCCGACCAGCCACTGCTCGGGTCGCAGTTCCCAATGCGTTCCGGTGTACGGCGCCTCGGTATTTGCCGCCAGAGCCGTACTTGCGGTGGACGTCACGCCGTCTAGAAATCGCTTGTGCTCACCTTCGGCTTCGCCGAGACATTTCAGCGCATGTCCGCCGTCGACGGGCACAACCTGCCAGTGCGCGCCGGTGAACGGATAGCGGGGATTGGGCGCGAAGCCGACCGTGCCGGTCGGCGTGCGGCCATCGAGCCAGCGATCGCCCGCTCGATCGGCAAGACACCGAAATCCCCAGCTTCCATCGGGGAATCTGTGCGCGCGCCAGCGCGTGCCCGTGTTCGGCCATGTCGTGCCCGCAGCGAGCGCGACTTTTCGAGCGTCGGTGCCGTCAAGCCAGCGTGTCGCTTCCGGACCGGTACCGAGACACTTCAAGTAATAGACCTGGTGATCTTTGATCTCTCCCTGAAGCCGTCCCTGAAACCACTCGGCTGCGCGTTCCTCGGTCCACCGTGAGCCGCTCATCTGCGCCTCGCTTCCGATTTCGTCGGCAGGTCATTGTCACGCGTGTTGCGCTGTCGCACCAAGCTGTCCGTATGCTTTCCCCGCTCGCACTGCATTAGTCGCCCGGGCAGCAACTCGAAGTCTTCGCCACGGATAGGAGATTCAACCGCGCGAGCCTGAGTGTGGGGGAGTCGGTGGGGCGGGTCAATCGTCGATTTTCGTGGCAACGGGCTGCTCCGCACGCTTGGTGCGGCACTTTCGGGCGGGCACCGACGCCAGGGTGGCCGCGCGCGGGCCGGCGCGATGCGCGGCGGCGCGGTGGGTTCGCCGAGGTGGAGGAGGATGTCGCGGATCGTGGACGGATCGGTGATGAAGGCGATGATCCGCATCTCGGCGCCACAGCGGGGACACACGAGCGGGAAAACCTCGTAGATGCGGGGCGAGCAGCAGCGCCCAGGCGTATCGGGCGGCGCGACGGTGGGCCGGTTCGGTGGTGGGTGCGGAGTGCCTACTGGCGGCGGGGTCGTCGAGCGGTAAGGGCGATGGCAGTGACCACGGTGCGTAGTGGTGAATTGGGCACGAGCACGCCGAGCCAACGGTAGCGCGAACGTCAGCTACCCTCCAACTGAGAGTCAGCTTTCAGAAACATCGACGGGCGGCTTCACGCCCTGAGGTGCTCCGTCAAGGATGTTGTGGGGTGGTGGCCATGGCGGCGATCAGCGGCGAGCCGCGGCGCTTGAGGGCATGCAAGTAGACGGACTCGTCGTAGGGGGTGCGGGTCTGCCAACAGCGGTACAGAATGCGAATCCACTTGTAGGCTAGGGCGCGCACGGCGGCCTGGTGTGAGCACCCCTTGGCACGTTGGCCGTGGTAATAGGCGCTGGCCCAGAACGAGCGAGGGATCGTGCTCCCCGCCCATTCGACGAAGGTCTGACGCAGGAAGGTCGGACAGGCCAGGCGCCAATGAACCCAACACTTGTTGCCGCTGCGCTCCAGTACGGGAGCGACACCCGCGTATTGTTGGAGCTGGGCGGCACTGGCGTAGCGCTCACGTTGCTCGCCAAAGGCGACGAGTAACCGCGGTGCGAGGATCGGACCGGCACCGGGCAATGCCGCGAACAGAGCATAGTCGTGTAAGCGCTTGGCGACCGCGGTGACTTCGGCATCAAAGTGGTCGATCGCCTGCAAGGTCACGCGCAGCTGTACAACGAGCGCCTGCACCAGCAACTGATGAGGCCCCAGCACGGCTGGATCGTCGGTGAGGGCCGTGGCCGACCGAATGCCGTGGATGCGTTCCTCAATGAGCGGGGCACGGCGTAGATTGTGTGCCGAGAAGAATGCGCGCAGCGTCGCTTGCCGTGCTCGCTTGGCGTGTGTAAGGCTGGGCCACCGCTGCAGGAAGTCGCAGAACAGTACTGTGTCCCGGTCCTCGAACCAATCCAGTGCCTGCGGGAAGTACTCCTTCAGAGTGCTGCTGAGCCGATTGGTGATCCGGGTCTTGTCGCCAACGAGAAGGCGTCGTTGCTCGACCAGCGTGGCCAGAGTGCGCATGTCGGCGCTTTGCGGTTGAAGGGGCTGCAACTTGTCCCGGTGCCGTAGCAACAACTCGAGGGCGATTTGGGCATCGGTCGGGTCATCCTTGGCGCGGCTGGGAACGAAAGCCTCGCGGTACTTGGCCAGTGTGGCTGGATTCACCGGAAACAGCACGATGAACTCGTGCCGCTGTAGAGCATGCACCAGCGGCCCTTTGGCAATCTCCAGGCAGACGGCAATCGGCCCGCCGAAACGGCGGTATAACGCTTTGGCCCAAAGCGCGATCGCCTCTGGGGAATGCACCAGCACGCCAAACTCACGTTGTGGCGAGCCGGCGGCCTGCAAACAGAAATCGTGTTTCCGGTCAGACCAGTCGATCCCGACCAAGGCGGTGAATGATAGTTCGATCGCAGGCTTCACAGGTCACCTCCGCACGCAGTACAGTGCCGAAAGGGGCATGCATGCCTGGGTCCTGCGAAGCCAATATAGGGAGCCGGTTCGGCGGCAAGCCCTGAGTATTCGTTGTGGGACCCAAGCGCACCCGCGGGCTCGAATCCAAAGCGGCAAACATCGAGTGTTCGGGTCGATATATTCGTAGCCCGCGGGTGCATGTCCCGCCCTCGCCAGCAGCTACCTGCCAGCTGTGATCAGTATCACTGAGAACGGCACGGCCCATCTATACAGGGTCGATAGCAGCCGCTGATCTCTGACCGCTATCGGCGGCGGATTCAACTGGTGGATGCAACACACTAGACGCCATTGCGGCGGAAGGAGTGTTGCAGATGAGAGCAAAGACCGCGCATTTACTACTCGGCGAGTCAACGGGCACTCATTTGGGAGCGTTGGCGGAAGGGCGAGACGCGTCATCAGATTGCCCGGCTGTTTGATCGATTCCACTCGTCGATCCAAGGCATCCTGTCTGAATCGGGCGGGATACGCCCAACCGAGCGACACCGGTCACGATCGGCATTGACCTTGACCGAGCGAGAGGAGATCTCGCGCGGCATAGTGGCGGGTCAGGTCGATCCGGGCGATCGCAGCGTTGCTCGGCCGAGCGCCGTCTACGATCAGTCGCGAGATTCGACGCAACGATGGCCCGCAAGGCTATCGGGCCAACCCGGCCGACCGGGCGGCGTGGGATCGAGGCGGTCGCCCGAAGGTCTGTAAACTAGTGCAGAACCGAGCAGCTGGCCCATCTGGAGGCAAGCAAATTTCGGCAGGTGTTCGAGAGTGTCGCCGAGCGCTGCATGAAGGAAGGACTGGTCGGCGGCGAAGGCTTTGCTGTGGATCGCCAGCTTGGTCAAGGCCGATGCCAATGCATCGCAGCGCGGGGGCGCGAGCGAGCCGATGGGCCTGCGCGCATCCGCAGCACGCGACCGTGCGGCTGCGCGAGATTCGGCCGCCCTGGAACGCGCAGGGTGAGCCGGTGACCGCTCCCGCGTCGATCTCGCGCGACGATCCGCGGCACGGTGGACGGCGGTGGGTGGTCCGGCGTTCTACAGCCTAGTTCGACCAATTATCTGGTGGATGTGCAGGCCGGCATTATTGTCGATGTCGAGGCGACGCCTGCGTTGCGCACGGACGAAGTGAACTCCGCACGGATCATGCTCGAAGGTCGGTTTGACCTGAAGCCCGCGCGGCTGATCGGCGATACGGCGCATGGCGCGGCTCCGATGCTCGGCTGGTGGGTCGAAGAGAAGCGAATGGCGCAGCACATTCCGGTGCGGACCGGAACCAACGCTGGCGACGAGACGCAATCGATCAGCGACTTCCAGTGGGACGAACCGGCAACAGAGTAACGAGGCGAAGGGCAAGGAACTGCGAGACGAGACCTTCAAGAACCCGCGGACTTGCATCACGGGCTGGAACGATCATCTACCGAGCCAGCCAATGCGATTGCGCGAGTGGCCGAAGGCTCGCTGCTGTCCGAGAACGCCGATGCGCAAGATCGCGCGCAGCGTCCATGAATCGACACGAGGGGTCGCTCGCGATCTCGCCAAGAGCGATGGTTACAAGCAATCGCGTAAGGACGCAAGAAGCGAGATGCTCGTTCGCTAACCTCAAGCGAATGCTGAAGCTGGATCGCTTGCGCCTGCGGGGATCGAGCGGAGCGCGCGATGAATGGGCGCTCGGCAGGCATCGCGCAAAACCGACGACGAATGTCGAAGCGATGATGTTTGGATCACCGAAGCGGATAGCTGCACAAAGCAGCATCGACGACGAATCGAGTTCGTCGACAACCGGCAATCGTGGCCGAGACCCGGGATATGCGAAGACAGACGGCGGAACCTCGACCAGAAATTGAGTATATCGATGGTATAGGCCAACTCCGGCCGTCCGCGGTTGCCGCGGAACTTTCCCGTGAGCGGTCGTTCGCGCCAACGCTACTTCGGCGTTCTCGCCCCCAACTCACCCCTGCGCGCGACGGTTACCGCCTTCGCGCCGGCCGCCCGATCTCCACGTCGGCCCGCCCGCGTCTTGCGTGCGTCCGTAGGTACTGTTGACCCTTGGCTGTCACAGTGACCGTGCCTGCAACACCTTTCTCAGCATAACCTCCGACAATTAGAGCGTCGACGATTTCCCAATGTTCAAACCGTACGGAAATGCCTCTCGCGCACCGACTCAAGCACTCAAGTTGCTCGCGCGTTAGGTGCGTCTTGATCAACGTGAGCCTTATCGACGGTTCTGCAATTGATACCGGTTCTGCTGGCGGACAATTTTCATCTGATGCCTCGTTGTGATTAGCTCGATATTGCCATGCGCAAACGTGCGCTAACTGACCAGCAAATAAGCGGCACTTTTTTGGGTACGAACGAATTGTTATCAACAGCGCGCCGCGGGTGCTTGACGTGACGATGGGCATCACAATAGAAAGCCCCGATCTCTCGGGGCTCAGTTCGGCCATCAGTGGTCGTCCGTCGCCGCCACTGGCCGACCGCTTCAGACGGGTTGCGGCCATTGCGGTCGGCGCCGTGGGGGTTCCTGACCGGCCATGAGCCGCCGTATAGCTCGCATTCAGGACACGCTCCAAACCGGTCAATGGCGTGGCCCCTTCAAGTGGCCGTCGAGCGCGGAATCCTTCTTTACGAGCGTCGACATCGGCGATGGCGACCAGGATCTTCACCGCGCCACCCGCCAGGATTCAGCAACCGTCAGCTGATCGAGATCGCCCGAGTCGCCATGTCGATCGACGCCCAGCGAAGACCCCGCAAGTCTCGAATCCCGGCATCGGACACCGCGGCGGTTGCATGATCTGCCAGTTGATCCGGCAGCAGCCCGCGCTGGAGCATCGCATCGTGTGCAATGGCCGGGAGGTCGTCCTTCCAGGTTCTGTGTGCGGTCACCATGTACTTACACCTGTTTGATGGCGTTGGTCCCGCCCCACTGCCAGTTCCGGATTTCCGGCAAGTCCTGACCGAATTGGTTGATGTATAGCCTGTGCTCGATCAGCTTGTCCTTGAGCTGTCGCTTTAGGTAGATGCCCTTGTCGCCTGATTGCGGCAGGCGGTCGATGGCGTCCATTACGAGGTGGAAGCGGTCCAGATCGTTCAGCACTGTCATGTCGAACGGCGTGGTGATGGTGCCTTCTTCCTTGTAGCCGCGGACGTGGAAGTTGGCGTGGTTGGTGCGGCGGTACGTCAGCCGGTGGATCAACCACGGGTAGGCATGGAAGGCGAAGATGACCGGTTTGTCCTTGGTGAAGAACTCGTCGAAATCCGTTTCGCTTAAACCGTGCGGGTGTTCGGTTCGCGGCTGCAGTCGCATGAGGTCGACGACGTTGACCACACGGATTTTCAGGTCGGGCAGATGCTCGCGCATGATGGACACCGCGGCGAGCGTCTCGAGCGTGGGCACGTCGCCACAGCAGGCCATGACCACGTCGGGCGCATCCGCCTTATCGTTGCTGGCCCATGGCCAGATGCCGATGCCCTCGGTGCAATGCTTAATGGCGGCGTCCATGGTCAACCATTGCGGCGCCGGATGCTTGCCCGCGATCACGACGTTGACGTAATGGCGGCTGCGCAGGCAGTGATCGATGACCGACAGCAGGCAGTTTGCATCCGGCGGAAGGTAAACCCGCACGACTTCGGCCTTCTTATTCACGACGTGGTCGATGAAACCGGGATCCTGGTGCGTGAAGCCGTTGTGATCCTGGCGCCACACATGCGAGGCCAACAGGTAGTTCAGTGAGGCGATCTTGCGCCGCCACGGCAGCTGCGACGTGACCTTTAGCCATTTGGCATGCTGGTTGAACATCGAATCGACGATGTGGATGAACGCCTCGTAGCAATTGAAAAGTCCATGCCTCCCGGTAAGCAGGTAGCCCTCAAGCCAGCCTTCGCATTGGTGCTCGCTGAGCATTTCAATGACGCGGCCCGTGGAGGCGAGAAATTCGTCGTTCGGCAAGGTCGTGGCTTCCCACTGGCGCTGCGTCACTTCAAAGAGGGCTTCCAGGCCATTGGAGAGCGTTTCGTCAGGGCCAAAGACCCGGAAATTCCGCTGCTCATTGTTCAACTTGGTCACATCGCGCAGGAATTGCCCGAGGACATGCGTGTCGCCGATGCCGCGCACGCCCGGCGAGGGCACTTCGACCGCGTAGTCGCGGAAATCCGGCATGCGTAGATCACGGAGCAGAATGCCACCGTTGGCGTGCGGATTCGCGCCCATGCGTCGTTCGCCCTTGGGGGCAAGTTCGGCTAGTTCCGGTCTCAGGCGACCTTGATCATCGAAGAGTTCCTCCGGGCGGTAACTTCGCAGCCAGTCTTCAAGCTGCTTGAGATGCTCCGGACGGGCTGTCGGTGATACGGCGAGGGGAACCTGGTGCGCCCGGAACGTGCCCTCGATCTGCATGCCATCGACCATCTTCGGCCCGGTCCAGCCCTTGGGTGAGTTGAGGACGATCATCGGCCAGCGCGGCCGCGTAACGTTGCCGTGGACGCGCGCGTCATACTGGATTTGCCTGATTTGCTCCACCACCGTATCCAGCGTTGCGGCCATGACTTCATGCATCGGCGCGGGCTCGTGGCCCTCGACGAAATAAGGCGTCCAGCCGTAGCCGCGGAGCAGCTGATCCAATTCCTCGCGGGTGATGCGGGCGAGGAGGGTCGGGTTGGCAATCTTGTAACCGTTGAGATGCAAGATCGGCAGGACTGCACCGTCGGTGGCGGGATCGAGAAACTTGTTGGAATGCCACGCCGTCGCCAGCGGTCCGGTTTCCGCCTCGCCATCGCCGACAACGCACGCGACGACGAGATCGGGATTGTCGAACACCGCGCCGAACGAATGGCTCAGCGAATAGCCCAACTCGCCGCCCTCGTGGATTGAGCCCGGGCACTCCGGCGATGCGTGGCTGGGGATGCCTCCTGGAAAGGAGAACTGAAGGAACAGCTTGCGAAGCCCCGCCTCGTCCTGACTGATGTCCGAATAGATTTCGCTGTACGTGCCCTCGAGATACGTGTTGCTCACAAGCGCCGGCCCACCGTGCCCGGGGCCGGAGACATAGATCATGTCGAGATCGTATTTCCTGATGACACGGTTCAGGTGGACGTAGATGAAGTTCTGCCCGGGCGTCGTGCCCCAGTGTCCCAGAAGCATGTGCTTCACATCCGCAAGCGCCAGCGGGCGCTTCAGCAGCGGATTGTCGTAAAGGTAGATCTGACCAACCGACAGGTAGTTTGCAGCGCGCCAGTAAGCATCCATCTGGTGGAGCAGTTCCTGTGTACGCGTATTGGGGTTCATGTTTCAAGTTTTTCCACAAAGATCAAAGTAAACCGGCATCCCATCGGCACCGCCGCAAACCGGGTTGACCCATTTGCGTAACAGCCAGCGGCGGCATGGCGACAGGCGCGTTCGCGTATAGACGTTCGCGTATAGACATTGGCCGCTTGCTTGTAGAACAACGGCCGCGCCTGCAGAATCGGCTGCAGGGTTGATTGGTACCGGTTCTCTGCGAGGGTTGCACGCCGACAGGGCCGGTGCCAACGAACAACCCGAACATCGATACAGGCTCATTCGTGCCTCCATCGTCAAGGCTATGCGCGCAGTTCACCGGCCGTCCTCGTGACTCTACCGCAATCCGAAGAACTTGTTGTTGGAGGTGGCGGTGCGTGCGATTGTCAGCATTTTTCGTCCGGGGGTGCGACGCACGTCGATCCCGATATCAAGAACTTTGGACCAGGTGCTGGAACTTCGACTCTGAACTTGATTGGCGCGACCAATTGACACCCGTGGCGAAAATCCCCCGGTACGACAGCGCGTAGGCTAGGGATTGGCTTGCATCGGCCGTTCGGGAAGTTTCTTCAATGCCTGAAGAACGGCGGCTCGAGCTACCGCGCGACTAAGAAGCGGCGTACTCCGGAGGAAGTGCGATAGCGCACAGACGGTATCTTGGATATCGCGTATCTTATTTAAGTAAGCATAGATCCAGCGCGGGCACGGATCTGCATTTCTATGCGGGTATTAGAGGCGCTTTCAAGCACCTGCGACCGTGACCTGTTTCTCAATTTCGAGCCAATCCGTCTTGGGAAGTGGCTCAGGCACTTGAGCGGGCAAAGGAAGATCGTGATGCCCTGCGTGTTGATTCCGGTCGATGGTTCCGATGATTCCATGCGCGCGGTGGGCGTCGCCTGCCGGCAGCTCGCCTACGGGCAGCCGGTAACGGTGCATCTGCTGAATGTTCAGTCACCGATCAATTCGCGGCTCGTCAATAACCATCTCAGCCAGGACCTAGTCGACAAGTTCCAGCAGGAACTAGGCGAAGTGGCCTTGGAACCTGCCCGCGCCCGGCTCCACGAGGCGGGCATCGCGTACACGTCGCGCGTCGAAGTCGGTGACGTGGCGCAGACGATCGCCCGCTACGTGCGCGACCTGTACTGCGATCAGGTCATCATGGGCACGCGCGGCCTCGGCTCCGGCGCCGTCGGGGCCTTCTCCGGCCTGCTGATGGGTTCGATCGCGACGAAGGTGCTGCACCTTGTCGATGTGCCAGTGACGTTCGTGAAGTGACGTCGTTCGGTTTGCTCCGCGGGTCCTCGAGGACGATGATGAACCAGCGCAGCGACCGCGCCATTGGAACCTCCCTCTGGCGCCGGCAGGTGAACGCCAATAACGTGACTGCTTTATGCAGTGCCGATCGGCGCTTGTAGGTTGATTCCGAGCGTCGGCTCTTTCGTTTTCGACTGTCCGCTTTCCGCCGGGGCTAGAGACCGCTCAGGGTCGAACTGTGACTGTCGGAGGTCCAGCGGCTTGCGGCCAAGAACGGTCCGAGGCGGCGAGGCGAGAATCAGTTGGGAACAGTCGTTCCCCACGGTCTGTTCGACGACCCTTTCGCGGTTACTCAGTCTTCGCGTTGCGCTCCCGTCGCCACGCTGCCGGCGGCTGACCCACAAAGCGCTTGAAGGCGCGCGCGAACGCAGCCTCGGAGTCATAGCCTACTTCGACAGCGATCGTCGCGACCGTGGCGCGCGTTTCGAGCAGCATGCGAGCCGCCGCCTGCATGCGCCACTGGGCGAGATATTGCATCGGCGGCACACCGATCAGTTGAACGAAGCGTTCGTGCAACGCCGAGCGCGACAGGCCGATGCGCCGTCCGATTTCGTCGATCGTCCAGTCTTGAGCCGGGTCCTCGTGCAAAAAGGCGAGCGCCCGGCCGACCAGCGGGTCGCGCAGGCCCGCTAGCCAACCCGCGCTGTCCGCCGGAAGGCTCGCCGTGTAGCGCCGCATCGCATCCACGAACATCATCTCGCTCATTCGCGCCAGCATTGCCTCGCCGCCTGGATGCCGCGCACGCGATTCTGCGACGGCATGGTGTATGAACTGAGCAATCCAGCCGCCATCGTCGGGCGCTCGAAGATGCAGCAGCCGCGGCAAGCTCGCGATCAGTGGATTGAACGGATGCAGGTCGCAGCCCAGAAAGCCGCACACGATCGTCGTTTCGCCGTCTAGTTCGGACGGTGCCAACATCGATGGAGCGTTCGCGCCGTTATAGGCAATCCGGACCGGCAGTTGGTCGATCGTCGATTCGCGGAACAAACGCAGGTCCGGCAATTCGCCGCGCATTCCTGGTGCGCTCGAGACGACGTGTGCATCCCCATGGGGAAACATGACCACATCGCCCGTCGACAAGCGCACTGCGGGGCTGCCCGCTATCGCTGCCCAACAGTTCCCGCACACGACAACGTGGTACTCGATGACGTGATCGACGCCGTGCATCAACAGCGGTGCGATCTCTCGTGAAGCCGGCGCTTCCGCGGCCCACTCGCTGTGTCCGCTGACGTAGAAGAACACCGCCCCGCGAAGTCGAACGCTGCGCAACACATCCGAGAGGGTGTCCTGACTCATTTCAACTCTCGCACCGGCGTCTCGATCAAGATTCGCGGACGATCGATCAAGCGCTCATTGTACTCCGCGACGATGTCCGGACTCGGGAGCAAGAACGGACGACGCAGAGTCAAGTTACGACTTGCGCGATCGCGCAACATGCGTCCGCAAGCAGTGCAAACAAACGGTTGAAGAACCCTTCTGTTTCCGGAGAACTGACATGCGTACACTTACCTATTTGACTCTGGACAAGGATGTTCTGCAGCTACGTCAAACGGAGGTCGACGCGTTCGCACCGCGTATCAGCGGCGGCCTGCTCACTGCGGCGGACAGCGGATATGACGAGGCGCGCAAAGTCTGGAACGCCACGGTCGATCGTCGCCCCGCGCTGATCGCCCGCTGCCTGAACAATGCAGACGTCCAGTCCGCCGTGCGCTTCGCCAGCGCGCACCGAATGCTCGTCAGCGTGCGGGGCGGTGGTCACCACATCGCCGGCAATGCGGTCGCCGAAGGCGGTCTGATGATCGACCTGTCAGGCATGCGTACTGTCAGTGTGGATGCCGGGACCCGAACTGCGCACGTCGGTCCCGGCGCGTTGCTCGGCGATTTTGATCGTGCAGCCCAGGCCTATGCGCCTGGCCACGCCGCTCGGCATCAATTCCACAACCGGCGTCGCCGGGCTAACGCTTGGCGGCGGCTTCGGCTGGTTGACGCGCCGCTACGGCATGACCATCGACAACCTGCTCGCCGCGACCGTCGTGACCGCCGACGGCGAAGTGCGTGTCGCGTCGGCTACCTCGGAGCCCGATCTGTTCTGGGCGGTGCGTGGCGGCGGCGGCAACTTCGGGGTGGTGACTTCGTTCGAGTTTCGGTTGCACCCGGTCGGACCGGAGATCTATGCCGGCCTGATCGTCTACCCCTTCGCGCAGGCACAGCGGGTACTGCGCGCCTGGCGCGACTTCACTACCGACGCACCGGACGAACTGAGTGTATGGGGCCTCCTGCGCAAGGCGCCGCCCCTGCCGTTCCTTCCCGCGTCGGTGCACGGAACCGAGGTCGTAGTCCTCGTGGTCGCGTATAGCGGGGACGTCGCCGCAGGACAGCGCGCCGCCGCGCCGCTCCTCGAATTCGGAAAACCTGTCGGCAGCGCGCTTGGGCCGACGCCCGTACGCCGCATTCCAGTCCGCGTTCGACCCTTGCTCACACCGGGCGGCCGCAACTATTGGAAGTCCAACAACTTCCGCAGCCTGACCGATTCGGCGCTCGACGTGGTGATCGAGTCTGCCGCCCAACTGCCGGGGCCAGAGTGCGAGATCTTTCTCGCGCAGTTGGGCGCCGCCATGGCGCGCGTCGACCCGTCGGCGACGGCCTATGTGGCCCGCGATGCGAACTACGTCATGAACGTGCACGGCCGCTGGTCCAATCCACGCGACGACGATCGGATTCGCGCATGGGCGCGGCAGGTCTTCAGGAATGCAGCGCCATATGCAACCGGAGGCGGCTATGTCAACTTCCTGACCGACGACGAAACCGAGCGCGTCGCGGCGAGCTACGGCATCAACTATCCACGCTTGCAGATGGCGAAGCGGCGCTTCGATCCCGACAATTTGTTCCGCATGAACCTCAACATCACGCCGGCAGCGCCGGGCGCAGTGCAGCGCAGCCCCATCGAAGTCACCGACAACGCTACCAGGAGCCTGCAGAATGAGCGGCATCGACTTCCGCGGCTGCCCTGTCTCCGGTGCAACGCCCACGGCGTTGGAGGCGTTTGAACGCGCCCTCGCCGCATTCCAGAGTTGGCGCAGCGGAGCCGCGAACCAGCTATCGCCTGCGCTGCACGATGCGCCGGCGTTCGTGATGGCTCACGTGCTGCAAGCTTACCTGCATCTGTCCAGTCGCGATCCGGCGCTGGTTCGAGCCGTGCGGCCGATCCTTGAGAAGGCAGCCGCACTGCCTCCGAACTCGCGCGAGCGGCTTCACCTTGCCGCAATTGCCGCCGTGCTCGCGGACGACTACGAAGGCGCCAAGGCGCTCTTTAGCGATCTGCTGCGACGGAATTCCCGCGCGATGTGCTGGCGCTGCAGGTAGCGCACGCGCTCGACTACGTTACCGGCGATCTCGCTCGCATGGGCGACCGCCTGGCCAAGGTCCTGCCGGCGTGGTCGAGCGATCTGCCGGGGTATCACGCAGTGCTGGCAATGCACGCCTTCGGCCTTGAGGAGGGCGGCCACTACGAACGCGCAGGTGAGTTCGCACGACAGGCGCTGGCGCTCGATCCGCACGACGCGCGCGCGCACCATGTGCTTGCCCATGTGTTCGAGATGACGGGGCGCGCCGATGCGGGTCTCGATTGGATGTATGGGCATGTCCCATATTGGGCGGTCGAGACCGTCGTGGCGACTCACTGTTGGTGGCACGTGGCGCTATTCGACCTTGCAAAGGGCGAAGTCGATCACGCGCTGTCTCTGTACGACCGACGCGTGCGAGTTGACCACTCGCTCGCCATCTCCGACATGATAGATGCAGCGTCACTGCTTTGGCGAATCGAGCTTCAGGGCGGCGACACAGGCAGACGATGGAGTGAACTCGCCTCCGCCTGGGCCCCGCACATTGGCGACGGGTTCTGCACCTTCAATGACTTGCACGCGATGATCGCCTTCGTCGGCGCGCGCGATTGGAAGCTCGCACAGCGTCTGGAAAGGGCACTGGCGCAGCGATTACGCGCAACGAAGTCGCTACGGCGAAACTACACGGCAGGCGGGGCTAACAGCGTGCCGCGGCGTGATCGCGTTTGGCCGGGGCGACTACACCCACGCGATTGATCTCCTGGGCAGCTTGCCTGCGCTGGCGCATCGCATCGGTGGCAGCCACGCGCAGCGCGATGTGTTGCACCTCACGCTACTTCGAGCCGTCGAATGCATGCGCCGACCCGCATCTCGGCCGCGCATCATCGCTAGTCTTGCCGCGCATGTGCCGGCCGTCCAGACCGCGTGGCAACGCAGCCGGCAGTACTGATCTCACCGTCACCACAAGGAGGTTGTCTTGAAATCCATTGCGCGCATGTAGGTCGCCTTGTCCGGGAATTGGAGCACCAACTATTGGAGGTTCCATTGGATACGATACTGACAGTATTGGGAGGAATATTGGGGGTAGTCGTCCCCGTGCTGTTCGCGTTCGTCATGAACCAAGGCGTGGTACGTAGTCCTCTTAACGATGCAGAAAAAAGCGTGTATCGGCGCACTATTAATATGGTGACGGTTTTTTGGACAGCGGCGATATGGCTCGCGTCTTTGATGAATATCATGAGTTATCACGCCGGCGATAGTTGGCCGCGTGTCGCCTTACCATTATTCATTCCCGTGATCATCGCATTGGCATTATTACTGCATCCGACAGTCAAAACCATCATCAATAACATTCCCGTTGCCACCCTAGTAGGGGTGCAAACGTTTCGGCTGGCGGGATTTGTGTTTTTAGTTATTCCTGCACTCGGCCACTTACCTCAAGTCTTCGTAACCGGCGGATATGGGGATATCGCTACGGGCTTGTTGGCCATAGGTGCCGGGATAATGTTGGCAAAAAACTCCGCCGGCGCGACGCTTTGGTTTATCTTGTTCAGCGTGGTGGGCTTGTGCGATTTATTGAATGTGGCGGGATTACTCTTCTACTTTTACCCCAGTTGGAGCAGCGTGGTGCCATCAAGTGCTGCGTTGGCGGACTTTTCCCTAGTCATGGTCCCGGCGTTGGCTGCCCCGATTGCTCTGATTTTGCATCTCTACGCCATCAGAAACGTTTTGTTTCGTGAGAGCGCCAGATAGATAGAGATGAAATTTTATACGCTTGGCGTTTACGACACCGCGGAAGCCGAATTTTTTCGAAAGCTTCTCGACAACCGGATCGATGTCTTTTGCGATATCCGCGCGCGCAGAGCTGTTCGTGGAGCCGTCTATGCGTTTGCCAACGCGGCACGACTGGAAGCCAAGCTTGAGAAGCTGAAGATTGCTTACATGCCCGTAAAAGAATTGGCAGCTCCGCCGGATATTCAAAAACGACAAAGGCAAATTGATGCCAAGGCGAACGTCAGTCAACGCCAGCGCGAACAGCTCAGCCCTGTATTTTGTGCCGCTTATACGAAAGCAGTCCTCGAGCCGTTTGACTTCATTCAGCTAGTACAACAGCTGCAAGATTTGCAGGCAGAGCGGGTAGCGTTTTTTTGCGTGGAAAAAGTTCCGGCCGCATGCCACCGCTCACTAGTCGCGGAACGACTCCATAATCTCTATGGATATTCGATTGTTCACTTATAGCATCGGCCTTGCCGTGTAGCGGTCAAGGATTTTCTGGATACGCGGTTGCGGTTAATCGGATCTTTGATGCGGCCATCATTTCAATTTCAGCGTAATACTCGCGCCGACATCTCAACGAACGGCCAAGGAAATACACTAAACTACGAAACACCAGCTGAACGATTTAACCAATCTGTTGCGTCGATCGGTTGAATCCGCAGTCGATTTCGGCCGGTCGCGGCTCAGCCTGATGCAGTTTTTTGCAATTCTTCCAGATACTGGTGGACATTTTGTACCGCCCCCGCCCCCTCGCCCACCGCCGAGGCCACGCGCTTCATGGACCCAAGGCGGACGTCGCCGGCGGCGAACATTCCCGGTATGCTCGTCTCGAAGTTCATCGGGGTACGGTCAACGGGCCAAGTCCCCAAGTCGACGTCGTGACCGGTGACGATGAAACCCTTGGTGTCGCGCTGGACCGCGCTGGCCAGCCAGTCGGTGTGCGGCGTGACTCCGATCAGCACGAAGAGCAGCTTCACCGGAATGGTTTCGACGGCATTGCTCGCTCTGTCCCGGATCGCTAGACTTTCCATAAGCTCGTCACCCTCGGCGCCGACAACCTCGGCCCCGAGCCTCACCTCGATGTTGGGTGCGTGGCGAATCTGTTGCACCAGGTAGTCCGACATTCCCTTCTCGAGCGAGTCTGCCCGCACCACCAGTGTCACCCGGCGCGCGAACGCTGCGAGGTGGATCGCCGCCTGCCCCGCCGAGTTTCCTCCTCCGGTCACCGCCACATTGAGGTTGCGCACGAGCTGCGTCTCGCCGAAGGTGGTATAGAAGACGCTTCTACCGACGAAGCGGTCGATTTCCGGAACCTCCAGGCGCCGGTATTTCGCCCCGGTGGCCACGATCACCGCCGTGGCGATGATCTCGCGTCCGTCCGATAGGGTCAGGATCTTCTTCACCCCGTTTACACGGAGTCCTGTCACCTCCCGCGCGAATACGAACTTTGCTCCGAAGACCCACGCCTGCTGGTAGGCCCGCTGGGTGAGCTCCGCTCCGCTGATCCCGCGCGGGAAGCCGAGGTAGTTCCTGATGAGGGAACTTGCGCCGGCCTGCCCGCCGATTACGTGCCGCTCGATGACCAGGGTCCGCAGCCCCTCCGATCCCGCATAAACCGCCGCCGTGAGTCCGGCGGGCCCGCCGCCGACCACCGCCACGTCACAAGACAGCTCGTGCGGCTTCTCACCGATGGCGTCCATGATCTGCGCGTCCGTCGGGTCGGCGAGGACCGATCCGTCGAGCAGGAAGACGGCCGGCAATGCCTTGAGCTCGACTCCGTGTTCCTCGCTGAGTCGATTTGCCATCGGCGACGTGGTGTGATGGAACCCGTAGGGAACCCCGTTGCGATTGAGCAGCTCGCGGATCTCATTTGAACGCGCCGAAAGTTCATCACCGACGATGTGAATCAGCTCCATTCCTGGCCGGTGGACCCGCGTCCATTCCGCCAGGAACTCGCTCACCAGCGGATACAGATGGACTTCAGCGGGCGTCCAGGGCTTGTACAGGTAATTGTCCAGCTGGCCCAGCGCGCAGCCCTGCAGGATAGTAGGCGAGGCCGAGTGGTCACCCCAGGCGACCAGCAGGGCGCGCTTCGCCATAGGCTCGATGGAGCGGACTCGCCCGAGGAATTCGCTGCCCGTCATCTCGGGCATCCACTGATCCGCGATGACTAATGCAATTTCCTCGCCGTCCTCCCTGATCTTGGAAATGGCTTCCAGAGCGGAAGGTGCGGAAAGGTGGGGCACAATGCGGTAGTCCCCGCCGAACCGCCGTGTAAGTGCGTCGAGAATCGCCGCCAGCGCAGCTGGCTCGTCATCGACCACCATGATCACAGGTCTCTCTGCCATAAGAAGATCCTCCTTTGGGCGACCCGTCTTGGAATGGTAACAACCAAAGCTCCCGCCGGCGAGAAGATCGTTAGCGCCCCTGGTGAACCTTGGCTTCGATGTCGACGTAGATCCACTCGCCGAGGAGGAACGGATGCGCCTTGTAGCCGATTACCCGCGGCTGCGCGAGCATGTTTCGATAAGGCACGATATCCAGGCGCCACGGCGTATCGGCCTCGAATTGCCGGGTCATTCGCTCGAAGAGTCGGGTGCGTTCCGGCGAATCGGCCATCGTCTGCGACTCTCGATACAGCGCGTCGTATTGCGGCGACGAATAGCAAGCTGAGTTGCTCTGGCCAACGTTGGGGCCGTAGAGTTGCTGCATGAAGTTGTCGCCATCCGGATAGTCGGCTCTCCACCCGGTAGTCCACATCTGATACTGGCAAGCGGTAGCCGCCTTGAGCTGTTCGTTCCATCTGCCCTTGTCGATCGCAAGACGAATGCCGATCGAGTCGAGCGTCTTTTTCCACAATTCGTCAGAATCGCGCGCGGCCGCGTCCATCTGGCTCGAGATGCGCAGCAGGAGCGGCTTGCCGTCCGGCAGCGTCCGATAGCCGTCGCCACCCCTGCGATAGCCGAACTGATCGAGGAGCCTGTTGGCGGCTGGCGGATCATGGCGGATGCTGCTCCGGTAGCTGGGAGAGTAGCCGGCGACACCGGGTGGAATGGGCATCTGCAGCGGCACGGCCTGGCCGTTGCGGAGGATCTTGACCGCTTCCTCACTGTTGAACGCCATCACAATGGCCCGGCGCAGCGCGATCTTCTCCTTAGCGAACCCCCCGATAACGGGATCACGCATGTTGAAAACCGTGTGGAAAGTCGCCGGGTCGAGAACGCGTGACAGGTAGACCCCCTTCCTTGCAAGGTCGTCGGCAAGCTTGTCGCCGCGCAGCGCTACCGGCACGAATGCCTCCGGCAACTCGAGGATATCGAGCTGGCCGCGCTGGAACGCAAGCCAGCGCGTTTGCTGTTCTTCGATCACGCTGATTTCGACCATCCCCACCTGCGGCATCTTCTTGCCCCGCATCGCCGCGGCGATCGCCCTGTCGCCCGGATCATCACCGGCCGCGAAATTCCACACGAATTCGCGAAAGGTAGGGCTTGCTTCCAGCATTATCTTCGAAGCCGGTACCCATGATTTAAGTACATATGGTCCGGTGCCCACCGGATGCGCCTGCACGTTGCCGGAGTAAGCATCAACGACCTCATGCGCGACTGCACTAAGTGGGAGCAACGCCATGATGTTGGCGAATGTGTAGTCGCTGTTCTTGAGATGGATGCGCAACGTATGGCGATCGATCGCCTCGAGTCCCTCGATTCTTGCGCCGTAGTCGAACTTCGCATTGGGCTTGGACGCCGCAGCAGCAGCCTCGTCGAGACCGGCGATCTTCCGGGCGACGTAGAAGGCGCTCGGCGACCGATTCACCGGATCGACGAGGCGCTTGATCGCATAGATGTAGTCGTCGGCCGTCAGTTCGCGCCGCTTCCCCTCGAACGCGGGGTCGTCGGCAAATACGATTCCAGGCTTGATTCTGAACGTGTACGTCTTGCCGTTATCGGTGATCTCCGGCAGCGCCACCGCCGTGAGCGGAATGATTTTGACAGGACGCGCTAGATAGTCGAAGGTGAGCAACGGCTCCATGATCGCGGCAATCACCGCGGAGGCATGGGATTCGTTCGCCATCGCCGGGTCGAAGCCGTTTTCGGCACGCGGCAGCGCAATGCGCAGGATTTTGGCGGGGTCCGCAGCGCCGGCCAGGCAACTGGCAAACAGGACGTACAAAGCAAGCCATCGGATCGTTGCGCGCGCGAGGCGTCGACACATGTTCGATTCTTCCCTTGAAACGATGCGCTGGCCGCTACGGTCGTTTTCGTTCTTCCACGCAAAGGTACGTTACAAGTCCCGCCCAGTCCACCGCGCGTTAAATTGCGCGGTGGCTGCTCCCAGGCAGCTTGCCGACGAATCGGCAGCTATGGCAGCCCGCAACATTTCTGAAATTCTTGCGCTATTTGCTTGCCACGTTGGCGTGCCCGTGCGGCGAGCCATTCGCGCATGCAGGCTTCGCGTTCCGACACGTAGACGTGCTGCGGTGCACGCGCGCTCGGCCGCGGCCAGCCGCTCCATCGGTGCTCCGTCACGCTGGAACAGGAACGCGACCGCGGTAAGCAGACTGATGGCAATGAATGTCGCCAATCCTGCGGCAACAGTGGTCGAGAGCGATGTGGGCTGGGGGAAGGTCGGCTTGGTGTTCATGGTGATCTCCTGGGTCAGGTTGGCGTCGGATAAGACGCGTTGTTGCTGGGGAGTAATGTCCGTCCGAACCGCAGCTTCAGTCCTTTAGCCAGCCTTAAACGTTCTGAAATTGCCTGTAGTAGGGTAGATTTAGCGCGATCACTCCTCCGACACCTCCACCTGCCTGTGACTGCCACCTACCGATTCGGTCGCTTTGAGCTGAACCCGGCCACTCGACAGCTCCTGGTCGACGATCAGCCGGCGCCGCTGGGCGCGCGTGCGTTCGATGTGCTGCTGGCTCTGATCGAACGGCGCGATCGACTGGTGACCAAGAATGAGTTGCTGGATCTTGTCTGGCCGGGAGTGGTGGTCGAGGAGAACAACCTGCAGGTGCAAATCTCGGCGCTGCGAAAGATTCTCGGCACTGACGCCATCGCGACTATTCCCGGGCGCGGCTATCGCTTCACGCTTCCGGTGGAGACTGACGGGGGTGATGCGACGACAGCCGTCGGCCGGAATTTCCCGAGACAGCGCAGAGTCCGCTGTCCCTGATTCGGAGTCGAGATCCCGTGTTCTGACTTCAGGAGCGAGTTTCCCGGAGCGGCTGCCGCCGTTGTTCGGTCGTGCAAAGGATCTTGCGGCCCTGCAAGAGCTGCTCTCGCTCCACGAACTCGTCACGATTGTCGGACCAGGAGGCATCGGCAAGACGCGGCTGGCTGCCGCGGTGGCCGATGCACGCCGCGACGATCTCGCGCGCGAGTGTGGGGTGGGTCGATCTGGCGCCGCTCGCAGATCCGACGCTGATCCCAGGCACGATCGCCCGTGTCTTCGGTCTGTCGCTCGATGAACAGCGTGAGCCGCTCGACGCCCTGGTCGCCGCATTGAAGAAACGGTCGTTGTTGATCGTTCTAGACAACTGCGAACACTTGACCGATTCCGTGGCCATGATCGCGAGCGCGCTGATCGCAGAAACCCAAGATGTCCGGTTGCTGGCAACAAGCCGCGCCTCGCTCAAGATCCCCGATGAACAGCTCTATCGGCTTGGCCCTCTCACGGTGCCTGCGGCAAAGGCTTCGGCACAAGAAGCTGCGGAGCAGGGTGCCGTGGCCCTGTTCGTCGCTCGCGCGCGTGCGGTTGACCGCCACTTTGAGATCAACGAGAACAATGTGACCGCCGTGGTTGAAGTTTGCGCGCAGCTTGACGGCATTCCGTTGGCGATTGAACTGGCGGCGGCACGCTTACCCGTGCTTGGATTGCCCGCGTTGATCACGATGCTCGATCAGCGGTTCCGCCTGCTGTCATCCGGGAGCCGCGCGGCGCCGGCACGTCAGCAGACGATGCACGCCACGTTCGACTGGAGTTACGGTCTTCTCAGTGAGCTTGAGAAGGTCGTATTCCGGCAACTGGGCATCTTCGCGGGTGGATTTACATTGGAAGCCGTACGTCGCGTGGTCCGGTCCGGGACGTGGGACGAGTGGGATGTGGTCGATGCGCTGGGCGGTCTCGTCGAAAAATCCATGGTTGTGGTCGAAGGAGATGAGTCTCCACGCTACCACTTGCTTGAAACCGGGCGCGCGTATGCGCTGGAAAAATTGTCCGAGGCCGGGGAAACCGGCGACCTGGAGCGGCGGCACGCTGCGCTATTTCCGCCAGTTCTTCGATCTGGCTTACGACGCGCGGCTTACGTCAACCGACGCCGAATGGCGGGCGAGGACGGACCCGGAGCTGGACAATCTGCGCGCAGCGTTGAACTGGTCGCTCGCCCCCGGCAACGACGCGGTGACTGGAATCGCGCTCGCGGGCGTCTCACTTCCCGTATGGGCTACACCGCGACTCTCACTTTCGGGCCGAAGGTCTGCGTCATGTTCGCTCAGCCATCGCCCACCTGAACCGAACGATTGCGCCGGGCGCCGAGGCGCGACTTTGGCTTGGGTTGGCGTCGCTCTTGCCTTATCATTACGCTGCTGACGACGTCCTGGCATCGTCCGAACGTGCCGTTTCTCTATGTCGAGTTGCCGGAAACGACCGAGACCTGTGCGGTGCACTATTGCCATACGGCCGAATTCTGACAATGAAGGGTCGCTTCACTGATGCCGAACAGGCGCTTGACGAGGTGAAGGCTCTTCTAAAACAAGTTCCCATTGCCAGACTGCAAGGCTCATACAACATGTTGCGTGGGGTTGCATCGAACAATGACGGGAGACCCGCGCAGCGCGGGACCGTACTTTGAGACGGCGCTCAGATTGTTCGAGGAGAGCGGCGCGGAGATTCTGGCCTTGTATACCATTGACAATCTCGCCAATCGAAACTGGCTGCTTGGAGATCTGGACGGCGCTGTGAATGGATTTCGTGAGGCCGTCGTTCGTGCGACGCAGGTCCCACTTTGCGACAAGGATTTGGTGAGCCTTTCGCTGGCGAATCTCGCTGCGGCGTTGATCGAACAGGGGAAGCTCGAGGAGGCGACGCCCGTCGCTCACGAAGCGTTTGCGCGTTTGGCCGAAGGAGCCGCAGGACTTTTTGACGACTTGGGGCTTTTTGACGCCTTGGCGTTGCGTCTCGCGCTCACCGGAAGGCATGAGGATGCCGCTCGACTCGAAGGATTCGTGAATGCAATGTATGAGGCAGGTTCGCAGAGATCGCGATCCCAACGAAGCACGCCTTCACGCCAGGCTGCTCGCGCTGCTTCGAGAGAGATTCAGCGAAAGCGAGTTGGAGGGTCTTTTGCGCGCCGGCGCAGAACTGGACGAGAACGAGGCATATAGGATCGCCGTGTAGGGGAAACTCGGTTCGCCCGGGCTCAGCACCGATTGAGGGTGCATCTGCTCCAACGGATTGCTGGACCGACCGAGCGCGCAAAATTTCAAGCGGATGAATAACTTGTCTACCGACTGTGCGTGGCGCCGATGATGGATCGGGAGGACTCGCACTCGACATCAATCGGTTGCAACACGGCGTGT
Source organism: uncultured beta proteobacterium (assembly GCA_963821485.1). Taxonomy (GTDB): domain Bacteria; phylum Pseudomonadota; class Gammaproteobacteria; order Burkholderiales; family Casimicrobiaceae; genus PALSA-1003. The sequence goes on from CAWGEB010000009.1 coordinate 38,636, forward strand.
GCTATTCGTGTGCACGCACCGGCTTAGCTGCGCGACGCAGCACTGCGGTATCCACGACGCTCGGCGCTCTTCAAACGGTCGTTCTACTACAAGGCCGAGCGTTCTCGCCGGTGACCCTGTTCGTCGATACCAGCGTCTGGTCGCTCGCATTCCGCCGCGACCAGGCCTCCAGCGCCCCTAAGGTACGCGCATTGCGCGAGGCTCTCGAAGGCGGCGAAACCATCATAGTCACAGGTCTCGTCTTGCAGGAATTGCTGCAGGGATTTGCCGGCCCGCGGGCACGTAAAGATATCATTGATCGGTTTAGCGCCCTGCCGCTCCTGACGCCGGACCGGCAGGATCACATCGAGGCTGCAGATCTGCGCAATCGATGTCGTCGTGCCGGGTTGCAAATCGGCACCATTGACGCAGTGACTGCGCAGCTCTGCATCCGTCACCGGCTGAGGCTGCTGACCACCGACAACGATTTCGTCCTCGCCGCGCGATACTGCGCCCTGCGAATTTGGAGGGAGGCGCGCTAGCTATTGGCGAGTCGTCTCCCGGTGGTCGAACACATCAATCATCGCGTTTCAAGAACATCCGTCGCTATCTTGCCGAAGTGCGGTATCGATTGAACCGTCGCTTCAATCTCAAAGCCATCCTCGTTTGCCTGCTCGTTGCTGCAGCGCTTACCAGACCGCGGCCGGGGCGCGTAATGCGCACGGCCGAGTTCCCAGGTAGCCCATATTTCGCTTGACGGTTTGGCAGATGTGCGCGACGCTGTCCCACATGTCCAACAGCGGTGTTGTGAACGTCGATACCAAGCACGCGGGCGCGGGCTCGGTGAGCGTACCTGGTCTGGGCACGTTCGCCCCGGGCATGGGCCTCACTGTCGCTCCTGACGGCACGGTGCTGCTGGGCACGCTCGAAGGAAAGGTCATCGCGCTCCATGCGGATGGCAGCCCATACTGGAATCGCCAGCTACCGGGCGGAGAGGTCATCACGTCGCCGCCGGTAGTGGGCAGTGATGGGTCGGTCTACGTAGTCGGCAGGGTACAAGCGCGCGATCACCGCAGCTTGCCGGACGGAGCAATCGTGCAGGGCGGCCGCGCGACGCTGCACACCTTCACGGGTGCAGGCGGCGCGCCGGCGAGCAGTACCACCGCGTTTCCACAGTTTGATTTCGGCCCCGTTGCGATTGGCGCGCCGAATGTCTGGCGGTTCGGCAGCGATGAGGCGATCATCGTTCCCGCCCTGTACATGACTCCCTTCAGTTCCGCGAACTGGCATCTGCTTGCGTTCTCGCCCACTGGCGGGCTCATGGCCGATTGGAGCGAACACCTCGGTGTCGGGGACGTGTCGAGCAACACCGATACGTTCGACTTTCTTTTCGCGCCCTTCGGGCCCGGTCCATCGAGCGTTTCCCCGCTACCGCCGGTCCTTCCGGGAGTGGCGATCGCGACCAACCCGCTGGGTGGCACGCCGACCATCGTACTCATCGACCGATACAATCGCCAAATCATCGGCTTCTCATTCTGCGTCGGAGCGTCATGCTCCCCGAAGCCCGGGTTTACCGAGCGGTTCCGGACCGATCACCCGTCCCGTTTTCTTTATTCGGACCCCATCGTCTTGCCGGACCTGCACAGCATTGTCGGAACGGATGACGGGGTGGTGTTCAGCGGTCCGAATGGAGTGACGCGGGCGCCACTACCCGGCCTGGGACCTATATACGCGACCCCGACCGTGAGGGACGACGGGCGCGTGATCGTCGTCAACAGCACTGGTCAGGTGATCGCGTTCGCCCAGGGTGCGATCTTCGCCCGCACCGCGCTCGGCGGCAACTCGGTTGCGCGTCCCGCCGCGTCGCGCACCCACGTCTTTGTCGCGACGAGCGATGGATTTCATACCCTCGATGCGGCGGGTGCCAACAAGCTGTTCACCTTCCCCTGGGGCGGCGGCGGCCTCTGGTCTCCTGCCGTCGGGCCAGGCGGCTACGTGTACGCCATGGCGGCGAATATCCTGTTTGCTTTTCCACCACCGCCATTCCGGCCGCACATCGAGCCTGCCCCGCCGCTCGTGATCCGGTAAATCAGAACGGTGTCGCTGCCCTCGTGGAGCGACGGCGCCGCCAAGAAATCGACCTTCACGTGCCGCCCGATCGATTGACGATAGGGCGCCGATCAGCATGAAGACGGTCAGCGGTCGAAGGTCTTGATCTCAACGCGCTCGATGTCCTGCGCGAAAAGCGCGGCCTGGCGCGGACGCAGGCGGGGCAGCCAGCATACGCGCTTATCGAGCGAATTCGCCTTCCAATGTGCGAGTACTCGCCGCAATGGAGCGAAGGCGGTCGTGCTCGCGCGGCGGTAAAATGATCAATCGCTCCAATAATTTATTGGACCGACCGAGTGTCAAATACCTCAAGCCGATGAATGACTTGTCGCATCGATTGTGCGTGGCACCTATGATGGATCGGTAGGATTCACACTCAAGACCAGTCAGTTGCGAACCGGCGTGAGCGAATCGTGCGCACGCACCTGCTTAGCTGCGCTATGCCGCACTGCGCTGCATTGCGTATCGAAAGACGCATGGCGCTTGTCGAATGGACCCTGTCGAACGGCTTGCCAGCCAAACCTCTAAGGCGGTGAGACCATCGTGGTCACGGGCTTCGTCTTGCACGCATTGCTGCGGGGATATGCAAAACAGTGGCCCGTGGCAGTATGGTCACACGAAGTTCCGTGTCCTAGAAATCATGGAATGGGGAAATATAGCGCAGCTTGAAACCATGGCCGCCTCACCGCCATTTGACGATTGATCGTTCCCCCCATCTGCTGAGCACATTATCTTTAGGGCGGTGAGTCCACATGATGACGCTGTTGCGTGGAGCGTGGCGATTCGAAAGGAAGGCATGGTAAGAGTAGGGCGTACACTCGAACAGAAGCATGCTATTGTTAATGGGCGGAACTCTCCTGCAGGGCGTTTCCACGGGCAGTCGGCTGCCTCGATAAAGCCCTGTTTCTCCGCCATCGCCCACCCGCCATTCGGGATTGTTAAGGTAGAAGATCATCGCGGTTCCACGCACCGTCTCACGGGCGGCGCCCAATGCTTCCATCGTCTTTCCCGTGTGATAATTGCAACGGCGGTTGTTTGACAAATTGATGCCGTCCGGGCTTGCGGTACCGATGAACCAGCCAGGATTCAGATCGTTGTGCACCGTCCCGCTTGCACTTCCGATCGCGTGATGGTGGAATCCCCCCTTAACATCGCCTGTGGCAACGACACCGGTCGCGCGTGAAATCGTGTCGTGCCATTCACGGGATAAGAAGATGTCAAGGAATCCCGGCAGGTTCTTGTGAAAATTGAAGGCAAAGACGTCGTAGCCCGACACCGATCTCGAAAAATGACCTTCGTCAGGCACCTCCATAAGACCCCTGTCGAGGATCTGTTGGAACGCATTCGCCTGTTTGCGGTATACGGATTCGTGAAAGACATTCTTGGCGAAGAAATGGGGAAATGGCCATACCCGGTGCTCCCAGCGGCGGCTCAATAACAATTCCGACACTTCAACCATCTTGATTGGCCCTATTCAGAGGAGCGCCAGTAATGCTCTCCTTCCCTGTCGACGACTACGATTTCCCCGTTGACGTTTGCTTGCGCCAGACGATGAAGTGCATTAGCCACCGACTCAGTAGAAACGCGCCTCGGAAAGCTTGTAGGCGCAAGAACGTTGACTCGGACACCAAAGGCCATGAATTCTTGCGCCATGTGGCGCGACAAGCAGTTTAACGCCGCCTTAGACGCGCTATAGACGCTCTGTCCGAGAAACGGAAAGATTTTCAAGCCGGAGGTGCTAGACACGTTTACGACGCTTCGGTTGGCGGCTGCATTGTCGTTCCGAAATTTCCAGTATTTTTCCCCGACGGTCGCTGCGAGCCGCATTGGTACTAGTGCATTCAAGTGCATCTGCTCTAGCATTCTCTTAACGTCGTGGTTGCAGTCTGTTGTAGAGCCAAGGAATGCGAGATCGGCCGCGCTGTTAACCAATACGTCAATGCGCCCAAAACGGGCCAGCGCAATATCGACCAAGTGCGACAGGCTGCGATCATCCGAAAGATCGGTTTGCACGGCATAAGCTGGATGTTCATTCTCAGGTATAGCCGCGTTCACATCGAGTGGGTCCACAAAGTGCTGGAGCTGCGAAAGTATGTCGGGCGGTTGTGTCCTGTATGCTGCGACAATGTCGTATTGATCCCGGTACAATTGGCAAAACGCGGTGCCGAGTCGACCGTTGGCACCGGTAAACAAGCAAACTCTTTTCGTGGGCTCCATTCCTGTATCTACCAAAGATAGACGCGTTCAGTGGGCCAGCGAGCGAGTGTCGACTGCTTCGTGCGGTGCAGCCATAGTATGAGACTATTGCGTGTAGTCCTTTTGTTGCTGATGAAGCTGTGATACGAAGCAGGTGTGTTTTCGAAAACCAAGAGTGAATTATTTTCCGGTGGAATGGCAATAGCCGGACAATCGACGGGATCGGACGCCGAGCTATACAGGCCGGTTTCCCCGCCGTCGCCAGACTTCCAAGGAGGATTTGCGAGATAGAAAATCATGGTGACCGCGCGGACTGACTCGTAAACATCAATGGATGAATCGCGGATCGATCCGCGACTATAGCTGCAGCGGCTCAGATCCATGGGGTTCATGCCATCCGGTCGGACCTGCCGAGAGAACCACGCAATCGCGAGATCGCGGTGAACCGATCCATTTTGACTGTGCAACTGATGATGGTGCAGTGCGCCATTGACATCCATAGTGCAGTCGGCCATGGTCAAGCGGCAAAGTAGGTGATGCCATTCCAGCGAATAGAACATTGCCAGCGGACCGTCAATCTCCGGCGGGAAGTTCCAAGCGTATGCGTCCGAGTTCGGCATGTTGCGTGAAAAACGCGTCGGATCCGCACTTTCATCCAGGCCCAGATCCTTAATGCGTTGGAATTCGCTTGCGATGGCTTCGTAGAAAAGTGGAACGAAAACATCCCGCGCCGTGAAGTGAGGAAATGGGGACACACGATACCGCCACGGACGCCTCTGAAGAATTTCACTCAGACGTGTGATCATCACGCTCCATTGCCGAAGCGTTTCGCAGTCGAAAGCCGGGGTCGCCTGTCATGAAACGCGAAGACTGTAGAACTTTCAGCTCACTCTTCCCCTCATCTGTATTGCGTGCTGAATCAATTCGGCGCTCAAAATGGCCGCTATCCGCTGCACGTCTTGTCGAGAGAATGTAACCACCTGCTCCGGATGATGACCCGGTCCTGGCTCTGGGCCCGGGTCGGGACCTGGACCTGGATCCGGACCTGGATCGGGACCTGGGTCTGGCCCTGGATCGGGACCTGGGTCTGGCCCCGGATCGGGACCTGGGTCTGGCCCTGGATCGGGACCTGGGTCTGGCCCCGGATCGGGACCTGGGTCTGGCCCCGGATCGGGACCTGGGTCTGGCCCCGGATCAGGGCCTGGTTCTGGGCCTGGATCAGGACCTGGCCCAGGCCCAGTGACTACTGCGTTGTCCAAGACGAACTGAAGCGGTAAGTCAACAATTACAGCTATTTCAATCGCAATTTCAAAGGTTGACGTAGCGGTCAGTACCGATGGTTCAAACGACCCGTCTTTTCCGTTCTGCCCCATACGCAATGGACTCCGCGTCTCAACCGACTCGTGAGAGTCCGAAAATATCGCAGCAAGTATTTCGGGATCGCCGAATCTCTGGATAGCAGCGGCGAGATCGCGCTGTACCTGAGCCCTGTTTATGCCAAGAAGGAACTTCTTTTTCTGTTCACTGCTTGCGCGAGCCAGGCTGAAATTGCCGACGAGCTTTTTCTGGTAGCCTGCAGCCCAGGCCATGAACTTCTTGTTGCTCAGCAGAGAAAACAGCACGAGGTTGCCTTTGTCTACCTTCGCGGACGGCAACTGGCTCTCCGGAAAGACCTTACTGGCAAGTAACGCTGTAGGGTTCGCGACGAAGACATCTCGCAGCGAGGGCGAGCTATTCAACTGCTTAAACAGAGACGTGACGCGTGTTGATAGCTGTTCGTAGTTCAGCACCAGCCGGTGTGTATCGCTCAACATAGTTGCGCTCCTCTCCGAAAGTGCGCCTGCAAACTTAAATAAAGTTTGCCACCGCTTCCCCCTCGGCGTCGCTTTTTTGGGAATTGTTATCGTCGGCGTCACGAAATTGATAGAGGAGCCACTCTGCAAACACCACATCTGCGATCTTCTCCATGTGGTGGTCCTGTACGACAGCGCGAACCTTCGGGTCTTTGTAGATCCTTATGCAAGCCTGGCACCTGTGCGCGTACATGTTCTCCCAGGCAATACTTGAATCGTGGCTGGCAGCCCAGGCTAGTATTTTCTCGGGACCCTCGACGCGAATCCAGCGCTTTAAAAAATCGTTCTCGGCAATCTCATCTGCCTCGGCAAGTCTCATGCTTTCGATATTTCCCATCTGCAGCTCAGGAATGCGACGCATCCCCAAGCCACAACATGCTGCCAGTCGCCCGTCCGCCTGCAAAGTGGTTGTGGTGAGGCAACTATTACATCCGGTGCGGGTTGCTAGGTTACTGGCATTTACTGCGAGCCCATTGGGATAGTGGCTGATTGCATCAGGAACAAGCGGCATCCATGGGCTCTCGAGGATGCGAATTCCAGCGCATGGAATCTCCTTTTGAATGGATTGATAGATCGGATGGGACTCAAGCGTTGCTTTGCTTATGCGGCGTTCATTAACGAGTTCGACCATAATGCAGATTCCGGACAATTTCGCCCGTGCTGCAGCGCGAGCAGCGCGAAGAACGTTCTCCAGGGGAACGTACTTTGCGTGCTCGTCGCCGGTGCTGAAGTTGATTTCTCGGAGGCCCGCTACGGTTAACTCTCGAATTTTTCGATCGGCCGCTGCATCACTCGTTGCCCACCACGCGTTTGTCACCACGCGGGTCATTACACTGGAACGGGCGGCCCGCTCGATTGCGCGAAGAAGGATTGGACCAGCCAGCGTCGGCTCTCCACCCGTAAATACGATCAGCTTGTAGCCAGAAGCGACTGCCTGATCGATACCGGAAATTAGCATTTCCTCAGGTAAGCGAGTCTTTTCCTTTGGATGGCTGTACGTGCCGCAATGCTGGCATGCCGCGGTACATTGATACGTCGGCATAACAGAAAGAGTGCGATAGGTGGGCATCGGGTCAAGCATAGTAGCCTCCTGCTTGTGACCACTTCGAGAGGTCTTCGACCGGGGTGTCGCGCGTTGCGGGCCGATAACCAGAATTCACATTGTGTCCGTTAGCTTCAAAGAATGCGCTACTGACCAGGCGTACGCGGTGTTCCTCCAAACGAAGCCAAATGTTCCGGTGTGTCAAGAACTCCTGCGGCCCGAGCCTGGTTCGCGCGCTGGAGCAGCTGCGTGGCAATCCCCTGAAGTGCCCGCTGGCTGACGGCTTTGCGACACTACCGTGGGGCCAGACGCGCGCGCCTGATTGGCTTGTCGCGCGACCTCCGCGCCGATCAGATTTGCCATCCGCTGCACGTCTTGTCGAGAGAATGTAACCACCTGCTCCGGATGATGACCCGGTCCTGGACCTGGATCGGGGCCTGGATCCGGACCTGGATCGGGACCTGGATCGGGACCTGGATCGGGACCTGGATCGGGACCTGGATCGGGACCTGGATCGGGACCTGGATCGGGACCTGGATCGGGACCTGGGTCTGGCCCCGGATCGGGACCTGGACCTGGATCGGGACCTGGATCCGGGCCTGGATCGGGCCCCCCAATCACAAAACTTTCGGAAAGCGCCGCGATCTGATCAACGACAATCGCCAACTCGATCGCGGCGACGATCACCAGCGCAAAAACCAAGACGGGCCCTGCCGGCAATCCTGTGCCGGGAGTACCGGCTGCCACCCCGCCGGGTGCCTCATGCACATCTACCAACATAGCTTGAAAGATCTGCGGATCGCCGAATCTCTGGATAGCAGCGGCGAGATCGCGCTGTACCTGAGCCCTGTTTATGCCAAGAAGGAACTTCTTTTTCTGTTCACTGCTTGCGCGAGCCAGGCTGAAATTGCCGACGAGCTTTTTCTGGTAGCCTGCAGCCCAGGCCATGAACTTCTTGTTGCTCAGCAGAGAAAACAGCACGAGGTTGCCTTTGTCTACCTTCGCGGACGGCAACTGGCTCTCCGGAAAGACCTTACTGGCAAGTAACGCTGTAGGGTTCGCGACGAAGACATCTCGCAGCGAGGGCGAGCTATTCAACTGCTTAAACAGAGACGTGACGCGTGTTGATAGCTGTTCGTAGTTCAGCACCAGCCGGTGTGTATCGCTCAACATAGTTGCGCTCCTTGGCCCATCACACCGGCAGAACGCGCCTTGAACGCCCTACCAGAATGAGTGAAACTGTGAGATGCGGACGAAAAGGTACAGTTTGCCAGCGAAGATTGGCCTCACAATTTTGGATTTTGCGATTTGATGAAAGGTCTCATATTTAACGAACAGCCCTTCGTTCGGTTGTGAGACTTTCGGCAAACAGAGCAATACTTACGAAACGCTTACGACTGAAAAGTCGTACTAGAAAGTAAGCCCCGAAAAGGTCGGTTTGTCAAGACGGTACTTGGTACTTCGACACTCTGAGCCGCTATGAAGGCTATCGTCTACGTCATGACAGCTTGTACGTGCGCAATGGGCTCCGGCTGTCACAACAGCTTTACGCGCTCGAGGAATGTTCAGCAAGTGTTTGGTTCACATTGTGCTGGTCGTGCGTATGGGGTCCGCTTGAAAGGTAAAGCCCGTGGATTCGCTTCGCCGGCCTTGTGGAGCCGGAGCATAGACGTCGTTGCAAGACGCGGCGCAATCGACAACGGAAATAATTCTTATATGCTTCGTCAGATACGAGCTTGCTGTGCGATCCAATTGCCAATGAGTTTTAGCGCAGTCGGGGCAATTGTTTCTTGAATGTCAGCGTAGTCTGACAATTCTCCATTGCGTGTGGTCTGCAGGATGTGATTTAGATTCCGTAACCGCTTAATTGCTACGTGGTCGTTGCCACCAGCTCTCAGGGCGCGCTCAATCTCCATCAAGTTGGATTTTGCGTCGACCTGCCAGTCTCGCGTCCCATTCACTGCCAAAACGGGACACTCCACGCGATGCAGAAGTGCGCGCGGATCGACCGAAAGAAGGAACCGAAACCAAGGAGTGCGTATAAGAGTCGCCTGCGCCTCTACGATTGCGCGGACTTGCTCTAACCGCGTGGCTTCGGTGGCTGGCAGTTCTGTCAATGCGCGTTGAATGACCATCTGCATTGCCGCCATGGTTTGACGTGCGTCAGTTTCAGTCTTGATGACGTCGAGCAAAGAGCCAACGAGTTGTTCTTCCCAGTGCGTCGTGTCGCGCGGCGTATGCGCACGTCGGCGGACATGGCGCCGCTGCGTCTCCAGCACTTGCTCTAGCGGCAGTCCAGGGGTACCAATCATGACCAGAAACGAGATTTTTTCCGAACGGGTCGCGGCTATCGCACCGACGAGCCCTCCTTCGCTGTAACCGAGCAAACCGATATGTTGTGGGTCAATGTCATGGCGACGGGCTAGGAAACAAACGCCTTGTAATACATCGTCGGCTAGATCTGCACTGGTCGCGGTCCAAGTGTCGCCAGTCGATGCGCCCACACCGCGGTCATCGACACGTAGCGTTGCGATACCTAGGTTTGCCAGATAGTCGGCAAGCACCAAGAACGGCTTGTGGCCCCATAGAGTACTGTCTCGATCCTGGGGGCCGGATCCTGAGATCAAAATCACCGCTGGATGTTTTCCACGGATCGCGGGAACGGTAAGCGTGCCGGCCAGCTTTGTCTTTCCGGCATCACTTTTATACGTAACCTCCTCCTCGGGGTGACGCAAGGGGCGCGTTGGGGTCTGAGGACGCGAGTGTCTTCCCGCGATCGGATCAACTTTCGCTAAGATAACCGGAAAGACATTGCCGCTCTGACGCCACTGTCCTGCGATCGCCATGCCAGATGGTTCAAGCGTTCCCGCAAACTCGGCACCAAGCTTGCTCAACCTAAAACGCAGGGTGCCTTCCTGGAACGTCATCGACTGGATCTGAAGTCCTATCACATTCTGCTCGGGAGTTGAAAGAGTGCCAATCAAGGGTCCAGCTTGCGAGTGACTCAATTGCAACACCAACCGCAACTTGGCAAGATCACTCACACAAATAGTCCCTTCCCAAGACCCCTCCAGTGAGCCAATCTCAGCAGGGAGTTTTGGGTCGGCCGATAGCCGAATCAGCGGTACAGCGTTCACTTTCGCTCGCTTACTAGCAATCCCAGCGCTACATGCAATGACAGGGCTGTCCACTAATAGCTTGGTTGGTCCATGGTACTCGGAGCCATTGACGCGCGCCCTCTTGGCGCCGATCCAAATCGGACTCACCGTTGCCAAGCGAATTCTGATCCTTGGGTTAGAGCTGACCGTATGAAGTCAGCTGTGGATAAGTGTACGTCCTTGCTTGGTTGGTTGACTACGTCGATGCGTTGCGCGGGGAATCCGCGAACGGTGCAGCCGTAGGGAGATTTCCATGCGGTCGCTGCCTTGCCGAATGTCCTCCGGCGGTTGCGCGGTGCCTCCCTTCTCCTTCAGAGCTACGAATCCGGGAAGGTGAGCGCCCGCGCTGGCCAGATGCCGACGCGATGAAGCTCCAAATCGTCCGACTGTCTGCTTTTCGATGTTGGACGTCCGGTCCTGGCAAACGTGACCGTTCCAAACCGGTCGCAATACCGGCCTCTGGGGACTTGCAGGCGTTGTAGCAAGTGCGCACGTGACGGCCGCTACGTGTGCGCTGGCAACGCTCCTAGGCGAATTTGCCTTCCACTCTGCGAGCAGCAGGCCGTTACGCAGCGAAGGCGGTCCTGCTCGCGCGGCGGTAAAATGATCAATCGCTCCAATAATTTATTGGACCGACCGAGTGTCAAATACCTCAAGCCAATGAATGACTTGTCGCATCGATTGTGCGTGGCACCGATGATGGACTGGACCGACCGTCACTGTCGGTACTTCTTGCGTCTGGTGAGCCCGCGCGCGCGCCTGTATACGGAAATGGTGACGACCGGCGCGCTGCAATTCGGCAACGTACCACGCCACCTCGATTTCGACCCCGCCGAACGCCCGGTGGCGCTGCAGCTCGGCGGCAGCGATCCGTACGCCCTCGCGCACTGCGCGCGGCTGGGCGAGGCGTGGGGCTACGACGAGATCAACCTCAATGTCGGCTGTCCCTCGGAACGCGTGCAGACCGGCAGCTTCGGCGCGTGCCTCATGGCCGATCCGCGCGCTGGTCGCCGATTGCGTCAAGGCGATGCGCGACGCGGTCGCGCTGCCCGTCACCGTCAAGCATCGCGTCGGCATCGACCATATCGAGGACTATGCATTCGTCCGTGATTTCGTCGGCCGTGTTGCGCAGGCTGGCGCGACCGCATTCCTCGTGCATGCGCGCAACGCCATGCTCAAAGGCCTCTCGCCCAAGCAGAACCGCGAAGTCCCACCGCTGAAATACGACTACGTCTACCGGCTGAAGCAGGACTTTCCGTCACTGACCATCGTGATCAACGGCGGCATCACGACACACCAGATGATCGCCAATGAACTGACCCGGGTCGATGGCGTGATGCTCGGGCGCGCCGCATACCACGATCCCTGGCTGCTCGCGCAGGCGGAGGCGTACTGCTTCGGCGACCCGGTCCCTTCGCGCACGCGGGCCGACGTCATCGAAGCACTGGTGCCGTACGCCGAAGGACAGCTCCGCCGCGGGGTCGGCTTGCGCGCCATCGCGCGGCACGCGCTCGGGCTTTATCACGGCCAGCCCGGAGGTCGCCGCTTTCGGCAGATGCTGTCCGACGCGCGCCGTCTCGAAGCCGCCGATCCACGCATTTTTCTCGAAGCCGCCGCGGCGGTCGAGGGCGATGCGCTGGCCACGCGTCGCGCCGACGCGGGCACGGCAGCACTTGCCGACGTGTCGCTGGGCGTGGACCGCTAGCGCGCCTTCTTGTCCGCGTGCGGGGCGCCTCTGGCCGCGGGCTTGTCGGGTTTTTCCTTCGCCATGTCGGCGCCGCCCGGCATCACCTCGAGGAAGCGTTCCGGCGCGACCTCGGCGAAGATCGATGCCCCGATGTAGATAACGACCAACAGGTAGACCGCCAGGTCGCCGCCCAGGAAATCCAGCACGAAATAGCAGACAATCAACACGGCAATCCAGCGCATGAACACGAACGCGAAGCGGCGCTTGAGCTGGAGCTGTTCGCGCGAATAGGTCGCGAGCGCGCGGCGCAATTCGATGTACGACCACACCGACAGCGCGATCTGCACCAGCAGGCCGTTGCGCAGCGACGAATCGTAAAACGCAAATCGCCAGGAGAAATCCGACGTCGCCAGGGCAATGCCGACGGGCATGCCGATGGGAATCCCGATGATGCCCGCCACCAATACGGCGGTGAGGACATAGGTCAGCTCGGCCTTCACCGTTGCGACGATGCCGTCCGGGGACGCGGTCGCGAAGGTCTTGGCGAGGCCGGCGAAGATCACGGCCATGGACAGCAGCGTGTCGACGAAATACAGGATCAGCACATTCGACGCCGACCAGTTGAAGAAGACGATGCCGACCAGCGGTACGATGTTGCGGGCGACGATCTGCGCGATGCCCGCCGCCTGGGTCGTCGCGATCATGCAGAGGCCACCTTAGGCCGCTCGTCCGCGATGTATTGGCGGATGATCGCATCGAAGTCCGGATCCGCGCGCATGCCCAGCGCCGGTCCCAGCACCGGCGCGAAGTTCGCGGGCCACGTCGCGACGATGCGGTCGATCACCGGGTCGAGCTGCCACTTCACTCGTGCAACCACTGCGTCACCCGCGACGCGCTTCAAGGCATCGGTCATCTCCCCGACGCCGACGCGCAGCCCCGGGACGTTGACCGAGCGGGTGTGCCCGAAGCCGGCACGAGCGAATTCGCCGGCGGCAACGTCGTGACCCGTGATCAAGTTGGCGATCACGGAGCGCGGCGATATGACCCACATGGCCGCGGTCGGCACCACCGGACACACCGCGTCGACGCCGGACAGCGGTTCGCGAATGATCCCGCTCGCGAACGACGACGCGGCACGATTGGGCTTGCCCGGACGCACGGTGACGGTGGGCAGCCGCAACGAGCGGCCGTCGATGAAGCCCTTGCGCGTCATGTCGTAGACCATGAACTCGCCCATGGCCTTCTGCGCGCCGTAGGACGTCTGCGGCGTGATGGGCGAGTCGTCGCGCACGGGATCGGGCAGCGCGCCGCCGAATACCGCGAGCGAGCTGGTGAACACGACCTTCGGCGGGCGCGACAGTTTGCGGCAGCGCTCCAGCAGCGCTCGAGTCGCATCCAGGTTCACGCGCATGCCGATGTCGAACTCGGCCTCGGCCTGTCCGCTGACGACCGCCGCGAGGTGGAACACCGAATCGGTATCCGCCGTGATCACGCGTTCGATCAGGGCAGGATCGGCGAGGTCGCCGGTGACGCTGGTCACGCGTGCGTCGACCACCGAGGCAGGCGCGACGTCCACCAGCACGATCTGCGCGATGGTGCGCGATTCGCCCTGTGCGTCGGCGAGCCGCCCCCGCTCGAGGATGGCGCGAGCAAGCCGGCTGCCGAGGAATCCGGCACCTCCCGTTATGACGACACGCATCGCAGATCCCCCTGGCGTAACTGGCACCGGCGCTCCCGGGTGGGTCGCGTCGATGCCTGCCGCATTATAAGATGGCGGTCCCGTTGTTCAAGGAGATCCGACATGCCGCGTCCGATACATTTCGAAATACACGCCGCCGACCCGCAGCGCGCGATCCGGTTCTACACGCAGCTGTTCGGCTGGACGTTCACCAAGTGGGAATCGCCCATGGACTACTGGCTGATCAAGACGGGCGAGAAGGGCACGCCAGGCATCGACGGCGGGTTGATGCCGCGCCGCGGCGACGCACCGGCGCCGATGCAGCCCTGCAACGCATTCGTGTGCACGGTCGACGTCGCCGACCTCGATGCCACCGTCAAGCGCGTCGGCGAGCTGGGGGGCACGATCGTCGTTCCCAAGATGGCGATTCCAACGGTGGGATGGCTCACCTACGGCCATGATACCGAGGGCAATATCTTTGGCATGATGCAGATGGACGCCACTGCGAAATGAACGTTGCAGCGCCGCACGGGGGACACCATACAAGCGCTGCGATCGCCGAATCGTCTGCGCTCGACCGCATCTGCGCCGGCATTGCGGAGCAGGGTATCGCGGTGGAGGCGGACTTCCTGCCGGCGGCGGCGATCGCCGCGATGGCCGCCGAGGCGAGGCAACGCGAGGCGGCAGGGCAATTTCGTCCGGCGGGCGTCGGGCACGATGCGCAGCGCGTCGAACGCAGCGCCATTCGCGGCGATCGGATCGCCTGGCTCGATGCAGACGATCCATCGCCCGCGATGCAACCGGCGGCGCAAGCATTGGCACGCCTACGACTGGCGCTCAATGCTGCGCTGTTCCTCGGGCTGTTCGCCTTCGAGGGCCACTACGCGATCTACCCGCGCGGCGCGTTCTATCGTCGTCACCGCGACCGCTTTCAGGATGATGATGCGCGCGTGCTTTCGTGCGTGCTGTACTTGAACGAGGATTGGTCGCCGGAACATGGCGGCGCGCTTCGCATTCACGTGGAAGGGGACGGGCGTTGCGACGTCCTGCCGGTCGGCGGCACGCTGGTCTGTTTTCTGTCCGAGCGTTTCGAACACGAAGTGCTTCCGGCCACGCGCGAGCGCCTCGCGCTGACAGGCTGGTTCCGGCGGCGCACAATGGCCGTATGAATCCAGCACCCGCGAAGCTCGTCATCGCGACGCGACAATCCGCGCTCGCCATGTGGCAGGCGGAGCACGTCCGTGATCGCCTGCGTGCGCTCCATCCGTCCTGCACTGTCGAGTTGCTCGGCCTGACCACGCAGGGCGATCGCATTCTCGACGTTCCGCTGGCCGATATCGGCGGCAAAGGCCTGTTCATCAAAGAGCTCGAACACGCGATGCTGGAAGGGCGCGCGGATCTCGCCGTGCATTCGCTCAAGGACGTGCCGATGGTCATGCCGGAGGGATTCACGCTTGCCGCGATCATGGCGCGCGAGGACCCGCGCGACGCGCTGGTCTCCAATGTGCACACCTCGCTGGCAGAACTGCCGCCGGGAAGCGTCGTCGGAACCTCCAGCCTGCGCCGCGAAGCGCAATTGCGCGAGCGGTTTCCGCGCCTGGTCATCGAACCGCTGCGCGGCAATGTCAATACGCGGTTGCGCAAGCTCGACGAAGGACAGTACGCCGCGATCATCCTGGCTGCCGCCGGACTCAGGCGCCTCGGTTTTGCCGCGCGCATCGCTGAGCTGCTCGACCCTGCGGACAGCCTGCCGGCCGCAGGGCAGGGTGCGCTCGCGATCGAATGCCGTTCGCACCGATCCGACTTGATCGGCGTGCTTGGCGCACTCGCCGATCCGCAGACGACGTTCGCGACAGCCGCGGAGCGTGCGTTCGGCACACGGCTCGCCGGCGATTGTCACACGCCGCTGGCCGCGTATGCCACCGCGCGCGGCGACGAGCTGTGGCTGCGCGCGCTGATCGCCAGCCGCGACGGGACGCAGGTGCTGCGTGGCGAGCGTGCCGCGCGCGTCACCACGGTCGGCATGGCTGCCGCGCTCGGCGACCAGCTGGGCTCCGAATTTCTCGCGCGCGATGCGGCGCGGATCCTTGCGGCATGAGCGCGAAGGGCCGCCCCGAGCGCGAAGGTCTCCGATGAGCGCGAATGCCGACGCGCGCAGCGGGAAGATCAACGATGAGCGCGAAGACACGCTGAGGACATCGCCGGGGCGACTCGACGGGCGCGGCGTTCTGATCACGCGTCCCGCCCGACAGGCGGCGGGGCTGGCAGCGCAAGTCGCGGCGATCGGCGGCACGCCGGTCATCTTTCCGGCGATCGTCATCCTGCCGCCGGATGACCGCACCGCACTCGATCGAGCGCAGCGCGAGATTGCGCGGTACGACTTCGCGGTCTTCGTCAGCGCGAACGCAGTCGAATTTGGCGTTGGCGATCCTGCAGCATGGCCGCCGTATCTGGTTGCGCTGGCACCCGGGCCGGGTACCGCTGCCGCGCTCGCCGCGGTCGGCGTCCACAACGTGCGCCAACCGACGACCACCATGGACAGCGAGGGCCTGCTCGCGCTGCCGGAAATCGAAGCGGTGTCCGGCAAGCGCATCGTGATCTTTCGCGGCGGTAGCGGCCGGGAGTTGCTGCGCGATACGCTCATCGCGCGCGGAGCCGTCGTCGACGTCGTCGACTGCTATCGCCGCGCGCGGCCGGAATCCGGCGCGGCGGGTCTGGAGCAAGCGCTGCATGCGGGGCATGTCGATGCCGTCACGCTGACCAGCAGCGAAGGGCTCGACAACCTCTGGGCGCTGCTCGGTCACGCGGCCAGGACCCAAATGGCGGCGCTGCCGACCTTCGTTCCGCATCAGCGCATCGCGGCACGCGCGGGCCAGGTGGGCATCGCTCGCGTCATCGTCACCCCACCTGCCGACGCCGGCTTGCTGGCGGCGCTGCTGGAATACTTCACCACGATTCATTGACGGAGGAACTTCGATCATGCAAGCCGACATCATCGTCACGGCGCCGCTACCGCCATTTCTCTACGACCCCCTGAAGGCCAAGTATCAGTGCCACGATTACCTTCAGGCGACCGACAAGGCCGCGTTGCTCGCGGCGCAGGGGAAGAACATCCGCGGCCTGGTGCAGGGCGGCGGAACCCTCGCGCCGACTCAATTGCTGGACGCGCTGCCGGCGCTCGAGATAATTTCCGTGTTCGGCGTAGGCTACGACGGCGTGCCCGTCGCCTATTGCAAGCAGCGCGGCATCAAGGTGACCAACACGCCGGACGTGCTGACCGACGACGTCGCCGATGTCGCCCTGGGACTGATCCTGATGACCGGACGCGGCTACGTGCGCCTGAACCGCTTCGTGCATGCGGGCGAATGGGAAAAGCGCGGGCCGGAACTGACCACGAAGCTCGGCGGGCGGAAAGTCGGCATCCTCGGCCTTGGCCGCATCGGCAAGGCGATCGCGCGGCGAGTCGCGGCAATGGAAATGAAAGTCGCGTACACCGGCCGCAAGCCGCAGGATGTGCCGTACGAATACGTGCGTGACTTGAAATCGCTCGCGGCGGCCGTGGATTTCCTCGTCGTCGCTTGTCCGGGCGGCGACGCGACGCGCAACATCGTCGACGCCGGCGTGCTCGCGGCGCTGGGCAAGAAAGGTACGGTGATCAACATCGCGCGCGGCTCGATCATCGACGAGCCGGCGCTGGTCGCGGCCCTAGCCGCCGGGACCATCAAGGGCGCCGGGCTCGACGTGTTCGCCGACGAGCCGCGCATTCCCGCGGCATTGATGAGCATGGACAACGTGGTGTTGCTGCCGCACGTGGGCAGCGCGACGCGCGAGACGCGGCAGGCGATGGGCGACCTGTGCCGGGCCAATCTCGATGCGTGGTTCCCGGGGCGGAAGACGCTGACGCTTATTCCGGAACTCGTGTAGGACGCCGTAGGGTGAAGCAGGGGCCCCACGTCGGATGCGACCCCGGAGGCGAAGTGGCCGCCGACTCGTCGTGGAGAATAAGCAGATACCTCTAACGGAGGCGGCGGCCGCGTCGTCGTCCCGGCTTGCGGGGGGCGACAGACAGGCTTGCGGTCTGTCACTCTGGAATGGTGTCGGTGGCCGCGCGTTTCGACGCCGGTATGAGCACCGCCGCCAGCGACGCGAGCACGAGCCCTAGAGCGACGAATTCGCTCCACCCCGGGCGCTCGCCGAGAAACAACATTCCCGACAGCACGCCGACGACGGGTACCGGTAGCGACGACAGCGAACTCACTGCCACCGGCAGCGTGCGCGCCATCTTGAACCACGCCCAGTGCGCGAGCGTCCCGGCGAGGAAAATGTTGTAAAGCACTGCAAACCAGGCGGTACCCGACATCGTTGCCAGCGAGTGCAGCGGATGCGCGTCGAAGAACGGCGCACACACAGCGATCGGAACCCAGCCCAGGATCATCATCCAGCCACTCAAGGTCGTCAGTGGAATCGGCGGCTTCCACCGGCGCAGGAGTACGGTGCCGAACGCCCAGCTGACCGCGGCGCCGATGATGAACAGCGCGCCCACGGGGGCCCGCTGCACGGTGCGGAAATCGTCGCCAAGCAGCACGGCCATCCCGCACATGCCGAGCAGCAGGCCGATGATCTTGCGTTTCGACAACGGCTCGTGCAGCAAGCCCAGGCCGATCAGTACCGACCAGATCGGCATCGTAAAGGCGAGTATCGCCGAACGGCCCGCGGGCAAGCTCTGCACGCCGAACAGGATGAGTCCGTTCCACGCGGCGATGTTGAACAGCGCCAGCGCCGCGACCTTGCCCCACAGCGTCCGGGGAATGCGTATCGAGTGCCCGGAGAGCTTTGCCACCAGCAGCAATCCGATCCCCGCGAACGCCAGCGACGAAGCCCGGAAGGTGAGTGGCGGCAGTTCGCTGACACCGACCTTCAGTACCGCCCAGTTGCAACCCCATACCAGCGTCAGAATGGCAATCTGCAGCAAGCTCGACGCACCGACGCCGTGCTGCTCCAATGCGAAGTCCGCTTCCTTGAGTTTGCCCGCCGAACTCAAAATTACCGATCCAGCGCGTTGTCGCCGTATTTCGATGCGTGCAGCGCGCGCGCCTGCGTCACCCATTGGTCGCGCACGATGCGTCCGGGAAACTCGGGAAGCTTGGCGTCGAACTCGGCGATGTCGCGCGCGGTCCAGCGCGCAATCTGGCGAAACGTGCCGATGCCCAGGTTGCGCAACATGCGTTCGAGCACGGGGCCGATGCCGACGATCAGCTTCAGGTCGTCGGGCTCGGCCATGCCCATGAGGATCGGTGGCGGCGCGCTGTTCTCGATATCGATCACGAGTTGGCGATAGCGCGCGGCCTCGGCGTGCGCGGCGGCGATCTCGGCTTCTTGGTCGGTACTTGCCGCCGGCAGTGAAGTCGGCGCCGGCGGTACCGGTGCGGGCGGCGCGCGGCGCTTGGTGCCAAGAACGTAGCCGCCCAGCGCTGCGAGCGCGATGGCCACGATGAAGGCGAGGATGAGCACGGGACGGCGTCAGGAGTTGGCTCTGCGCCGAGGGGCACAGTGCAATCCCCATTCTAGTTGAGCACGGCGCTTGCGGCCAGTTCCGGACATCGATCCTGCTACAATCTTCGCCCCGTTATCTGTCGCTGTCATTCATGCCCGACCCGGTGGACGATATTTCCAGCGCTGCATCGCCCCCGCCGGTGGCGCCGGTCGCCGCAACCGCCACAAACCGGTGGCTGCGCTTGTTATTCGTGGCCGGTCCGCTGGTGTTAGCGGTGGGCCTGGGCGCGGTCTGGATCGACGCGCGCAACGCTCAGCGTGAGCTGCGCCTGGAGACCGCCAAGAGGCTGGCCGAGATCGAAGCCAGCGAGTCGACATCGCGGGTGGCACTCAAGGACGTGCAGGAAAATCTGCGTGAAAGCCAGGCCAAGGTCACGCTGCTCGAAAACCGCCTGGCCGAGTCGCAGACGCAGCAGGCCGCGCTCGAAGCGCTCTATCGCGAGCTCGCTCCGTCGCGCGACGAATGGGCCCTGACCGAGATCGAGCAGGTCCTGCTGCTGGCGAGCCAGCAATTGCAGTTCGCGGCCAATGTCCCGTCGGCGCTCGCCGCGCTGCAGCTCGCCGACTCCAAGCTGCAGCGGCTTGACCGGCCGCAGTTCCTGCCGTTGCGACGCGCGCTGGCGCGCGACATGGATCGTCTGAAGGCTGTTCCCTTCGTCGATGTCCCCGGCGTGTCGCTGCGACTCGACCAGGCGATCGCGGCGGTCGACACGCTACCGCTGGCGCTGGAAGTGCGCGTGCCCGCGCCGCCGCCGCCCCCGCCGGTTCGGGACGAAGCGGCATGGCGCCGTTTCCTGCGCGAAATTTGGCAGGATGTGCGCCAGCTGGTGCGCGTCGAGAATCTGGACCGTCCCGAGCTGCCGCTGCTCGCGCCGCAACAGCAATATTTCCTGCGCGAAAGTCTCAAGCTGCGGCTGCTGGCGGCGCGCTTCGACCTGTTGTTCCGCGATCAGTCGAGCTTTCGGGCCGACCTGGGCGCGGCCGACGACTGGCTGCGCAAATATTTCGATACGCGCGCGCCGACGGTGCAAGCAGCGCAGATGCTGGTCAAGCAGGCGCAGGCGACCGACATGGCCGTCGAGATGCCCGATCTGGCGACGAGCCTCGAAGCCGTTCGCGTGCTGAAGCTCGCGCGCGAGAAGCCTCAGCGCTGAGCGGCGCTCGCGCCAAGGGCACACGTGCGCATACTTTTCTGGTTCCTGATGCTCGCCGCCGCGGCGGTGGTCGTCGCGCTTGCGGTCAGGCTCAACGCCGGCTATGCGCTGCTGGTCGCACCGCCGTATCGCATCGAGCTCTCGCTGAACCTGCTCCTGCTGCTCATCATCGGCGGTTTCATCGGGCTCTATCTTTCCATACGGCTTGTCGTGCGCACGCTGCGACTGCCGGGACAGGTGCGGACCTGGCGCCGGCAACAAAAGAGCGATCGCGCGCGAACGATGCAGGATGCGGCCGTGATCGCCCTGCTCGAAGGACGCTATGGCAAGGCGCGACAGCAGGCGCAGGACGCATCGGCGATCCCCGGCGCCTCGCCGCTGAACGCGCTCATCGCGGCGCGCGCCGCCATCGACGTTCGCGATCTCGATGCCGCGGAACGCCTGCTCGGCACCGCCGACGCGCAAGCGAAGAGCCTGGCCGTGCCGCGCTACATGCTCGCCGCGGAAATCGCGCTCGAGCACGGTCAATCGCAGGATGCGCTGCGCCTGCTGCAGGACCTGCGCAAGGATGCCGGCATGCACACGGCGGCGTTGCGGCTGGAACTGCGTGCGCTGCAGGCGGCGCGGCGATGGGTGGAGATCCCCGCGCTGCTCGATCAGCTCGTCAAGCGCAAGGTATTCGACGCGGTGCAGGCCGATCTCGTGCGCACCAGCGCACAGAGTGAACACCTGAAGGCGCTCGCGCACGACGCCAGCGGTCTGCGCGACTATTGGGCCAAGCTGCCCGACTCGAGCAGGATTCAACCCAAGATCGCCCGCGCCGGGGCGCAGAGTTTCATGCAGCTCGGCGGTGATCGACAAGCCGCGGAAATCCTGGCCGCGAGTCTCGAGCACGACTGGGATTCAGACCTGGTCGAACTCTACGGAGAATGCCAGCTGACCGATGCGACGCGCCAGCTCGAGCAGGCCGAGCGCTGGCTGACGTCACATAACCAGGACGCGGTGCTGTTGCGAGTTCTGGGTTTGCTTTGCCAGCGTGCGCAGCTCTGGGGCAAGGCGCAGACGTACCTGGAGGCGAGTCTCGCGCTCGACGACGGCTGGCGCGCACACCTTGCGCTGGGCGAGATGCTCGGTCGTCAGGGGCGCGACGCCGAGGCCAACGCCCATCTCGTCGCAGCGCTCAAGCTGGCGACCGACGAGCTAAAGCGCCGCTAGGAGCGCCCGCGCGCCCGTCGCGCCGGCGAGAACGTCACGCCGGCGGGTCGGTCTGCGCGGCGTAGGTGAACGAATCGGCGAAGAATTCCTCGGGCGGCAGCCGTCGCTGCTGCGTGAATTCGTTGCGCGCGGCGTCGATCATCGCCGGACCACCGCAGGCATACACCTGATAACCCGAGAGATCGGGAAAATCCGCCATCACCGCCTTGTGCACGAAGCCGGTGCGGCCAGGCCAGCGGTCTTCCGGCAACGGATCGGAAAGCACTGGAATGAACGTGAAATCGCGATGTCGCTTCTGCCAAGCCCCGGGCAGTTCCGGCAGGTACAGGTCCGCGAGGGAGCGCACGCCCCAGTACAGCACCATCGGGCGCGTGACCTCGTGGTGCAGCGCATGCTCGATCACCGCCTTGATCGGCGCGAAGCCGGTGCCCCCGGCGACGAAAATGATCGGCTTGTCCGATTCCTCGCGCAGGAAAAACGTGCCGAGCGGACCTTCGAAGCGCAGGATTTCGCGTCCCTTGAATTGCGTGAACAACTGATCGGAGAAGAAGCCGCCGGGCACGTGCCGGATATGCAGGTCCAGCAGCGTGTCGTCTTCAGGCGCGGTGGCGATCGAGAAGCTGCGCCGGCGCCCGTCCTTGAGCAGGAAGTCGACGTACTGCCCGGCCAGATACTGCAGGCGCTCGTTCGCGGGCAGCTTGAGCGACACGATGGCGACGTCCTTCGCCGCCTTCACGATTTTTTCGATGCGGCAGGGGAGTTTGCGGATCTGGATGTCGCCGGCGCGGCGGACTTCGCGCACTTCAAGCGTCAGTTCGCTCATCGGTTTGGCGACGCACAGCAGCACCATCCCCTGCTTCTTTTCGAGGTCGGTCAGCGTTCCCGGCTGATGCGCGACCGTAGTCGACTTCGCCGGCGATGATGCGGCTCTTGCACGTGCCGCACGCGCCGTTGCGGCAACCGTACGGAATCATCAGATCGGCGCGCATCGCGGCGGCGAGCACGGTCTCGCCGTCGTCGCAGGCGAACGAGTGATCGCTGGATTTTATGGTAATGTGGTGTGGCATCGTGATTGCTGCGCAATTTCAAGGAACGTCGTGATCCGGGTACTTTTGATCGGCTGCGGAGACGTCGCCCTGCGCACCGCCGATCTGCTGCGCGGCAGGGTTCGACTCTACGGCCTCATCCGCCGCACGGAAGACGGTCCCAAGCTGCGCAGCCACGGCATCATACCGATCGTCGGCGACCTCGATGCAATGCACAGCCTCGATCGGCTGCGCGCGGCGCCGTTTGCCGTACTGCATTTCGCGCCGCCGCCGGCGGCCGGTCGCGACGATCCCCGAACCATGCGCCTGATCGCCGCGCTGACAAAGGCGCGGATTATACCGCAGCGCTTCGTCTACATAAGCACCAGCGGAGTCTACGGTGATTGCGCCGGAGCACGCGTGACCGAGGCGCGGCCGCGCAAGGCGCAGACGCCGCGCGGACGGCGGCGCATCGCCGCCGAGAACCGTCTGCGGCGATGGGCCGCGCGCTATGGCGTGCGACTGTCGATCCTGCGCGCGCCGGGCATCTACGCCGAAACGCGCCTGCCGCTCGACCGGTTGAAGCAGGGGACACCGGTCCTGCGTGCAGAGGACGACGTGTTTACCAATCACATCCATGCCGACGACCTGGCGCGGGCAACCGTCGCCGCAGTTTTTCGTGGCCGGCCGAACCGCGCCTACAACATCACCGACGATGCCGAACTCAAGATGGGTGGCTGGTTCGATACGGTCGCGGACGCCTTCCACCTGCCGCGGCCACCGCGCGTCTCCTGGGACGAGGCGGAGGCGCGCATTGCACCGATGATGCTGTCGTTCATGAGCGAGTCCAGGCGACTCAGCAACGTGCGCATGAAGCGCGAGCTGCGCCTGCGCCTGAAATATGCGACGCCGGAAGCGCTGCTCGCCGAAGTCGCGCCGCGCGCGCTCAAGAAGCAGCTCGCCTTGCCGCTGTGAATGCGACGGGCCGCCCCGAGCGCGAAGATTTCCTATGAACGATCCATCGGCACCATCGCAACGGGCGACGCCGCTGGCGCAGCGCATCGCGGCGCGGCTCGACGCCTACGAGCGGCTGATCCGGCTCGACAAGCCGATCGGCACGCTGCTGCTGCTGTGGCCGACGCTGACTGCGCTGTGGCTGGCGACGTCCGGCGCGCCGTCCTGGCTCATCGTCGGCATCTTCACGCTGGGCACGCTGCTCATGCGCTCGGCCGGCTGCGCGCTCAACGACTACGCGGACCGGGATTTCGATCCGCACGTCGAGCGCACCGCGAACCGGCCGCTGGCCAAGCGCGAGATCGAACCGTGGGAAGCGCTGGTCGTCGCCGCGGTGCTGGCGCTCTGCGCGTTCCTGCTGATCCTGAGGCTCAACCTCACGCTGTTGCTGCTATCGCTGCCGGCACTCGGGATCGCCATCGCCTACCCGTTCTTCAAGCGCTTCTTCTTCCTGCCGCAGGCGTTCCTGGGCATCGCGTTTTCGTTCGGCATTCCCATGGCCTTCGCCGCCGTCGAAGGGACGGTGCCGGCCGTCGGCTGGGGACTCTTTGCCGCGAATCTGTTCTGGGTGATGGCCTACGACACCGAATACGCGATGGTCGATCGCAACGACGACGTCAAGCTCGGCATGAATACTTCGGCGATCCTGTTCGGCAAGTTCGACGTGCTGGTCATCATGCTCTGCTACGCGATCCATCTCGGCGCGGTGACGTACATCGGTCAGCGCAAATTCATGGGACCTTGGTTCTACACCGGCGTGCTCATGGCTTCGCTGCTCGCGTTATGGCACTTCTGGCTCATTCGCAATCGCGACCGCGAGCGCTGTTTCAGGGCGTTCCGCAACAACCACTGGTACGGACTGGCCATTTTCGCCGGCGTCGTCATGGACTACGGCACGCGCTACGAGCGCTGGCCGTTCTGGCCGCAATGAGAGTCCGCAATGCGCGCGTGGTGCTTGCGACATTCTGCGCGACGATCGCCTTCGCGCTCCCGGTCGCTGCCGCCACCACTGGCGAACGCGTCAGTTTTCCCAGCCTCGACATCGACGCGCAGACCGGCACGCCGATCATGTTGACCGGCCTTTACTTCACGCCGGATTCGGCGGCCGGCGGCTTTCCGGCAGTCATCGCGCTGCATGGCTGCGACGGCATGTACAGCACGCTTGCGAGCCGGCGTGGCAGGCTGACCGCGCGGCACCAGGCGATGGCCGATATGCTCGTCGCGGAAGGCTACGCGGTGCTGTTTCCGGACAGCTTCAATCCCCGCGGTCGACGCGAAGTGTGCAGCCAACCCGTGCGCGAGCAAACCATCACGCAGGCGCATCGCCGCCTCGACGTGCTTGGCGCGCTCGAGTATGTCCGCTCGCGCACCGACATCGCACCCCATCGCATCGCGTTGCTCGGCTGGTCGCATGGCGGCAGCGCAGTGCTGGCAACGATGAACGCGCGCCAGCCCATGGTCGCCGCGTATCTTGCGCAAGTCGGCGATCCGGCGGCGTTCTTCCTGACGGCGATCGCGTTCTATCCCGGATGCTACGCCTCGCTGAGCAGCAGTTACGGCTTTGCGCCTGCCGCGCCGTTGAGCGTGTTCATCGGCGAAGCCGACGACTGGACGTCGGCCAAACCGTGCGTCGCGCTGGGCAAACAGATGGAAGCGAGCGAGCTGCCGATGCAGGTGCGGACCTATCCCGGCGCGCATCACGGTTTCGACACGCCTAACCTCGACCGACCCCTGCATCTGGACGTTCCCAACGGCGTTCGCCCGGGACAGGGCGTGACTGTCGCGTCGAATCCCGCGGCGCGTGCCGACGCCTATGCGCGCGTGAAGGTGCAGTTGCGCGCGGTGCTGATGCCATGAATTCAAACTTGGAGAAATGACGATGGACATGCGGCTGCAAGGAAAGATCGTGGTGGTCAGCGGTGCCAGCAAGGGGATCGGCTACGCCTGCGCCGAGGCGTTCGCCGCAGAGGGCGCGCGGGTCGTCATCGTGTCGCGCAGCCAGGCGAACCTCGATGCGGCCGTGGCGCGTTTCCCCGCGAGCACGCACCCGCCCACCGCGATTGCCGCCGACATGACGCGGGCCGACGACGCCGAGCGCATGGTCGCCGCGGTCGAGCAGCAGGTCGGCGCAATCGATGTGCTGGTCAATTCGGCGGGCGCCGCGCGCCGCTATGCTCCCGCAGACCTCGATGCCCGGGCATGGCACGACGCGATGGATGCGAAGTTCTTCAGCACCATCCACCCTGCCGATGCGGTGCTCAGGCGCATGGTCGTGCGCAAGCGCGGTGTGATCGTCAATATCATCGGCATGGGCGGCAAGGTCGCCAATCCGGTGCACCTGCCTGGCGGTGCGGCGAACGCGGCGCTGATGCTCGCAACCGCCGGCCTGTCCGCCGCGTACGCAGCGAGCGGCATTCGCGTCAACGGCATCAACCCGGGCGGAACGCTGACCGGGCGCGTGCAGGAGGGGTTGAAGGCGGAAGCGAAGCTGACCGGCCTGCCCGAGGCGGAATTGCTGGCACGCAATCAGGCCAGAATCCCGCTTGGGCGTTTTGCCAAGCCCGAAGAGATCGCTGCAGTCGCGGTATTTCTCGCCGCCGAGCCGGCGAGCTACCTCACCGGCGCGATCATTTCGATGGACGGCGGCGCGAGCGCGGTGATTTAGCGACGCGAACTCGCCGGCGCAAGGCGACAGCGCCGGCCAGCGACAGCAACAGCGCGGTCGCCGCGAGCCCGAAGGCGTCCAGCGTCGGAATGGACTCGGGGTCGCCAGGTGCTGCCGCAACCAGATTCAGGATCGCGCCGGTCGTGCAGTTGTACTGCATCGAACTCGAATACGTGACTTTGCCGGAAAGCGCATGTCCGGAATACGTGTTGATGGTGATGCGGATTGGCGTATTCGGCGACAGACCACCGCCGAACGAGAGAATGTTGAAGGTCGGGTAGACCCCGTCAAACGGGCCGATGTGGCTGCCGGTCTCATCCGTGAACTGCTCGAGGGTGGGAAATCCCGGCGCGGAAAGCCTTACGTCGGCCGAGGCTTGGGTATCGACATTGATGTAGGTGTTGATATTGAATGTCGCCCCACCGCAGGTGCCCGCGAGGTTGGTCTGCGTGGACAGGATTTCGATCGACGGAAGGATGGCGGAGGCAGTGCCGGGGCCGGCCACAGGCACCACACCACCGGCTGTGCCAGAATCGGCCCACGCGGCGGCCGCCCACAGCAGGGCCAGCGTTCCGAGCAGGACTCTGGGCGTGACGACGGCGATGCTCAAGCAATAATCTCCAGGCGACGAGGGCCTCCATCGAGGCCCGTTGAAATCAGGATAGCGGGTTGCGCGGGCCGGGGTCTAGCGGACCCAGGTGCAAAAGCGGCTTTATCGGAGGTTGTGGCGCCGATGCCACGCGCACTGTCGCTTTGCCCCGACAGTTCTCCCCGAAAATGGACGTTTTGGGACCGGAAACAGCGACGGATTCGGGACTGCAGTTCAGACCTGCAATCGCCCCAAATCGTTCGCCGAAAGTGCGGAAATACGACACGCAGCCGCTGCGCGACCCGCGGGGACGGAATTCGGGGTTTGCTAAGATGTCCCGGTTCCTACCGCCCATTCCCATGAAATACGCCGACCTTCGCGATTTCCTGGCCCAGCTCGAACGCCAGGGCCAGCTCAAGCGCATCGGTATCGAAGTCGATCCGCGTTTCGAGATGACCGAGATATGCGACCGGGTACTGCGGGCAGGAGGTCCTGCGTTGCTGTTCGAAAAACCGAAGGGCCACTCGATCCCGGTGCTCGGGAACCTGTTCGGCACGCAGCAGCGCGTTGCGCTGGGCATGGGCGAAGATTCGGTCGCCGCATTGCGTGAGGTCGGCAAACTGCTCGCCTTTCTGAAGGAGCCCGAGCCGCCCAAGGGACTGAAGGATGCCTGGCAGAACACGCGTCCCGTGTTCATGCAGGTGATGAACATGGCGCCGAAGGAACGATCCTCCCCGCCCTGCCAGGACATCGTCTGGGAGGGCGCCGACGTCGACCTTGGTCGATTGCCGATACAAACCTGCTGGCCCGGCGACATCGCACCGCTGATCACCTGGGGCCTGACGGTGACGCGAGGGCCCAACAAGGCGCGGCAGAATCTCGGCATCTACCGCCAGCAGGTGATCGGCCGCAACAAGCTGATCATGCGCTGGCTGGCGCATCGCGGCGGCGCGCTGGACTTCCGCGACCACGCGCTGGCACACCCCGGCACGCCGTTTCCGATCGCTGTCGCCCTGGGTGCCGATCCGGCGACGATCCTGGGGGCGGTGACGCCGGTTCCGGACTCGCTGTCCGAATATCAGTTCGCGGGCCTGCTGCGCGGCGCTCGCACCGAGATCGCAAAGTGCATCACGCATGAGCTCGCGGTGCCGGCGTCGGCGGAGATCGTACTGGAAGGCCACATCCAGCCGGATGCCACCGATCCCGTCGGCTACGAAACCGCACTCGAAGGTCCGTTCGGCGATCACACCGGGTACTACAACGAAGTCGAGCGTTTCCCCGTGTTCACGATCGCGCGCATCACCATGCGGCGCGACCCGATCTACCACTCGACGTATACCGGCAAGCCGCCCGACGAGCCGGCGGTACTCGGCATGGCGCTCAACGAAGTCTTCGTGCCACTGCTGCAGAAGCAGTTCCCGGAGATCGCCGACTTCTATCTGCCGCCTGAGGGCTGCTCGTATCGACTTGCAGTCGTAAGCATGAACAAGCAATACCCCGGACACGCCAAGCGCGTGATGTTCGGCATCTGGAGTTTTCTGCGCCAGTTCATGTACACCAAGTTCATCGTCATCACCGACGCCGATGTCAACATTCGCGACTGGAAGGAAGTAATCTGGGCGCTGACCACGCGCGTCGATCCGGCGCGCGACACGCTGATCGTGGAGAACACGCCGATCGACTATCTCGACTTCGCGTCACCGGTCGCGGGGTTGGGCGCGAAGATGGGAATCGACGCGACCAACAAGTGGCCCGGCGAGACCGCGCGTACCTGGGGTCGCCCGATCGCCATGGACGAGGCCGTCAGACGCCGCGTTGACGCGATGTGGAAGGACCTGGGGCTCTAGTCGCCTTCAGTGATCGCCGCGTCGCCACTTGCGGGCGATGCCGAACACGGCGAAGGCGACGGAACCAATCCGCACCCAGTACACCAGGCGTCGCCATCCGAACAGTGGTGCGATCGCCTCGACCAGCGCCACCGCCGCGGCGGGTTTGGCGATCGCGCCGCCGATCAAGCCAGCCGGGCGCACGGCCTCGCGCAAGTCTCCCGCATAAAGCGCGATCTGCAGGCGCTCGAGCCGCAGTCGTGCGAGCAGGAGCGCCTTGCGCGCGGCCAGTTCGTCGAGTTTGGCGCTCATGAGTCGCGCCGCAGCGAAGCGACGTCCTGGCCGAGCTCGGCGAGCGTCGCCGCAAACGCCGGCGGCTTGTCGCGGCCGCGCTGCTTCAGGCGCATGAACGTGATGATCGCGAGTACGACGTAGAACAGCGTCACGCCGGCGATCGCCCACAGGCGATACGCGTCCCAGAAATACGCGATCACGAAGACTGAAGCGAACAGCAGCGCAAACAGTGCCAGCAGCACTGCGCTCAGCACCAATACAAGCAGCTCGGTCGCCCGCTCGCGTTCTTCCTCGAATTCGACCGTGGCCAGCTCGAGTCGCGTGCGCAGCAGCGCCAGCACCGTCCCGCCCAGCCGAAATATCGCGTCCGAGAGGCCGCCGGAGCGCGGCGGCGTTTCGTCCGAGTCAGCCACGAATGCCTAGCGACGACCGATCAGCAGTCCGACCAGGACGCCCAGTGCCGCGGCGACGCCCAGCGCCTGCCACGGATTGTCGCGAACGTATTCGTCGGTTGCGCGTGCCGTCGCCTTGGCGCGATCCATCGCGTCGTCCTGCATGTCCTGCAGCTTGAGCTTGGCCGCGCGCAGCTTGGCTTCGACCTGCGCCCGAAGATCGGTGGCCTTCTCACCCGATTCCTTGGTAGCCTGCTTCAGCAACGAATCGGCTTCGGTGAGTACTTCGGTAAAATCCTTGACCAGCGCGTCGCGACTGCGCTCGAATCTTGCAGCTGTCATGGGCATCTCCAGTAAGTAGCAAACGGCGGGCCGAACCAGGCCCACCCGCTCGCGTATTATAGCCTTGCGCCTGCGCCATCCATCCCAATCCTCAGGAGACATTGCGACATGGCAGACCTCAAGCTTCCCGCCCTCGACCCCGCCGGTGTGTCCGAAGTCCGGGGTTCGGGCTATCCGGAGCCGTTTCGAACCCGCATGGGCGATCGCGTCAAGCGCAGGCTGGGCGACGCCTGCGGGCTGACCCGATTCGGCATCAACCTGGTGACGCTGGGTCCCGGCGGTCAATCGGCGCTGCGCCACGCGCATACGCACGAAGACGAGTTCGTCTACATGATCTCGGGCGAGGTTACGCTGGTCACCGACGCGGGCGAGCAGTCGCTGTCGGCGGGCATGTGCGCGGGCTACCCGGCGGGGACCGGCGACGCGCACCACATGATCAATCGCAGCGGCGCGGCAGCTTCGTACCTCGAGATCGGCAACCGCATCGAAGAAGACGACGTGTCCTACCCGGACGATGACCTCATGCTGATCGATGGCGGACGGGTCTACGCGCACAAGAATCGGCAACCCTATGATTGAAGTGGTCGGCCGTCGCCCCCATGTTGCGAGCATGGTCGTCGCCGACCGTCAAACTCGGGAGTACCGCCATGGTCGATAACTCCACTTCAGCATCCGCCGCCGCGGGCACGCCGTCCGCGTCGCTGGTCTCGACGACGCTACTGCTTTACGCACTGTTCGGCGTCGCTGCGGTGGTCGGCCTGGTGTCGTCGGGCTTCCCGCTGATCGCGCCGCTGATCGGCATCGTGGGCATCGTCGCCATCATCCTCGCCTACGTGAAGCGCGCCGAGGCTGCCGGCACCTGGCTCGATTCGCACTACCGCTGGCTGATCCGCACGTTCTGGTTTTCGCTGCTGTGGGGCGCGATCGGCGCGGTCGTGTTCGTCCTGCTGCTGATCATCGTCATCGGCGTGTTCATCGGCTACCTGATCTGGGTCGCGACGACGATCTGGGTGCTGTATCGGCTGCTGCGCGGCTACACGCTGTTCAACCAGAGCAAGCCGATCCCCGGGATGTGACCGCGGCCTCCGCCGTTCTCGCGGAGAGAGTCGGCGCCTGGTCCGGTTACTTGAACGGCGTCGGCGTGGTGTGCGCCTTTTCCGACGGAGACAGCTTCGTCGCCAGCCGCGGACCGCAGCCTTCCACGCGAGCCGAACCGACCACTTGGCCACCGAGGTCGCCAAAGGCCACAACCCACCGGCCGTTGAGGAATTCATCGGTGGTACAGGTCTGGCGGCTCGTATCCTTTGCGAAGGTGGCGCAGCGCGCACGACACTGCCTGGCGAGCGCAGCCTGCCGCGCGGGGCAACTCAGCCCCGTTCGCTTGTCTTCCGCTTTCCCCGCAGCGTCTTCGAACAGGCATCCGACAAATTGCGCGTTGGCCACGAGCGTCGCCACGCAAGAATTCGTTCTGTCGTCGACGATCGCCTGGGTTGGCTGCTGTTCGACGCATATTGGCGTAAAGCTAGAGCCAGGCTTTGGTGTCGACATACCAACCCCGCCACCCGTTCCCTTTCCCCCGCCCGACGATCCTGATCCCTTGCCCGACGGGGGAGGGCACGCCACTGTACTGCATTGCTGATTCGTCCCAGTCTTCACGCAGGCGTTGTTGTCCTGCACGCAGCCGACCGGGCAGCAGACCTGCGCGCTCGCTTCCGGCGCTGCCATGCATACCCAGGCCAGTGCCAACGCTTGCGCGCAGCGTATGCCAGTGCGGCTGATCTCGTGCACTCGATTTCGGGCGACGCGCTCGATCATTGCTGCTCCCCTCGCGATGTTTGCGGCGCAGACCCTTCGATCTGCTGCGTGGTGTTCCGGATCGATTCGATTCGGACACCCTAGGGTACTCCTAGTGTCCGCCGCCGGCGGTCGCGTATACCCACTCCACGAGCAGGTCGAGCGGCGGTTGCGCGCGCGCCGCGTTCGGGTGATTGACGAAGCAGACCACGACGAAATTGCGGCCGTTCGGCGCAAACACGTAGCCGGCGATGGCACGAACGCCTTCCAGCGAACCCGTCTTCAGGAACGCCTGTTCCGCGACTGTGTCCTTCTCGAAACGCTTGCGTACGGTTCCATCGGTGGCCGCCACGGCGAGCGAAGTGACGTAATCAGCGCGGACGTTGCTGCCGTAGGCCGCCATGAGCAGCCGGCCCAGGCTGTTCGCCGAGATGCGCTCGTGCCTCGACAGGCCCGACCCGTTGTCGAGCACCAGCTCCGGAAAGTCGAGCTTGCGCCCGCCGAGCCAGCGCCTGACGACTTCCGTCGCGCGTGCAGTCGTTGCGGGCGGCGGATAGGCGGTGGTCGCGAGCGTCAGGAACAATTGCCGCGCCATCACGTTGTTCGACAGCTTGTTGATGTCGCGAACCACGTCGTACAGCGGTGGGGATTCGAGCGTCACCAGCGGCTTCGCGCCGGCGCGCAGCTTGCCATCGCGCACCCGCCCGGAGAAAGAGCCGCCGGCGGCCTGCCACATCTGTGCAAAGGCGTCGTGCACGAAATGCGGATGGTCGAGCAGCGCGACGTACCAGTCACGTTCGCCGCACGCCGCCGCGTAGTTTCCGCCAAAGGTGGCGACTGCGGCATCGGGCCGATTGGAGAAGCTTGCCTGCAAGGCCGCCTTCCAGTCGCCACATTCGCCCGGCGCGAGGCGCGGCGCGCCGTGGATCTTCACGGTGGCGAGCGCCGGCTCGGCACGCACCTCGACCGCGTCGCCCGCAGCGGTAGGTGCGAACACGAAGCGCACACTCTTGAAGCTCACCAGCAACGCATCGGGTCCGACGTTGTAGGGCTTGAGCGGCTCACCGTCGAACGCGGAGGCGTCGTGCGCGGCAGGCGCGAAAAACGTGCGATCGAGCACGAGATCGCCGCGGATGGTCGACAGCCCGGTGGCGCGCAGACGGGTGACGAGCTCCTGGAACTGTTCGATCGTCACCTTGGGATCGCCGTAGCCCTTGAGCACGAGGTTGCCGTCGAGCACGCCGTCGACGATGTTTCCCTCCGCGTAGGCTTCGGTGCGCCAGCGATAGTCGGGGCCCAGCAATTCGAGGCCGGCGAAGGTCGTCAGCAGTTTCATCGTCGACGCCGGGTTCATCGGCTTCGCGGGGTGCTGCGTGAGCAGCGGTTGCCCGGCGCCGAATTCCTGCACGAAGGCGGTGACCGCGCTGAGCGGAATGCGCTGGTCGGCGAATGCGCGCGCCACGGGCAAAGGCAATCCTGCGGCCGCGGCGTCCTGGGCGAGCAAGATCCCGAGCGTCATGGCGAGCCCGAAGCACGCCATCCTGGCGACATTTGCGTGGATCATCGAAGCGAATTGCATTGGCGGATTATAGCGACAGCGGGCAGCGACCCAGGTGGGGTTGGAGTGCGCCGCATCGCTTGACAAGGCGCGGCGCGCACTACTAAAAGGAAACGGTGAGCGCGGCAAGCCATCCCCCATCCTCCGGCGGCACTGTCCAGCGTTACGGCACAACGGCGATCGTGCTGCACTGGTTGACCGCGCTGCTGATTGTTTGCGGTTTCACGCTGGGCCTTTCAATGGTCGGACTCCCGATTTCGCGGCAGAAACTGCAGTGGTACGCCTGGCACAAATGGATCGGCATCACCGTGTTCCTGCTGACCTGCGCCCGTCTTGCCTGGCGCCTGTGGCACCCGGCGCCGGCGCTCCCGCCGATGCCGGCATGGGAGGCGCGGGCAGCGGTGCTGTCGCACCGTGCACTCTATGTGCTGCTGCTCGCCATCCCCCTGTCGGGCTGGAGCTTCAGTTCGGCCTCCGGCGTGCAGGTCGTCTATCTCGGGCTGATCCCGTTGCCGGACCTGCGTACCCAAGGACCGCCAGACCGCCGCCGTCCTGCTAACGGTGCATCAAACATTGAACTTCACGCTGCTGGCACTGGTCTGTCTGCATGCGGCAGCGGCCATCAAGCACCATTTCGTCGACCGCGACGCGGTCCTCTCCCGGATGCTGCCGCTTGCGGGCAAGAAAGGTTGATCATGGCGCTGCTACGTTCGTTCATACCGTCGCTGGGCATGATGCTGCTGGCGGCGACTCAGGCCGCTGCGCAGGGCGTGCTCATCGACAAGAGCGAGATCCGTTTTGTCTCCCGGCAGATGGGCGTCAACGTCGAGGGCCGATTCCGCCGGTGGAAGGCCAACATCGTGTTCCTGCCCAGGGAACTCGCCAAATCGAAAGCCGATTTCGACATCGAGCTGGGCAGCATCGACCTCGCGAGCGACGAATCCGAAACCGAGGTGAAGCGACCCAAGTGGTTCGATACGGCCCGCTTTCCCGTGGCGAAATTCGTCTCGACCAGCATCAAGGACCTCGGCGGCGACAAGTACGAAGTCGCCGGCGCGCTGACGATCAAGGGCATCAGCCACGATGCCGTGGTGCCGATCGTGCTCAAGAAGGACGCCACCGGCAACAGCGTCGCCGAAGGCAGCTTTGCGATCAAGCGTCTAGACTACAAGATCGGCGAAGCGGAATGGTCCGATCCGGACACCGTTGCGAACGAAGTGACGGTGCGCATCCGCATGGTATTGCCGCCGGTGAAGTGATGCCGGCCAAGGAATACCTGTGCCGCAATGCGTGTTTACCGCAAGGCGCACGTTGCCGTTATCCGTATCGTTTGTAACGTCGGAGGGAGTTGCATGTATCGTTTGTTCCGCATTTCCGCTGCCCTGCTGCCCGCGCTGTTCATTCCTCTGATCGCCGCGGCGGCCGACGAGACCTACGTCATCGATCCGGTGCATTCGCAACCGATTTTCGAGGTGCAGCACATGGGATTTTCGATGCAGCGCGCCACGTTCTCGAAAATCAGCGGCAAGGTGACGCTAGACCGCGCGGCCCGCAAGGGAGCCGTGGACGTGACCATCGACACGAGTTCGATCCGCAGTTTCAGCGACCGGCTCGATACTCACGTCAAGAGCGAGGATTTTTTCAACGTCGCCAAGTATCCGGCGATGTCGTTCAAGTCGTCGAACCTCGTTTTCGACGGGGACCGGCTCGTCGCGATCGACGGCGAACTCACGATGATCGGCGTCACCAAGCCGGTGTCGCTGAAGGTGACGAGCTTCACCTGCGGCGAGCACCCCTTCAATAAGAAGCCGATGTGCGGCGCCGAGGCCAGTGCGACGATCAAGCGTTCGGAGTGGGGGATGAAATACGGCATTCCCAAGGCGGTCGGCGACGACGTGAAGATCACGCTGCCCGTTGAAGCGTACCGTGAATAGGATGCGCATGAAGATCGCGGCGCTCGCCGCCGCGATGTTCCCGCTCGTGCACGGCACGCTCGCCGCCGCAGCGCCCGACACGTATCGCGTCGATCCCGAGCTATCGTCGACGGAATTCGCAGTCAGTCATCTCGGGCTGTCCACCCAGCACGGCCGCTTCGGCCGCATGGAAGGGACGATCGTCCTCGATCCGGAGGGCCACACCGGCAGCATCGATTTCGTCGTCGATGCGACGACGGTCGACACCGGCTGGAGCGCGCGCGATGCCTGGCTGCGCGGCGAGGACATGTTCGATGTCGCGCACTTCCCGGTCATGCGCTTCCATTCGACGCAGCTCGTGTTCAACCAGGAGCGCCTGATCGGCATTTCGGGCCTGCTGACCTTGCGCGACGTGACGCGGCCGGTGATCCTCAAGATCGACCGCATGCAATGCGGGCGCGATCCGCAGGGGGAGCGCGAAGGCTGCGGCGCGGGCGCCGTGTCCACGATCAAGCGCTCCGAATTCGGACTGAACTATGCGAAGGGCCTGGTGGGTGACGATATCAACCTCTCGTTCCAGGTCACCGTGTTTCGCAATCGGCGGTAGGTGCGAGCCAACTGCTGCTACCGCAACTCGATCGGCGCGGCATTGCGCAACCGCTCGATCGCCGCCCAGTCCCAGTCGATGCCGAGGCCCGGCTCGGACGACGCATAGGCGCGCCCGTCGCGAATCGCAAGCCTCGCTCCGGTGATCGCATCGAGTTGCGGGATGTACTCGACCCAGCGGCTGTTCGGAACCGCGCAGCACAGGCCGACGTGCAACTCCATCAGGAAGTGCGGACATACCGCGACATTGAACGCTTCGGCCATGTGCGCAACCTTGAGCCAAGGCGTGATGCCGCCGATGCGCGCCACGTCGACCTGGACGATCGAGCAGGCGCCGGCCTGCAGATAGTCCTTGAACTGTGCAATGCTGTAGAGCGATTCGCCGACCGCGATCGGAACCGAGGTGCGCCGCGACAACTCGACATGCGCCGCGATGTCGTCGCCGGGCAACGGCTCTTCGAACCAGGCGATGTCGAGCGCTTCCAGGTGTCGCGCGCGGCGAATGGCTTCGCCGAGGCTGAATCCCTGGTTGGCGTCGGTCATGATGTCCCAGCCCGGTCCGACCGCCTGCCGCACCGCGCTCAGTCGAGCGACGTCCTCGGCGACATGCGCGCGGCCGACCTTGATCTTTGCGCCGCCGAAGCCTTTTGCTTTTGCGGCCAGGGCGTCATCGACCAGCGCCTGCGGCTCGATGTGCAGCCATCCGCCCTCGGTCGTGTAGAGGGGGCACGAGTCCTTGGCGCCGCCGGCCGCGACGTGCAGCGGCAGCTTCGCCCTCCGGCAGCGCAGATCCCATAGCGCGCTGTCGACGGCCGCGAGCGCGAGCGAAGTGATCGCGCCGACAGTGGTGGCGTGCGTGTGAAACAGCAGGTCGCGCCAGATCGCCTCGATGTGTTCGGCGTCACGACCGATCAGGCGCGGTGCCAGGTGGTCGCGCAGCAAGGCGATGACCGAGGAGCCGCCCGTGCCGATGGTGTAGCTGTAGCCGGTGCCGATCGCGCCGTCGCGATCGAACACACGCACGATCGGCGTTTCCTGCGACACGAAGCTCTGGATCGCGTCGGTGCGTTTGACCTTCGGTTTGAGATCGACCAGCACGATCTCGACGCGTTCGATGGCGGCCATCAATGCTCCCGCGTTGCGTCGATCAGCGCGACAGCCGGGCGCGAAAGCGATTCGTGGCCGCGACCAGTTCGCGTGCGATGCCCGGCTCGCGCGCCGAATGGCCGGCGTCCGGCACGATGACGTACTCGGCTTCCGGCCAGGCGCGATGCAGGTCGTCGGCGGAGATCACCGGGCAGACGGCGTCATAGCGGCCCTGGACGATGGCGCACGGCAGGTGCCTGATGCGCCCGATATTGGCGAGAAGGGCGTTGTCCGGCAGGAAAATGTGATTGACGAAGTAGTGCGCCTCGATCCGCGCGATCGCGAGCGCCACCGCGTCGTCGTCGAAATGCGCCACCAGTTCGGGGTCGGGCAGCAGCGTCGAGCACGAGCCCTCGTAGCGGCTCCACGCATGCGCGGCGGGAAGATGGACGGCGGGATTGCGATCGACGAGCCGGCGGTGGTAGTTGCCGAGCAGGTCCGCGCGTTCGACCTCGGGCAGGAACCCCGCGAATGCCTGCCATGCTTCGGGAAACACGAAGCGCATGTCGTACAGGAACCAGCGGATCTCTTTCGGCCGGCACAGAAAGATGCCGCGCAGTACCAGCCCGAGCACCCGCTCGGGGTGCGCTTCGGCATACGCGAGCGCTAGCGTCGACCCCCACGAGCCGCCGAAGATCAGCCACTGCTCGACGGCGAAATGTGCGCGCAGCCGCTCGAGATCCTCAATCAGGAGCGGCGTGGTGTTCGCGCTGATCTCGCCGAGCGGCGTGGACCGGCCCGCACCGCGCTGATCGTAGACGATGATCCGATAGAAGCGGGGGTCGTAGAAACGGCGGTGATCGGGTGAGCTGCCGCCTCCCGGTCCGCCATGCAGGAACACCACCGGCACGCCGCGAGGATTGCCCGACTCTTCCCAGTACATGGTGTGTAGTGCGTCGAGCGCGAGGCGGCCGGTCCGCAACGGCTCGAGCGCGGGGTACAGAAAGTCGTCGCGCGACAGCGCCCGCGTCGGGGTATCGCGGCCGAGCGGTATCGATGCCCTCATCGCGACTCGAGCGGCTGCAGGAACTGCGGATCGACGTCGATGCGGTAGCCGTTGGCGAGGCGGTTGGTCTCGTTGGCCAGCGCGATCACGGTCATCAGCTCACGGTACATCTCGATCGTCATGCCCTTGCCGGTGGCAGCGGCCGCATGCGAGTGGATGCAGTACTCGCAGTTGTTGGTGACCGATACTGCGATGTAGATCAGTTCCTTCGTGAGCGGGTCCAGCGTGCCGGGCGCCATCACTTCCTTGACCGCATTCCAGACGCGTTTCAATGTCGGCGGGTCGTTGGCGAGAACCTTCCAGAAGTTGTTGATGCGGTCGGTCTGGCGAACTTCCCTGATGTCGTCATAAATCGCGCGCACTGCCGGCGACGCGCGCTCGGGTTCGACGGGGGGGACCAGTGCCATGCGTGCTCCAGGTGATTTGACGGGGATGACGGGCGGGCGCGTCCCGCGCAGCGCGGATCAGTGCGCGGCTGCGCCCATGCGCGCGGCGATGGCCAGCGCGTTCTGCATCGCCTGCGTATTGGCGATGCCGCGCCCGGCGATCTCGTACGCCGTTCCGTGCGCGGGCGTCGTGATGGCCACCGGCAGTCCGCCCTGGACGGTGACGCCGCGTTCGAATCCCATCAGCTTCATCGCGATCTGGCCCTGATCGTGGTACATGGTCACGATGCCGTCGAACGCGCCGTTCTTCGCGCGGACAAAAATGGTATCCGCGGGATACGGACCATCGGCGGCGTGGCCGCGCGTCGCTGCCAGCGCGACGCCGGGCGCGATGATGTCGATTTCTTCGCGGCCGAAATTTCCGTTGTCGCCGTTGTGCGGGTTGAGCCCGCAGACACCGATGCGCGGCGCGGCGTTGCCGGCGCGACGCAGCGCATCGTGCAGCATGCCGATGGCCTCGGCGACGCCTTCGACCGTTAGTAATCCGGCGACGTCCTTGAGCGGAACGTGCGACGTCACGCGCGAGGTCCACAACTTTTCGAGCACATTGAATTCGCCGCACGCGCCGCGGTGCTGCAGGACCTCCGCAAACCAGCGCAACTCGTCCTCCTGGGTCATTCCGCCGGCGCGCAGCGCCGCCTTGTTCAACGGGGCGAAGCACACCGCGTCTACCGTGCCACGCTGTGCGAGGTCGAGTGCGACGCGCAGCGAGGCGAGCATGAACGCGCCGTTTGCCGCGGTGGCTCGTGCCGGCGCGAACGCCGGCGCATTCCAGCCGTCCCACTCGAGACGGGCGACCGGCGCCGGCGACGCGCCGACGTCCGCCATCGCCAGCGTCGGCAGATCCAGCGCGACGCCCGCCGAGCGGGCAGCCTCCTCCATGCTTGCCCGCTGCGCGATCAGGCGGATGCGCGCGTCGGGCAGCGCGCTCGGATCGGCCAGCAGCTTGGCCACCAGTTCGGGGCCGATGCCCGCCGGATCGCCGGCGACCAGCGCAATCGTGGTCAATCCAGTCATTCCCCGGCCTCCTTGCACCAGCGGTGCTGGGCGAAGCGATTGCGTGTCGGCCTCGCGTCAATCGCGCGGCGACGCGCCCTCCGGGCCTTGCTCGGCTTCGCCTCGCCCGCCGCGCTCATTCCAGTTTGACCCCGGCGTCGCCGATCAGTTTGCCGTAGCGGTCGTAGTCGGCGCGGTTGAGTGCGGCGAATTCGGCGGACGTCATCGCGCCGGGTTCGCCCGCGAGCCCGGCGATGCGCTTCTGCACGTCCGGCGACTTGAGCGCCGTCGAGATTTCCGTGTACAGCTTGGCCAGCACTTCCTTAGGCGTACCTGCAGGTGCAAACACGCCGTACCAGGTCGTCATTTCCATTCCCGGGAAGCCGGCCTCCGCGAGCGTCGGGACGTCCGGCATTTCGGGCGAGCGCTTCGGCGACGTCACCGCGAGCGCGCGCAGCTTGCCGCCCTTGATCTGGCCAATCGCCGACGATGTCGTGTCGAACATGATCTGTGCCTGGCCGCCGAGCAGGTCGGCGTGCGCCTGGGCGCTGCCCTTGTACGGGATGTGCGTCATCTGCACGCCCGCGAGTTTCTTGAACGCCTCGCCTGCGAGATGCTGCGTACTGCCCGCGCCCGACGACGCATAGTTGAAGCCATCCGGCTTGGCCTTCATCTGCGCGACGAGCTCGCGGACGTCCTTGGCGGTGACCGAGGGCCCGACGACGAGCACGTTGGGCACGACCATCACCAGCGCGATGGGCGCCAAATCCTTCAGCGTGTCGAAGTTGAGCTTCATGAGATGCGGTGCGATCGCCTGGCCGGTGGTCGTGGCGACGAGCAGCGTGTAGCCGTCCGGTGCCGACTTGGCGGTGAAGTCGGCGGCAATCGTGTTCGAGGCGCCGGGGCGATTGTCGACGATGAAACTCTGCTTCATCGACTCGCCCAGCTTGTCGCCGAGCATGCGCGCGACGATGTCGGTGCCGCCGCCCGCGGGCGCCCCGACTTCGAGCTTCACCGGCTTGTTCGGGTAGCTCTGGGCAGCGGCGATCGGCGCGAACAGCACCGCGACCGCGGCCAGCACGATCGCGGTGCGCGCCGCCGCGGATTTCCGATGGATCGTCGCGAACATGGCGAAGCTCCTGGGACTAGCGCCCTTTCTTGAAGGCGACGACCTTCTGTTTCTGCTCGCCAAGACCCTTGATGCCGAGCGTCACGACGTCACCGGCCTTGAGGTATTGCGGCTCGGGTTTCATGCCCATGCCCACACCCGGAGGCGTGCCGGTGGTGATGACGTCGCCCGGCAGCAGCGTCATGTATTTCGACACGTCCTCGATGAGCGCTGCGACGCCGAAGATCATGGTCTTCGTGTTGCCCGTCTGCCGGCGCGCACCATTGACGTCGAGCCACATGTCGAGATTTTGAACATCCTTGATCTCGTCCGTCGTGACCAGCCATGGGCCGATCGGTCCGAAGGTGTCGCAACCTTTGCCCTTGCTCCACTGCGAGCCGCTTAGCTTCAGCTGGTAGTGGCGCTCGGAGACGTCGTTGATGAGGCAATACCCGGCTACATACTTGAATGCGTCCTTGAGAGGGACATGACGCGCCGTACGTCCGATGACGATGCCTAGTTCGACTTCCCAGTCGGTATGGGTCGATCCCGGCGGAAGCATGATGTTGTCGTTGGGGCCGACGATCGACGTCTCTGCCTTGTAGAAAACGATCGGATACTCCGGAATAGGTGAACCGGTTTCCTTGGCGTGATCGATGTAGTTGAGGCCGATCGCGACGAACTTCGACGGCGTCGCCACGCAGGGTCCGAGGCGCGGCTTGCCCTTGACCAGCGGCAGCTTCCTGGCGTCGAGCTTGCGCAGCTTGGCGAGTTCGCCGGGGGCGAGCGTTGCGGCATTGATGTCCTTGACCTTGCGCGACAGGTCGCGCAGTTTGCCATCGGCGTCGATCAATCCGGGCTTTTCCTTGCCGGCGGGTCCGTAGCGTACGAGTTTCATGCGGTCTCCTAAAGTGTGGGTCTTGGAGCAGGGAAGGAAGTCTAGATCGTCATGCCGCCGTCGACCGAGTACACGTTGCCGGTGGCGAACGCGGATTCGTCGGATGCGAGAAACACGACCACCGGCGCGATCTCCTCGGGCTTCGCCAAGCGCCCCATCGGCTGCCTGGCGATGAACGCCTTGCGCGCTTCGACCGGATCCGCGTAGGCCTTGATCCGATCGTCGAGGGAGGGCGTGTCGACGGTGCCGGGCGCGATCGCGTTGCAACGGATGCCCCGGGTCACGAAATCGGCGGCAACCGCCTTGGTCAGGCCGATGACGGCGGCCTTGCTGGCGCCGTACACAAAGCGATTGGGGATGCCCTTGATCGATCCGGCGACCGAAGCCATGTTGATGATGCTGGCGCCCCCGGCTTCGAGCATGCGCGGCAGCGCGCACTTGATCGTCATGTACATTGCGCGCACGTTGAGGTTGAAGCTGAAGTCCCAGTCCTTGGCGCCGCATTCGAGAATGGTGCCGTTGTGCACGAAGCCGGCGCAGTTGAACAGGATCGATAGCGGCGGCGATTCGTCGATGGTTTTCTTGATGGCCGCGTCGTCGAGCACGTCGAGCACGCGCGTGCTGACGCCGGCGATGCTCGCGAGACTGTCAAGCAGCTTGGCATTGACGTCGGTCGCGATCACCCGCGCACCTTCGCGCGCCATGGCCAGCGCGGTGGCGCGCCCGATGCCCTGCCCTGCCGCGGTGATCAGCGCGGTCTTGCCTGCAAGACGTTCGCCCAAGCCCGTACTCCCCCGACTTTCGGACCCGTAGTGTAGCAAAAACTCGTCGCGAAATTGGTAAAACCACTTGACCAATTGTCGGTATTTTGATTAGCTAGCGCGTTGCCAGACAAGCCGATGGCGATGATGTCCTAAGAACGGCCGCCACCGGGACCCATGCCCATCCAGAGCATCGAGCCGCGCCGGCTCTACCGTCAGATCGCCGATCAGATTCGCACGCTGGTCCGCTCGGGGGAATTCCCGTCCGGATCGCGCTTGCCGCCTGAGCGCGACCTGGCGCGCCAGCTCGGCGTGTCGCGGCCTTCCGTGCGCGAGGCGCTGATCGCGCTCGAGGTCGAGGGGCTGGTCGAGGTCCGGATCGGGTCGGGGATCTACGTGCTCAACGGAGTCCGAGCCGGCGGCGCCAACGAGATTCAGGCCGCATCGGGGCCGTTCGAGTTGCTGCGGGCGCGCTGGGTGATCGAGGGCGAATGCGCGGCGCTGGCGGCGAAGTCAGCGAAGAAATCGCACATCGCGGCGATCGGGCAGGCGCTGGACGAGATGCAGGAAGAGCATCGGACGGGCAAGCAGCCGCTCGCATCCGACCGGATGTTCCACCTGCGCATCGCAGAGGCCACCGGCAACGGCGCGTTGGTGCAGGTGGTGAGAATGTTGTGGGAGGAGCGAACCGGACCGCTGTACCAGCAGCTGGAGCATCACTACGACGCTCCCGCGCTGTGGGACGCGGCGCTGGCGGAGCATCGCGCGGTGTTCAAGGCCATCGCCGCGCACGACCAGACCGGTGCGCGCGCCGCGATGCAACGCCATTTGAATCAGGCCTACAAGCGTTTCAGCACCGGCTGGGACGCGAGGCAATAGGAGAATCGGACCATGATGACTTGTCGCATCCACGCCAAGGAAGACCTGCGCATCGAAACCGCGGACGAGCCTGCGGTCGCACCGGGACAGGTGTTGATCCGGCTCGGCGCCGGCGGCATCTGCGGGTCCGACCTGCATTACTACTTCGAGGGCCGCAACGGCAGCTTCGTCGTACGCGAGCCGTTGATACCTGGGCACGAGGCCTCTGGCGTCGTCACCCGCATCGGCGCCGGCGTCACCCGGGTGAAGGTCGGCGACAGGATCGCAGTCAGCCCGTCGCACGCGTGCGGCCAGTGCGACTATTGCCGCGAAGGCCGCGAACACCTGTGCCGCAACATGCGCTTCCTGGGCAGCGCCAGCCTGTATCCGCACGTCCAGGGCATGTTCTGCGAATACTTCGTGATGGGCGAACGCCAATGCTACCCGGTGACGGGCGATGTGAGCCTGGGCGAGATCGCCTTTGCCGAGCCGCTCGCGGTCGGCCTGCACGGCGTCAACCGCGCCGGCGACCTGCTCGGCAAGAACGTGCTCGTCACCGGCGGCGGCACGATCGGCTGCCTGACCGTCATCGCGGCGCGGCTGGCAGGAGCGACGTCGGTCACCGTTTCGGATGTTTTGGATCGGCCGCTGGCAACCGCACGTGCGGTGGGCGCGGCGCGCACGATCCGCGGGGACCAGGAACCCGACGCGCTGGCGACACCGCAATTCGACGTCGCGTTCGAGGCGTCGGGCAGTTTCGCCGCGCTCAAGGCCTGCGTTGCGGCGACCAGGCGCGGCGGCACGATCGTGCAGATCGGGACCTTGCCGCACGAGCCGCTGCCGTTCGTCGTCAACGAGATCATGAGCAAGGAACTCGACCTCAAGGGCGCGTTCCGCTGGGGCATCGAATTCGACTGGGCGGTCGAGTACATCGCTTCGGGCCGCGTCGACGTCAAGCCGCTGCTGTCCGGCCAGTTTCCGCTCAAGGATGCCGTCAAGGCTTTCGAACTGGCGAAGGACAAGTCTCAAAGTACCAAGGTGCAGCTGATCGCGGCGTGAATAAGGTGAAGAGTGAAGGAGTGAAGGAGTGAAATTGAGCACGGACCGTTCACTTTTTCACCCATTCACTCTTTCACTGCCTTTATTCACTTCTTCACGGAATTTCGACAATAGGAGGAACACTATGCATTTGATCGGCAGACTGG
The DNA here is from genome assembly GCA_963821485.1 of uncultured beta proteobacterium. GTDB lineage: Bacteria > Pseudomonadota > Gammaproteobacteria > Burkholderiales > Casimicrobiaceae > PALSA-1003. The sequence continues at coordinate 82,702 of CAWGEB010000009.1, forward strand.
CCCTGATCGTCGGGGTGATGTGCATCGCGTCGGGCCCCGCGCTCGCGCAGCAGAAGCTCAAGTGGGCGCACGTGTACGAGACGTCGGAGCCCTATCACAAGTGGTCGGTGTGGGCGGCGGCCGAGATCGAGAAGCGCACCAATGGGAAATTCCATATCGACGTGTTCCCGGCGTCGTCGCTCGGCAAGGAATCGGACATCAACCAGGGAATGACCCTGGGTACGGTCGACATCATCATTTCCGGCCTGTCGTTCGCCTCGCGGACGCTACCGCGCATTGGCGTCAGCTATTACCCGTACACGTTCCGCGACGGCGAGCATCTGATCAAGTACTCGAAGAGCCCGGTGTTCAAGGAAATGGTCGACGAATACCGGAACAAATCCGGCATCCAGATCACTGCGATGACGTACTACGGCATCCGGCAAACTTCGTCGAACAAGCCGTTCACCGATTGCGCCGGGATGAAGGGACTGAAGATGCGCGTTCCCGACGTGCCGGCGTACCTCGCGTTGCCCAAGTCCTGCGGGGCGAACCCGACGCCGATCGCGTTTGCCGAGGTCTACCTCGCGCTTCAGAACGGCACGGTCGACGCGCAGGAAAATCCGCTGACGACGATCGAAGCGAAGAAGTTCTACGAGGTGCAGAAGAACATCATTCTTACAGGGCACATCGTCGATTCGCTGGCGACGCAGATCGCCCCGCACGTCTGGAACAAACTGTCCGACCAGGAAAAGCAGATCTTCACCCAGGTTACCCAGGAAGCGGCGGCGAATGCGACGGCGGAAATCACCAAGCGCGAAGCCGAACTCGCCGACGAGTTTCGCAAGAAGGGCCTGACGGTGACCGCGGTCGACAAGAAATCGTTCCAGGATGCGATTCTGAAAACGGTCACCTTCGAGTCGATGGGCTACAACAAGGCCGATTGGGAAAAAATCCAGGCGATCAAGTAGCGAAGCGAGCCACCCGGCGAGGGGCCCCGCGCGAAGCGTGGGATCGACGGCAAGGCGAGTCGGCGCAGCGGGCGACGCGAAATGGGTAATAAGCGGGTGCTGTCGGCGGAGCCCGCTGTGTCATCCCGGCCATCATTGACCGTGTAGACACCACACCGCCAGGGACGATACCGAATGGGCATGGAAAAGAAAGCACCCGTCGCAGCGCAAGCGACTGAAGAGCACGTCCTCGATGAGTCCGGGCACATGCACCTGACGGACGCGCCGATCGACCTGTCCGACTACTCGTTCGAGGCATGGATAGCGTTCGGGTTCTTCTGGATTCTCGCGGCGAACATCTTCTACCAGTTCTTCACGCGCTACGTGCTCAATGATTCTGCCGCATGGACCGAGGAGATCGCGCGCTACCTGCTGATCTGCGTGGTATTCGTCGGCATGGCGGCGTCGGTCCGTACCAATCGTCACATCCACGTCGATTTCTTCTACCGCCTGCTGCCGGCGAAATTCTGTCGCGGCATGTCGACGCTGGTCGACCTGGTCCGCATCGTCTTCTTCAGCTACGCGGTCGTGCTCACCGTACAGATGATGCAGAAGATGGGCAGCTACAAGATGACCATCGTCGACCTGCCGATGAACACGGTCTATGGCGTGTGCGCCTTCGGCTTCGCGTGCGCCGCAGTCCGGTCCGTGCAAGTGACGATCGTGCATTGGCGCCAGGGCTACAGCGTTCTCGAGCGACCGGAAACGCTGATCGAGGAATCGGTGTGACGCCGGTATTGCTCGGCACGTTCCTCGCGGCCATGGCGACCGGCGTGCCGGTCGCCATCGCGATGGCGGGATCGGTACTGATCTACATCATCGTAACCGGTGATCTCCCGCCGTTCGTGGTGATTCATCGCATGGTCAGCGGCATCGACAGCTTTCCCCTGCTCGCGGTGCCTTTTTTCATCATGGCCGGCAACCTCATGAACCACGCCGGCATCACCAACCGCATCTACAACTTCGCACTGTCCTTGGTCGGCTGGCTCAAGGGCGGCCTCGGTCATGTGAACATCATCGGCTCGGTGATCTTCGCCGGGATGTCGGGCACGGCGATCGCGGACGCCGCGGGCCTCGGGACCATCGAAATCAAGGCGATGAAGGACCAGGGCTACGATCTCGGTTTCTCGGTCGGCGTCACTGCCGCATCGGCAACGCTGGGTCCGATCATTCCGCCATCGCTGCCGTTCGTGATCTACGGAATGATGGCCAACGTCTCCGTCGGGCAGTTGTTCGTCGCCGGCATCCTGCCCGGGGTCGTCATGGCGATCCTGATGATGATCACGGTCGCCTACTATGCGCACAAGTACCACTGGGGTGGCGATATCGTTTTCTCATGGGGACGGTTTGGCAAATCGCTGGGCGAATTGCTGCTCGTCATCGGTTTTCCGCTCGCGATCTGGGGCCTCATCAAGGCTGGCCTTTCATTCAATATCGCGGTAGGGCTGGGGCTGGTGGGCCTTTTCCTGGCGGACTACAAATGGAGCTTCGACGCCGTGATGCCGATCATGACGCCCGTCCTGCTGATCGGCGGGATGACCACTGGCGTATTCACCCCGACCGAAGGCGCGATCGCGGCCTGCGCGTGGGCGCTGATCCTCGGCCTGGTCTGGTACCGCACGCTCACGTGGAAGATGCTGGTCAAGGTGTCGATGGACACCATCGAGACGACCGCAACCGTACTGTTCATCGTCGCCGCGGCGTCGATCTTCGGCTGGATGCTCACGGCGACCAAGGTTACCGATGCCGTCGCGCTATGGGTGCTGTCGTTCACGCACAGCCCATGGGTGTTCCTGCTGCTGGCGAACCTCTTGATGCTGTTCGTCGGATGCTTTCTCGAGCCGACTGCCGCCATCACCATTCTGGTGCCGGTGCTGATGCCGGTGGTCCAGCAGCTCGGCATCGATCCCGTGCACTTCGGGTTGGTCATGGTGCTCAATCTCATGATCGGACTGCTGCACCCGCCGATGGGCATGGTGTTGTTCGTCCTGGCGCGGGTCGCCAACCTGTCGATCGAGAAGACCACGATGGCCATATTGCCGTGGCTGATCCCGCTTTTAGGCAGCCTGATCATCATTACCTACATACCGTCGATCTCCCTATGGCTGCCGCGGCTGTTCTATTGACGAACTGCGCTTCCCAGCCGCACTCTAAGCATTCGGCGCCGCATTGCGGCGCGTGGAGAATCCCATGCTGACCAAGACATCCTTTACCATCCGGCTGCACGCCAACGACGACGTCGTTATCGCCCGCCAGCAGCTGGTCTCGGGGACCACGCTGATTGACGAGAAGGTGGCCGTGTCCGGTCTCGTTCCCCCAGGGCACAAGATCGCGACGCGTGCCATCGCTGTCGGCGAACCGGTGAAGCGCTACAACCAGATCATCGGCTTCGCCAAGCGTCCCATCGCCGCGGGCGAGCACGTGCATCTGCACAACCTGGCAATGGGTCAGTTCAGCCGCGACTACGCGTTCGGCGTGGATGCCAAGCCGACGCAGTACGTCGAGACTCCCGCAACGTTCCAGGGCATCGTTCGTGCAGATGGAATAAATGCGGGGCGCGTGGCCACGCGCAACTACATCGGCATCCTGTCGACGGTGAACTGCTCGGCGACCGTCGCGCACGGCATCGCCGACGCGTTCAAGGGCGAAGTGCTGGCGAAGTATCTGAACGTCGACGGTGTGGTCGCGCTGACGCATGGCAGCGGTTGCGGCATGGACGTGCAGGGTGAAAGCATGCAGGTGCTCCGGCGCACGCTCGGCGGCTACGCGCGGCACCCCAACTTCGCCGGCGTGCTGATCGTCGGGCTCGGCTGCGAGGCCAACCAGATCAACGCGCTGCTCGGTGCCGAGCACCTCGAGGAAGGAGCGTTGCTGCGTACCTTCAGCATCCAGGACACGGGCGGCACGGCCAAGTCGATCGCGGCGGGTATCGCGATGGTCAAGGAAATGCTCCCTCACGCGAACAAGGTCAAGCGCGAGACGGTTCCGGCAAGCCATCTCGTACTCGGCTTGCAATGCGGCGGCTCCGACGGCTATTCGGGCATTACCGCCAACCCCGCGCTGGGCGCCGCGGTCGACCTGCTGGTGCGTCATGGCGGTACCGCCATCCTGTCCGAAACGCCGGAGATCTACGGTGCGGAGCATCTGCTGACGCGGCGCGCGGTCTCGCGTGACGTCGGCGAGAAGCTCATCTCGCGCATCAAGTGGTGGGAGGAATACACCACGCGCAACAAGGGCGAGATGAACAACAATCCTTCCCCCGGCAACAAGGCCGGCGGCTTGACGACGATCCTGGAAAAGTCGCTGGGTGCGGTCGCCAAGGGCGGCACCACCAATCTGGTCGCCGTCTACGAATACGCCGAGCCGGTCACCGCCAAGGGTTTCGTCTACATGGATACGCCGGGCTACGATCCGGTATCGGCCACAGGGCAGGTCGCCGGTGGCGCCAACATGATCTGCTTCACCACGGGCCGCGGCTCGGCCTACGGTTGCGCGCCGTCGCCGTCGCTCAAGTTGTCGACCAACACCGCGCTCTGGGTCCGGCAGGAAGAAGACATCGACATCAATTGCGGCGAGATCGTCGATGGCACGGCGAGCGTCGAGCAGATGGGCGAACGATTTTTCCGGTTGATCCTCGACACCGCCTCAGGTGCCAAGAGCAAGAGCGAGCGACATGGCTACGGGCAGAACGAATTCGTGCCCTGGTATCTGGGGGCCGTGATGTGAAGCGCGAGAAACGCAGTGCCGACTGATTGACAGCACCGGGCCTTGCTCGTACGCTGACACGAGCCTTGGCCTTAGTTTCGCACAGCGACGAAGGCAGATTCCGCAGTCCATCCCGCAACAGGAGGAGTTCCATGAAGAAGCTGTTCGCCGGCATCGTCGCCGGTTGTGCGCTGGCGTTCGCCGGCCAGGTGCTGGCGCAGGAAGTCCTCACCGTGTGGTGGGTGAAGGGGTTCTACAAATCCGAGGATGACGCGCTGTTCGCGGCGATCAAGAAATTCGAGGACAAGACCAAGGTCAAGGTCGAACTGTCGCAGTACCCGGTGCAGGACATGATCCCGAAGACGGTGGCGGCGCTCGATGCCGGCACGCCGCCGGATGTCGCCTATGCGGACGTGTACGACTTTCAGGTGACCGGCAAGTGGGCCTACGAGGGCAAGCTGGAGGACATCTCGGACGTCCTCACGCCACAAAAGGACAGGTTCCTCAAGAATACCGTCGAGACGACCTATCTGTACAACGACAAGACCAAGAAGAAGGCGTACTACGCATTTCCGATCAAACAGCAGACGATGCACATCCAGTATTGGAAGAACATGCTGGCCGACGCCGGCTTCAAGGAGTCCGACATCCCGACCGCGTGGAAGGCGTACTGGGATTTCTGGTGCGACAAGGTGCAGCCGGCGCACCGGACCAAGACCGGCAAGCGCACCTACGCCATCGGCCAACCGATGGGCGTCGATTCCAGCGATTCGTTCTATTCGTTCCTGACCTACGTGGATGCCTACAACGTCAAGCTGGTCGACGACAATGGCAAGCTGCTGGTCGACGATCCGAAGGTGAAGGCCGGGCTGGTGGCCGCGCTCGCCGATTACACCAACATCCGCACGCGCGGCTGCACGCCGCCGTCGTCGACGAGCTGGAAGGATCCGGATAACAACGTTTCCTTCGCCAACAACACGATCCTGATGACGCACAACGCGACGATCTCGATCGCTGCGAAGTGGCTCGACGACTCGAAGAACGAGGCCAACACGCCGGAGCAGCGGGCGCAGGCCAAGAAGAACTACGACGAAAACATCGCGACGGCCGGGTTCCCGAAAAAACCCGATGGCTCGCCGATGATCTACCGGGCGGCGGTGAAGACGGGGGTCATCTTCGAGGGGGCGAAGAACAAGAAGCGGGCCAAGGAATTCGTTGCCTTCCTGCTGCAGGAGGAGAATCTGCAGCCGTATGTCGAAGGTTCGCTCGGGCGCTGGTACCCGGTGACCAAGGCGGGGACGCAGAGCGCGTTCTGGCAGGCCGACCCGCATCGTAAGGCGGTGTATAACCAGTTCAACGCGGGCACGACGCCGTTCGAATTCACCAAGAACTTCAAGTTCACGATTCTCAACAACGAGAACGTGTGGGCCAAGGCCATGAGCCGGGTGGTCAACGACGGGTGGACGCCGGAAAAAGCCGTCGACGAAATGATCGCGCGGATCAAGCAGGTCGCCGGCTGACGGCGCCGGCATGGCCGATGATCGGGCCGGGTGCGCTCGCAAGTGCGGGCAGCACCCGCCGCTCCACCTGAAACGAGGACGCCGCTAGTGAAACATCCCCCCACGCTCGCTGTGCTCGCTGCCCCCCAGGGGGCTGGTCAGTCGGTCGGGGCGGCCCTTCCCGCCTGACATGGCCACCATCGCCCTTCCCGAGGTACAGCGGGCGCCACAGGGGGTCCCATCGGGTCCGGCGAAGATCGGGCTGTCGCCGTGGCAGAAGTGGGGGATGATCCTCATCGCGCCGTACGTGCTGGTGTTCCTGGTGTTCGTGCTGTACCCCGTCGGCTACGGTCTGTGGCTGGCGCGGCATCCCGAGAGCTACGTCAAGCTGGTCGACGACCCGATCTTCGCGCGGTCGGTGATCAACACGCTGGTGTTCCTGATCATCGGCATCAATCTGAAGATGATCGTCGCGCTGTTCCTGTCGGGCTTCTTCGTGCAGGCACGCACGTGGATCAAGTGGCTGTCGCTGGTGTTCATCCTGCCCTGGGCGCTGCCGTCGATTCCGACGATCTTGTCGATCCGGTTCATGCTCAATCCCGAATGGGGGATCGTCAATTCGCTGATCTTTCGCTTCACCGGAGCCGACGGACCAAACTGGCTCAACGACCCGACGATCGCGCTGTCCATGGCGATCCTGGTGCACATCTGGAAATCGCTGCCGTTCTGGACGCTGATCCTGATCGCCGGGCGGCTGGCGATTCCGAAGGAAATGTACGAGGCGGCGTCGGTGGACGGCGCGACGAACTGGCAGAAGTTCAAGTTCATCACCTGGCCGTCGATGCGCACCCTCTACCTGACGTCGTCGATCCTGTCGATGATCTGGACGCTGGGCGACTTCAACAGCGTGTACCTGCTGACCGGCGGCGGGCCGGCCGACCTGACGCACGTGCTGGCGACCTTGGGCATCCGCTATCTGCGGCTCGACCAGGTCGACCTGTCGATGGCCTCGATCGTGTGCGCGATGCCGCTGGTGCTGCCGCTGGTGTACTTCATGATGAAGCGGCTCTCCAAATGAAATCTCCAACCTGGAAGCAGGCCTCGACGGAAGCGAAGCTGCTGCTGGTCGGCATTCCGGTGTTGATCTGGACGCTGCTGCCGGTCTACCACATGATCCTGTTCGCGGTGTCGCCCAAGGACTCCGCCTTCGCCGGTCACTTGTGGCCGGAGCATCCGACGCTGCGCAATTTCTCGATTGTATTCAGCGAGCAGCACCATTACCTGAGCCATTTCTGGCTGCAGCTCTGGAATTCGCTGCTGATCGCAGTCAGCGTCGGCGTGCTGACGCTGCTCGTCGCTACCTTCGCAGCGTTCGCCATCAGCCGGCTCAAGGTCAGGGGCGGTCGAACGATCATGAACCTGGCGCTGTTCACGTACTTCATTCCGGCGGCGTTTCTGGCGGTACCGATGTACAAGACGATGGGCAACTACGGCCTGCTCAACAACCAGTGGGCGCTGATACTGGCCATGGTTACCATCGCCTCGCCGTACTCGATCTGGGTGCTCAAGCAGGCGTCCGACAAGCTTCCCTACGAGTTGGACGAAGCCGCGAAGATGGACGGTGCCTCGCCGCTGCAACTGTTCCGGCTGGTGTACGTGCCGCTGATGATGCCCTCGCTGGTGGCGATCGGCACCTATTCGCTGTTGTTGGCGTGGAACGAATATCTGTACGCGTTCCTGCTGCTGTCGAACGACAGGCAGATCACGCTCGGCGTCGCGCTGGGCAATTTCCTGGCCGCGGACGATTCGCCGTGGGAACTGCTGATGACGGTCGGCGTAGTCTATGCACTGCCGCCCGCGGCCATCTACTACACGTTCAAGCGCTACATGGTCGGCGGTCTGACCGCCGGCGCCGTGAAGAGCTGATTCGCAAGAAGTTCACCCCTGACTACTCCACCGGGTATCGATCATGGCATCCGTATCGTTCAAGGACATCGAAAAGAGTTTCGGCAGCACCAAGGTCATCCACGGCATCGGCTTCGACATCAAGGACGGAGAGTTCATGGTGCTGGTCGGGCCGTCGGGTTGCGGCAAGTCGACGCTGCTGCGTATGTTGGCGGGGCTGGAGGAGATCACCGCCGGCACCATCGCCATCGACAACAAGATCGTTAACGACGTCGAATCCAAGGACCGGGACATCGCGATGGTGTTCCAGAGTTACGCCTTGTATCCGCACATGACCGTTGCCGACAACATGGCGTTCAGCCTGAAGCTGCGCAAGGCCGAGACTTCGGTGATCCAGGAGCGCGTGGCGCGGGCGGCGAAGATCCTGAATCTGGAACCGTATCTGGCGCGTTTCCCGCGGGAACTCTCGGGTGGGCAGCGGCAGCGGGTGGCGATGGGGCGGGCGATCGTGCGCGACCCCAAGGTATTCCTGTTCGACGAACCGCTGTCGAACCTCGACGCCAAGCTGCGCGTGGCGATGCGCGCCGAGATCAAGTCGCTGCATCAGCGGCTGAAGACCACGACCGTTTACGTTACGCACGATCAGGTCGAGGCGATGACCATGGCCGACCGCATCGTCGTCATGCACGACGGACGCATCGAGCAGATCGGCACGCCGCTGGCGCTGTATGACCGCCCGGACAACCTGTTCGTGGCGCAGTTCATCGGCTCGCCGTCGATGAACGTGGTCAACGGTACGCTGCGGCGCTCGAACGGCAGCGCGCACGTCGAGGCGGCGGGCGGGGTGCGCTGGCCCCTTGGACAGAGCGCAGGCACCGACGGTCAGGCGGTCGCCTACGGCATCCGGCCGGAGCACCTGTCGCTCGCCGGCAGCGACGCCGCAGGTACGGTCGCGGCCGAGGTGACGGTGGTCGAGCCTACGGGTGCCGAGACCGAACTACTGCTGCAGGCCGGAGACGCGCCGATCGTGCTGGTCTCGCACGGAAGGCCGAGCGTGAATCCGGGCGACAGGATCGGCCTCGCGGTCGATCCGACCATGGTGCACGTGTTCGATCAGAAGACCGGAGCGCGGCTCACGTCATGAAAAAGAAATCGACTCGCGCCAGCAAGCGCAAACTTCGCTCCACGATCTGGTTCGGCCGCCACGACCGCGACGCGCTGGTGCATCGCTCGTGGATGAAGAACCAGGGCTTTCCGCACGATCTGTTCGACGGCCGGCCGGTGATCGGCATCTGCAATACCTGGTCCGAAGTGACGCCGTGCAACGCCCACTTTCGCGAACTGGCGGAGCACGTCAAGGCGGGCGTGCTCGAAGCCGGCGGCTTCCCGCTCGAGTTCCCGGTGATGAGCCTGGGTGAACCCGTGATGCGGCCGACGACGATGCTGTTTCGCAATCAGGTGGCGATGGACGTCGAGGAATCGATTCGCGCCAACCCGTTCGACGGCGTCGTGCTCATGATGGGCTGCGACAAAACCACGCCGGCGCTGCTGATGGGCGCCGCATCGTGCGACCTGCCGACCATCGGCATCTCGGGCGGCCCGATGCTCAACGGCAAGTTCCGCGGCGAGGACATCGGCTCGGGCACGCACGTGTGGAAATTCACCGAGATGATGAAGCGCGGCGAGATGAACGAATCCGACATGGTCGAGGCGGAATCGTGCATGTCGCGCTCGGCCGGGCATTGCATGACCATGGGTACGGCATCGACGATGGCATCGATGGTCGAGGCACTCGGCATCGGCTTGCCCACCAACGCGGCGATTCCCGCCGTCGATTCCCGGCGCAAGGTGCTCTCGCGCATGGTCGGGCGCCGCATCGTCGAGATGGTCCACGAGGACCTGAAGATGTCGAAGATCCTCACCAAGGATGCGTTCGAAAACGCGATCATGGTCAACGGCGCGATCGGCGGCTCGACCAATGCGGTGGTGCATCTGCTCGCGATCGCCGGGCGCATGGGCATCAAGCTCTCGCTCGACGATTGGGATCGGCTCGGGCGCGACATGCCGTGTCTGGTCAATCTGATGCCCTCCGGCAAGTACCTGATGGAGGATTTCTACTATGCGGGCGGCCTGCCGGTGGTGATCCGCGAAATCGGCAAATTCCTGCACAAGAAGGCACTCACGGTCAACGGCAGGACGCTGTGGGACAACGCCAAGGACGCCGTCAATTACAACGAGGCAGTGATCACGCCGATCAGGAATCCGTTCAAGCCGCAAGGCGGCATCGCCGTGCTGCGCGGGAATCTCGCACCCAAGGGCGCGGTGATCAAGCCTTCGGCGGCCACGCCGAAACTGCTGAAGCACAAGGGACGCGCCGTGGTGTTCGAGAACATCGAGGACCTGCATGCGCGCATCGACGACCCGAAGCTGCAGGTCGACGCGAGCAGCATTCTCGTGTTGAAGAATTGCGGGCCGAAGGGCTATCCCGGATTTCCCGAGGTGGGCAACTTTGCGCTACCGGCCAAGCTGCTCAAGAAGGGCATCACCGACATGATCCGCATCTCGGATGCGCGCATGTCGGGCACCGCGTACGGCACGGTCGTGCTGCACACCGCACCGGAGGCGGCCGCAGGCGGACCGCTGGCGCTGGTGCAGAACGGCGACCTGATCGAACTCGATGTCGCCCGGCGCAAGCTACATCTGCATATCACCGACGCCGAGCTGGCGCGCCGCCGCAAGCTGTGGAAGCCGTTGCCGCCGCACGCCAACCGCGGCTGGGTCAAGCTCTATTGCGAGACCGTGATGCAGGCCGACGAAGGCGTCGACCTCGACTTCCTGGTCGGCAAGTCGGGCGCCAAGGTGGGCAAAGTCAGTCACTGATACCTTGCCCCGGGGCGCTCAGGGCGTTCCGGTTCCTTAGAGCCCGCGCATCGTCGCCGTTTCCTGGCGGTCGATCACGCGCATTCGATACTCGAGCTCGTGAATGTTGGCGGCGCCGGCGAGGTAGCCCTCGCGCCGCCTGCGTTCGGCCTCGACCGCGGTCGAATTGAGCCAATCGAGGAATCGGGCGATCAGGGTCATGAGAAATCCTTCACTTGAGTGAGCACGTCGACCGCGTCATTGGGCCGGCCGGTTTCCGCGGTGCCGGGACCGGTGTGCGCCACGGCCGCCGTACCCTCGGGCAGATTGGCCAGCGTCGCTGCCTGCAGCAGGCGGGTCCTGGCGTACCAGCCGCCGACCCAGTCGTCGTCCAGCGTCAGCCGCGCCACCGGGGGCTTCCCTGGGGGCTTCGTCGCCGCGGCCTTCTGGTCTGGCGCAGACTTGAACCAGCGGCCCAGACTAAGGGCCGAACCCTGCTTGCGCGCGGGGGTTGCCGGGCCGTTTGGCCTGGGGGTCCCGGCAAACAAGGCATCGGCGGTGAGCGAGGCCAGCAAATCGGGTACGACCTGTTCGCGTTTCATCAGCGTTCCTTTCAGTGTCTGCAGCGATATGGTGCATCGCACAATGACAACATGAGGGCGGAGACGCCATATTGTCCAATCGCTAGTCCTGATAAGGCTCATCGCGCGCCCTGATCGAAGCTAAGCTATTGCTGCAATGCACAAAATATGCTATAGTCCTAGTATGTACATCGATGATGGAACCCGATGGAGTTCAATCGTCTGAGAAGTTTTGCAGCGGTCGCGGAGGCAGGACACCTGACCCGGGCCGCAGAAAAGCTGCACCTGAGCCAGCCGGCACTTTCCGCGCAGATCAAGGCGCTTGAGGACGAACTCGACCTCCCGCTGTTCGAGCGTACGCCGGCAGGAATGACCCTGACGCCTGCCGGGCGGCGGCTGCTGTCCAAGGCGGAGGAGGTGCTCGCCGCTGCGCAGGTGCTGCAGGCCGAAGCGCGCGCGCTCAAGGGTGAAGTGGGGGGCAAGGCCACTTTGGGCTCGCTGTCAGACCCGGAATTCATTCGCCTCGGCGAATTCATGAACGCCGCGGTCGAGCGCTATCCGCTGCTCGAAATCGAGTTCAAGCACGAAATTACCGGCCTGGCCTTCCAGCACGTCCGCGAGGGAACGCTGGATGGCAGCTTCTACTACGGGGACCTGAACAGCCCCCAGGTCGCCGGCAAGGCCCTGAGAGAGATCGGTTATCGTGTCGCCGCGCCCGCCGCGTGGCGCCCCCGCATCGAATCCGCTGGCTGGGATGAAATCGCTGCCGAACCTTGGATCCTGCCGCCTGAGGTGAGCACTCACCACCAGCTCGCCCAGACACTGTTTCAGACGCGCGGTGCGAAACCCGCCAAGCTGATCGGCGCCGATCACGAAACCGTGGTCAGTTCGCTGGTTGCCTCCGGCCTGGGTATGGCGTTGATCCGCGAGGAATCGGCGCTGCGCATGGCGGCCGCCGGCGAGATCTGCCTTTGGCGTGACGCGCGCGTGGCCACCATGCTCTGGTTCATCTACCTGCAGTCACGCGAGCAGGACCCGGTCGTCCGTGCGTTGCTCGACGGTGCTCGACGCGGTGTGGACGCCGCCAACGAGCATCGCAACGCAGGAGCAAGGTATCGCGGTCGCGTTGGACGAGCCCGCGCAGGCAGCCTGAGGCGACGGAAATCGCTGGCGGGCGCGGCCGCAATAACCCTACAATGCGGCTCAACCGGACGCACCGAAGTCGGCGACTGGACCGACGGGTTCGCGGCCGCGTGCGGTCAAGTCCTCAGCCCTGATAGGTGACGCGTTGGCAAAACCGAATTTCCAGTTTCAGAAGCGGCAAAAGGAACTCGAGAAGAAGAAAAAGCAGGAGGAAAAGCGTCTGCGCAAACTGGAGCGGCACGCAGTGCCCGCGACGGATCCGCCGGCGCCGCCGGTTGCCGGCGAAGTCCCGCCGGAGTAACACCCCGCCGCATTTACGCGCGGTTCATGTCTCCCGTTTTCGATTTCCTGCGGCCCGAGCTGCCCGCAGGATTGTCGCGTGTCGTCATGCCAGTCGTGGACGCCACGGCGACGACATTGCGTGGTTATGGCGCGCTGGTCGATGACCCGCAGTCCTGCAAGATCGAAATCGTGCGCTGGCCCGCCCGGGTACGCGGCCGGTCGACGAAGACACCGGAGATCAGGGCGGAACGACCGAAGGCGTCTTCGTTGCGCAGTGGCAGGGCGATGTCCTGTTCGGGCGCAACGAAGCCGTCGGCGGCCACTACATACTCGCGTATGCCTGCGATCCGACCGCCGCCGACCGGGCACACGCGCGAGACCCTGCGCGCATCCTGCTTTGGCACGCCAACTACCATCCGGACGGCGGCCAGCTGTTTTTCCCGCTCGAACAGGCGCCGTTCCTGGTACCGCTTGCACTTCCCGGCGACGGCATCAGGCCCGAGCAATTCGTCTGCTTCCGCTTCGATGGACGCCAGGGGCTCTACATCCACCCGAACATCTGGCACGAAGGCGTGTTCAGCGTCCGCGGCACGCAGCGCTTCTTCGACAAGCAGGGCGCGGTGCATGCACGGGTGTCGGTCGACTTCGCGCGCGAATTCGGCTGTCTGATCGAGGCGTCGATCAATTGATCACGGAGCGCTGCGGCCTTCGCGGCTTCAGCCGTTCAGACGGTCAGAACTTGCCGTACTTGTGGTACGCCGCCACCGGGTCCATGCCGCCGATCAGCGCACGGCGCATTTCGCTCTCGGTAGCGACGACTTCTTCCGTGCGATTGACCGCTTCCTCGGCGCACGCCTGCGGGACGATGACCACGCCGTCGCGGTCGCCCAGCAGAAAATCGCCGGTGGCGATGGTGACCGCGCCGATGTTGACCGGTTCGCCATAGCGATCGGGAATCCAGCGCGCAACGATGTCCGCCGGTGTCAGGAACGAGCAGAACACGGGAAATTCTTGCTCGAGCAGGAGATCGGTGTCGCGCGAGCCGCCGTCGACGACGTAGCCGAGCACGCCGCGCGCCGCGAGAGTCTGTGCCGAGAGTTCGCCCATCAGCGCGACTTCGTGATTGTTGGGCTGGCAGACGACCACGTGGCCGGCGGGCGCCCGCGCGAGCAAGGTGCACCAGCCGAGCAGCGTTTCGTCCCGCGTCTTGCTGCGGTCGATGTGCCCGGCGACGGTCCACACCGGTCCGGCGAGGCGCGTTCCCGGGGCGATGGCCTTGATTTCCGGAGGGAGCACGACATGTTCGTGTCCCATCATGCGCAGAACGTCGTGCACGGCACCCGTATAGCACTTCGCCAGCCGTGCCGTGAGCGCCGATGTCGTGGTCGTATCCACGCGATTCAGAACAGGGTCAGCTGGCTGGTATCGCGCGGCGGGCGGAATTGCGAGGTGTCCAGCGACGTCGCGCGTTCCGCGTTGAGCCCGAGCCGCGTGCACGCCAACTCGAAACGACGCGCCAGCAGCGTGGCGATCTGGCCTGTGCCGCGCATGCGCGAGCCGAATTCGGGATCGTTGTCGCGGCCGCCGCGCATCTGCTGGACCAGGCTCATGACGTGCGCTGCGCGAAGCGGATAGTGCTGCAGCAGCCAGTCGCGGAACAGATCCTTGACCTCGTGCGGCAGGCGCAGCAAGGTCCAGCCCGCCCAGCGCGCGCCGTTGGCGGCACCGGCTTCGAGGATCGCCTCGAGGTCGCGGTCGTTGAGTTGCGGGATCATCGGCGCCGCCATCACGCCGACGGGGATGCCGGCATCTGCTAGAGCCTTGACCGCGGCGAGCCGCCGCTGTGGCGAGGCCGCGCGCGGCTCCATCTTCCGCGCCAGCTCACGATCGAGCGTCGTGACCGAAAAATACACGCGAGTCATGTTCTTCGCCGCGAGAGGCGCGAGCAGGTCGATGTCGCGCTCGACCAGTGCCGATTTGGTGACGATGGTGAGCGGATGATTGCACGCCGCGAGCAGCTCGATGATCTGCCGCGTGATCTTCCACTCGCGCTCGATCGGCTGGTAAGGATCGGTATTGGTGCCCAGCGCGATGGCGTCGCACACGATAGCCCGGCTTCGCCAGTTCGGCGTTCAGCAACGCCACTGCATTCGGCTTGACGAACAGCTTGGTCTCGAAATCGAGGCCCGGCGACAGGTCGAGGTAGGCGTGCGTCGGCCGCGCGTAGCAATACACGCAGCCGTGCTCGCAGCCCTGATAGGGGTTGATCGACTGCGTGAACGGAAGGTCCGGCGATTCGTTGCGGGCGATGATCGTTCGCGCGTGCTGGATCATGACCGACGTTTTGATCGGCGCGAGCTCATCGACCGCGTCTTCATCGGGCGGCGGCGACCAGCCGTCGTCGGCCGCTTCGCGCACGTCGCGGCTGAAGCGGTTGCCCGGATTGAAGGTCGCGCCACGTCCGTGCAACGCGTCGCCGGCAGGCGCGCGCCGGAGCGGGTCGCGCGCGGGCGCCCTCAGTGGCGTTGACTCATCGATCGGTGGAGCACGCGGCTTCATGATGCCGATAGTACGGCGGGCAGCTGTCAATTCGACAGTTTCGCGTCCATGGTGATGGTCGCATTCAGGACGCGCGAGACTGGGCAAGTGGCCTTGGCGCCGCCCGCAATCTCGGCGAATTTCGCCGCGTCGATGCCCGGGACGGTGGCGCGCGTCATCAGGTGAATGGCGGTGATGGTCCAGTTGCCGCTGACCTGATCCATCGTCAACGCGGCCTCGGTGTCGATCGCATCCGCGGTGAAGCCGGCGTTGTTCAGCATGAACGACAACGCCATCGTGAAGCAGCCGGCATGCGCCGCGGCGATGAGCTCCTCCGGATTGGTGCCCTTGCCGTCCCCGAAGCGTGCGAGGAACGAATACGGCGTGTCCTTCAGCGTGGCACTCTGCGTGGTGATCGTGCCACTGCCTTCTTTTGCGGTGCCCTGCCAGCGGGCTGAAGCCTTGCGTTGCATGGTCATCTCCGGAAGTTGCGTCGGTTGCTAGTGTAAGCTCGCCGCGTTCCGCGGCCAAGGGGAACGCGCGCGCTCAGCGCTTGGGCGTTCGCAACGCGGCCATCCGCCGCCTTCGCGCGCGATGCGCTAACATACGCTCGGCCCTCCCGATCCGAGTTCCACCGATTTCCCCGTAGCGCGATGACCAAGCCCAAAGCACCGCACTTCGATACACTGTCGCTGCACGCGGGCGCGCATCCCGATCCGGCAACCGGCGCGCGCGCGACGCCGATCTATCAGTCCGCCTCCTTCGTTTTTCCTGACAGCGACCATGCGGCCGCGCTGTTCAACATGGAGCGCGCGGGGCACGTCTATTCGCGCATTTCCAATCCGACCTGCGCAGTGCTCGAGGAGCGCATCAGTGCCCTCGAGGGTGGCGTCGGGGCGATCGCGGTCGCCAGCGGGCAGGCGGCGCTGCACCTTGCGATCGTGACGCTCATGGGCGCGGGTGCGCACATCGTCGCTTCGCGCGCACTCTACGGCGGCTCGCACAACCTGCTCGACTTCACCTTGCCGCGCTTCGGCATCGACACGACCTTCGTGGCGCCGCACGACATCGATGCGTGGCGCGCGGCAATCCGCCCGAGCACGCGCTTGTTGTTCGGCGAGACGCTGGGCAACCCTGGACTCGATGTCCTCGACCTGCCGCGTGTCGCGGCGCTGGCGCACGAGCACGGGCTGCCGCTGCTCGTCGATTCGACCTTCACCACGCCGTATCTGAGCAAGCCCTTCGACCACGGCGCGGACCTGGTCTATCACTCCGCGACCAAGTTCCTGTCCGGTCACGGCATCGTCATCGGCGGGCTGCTGGTGGACGGAGGCAGCTTCGACTGGCAAGCCTCGGGCAAGTTTCCGACGCTGACGCAACCGTACGCCGGTTTTCACAACATGGTGTTCGCGGAGGAATCGACCACCGCGGCATTCCTGCTGCGTGCGCGCCGCGAGGGCATCCGCGATTTCGGCGCATGCATGGCGCCGATGACGGCGTTCCAGATTTTGCAGGGCATCGAGACGCTGCCGCTGCGCATGCAGCGCCATGTCGACAACACGCGGCGGATCGTCGCCTTCCTTGCCGCGCACCCCCTGGTCGAGTCGGTCGCGTATCCGGAGTTGCCCACGCATCGCGATCACGCGCTGGCGCAGAAGCTGCTGCCGCTCGGCTGTGGCGCGGTCTTCAGCTTCGCCATCCGCGGCACACGCGACCAGGGCCGCCGCTTCATCGAGTCGCTGCGCATCTTCTCGCATCTGGCCAATGTCGGGGACGCCAAATCGCTGGTGATTCACCCCGCGAGCACGACGCATTTTCGCGTCGCGGCCGTCGACCTGAAGGCCGCGGGAATTACCGAAGGCACGATCCGGCTGTCGGTCGGCCTCGAAAACGTCGACGACCTGATCGAGGATCTGTCGCGCGCACTCCACGCGGCCGGGAAGGCCTGAGCGGACCGATGTTGTTCGAAGTCGCCGGACACGACGTCTACGCCTACAGCGGAGCGCGCGCATTCGATGCTTCGTTGCCGACGATCGTGTTCGTCCATGGCGCGGCGTGCGATCACAGCGTGTGGGCCTTGCAGTCGCGCTACTTCGCGCATCATGGCGCGAACGTGCTGGCGGTCGATCTGCCCGGACATGGTCGCAGCGACGGGCCGGCGCTACGCTCGGTGCCAGCCCTCGCCGACTGGATCGTCGCGCTGCTCGATGCGCTCGGCGTCGAGCGCGCCGCACTGGTCGGGCACAGCCTGGGATCGCTGGCGGTGCTCGATGCGGGTGGGCGCCATGCTTCGCGCGTATCGAAACTCGCGCTGCTTGCGACCTCGGTGCCAATGCCGGTGGCCGAGGCCCTGCTGGCCGCAGCGAAGGCCGACGATCACCTCGCCTACGAACTTATCACCGGCTGGAGCTATGCCGATGCGCATCAGTTCGGCGGCAATGCGCAGCCGGGCGTGTGGATGACCGGCAACGGGCTGCGACTGATGGAACGGACGCGGCCGGGCGTGCTCTACGCCGACCTCCGCGCTTGTCAGGATTACGACGGCGGGCTCATCGCGGCGGCAGGCGTACGCTGCCCCGTGCTGGTGCTCGCCGGTCAACGCGACCAGATGACGCCGCCCAGGTACGCGCAGACTCTGATCGGCGCGCTCGAAGACAAGCGCGTACTGACGCTTCCGGGTTGCGGTCACATGCTGATGACCGAAGCGCCCGACGTGGTGCTCGACGCGCTGCGCGCGTTTCTTGCGTCCGCGACGGCCGCGAGCGCCGCCGCGACGAAATCTTGAGCGATTTGCGACTGACGGTGCATGACGACGCAGCCGGTTTCGTCGCGGCCGCGGAGGCGTTTCTTCGCCAGTCGGAAGTCGAAAACAGCATGATCAGCGCGCCGTCCGCGCGCATGATTTCCGCGCCGAATGACGACGATGCCGGCGTCTACCTCGCCACCGTCGCCGACAAGGATGACGTGGTCGCGGCGGCGTTCCACGGTGGGTCGGGTGGCGTCCTGCTCTCTCCCGCGCCGGAACCCGCAGTGGCCCTGATCGCCCGCGATCTTGCCGAGCGTGGGCGGATGCCGAAGTCCGCGGTAGGGCCGCTGGCGGCATGCGATGCCTTCGCTCGTATCTGGTGCGAGCAAACCGGCGAGTCGTACAGGACGGCGTTTCGATTGCGCCATTTCGAACTGACGGCTAGCCCGGTACTCTCCTCGGCGCCGGGCAGGTTGCGCCTGCCGGAAGCGAGCGAGCACGACCTGCTCGCGGATTGGCAGATCGCCTTCTTTGACGAGGTGGGTCTGCCGGACGAAAGGGCGCGGGCACGCCGCAACATTGCGCGGCGCATCGAGCGCGGTCTCGTCCGCGTCTGGGACGACGACGGCGCCGTTGCATTCGTCGGCTTCGGCGACGGTCCGGCGGCGACGGCTCGCATCGCGCCGGTGTACACGCTGCCGGATTTTCGTGGTCGGGGCTATGCGTCGGCGATGGTCGGCGAGCTGTCGCGCGAATTGTTCGCCGCGGGCAAGCGCGCGCTGTTTCTGACGACCGACGTCTCGAACCCGACCAGCAATGCGATCTACCAGCGGATCGGCTTTCGCCCGGTTGCCGATCATGTCCACCTCGAGTTCGGAAAGGCGGCGGAATGACGGCGCGCCTGTACTGCCCGTTGCCGCTCTCCGCGGGGGCACCACTCGATCTTCCGGAGGCGGCGGCGCATCATGCGTCGCGGGTGCTGCGACTCAGGAACGGCGATGAACTCACGCTGTTCAACGGCGATGGCGGCGAATTCGCCGCGCGCGTCGAGCGCATCGATGCGCGTCTGGTGCAGGTGAGTCTGGGCGAACGGCGTGACGTCGATCGCGAATCGCCGCTCGTGGTCACGCTGGTGCAGGGTCTGGCCACCGGCGATCGAATGGACTACACCATCCAGAAGGCCGTGGAGTTGGGTGTCGCCGCGGTGCAGCCGGTGACCATGGCCCGAAGCGTCGCGCGCCTCGATGCTGCACGCGCCGATAAGCGCATGCTGCATTGGCGACAGATCGCGATTTCGGCGTGCGAACAATGCGGCCGCAATCGCATTCCGGACGTGCTGCCGCTGCGCGATCTCGAGGACTGGTTGTCGCAGCCGACACGTGCGCCGCTGCGGTTGCTGCTGGCGCCCGATGCGCATGGCGCACTCACCGCGTTGACGCCTCCCGCCGGCGGCATCGAGCTGCTTGCCGGCCCCGAAGGTGGGCTGGCGCCCGAAGAAACCGTCGCCGCGGTGCGCGCAGGCTTCACCGCGGTGCGGCTGGGCCCGCGCATCCTGCGCACCGAAACCGCGGCGCTGGCTGCGCTCGCGGCGCTGAATGCGCTGTGGGGAGACTGGCGATGACGAGACGTCTGAACGAGCTGCAATGGTGGGTCGCCGTCGCGATAGCCGTGCTGCTCGCGGCGTGCGCGCCGCGCGAGTCCGTGCAGTCCGCCGCCGACGCCGATCCGATCCGCATTGCCTTCGTCGTCCTGGGCGAAGGTGGCGTGCCCGTCGCTCGCGTGATCACGCGGGCGTCGAGCTGTCCCGTCATCGAGGTCGATGGCGTTGCGACCCCGATGAAGGTGCGGGCGCTACCCGCGACCGAAGCGCTGCGGCCCACGCTGAGCACGCCGGCCTTTTCGAAGCCCTCGGCGTTTCCGGTCCTGACCTGCGAACTGACACTGGCCGCCGGCGCCGCACGCGCAACGGTGGGAGGTCGCGCACTGCCGCTTCCCAAGCGCGTGCCTCAACGCATCGTGGTGATCGGGGACACCGGCTGCCGGATCAAGGCCGCCGACGGGATCTATCAGGCGTGCAACGATCCGGAGGCGTGGCCGTTTGCGCGGGTGGCCGCTGCGGCGGCCGCGGTGCGACCCGACCTGGTCATCCATGTCGGCGACTTTCATTATCGCGAGACCGCGTGTCCGCCGGAAAACTCCGGTTGCGCGGGCAGTCCCTGGGGCTACGGCTGGGACGCCTGGGATGCGGATTTGTTCACACCGGCGCGGGCGCTGTTTGCCGCTGCGCCATGGATCGTGGTGCGCGGCAATCACGAGTCATGCAATCGCGCGGGGCAGGGCTGGTGGCGTCTGCTCGATCCGCGTCCGCTGGTGCCCGGGCGCGACTGCAACGACGCCGCCAACGACGCCATCGGCGACTTCAGCGACCCCTACGCCATCCCGTTCGCTGCCGATGCACAGTTCATCGTGTTCGATTCCTCGAAGGTGGGCGTGGCACCGCTCGCGATCACCGATCCGATGTACAAGACCTACATGGCGCAGCTGCGGCGAGCTTTCGAACTGGGCGCCGCTGTGACGCACAACTTCTTCATGAATCATCATCCGATCCTGGGCTTCGCACCGAACCCGACGCAGACGCCGACCGGAGTCTACCCCGGCAACGCTTCGCTGCAGTCGGTGCTCGTGGCGGTCAATGGCGACCGCCTGTTCCCGGTGGCCTTCGAGGCGCTGATCTCGGGGCACAACCATTTGTTCGAGATCGTGAGTTTCTCCACGCCGCAGCCGACCCAGCTGATCTCAGGCAACGGTGGCGCGTGGGCCGACATTGCGCTGCCGCGCCCGTTGCCGAGCGGCGCGACGCCCTCGCCGGGAGCGCTGATCGGGAGTATCGTCTCGACCAATCAGTCCGGATTCATGACCATCGAGCGCGACCTGGAGGGCGCGTGGCGCATCGAGGCCAGGGATCGTCAGGGAAGATTTTTTACCACCTGCATGTTGCGTGATTCCAAGACGCGCTGCGCACCGGAGACGTTGCAATGATACGAATGTTGGCTGGATGGCTGTGTGCAACCGTTGTCATGGGCGCGTCGGCCCAGCAGGCGCCCGAGGTGCCGCGCTTTTCCACGATGAAGCCCGCCGGCGTCGCGCCGCAGGAATGGAAACCCTTCGCGCTCTCCGCGTCCAAGAAGAATACCGAGTACATGCTGGTCGCCGAGGACGGGGTGACCGTCCTGCGGGCGATGGCGCACGGGGCGGCATCGGCGCTGGTGTTCAAGACGGAGTTCGATCCGCACCAGTTCCCGATGCTGTCGTGGCGCTGGAAAGTCGCGCAAGGCATCCCGGAGGCCAATAACGCCGAGGTCTCGAAGGAAGACTCCCCGCTGCGCGTGATGGTGACGTTCGACGGCGACACTTCGAAGCTGAGCCTGAAGGACAAGTTCGCATCTTCGTTCGCGCAGACCCAGTCCGGGCAACCGCTGCCCTATGCGACGCTCATGTACATCTGGGGCAACAAGGTGCCGATCAACAAGGTGACGATCAGCGGGCGCACTTCGCGCATCCGCATGCTCGCGCTCAACGTCGACGACCAGGGCCTCGGCAAGTGGCACAACTTCACGCGCAACATCGTCGAAGACTACAAGCTGGCCTTCGGCGAAGACCCGGGCAAAGTGAGCGGGATAGAGTTGTTGACCGACACCGACAACACCGGCGGCGACACCGAGGCCTTCTACGGGGACATCAGCGTCGGTCCGGCGAAGCCGTAGCGCGACCTGCGGCGTTCAGCTGCGGGCGCCGCCCGAAGCGATCATGATGCTGCAGCGGACGCGCTCGATGAGCACCGCGTCGACCGACCCGCGCCACCAGCGCAGCGCGAAGGACCGGCTGCGCGGATGGCCGAGGATCAGCAGTTCGATCCCGAGTTCCGCGACCAGCTTGGTGAGTACGTCGGCCGGCTCGCCGACCACCAGGTGGTCGATCACGTTGAGGCCCTTTCCGGCCAGGTAGGCGTGCGCCTCCTTCAGGTCCGTCTCCATGTGCTCGCGTTCGTCAGCGAGTGCGACTTCCGGCACGTATTCCCCGGCCAGCAGGTACGCCGACGGATAGTGCACGACACCGGCGAGGTGCAATTCCGCCGCCGCGTCGGGCGCGAAACGCACCAATTCGTCGAGCGCTGACCGCGATTCGGGCGTGCCGTTGTACGCAACGAGAATTTTCCTATACATGTCTGACCCCCTTGTCCGGCTATGCCGCCGCAGGCAGCGGGCGTCCCGCCAGCGCCAGCGCAAGTTCGCGCAACGCGTCCCATACGCTGCCGCGGCCGATACCTTTGGCCAGCGCGTCGAGTCGTGCCAGGCGCATGAGCAGCGAGGGCAGCGTCGACGGCGACACCCTGCGCACGGCGCGTTCCATCGCCGCCTGCCGCTTGCCCCATACCCGCGCGTTGCGCAATGCGGCACTCACGTGCGTGCCGGCCGCCTGCGCGGTGAACACCGACGCCAGCGCGTGTAGGTCCTCGCCCAGTTGCCATACCAGCAGAGGCACGCCTTCACCCGCGCCCTCGAGCGCGGCCAGGATGCGACACGCGCGCGCGGCGTCACCCGCGAGCCACGCCTCCGACAGCTGGAACACGTCGAAGCGGGCGACGTCGGCGATGGCCTCTTCGACGGCGCGGGCATCGAGTTCCCCCGCCGGAAACAGCAGCGCCAGCTTTTCGATTTCCTGCTGCGCCGCGAGCAGGTTGCCTTCGGTGGTATCGGCGAGGAATTGCAGCGTTTCCGCCGCCGCGTGCTGCTGCGCGCGCGCGAGTCGCGCTGCGATCCATGCCGGCAACTCGGCGCGTTCCAGCGCTTGCACTGCGATGACGATGCCCGCGCCTTCGAGCGCCTGGAACCAGGCGCTGGACTGCGTGGCGCGGTCGGCGCGAGGCAGCGTGACGAGTACGATAGTATCCGGGCTCGGATGCGCTGCGCAGTCTTCGAGCACGCGCGCTCCTTCAGTGCCCGGCTTGCCGGTGGGGAGCCGCAGATCAACCATCGTGCGGCCCCCGAACAGGCCGAGATTGCGGCTCGCGGCCGAGAATGCGTCCCACTTGAAGCCGGACTCGACCACCAGCACCTCGCGCTCCTCGCACCCCGCGCTGCGCGCCGCGGCGCGAATCTGATCGCCGGCTTCGATCGCCAGCAGCGGTTCGTCGCCGTGCACGACGTACAGCGGCGCGAGCCCCTTGGCCAGGTGCGCGGCGAGCTGGGCGGGAGCGAGCTGCATCGGTGCGTCAGTCGACCTTCAGGCCACCGGTTTTTTTGCTGTCTGCAGCCGGCGGACGATCTGCTGCACGGCGTCGGTCTGCATGTCGCGCCAAAGTCGTTCTTCCTGATATGCCTTCGCCAGCACTTCGGTGTCGCTGTAGGTGTAGGTGCGGCGTATGACGACTTCCGAGGTCGGCAACCAGTCGTTGCCGTCCGCGTCGTGGACCCGGAACAGGATGCGTTTGGTCAGCAGGAATTCGAACACCTTGCCGCCACTCGACAGCGACAGGATGTGCTTGTCGTCTTCCACGCTGTTGACTTCGAGCACCACCTGCGCCTTGTCCGCCGCCCCGACCACCGTGGCGCTGCCCGCACCTTCGAGCGAACGCTGGAGCGCGGTGTTTATCGAGGCCGCGGTCGGCGAGCTGATATAGACGGAGCTGAATGCGAAATTCGCTTCGCCGCGAAGGTGGAACCCGCACGCGGCGACCCCGCAAGCGAGAGTCACCCCCGCGATCAATCGCCCGAGCGCGTCTCCGGCTGCGCGCATGCGCCGGGCACCAGGGTTACGCTGTATCGACGCCGTCGTCATTCGATCCTGCTGCGGGCGAGGGTCTCGAGCTTTCTGAGTTCAACTTCGGGGTTGAGCGTCTCGCCGTCAGCGTACACGATCTGCGCCGGGGTGCCAGTGATCCGGGCGGGGTGGCCTTCGAGCAGTGTCGCATGGTACTGCGGGCTGAGCAGCAGAATCTGCGTCGTACGGCCGGCTTCGCCGGGCTTGAGCGGGCCCTTGAGCTCGAGCGCCGGCACCGTCGCCAGATACTTGCCCGCAGCGTCGCGGAAATCGATGCGCAGCACGATGCGGTCGATGACACGCTTGCCGGCATTGGTGACGTCGAGCACGTAGCGCAGCGCCTTGCCGGCGGCGGACTTCCCCGTGTTGTCCTTGACGATGGACTGCTCGCGCACGTCGACGCGCACGTCCGTGTTCGCCGCGTTGATACGTTCCTGATACCTGCCCTGCGCCTGCGCGACTTCGCTGTCGTAGGCGCGCTGCAGTTCCAACGCCTTCGAGATCGATGCCGTCGGAGCTGGCCCGCCGGCGGCCTCCTGCGCCGCGACGCGCTTCATGAAACGCGCGAGCAGCCGCCGGCTTTCTTCGGACAGCTTCGGGGTCTGCGCTTCGATAAATTCGCTGCGCGCCTTGGGGTCCGTCGGCAGCGGCTTGTCCTCGGCACGCGTGCATGCACCCAGCGCAGCGAGGGCGATGACGGCAATCAGGGCGCAGGTCGCCGCTGCGCCGGCGCGGCCAATGGCCTGCGCTCGATGCGCGGCACCGGGTTGGAGGGCGTGGGCCACCGTGCGGCGCATCAGGCGGTTCGCCTGGGAAGCACTACGTTGACCAGCCGGTTCGGTACGACGATGACCCGCTCCACCGTGCCCACCGCGTCGTTACCACCGCCGTGATTCTCGGCCAGCGCACGCTGCACGTGCGTCGAGGCGATGGCGGCGGCTTCAATCGCCGCCTTGTCGGCAGTCGCCGCGACCATGAGCTTGCCCTTCAGCTTGCCGTTGACTTGCAGGACGAGTTCGATCTCGTCCTGCGCGAGCGCCGCGGCGTCGACCTGCGGCCACGCCGCATCGACGATGTCACCGTGCCTGGCGGCGTAACCGAGGTCCTGCCACAGCGCGTGGGTGACGTGCGGCACCACCGGATTGAGCATGCGCAGCAGCAGCGACAGCCCTTCCCGTACCAGTTCGATGCTCGCGACGGAACCGTCGACCGGCGCACTCTCCAGCGCGTTGAGCATTTTCATTCCCGCGGAGACCACGGTGTTGTACTGCACCCGCCGGTAATCGTAGTCCGCCTGCTTGAGCACGAGGTGCAATTCGCGCCGCACCGCGCGCAACACTTCCGGTGCGTGCGCCCAGTCGACCGCGACCTGTTCGCGAGAAAGCACAGCGCCGCGATCATGCGCGTAGGCCCAGAGGCGTTTGATGAAACGGTGGGCGCCCTCGACGCCGGAATCCGACCACAGCGCGGATTCTTCGGGAGGCCCCGCGAACATGACGAACATGCGCGCCGTGTCCGCGCCATAGGCCGCGATCAGCTCCTGCGGGTCGACGCCGTTGCCCTCGCTCTTCGACATCTTGCTGACGCCGCCGTATTCCACGGCCATTCCATCACGGCGAAGCTTGCCGCTGGCGATCCGGCCATCGGCGTCGAATTGCACGTCGACTTCCGCCGGGGGAAAGTAGTCGATGCCGCCATTGCCGGTACGGCGAAAGTAATTGTGGTTGAGCAGCATGCCTTGCGTCATCAGCCTTGTGAACGGCTCGTCGAAATTCACCAGTCCGAGGTCGCGCATGACCCTGGTCCAGAACCGTGCGTAGAGCAGATGCAGGATCGCATGCTCGATGCCGCCGATGTACTGGTCCATCGGGTTCCAGTAGCCGTTGCGCGCGTCGACCATCGTCGTCGCGCCCGGACACGCGTAGCGCATGTAGTACCAGGACGAATCGACGAAGGTATCCATCGTGTCGGTTTCGCGCTTGGCCGGGGCGCCGCACTTTGGACAGGTCGTGTCGACGAAGTCCGAGCGCTTGGCGAGCGGATTGCCGGTGCCGTCGGGCACGCAGTCTTCCGGCAGCACGACAGGCAGATCCTTCTCGGGCACCGGCACCTCGCCGCACGCCGGGCAGTGGACGATCGGGATCGGCGTGCCCCAATAGCGTTGCCGCGAGATGCCCCAGTCGCGGAGGCGATAGGTGATCTGCTTGGCGCCGAGATCCTTGGCGGCAAGGTC
The DNA here is from genome assembly GCA_963821485.1 of uncultured beta proteobacterium. Lineage (GTDB taxonomy): Bacteria > Pseudomonadota > Gammaproteobacteria > Burkholderiales > Casimicrobiaceae > PALSA-1003. The sequence continues at coordinate 109,002 of CAWGEB010000009.1, forward strand.
AGCCGCGATCGCGTCGACGGCTGCGCGGTAGCCGAGGCCGTCATATTTTCCCGAGTTGATGCAGACACCGTGCTCCTTGTCGGCGAACGACTCGTGCCATGCGGCAGTCGAAAACGGAAGCGGCTTGCCGTCCGGGCCGTCGACCTTGATGACCTGCCGGACCGGCAAACCATACTTGTTTGCGAACTCGAAATCGCGTCCGTCGTGCCCGGGCACGCCCATCACCGCGCCGTCGCCATAGGCCATCAGAACGTAGTTGCCGACCCACACCGGAATCGACTCGCCGCTGATCGGGTGGGAAACCGAAAGACCCGTCGCCATCCCCTTCTTTTCCATCGTCGCGACATCGGCCTCGATGACGCTGCCGCGCTTGCACTCGGCAATGAACGCCGCGAGTCGCGGATCCGTCGCCGCCGCGAGCGTCGCCAGCGGATGTTCCGCCGCCACCGCGCAGAACGTCGCGCCCATGATCGTGTCGGCGCGCGTGGTGAAGACCCACAATTTGCCGTCGCCGATGAGCTTGCCGGCCGGGTCGTGAATGTCATGCGGAAAGGCGAAACGCACGCCTTCGCTGCGCCCGATCCAGTTCGCCTGCATCGTGCGCACTCGCTCGGGCCATCCCGTCATTTTGTCCAGGTTGTCGAGGAGTTCGTCGGCATAGTCCGTGATGCGCAGGTAGTACATCGGGATTTCGCGCTTTTCGACGGGCGCCCCCGAACGCCAGCCGCGGCCGTCGATCACCTGCTCGTTGGCGAGCACGGTCTGATCGACCGGATCCCAATTCACCACGCCGGTCTTCTTGTAGGCGATGCCCTTTTCGCGCATCTTGAGAAACAACCATTGGTTCCAGCGGTAGTAGTCCGGGCTGCAGGTCGCCAGCTCGCGCGTCCAGTCGATCGCGAGCCCCACCGCCTGCATCTGCTTTTTCATGTACGCGATGTTGTCGTAGGTCCATTTGGCGGGCGGAACGTCGCCCTTCATCGCCGCATTCTCGGCGGGCAGACCGAAGGCGTCCCAGCCCATCGGCATCAGCGCGTTGTAGCCGTTCATGCGCAGGTACCGGTACATCATGTCGTTGATGGTGTAGTTGCGCACGTGTCCCATGTGCAGCGCACCCGAGGGATAGGGCAGCATCGACACGCAGTAGTATTTCGGCTTGTCCGAATCCTCCTTCGAAACGAAGGTGCCGCGCGCGGCCCAGTGGGCCTGCGCCGCAGCCTCGATCTCGGCGTGGCGGTACGCTTTCATCGGTGACCTTCGCGCTGCGCGCTCCGGTATTCGCCCTTGGGGCGGCCCAGCCGGCTCATGCGGAGTTCAGTCCCTGTCGTCATGGCGCGATTATACCGGGCCCAAGCGGCGGCTCCGGCCGCTCAGGACAGCGCCGGCGCAAACCAGGCGACGATGCCGAGCACCGCGAACAGGCCCGCGGCGACGTAGCGCACCAGGCGCAGTGGAAGACGGTGTGCCGCGGCGCTGCCGACGATGACGGCGGGCACGTCGGCGATCAGCATGCCGAGCGTCGTTCCGGCGACGACGGCGACGAGATTGTCGAATTGCGCGGCCAGCACTACCGTCGCGATCTGCGTCTTGTCGCCGGTCTCCGCGATGAAGAAGGCGACGACCGTCACCGCGAACGCGCCGTATCTTCCCGGCGGCGCGGACCCGGTGTCTACCGTGTCGGGCTTGAGCGCCCATAGCGCCATGGCGAAGAACGATGCGACCAGCAGCATGCGCAACGTGTCTGGCGGCACGGCCGCGCGTACCCACGCGCCGAGCAAACCGGCCAGCGTGTGGTTGACGAGCGTCGCCACCACGATGCCGCAGATGATGGGGACGGGCCGGCGAAACCTTGCCGCAAGCACCAAGGCAAGCAGTTGGGTCTTGTCGCCGATTTCACCGACCGCGACGACGACAAGCGAAACGAGAAGGGCTTCCATGGTCTGGTCGGTGGGGTGTCGGAGCCGCGACGGGTGCCGGGCGCGGTCGTGCTGGCGCCAGCCGTCCGTCGGCTGGGCCCTCGCGCAGGGGCGGGAGGGATGCTGCGCGAGCGTAAAATTGTACCCCGCGGTGGAACCCGCGACCATCGACACTGCCTGAGCATCCATGCCATCGAACGATTCGAAGCCACCTCGCGCGCGTCTGCCGATGCTCGCAGCATGTTTTGCCGCCCTGTTCGCATGTGCCGTCGCTACGCAGCTCTTCGCTGCGCCGGTGCGCACACCGCACGTCGAAGCTGAGCTCGTCGCGGCGCGCACGGCGTTGACGCCCGGGCAGCCGTTGACGGTTGCGTTGCGCCTGGTGATGCAGCGTGGCTGGCACACCTACTGGCAGAACCCGGGCGACTCCGGGCTCCCGACGACGATCGAGTGGAGGCTTCCAGCCGGCATTTCTGCCGGAGGAATTCAGTGGCCGGTGCCGCGGGCTTTACCGGTCGGGCCCCTGGTCAACTTCGGTTACGAAGGTGAGGTCCTGCTGCTGGTCGACGTCGCCGCTGTGCCGGATTTCATGAGCGGCAAGACGACGACCTTGTCGGCGCGTGCCGACTGGTTGGTGTGCAAGGAAATCTGCATTCCCGAAGGCGCCGATCTGACGCTGGCGTTGCCGGTGGCAGCGTCGGCCGAAGCCGATCCGCGCTGGGGCGACCCGATCGCGCAGGCGCGCGCGGCGTTGCCGCAACCATTGACCGGCTGGCGCGTGACCGCAACTGGTCAGGGCGACAAGGTCGAGCTTGCGCTCGCGGCGGACGGTGGTGCGGTCGACCCCGGCAAACTCCGTTTCTTTCCGTTCGCCGAGGGCAAGATCGAGCCTGCGGGCGTGCAGGTCGCGCTGCGCAACGGTGCCCGCACCACGCTCACGCTACCGGTCGCCAGGCAGCGCGTGGGTGAGTTCACTCGCGTCGCGGGCGTGCTGACCGCGAGCGATGGTTTCGGCGCACAGCGCGCGGCGACGATCGATGTTCCGCTGTCGGGGACGGTGGCGGCGGCATCGGTGCTCGCGGCCGTGGCGCTGCCCGTACCGGCGATGGACGTGACCGGTAATGCCGCGCTGCCGTTGTACGTCGCGCTCGCGTTCGCGTTCGTCGGCGGCATCTTGCTCAATCTCATGCCGTGCGTGTTTCCGGTGCTGTCGCTCAAGGTGCTCGGCTTCGCGACCCACAGGGACTCGCGCGCGGCGATGCGCAGACACGGACTCGCCTTTGCCGCCGGCGTAGTCGTCTCATTCTGGTTGCTCGCCGCGGCACTGGTCGCGCTGCGCGCCGCCGGCCAGCAGCTGGGGTGGGGCTTCCAGTTGCAGTCGCCCGCGGTAGTGATGGCGCTGGCGATCCTGTTCTTTGCGCTGGCGCTCAATCTGTCGGGCGTGTTCGAAGTGCGCCAGCTCATACCGTCTGCGCTTGCCGGTTGGAACGCCCGGAATCCCTACGTCAACGATGCACTTGCCGGGGTGCTCGCAGTCGTCATTGCGTCGCCGTGCTCCGCGCCGTTCATGGGTGCCGCGCTCGGCTATGCGTTGACCGAGTCGGCGCCGGTGACCTGGGCGACATTCACCGCGCTTGGACTCGGCATGGCGCTGCCGTACGTGCTGCTCGCGTTCATGCCGGCGTGGCGTGCGAAACTGCCCAAGCCGGGCCCATGGATGCTGCGGTTGCGGCAACTGCTCGCGTTCCCCTTGTACGCCACGGTCGTCTGGCTCGCGTGGGTGCTCGGTGCGCAACTCGGCAATGACGCGGTCGCGCGCCTTGGCGCCGTGCTGCTGCTGATGGCGTTCGCACTGTGGCTGTGGCCCGCACTGCGCAGGGGCAACCGGATCTCCGGCGCGGGGGCGATCGTGGCGATCGCCGTTGCCGTCGCCGTCGGCTGGCCGCTGGCTACTGCAGTACCCGGCGTCGATGCAGCACCCAGCACCATCGTCGCCGACAGCGGGCCGTGGCGAAGTTACAGTGCGGATCGAGTCGCGCAGCTCACCTCGACCGGCAGACCCGTGTTCGTCGATTTCACTGCCGCATGGTGCGTGACCTGCCAGGTCAACAAGCAGCTGGTGCTCAACACCGACGCGGTCCAGCAGGCGTTCGCGGGCCGCAACGTGGCGCTCGTGCGCGCCGACTGGACGCGCCGCGATGCGGACATCGGGCGCGCGCTCGCCGCGCTGGGGCGCAACGGCGTTCCGGTGTACGTGCTGTATCGTCCGGGCAAGGCGCCGCTGCTCTTGCCAGAAGTGCTGCAGCAGCGGATGATTTTGGATGCGCTGGCCACGCTGTGACCAGCGCGAATCACCGATGGAGGTCGACATGCGTTGCATCCCGATACTGAGTGCGATCAGCCTCGCGTTCGCTGCCAACGTGGCGCTGGCGGCAAGCGCAGGCCAGACCGCACCGGACTTCACCGTCACCGACAGCAGCGGGAAGGCGGTGCGGCTGGCAGACTACAAGGGCAAGTTCGTCGTGCTCGAGTGGACCAATCCCGAATGCCCGTTCGTGCAGAAACACTACAACAGCGCCAACATGCCGGCGCTGCAGAAGGAATGGGGTGCCAGGGACGTGGTGTGGCTCACCGTCAATTCGACCAACCGCTCGAGTTCCGAGTTCAAGACCGGCGCGCAGATGAACGCGTGGATGCAATCCCACGGCGCGGCGCAGAAGGCGGTGCTGATCGACGCCGACAGCGCGACCGGCGCGAAATACGCTGCGAAGACGACGCCTCACATGTTCGTCATCGACCCCAAGGGTGAGATCGTCTACGCCGGCGCAATCGACGACAAGCGCTCGACCCGCGTCGAGGATACGAAGACCGCAACCAACTACGTGCGCGTGGCATTGAGCGAGGCGACGGCAGGCAAGCCGGTCACCACGCCGAACACCACGCCCTACGGCTGCACGGTCAAGTACTGAACCTGCACATGCCTCGCGAAAGCCAGCCGGAAGCCGCCGGCTGGCTTTTTTTTGGATGGCCCGAGCTTGCTGCGCTGTCGCTGGTAGCGTCGCTCAGCGCCTGCGGTGCGCAAGGCGAGCGTCCGCTGCAAGGCTATGTCGAGGGCGAGTACGTGCGGGTCGCCGCGCCGTTCGCCGGGGCGTTGCAGAAGCTGGCGGTCGCGCGGGGCGAGCAGGTGACCGCCGGCGCACCGCTGTTTTCGCTCGAGCGCGACAACGAGGTCGCCGCAAGGCGGCAGGCCGAGCAACAGCTGCAGGGTGCCGAAGCGCGGCTCGCCAACCTCAAGACCGGGAAGCGGCCGTCCGAGGTCGCCACCGTCGCCGAGCAACTGCAGCAGGCGCTCGCGGCGCGCGAACTCGCCGCGGCCAATCTCAAGCGCCAGGAATCGCTGGCGAAATCGGGCTTCATCAGCGGTGCGGCGCTCGACGATGCGCGGATGCAGCTCAAGCGCGATGAAGCCGCGGTGGCGCAGCTGCAGGCATCGGTCGTGACAGCCAAGCTTGCGGCGCGCCCCGACGAGATTCGCGCGGCCGAGGCCGATGCGGCGGCAGCGCGCGATGCGCTGGCGCAGGCCGATTGGCGCGTCGCTCAACGCGCCATCGCCGCACCTATCGGCGGGCGCGTCAACGACACCTACTATGTCATCGGTGATTGGGTGCCCGCGGGCGGCCCCGTCGTCAACCTGCTGCCTTCGGCCAACGTGAAGATCCGCTTCTACGCGCCCGAACCGACGCTCGGCCGGCTCAAACCCGGCCAGACGCTGACCTTCATGTGCGATGGCTGCGGCGCGCCGATGCAAGCGACGATCACGTTCATCTCGGATCGCGCAGAATTCACTCCCCCGGTGCTGTACTCGAAGGAGAATCGCGCGAAGCTCGTGTATTTGGTCGAGGCAAAGCCGGCACCCGAGGTCGCTGCGCGGCTCAATCCCGGTCAACCCGTGGACGTCACGCTCGCGCAATGACTTCGACCGGTGCGGACGACGTCGTCATCGCCGTCCGCGGCTTGAACAAGCATTTCGGTGCGAATCACGCCGTCAGGGACCTCGCGCTCACCGTGCTGCGCGGCGAGATCTTCGGCTTCCTGGGTCCGAACGGCAGCGGGAAGACGACGTCGATCCGCATGCTGTGCGGGCTGCTGACTCCCGACAGCGGTGAAGGCACGTGCCTCGGCTACGACGTCATTCGCGAGACCAAGGCGATCAAGCGCGAAGTCGGTTACATGACGCAGCGCTTCTCGTTCTGGGAAGACCTGACCATTCGCGAGAACCTCAACTTCATCGCGCGCATGTACGGCATGGCGGACCGGCGCGCGCGCGTCGACCGGACGCTGGCGAACCTCGGGCTCGTCGCCCGCGCCGATCAACTCGCGGGCTCGTTGTCCGGCGGGTGGAAGCAGCGGCTGGCACTGGCGGCGTGCCTGCTGCACGAGCCGCAGTTGCTGCTGCTAGACGAGCCCACCGCGGGCGTTGATCCGAAGGCGCGCCGCGAATTCTGGGATCAGTTGCACGACCTCGCCGCGCGCGGCATCACCGTTCTGGTGAGCACGCACTACATGGACGAAGCCGAGCGCTGCCACAAGCTCGGCTACATTCTCAACGGACGCCTGCTCGCGCAAGGCACGGCGGCGGAGGTCATCGCCGGCCAGCCGTTGGTCACATGGGCGGTGACCGGTCCCGATTTGCCGGCGTTGGCCGCACGCCTGCGCGCGCTGCCGGCGGTCGAGCAGGTCGCGGCATTCGGCACTGCGCTGCATGTCACCGGATCTGACCGCGCACGACTCGATGCGGCGCTGGCGCCGTTCAAGGCCGAATCCGGCCGCGAGTGGCACGAAGTCGCCGCGGGTCTCGAAGACGTGTTCATCCATCTGATGCGCAACGTCGACGCGACAGCGGTGCCGCAGGCGCAAGCGTGAGTGGCGCAATGAACGCCAACTGGTTTTCGCTCTCGCGCTGGCTCGGCATCGTCGGCAAGGAGTTCATCCAGCTCAAGCGCGACCGGCTGACCTTCGGCATGATCGTCGGCATTCCCGTCATCCAGCTGATCCTGTTCGGGTTCGCGATCAATTCCGATCCGAAGCATTTACCCACGGCGGTCCTCAGCGCCGATCGCAGCGAATTCTCGCGAAGTATCCTCGCCGGCTTGAAGAACAGCGACTATTTCACGTTCATCGGCGAGGCCGCGGACGAGCACGAGGCCGACCGCATGCTCGCGACCGGCGCAGCGCAGTTCGTGCTGACCATTCCTGCCGATTTTTCGCGGCGGCTGGTGCGCGGCGAGCGGCCGGCATTGCTCGTCGAAGCGGATGCGACCGATCCCGCCGCGACCGGCAACGCGATCGCCGCGGTGAATCAGCTCGCGCAGACCGTGCTGGCGCACGACCTGGTCGGTCCGCTCGCGCCGCTCGCCGCCACCCCCGGCGCGTTCGAGGTGCGCATTCATCCGCGTTACAACCCCGAGGCCATCACCCAGTACAACATCGTTCCCGGACTCATGGGCGTGATCCTGACGATGACGATGGTGATGATGACCGGACTCGCGATCACCCGCGAGCGCGAGCGCGGCACCATGGAGAACCTGCTCGCCACGCCGGCGACGGCGCTCGAGGTGATGACGGGCAAGATCGTGCCCTACATCTTGATCGGTCTGGTGCAGGTGACGATCATCCTGGTCCTGGCGCGCCTGCTGTTCGGCGTGCCGATGCTGGGGAGCCTGACCGTGCTCTACCTCTCGGTACTGCTGTTCATCGCCGCCAACCTTACGCTGGGGCTGACGTTCTCATCGCTGGCGCAGAACCAGTTGCAGGCGGTACAGATGACGTTTTTCTTTTTCTGCCGTCGATTCTTCTGTCCGGCTTCATGTTTCCGTTTCGTGGCATGCCACCATGGGCGCAGACGGTCGGCGAAGCGCTGCCGCTGACCCATTTCCTTCGCATCGTCCGCGGCGTGCTCTTGAAGGGCAACGGCTGGCTGGAGGTGTTGCCGCAAGCGTGGCCGCTGGTCGCGTTCATGCTGGTGGTCGTGCTGATCGGGCTGCGCTCCTTCCGCAGCACGCTGGATTAGCCTCGACTCGCGACGGGGACTGTTCGCGCGGGGAGGCGTATTATGTTGGATGTACACTCGCCGACGTCGTGGTTCGGTGATTGTCCGGCGCGCGTACATTTGCAGCTTGTGCGAGGCGTTGCAAGACCCGGGCTATGTCGAAGCGCGCAACCCTGGGGTCAGCCTTTGGCAACGCTTCAGGGGAAATCCAATGGGCAGCAAAATTCTCTGGTTTGTTTTTTGCATGTCGCTGCTCGCGCTTGGCGCTGTTGCCGAGGCGCAGCAGGCGAAAAAGGTCCCGCGAATTGGATATTTGGCGGCCGCTTCACCTTCTGCTGACGCGCCCCGTCTGGAGGGTTTTCGCCAAGCGCTGCGCGAGCTCGGTTATGTCGAGGGGCAGAATGTTAATGTCGACTACCGCTACGAGGACCGCGAGTTCGAACGGCTTCCCACCCTCGCGGCCGAGTTGATCCGACTGGACATTGACGTACTTGTCGCCGTCACCACGAACGCGGCTCTGGCTGCCAAGAAAGCTACCACGACGATTCCCATTGTTTTTTTGGGCGTCACTGATCCGATTACCGCTGGGCTGGTCGAGAGCCTGGCGCGGCCTGGGGGAAACAGCACCGGAATTACTAACATGGCGGCGATTCTGACCGGCAAACGACTGGAGTTTCTCAAAGAAATCGTTCCCAAGACCTCCCGCGTTGCGGTTCTGTGGGACCCACGGGCTCCAGGCTCCATACCACAATGGAACGAAAGCCAACTTCCCGCACGGGATCTGGGCCTGCAACTGTATTCGATGGAAGTGAGCAGTATCGACAAGTATCCGGATGCGTTCCAAGAGGCAGTCAAAGCGCGCAATACCGCCGTCTGGGTAACGCTCAACCCGCTTGCCAATTCAAATCAAAAGCTGATCGCTGAGTTGGCCATCAAGCAGCGATTGCCTTCGATCTGTGCCCGCGGCGACTATGCGGAAAACGGTTGCCTGATGGCCTACGGTCCCGGCTTCAGTAACGAGGGTAGAGACGGTGCTCTCGTTATGTCGACAAGATCTTGAAAGGCGCCAAGCCGGCTGATCTCCCCGTCCAACAGCCGACGAAGTTCGAGCTGGTGATCAACCTGAATACGGCAAAGCGGATCGGCGTTACGATTCCGCAATCCGTGCTCAACTACGCGGATAAGGTGATTAAGTAACCGGTCGGCGAGCAGCCGACCTTGTCCCCGGGCCGAGGTCGATCGCGACACTCGGCCCGAATGCCGCTTCAGTGCCCGGCGGGATCGTTCCAGGTCGGCAGCAGCACCATGCTGTTCGGGTTGTAGCCCGCGTTCTTCAGCGTATCGACGCTGCCGATCGCCTTTTCGCTCTTCAGATCGATTACGGTTATCGATCCGTCGCTCATACCGGGCAGATTGAGCAGCGTGTTCTGCACGTAGGCGTAGCGGCCGTCCAGCGTGAACGCGACGTGATGCGCTCCCTCAGCGGTGGCGATGGATTTCAGCAGGCGGGGTTTGCCCGGCCCGGCGCTCAGGTCGAAGATGTGCATGTGCCCGGGCTTGGCGGTGGTCACATACATGCGGTCCGCCTTCTTGTTGAAGTAGATTTCAAGGGGCACTCCGGCGCCTTGTGCCGAGAAATCGTGAACCTGCTGCACGTCGAAATCCTTCTTCCCCGCATTCCACGTGGCGGTCCACAGCGTGCCTTCGTACATGTTGGTGATATAGGCCACCGGTGGATTGGCGCCCGGAACGAACAGGATCTCCACTGGCGCGTTCCCGGCCGGCGACGGCTTGTTCGACAACTTGTAGGTACCCAGCACCTTCCCGCTGCTCGCTTCCACCGCGCTGATGGCTTCGCCGGCGTCGCCGAGATCGGAGGCGCGTACGGTGCTCGAAAGCAGGATTCGATCGATGCCGCCGTGGATGGCAATCCCGTGCGGATAGGGCGCGGCGACCTTGACCGTCTTCAGCGGTTCGTCCTTGCTTGCGTCGCCAACGATCATCGCTTGCGCGCCCATGCAACTCAGGTACCAGTACTTGCCGTCGTCGGAGAAAACGACGTCCTCGCCGACGGTGCAGCCCGGCACCGCCACGACTTTGCTGATAGCGTATGGTTTCTTCTTCATGTCGATGACGCGCAGCTCCTCCTTGCCGAGCGCGGTGACGTAGGCTTTGGACTGGTCGCGGTTGTAAAAGATGTGGTGCGCGACCAGGTCGCCCGGCAGCGCGATGTCCTGCACGATCTTGCCGAAGTCCTTGGACTGCGGATCGACGTCGATAATCGCGATGCCCTCCTTGCGCGCCGGGGCTGCCACCGGGGACTTGAGCGCCTTGAGCGAGTCCGGCGACTTGGTCTCGTAATTCATGATCGCGAGGATCTCGCAGGAGGCGATCGACGGCAGCAGCGCGAGCGACGCGGCTAGACAAAACGGCACTGAAATCCTGAACATGGCAATCTCCTCTGTTTACATGGGATCGCGCGGCGATGTGCCATGCGCAATCGTGAAAACGAAGCCAAATTCCGCAAGCGGGGGCGGAAGCCGCGATCCAAGCTTGCGGATCGGTTGACTATCCGCTTCAATCGCGTGTGAGTAAAGGGTCAATTAAATGCCTAGGCCGACGTGCCCTCGGGACGTTCTTTGTGCGGCGCAGCGAGGGTTGCGGGACAGCGGGTCGTCGTTCGGCAGGCGTGCGTCGAGCGCATTCCGGGGACGCGCCGCAATCGCCCTGCTGGGTGTGGTCCTGCTTTGCGGCGCATCGACAGTGCGCGAGTTCGAGATCAGCATCCGCGATCGTCACGTCGAAGGAAGCGCGTCGACCATCCGGGTCAAGCGTGGCGAGACCGTGCTGTTGCGCTGGCGCACCGACGAAGCGGTGTCGCTGCATGTGCATGGCTACAACCTGGAGGCGAATCTGTCGGCGGCAGCGCCAACGTCCATGCGCTTCGAAGCTGGGGTCGCGGGTCGCTTCCCGATCACTGCACACGAATTTGGCGCCGTCGCCGACCAGGACGCCCGGCCGAAAAGCCACCGTGAGGTGACACTGCTGTATCTCGAAGTGCTGCCAGAGTGACCGGACGCGCCGCGACGTCACTGGAGTGCTCGTCGCGTCGCACGATGGTCGCGCTCGCGCTGGCGATCTGTGCTCTCGTCACGACGGGGCCGGCGCATGCGCATGGCTTCGGCGCGCGCTACGACCTGCCGATTCCGCTTTCGCTCTACCTCGCCGGCGCCGGGTTCACCGTGGCCGTGTCCTTCGTCATGCTCGCGGCCTTCATGCGCAGCGCGCCGAGATCGGGCGAGCACTGGCGCCTGGACCTGACGCGCACCGCTGGCGGGCGTTTTCTCGTTGCTCCGGGGTTCTTGCTTGCCTGCCGCACGCTTGCCGTCGCGCTTTTCCTGGTCGTCGTCGCGGCAGGCCTTTTCGGCGTGCAGAGCCCGCTGAAGAACATTGCCCCGGTCATGGTCTGGGCCATCTGGTGGGTGGGCATGGCGTACATCTCGGCGTTGCTGGGCGATTTGTGGGCGCTGGTCAATCCGCTCGACACGCTGTTCGCCTGGGCGGAGGTCCTCTATGCGCGCATTCGGCCCGGCGGCCGGCTTGCGCTCGGACTGCGCTATCCGGAGGCTCTCGGCGCGTGGCCGGCGGTCGTGCTGTTCCTCGTCTTCGTGTGGATGGAACTGGTGTGGGAACGCAGCGACAGTCCGGCGTACCTGGCGGCGGCGATGCTCGCATACGCCGCGCTCACGTGGTTCGGCATGCTGCTCTTCGGCCGGGCGCAATGGCTGAGCCGCGGCGAGGTGTTTGCGCTGGTGTTCGGACTATTGGCGCGCTTCGCGCCAACCGAAGTGCGCGAATCGAGTTCCGGAGTCCGCGCGCTCAACCTGCGCCCTTATGGCGTCGGACTGCTGACGCGCGAACCGGTGCCTGCCTCGATCGTCGCGCTGGTGCTGGCGATGCTCGCCGCCGTGTTCTTCGACGGTTTCATGGAAACGCCGCTCTGGGCGGGCATCCTCGAGTACTACGCGCCGCCCGCGCAGATCATGGCGAGCGACGGCGACGCGGCGCGCATGTGGCTGCAGACCGCTGGCATGATGGGCGCCCCGCTGCTGTTCGTTTGCGTCTACCTGGTCTTCTGCCGCCTGGTCGCGTGGTGCAGCGACGAGCGCGTTTCGGTCACGCGCGTAGCGGGCCTGTTCGTGCTGACGCTGATACCCATAGCGATCGCCTACCACCTTGCGCATTACCTCTCGTTTCTTGCCATGGCCGGGCAATACCTGATACCCCTTGTCTCCGATCCCTTCGGTTTCGGTTGGGACTTGTTCGGCACGAAGAATCACTTCGTCAGAATCGGACTGGTCGACGCCCGCGCCGTCTGGTACATATCGATCGGCGCCATCGTGATCGGCCACGTGATCGCCGTCTACCTCGCGCATTGCGTCGCGCTGCGAGCGTATTCCGACCGACGGATTGCCCTGCGAAGCCAGTGGCCGATGGTCGCCCTGATGGTTTGCTATACGATGACCAGCCTGTGGATCATCGCGCAGCCGATCGTGACGACGCGGTAAGCAGATGCTCCCGCAGCGCGCCATGATATGGTTTGGCTTCCTGTCGTCGATCAGGTGATTCAGCGATGAGACGGCGCGCATTCGTTGTTGTTGCGACATTGAATCTGCTCGCGGCCGGTGCCATTTGGGCGCAAGAGCCCGCGAAGCAATACCGTGTCGGCATTATTTCGGGGGGTGGCAACCCGCGAAGCGCAGCATTCTATGCGGCGTTCGAGGCGCGGTTGCGCGAGCTGGGTTGGATTGATGGCAAGAACCTGAGCGTCGACTTCGAAGCAGGCGAAAACCCCGAACAGCTCTCCACGGTCGCCTCTCGCATGGTCCAGCAGCGCGTGGACGTCATCGTGGCTGTCGGGCCCGAGGCAGCCTTGAAGGCGGCCAGCGAGGCGACGCGCTCAATTCCCATCGTGAGCGTCGCTCTCAACTACGACCCGGTGGAAAAAGGGTACGTGACCAGCCTTGCGCGACCGGGGCGGAACATCACGGGAATCTTCTTCCGCAATCCAGAGGTCGGCCCCAAGCAACTGGAATTTCTGCGCCAGGCGATCCCGCGCGCGAATCGCGTCGCCGTTCTGTCGACCGCATTCTCCGCGGATCAGATTCCGCCGCTCGACGCCGAGGCGTCACGGCTGCGCATGCGCCTCGAGAAGATCAAGCTCGTTCCCCCCTATGACATCGAGGCGACGTTTGCCGCGCTGAAGGCGCAGCGCGTGGACGCCGTGTTGGCGATCGGCGACCCTGTCGTCTACCGCGAGCGGGTTCGGATTGCCAAGGCAGGGATCGAGCGGGGGCTGGCGGTGGTAGGCGGGCTTCCCGGCGTAGACGCCGGGAACCTGATCGGTTTCGGGCCTGACCTCAATGCCGCGTTGAGAAGCGCTGCCGAGTACGTCGACAAGATCCTCCGCGGTGCGAAGCCCGCGGAGATGCCTATCGAACAGCCTACCAAGTTCGAACTGAGGATCAATCTGAAGACCGCGAAGGCGCTGGGGATCACGATCCCGTCATCGCTGCTGCTGCGCGCGGACGAGGTGATCCAGTGATGGATCGCAGGATCTTTCTTGCGAGTCTCGCCGCGCTGACCGCTTCGCGTGCCGCCGGCGCCCAACCCACGCGCAAGAGTGATCCAGTGATGGATCGCAGGATCTTTCTTGCGAGTCTCGCCGCGCTGACCGCTTCGCGTGCCGCCGGCGCCCAACCCACGCGCAAGGTCTACCGGATCGGAATCCTCAGTAACCGGCCGACTTCCGACCTTGTAGGACCCCAGCCACGGGCGCCTTCCGCCATTGCACTCCTGCGCGGACTGCGCGAACTCGGCTACATCTATGGCGAACATTTCGTGACCGAAGCGCGGGGTTCCGATGGCAAGCCCGACCGCGTCGCCGCGTTGGCCGCTGAGCTGGTTCGCCTCCAGGTGGACGTGATTCTCGCCCCAAGCGCAGCCATTCCCGCGCTCAAGCAGGCAACGTCGACGATCCCCGTCATCATGACGGCCGCCAATGACCCTGTCGCCCAGGGGTACGTCCAGAGCCTCGGGCACCCTGGCGGCAACATCACGGGGTTTAGCTTTCAGTCAGTAGAAACGACCGGGAAGCTGCTCGAGTTGCTTAAGGAACTTGTCCCAGGTCCTGCCCCATTGGCCATGATCTGGACCAGGCCTGGCATCGCCAATTGGCGTGCGGCCGAAGCCGCGGCCCGGGAAAAAGGCTGGAAGCTGCTGTCGTTCGAGATTCGAGATGTTGAAGAAATCGAGGGGGCTTTTCAGGCAGCGACTGCGGCGCGTGCTGGCGCGGTCCTCGTATCTGCGTCATCGGTTCTCTTTCCGCATGCCCGGCGAGTCACGGAATTGGCCGCCAGGAGCCGACTTCCTGCAATGTATGAACTCGATTCGTATGTCGAGGCCGGCGGCCTGATCTCCTATGGTCCGGACATCAACGATATCTGGCAGCGCTCTGCGGTCTTCGTCGACAAGATCCTCAAGGGCACCAAACCCGCGGACCTGCCCATCGAGCAACCAACGAAGTTCGAGTTGGTGATCAATCTGAAGACCGCGAAGGCACTGGGGATCACGATCCCGTCATCGTTGCTGCTGCGCGCGGACGAGGTGATCCAGTGATGAATCGGCGGACGTTTACGGTCCTGCTCGCCAGCATGGCGGTCGTGTCACCGTTCGATGTGCGCGCACAGAAGACGTCGATGCCGGTTATCGGGTTTCTTTCCGCCCAGTCACCCGGACCGTGGGCACCTTACGTTGCCGCGTTTCGCAACGGGCTGAACGAGACCGGTTACGTCGAAGGCAAGAACGTCGCGATCGAATTTCGTTGGGCCGAGGGCCAATACAGTCGATTGCCCGCGCTGGCAGCGGATCTGGTTCGTCGTCAGGTCGCGGTCCTGGTCGCAGCTGGCGGCGGGGCGCGGGAAGCCAAGGCAGCGACCGCGACCATTCCCATCGTGTTTACGGCAGGCAACGATCCTGTTGAGGGCGGCCTTGTCACCAGTCTTGCGCACCCGGGCGGTAATGCCACAGGCGTCAGTTTTGTCCCGGCCGAGCTGGCGGCGAAGCGGCTGGAGCTGCTGCACCAGTTGGTGCCGAAAGCGACTGCGATCGCCATGGTCTTGAATCCCGTTCAAACGACCGCTGAATCCAGGGCGCGCGAGGTGCAGGAGGCAGCGCGCTCGTTCGGACTGCGACTGGATGTCGTGAGCGCTCGCACCGAACAGGAAATTGACGCGGCCTTCGCGACTGTGGCGAAATTACGGGCCGGCGCCCTCATCGTCGACTCCGATCCGTTTTTCAATGCCAGGCGCGACCAATTTGTCGCGCTGGCGGCACGCTACGCCGTGCCGGCGATCTACGATACCCGCGATACCGTGGTCGCCGGCGGCCTGATGAGCTACGCCGGCAGCATCCCCGAAGTTTATCGCCAGGCCGGTATCTACACCGGCAAGATCCTCAACGGCGCCAAGCCCGCCGATCTGCCGGTCCTGCAACCGACCAAGGTCGAACTGGTGATCAACCTCAAGACCGCCAAGGCGCTCGGCCTCACCATCCCGCCATCGTTGCTGCTGCGCGCGGACGAGGTGATCCAGTGAACCGGCGTCGCATGCTCCGGTGCGCCGTCGGCATCGTTGTGTCGGCTCGCGCATTGCCGCTTTGGGCGCAAAACCCCGCAGCGGGCCCGCGGCGCGTCGGTGTGCTCGCGCCCAGCACGCGCGCGCAGGAGGAGGTCACGCTCAAACCCTTCTTCGACGAAATGCGCAAGCTCGGCTGGATCGAAGGGCAGACCATTGCCTACGACCGCGCCTATGCCGACGATCGTCATCAGGACCTGCCCAGGCTTGCGGCCGAACTGGTGGCGCGCAAGCCGGAGCTGATCTATGCGCCGCCGATGGTGGCGGCAGTGGCCGCGAAGCCAGGCAACGCGCACGATCCCGATCGTGTTCGCGGCGGTGACCGACCCGGTGGGCAGAGGCCTGGTGTCGAGCCTGGCGCATCCGGGCGGCAACGCGACCGGTGTCGTCAGTGTCGCCGAGTCACTCGCACCCAAGCGCCTCGAACTGCTGCACGAGATCCTGCCCGGCGCCAAACGCGTCGGTCTCGCTAAGCGACCCGACCGAACCATTGTCCGCGGGCGACCGCACCAGGCTCGCGCTCGCGGCCACAACGCTCGGCCTGACGATCGTCGAGGTCGAAATGTCGAGCGCAGGTCGAGCTGGAGGCTGCCGTGGCCAAGCTGATCGGGCAGCGTGTCGATGTGATCTACGCGGCCTCGTCGATCGCCGACAATTTGCGCGGACGGCTGATCGAACTGGCGAATCGAAGCCGTCTGCCGGTCGTCGGGACCGCGCGAATGGTCGAGGCCGGCGGCTTGTTTTCATACAGCGCGTCGCTCGCCGATCAACTGCGCCGCTCGGCCCAGTTGGTGGACAAGGTGCTCAAGGGCGCGAAGCCCGCCGACATTCCCGTCGAGCAGCCAACGAAATTCGAGTTGGTTATCAATCTCAAGACCGCCAAAGCGCTTGGGATTACCATCCCGCAATCGGTTTTGTCGCGCGCGGACGAGGTGATCGAGTGATCGATCGGCGCACGTTTGTCGGCGCGTTGGTGGCTGGCTTGCTCGCCGCACCGTTCGCGACTATCGCGCAGGCGCCGGCGAAGATCGCGCGGATGGGTTACCTCGCGTCATCTCCAAGAGAGGTGGTGAGGTCGCGCTCGATGCGACGATACTTACCCGGTTAGCGGAGCTGGGGTACCCCGAAGGTCAGAATCTCATCATCGAGTTCCGCAGCGCGGACACGCAGGATCGACTGCAGGAACTCGCCGCCGAGCTGGTCGGAATCGGCGTCCGGGTGATCTTCGCTCTGGGCCCATACGCGATACGCGCTGCGCGCGCGGCGACGACGACCCTTCCGATCGTTGGCTTGGATAACGAGATCGATCCCGTCGCTGCTGGTTATGCAGCCAGCCTCGCGCGACCAGGAGGCAACCTCACCGGCGTCTTCCTGGATCAACCCGAAGTAAGCGCCAAGCAGCTGCAACTGCTCAAGGAGATGGTGCCAACGCTGTCTCGTGTCGCCGTGCTCTGGGACCCTGAAGTCGCCACGGCGCAGCGCGAGGCAGTAGAGGTCGCCGGACGACGGCTCGGCGTCAAGATCGTGCCAATCGCATGGCGTGGCCCCGACGCGTTAGCGGCCGCACTCCGCACCGCGACCCAAGACGGCGCACAAGGGTTGATCGTCCTTTCCACGCCCCGGATACTTGATCCACGGTATCGACCGATTGTCGCCGAGGCCGCGTTGAAGAGCCGCTTGCCGGCGATCGGCCTCACCGTGCTTTTCGCGAAGGATGGTCTGCTCATGGCGTATGGCCCCGTGCAACGGGACATGTACCGCAGCGCGGCCACCCTGGTCGCCAAGGTCCTTGACGGCGCCCGGCCTGCTGACCTTCCGATTGAACGGCCGGTTCACTTCGCACTCACGGTCAATCAGAAGACCGCCAATGCGCTCGGAATCAAGATCCCGCAGTTGTTGCTGCTGCGCGCGGACGAGGTGATCCAGTGATTGATCGGCGAACGTTTGTAATCGTGTTGTGTCTGGCATTTTAGTATTGCCGCTTGCGGTACTCGCGCAGCAGACGACGAAAGTTTGGCGCATCGGGTACCTGCGACGCACATCGCGCGAACCGGCCGACATCGAGGCGCTCCGACTCGGGTTGCGTGAACTCGGCTACGTCGAGGGGCAGAACCTCATCATCGACGAGCGCTATGCGAATGGCGACGCGGCCCGGCTTCCCGACCTCGCACGGGAGCTCATCGAGCTGAAGGTGCAGGTACTCGTCGTGGACGGGGGTGCGACCGTGCGCGCTGTCCGCGAACGTCGTCGGGGCCACGCCGGTGGTTTTCACGCTTGTAGCCGATCCTGTTGCTGCGGGGTTTGTGCGAAGCCTCGACCATCCCGGCGGCACGATGACAGGGCTGACGACTTTTAATTGGGTACTCACGGCGAAGCGGCTTCAGCTCTTGCACGAGGTCGTGCCGGCAACGCGTGTAGGTGTCTTGAACAACCCCACGAACCCAGCGCCGACCGCGCAAGCGGAGTCATTGACAGGGGCCGCCCGCTCGCTCGGTATCGATTTGATGCGGGTGAACGCACAAAATCCCGGCGAATTGGCCGAAGCCTTCGCGAAGATGAGTCAGGCAGGCGTAAAAGCCCTCCTGGTCGAGACCGACGCGATGTTCTTCAGCCAGCGCGCGCGGATCGTGGACCTGGCGGCCAAGCATCAGCTTCCCGCGGTTTACGGGGAGCGCGAGTTCGCCGACGCTGGGGGACTCATGGCCTACGCGACGAACCTGCCGGCAATCTTCCGTCGCGCCGCCACTTACGTGGACAAGATCCTCAAGGGCGCAAAACCGGGCGATCTGCCGATTGAGGAGCCGACTCGGATCGAGCTCGTCATCAACCTCGAAGACCGCCAAGGCACTCGGCCTGACGATTCCGCCGTCGCTGCTGCTGCGCGCGGATGAGGTGATTCAATGAGGGACCGGCGGACGTTCATGGGCGGCATGGCAATCGCCGTCGCCTGCCTCTCGGTGCTCAACCTCGCAATGACCGCGTGCGCTTGGGCACAGCAGTCCGCCAAGCTGCCGAAAGTCGCAATACTCTCCCCTCGCGCACCGACGTCCCAAGCGTGCGGCGCGAATATGCAAGGGTCTTCCCTCCCTTGCTTTTTGGATGCCATGCGCGAACTTGGCTACGTCGCGGGGAAAAATGTTTCGTTTGAATTTCGGTTTGCCGAGGACGATTACAAGAAACTTCCCGCCCTTGCGGCTGAGCTTGTCCGCCTGCGGCCGGACGTCATCTTGACCGCCGGACCGGGCGCCACTGCAGCGGCGAACGCGACGACAACGATCCCGATCATCGTCGGTCCGGGAGGTGAGGAAACGCTGACGCGACTTGCCGGCAATTTGGCGCACCCGACCGGAAATGTAACCGGCTTCACGCTCGTCAGTGTCGAGCAGGAACTCAAGTGCCTGCAGTTGCTGAAGGAGTTGGTGCCGCGCACGTCGCGCGTTGCGCTGCTGCTCAATCCTGACAACCCTAGTAATCGCGACTATCCGGGCCTCTTGGCAGCGGCGGCCGCCCAACTGGGCCTGACCCTGATCAGAATCGAGGCCCGGAATGTCTCCGACCTGTCGCAGGCGCTCGCCGCGATCGCGGCATCCGGCGCCAACGCGATCTACCTCATCGACGATCCGGCACTTGCGGGCACGGGTCCAGTGCGAAAGCAGGTCAGCGAGTGGGCATTAAAGCGAGGCTTGCCTGTCGTCTCGCCTAACGCACGGGTTGCCTCGGACGGTGGTCTACTATCTTTTGGCACCGACCTTAACGTGCTCAACCGGCGCGCCGCTGCCTACGTCGACAAAGTTCTCAAAGGCGTCAAGCCGGTCGATCTGCCCGTCGAGCGTCCGTCGGTGTTCAATCTGTCGGTGAACGTCAAGACCGCCAAGGCGCTCGGCATCGTCATCCCGCAGTCGTTGCTGCTGCGCGCGGACGAGGTGATCCAGTAGCGCGTCGCGGCGGGGCCGCCGACGATGCTATGATTCCCGAGGCTAACTGGCACCCTGGAACGCGAACCCGATGCCTCTCGACACGAACGCGACGCGCTACCCGGGACCCCTCGCGCTCGCCCAAGCGATGAGCAAGTTCGCGCTGGTCGACGCCGATAGCGCAGCATTCACGCGCGACGGGCCGCGCGCTGACGTCGAATACCGCGATCTCGGCTGGTCGGCAGCGACCGAGGGCCGGATCGGCGCCAAGCACATCCGCGCCATCCGCCCCTTCGACGCCGAGACCGGCTGGCATTGGCACGACATGACGGCGCATTTCGTCATCGTGCTCAAGGGCTGGATCAAATTCCGCTACGCGGGCATCGACGGCGAGGTCACCGTGCGCGCCGGGTCGTCGTTGTCGCAGCCGGGCGGCGTGCCGCACAACGTCGTCGGGCGGTCGGACGACATGGAACTCATCGAGATCAACGTGCCTGCCGCGTACGCCACGGTCGATCTGCCGGGGACCGCTGCGGAATAGGCGAAACTCGCCAACGTGTCGCGCCGATCCTACTTATGCATGACCAGGTTCGGCAGCCAGAGCGTGAGCGCCGGCCACACCGTGATCGCGACCAGCACGATCAGGAGCGGCACGAGCCAGGGCAGTATGGCGCGCGATATCTTTTCGAAGCTGATCTCCGCGATGCGGGCCATGACGAACAGCACCACGCCGATAGGCGGATGGATGGTCCCGAGGATCAGGTTGAAGATGATGATCAATCCGAATTGCACCGGGTCGATGCCGAAACCGATCGCCGCCGGCACCAGGATCGGGACGAGAATCAGCATCGCGGCCAGCGTCTCCATGAAGCAACCGACCACGAGCAGGATGACGTTCGAGGCCAGCAGGAACACCAGCGGTTCGTGAATCGCGGCGACCAGAGCGGGCGCCACGGTCTGCGGGATGCGCGAGATCGACATGCACCAGCCCAACGCACCGGCGACCATGACCAGCAGCATGACGATGCCGGTGGTTTCCGCGGTGTTGATCAGGATCGCCGGCATGTCCTTGACGTGCAGCGTGCGATAGACGACGAAGCCGAGGAACAGCGCGTAGACATCGGCAACCGCGGCCGCTTCGGTGGGCGTGCACAGGCCGCTGAACATGCCGCCGAGCAGGATCACCGGCGCGAGCAGTGCCCAGGCTGCCCCCTTGAACGCCATCCACACTTCGCGCAGTCCGCCGAAGGCGTGGCGCGGCAAGCCCTGGCGCGGCGCGATGATCGCCACCATGACCATGAGCGACAGGCCCATCAGCACGCCGGGGACGAAGCCGGCGAGGAACAGGCGGCCGATGGACACGTCGGCGGTAACACCGTAAATCACCATCGGCAGGCTGGGCGGGATGATCGGGCCGATGGTCGCCGCCGCCGCGCTGATGGCCGCGGCCGTTTCGGGCCGATAGCCGGCCTTCTTCATCGCGCGGACTTCGACCGCACCGGTTCCCGCGGCGTCGGCGACCGCCGAACCCACCATGCCGGCGAATATCATGCTCGACAGGATGCTGGCGTGCGCATAGCCGCCGCGCAACGAACCGACGATCGACGTCGCGAAGCGGACGATGCGATCGGTGAGCTTCGCCGCGCCGAGCAGATTGCCCATCAGGATGAACAGCGGCGCAGCGACGAGTGGAAACGAATTCATCGCCTGCGCCATTTTCTGTGGAACGATCGAGGGCGACAGTCCGCTGAAAATTACATAGGCGAAAGCGGCGAGCCCCATCGACGCGAACAACGGCAGGCCGATCAGGATCGCGACCAGCCAGACGGCGACGATCTCCAGGATCAGGTGATTCATTCGATGCCCGTCTCCGGGCCGGACGAGGCTTGTCGCTTGCGACGTCGCAGGACGTCCACGATCTCGCGCGCGCCCTGCACCGCGAATACGATGCCGGCCAGCACCATCGGCACGTACATCCACGCCATGGACAGAGGCAGCGACGTCGCCTCGAGGTCCAGGTTCTTGTTGACCAGGCCGACGCTGTAGATGCAGATCATCGCGCCGAAGAGCGTGACCGCGATCTGAATCGCGAGCTCGACCGCTTTGTGCGCGCGCGGCGGCAACAGATCCTGGAAATACCGGATGCGTACGTGCAGGCGTTTGCGGCTCGCCAGGATCCCACCGAATACGGCGAGCCATACCATCAGGAAGCGAGAGAACTCGTCGGTCCAGATCAACGGGGCGCCGGCGGTGCGGGTGACGACGCCGAGCGATACGCAGCCGAGCAGCGCAGCGACCAGGACACAGGCCAGGAACGCGGTGGCCTTGTCGAAGGCACCGACGAGACGACGAAGCATCAGGACTCCGGCACGTGATCAGGAGAGCCGGCGCTGCGTGGCAAGCGCTTGCGCCGGCCGCACACGCCCGGTCAATACGCGGCGATGCGCTCCCAGAGACCCTTGCCCCACTTGGCTTCGAACTTGGCGGGCACCGTGGCTAGCACAGGCTTGCGGAAGCTTTCGATATCCGGCTGGATCACGGTCATGCCGCCGGCCTTGAAGGTGTCGACGAGCTTGGACTCCTGCGCCAGGATCTCGTTGTCCTGCGCCACGCCGTGCGTGTCGATCGCGGCCTTGAGCGACGCTCGCTCTTTGGGGCTCAGCGCTTGCCACGCCGCCTCGTTGATTACGATCAGGCGCGGCGTGATGATGTGACCGGTAAGCACCAGGTACTTCTGCACCTCGAAGAATTTCCCGCTCTGGATCGTCGGCAGGGGATTTTCCTGGCCGTCCACCGCGCCCTGGCTCAGCGCGAGATAGAGTTCGCTGAAATTGAGCGGCGTCGGCCGCGCGTCCCAGGCCTCGGCCATCGCCCGGAAGGTATCGACTTCGGGGATGCGCAGCTTGAACCCCTTCATGTCGGCGACCGTATTGATCGCCTTCGTGCCGGAAGTCACATGCCGCTTGCCGTAGTAGGTCGCCCCAAGTACGCGCATCTGCCGCTTGGCAACGAGCAATGCACTCATCTCGTCCATGATCGGCGAGGTCATCACGCGCCGCATGTGCTTCTCATCGCGCCAGATGTACGGTGCTTCGAGGATCGAGAACTGCGGGACGAACTGCCCGAATTGTGCAGCGCCCTCGTCGACGATCTGGATCGCGCCGGTCGACGTCGCTTCGATCAGATCACGCGACGAACCGAGCTGGCCGGCCGCGAAGGTCTGCACGTCGACCGCACCGCCGGTCTCTTCCCGGACCTGTTTCGCTACGCGTTCCATCATGACGACCTGGGGGTGATTGGCCGGCAGGACCGAGGCCCAGCGCAGCGTCGTCGCTGCCTTCGCCTGGCGCGGCACCGACGCAACGAACGCCCCAGCGAGCGCGGCGCCCATTGCCCTGCGCCGCGTCCAACGCATCGAACCGCTCATGTCGTTCCTCCTGTGGATTGTTGTGGCCAGGTCCCGCGTGGCCTGTGTCTTGCCATGTCCGGAAGTATGGTACGCAAGTACGCCTGCGAAGGAAATCCGGACTTACGACGGGCCTATTGCCGAAAACTCGACCGATAACGTCCCGAGATCGCCGAACCGGATGCGGAGCGGCGCATCCAGCGGCACGTCCACGACACCGCAGTACGATCCGGTGGTGACGATCTGTCCCGCGGCAAGCCCCTTGCTCGTCCCGGCGAGGTAGTTCGCGAGCCAGACCAGCGGCTTCATCGGATGGCCGTCGGGATGCTTGCCCTGCACCTTGTGCAATGCCTTCCCTCCGGCATCGATCGCGATCGGAAATGTTTCCAGTGCTCGGTCGAGCGCGTCCGGTACCGCGGGGCCGACGTACAGGCCATGATTCGCAACGCCGTCGGCAAGCAGTTCGGGAAACGTGGCCGTGGCGGGATCCGCGTAGCGCGGGCCCATTAGTTCCAGAACGAGGTGCGGCGCGCGAACCGCCGCGCGAACTTCGGCCTCGTCATAGGGCGTGTTGCGTCGAGGCAGATCGCGCGCCATGACGAAAGCGATCTCCGGCTCGATGCGCGCCAGCCCTCCGATCGGGAGGATCGGGCAAGGCGAAGCGGCAAAAATCGTCGGCGCGTAGATCGGCGCCATCGACACCGGGCGCGGCGTCGTCGGAACGGAACACTTCCAGCCGCCGATCGGCAATCCCAGCAGCTCGGTGACTCGCTTCTGTATCGCCAGCGCCGCGTCGATGTCGGCAGGGCGAGATGCTTCGGGTATGCGTTCGCCGGGGCGTCGTGATTGCCTCGCGGCAACAAGAAAACGGGCGGCGGCTTCGATGGCGGCGGGGGTCATTCCGGGCTCCTCTGGTTCAGTGCAGTGCGAGCGACAAGCCAAGTGGCACGAACACGATCGACGCAACATTGCCGATCAGCACGATCGACGCGACCTTCGCCGGCTCCTGGTCGTACTGCTCGGCGACCATGAAATTCAGCACGGCGGGGGGTAGGCAGCCGAACAGTATCAGCAGACCCTGCTGGGTCGGATCGAGGCGCAGTACCGGCGACATCAGCGCGGCCATCGCGATCCCGGTAAGCGGGCACACCAGCGCACCGATAATGCCCAGGTTCCAGCCACCCCAGGTGACGGTCGCCATGCGCGCGCCCAGCGAGATCAGCATGAGCGGGATCATGGCGTCGCCCGTCATCTTGATCGCCAGCATCAGCCAGTCGGGCATGGGCGGCTGCGCGATGGCGAAGGCGAAGCCGATGAATGTCGCGATCACCATCGGGTTGCGAAACACGGGCCAGAACTCGGCGTGACGATTGACGATGTGCACGCCGACGGTAAATTGAATCAGGTTGGACACGGTGAACAGCGCGACCATCGCCGACAGGCCCACCTGGCCGAACGCGAGCACCGCGAGCGGCAGGCCCATGTTGCCGCAGTTGTTGAACATCATCGGCGGGACGAAGGTGCGCACGTCCTCGTGCAGGAGCCTGGCGAAGGGCCAGGCGAGCAGCCCCGACCCGACGACGACGCCGATCGCGCCGAGGATGAGTGTCCGGTTCGCGGCGAGGTCGAATTCCTTGCTCGCCAGCGCGCTGAAAATCAGCGCCGGTGCGAGCACGTTCAGGTTGATGCGGTTCACCCACGTCATGTCGGGCTTCGTGCGCCTGGCGTAGACATAGCCCAGCGCGATGATCAGGAACACCGGCAGGATGATGCCGAGGAGGCGTTCGAACAAAGTCCAACCTAGAGGATGTACTGCGCCAGGTCGTCGTTGCCGGCGATCCCAGCCAGGCGCTCGTCGACATACTTCGCGTCGATCGTGATCGTCCGCCCTTCGAGCTTGTTCGCGTCGAACGAAACTTCGTCGAGCAGCCGTTCCATCACCGTGTAGAGCCTGCGTGCACCGATGTTCTCCTGCTTTTCGTTGACGGCGAACGCGGTCTCGGCCAGTCGCCTGATGCCGTCGGCTTCGAAGTTGAGCTCGACGTGCTCAGTCGCGAGCAATGCCTGATATTGGCGCGTGAGGCACGCGTCGGTGGCGGTGAGTATCTGCTCGAAGTCGGCAACCGAGAGCGATGCCAACTCCACGCGGATCGGGAAGCGTCCCTGCAGCTCCGGGATCAGGTCCGACGGCTTGGCGAGGTGAAACGCACCGCTGGCGATGAACAGGATGTGGTCGGTCTTGATCATTCCGTACTTGGTTTGTACCGTGGTGCCTTCGACCAGCGGCAGCAGGTCGCGTTGCACGCCCTGGCGCGACACGTCGGCGCCGTGCATCTCCTGCCGGCTGGCGATCTTGTCGATCTCGTCGAGAAAGACGATGCCGTTCTGCTCGACGTTGGCCAGTGCCCTGGTTTTGAGATCTTCCTCGTTGACGAGCTTGGCCGCCTCTTCGTCGATGAGCGCCTTCAAGGCGTCGGCGACCTTCATCCGCTTCACGCTGCGCCGCGCGCCCGACATCTGCTGGAACATTCCCTGGATCTGGCTGGTGAGGTCCTCCATGCCCGGCGGCGCGAGGATCTCCATCTGACTCGGCATCGTGGAGACTTCGACGTCGACCTCCCGGTCGTCGAGCGAACCTTCGCGCAGCATCTTGCGGAACTTCTGCCGCGCCGCGGTATCGGTCGGCTGCATGTCGTGGAAGTTGACCTCGCGCGCGGGGGGCAGCAGCGCGTCGAGCACGCGCTCTTCCGCGGCGTCGGCGGCACGGTCGCGCACCTTGCGCGTCTCGATTTCCCGCGTCTGCTTGATCGCGGTCTCGGCCAGGTCGCGGATGATGGTGTCGACGTCGCGCCCGACGTAGCCGACTTCGGTGAACTTGGTCGCTTCGACCTTGATGAAGGGCGCGTTGGCGAGCTTCGCTAGCCGCCGCGCGATCTCGGTCTTGCCGACGCCGGTGGGACCGATCATCAGGATGTTCTTGGGCGTGATCTCCTGCCGCAACGGCTCCGCGACTTGCTGCCGCCGCCACCGGTTGCGCAGCGCGATCGCAACCGCGCGCTTGGCCGAATGCTGCCCGACGATGTGCTTGTCGAGCTCGTGCACGATTTCCTGCGGGGTCATCAGCGAAGGCATGAAGGGCTCGGACGCGAAAAAACGGCCGCCCGTGAAGGCGGCCGAACAATTCTACCTTGTCCCTGTGCAACATGCCCGCGACGGCGCGTGCCGCGCGGGCTTGGAACTCGGAGCACTGAGACCGCCGAGGCACCGCCGCCGGTGGTCCGATTGCCTTTGGCAAGCCGTGAGCGTTCGCATATCATTGACCATTCGCGGGCAGGATCGTGTCGCGCTGCCAGCGGCCGGTGTTCGTTCCAGGAGAAATCAATAGTGCAACGACTCGTGAGCTACCCAGCGCTTGTCGCCGTCCTCTTGCTCGCGAGTTGCAGCACCATGAATCCGGCGCCCGGTAAATCGGTATGGTTCATCGAGCCGAAGGACGGCGCAACGGTCAGCAGCCCGTTCAAGGTGGTGTTCGGGGTCAAGGGCATGGCGGTGGAGCCTGCGGGCGACATCAAGGCCGATTCGGGCCACCATCACCTCTTGATCAACCTTGGACCGATGAGCGCAGGCGACGCGATACCCGTCGACGACAAGCACCTGCATTTCGGCAAGGCGCAGAGCGACGCGGAACTCACGTTGCCGCCCGGTCAATACAAGTTGACGATGCAGTTCGCCAATGGCGCCCACGTGTCCTACGGGCCTGCAATGGCGGCGTCGATCAACATCACGGTCAAATAGCGCGTGCGGATCGCCGGGTCTGGACGATGGCTGTGCAGTGCGCTGCCGGCGGTGCTGCTTGTGGCGTGCGGCACAACCGCGACCACGACCACGACGACGACCACCGACGATACCGTGCAGTTTTCGGGCTTTACCGTCTTCATGCCGGGCCCCAATCAGGCAACCGCGCGGCTGGTATCCAAGAGCAACAGCAATACCTACGGGATCATCACCTTTCGCCAGACCGGCGACAAGGTCGGCGTGGCCGCGAGCATTTTCAACCTGAACACTGGACGACACAGCATCTACATCCACGAGACGGGCAATTGCAGTTCACCCAATGCCGCCAGCGCAGGGCCGGTGTGGAATGTGCCGGGCAACCCGCCCGGCGCAAGGCGCAGCGGGCACCTGCCGGAACTGTATGCAGCCACGGAGAATCGCGCGAATCTGCAGGCGACCATCACCGGTGTAACGGTCGGCGATGGCAAACCGACGGACATCGTCGGTCACGCCGTGGTCGTGCACGAGACCCTCGATCCCGATCCGAAGCCCTTGTACGGCGGCAGCCCGACCGGCTGGATCGCGTGCGGCGTCATCAAGCAGGGGGGCTAGCATTTCATGGGCTTGCTCGCCGACAAGAAGATCCTGATCACGGGATTGCTTTCCAATCGCTCGATCGCCTACGGCATCGCCCGCGCCTGCCGCCGCGAAGGTGCGACGCTCGCCTTCACCTACGTCAACGCGGAGCTGAAGGATCGCGTCGTCAAGCTCGCTGCCGATTTTGGTAGCGCGCCGGTGTTGCCGTGCGACGTCACCGACGACGACCAGATCGCTGCGCTGTTCGACGCGCTCGGCGGTGAATGGGGCGGACTCGACGGGCTCCTGCATTCGATCGCGTTCGCGCCGCGCGAGGCGCTGGCCGGCGATTTCCTGGACGGGCTGTCGCGCGAGGCATTCAAGGTTGCGCACGACGTCAGTTCATACAGCTTCGCCGCACTCGCCAAGGCTGCCCGCCCGCTGCTGCAGGGGCGCCGCGCCGCACTGCTCACGCTGACCTACCTGGGCGCGGTGCGCGCGCTGCCGAACTACAACGTCATGGGCCTGGCCAAGGCGAGCCTCGAGGCCAGCGTGCGGTATCTCGCGCAGAGCCTCGGTCCGGAGGGCATCCGCGTCAACGCGATCTCCGCCGGCCCGATCAAGACGCTTGCGGCGGCGGGTATCGGCGGGTTTTCCAAGATCCTCAATTTTGTCGAGAAGACTGCGCCGCTGCGGCGCAACGTCACGATCGACGAGGTAGGCAACGTCGCCGCATTCCTGCTATCCGATCTCGCCAGCGCGGTGACCGGCGAGATTACCTACGTCGACTGCGGTTTCTCCACCGTCGCCGCAGGCATGACCGAGGACTGAGCGTCCCGCCTGCGGACGCGCCTTGGCGCGCTGGCCGCAATCGATGGACCATCCCATGGCGCATCCCACGTCCGGCTACGACGCCGTCATCGTCGGCGGCGGCCACAACGGCCTGGTGTGCGCGTGCTACCTGGCCGCGGGCGGACTCTCGGTCGCGGTGTTCGAGCGGCGCGGCATCGTCGGTGGTGCCGCGGTCACCGAGGAATTTCATCCCGGCTTTCGCAACTCGACCGCGAGCTATACGGTCAGCTTGCTGCACCCGAAAGTCATCCGCGACCTGAACCTTGCCGCGCATGGCTTGCGCATCGTCGAGCGCCCGTTCGCCAATTTCCTCCCGCTGCCGGGCAACGATTGCATCAGGGTCGGCGGCGGACTCGCGGCAACGCAGGCCGAGGTGGCGCGCTTCTCGACCCGGGACGCCGCAGCGCTTCCTGCGTATTACGCGATGCTCGACGGCGTCGCCGATGTGCTGCGCTCGCTGCTGCTCGAAACGCCGCCAAATCTCGGCGGCGGCATCCACGATCTGTTCCGGACGTGGAAGGTGGGCGGCCGGCTCAAGCGCCTGTCGCTGACCGCGCGGCGCGACCTACTCGACCTGTTCACCAAGAGCGCCGGCGCGGTCCTCGACCAGTGGTTCGAATCGGCCCCAATCAAGGCGGCGTTCGGGTTCGACGCCGTGGTCGGCAATTTCGCCAGTCCGTTCACACCAGGCTCGGCCTACGTGCTGCTGCATCATGTCTTCGGCGAGATCAACGGCAAGCGCGGGCAATGGGGGCACGCGATCGGAGGCATGGGAGCGATCACGCAGGCGATGGCGGCCGAAGCGCAAGTTCGGGGCGTCACACTGTTCACCGCTGCGCCCGTTGCGCGCGTGCTCACCCGCAACGGGCGTGCGCACGGGATCGCGTTGACGGACGGCACCGAAATCGCGGCGCGTCGCGTCGTCGCCAACGTCAATCCGAAGTTGTTGTACGAGCAGTTGATCGATGGCGCGGCACTCGACGCGGATTTCCGCCGACGGATCGATGCCTATCGCTGCGCGTCGGCGACGTTCCGGATGAACGTAGCGCTCGCTGCGCTGCCCGAGTTCGCCTGCGCACCCGGTGACGGTTCGCACCTGCGCTCGGGCATCATCATCGCCCCGTCGCTCGACTACATGGAGCGCGCGTATTTCGACGCTCGGCAACACGGCTGGTCGCGCGAGCCGATCGTCGAAATGCTTGTTCCATCGACCGTCGACGCCTCGCTCGCGCCGCCGGGCAAGCACGTCGTCAGCCTGTTCTGCCAGCACGCGAACCCCGAGCTGTCGGAGGGCAGGTCATGGGACGACGTCAAGGACCAGGTCGCCGACCTGATGATCGCGACGGTCGATCGGCATGCGCCGAATTTCGCCGGGAGCGTGATCGCACGCAAGATCTTGTCGCCGCTGGACCTCGAGCGCGAGTTCGGCCTGATCGGCGGCGACATCTTCCATGGCGCGCTGACGCTCGATCAACTGTTCTCGGCACGTCCGGTGCTGGGCAACGGCCACTACCGCGGCCCGTTGGCGGGTCTGTACATGTGCGGCGCGGGAACGCATCCCGGCGGCGGCGTGACCGGCATCCCCGGGCATAACGCCGCGCGGGAAATCCTGCGCGATGTCCGGCGCAAGCGCATGTAGGACCGATCATTCGGCCCGGCGTCGCCCACCTAAGCACAACGCGCAAACGACTGCGCAGGCATGCAAAAGAAATTCGAAGTCAGCCGATAAGCCGGGTTCTGTTACGGGGCACGCAGTGCGTACCCTATGGCCGTCATTCGTCTAGGCGCCGCGTTGCCACGGCGCTCGAGCCACCTACCCGCGGACTCGGCGAGCAGCGTCATCGTCCGCTTACTTGGTGTTGCTCCGGATGGAGGTTGCCGCGTTTCACCCGCTCCCGACCCAGTGTGACCTGAACGGGGGCGACTCGTCTCTGTGGCCCTATTCCTCGCTTTCGTCGCCGCTCTCACGGACAACTTATTGCGTCTGGGCGTTACCCAGCATCCTGCTCTGCGGAGCCCGGACTTTCCTCTCCCCGTCCCGGCTTGCGCCGTTCGGGCAGCGACGGTCTGGCTGACTTCGAGGGGCTAGGATAGCACGCGCCAGCGCATGTTTTCGCCTGCTCGCAGCGGCACCACAGCATGCCCACCGAGCGGGTATTCGGCAGGCACCGTCCACGCCTCACGCTGCAACGTGATCGTGTCGGCGTTGCGCGGCAGCTCGTAGAAATCCGCGCCGTGGAAGCTCGCGAAGGCTTCGAGGCGATCGAGCGCGCCCTCATTCTCGAAGGCTTCGGCGTAGAGTTCGATCGCCGCATGCGCCGAGTAGCATCCGGCGCAGCCGCACGCGTTCTCCTTGGTGTGCCGGGCGTGAGGCGCGGAATCGGTTCCCAGAAAAAAGCTCGGATTGCCGCTGGTTGCGGCGCGAACGATCGCCAGGCGATGCACCTCGCGTTTGAGCACCGGCAGGCAGTACAGGTGCGGGTGGACACCGCCTGCGAAAAGCGCGTTGCGGCTGTAGAGCAGGTGTTGCGGCGTGATCGTCGCGGCGACATTCGGCGGCGACGCAGCGACGAAATCCGCGGCTTCCGCGGTCGTGATGTGCTCGAGGACAATCTTCAGCGCCGGGAACTCTCGGACAATGCGCGACAGCGATGCGTCGACAAATGCGCGTTCGCGATCGAACACATCGACGCCAGGATCGGTGGACTCGCCGTGCAGCAGCAGGGGCAGACCGAGCCGTTCCATCGCCGCAAGCAGCGGCCAGACGCGCGCGAGATCGGTCACGCCGGAATCGGAATTCGTCGTCGCGCCCGCAGGATAGTATTTGACGCCGATGATGAAGCCGGAAGCGCGCGCCTTCGCGATCTCGTCGACGCTCGTGCGATCGGTCAGGTACAGCGTCATCAGCGGCGCGAACTGGGAGTCCGCGGGTAGCGCGGCCGCGATGCGGTCCCGGTAGGATGCGGCCTCGGCCACGGTCGTGACCGGAGGCTTCAGGTTGGGCATCACCACCGCGCGCGCGAACACCCGTGCGGTCGTTCCGACAACGGATCTCATCACGTCGCCATCGCGCAGGTGCAGGTGCCAGTCGTCCGGCCGGGTGAGCGTGAGCGAGGGAGCCGTCATGAATTGCCAAGGATTCCGCATGATTATACGGGCGCCCGCCGCGCCAAGACCTTGGCCGGGGCGTCCAATGGGCGGCAGCGCACGCGCTGGCTTGCAATGGGCAGTTGGAGATATAATGCCAGGTTTGGTACGGTGGCCTTCGGGGCGCCGACCGCACGCAACGGCAGATCGAGCCTTTTGACCAGGCCGATGGCCGTATTGGACAATCGCGGAGCAACGCAGGGCCGCCGCGGGCCGTGGCAGGAAGGTGAGAGCGTGGCAACCAAAAGCATTGCAAGCAAGAGCGCAGCAGGCAAAACCATGGCAAGCAAGAGCATGGCTACCAAGGCTGTGCCCGCCAAGAGCGTGCCGGCCAAAAGCGCGCCAGTAAAGGCGGCGGCGGCGGTGAAGAAGGTCAAGGAATTGACCGATCAGGACCTGTTGAAGGCGCCCGAGAAGGACTACATGAACGAGGCGCAGCTAGCGTTCTTCCGGCAGCGCCTGCTCGAGTTGCGCGCGCAGTTGTTGAACAACGCCGACGACACCGGCCAGCACCTGCGCGAAAACGAGGTAACCACGGATCCTTCCGACCGCGCGACGCTGGAAGAGGAATACACACTGGAACTGCGCACGCGCGACCGCGAGCGCAAGCTGCTGAAGAAGGTCGAGAAGTCGATCAAGCAGATCGACGACGGCAGTTACGGCTACTGCGAGGAAACCGGCGAGCCGATCGGCGTGGCGCGCCTGCTTGCGCGTCCGACGGCGACCCTGTCGCTGGAGGCGCAGGAGCGGCGTGAGCGCGTGCAGAAACTCTACGGCGACTGAGCCGCGCCCTGGCTGCGCGCTCTGCTCGAAGTTTGAACAAACGGCCCGCTAGAGCGGGCCGTTTTGCTTTTGCTGCAACCTGCGATGGCTACAGCCCGAAGATCCCGCGGTGCGACCAGCCTGCGGCCATGAAGAACAACATCGGGATCGAAAGCGCGACATTGACACGAGAGGTCAGGAATGCGACGCGGCGTGCCGTGGCCTTCTCCTCGTCGCTGGCCGGCTTCATGCCCAGAATCTTCTGCTGGTTCGGCCAGATCAGCACCCACACGTTGAACAGCATGATCGTCCCAAGCCACGCGCCCACGCCGATGCCGGCCATGCCCTTGCTGAGGGTAAACGCGTTGACGAACTGATTCCCCAGCAACGCTGCGCCCGCGAGCCACGTGACCACTGCGGCCCAACGGAAGTAGAACAATGCCCGTGGCGCGACGTGCTTGGTGATGCCCGCATTGGTGCCGTCGGCAGTGGCGGCTTTCAGTGCAGCGACCTGCACGAAGTTGAAGTAATAGAGCAGGCCGACCCACATGATGCCGGCCATGAAGTGCAGCCACCGTGCGATTGCCGGTACGAAGTCCATGATCGTCCCCCTCAGACCAGGATGTTCTTGACCACGAAGTACAGGATGACCGTCAGGATCAGTCCCGATATGACGGTTCCCCACAGTGAATCAAGCGGATTCTTCATTGCGCTCCTCCTCGAGTGCGGCACCGTGGGAAGCTGTGCGGCCGACAATGACCGGAACTTCGACAGGCCAGCACGGTCGAGGTTATGCTAGGGGTTGCCAGCGGGTCAAGCGATCTTGCGGGCGTGTTGGGCGAGGTCGCCGAGGCCATGGAAAGCCGAACGCGCGCGTGCGGCGTCGGCACTTGCCCCGAACCCGGCAACGCGTTTTCTTCCATTCGACCTCATCAGGGGATACACCATGTCCGAGCCGTTCTATCTGCCGCCGTTGCCGTATTCCGATGGTGCTCTTGCGCCTGTGATATCCGCGCAGACCATGGGTTTTCACTATGGCAAGCATCACAAGACCTACGTCGATACGCTGAACAAACTCGTCGCCGGTACCGAATACGAAGGCCAGCCGCTGGAATCGATCATCCGCGCCACCGCGGGCAAAGCCGACAAGGCGGCGCTATTCAACAACGCGGCCCAGGTCTGGAACCACACCTTCTATTGGAACAGCCTGAAGCCGGGCGGTGGCGGCAAACCGCCGGCCGAGCTCGCGAAAGAGATCAATACTGCCTTCGGCGACTACGACAAATTCAAGGCGGCGCTGGTCAATGCGGCGCTCACGCAGTTCGGCAGTGGGTGGGCCTGGCTCGTGGTCGAAGGCGGCAAGCTTAGCATCACCAAGACGGCCAATGCTGAAGTGCCCTTCACCATGGGCAAGACGCCTTTGCTCACGATCGATGTGTGGGAGCACGCGTACTACCTCGACTACCAGAACAAGCGGGTGGACTACGCCAATGCCGTCGTCGACAAACTGCTGAATTGGGAGTTTGCGGCGAAGAACCTGGCGTCGTCGTAAGTTGAATTCCTGCTGTGCCGCTTGTTGGTCGCTGGTGATCGGCCCATAATATTCATTTGGCATGGTCTGGGGTCGAGCAAGGCACAACGCAATGGCATTCAATCTGTTTCCAAAATTGCCGGGCAAGGCCAAGCCCGACAAGGCGAAACCCGGCCCCGAGATTGCACCTCGGCATGACGCACGGCAGCCGGCCGCGCGCGGGCCGACATCGGCGCGCGAGATCGCGGCCGCGGCGAAGGGACGGACGGCGCTATCCGGAAAGGCTGGAGCGGATGCTGCAGCAGCAGACGCCCGCGACCGCGATATCACGGTGACCGGCCCGCACAGCATGATCGATTGGTCGACGCCGCAACAGGACATCGTGGTCGCGGAAGCCAATCCCGGCCTGTGTGCCGTGCTCGAGAACGCGGCGCTGCTCTACGCCAATGGCCAGGCGCAGCCGGCGCGCGAGGTGCTCGAGCAGGGCGTGATCGACGACCACGACGCCAAGGTTTCGCCGCTGGCATGGCTCGCTTTGTTCGACTTGCTGCAACGGGCCGACGATCGGGTCGCGTTCGACCAGCTCGCGTTGCAGTATGTCGTCGCCTTCGAGCGCTCGGCGCCGGCGTGGGAGGAGGGCGGATCGCGCCTGCGCCCGGGCGCACGACCGGTGGCGGGCGGATATGTCGGATTCACCGGCAAACTCACCGCGAGCCATGCGCCGCAGATCGCCAACGTGCTCGCGGCCTCGCACCGGCAACCGCAGGTTCGCATGGATCTGGGCTCGCTGACCGGTGCCGATGACGCGGGCGCCAAGCTGCTGGCCGATGCGCTGGCGCAACTGCGCAAGCGCAAGTATCCATTGGTATTGCAGCACCCCGAGAAGATACGCAAGGCGCTCGACCAAGCCGTCAAGCAGGGCAAGGGCGCGGGCGAGGGCTATTGGATCCTGCTACTCGAACTGCTGCAGTGGCAGAACGATCACCGGGCCTTCGAGGATCGCGCGATCGAATTCGCGATCGCGTTCGAGGTGTCGCCGCCATCATGGGAGCCGCCGCTCGCGGTGACGACGGCTGCGGCGGCGACGGACACGCCGACCGCCGCCGCCGCGCAGGACAATGCCGAGACCCTCGTCTGGTGCGGCACGATGACCGGCTCGTCCGACGCCCAGCTCGCCAAGTTCGCACTGTTTCGCGAAGGACGGCACGTGGTACCGATCGACATGGCGGCGGTCGATCGCGTCGACTTCGTCTGCGCCGGAGCAATGTTCAACGCGATCAGCCGCGCCGAGTCGCAGCGCAAATCGGTACAGATCGTCGGCGCTACGCCGATCGTGCGGGCGCTCCTGCTGCTGATCGGAATCTCGCCGCGGCATTTCATCAAGAAGCCCCAGTGAACCACGGGCGGCACCACAAAGGGTGCCGTGCGGTGTCGAACTGATGGAACCCTTTCACGGCACGACCATACTTTCCGTTCGGCGTGGACCGAACGTCGCGCTGGGCGGCGATGGCCAGGTGACGCTCGGCGCGGTCGTGGTCAAGTCGACCGCGCGCAAGGTTCGCCGGTTGTATGGCGAGCGTGTCCTCGCCGGTTTTGCCGGCGCGACCGCCGACGCGTTCACGCTGTTCGAACGCTTCGAGGCCAAGCTCGACAAGCACCAGGGACAGCTGCAGCGCGCTGCCGTCGAATTGGCCAAGGACTGGCGTTCCGACCGAATCTTGCGCCGTCTCGAGGCCATGCTCGCGGTTGCCGACACGACTTCGTCGTTGATCATTTCGGGTAACGGCGACGTGCTCGAACCGGAGCACGGCATCGTCGCGATCGGCTCCGGCGGCGCCTACGCGCAGGCGGCGGCACGAGCGTTGCTCGAGCACACCGAACTGGGTGCGGCCGACATCGTCAAGCAGTCGCTGACGATCGCCGGCGACATCTGCATCTACACCAATCAGAACCACGTCATCGAGACGCTGACATGAACGTCGTTGACCACGATGTCGCGATTGTCGGGGCGGGTCTCGTCGGCCTGTCGCTCGCCTTGGCACTGACGCGCACCGGTCTGTCCGTCGCAATCGTCGACCGCAACGCGATGGTCGCGGCAGGTTCGGCGCCGGAGGCAGCGTGGGACACGCGGGTCTATGCCGTCAGCCCGGGCAGCGCCGAGTTCCTGCATGGGCTTGGCGTGTGGCAGGGTCTTCCGGCCGAACGCATCGCGCCGATCGAGGCGATGGAAGTCTACGGCGACGATCACGGTCAGGTGCGTTTCGATGCCTACGAACTGGGCGAGCGTTCGCTGGCGTGGATCGTGGAGAATCGCGAACTCTCTGCGGCGCTCGTCGCGAGCGTTCGTGCCGATGCGTCCATTGCGGTCTTCGCGCCCGCAGCGCCGGAGTCGATCGCGTGGCGCGGCGATCGCGCCGAGATCCGGTTGGCCGAAGGCCGTACCTTGACCGCACGGCTCGTGGTTGGCGCGGATGGGGTTCACTCGTGGGTGCGCGGCGAAGCGGGCATGAAGCACGAGCCGCGGCCCTACGACCAGACCGGGGTGGTCGCCAACTTCGCGACCGAGCGCGCACACCGCGGCCGCGCCTTCCAGTGGTTCCTCGGCGACCGCGGGGTGCTTGCGTGGCTGCCGCTGCCGGGCAAGCACATGTCGATCGTGTGGTCCGCGCCGGACGCCTTGGGCGCCGAACTGCTGGCGCTGCCGATGGATGAACTGGCGGAGCGCGTCGCCACGGCGGGAGGACGCGCGCTCGGCCGGCTGGAGCCGGTTTCCAGCGCCGCCGGATTTCCGCTGTCGCTGCTCAAGCTGCCATCGGTCGTGGCGCACCGTTTGGCCTTGGTCGGCGACGCGGCGCACGGCGTGCATCCGCTTGCCGGGCAGGGCGTCAACCTCGGATTTGGCGATGCGGCTGCGCTGGCGACGGTGCTTGCCGGCCGGGGAGCGATCGGCGACGCCGGCGCGCCGATCCTGCTCGAGCGCTACGCTCGGCGCCGGGCCGGCCCGGTACTCGCCATGCAGACGGTCACCGACGGACTGGTGCGGTTGTTCGCAATGTCTTCGCCGTTGGCGCAGCTGCTGCGCAATCGCGGCATGCGCGCCGTCGATGCCGTTCGTCCGCTGAAGCGGCTGCTGGCGCAACCTGCGCTGCGTTAGACTGTCGAACGGCCCTGACTATGTTTTTTTCCAGGAGTTTCCCATGCATTTTCGCAGTGTAATCATCGCGCTGGCGGCGTTGCTGCTCGCGTTTCCGGCGGCGGCGCAGGACGCGACCAAGGGCGACGCCGCGCGCGAGCTCGCGGCCGTGAAGAAGGCGCTCGAAGCGAAGTTTCCGGGCGCGCAACTGGGCAGCGTATCCAAGTCCCCGTACTTCGGCCTGTACGAGGCGCAGCTCGACGACCGCATCGTGTACACCGACGCCAAGGTCATGTACGTGTTCGTCGGTTCGATCTACGACACCGTCGCCCGGGTGAACCTCACCGACGTGCGCCTGCGCGAGCTCAATCGTGTCGATGTCGCCGCATTGCCGCTCGAGCTCGCGATGAAGAAGGTAAAGGGAGACGGATCGCGCAAACTCGTCGTGTTCGCGGACGCGGACTGCCCGTTCTGCAAGCGGCTCGAGGCGGAAATGAAGGGCCTCGACAACGTGACGATCTACACCTTCCTGTTCCCGATCGATTCGCTGCATCCCGACTCGGCGCGCAAGTCCGCGCAGATCTGGTGCTCGGCGGACCGGAACAAGGCCTGGGACGAGTGGTTCGATAGCGGCAAGCTGCCCGACAACAAGGGCGATTGCCCGACGCCGATTGCGCAGACCGCCGCGCTCGGGCAGAAGTACCACGTCAACGCGACACCGACGCTGGTCTTCGCCGACGGATCGGTGATTCCCGGTGCGCTGCCGCTGGCGCAGCTGGAATCGGAAATCAAGCAGGCGGAAGCGAAGAAGACGCCGGCGTCGGCGAAGAAATAGCGCTGCCAAGCCTGACCAGGGGATCCGCATGGCCATTCTCGATTTCATCAAGAAACAGTTCATCGACATCATCGAGTGGACGGACGACTCGCGCGATACGCTGTCGTACCGCTTTCCCGATGAGGACAAGGAAATCAAGCGTGGCGCGCAGTTGATCGTGCGCGAGTCGCAGATCGCGCAGTTCGTGTACCTCGGCGAGTTCGGCGATTCGTACGGCCCGGGCAAGCACGAACTGACGACCGACAACATTCCGGTCCTGACCAATCTCAAGAGCTGGAAATACGCTCTCGAGTCGCC
This sequence comes from uncultured beta proteobacterium, assembly GCA_963821485.1. Lineage (GTDB taxonomy): Bacteria > Pseudomonadota > Gammaproteobacteria > Burkholderiales > Casimicrobiaceae > PALSA-1003. Next base: position 146,888 of record CAWGEB010000009.1, read on the forward strand.
GTTCAAGGCCGACGTCTACTACATCGTCACGCGCCTGTTCACCGGCAACAAGTGGGGAACCGCGAATCCGGTGATGATGCGGGACCAGGATTTCGGCATCGTGCGGTTGCGAGCGTTCGGCATTTACGATTTCAGGATCGTCGATCCCAAGCTGTTCCTCAAGGAAGTTGCCGGCACCGACGATCATTTCCGGCTCGATGAATTCAACGACACGATGCGTTCGCGCATCGTCAGCATCTTTTCCGAGGCGCTGGCGCAGTCGAAAATCCCGGCGCTCGATGTGGCGGCGCGCTACGGCGAGCTCGGTCAGGCGCTGTTGCCGCTGATCAATCCGCAGACCACGACCAAGTACGGGCTCGAGGTCACGAGTTTCGTCGTCGAAAACGTGTCGGTCCCGCCGGAAGTCGAGCAGGCGATCGACAAGCGCTCGAGCATGGCGGCGGTCGGCAATCTCAACGACTACGTCAAGTTCCAGATGGCGCAGGGACTGGAAAAGGGCGACGGGGGCGGCGGAGCCGGGGGCATGGCCGCGCAGATGGCGGTGGGCATGGCGATGGCGCAGCAGATGATGAACCAGTCGGGAGGCATCATGGGCCCGCAGGCAACGCCGGGCATCGGCGCAACGCCGGCGCCCGCACCCGGGGTGACCGAATTGCTGACGCCCGCGCAGGTCGCGCAGGTATTGGGCGTCGCCGAATCCGATGTTCTCGCCAGCCTGCAAAAAGGCGACCTGAAGGGCAAGCAGATCGGAACGCAGTGGCGCGTCACCAAGGCCGCCGTCGACTCGTTCCTGCAGTCCTGATTTTCATCCGCTGACCGGGCGGGCGGATGGCCGAAACCCTCGCGCAGCAGAAGTTCGCCTGCCCGGCGTGCGGTGCAGAGGCCATCTGGAACCCGGCCAAGCAGGCGTTGGTCTGCCCGTTCTGCGGCACGACGTCGCCGGCCAAGCTCGATCCGAATGCAGCAGGCATCATCGAGCACGACCTGGTCACCGCGCTACGCGGAATTACCGACGACAAGCGCGGCTGGCAGGCGGAGAAACGCTACGTCAAGTGCCAGAGCTGCCAGGCCATCTCGGTCCTCGATCCCGCGCGCCAGGCGCAACGCTGCGAATTCTGCGGGTCGGCGCAGCTGGTCGCGTACGAGCAGACCAAGGATGCGTTCCGACCGGAAAGCGTGCTTCCGTTCAAGATCAGCGAGGACAAGGCGCGCGACGGCATCCGCAACTGGTACGGCAAGCTGTGGCTGGCGCCGAACGCGCTGAAGCGCCGCGCGCTCACGGACACGGTGAAGGGCATCTACCTGCCGTACTGGACCTTCGACGCGCACGTCGACGCCACGTGGACGGCCGAGGCCGGCCACTACTACTACACGACCGAAAGCTACACCGACACCGGTGGCCGCACGCAGACACGGCAGGTGCAGCATGTTCGATGGGAGCCTGCCGCCGGGTCGCTGAGCCATCTTTTCGACGACGACCTGGTCTGCGCATCGGTCGGCGTGCATCCTGCGCTGCTGCGGGGAATCGAGCCGTTTCCCACCAAGGACGTCGTTGCCTACGACCCGGGCTATGTTGCCGGCTGGGTGGTCGAGCGCTACCAGATCGATCTCGTCTCCGCGGCCAAGGCCGCGCGCGAAGCCATGGACGCGCAGCTGCAGCAGATGTGCGCGGCGCAGGTTCCCGGCGACACCTACCGCAATCTCCAGGTACACGCGAACTACAGCGGCCAGACCTTCAAGCACATCCTCGCGCCCGTGTGGTTGCTGAGCTATACGTTTGGCGCAAAGGCGTTCCAGGCGGTCATGAATGGCGTCAGCGGCGCCATCCAGGGCGAATACCCGAAGAGCTGGGTCAAGGTGAGCTTGCTGGTGCTCGCGATTCTGGTGGTCGTCATCATCGCGCTGTCGATGGGCAACCGCTGACGGCGATTCCAAGTTCCCGCGTCGCGATCAGAATGCGGCGGACACCAGTTCATCCGGGGCGCTGATCAACGCGCGCGCACCAGCGCCGACCAGCTCCTCGCGCGAGCCGTAACCCCAGAGCACGCCAAGGCTGTCGACGCGGTTCGCGCGGGCCGCGAGCACGTCCTGGGCACGGTCGCCGATCATCACGCAGCGCAATGGATCGAGTTGCTCGGCGGCCAGCAGCGCGCCCATCAGCTGGGCCTTGTCGTCGAGGCTGCCCCCGAGCTCCGGGCCATACACGGCATCCAGGTATCCGGCGAGCCCGAAGTGCGCCACGATGCGCTCGGCATACACCTTGGGCTTGGACGTGCACAGGAGCAGTCGGTGTCCGCGCTGGACCAGCTGAGCAAGCGCGGCTTCGATGCCCGGGTAGACCTCGTTCTCACGCCAGCCCTCGACCGCGTAGCGTTCGCGGTACAGCGCCAGTGCGCGCTCCACGTGCACCGGATCTTTCGTGTTCAAAAGCCGGGCGAAGGTGTGGCGCAGCGGCGGGCCGATGCAGTGCCTGAGTTCGGCGGCGGAAACAACGCCCGCGCCGATGTTCGCCAGCGCGTACAGGATCGAGCGACTGATGCCGGCGTAGTTGTCGGTCAGCGTGCCATCGAGGTCGAGCAGCAGCGTCGAAGCAGCGCTATGGTGTCCCCCGTGCAGCGCTGCGCGCCGCTTCCCCCGAAGTAGGCTCCGCACGGCCTCCTTGGGCGAGGGCCTGTAATGAAGCGACTGCGTGTCGGCCGTCGCCAGCACTCGCGGACGCGCTCTTCGAGCCTTGGCTTCGCCCCGCTCGTGCAGGCGTCCTTGGGGCGGCCCTGCGGCACTCATTGCCGTCGGCGTACCTGCTGCACGCGGTAGTCGATGACGCTTCCCTGAGCTCCGGCCTCCCACTCGAGACAATAGTCCTGGCTCTGGTCCGCGTTGAAGTCGCCGGAATCTTCGAGCGTCGCGTTGACCTCGACCGGAATGACTCGCGCGTTGCCTTCGCGGAAATACACGCTGAAGGCGACCGGGCGGATCGCCGTGAATCGATACGAGACGCGCTCGCCTTCCTGCAACGCGAAGCATTGCCTGTACATTGCGAACGGTGCGATCTCGATCCCGGAGCCGACTTTCGGATCCGTCAGCCGGTCCGGCGCGCTCGCGCAGCCCGCGGCAAACAGCAGCAGCGCGCCGCGGTACAGCGTCGTCATCGCCGCGCGCGCCAGTCCTCGACCAGCAACGCCCATCGCTCGTGATCGCGCCAGCGGCCGGCGATCTTCATGTAACGTCGCGAGAATCCCTCGCGCGTAAAGCCGACGCGACGCACCAGCGCGGTGGAGCGCGTGTTGGTTGGCTGCACATTGACTTCGATCCGGTGCAGCCGCAACTTGCGGAACGCAACGGCGACGGCGAGTGCCAGCGCTTCGGACATGTAGCCCTGGCCGGCGTGGGGTTCCAGCGCGTAGTAGCCAAGATACGTGCTCCTGAACGAGCCGTGGACGATCTGGCTGAAGTTGAACACGCCGACCGGCGCGCCGTCGTCATTACGGCAGGCGATCAGGCCCACGTGTGTCGCGGTGCTCAGGGCCCGAGACTTCGGTCCCGCGAAGCGCTTGAGGTAAGTGCCAAAGCGCGCCGCGGTCGAAGGTGCCTGCACCCATTGGCTGTGCAGCCGCCGGCTGGCGGCGACCGCTGCAACGAAGGCATTCGCGTCGGACGGTCTAGGCCGGCGCAGGTAAACACGGGATCCCGCGCAAAGCGCGGAGGGCGGCGCTGGCATAATGAGTAGTTTACTAGCGCAGGGAATCCGCGCGTGCAACGATGAGTGCTTGGATCGAAGGCAAGGTCGTCGCCAAGCGGCAGTGGACCGAGCGCCTGTTTTCGTTGCGCGTAGCAGCCCCCGGGCCTGCCTTCGTCGCGGGTCAGTTCGCGCGACTGGCGCTGCCCGCGCCCGCCGGCGCGAAGGAACCGATGCTTGGCCGACCCTATTCATTCGTCAACGCCCCGCAGGACGCGCCGCACGAGTTTTATTTCAACGTGCTGCCCACCGGGCCGCTATCACCCCGCCTCGCGGCACTCGAGGCCGGTGATCCGATTTGGCTGCTCGATCGCGCCAACGGATTCTTCAGTGTCGCCGAGATTCCGGCCACCAACGCGCTGTGGTGCCTTGCCACGGGGACCGGCCTCGGTCCGTTCCTGTCGATCCTTCGCACCGCGGAGCCCTGGGAGAAATTCGAGCGCATCGTGTTGGTGCATGCGGTCCGCTTTGCGGCGGACCTCTCCTACGCCGATGAGATTGCGGGCATCGGGCATGCCCGCACCGGTAGCTTCAGTTTCGTTCCCATCGTGAGCCGCGAAGCGCATCGGGGGGCGCTGCCGGGGCGCATCACCAATGCAATCGGCGACGGGCGGCTCGAAGCGTGGACGGGCGTTCCGCTCACGGCGGAGAACGCGCACGCCATGCTTTGCGGCAACCCGGACATGGTGCGCGATACGCAGGCGGTCCTTGAACACCGTGGCATGCGGCGCCATCGCCGGCGGGAGCCGGGTCACGTAACGCTGGAGACGTACTGGTAGCGAAGGCCGAGAGCCGCGCGAATGAATTCGCGCCTACCCGGCCGCTGCCATTGGCTAGCCTTTGACCTCGATCAACTCGACGTCGAAGATCAGCGTTGCGTCCGGCGGGATAACGCCGCCGGCACCTTTGCTGCCGTAGGCCATGTCCGCGGGAATGATCAGCGTACGCTGCCCGCCGACTTTCATGCCGGCGACGCCGTCGTCCCAGCCCTTGATCACTTTGCCGGCGCCGAGTATGAAGCCAAATGGAACTTGCCTGTCGCGGGACGAGTCGAATTTCTTGCCGCGCTGTCCGGGCGCCGACGGGTCGTACAGCCAACCCGTGTAGTGAACAATGACGGCTTTACCTGGCGTCGCTTCGGCGCCGGTTCCTGGCTTGACCTCGATTTTCTGCAGCTGCATGACCTTGGCATCCATCTTGCTTGATGTTGGTGCAGGAGTTGCCCCCGGGGTCTGCGCGAGCAGATTCACGGAGCAGCACGCACCGCAAATGGCGGCAATGAACGTCCATTTGCGACGAAACTCGGGCGGAGAAATAGCCAACACGGAGAATTCACTGTCATTCGCCGCGCCTCGCACAACCGACGCGGCACGTTGGAAAGGACGCAAGGTAACACGAAATTGATACGGTTTTGCGCAGGCGCTGCTTTTGGGCTATAAAATCAAAGTTCGTCCGCATCCGAATGGCCTTGAACTCGACCATCCTGCGATGACCCGAACTACCGAATCCGGCTCAGGGCACGCGCCCCGTCGACAGGCGCCAACGATGAAAGCGATGTTTGGATTTCTGACACCGCAGGGAAAGGATTCCGCGGATTCGCTGCAGAACGCGAAGACTGCGGCGGCGTGGTTGCGTCAGTTGCCGGCGCTGGACGTCATCGGCAGGCAGCAGCACGTCATTCGTGCGCTCGACACGATGCGCAAGACGCAACGCGATCTCGACCTTAACCGCGTCGGTGCCATCGAGTTCGTCGACGCTGCACTGGGCAGCGATCGACGACAGCTCATCAAGCAGTACATCGAGAACGCTGAAGCCTCGCCTAAGCTTGCCGAACGTATTTGGCAGGCGCTGTGGGAGATGAGCCAGGCGTTCATGCTCGCCTACCAGGCGGCGCTCGAAGGCGCAGTGGCGCAAGCGGACAACGCGCGCTGGCGCGCTGCATTGCCGCTGCTGTTCGTGCGCCTTGTCCATTTCCACGGTACCGACGCCAAATTGCGCGTGTTCAAGTACGAGCGCTGGATCCCGGCGAAGTGGATCGAATTGCATCAGACTTACCTGCGTGCGTGCGAGATGCAGTGCGACCGACAGGCGATGGCGCTGCCCGCCGCGGGTTCCGCCGCGCAGCCTTGGTCGGTGGAGCAGGAATATCTCTACGTCCTGCTCGTCCATCAGCTCAACACCGGCAACCTGTCTCCCACCGAGATCGACTGGGCCAGCTCGCAGTTGCGCGCGTGGAGCCGCCGCCTGTCGCTCGAGCAGATTCCGAAATCGATGGACGGATTCTTCGTCGATCTCGCGGGCCGCGAAGGCATGGTCCGCCGCACCGGCAACGATCGGGGCTCGATGCTGCGGTACCTGGACACGTCTCCGCTGTCCGAAGGCATGCAGCGCGCGATCAACGCCCTGCGCGACGCCGAAATGACCGACCAGGGCCCGGTGGCCATCATCAACCAGCAGCGGCTGGGTGTACTGCGCAAGATCCAGCCGATGATGTCGCCGTCGCTGTTGCCGGAACTGCGGCGCGATCCGCGCGTCACGGTCGCGGTGTCCGCGCGCGTGCGCATCGGCCTTTCGCGGATCTGCCAGGACCTCGCGGCGAAGGCGTCGGACGAGGCGAGCAACGATCCCTCCGCCGGCACCGAGCAGATCGAAGTCTTTCCGGTCGCAGGTGCGCCGCGGGTCAAGCGCAAGGTGCAGGTCGAGGATGACTCGCTCGCTGCGAGCTTGTCCTCCTGGAGCGATCCGATGTGGGAAGTCAAGGATCGCAGCGTGGCGGGGTTGCGCATCGCCGCGACCGGCGGCATCGGCCAGAGCCTCACGCTCGGGGCGCTGGTTGCCGTGCGCCAGTCGGATGTCGACGGCTGGCTGCTCGGCGTCGTGCGTCGTCTGAACAAGCTGTCGAATGAGGAAGTCGAAGCCGGCGTCAACATCATTGCCGAACGCATGGTGGCGGTGACGCTCGCTGCGAAGCGCCGCGCCAGCGAGGACATGGGCTATGTCGTGAACGGACTGGACATGTCGACGATGGGCGAGCGTTTCGAAGGGCTGTATCTGCCACCGCCCTCGCGGCCGGACAAGCCGCTGGCGATGAAGACGGTGATCGTACCCACCTCCGAGTACCAAGAGGGCCGCAACGTGCTGCTGACGACGGCGCACTCCGTCTATACCGTTTCGATGCGGCATCTGGTCGAGCAGCGTCCCGACTGGAGTTGGGCCACGATCCAGATCGTCGAGAAAAAGGCGAGAGAAGAGTAGCGCCGCTCGCCACCCGGCGAGGGGCCCCGCGCGCAGCGTGGGGATCGACGGCAAGGCGAGTCGGCGCAGGCGGCCGACGCGTGATGCAGATTTTTCGCTAGGAAGTAAAGGGAGGCCGCGCCGCTCGCCACCCGGCGAGGGGCCCCGCGCGCAGCGTGGGGATCGACGGCAAGGCGAGTCGGCGCAGGCGGCCGACGCGTGATGCAGATTTTTCGCTAGGAAGTAAAGGGAGGCCGCGCCGCTCGCCACCCGGCGAGGGGCCCCGCGCGCAGCGTGGGGATCGACGGCAAGGCGAGTCGGCGCAGGCGGCCGACGCGTGATGCAGATTTTTCGCTAGGAAGTAAAGGGAGGCCGCGCCGCTCGCCACCCGGCGAGGGGCCCCGCGCGCAGCGAAGGGAGGCCGCGCGAGCCAGTTGACCGCTTCATCAATCCAGCGGCCGGAACTTGAGCGTCAGGCTGCGGCGAAACAGGTCGGCGACCTCCGGCTTCGGCAGCGGCGACGCCTTGATGATGGCGCGCTGCACCGCTTCGTCGTAGGCGCGGACTCCGCTCGATTTCCTGAGCTGGACGTCGATGATCTCCCCGGTAGGCAATTGCAGGACCTCGAACACGGCTTCCGGGTTGCCCGCAATGTCCGGCGGCAGCACGACGTTGCCCTTGATCCGCGCCTGGATCCGACGGATGTACTCGTCGAGCGCCTTCGCCTGCGCGGCCTCGGCGGATTTCGCCGCGGCGACGCGCTCGCGCTCGGCCTGGGCCTTGAGCGCCTCCGCTTCACGGGCCTGACGTTCGCGCGCATCGGCAAGACGCTTTTCATCCAGTTTCTTTTTCTCGGCTTCGCGCTTGTCTGTCTCGCGTTTCTCGGCATCGCGTTTTTCCTTCTCCGCACGCGCGCGCTCCTGCTGCTCCTGTTTTGCCTTCAGGTCGATCTCGGCCTTGCTCGGCGCGGGCGGCACGACCTTCGTGATCGGCTTTGGCGGTTCCGGCTGCGGCTTGGGTGGTTCGACGACAGGTTTGGGCGGCTCGGGCGGAGGTGGTTCGGGCTTCGGCGGTGTCGGCTCGGGCGGTTTGGGCGTCTCGGTTTTCGGCGCGGGCGCGGGCGGCGCGTAGAGCTCGACGCTGACCGGTGTCTCCTTTCGGTTCTGCCACGTCACGCTAAAGACGAGAAACGCGATGAAGCCGAGGTTCACGGCGATCGCCAGCGCCGCCGCGATCCATTTGCCGGTCGACCATGGCGACGCTTCCTTCCGCCCGCCGCGCATGCCCGCCATCGCCGGTCAGCCCTGCGGACGCGCCAGCAGCCCCACCTTGCGAATCCCGTTGCGCTGAAGCATGTCAAGCACGCCGATCACCTCCTCGTAGCGCACGGACCGGTCGGCGGCAATGACCACGGGTTGATCGGCATTGCGGGCCTGGCGGTCGCGAATGCGCGCGATCAGCTCGTCGCGGGAGATCCGCACCGATGCGGCGCCGCCTTCCTTCAGCCACAGCGATTGGTCGGTCCTGATGGTGATCTCGAGCGGCGCCACCGGTGTCGTCAGCTTGGTGCCGACGCTCGGCAGTTCGATCACCCCCGGATTGATCAGCGGCGCGGTGATCATGAAAATCACGAGCAGCACCAGCATCACGTCGATGTAGGGCACGACGTTGATCTGGTTGATCGCCTTGCGTGCGCGGCGCATGGAGCCTAGCCCTGTCGCTGGAGAATGTTGGAGAATTCTTCGATGAATGTCTCGCAGCGCGTCGCCAGGCGGTCGACGTCGTGCGTGTAGCGGTTGTACGCGACGACCGCCGGAATCGCCGCGAACAGGCCCATCGCCGTCGCAATCAGCGCCTCGGCGATTCCCGGCGCGACCTGCGCGAGCGTCGCTTGGCTGACATTCGACAGTCCACGAAACGAATTCATGATGCCCCACACCGTGCCGAACAGCCCGATGTAGGGACTGACCGAGCCGACCGTCGCCAGCCCCGACAAGTTGGCCTCCAACGTGTCGATTTCGCGCTGGTAGGTGGCGCGCATTGCGCGCCGAGCGCTGTCCATCGTCGCTGCGGACGACGAACCCTGCTTGCGGTGCTTGGCGAATTCGCGAAAGCCCGCCGAGAAAATCCGTTCCAGCGGACCGCCGTCGCGAGCCTGGCTCGCGCGCTGGTAGAGCGCAGCCAGGTCGCCGCCCTTCCAGAATTCGTCCTCGAACGCATCGGTGCTCGCCGCGGCGCGCTTGAGCGCGAACATCTTGAGAAAGATCTGCCACCACGACCAGAGCGACAGCAGCAGCAGCAAGACCATCACCGCCTGCACCACGAAACTCGCGTGGGTGACCATCGAGATGAACGAAAGATCGGTGTGCAGATTCAAGCGAAAGTCTCCAGACAGGCCTGCAACGGCGCAGGCATGCGCATCAGGCGCCAGTTGCGGCGATCGACCAATGCGAGTGTGACCCGTGCGCGCGCCAGCAGTTCATCGTCACGCAGGACATCCTGTGCGGCGACGAGCTTGCTCCGCCCGCGTTCGACCGGCGTCATCGTCACGACCAGCGAATCGCCCAGACGCGCCGGCTGCCGATATTCGATCTCCAGACGATGGACGACGAAGACCGCATCGTGTTCGGAGGCGAGTGCGGTCAACGCGAATCCCTGCGCGGCGAGCCATTCGGTCCGTGCCCGTTCCAGGAACTTGAGATAATTGGCGTAATACACGATGCCGGCGGCGTCGGTGTCCTCATAGTAAACGCGTACGGGCCAGCGAAAGGGTTGCGCGATCGGCACCGTCATCCACTGAACAGTTCGCCGGCGGCGGCGGGCGGGGCGAGGCCGAAATGGCGATACGACAGCGCCGTCGCGATGCGCCCGCGGTTGGTCCGTTGCAGGAATCCCTGCTGGATCAGATAGGGTTCGAGGACATCCTCGATAGTGTCGCGTTCCTCGCCGATCGCCGCGGCGAGGTTGTCGACGCCAACCGGACCGCCGGCGAACTTGTCGAGCACGCAGCGCAGCAGCTTGCGGTCCATGACGTCGAGTCCCGAAGCATCGACGTCGAGCATCTTGAGCGCGTCGTCGGCGACCGGGCGGGTGATGTTGCCTGCGGCACGCACCTCCGCATAGTCGCGCACGCGGCGCAGCAGGCGATTGGCGATGCGCGGCGTCCCGCGCGATCGGCGTGCGAGTTCCAGCGCGCCATCGGCCTCGATCGGAATCTCGAGCAGCCGGGCCGATCGGGTGACGATGCGCATGAGCTCTTCCGCGGTGTAGAACTCCAGGCGCGCGACAATGCCGAAGCGATCGCGCAGCGGATTGGTCAGCATGCCGGCGCGCGTCGTGGCGCCGACCAGCGTGAACGGCGGCAGATCCAGCTTGACGCTGCGCGCAGCGGGACCCTCGCCGATCATCAGGTCGATCTGGAAGTCCTCGAGCGCCGGATACAGAATCTCCTCGACGACCGGAGAGAGCCGGTGAATTTCATCGATGAACAGCACGTCGTTCGGTTCGAGGTTGGTGAGCAGGGCCGCAAGGTCGCCGGCGCGTTCGAGCACCGGTCCGGAGGTCTGGCGCAGATTGACGCCGAGTTCGTGCGCGATGATGTGGGCGAGCGTGGTCTTGCCGAGGCCCGGCGGTCCGAACAGCAGAACGTGATCGAGCGACTCCTTGCGCTTCTTCGCGGCCTCGATGAAGATCGAAAACTGGCCGCGGATCTTTTCCTGACCGACGTATTCTTCCAGCGCGCGCGGTCGCAAAGTCCGCTCGAGCACTTCCTCCTGCGGGCTGGCGGGCGCGGCGGCGATCAGGCGGTCGGTTTCGATCATCGGTGGAGCGGCATCAGAGCGCTAGGCTTTCGCCAGCAACTTGAGCGCCTGCCGGATGCCATCCGTCACGGCAATGCCTTCGGGCAACTGCCTGACCGCGTGCGCGGCCTCCTTGTCGCTGTAGCCGAGCGAGGCCAGCGCGTGGAGCACGTCTGAGGTGACCGGCGCAGCGCGATTGATGCCGATCGTCGAGGTGAGATCGGCGCCGAGCTTGTCCTTCAATTCGAGCAACAGGCGCTCCGCGGTTTTCTTGCCGATGCCGGGAATGCTGGTAAGCCGGCCCGACTCCTGCAGCGTCACGGCCTGCGCCAACTCGGCAACCGACAGGCCCGACAGCACCGAGAGCGCGGTGCGCGCACCGATACCGCTGATCTTGATCAGCAGGCGGAACGCGCGACGCTCCGACTCGGACCCGAAGCCGAACAGCAAGTGCGCGTCTTCGCGCACGACCAGATGGGTGAACAGCGTGACCTTCTCGCCCAGGCCGGCCAGGTTGTAGAACGTGCTCATCGGCACGTCGACCTCGTAGGCCACGCCCTGAACGTCGAGCAGAATCTGCGGCGGGTTCTTTTCGACAAGCGTGCCCGAGAGCCGTCCGATCATGGGTTAGGACTTCGAGCGGCGGAGTGGGGCCCCGTGCGCGCAGCGCATGGGGGGCGACCCGCGAGAAGGCCAGGCGGCCGACGTGAGGAGGGAAATTTCCGGTAGCCACAATAGGAGGCTGCACTTCGAGCAGCGGAGTGGGACCCCGTGCGCGTAGCGCATGGGGGCGACCCGCGAGAAGGCCACGCAGCCGACGCGAGGAGGGAAAGATTGCGGTAGCCACAATAGGAGGCCGCACTTGGCCAGATGGCCGACGCGGGAAGGGATAATTGCGGTAGCCACAATAGGAGGCCGCACTTCGATATGAGTCGGCGCATTATCGCACGCGGCCCGACCCTCACACGATGCGGCCGCGGCGCATGCGGTAGCCGGTGCGGGTCATTCCCGCGAAGCCCTCGCCGCCGTGCGCATGGCAGATCGCGCAGGCCAGCGCATCGGCGGCGTCGGCCGACGGCGCGGCAGCCAGCGCGAGCAGGCGTTTCACCATCTCCTGCACCTGCTCCTTGGCCGCTTTGCCGTGGCCGACTACCGCCTGCTTGACCTGCAGCGCGGTGTATTCGGCGACCGGGATGTTGGCGATGACCGCCGCCGAGATCGCCGCGCCGCGCGCCTGACCGAGCAGAAGCGTCGACTGCGGGTTGACGTTGACGAAGACCTTTTCGATCGCGATTTCCGTGGGCTGATGTGCAGCAATGACGCTGGCGAGGTCGCGCAGGATGATCTTCAGGCGCTCCGGCAATTCGCCGGTGGTATTGCGGATGCAGCCGCTGGTCACGTACTGCAGCCGGCTGCCGGAAGCGACGATCAGCCCAAACCCGGTGACGCGCAGTCCGGGGTCGATGCCCAGGATGCGACGCGTAATCACACGGCCTCGCTAGCCAACATCCGGTCATCGAGGATCATCTTGTCGGCCGTGTGCGCAATCGCGCGGCGACGCGCCCTGCGGGCCTTGCTTCGCCCGCCGCGCTCATTGGCGTACCTTCGCGCTGCGCGCTTCGGTATTCGCGCTCGGGGCGGCCCTTCGCGCTCATGCGTCCTCGATGACCGCGTTGGCGTAGACGTTCTGCACATCGTCGAGGGACTCGATCGCGTCGAGCAGTTTTTGCATGCGCACGGCGTCGTCGCCGGTGAATACGACTTCGGTCGAAGGCTTCATCGTCACTTCCGCGAATTCCGGCTTCAGGCCCGACTTCGCGAGGGCGTCCTTCACGGCGACAAAGTCGTTCGGCGCCGTGATCACTTCGATCGAGCCGTCCTCGTGATCGATAACGTCCTCGGCGCCGGCGTCCAGTGCCGCCTCCATCAGCTTGTCCCCATCGGTTCCCGGCGCGAACACGAGTTGTCCGCAATGCTTGAACAGAAAAGCGACCGAGCCGTCGGTGCCCATGTTGCCGCCGTACTTGGAGAAAGCGTGGCGGACTTCGGCGACGGTGCGCACGCGGTTGTCGGTAAGGCAGTCGACGATGACCGCGGCACCGTTGATGCCGTAGCCTTCGTAGCGCACCTGGTCGTAGCTGACGCCTTCGAGTTCACCCGCGCCGCGCTTGGCCGCTCGCTCGATGGTGTCCTTGGGCATGTTGTTGTCGAGCGCCTTGTCCATCGCGAGACGCAGGCGCGGATTGCTCGATGCATCTGCACCGCCAAGCCTGGCGGCGACCGTGATTTCCCGGATCAGGCGCGTGAAGATCTTGCCGCGCTTGGCGTCGGTGGCCGCTTTCTTGTGCTTGATGTTCGCCCACTTGCTGTGGCCGGCCATGATGGTGATCCTGTGCCGCGGCGTCGGAAGCACAAATTATATCAGCGCGGTCCGCTCGTTCCTCGAAGAGAAGTCCCTAGAGCACCTCGCGCTCCTTGAGGAATTGCGCGATCACCTTGAGCCGCACCTCGCAATCGTTGATCTCGAGCATGCTCTGCTTGATCGGCAGCGGCAGCGGCAGCATCTCGGCCAGGCGGTAACCCACCCACGACGCGTCGCCGGTTGCTGGCGTTGCCGCGAAATTCTCGCGCCCGACGCGCTCGACCAGCAGTTCAAGCAACGCTGCCAGCGGCTGGTATGCCTCGGGCAGAGGCATCGTAGCCTCGGGCTGCAGCGGCGTCACTTGACCGACGACGAGCCCGAGCTCGGTGACCGCGTGAGAATGCACCTGAAAGCGCGATCCGCCTTCGGTCTTCAGATGCAGAATGCCGAGTTGCGGGACGTCGCAGTCGGTGATGCGCGCGAAGGTGCCGATCGCGGCGAAATCGGGAGCGGCCGGCGTAAGACCGGGCCTGTTCACCTCCTGGCCGTCCTTGAGCAGGCACACGCCGAAGGGCCTGCCGTCCTTCAGGCAGGCCTTGGTCATCTCGATGTAGCGCTGCTCGAACACCTTCAGCGGCAGCAGGCCGCCGGGAAACAGCACCGTCTTCAGCGGGAACAACGGCAGTGTCGTCGGCACGCGCGGCAACTGTTGCCCCATGCCGGCGCGCAGGAAATCAAGCACGCTCGATCGTCGACGAAGGCGCGCGGCGGGCGCCCCAGCGCGGGCCCAGCGCGTACTCCACGCCAAGCTGGTCGAGGATCCGCGCGACCACGAAATCGACCAGGTCGTCGATCGATTGCGGGTGGCCGTAGAAGCCGGGCGCGGGCGGCAGTATCACCGCGCCGGCGCGCGCAAGTGTCAGCATGTTCTCGAGATGGATCGCGGACAGCGGGGTCTCGCGCGGTACCAGCACCAGCGTACGCCGTTCCTTCAGCATCACGTCGGCTGCGCGCTCGATCAGGTTGTCGGCGAGCCCCGCGGCCAACGCGCCCAGCGTGCCCATGCTGCACGGGCATACCGCCATCGCGTCGGCGGGGTTGGACCCGGACGCTACCGGAGAGAGCCAATCCTCGCGGCCGAACACCGTCAGTTGCCCGGGCTGGGCGCGATAGCGCTCGGAAAAATATGCCGCGGCGGCGGCCGGTTGCGATGGAAACGTCAAGTCGAGTTCCTGCCGCGCGACGATCTGCGCGGCGGGGGAATACAGCAGGTAGACCTGCGCATGCGCGTCGAGCAGGCATTGGAGCAGGCGCAGGCCGTAGGGCAGCCCGGAAGCGCCGGTGAAGGCGAGCGTGACGACGCGCGGATTGCTCATGCTGTCATTCTAGCGCACGAACTGATCAGCCCAGTTCCCGGTGCCGCGTCTGCACCTGGTAACGGTCCGCGAACGCCCGCGCCAGCCGATCGACCAGATAGACCGAACGATGCTGTCCGCCGGTGCAGCCGATCGCAACGGTCAGGTAGTTGCGATTGTCGCGGGCATAGTCGGGGAGCCAGCTCGCGACGAAATGGTAGATGTCGTCGTACATGCGCTGGGCTTCGGGGTGCCGCTCGAGGTAGGCGATGACCTTCGGATCGACACCGGTCCTCGCGGCAAGGTCGGGTTCGTAATGAGGATTGGGCAGGCAGCGCACGTCGAAAACCAGATCCGCGTCCAGCGGCACACCATGCTTGAATCCGAACGACTGGAACAGCAGGGTCAATTTCGACGGGTCGACGCTGATGAAATCCTTGATCCACGTCCGCAATGCCCCGGCGGACAGGTCGCTGGTGTCGAAGCTGTAGCCGAGCGAACGCACGTCGGTGAGGCGCGCGCGCTCGAACTCGATCGCCTCCCTGAGCGTGCGCGCGTCGTCCGAGAACGGATGTCGCCGGCGCGTCTCGGAGAAGCGCTTCACCAGCGTCTCGGTCTTGGCGTCGAGGTAGAGAAAGCGCACGGTCCAGCCGTCGCCGCGCGCTGCCTCGATCGCTTCCGCGACGCCGTTCAGGTCCGGGGTGGTCTTGACGTCCAGCACGATCGCAACGCGCTGCTGCCGGACGGCTTTCAGGTGCGAGAGCAGGCCCGCAAGCTGGGTCGACGGCAGGTTGGACACCGCGTAATAGCCGCTGTCTTCGAGCGCGGCAAGGGCGACGCTCTTGCCCGATCCCGAAACGCCGGCGATCAGCAGCAGGTCCATGACGGCGCGCTCAACCCCCGTCTTCCATGAGTTTCTGTTGCCTTTCGATGAATTCCTTGGTGCTGTCTATGCCGCGCTGGTTGAGCACGAAGTTGCGCACCGCGGCCTCGACCAGCACCGCGAGATTGCGCCCCGCTGCCACGGGAATGGTCACCTTGCGTATCGGCACCCCGAGGATTTCCTGGTAGGTCGCGCTGACCTGCAGCCGGTCCAGTTCCGAAAACTGCTCGTTGCCGTGATCCTCGAGATGGACCATCAACTTGAGCAGCTTGCGCGGACGCACCGCCGTCTCGCCGAAAATCGTGCGGATGTTGAGGACGCCGATGCCGCGCACCTCGAGGAAATCCTTCAGCACGGCAGGGCAGCGGCCCTCGAGCGTGTCGGGCGAGATCCGGTACAGCTCGACGATATCGTCGGCAACGAGTCCGTTGCCGCGCGAGATGAGTTCGAGCGCGAGCTCGCTCTTGCCGATGGCCGACGCGCCGGTAATGAGCACACCCATTTCGAGCACGTCGAGAAAAACGCCGTGCAACGTGGTCGATTCCGCCAGCACGCGCGAAAGATAGAGGCGCATGACGTCGACGACGTGCGGCGAAGGTTGCGGGGAGGTCACCAGCGCGACATGGTGCTTGTTGCACTCGTCGAGCAGATGCGTGGGAATGTCCTCCCCGTTGGCGACGACGATGGCCACCAGTTCGATGGTGAACAGCCGCTCGATCAATGCGCGCAGCGCGTCCTCGGGCAGACCGCGCAGGTAGCTCGCTTCCGCGGCTCCGATCAGCTGGACGCGGAAGGGGTGGATGAAATTCATGTGCCCGACCTGACCGATGGTCGGTTTCAGCGCCGCTTCGCCAGTCAACACGCGGTTGCCGCCCTGCCGGCCGGCGAGCCAGGTCAGGCCGAGACGGTCGTGATTGTCCTCGAACAAGCGCTCGACGCTCACCTGCCGGATGGCGCCGCCATCGTTCATTCGAGACCTTCGCGCTTTGCGCTCACTTGCTTGCCGTCGCACTCATGTCGACCCAGCCTGCCAATTGGAGAATAGCGCGTGCAGCGCGGCGGGCTCGTTGCTGGCGGCGATTTGCTCGCGAAACGCCTTGTCGCTGAACATCTGCGCCAGTTCGGACAGAAGCTGCAGATGTTCCTCGGTGGCGTGCTCGGGCACGAGCAGCGCGAACACCTGCGCCACTGGTCTGCCGTCCGGGGCGTCGAAGGGAACCGGATGCTGCGGCCTGATGAATGCGCCAAGCGCCTGCTGCAGCCCCTTGATGCGACCATGGGGAATGGCGATTCCCTGGCCGAGGCCGGTGGAACCGAGTCGCTCGCGGGCCGACAGACTGTCGAAGACCATCGTTCGCGGCAGCTGCGCGTGCTGCTCGAACAGCTGGGCAATCTGCTCGAACAGGCGTTTCTTGGTCGTTGCATCGGCATCGAGCAGGATGTTCGACTCGAGCAGGAGGGGGGCGATGCGATTCATGGAGGTTGGACCTGCCCGGCACCGGGGCCGGCGGGAAGACTAGCGCGCGCGAACCTTCGGACCACGTTCGCTGCTCGTCGCACGCTTGCTCGCGACAGGCTCGTGACGTTGACCGTTTGTCTTTTCCTTGTGCCGCAGAACCTGGCGGTCGAGCTTGTCGGCGAGCGCATCGATCGCCGCGTACATGTCGGGGTCGACGCATTCGGCATGGATTTCCTTGCCGCGTATGTGGAGGTTGGCCGTGATCTGCTGCCTGAGCTTGTCGACGGAAAGGACGACGTTGACGTCGATCACATGGTCGAAATGCCTTGTCACACGGTCGAGCTTCGCGGTGACGTAACTGCGAATCGCCGGCGTGATGACCAGATGATGACCGCTCAGGTTCAGGTTCATCGAGTGCTCCTTCATAGTGTTATCAGATGGCCTTGCGCAGGTTGACGGGCGGAATCTGCAGCGCCTCTCGATATTTGGCGATGGTTCTCCGGGCGACGACGATCCCCTGGTCGCCGAGGAGATCGGCGATACGACTGTCGGTCAGCGGCGCGTTGACGTCCTCCGCGCCGATCAACTGCTTGATGAGTGCGCGAATCGCCGTCGCCGATGCGGCACCGCCGGTGTCGGTGGCGACGTGGCTGCCGAAGAAATACTTGAGTTCGTAGGTGCCGCGCGAGGTCAGCATGTATTTCTGCGTCGTCACGCGCGAAATCGTGGATTCGTGCAGACTGAGGATCTCGGCGATCTCGCGCAACACCATCGGCCGCATTGCGACATCGCCGTGGTCGAAGAAGTGGCGTTGGCGGTCGACGATTGCCTGCGACACCCGCAGGATGGTCTCGAAGCGCTGCTGGACGTTGCGGATCAGCCATTTTGCTTCCTGCAGCTGCGCCGACAGCTGCTGGTTCGACGACTCGCGGTTGCGGGTCAGGATATCGGCGTAGATGCGATTGAGGCGAAGCTTGGGCATCGCCGCCTCGTTCAACGCCGCCACCCAGCGACCGCGGACCTTTTTCACCACGACGTCGGGGATCACGTAGTTCGCCTCGGTCTGGGCGAACTCGGCACCCGGGCGGGGGTTGAGGCTGGTGATCAATCCGCGCACGCCGCGAATTCCGTCGTCGTCGGTGTGCAGAAGGCGCTTGAGCTTCGCAAAATCGCGCGCCGCGAGCAACGGAAGATGATGCTCGACCAGCTTGAGCGCTTCGGCGCGGAACGGTGTCGACGCCGGCATCGCCTTCAGCTGCAGCGCGAGGCACTCCGCCGCGTCGCGCGCGCCGACGCCTGCCGGCTCGAGATTCTGCAAATGCTTGAGGCCGATCGACAGGTCGTCCGCATCGAAGCCGAGCTCGTCCGGAAACAGTTCGAGTAGTTCCTCAAGGGATGTCGTCAGGTACCCGTCGTCGTCGAGCGCATCGACCAGCGCGCTCGCAAGCTGGCGGTCGCGCAGCGGCAGGTTCAGGAGCGCCAGTTGCTCGTTGAGATGGTCGCGCAGCGAGCAAGCCGCAACCTGCTGCGGAGAGAAGTGCTCGTCATCGTCGTCGCCGGAATTCGACGAGGAACCCCAGTCGTTGTCCCCACCGGTATTGCTCATCACGTCGAAGTCCGGGGTGGCAGCCTGATCGGCGCCGTCGCCCTGGTTGTCCGAATTCGACGTCGTCACCATCATCGGCGCGAACTCGGGAGGCGGCGCCGAACCTTCGTCGTCGTCGGCCTTCTCCAGCAGAGGATTCTCCTGCAGCAGGCGTTCGACTTCGGCGTTCAACTCAAGCGTGGACAGCTGCAGCAGCCGAATCGACTGCTGCAGCTGTGGCGTCAGCGTCAGGTGCTGGCTGAGCTTGAGCTGTAGCGTGTGCTTCATGATGTGGCGGCCCTGGCTGCAGCGTCAGAGCCGGAAGTGCTCTCCCAGGTAGACTTTTCTCACGTTTTCATTATAAACAATTTCGTCGGGTGTTCCCGACGCCAGCACCCGGCCTTCGTTGATGATATAGGCGCGGTCGCAAATGCCCAGCGTCTCGCGGACGTTGTGGTCGGTAATCATCACGCCGATCCCGCGCTCCTTCAGGAAGCCGATGATTTTCTGGATGTCGAGCACGGCGATGGGGTCGATCCCGGCGAACGGTTCGTCCAGCAGGATGAACCGCGGCCGGGTCGCCAGGGCGCGCGCGATCTCGACGCGGCGGCGCTCCCCGCCGGAGAGGCTGACCGACGCATTGTCGCGCAGGTGCGAGATCGAGAGGTCCTCGAGCAGCGCGTCCAGGCGGTTAGCGATTTCATCGGTGTCGATCCCCTGCAGCTCGAGGATCGCCTGCACGTTCTCCGCCACCGACAGCTTGCGGAAGATCGACGCTTCCTGCGGCAGGTAGGACAAGCCGAGGCGGGCCCGCACGTGAATCGGCATGCGCGTCAGATCCTCGCCGTCGAGCTCGATGCGACCGCCGTCGGTCGCGACCAGGCCGACGATCATGTAGAAGCAGGTCGTCTTGCCGGCGCCGTTGGGGCCGAGCAGGCCGACGACCTCGCCGCTCGCAACGGTGAGCGACACATCGTGTACGACAACACGTGACTTGTAGCGCTTGTTGAGGGCTTCGACCGCCAGCGTGCTCATCGCGCGGCCGCCGCCATCATTTTGTCGATGCCGGTGCCGGCGCGAGCGCGCTGTCGCCCTTGAGTTGCAGCGGCGGGGTAGCCTTAGGCGGCACCGACGCCTTGCCGTCCTTCACTTCCTTCACTTCTTTCCCGTCCTTGGCGTCCTTGCCGTTCTTGGAGGTCTTGTCGTCTTTCGCCTGTGGCTGGAACACGCCGCGCACGCGCGGCCCCAGCGACGCGTCGCCGGCATCTGGCGGGCGCGTGTCCGGGCGTCCTTCGGCCTTGAACACTTCGGCGCCGGCATCATACGTAATGTAGTTGCTGCGTATCTCGTCGCCGCTCTTCTTGAGCACCGCGCGATCGAACAGCTCGAGAAATCGCTTCTGTCCATCGTAGACAGCGCGCTGGGCCTGGCCTTCATAGTACTCATCGACGCCGTCCCGTTTTTCGCGGAAGCTGACGGGGTTGCCGTAAGCCGTAGCCGACAGCGAATTGTCGGCGTTCTGGTGGAATACGATCCGGTCCGCGCGAAGGGTCAGCGTCCCCTGCGTGATGACGACATTGCCGGCGAGCTCGCCGTCCTTGCTGCCAAGGTTCGCGCCACCGCTGTCGCCCTGATAGAAAATCGGCTTGTCGCGATCGGCCCTTTCGGCGTGCGCCATGCGCGTGGCCAGCATGCCGATCGCGGCCAGCACGCACAGTGCGAGCGTCAGCGACGCGCCCGGAATCGAACGAAAGGTGGGTGTGGACATGCGTTGCGTTACTTGTGCGGCTGCAGCTGGCCACTTACATGCGAGCCGAACTTGACCTTCCTGCTGCGGTTGTCGAATTCCATGCCGTCGGCGTTGATTATCCCACGCGGGTCCTTGATCGTCACCGCCTTGTCGGTCAGCACCTTGTCCTGCTTGGGCAACACGTGCAGGTATTCGCTGGTCATGACGATCGGACCATCATTGGCATCGGCCTTGGTCGCATCGCGCACGCCTTTGACGCTGCCATAGAAGTGCGCGTGTTCGCGATCACCGGTGATCATGGCGCGGTCGGCGCGGACCGTGAGCTGAGGCTTGTCCGGATCGTTGAAAGTGATCACTGGCTGCTGGAATTCGGTCGTGTCGTCGTCCGGGAAGTGTCGCGCCATCGTGGCCGTGAGCGATTGCCTGACGCGCCCCTGGGCATCGAGGCTTACCGCCTTGAAATTCTCGATATACAGGTCGGTGTCGTGGCGTCCCGAGCCGTCGAACTTCTGCGTGCCGACGATGACTTGCGCGTTCAGCCAGTACGTGAGCGCCGCGAATGCGCCCAGCATGAGCACCGGCGACCACGCAACCAGGCGATCGATCTGGGCAGGTCGGAGAATCACTGGCTGTAGGCCTTCACGCCGGCATCGAGCACACCCTGGGCGGATAGGATGAGTTCGCACAGTTCGCGTACCGCGCCCGCACCGCCCTGGGCACGCGTGACGTAGTGGGCATGCTGCCGCATCGGCGCGGGCGCGTTCGGCACGCTTACCGCCAGGCCGCAGCGAACGAGTATCGGCAGATCGGGCAGGTCGTCGCCGATATGCGCACACTGTTCCGGCGCGAATCCGAGTTGCCGCCGCAGCTGTTCCCACGGCTCGAGCTTGTTCGCCGCGCCGAGCACGACGTGAGCGACGCCCAGATTGCGCGCCCGCAGCGTTACCGCGGGCGCCGCGCTGCCCGTTATCCACGCGACGATGGCGCCGGCGTCCTGCAGCAGCTTGATGCCGATGCCGTCGAGGCTCGAAAAGGCCTTGATCTCGCTACCGTCGTCGCAATACATGATCCTGCCGTCGGTGAGCACGCCATCGACGTCGCAGGAAAGCAAGCGCACGCGGCTGGCGCGGGCGTGCAGGTCGAGCAAAGGTTGGCCAACGCTCATACGACCTTGGCCCGGAACAGGTCGTGCAGATGCAACGCTCCGACCAACCGGTCGTCGCGGTCGACGACGAGCAGCTGGCTGACTTTCGGCGGCGTCTCCATGAGCTCGATGCAATCGATCGCGAGTGCGTTCGCGTCGATCTTGCGTGGGTTCCTGGTCATCATCTCGCCGACCTTCGCCGCGGTAAAATCCTTGACGCGCGTGACGCAGCGCCGCAGGTCGCCGTCGGTGAAGATGCCGACGAGCTTCGCGCTGGCGTCGACCACCGCGGTCATGCCCATGCCCTTGCCGCTCATCTCGACGACGGCATCGGCGAGCGTCGCGGTGATCGCGACGCTGGGCACCGCGGCATCAGTGCGCATGACGTCGCGCACGTGGGTCAGCAGGCGCCGTCCCAGCGACCCTCCCGGGTGCGATCGCGCAAAATCCTCCACCGAAAAGCCGCGCGCGTCGAGCAACGTCAGTGCCAGCGCGTCGCCGAGCGCGAGCGCCGCCGTCGTGCTCGCGGTCGGTGCCAAGCCCAGCGGGCAGGCTTCGGTATCGACGCTGGCGTCCAGATGCACATCGGCGGCCTGCGCCAGCGAGGACTCCTCGTTGCCGGTCAACGCGATCAACTGCGCACCCTGGCGCTTGAGATGCGGAATCAGCGAAACCAGTTCGTCGGTCTCGCCGGAATTCGAGAGCAGCAGCACCACGTCGTCGGCCGTGATCATGCCCAGATCGCCGTGACTCGCTTCCGCCGCGTGCACGAAGAACGCCGGTGTCCCGGTTGACGCGAGGGTCGCGGCGAGCTTGCGCGCGATGTGCCCGGACTTGCCGATGCCGGTCACGACCACGCGACCGCTGCAACCGAACAGGACGCGCGCGGCGGCCAGGAAGGCGCCTCCCAGGCGGCCCTCGAGCGCGCGAATGGCAGCAGCCTCGGTCGCGAGTACATCGCGCCCGAGCGCAAGTGCACGCTGCGGGTCGATGCCGCGTGTGGTCGCGAACGTTTCGGCGGTCTCTGAAGGCATGACGAAAGTATACCCCGCCGAGCGCCGCCTCCGCCCGGGTGCGCAGGGGTGAGACGGCAGTCACTGTGCTAAATTCAGGGAACCTCTGAACAAGTCCCGCACGGTTGCGACGGAGGCTTTGCTGAGGTTCCTTGATGCCTCATACGCTGGTTTTGATCCTGCTTTTGCTGGCGGCGGCGGTGGTGGTCGTGATCGCGTGTCGCCTGCTGCGCCTGCCGCCGCTGCTCGGTTACCTGGTCGTCGGCATCGTGGTCGGGCCGCACGCGCTGTCGTGGGTGCCGGACAACGCGGGGGTGCGCGATCTCGCCGAATTTGGGATCGTGTTCCTGATGTTCTCGATCGGTCTCGAATTCAGCCTCCCGCAGTTGAAGACGTTGAGTCGCGCCGTGTTCGGACTCGGACTCGCGCAGGTCGCGATCACCACCGTCATGGCGATGGTCGGTCTGCATTTGCTGGGCTACGGCTGGCTGACCGGTTTCGCGCTCGGCGGCGCGCTGGCGATGAGTTCAACCGCGATCGTGTCGAAACTCCTCGCTGAGCGCAGCGAGCTCGGGTCGGCGCACGGTCGCGACGTCATGGGCGTGCTGGTGTTCCAGGACCTGGCGGTGGTCGCGTTCCTGATCGCGACACCGACGCTGGCCGAAGGCGGCACCAACCTCTGGCAGGCACTCGCGCTCGCCGGCGTCAAGGCCGCGATTGCGCTGGCGGTGATCCTGTTTTTCGGCCAGAAGCCGATGCGCGCGTGGTTCACGCTCATCGCCCGATTGCGGTCGCCCGAACTGTTCATGCTCAACGTGTTGCTGGTCACGCTGGGTCTCGCCGCGGCGACGGAGCTGGCGGGGCTCTCGTATGCGCTCGGCGCTTTTCTCGCGGGCATGCTGATCGCCGAGACCGAGTACCGCTATCAGGTCGAGGAGGACATCAAGCCATTCCGCGATGTGCTGCTGGGACTGTTTTTCGTCACCGTCGGGATGTACCTCGACCTGCACGTGGTCGGCGCGAACCTCGTCTGGGTGTTGCTGTTGCTGATCGTCCCGGTGCTGGTGAAGGTTGCACTGGTGGTGGCACTGGCGCGCGTGTTCCGCGCTCCGCTGGGCACGGCGTTACGCATCGGTTTTTACCTGGGACAGGCGGGCGAATTCGCGATCGTGCTGCTGGCGCTTGCCAGCGACCTGCGGATCGTCGACCCCACACTGGCGCAGCTGGTGCTCGCCGCCATCGTGCTGTCGATGCTAGCCGCGCCCTTCGTCATCCAGTTTTCCGAGCCCGTGGTGCGCCGGCTCACGGCCAACGACTGGCTGGCGAGGGCGGCGCAGGTGACACAGATCGCCGCGAGCACGATGGCGCGGCGCGACCACGTCATCATTTGCGGCTACGGGCGAAGCGGGCAAAATCTCGGCCGCCTGCTCGAGTCCGAACAGATTCCGTATCTCGCGCTCGACGCCGATCCGCAGCGCGTGCGCGAGGCGGCGGACAGCACGAGCGTCGTCTACGGCGACGCAGGGCGTCGCGAGGCATTGATTGCCGCGGGCCTGAGCAAGGCGCGCGCGGTCGCGGTGACTTTTGCCGATACGGCCGCCGCGCTGAAGATACTGAATCACGTGCGGCAGGAACGGCCCGAGCTGCCGGTGATCGTGCGCACGCTCGACGACACGGAACTCGACCGGCTGCTGAAGGCAGGTGCGGCGGAGGTCGTTCCCGAAGTGCTCGAAGGCAGCCTGATGCTCGCGACGCATTCGCTTCTCTTGCTCGGCGTGCCCCTCAGTCGCGTCCTCGCGCGCATACGCGCGGTACGCGAGGAGCGGTACAGCCTGTTCCGCGGGTTTTTCCACGGCGCCACCGATGCCGCGGACGCCGCGGAGAATTTGCAATCGCGCTTGCACACGATCCTGCTCACGCAACGTTCGCGCGCGGTCGGCAAATCGCTTGCCGAAATCGACCTCGGCGGCCTGGTCGAGGTTACCGGCGTGCGCCGGCACGGCTCGCATTCGGTGATTCCGACGGCGGAAGATCGATTCGAAGCAGGGGATGTCGTCGTGCTTCTGGGCAAACCCGCCAATCTGGCGATGGCGGAGCGGCTGCTGCAGCGAGGTTAACTCGAATCGGGGAGATTTGTCGCAGATCTGTCGTTGTGGCCCACCGGTGAACCCGTTACAATTCCCCTCCCTGCCAGGCCAGAAAATTCCCCGCCGATGTCGGCCGCCGTAAACGCAAGTTTCCCCGCCTCGCACAAAGAAACCACCCCGCTCGATCCGGATGCCGCGGCAATCGAGCTGGTCGATGTTTCCTTCGCCTATGACCGCCGGCCGGTCCTGCACGGCATCACGATGACCGTGCCTCGCGGCAAAGTCGTCGCGATCATGGGTGGGAGCGGTTGTGGCAAGACGACGATATTGCGGCTGATCGGCGGACAATTGCGGCCGCAGGCCGGTGCGGTGCGCGTCGGCGGGCAGTCGGTGCCCGATCTCGATGCCGACGCGCTCTACGCGTTGCGCCGCAGGATCGGCATGCTGTTCCAGTTCGGCGCGCTGTTCACCGACATGAGCGTTTTCGAGAACATCGCGTTCCCGCTGCGCGAGCACACCAAACTGTCCGATGAACTGATCCGGGACCTGGTGCTGATGAAGTTGCAGTCGGTCGGACTGCGCGGCGCCGCGTACCTCATGCCGTCGGAATTGTCCGGAGGCATGGCACGCCGCGTCGCGCTGGCGCGCGCGATCGCGCTCGATCCGATGCTCGTGATGTACGACGAGCCGTTCGCAGGGCTCGACCCGATCTCGCTCGGCGTGGTCGGCCAGCTTATCCGCAAGCTCAACGACGCGCTCGGCACGACTTCGGTCGTGGTCACGCACGACGTGTACGAGTCGCTCAGAATCGTCGACTACCTTTACTTCGTGTCGGAAGGAAAGATCGTCGCGCAGGGCACGCCCGAGGCAGTGAAGGGGTCGGTCGACCCGTTCGTGCGCCAGTTCGTCGATGGCGCATCCGACGGACCGGTGCCGTTCCACTATCCGGCGAGCCCGTATCGCGGGGAGCTTTTCGCGAATGTCCACTGACGTGCTGAGCGGCGCGGCCCAGCTTCTGCGGCGCGTCGGCGCCGCGGTCACCGGCTCCATCAGCCGGCTGGGCTTTGCCAGCCGCTTCCTGGTCGCGATTCTCTGGCATTCGCCGCAGGCGATTCGCCGCTTCCAGCTCACGCTGCGCGAGATCTATTTCGCCGGCGTCCTCTCGCTGGTGATCATTCTCATGTCGGGGCTGTTCGTCGGCATGGTGCTGTCGCTTCAGGGCTACGAGACGCTCAAGCGCTATGGGGCGGACGAGCAACTGGGCATCCTGGTCGCGCTGGCGCTGGTGCGCGAGCTCGGGCCGGTCATGGCCGGCCTGTTGTTCGCGAGCCGTGCGGGGTCCGCGATCACCGCCGAAATCGGCCTGATGAAGACCACCGAACAACTGGCGGCGATGGAGATGATGGCCGTCGATCCGCTGGCGCGCGTGATCGCGCCGCGATTCTGGGGCGGCGTGATTTCCATGCCCTTGCTCGCCGCATTGTTCTCGGCCTTCGGCATTTTCGGCGGCTACCTGGTGGGCGTCCGCCTGATCGGCATCGACGATGGCGCGTTCTGGGGTCAGATGCAGGCGGGGGTCGACGTCTGGCCCGACGTGACGAACGGCATCATCAAGAGCCTGGTGTTCGGCATCGCGGTGTCGTTGATCGCGGTCTTCGAAGGCTATGACGCCAAGCCCACCGCCGAGGGCGTTTCGACCGCGACGACGCGCACCGTTGTGATATCGTCGCTGGCGATCCTCGCCCTCGACTTCGTGATGACGGTGTTCATGTTCCGGGGAGGCGGACAGTGAACCGCTCGGCGATCGACCTGTGGGTCGGCATCTTCGTGGCGCTCGGCTTCGGGGCGATCCTGTTCATGGCGCTCAAGGTCGGCAACCTGCTGACGCTCGACCGCGCGGCCGGGTATCGGCTCGAAGCGAGGTTCGACAACATCGGCGGCCTCAAGCTGCGTGCGCCGGTGAAGACGGCCGGGGTCGTCGTCGGCCGCGTCGAATCCGTCCAGCTCGACATCAGGACCTACGAAGCGGTCGCCACGCTGCGCATCGACAATCAGTACCAGTTCACCAAAGACACCATCGCCTCGATCAACACGTCGGGACTGCTGGGCGAGGTCTACGTCGCGCTCGACGCCGGCGGCGACCCGACGATGCTGACCGATGGTGGCCGCATCGCCAAGACCCAGTCCGCGGTGGTGATCGAAAAGCTGATCAGCCAGTTCCTCTTCGACAAGGCCGCGGAAGCGGGCGGCAATGGAGCCAAGAAATGATGACTGGACTCATTGCGCGCGATCGGCGGATGGCGCTCGCGCTCATTGCCGCGGCGACGCTGCTGGGAGGGTGCGCGACCACGCAGTCGCGGGTCGATCCCTTCGAGCCTTGGAACCGCAAGATGTTCGAGGTCCACGAGGTGGTCGACGGCAACGTCGTCAAGCCGGTTGCCGAGGCTTACGTCAAATACACGCCGGAGGTGATTCGCACCGGCATTTCGAATTTCTTCGGCAACATCGAAGACTTGTTCGTGGGCATCAACAATGTGCTCGAGGGCAACGGCAACCGCGCGGGGGACGATTTCGGTCGCGTGCTGCTCAACACCACCTTCGGCGTGGGCGGTCTGTTCGACCTCGCGTCGATGATGGGCATCGAGCGCCACACGCAGGATTTCGGGATCACCTTCGGCAAGTGGGGTTTTCCGCAGGGACCCTATTTCTTCGTGCCGCTGTTCGGGCCGACAACACTGCGCGACGGCACCGGCTCGGTCATTCGCGCCTACCTCGGGCCGACCACGTACATCTTCACGGACGTGCCGGTGCGCAACGTGATCTGGGGTGTCGGTGCCTTGGATCTCCGGGCCAATGCTCTTGGCGCGGAAGCAATGGTCGATCAGGCCGCGCTCGATCGCTACCGGTTCATTCGCAACGCCTATCTCCGGTCACGCCAGTATCAGGTGTACGACGGCAAGCCGCCACCCGAGGATGACGACGGAGGACAGTGATCCGCGCCCGCCGCTTGCCCGCGCTCGTCCGGAACCCGCCGCTGTGTGCGGTGTCTGCGCTGCATGTAGCCAAATATCAAGGAAACCGATGATCCGTATGCGCTCGATGGGGTGGTTGTTGCTGGGACTGATGGCGCTGTCTCCGACCGCGTGGGCACAGGAGGCGCCGGACGCGCTGGTCAAACGCGTGGCCGAGGAGGTCATCGCGCAGATCAAGTCCGACAAGGAGTTGCAGGCCGGCAACCCGGCCAAGGTCAGGCAGATCATGGAGACGATGCTGGTCCCCAATTTCGATTTTTCGCGCATGACCGCGCTGGCGATGGGGCGCAATTGGCGCACTGCGACGCCTGAACAGCAGAAGCAGCTGATCGACCAGTTCCGCACGCTGCTGGTGCGAACGTACTCCGGGGCGCTGGCCAACTACCGCGACAACACGATGGACTACAAGCCGTTGCGGATGAATCCGGGTGATACCGACGTCATCGTGCGCACCGAGGTGCGCCGGCCGGGCCAGGCGCCGGTGCAGATCGACTACAGCATGGCCAAGAACGCAGACGGCTGGAAAGCCTACGACGTCATCGTCGCCGGCGTGAGCCTGGTCACCAACTATCGCGATGAATTCAACGATACGATCAAGGCTTCCGGCATTGACGGGCTGATCGGCACGCTGGTGAAGAAGAATGCCGGACCGGCTCCAGCACCGGCAACGAAATGACCGAACCGGCATCATCGCTGCAGGCCGTGGACAATCGGTGGGCGCTTTCCGGGCCGCTGACCATGGACACCGTCGCGCATCTGCTCGGTGCCAGCAGCGCGCTCGCGATGCCGCAGGCCGGCACGATCGATTTCGGCCACGTCGATCGCGTCGATTCGGCGGCGGTGGCCTTGCTGCTGGCATGGAAGCGCCGTGCCGCTGTCGAAGGCGCGTCGCTGCGATTCTCGAGCGTGCCGAAAAGCTTGCTGTCGCTCGCGCAGCTCTACGGCGTCGAGGAAATTCTGACATCGTGATCTTTGCCGGGACACGTCGACGACGCCCCGGTTTCGCAGCAAGCCATGACGCCCGCAGTTGAAATCATCGATGTCGCGCGCCGCTTCGGCGCCATTCAAGCGCTGGTCGGGGTGGATCTCCGCGTCGAGCCGGGCGAGTTCTTCGGGCTGCTGGGGCCCAATGGCGCCGGCAAGACGACCCTGATCTCGGTGCTCGCCGGCCTCACGCGCGCCGATCGTGGTACCGCGCGTGTGCTGGGCCACGACGTGGTCGATGACTACCGGATGGCACGCCGGCTGCTTGGCGTGGTGCCGCAGGAACTGGTGTTCGACCCGTTTTTCACCGTACGCGAGACGCTGCGCATCCAGGCGGGCTATTTCGGCATGCACGCCAACGATGCCTGGCTCGATGAAATCCTGCATCATCTCGACCTCAGCTCGCGCGCCGACGCGAACATGCGGGCGCTTTCCGGCGGGATGAAGCGGCGCGTGCTGGTCGGGCAGGCGCTGGTGCACAAGCCACCGGTCATCGTGCTCGACGAGCCCACCGCGGGAGTCGACGTCGAATTGCGGCAAAGCCTGTGGGCATTCATCCGCAAACTCAATCGCGACGGGCACACGATCATCCTGACCACGCACTATCTCGAGGAAGCGGAGGCGCTGTGCGGGCGCATCGCGATGCTCAAGGCGGGCCGCGTGGTCGCGCTCGACACCACGCAGAACCTGCTGTCGAGTTTCGCCGGGCTGACCGTGCGCCTGACCGTCGACGCACTGCCCGAAGCCTGGGCCGATCGCGTGCAAAGGCACGAGGCGAGAACCTACCTCCTGACGCTGGCCGACTACGCCGAGCTCGAGCGCCTGCTCGGATCGCTGCGCGAGCGTGGCATCGCCATCGACGAGTTGTCGCTGCAGGAAGCCGACCTCGAGCAGGTCTTCCTGCGCATCATGAAGCGGGCTGCGTGATGAACATGGTTCCAGACCTGGGCTCCGGCTGGCTCACGCTTCTGTACAAGGAGCTGTTGCGGTTCTGGAAAGTCAGCTTCCAGACGATCCTTGCACCGATGCTGACTTCGCTGATGTACCTGCTGATCTTCTCGCACGTGCTTGATTCGCGCGTGTCGGTGTTCGACGGCCGCGTGCGCTATACCGCTTTCCTGGTGCCGGGCCTGGTGATGATGTCGGTGCTGCAGAATGCGTTCGCCAACAGTTCGTCGTCGCTCATCCAGTCGAAGATCACCGGCAACCTCATTTTCGTGTTGCTGACGCCGCTGTCGCCGCTCGACATCTTCGGCGCGTACGTGCTCGGGGCGATGGTGCGCGGGCTCGTCGTCGGGCTCGGAGTCTTCCTCGTCACGCTGGGATTCGTACCGCTTTCGCTGGAGCATCCGCTGTGGGCGCTGGCCTTTGCCCTGCTGGGCAGCGCCATCCTCGGCATTCTCGGTGTCGTCGCCGGCATCGTCGCCGACAAATTCGACCAGCTCGCGGCGTTCCAGAATTTCCTGATCATGCCGCTCACCTTTCTTTCGGGCGTGTTCTATTCCATCCACTCGCTGCCGCCGTTCTGGCAGGCGCTGTCGCACTTCAACCCGTTCTTCTATATGATCGATGGGTTCCGCTTCGGCTTTTTCGGATTGTCGGATTTCGCGCCGTGGACGAGCTTCGCGATCGTGGCGACCAGCTGTGCGCTGCTCGCGGCGATGACGCTCGAAATGCTAAAACGCGGCTACAAACTGCGCCACTAAGGAACCTCTGCACAGGCCCCGCATGAATCGCGTTTCTGTCGCAATGGCTTCAGATGCTAGGCGCCGCGGCGCAGCGAATAGCTTGGCCTATTCGCAAGCCGCGCAACAACGCAGATGAGGCCATTGCGACGAAACCCGGATGGGACGGGGCTTTCCGGGCGATCTGCGTTGTCGCGCCGCTCGCCCATGGGACGTGCCATGCGCTTCGCGTCGCTTCTCGCATCTCATCCCGGAAAGCCTCCGTCGCGACCATGTGGGGTCTGCGCAGAGGTTCCCATATGACAAATCCAGACTACATCAAGCAGGCGATCGAGGCCGGACTCGCGTGCGACCACGTGGAAGTCGACGGCGACGGCCAGCACTTCCAGGCCGTGATCGTCAGTCGTGCATTCGAAGGCTTGAGCCGCATCCGACGCCACCAGCTCGTATACGGCGCGCTCGGCGATCGGATGCGCGAGGAAATTCACGCGCTGTCGATGCAGACCCTCACGCCGGCGGAACGCGACAAGGGCTAAGGCGATGGACAAGCTCGCCATCGACGGCGGCGTGGCGCTCGACGGCGAGGTGCGCGTTTCCGGCGCGAAGAATGCCGCCCTGCCGATCCTTTGTGCCGCGCTGCTGACGCCGGAGCCGTTGACGCTTGTCAACGTCCCGGAACTCAACGACGTACGCACCATGCGCGGCTTGCTTGCGCAGATGGGCGTGGCCACGGAAGCTGACGCCGGTGCGCTGACGATGTCGGCCGAGCGCGTGGACTGGCCACTCGCTCCCTACGAGATGGTGAAGACGATGCGCGCCTCCATCCTCGCGCTCGGACCCCTGCTCGCGCGCTGCGGCGAGGCGCGGGTGTCGTTGCCCGGCGGCTGCGCCATCGGCCTCCGGCCGGTCGACCAGCACATCAAGGGTTTGCAGGCGATGGGAGCGGAAATCGACCTCGACCAAGGCTATATCGACGCCAAGGCAAAACGCCTGTCCGGAACACGCTTCGTCTTCGACCTGGTCACCGTCACCGGGACCGAGAACCTGATGATGGCGGCGACGCTCGCGGACGGCACCACCGTGCTCGAGAACGCCGCGCGCGAACCCGAAGTGGTCGACCTGGCCGCTTGCCTGAATGCCATGGGTGCCCAGGTCGGCGGCGCGGGCACCGACCGCATCGTCATCCACGGCGTTGCGAAGCTGCATGGGGCCCGCCACACGGTAATGCCGGATCGGATCGAGACGGGAACTTTCCTCGCGGCCGCGGCCGCGACCGGGGGCGACGTCGCGCTGCGCGG
The DNA here is from genome assembly GCA_963821485.1 of uncultured beta proteobacterium. GTDB lineage: Bacteria > Pseudomonadota > Gammaproteobacteria > Burkholderiales > Casimicrobiaceae > PALSA-1003. Next base: position 178,295 of record CAWGEB010000009.1, read on the forward strand.
CACGCGCCCGGACACGCTTGGTGCGGTGCTGGAGAAACTGGGCGAGGCGGGCGCGACGGTCAAGGTCGACGGCGACGTGATCCGCGTCACGCGGCGCGGCGCGCTGGCGGCGATCACGCTGCGCACCGCCCCGTACCCGGCGTTCCCGACCGACATGCAGGCGCAGGTGATGGCGTTGATGACCATCGCCGACGGCGCCTCGGTGATCACCGAAACGATCTTCGAGAACCGGATGATGCACGTGCAGGAGCTCAAGCGCCTGGGGGCCGATATCGAGGTCGAGGGCAACACGGCGATCGTCAAGGGCGTTGCCGGGTTGACCGGTGCCAACGTCATGGCTACCGACCTGCGCGCCTCCGCGTGCCTCGTGATCGCCGGCCTCGTCGCCAGAGGGCAGACCGTCATCGACCGCATCTATCATCTCGATCGCGGCTACGAGCGCATCGAGGACAAGCTGTGCGCGCTGGGCGCGCGCATCCGGCGGGTCGCGTAGCCGCTGATCGCGACGCCAGCCTGCTAGAATGGACTAGCTGTCCGTCATTACTGGCCACCGTCCGCGGCTGCATCATGCCCACGCTCACCATCGCGCTGTCCAAAGGGCGCATCTTCGAAGAAGCCATCGCGCTGCTGTCGGCCGCAGGCGTCGTGCCCGCCGAGGATCCCGAAACCTCACGCAAGCTCATCATCGGCAGCAATCGGCCCGACCTTCGCTTCATCATCGTGCGTGCGTCCGACGTGCCGACCTATGTCCAGCACGGGGCCGCCGATCTGGGGGTCGCCGGCAAGGATGTGCTGCTCGAGCACGGCGGCGACGGCCTGTACCAGCCGATCGACCTCGGCATCGGTCGCTGCCGCCTGGTGATCGCCACCCGGCGCGGATTCGACTACGCCGGAGTGGTCAAGCGCGGCGCCAGGCTGCGCGTGGCCACCAAATACGTCGCGACTGCGCGCGAACACTTCGCAGCCAAGGGCATGCACGTCGACCTGATCAAGCTCTACGGGTCGATGGAGCTGGCGCCGCTGGTGGGCCTGGCCGAGGTTATCGTCGACCTGGTCAGCAGCGGCAACACGCTCAAGGCCAACGACCTGATCGCGGTCGAGGACATCATGCCGATCAGCGCGCGCCTCATCGTCAATCCGGCGTCGCTGAAGCTCAAGCGCGACGTCATCCAGCCATTGCTCGACGCCGTCAGCGCGGCGGCCAGCGCAAAGGCTGCGCCGGAGGCGGCGCATGGCTGAGACGGTTGCCGGCATGCGCAGGCTCGACTCGACGCACGCGGATTTCGGCGCGGCTATCGCGCGCCTGACCGCGTTCGACACCGCGCAGGACGAAGCGATCGACACCTCGGTGGCGTCGATCATCACCGACGTGCGTGTGCGTGGCGACGCGGCGGTACTCGAATACACGGCGCTGTTCGACCACGTCAAGGTCAACAGCGTCGCCGCACTGGAAATCCCCGCGGCCGACCTCAAGCGAGCGCTCGACGATCTCCCGGCGGCGCAGCGCGACGCGCTGGCGGTCGCGGCGCGGCGCATTCGCGCCTATCACGAGCATCAGCGTGCCGAATCGTGGTCCTTCACCGAGGCCGACGGCACGCGCCTCGGACAGAACGTCACTCCGCTCGACCGGGTAGGCATCTATGTGCCAGGCGGCAAGGCTGCGTACCCGTCGACCGTGCTCATGAACGCGCTGCCGGCGCACGTCGCGGGCGTAACCGAGATCATCATGGTGGTGCCGACGCCGGGCGGCGTCAGGAATACGCTGGTGCTGGCGGCCGCGCAGCTGGCAGGCGTCACCCGCGCGTTCGCGATCGGCGGTGCGCAGGCCGTCGCCGCGCTCGCCTTCGGTACCGCGACCATTCCCGCTGTCGACAAGATCGTCGGCCCCGGCAACGCCTACGTCGCGGCGGCCAAGCGCCGCGTGTTCGGCGCCGTCGGCATCGACATGATCGCCGGCCCGTCCGAGATCCTGGTCATCGCCGACGCCAGCGCGAACGCCGACTGGGTTGCGATGGACCTGTTCTCACAGGCCGAGCACGACGAGGATGCGCAGGCGATTCTGCTCTCCCCCGATATGGCGTTGATCGAGGCGGTGGAGGCGAGCATCGCGCGCCAGCTGCCGGCGCTCCCTCGCGCCGATATCGTCGCCAAGTCGCTCGCTCGCCGCGGCGCGTTGATTCGCGTGCGCGACCTCGACGAAGCGTGCGCGATTGCCAACCGCGTGGCACCGGAACACCTCGAGCTGGCCGTTGCCAATCCCGAAGCACTGGTTCCGAACATCAGGAATGCCGGCGCGATCTTTGTCGGGCACTACAGTTCGGAGGCCCTGGGCGACTATTGTGCGGGTCCCAATCACGTCCTGCCGACCGCGCGCAGCGCGCGCTTTTCCTCGCCGCTGGGCGTGTACGATTTCCAGAAGCGCACGAGCGTCATCGCGGTATCGCGCGCGGGCGCCCAGACGCTCGGGCACGTCGCGTCGACACTCGCCCACGGCGAAGGATTTGCGGCGCATGCCAAGAGTGCCGAATACCGGCTGCAGTCAAGCTGAGCACAGGAGACACGAACATGGCCAAGGTCTACGCGCTGTATCGCCCGCCCGCCGACGCTGCCGCCTTCGAGCGCTACTACTTCGATCGGCATGTTCCGCTCGCGAAAACCCTTCCTGGCCTGCGCAGCTATGAAGTCACGCGCGGACCGATTGCTGCCATGGGCGGCCCCGCCCCGTACCACCTCATCGCGACGCTGTCCTTCGACTCGCGCGCTGCGATCGATGCCGCGCTGGTCTCGCCGCAGGGCCAGGCGACCGCGGGCGATCTGGGCAACTTCGCCACGGGCGGCGTCGACGTGCTCATCACCGATACGGAGCTCGTCTGACGTGAACGATCGCTTGCGCGACTTGGCGTTGACTGCGAGCGCCGCCGATTTCATCGCCGCCGTCGTGCGTCCCGACGTGCGCGCGCAGAAGGCGTACGTGGTCGCGCCCGCCGAAGGGATGATCAAGCTCGAGGCCAATGAGAACCCGTTTCCGCTGCCCGACGCGGTCAAGGCGCGCGTCGCTGCCGCGTTGGCCCAGGTACCGTTGAATCGCTACCCGGACGGCGGCGCGGACGGGGTGCGGGCGACGTTGCGCCGCGTGCTGGCGCTTCCCGACGCGCTCGGATTGATCGTCGGCAACGGTTCGGATGAGCTGATCCAGCTCATCGTGTCTGCGCTGGCGCGACCCGGTGCGACGGTGCTCGCGCCGGAGCCGACGTTCGTCATGTACCGCGCCAACGCCCTCAATGCCGGACTTCGCTTCGTCGGCGTTTCGCTCAAACCGGACTTCACGCTCGACCTTGCCGCCATGCGGGAAGCGATCGAACGCGAGCGTCCGGCGGTGATCTTTCTCGCTTCACCGAACAATCCGACGGGCGCACGCTACCCGGCGGCGGACATCGAAGCGATCGTGCGCGCCGCGCCGGGGCTGGTCGTTCTCGATGAGGCCTACGCGCCGTTCGCCGATGACAGCTTTCTGGCTCGTGCCGGCGAATTTCCGAACTTGGTGTTGATGGGCACGCTGTCGAAAGTCGGCATGGCGGGCATGCGGCTCGGTTACGCGGTTGCCGCCCCGGAGTGGATTGCCGAATTGAACAAGCTGCGCCCACCGTATAATGTGAATTCGTTGACACAGGCGGCGGTCGGTGCGCTGCTGGCCGAATCCGGCTGGATTGCCGAGCAGACGGCGGCGATCCGTACCGAAAGGCAGCGCATCGCGGCAGTGCTTGCGCGGTTGCCGGGAGTCGCCGTGTTCCCGTCGCAGGCGAATTTCCTGCTGGTTCGTGTCGCCGGTGCGGACCGCGTGTTCGACGCGCTGAAGGCGAAGCGCATTCTCGTGAAGAACCTCGCGGGCAGCCACCCGCTGCTCGCCAACTGCCTGCGCATCACCGTGGGGACACCCGGCGAAAACGACATCCTGCTTGCAGCGATGGCAGAAATTTGCAAGGCCAACGAACGAATGAGCGAATGAGCACTTCGATCAAGCCAGCAGACAGTCCTTCGCGCACCGCCCGCATCGAGCGGGTGACGCGCGAAACCTCGATCGTCGTTGAAGTGAATTTCGACGGCAGCGGCCTTGCCGACGTCGTCACCGGCGTGCCCTTTCTCGATCACATGCTCGACCAGCTCGCGCGGCACGGCGCGATGGACCTCATCGTCGCCGCCAAGGGCGACCTGCACATCGACGGCCATCACACGGTCGAGGATATCGGCATCACGCTGGGGCAGGCAGTCAAGCAGGCGCTCGGCGACAAGGCGGGACTGACTCGCTACGGCTATGCCTACGTTCCGCTCGATGAGGCGTTGTCGCGAGTCGTGATCGACCTTTCGGGCCGTCCCGGTCTCGAATTTCACGTTCCCTTCACGCGGGCGATGATCGGCGCGTTCGACGTCGACCTCACGCACGAATTCTTCCAGGGCTTCGTCAACCACGCGCTGGTCACGCTGCACGTCGACAACCTGCGCGGCCAGAACGCGCATCACCAGGCCGAAACGGTGTTCAAGGCCTTCGCCAGGGCGCTGCGCATGGCCGCGACGCCCGATCCTCGCGCGGCCGGCATCGTGCCCTCGACCAAGGGCTCGCTCTAGGCCCCTGCGCTGCGGAGTAACCCGGTGCTACCCGACATTGCCGTGGTCGACTACGGCATGGGCAATCTTCGCTCGGTGGCGAAGGCGCTGAAGCATGTCGCGCCCGAGCGCACCATAGTGGTGAGCGCGGATCCGGATACCATCAGGAGCGCCGCGCGCGTGGTCCTGCCCGGGCAAAGCGCCATGCCCGACTGCATGCGCAGCCTGAACGAGAGCGGCTTGCGTGGCGTAGTGCTCGAGGTCGTTCGCGACCGGCCGTTTCTCGGCATTTGCCTCGGCCTGCAGATGCTCTTCGACGAGAGCGAGGAAGGGCCCACTTCCTGCCTTGGCGTGCTGCACGGTCGCGTGGACCGTTTTGCCGCGGCCGCGATGGTCGACGCGAACGGCGTCCGGCTGAAGGTACCGCACATGGGCTGGAGTCCGGTTCGGCAAACGCGGCCGCATCCGCTGTGGCAGGGCATCCCCGACGAAGCCCGCTTCTATTTCGCGCACAGCTACTACCCGGTGCCGGATGACGATACGATGACGGCCGGCAGCGTCGACTACCCAACGGCGTTTACTTGCGCCATTGCAAGCGCTAATATCTTTGCTGTGCAGTTCCATCCCGAGAAGAGTCACCTCGCCGGTCTCCAGTTGCTCGCCAACTTCGTCGCCTGGAACGGACGCGTCTAACGCAACTTCCGCAACTTCGCGCTGCTTTCCCGGTCGCGATCCCACCGCGCCATGCATATCATTCCAGCAATCGATATCAAGGACGGGCACTGTGTCCGCCTGAGGCAGGGCGAGATGCATTCCGCGACGGTGTTTTCCGAGGATCCGGCGGCAATGGCGCAGCATTGGCTCGAGCTCGGCGCCGGGCGGCTGCACATCGTCGACCTGAACGGCGCGTTTGCCGGCAAGCCCAAGAACGAGTCGGTCATTCGCGAAGTCGTCAGCGTCATCGGCGAAGAGATCCCGGTGCAGCTGGGGGGCGGCATCCGCGACCTCGACACCATCGAGCGCTACCTCGATGACGGCATCACCTATGTGGTCATCGGTACCGCCGCCGTGAAGAATCCCGGATTCCTGCACGACGCCTGCTATGCCTTCCCGGGCCACATCATCGTCGGCCTCGACGCACGCGAGGGCAAGGTCGCCACTGACGGCTGGTCGAAGATGACCGGTCACGATGTCGTCGACCTGGCCAAGAAATTCGAGGACTACGGCGTCGAGGCCATCGTCTATACCGACATCGGCCGCGACGGCATGCTGACCGGCGTGAACATCGAGGCGACCGTCAAGCTGGCGCGCGAGCTCAAGGTGCCGGTGATTGCGAGCGGCGGCATCAACAGCCTCAAGGACATCAAGGAGCTCGCTAGTTTTGAAAGCGAAGGCATCGCCGGCGCCATCGCCGGTCGCGCGCTGTACGAGGGCACGCTCGATTTCAAGGATGCGCTGAAAGCGGCGAAGGGCAAATAGCGGCGCGAGCCCGCAGCGAGGGGCCCCGCTCGTAGAGCGGGGATCGCGCGTGGCGAGTCGACGCAGGCGGCCGACATGACGCGCACAATGCCGACCGATGGTGAAAGGAGGCCGCGGGGAGCAGCATTCCAAACCAACCCGCGCTTTCTATCATGGGGCTCGCCAAACGCATCATTCCCTGCCTCGACGTCGCGCACGGCCGCGTCGTCAAGGGCGTCAATTTCGTCAATTTGCGGGACGCCGGTGATCCGGTCGAGGTCGCGCGCCGCTACGACGAACAGGGGGCCGACGAGCTCGCCTTTCTCGACATCAAGGCGAGCGTCGAGAACCGCGGACTGCTCTACGACATGATCGAAGCGGTCGCCGACCAGGTGTTCATCCCCCTGACCGTGGGCGGAGGCGTCTCGCACGTCGACGATATCCGTTCCTTGCTCAACGCGGGCGCCGACAAGGTCAGCATCAACACCGCGGGTGTGAACGATCCGGCCCTGATCGGACGCGCCGCGAGCAGGTATGGCGCTCAGTGCATCGTGGTGGCGATCGATGCCCGACAGTCCGGGCCGGGACGTTGGGAGGTTTACACGCACGGGGGGCGCAACGCGACCGGACAGGATGCGGTGGCGTGGGCGCGCCGCGTCGTTGAACTCGGCGCCGGCGAAATCCTCCTCACCAGCATGGATCGCGACGGCGCGCGGACCGGCTTCGATCTCGGGCTGACCCGCGCCGTCGCCGACGCGGTCGATGTTCCGGTGATCGCATCCGGCGGCGTGGGTACGCTGCAGCACCTGGTCGACGGCATTACCCAGGGCGGGGCGGCCGCCGTCCTCGCTGCCTCCATATTCCACTACGGACAATTCACGGTCGGCCAGGCGAAGGCCGCGATGGCTGCCGCGGGAATCGAAGTTCGCTCTTCCGCGTAGCCAGCCGCGTTCGGCGTTGGGCGTAGAATCGGCCACGACGCGCAATATTCGGCTAAGCAATGGACTGGCTCGACGCAATACACTGGAACGACGACGGGCTGGTTCCCGCTATCGCGCAGGACGGCGGCACCGGACAGGTGCTGACGCTCGCCTGGATGAACCGCGACGCGCTTGCGCGAACGGCCGAGACGCGGCTCGCGCACTATTGGTCGCGTTCGCGGCGCAAGCTTTGGCAAAAGGGGGAGCAGTCCGGGTATGTTCAACGCGTGCGCGAGATCCGTCTCGACTGCGATAACGACGCCATACTTCTTGTCGTGGAACAGGACGGAAGCATCGCGTGTCATACCGGGCGGCGGCGCTGTTTTTTCCAGAGACTCGAGGGCGGCGCCTGGCACACGGTCGAACCGGTGCTCAAAGACCCGAAGGCTATCTATGGACCCAAGTGAAGACACCTTGCACAGAATCGCGGCAACGATCGAAGCGCACCGCAACGCTGACCCGGTGACGTCCTACGTCGCAACCCTGTTTGCGAAGGGCGACGACGCGATCATCAAGAAGATCGGCGAGGAGGCGACCGAAGCGGTTATGGCCGCCAAGGATGGTGATAAGATCCGCCTGACGGCCGAGCTCGCCGACCTCTGGTTCCATTGCCTCGTGCTGCTGGCATGGTACGGCATGGGCCCGCAGGACCTGCTGGCCGAACTGGATCGACGCGAAGGGGTGTCCGGGCTCGCCGAGAAGGCTGCCAGGCGGACGCCTGGCGCCCAACCCTGACACAGTGCACGGATCTGCCGTTTGCCGACGCCATGGACGACTGTATATTCTGCAAGATCGCGCGGGCCGAGATCCCGTCGAAAAAGGTCTACGAGGACGAGGAGATCCTCGCGTTTCACGACATCAATCCGCAGTCGCCGGTGCACTTCATGATGATCCCGAAAAAGCACATCGCGTCGCTGGCCGATGCGAGCGCGGAGGATGCCGGGGTGCTGGGGCGGATGCTGGCGATGTCGGCGCGGCTGGCACGGGAGCAGGGCTCCAGCGACGGCTACCGGACGATAATCAACACCGGGCGAATTGGTCGACAGGACGTGATGCATTTGCACATGCACATCCTTGGCGGACCGACGCCGCTGGGTAGAATGCTGCCCAGGGCCTGACGGCCCAACAGGGCCCCAACCGGGCTCAAAGGAGATCGATCATGGGTGGACTGAGCATATGGCACTGGCTGATCGTATTGCTGGTCGTCGTACTCATATTCGGGACCAAGAAGCTGCGCAATATCGGGCAGGACCTCGGTGGCGCGGTCAAGGGTTTCAAGGACGGCATGAAGAGCCCGGAAGGCTCCGAGCCTGCGCCGCCCGCGGGTACGCCGCCCGGGCCCTCGCAGCAGATCGCCGGACAAACCATCGAGGGTGAAGTCAAGAAAGAGAAGACGCTGTAGCAGCGCGTGTTCGACATTGCGTTCAGCGAGATCGCGCTCATCGCCGTCGTGGCGCTGGTGGTGATCGGTCCAGAGCGGTTGCCGAAGGTGGCACGCACGCTCGGCCACATGTTCGGGCGCCTGCAGCGGTACGTGAACGACGTCAAAGCCGACATCAATCGTGAAATGGAGCTCGACGAACTGCGCAAGCTGAAGAGCGAAGTGCAATCGGCTGCGCAGGACATCGAACGCTCGGTGTCGGAGGCCGCCACGGAGGTCGAGAGCGGAGTGCGCTCGGTCGAGGCGCAGCTCAATGCGGTCGGCGCCGAAGCCACCGCTGCGACGGCGATCCCCTCCGAGACTTCGACGTCACCGGCGCAGTCTACCCCGACTGTTGGCGCGGCCCCGCCCGTGTCAATCCCGGATGCCGACGCGCCGCGGCAGTCGACGTTGCCGGGTCTCGATCGCATCTGAACGCGCCGGCGCCGGCCCGCGCCGCGAACCCACCACGCTGAACGGCGTGCCGACCCGGCGCGCTACAATTGCGGCCGCAAGCGCGCGCCGCTGGCACTACCGATGACCGACCCCGCCGACAATCCCGACAACACGCAGGATACCTTCATCTCGCACCTAGTCGAGCTGCGCAGTCGCCTGATGCGCTCGATCATCGCGGTGGTCATCGTGCTGTTGTGCCTTTTTCCGTGGGCCAAGGAAATCTACGCCTTCCTCGCTGCGCCGCTGCTCAAGGCGCTGCCGCAGGGGAGCACGATGATCGCCACCGACGTCACCGGCACGTTTCTGGTCCCGCTGAAGGTGACGCTGATGGCGGCGTTCCTGATCGCGCTGCCATACGTGCTCTACCAGATGTGGGCGTTCGTGGCGCCCGGTCTCTACCGGCACGAACAGCGTCTGGCCATGCCGGTCATCATTTCGAGCGTCGTCTTTTTCGCGTTCGGCATGGCGTTCGCGTATTTCGCGGTGTTTCCGATCGCGTTCGGATTCTTCGCCAACTACGCGCCGACGGGCGTGCAGATGATGACCGACATCGACAAGTACCTGTCGTTCGTGCTGACGATGTTCCTGGCCTTCGGCATCACCTTCGAAGTGCCCGTCGTCGTGATCGTGTTGGTCCGGCTCGGCGTCGTCAAGCTTGAAACCTTGCGGTCGATACGCGGCTACGTCATTGTCGGCGCTTTCGTGGTCGGCGCGATCTTCACGCCGCCCGATATCGTCTCGCAGATCCTGCTCGCGGTTCCGCTGTGGTTGCTGTTCGAACTGGGCCTACTGGTGGCGCGCTTCATCTCCGTGCCAACGAAAGACGGCGAGTCGACCGAAGAAGAAAAGCCGACCTAGCGCAGTCGGGTGCATTCGAATGCCGTGAGCAGCCGCATGAACACTCGTTCCGCCGGCGCGATCGCGCGTCATGTCGTCGCGCTCCTCGTGCTCGCCAGTTGCGTTGCCAGCGCCGCGGATCCGGCCAAGATCCTGCGGCTCGCCACCGACGACATCGACACCCTCGATCCGCAGCAGTGGCAGGACCGGTATTCGCAGGAGATCGGCATGTCGATCTTCGAATCGCTCTACGAGTGGGACTACCTCGCGCGGCCCCCGGGCATCGTTCCCAACACCGCGGCCGCTGCGCCCGAAGTCTCGGCGGACGGGAAGACCTGGACGGTCCGCCTCAAGCCGGGCATTCACTTTACCGACGATCCCGCGTTTCACGGCAAGCCGCGCGAGCTCGTCGCCGCGGACTATGTCTATGCGCTGAAGCGCGACCTCGATCCCAATCTTCGAAGCGGCGGCGACGCGATGGTGACCGACCTCATCGTCGGCATGCGGCCGGTCGTGGACGCCGCGAGCAAGCCCGGGGCCAAATTCAACTACGACACCCCCGTCGAGGGCCTGCGCGCGCTCGATCGCTACACGCTCCAGTTCCGCCTCACCGAGCCGAATGTTCCGCTGATGACCGTCACACTTGCCAGTACACGCGGCGTGTCGCGGGAGGTGGTGGAAGCGGCGGGCGGCGACATCCAGACCCGTGCCGTGGGGACCGGCCCGTACCGGCTCAAGGAATGGAAGCGCGGCACGAAGATCGTGCTGGAAGCGAATCCCTCGTACCGTGCCGTCACGTTTCCGGACAGCGCGGACCCGGCGCACGCCGCGATGGCGCGCGACATGAAAGGCAAGCGCCTGCCGCAGGTCGGAAGAATCGAAATCAGTGTCATCGAGGAAAATCAGACGCGGCTGCTCGAATTCGAGCGCGGTGGCCTCGACGTCATCGAACTCAAGGGCGATGGCGCGATGCGCATGCTCAAGAACGGCGAGCTCGATCCGGCGCTGGCGAAACGCGGCATCCGCCGGCAACCCTATCCGCTGAACTCGGTGCGATCGGTGTCCTTCAACATGGAGGACCCCGTCGTCGGCGGCTACGACAAGGTACACATCGCGCTGCGCCGTGCGATCGCGCGGGCAAGTCACGCTACGACCCGGCAACTGCGAACAAGCTGCTGGACGCGGTCGGCTACGGCAAGCGCGACAGGGAGGGCTTCCGCCTTGCACCCGACGGCAAGCCGCTGGTGCTCACCATGACCACCTTCACCGGTACCGTGTGGCGCGAGATGCAGACGTTGTGGAAAAAGAACATGGATGCGATCGGCGTGCGCATGGTGTTCCGTTCGGTGCCGACGCAGGACCTGTTCAAGGAAGCAGCGCAGGGCAAGTACCAGCTCAACGTGCACGGGCGCGGTAGCTCGCCGACCGGGCTCGTGTTCATCACGCTTCACAGCAAGCAGACGCCGGAATCCAACGATGCACGCTTTCACTTCGATGCATACGATCGGGCGCTCGAGCAGTACATGCTTGCACGTACCGATTCGGAACGCATGGCCGCGGCGCGCGCCATGCACGACATCGTCGCGACCTACGCGCCCATGATCCCGCTGGTCGTCGATGTCGAGAATGCCTTCGTCCAGCCGTGGGTCAGCGGCTACAACCGCTCGCCTTTCGCCACCTACTACAAGTACGTCGACATCGACCTGGCGAAGAAACGCGAGTCCGGCGCGCGCCGATAGGTTCCGCGCGACGGAATTCCGGAACGGCCGATCGATCCTACGAATTGCGCACTCTGGGTCGCTTGCCGACCGTCACTTCGAGATCGACAGGTTTTTTCTCGCGCAGTACCTTGAGCTTGACCTGAGTGCCAGGCGTCAGCGCGGCGATCTGCGCCAGCAGCGCGGCGACGTCGTGGGTCGATTTGCCGTCGAGTTCGAGCACGACGTCGCGCACGTGCATGCCGGCGCGGTCGGCCGGCCCGCTGCTCAGCACGGCCCGGATCAATACACCGTCGGTCGCGGGCAACGCCAGCGCGGACGCGAGTTCGGGGGTGATCTCCTGCGGCTCGATGCCCAGCCAGCCGCGGGTGACTTCGCCGTCGCGGATGATCTGCTCCAGCACGGTTCGGGCGATCGTGATCGGGATCGCAAAGCCGATGCCCTGCGAGCCGCCGCTCTGCGAGAAGATCGCGCTGTTGATGCCGATGAGGTTACCGCTGCTGTCGACCAGCGCCCCACCCGAGTTACCCGGATTCACCGCCGCGTCGGTCTGGATGAAATCCTCGAAACGATTGATGCCGAGATGGTTGCGGCCGAGCGCGCTCACGATCCCGTGCGTCACCGAGCTGCCGAAGCCGAAGGGGCTGCCGATCGCGAGCACGGCATCGCCGACTTGCACATTGTCCAGTTTGCCGAAAGTCACCGCGGGCAGGTCCTTGCCTTCGGCCTTGAGCACCGCGAGGTCGGACTCCGGGTCGCTGCCGCGGACCGACGCGCGCATCCGGCGACCGTCGGACAGCACGAGCTGGATGTCGTCGGCGTCTTCGATCACGTGGTTATTGGTCAGCACGAAGCCTTCGCTGCTGACGATGACGCCCGAGCCGAGACTGGTCGCGCGGCGCTTTTCTCCCTCCGGAAGGTTCGGGAAAAAGCGACGCATGATCGGATCGTCCTGGATCGGATTGCGCTGCCGCACTTCCTTGCTGGTGTAGATGTTGACCACCGAAGGCGTGGCCTTCTTGGCGGCATCGGCCAAGCTGTCGATTTTCGGGCCCGCGATCGTGCCCAGCGATTCCTCGATGAGCACGACATTGTTCTTGCCGGTGAAACGCGCGAGCAGGTCCGGACGCAGCGTGACGACGACAAAGAGCAGCGCCAGGCAGACGGTGGCGACCTGAGCGAACAGCAACCAGAAGTGACGCAGCGTGGCCAAGACCAGGACCTGTGTAGTACGTGGGAATCCAATTATAGGCGTCTGCTACCGCATTGCAGCATGGACGGTCCTGGCGCGTCGCAGAGGAATTTGGAATGTCGGAGCTAATTCCATGATTCGACGGCGGTTTTCTGGTCTTTTCTGTTGCAAGGCTTTCGGAAAAGGGCACAAATCCTTTATACTTCGAAGGTTTGGGAATCAGGAACCTGAGGGATCGGTGCACATGGCAGATGCGGCGGCACATGAGGCAGAAGATGGCAGCATGGACAAGAAGAAACGCCGGTTCCTGATCGGGGCGACGGCGGCGGTCGGTGGCGTAGGCGTCGTTGCCGCCGCAGTGCCATTCGGCATGAGCTTCTGGCCCAGCGAGCGCGCGAAAGCCGCGGGCGCACCGGTCGAAGTGGACATCAGCAAACTCGAGCCCGGGCAGAAGATCAACGTCGAATGGCGCGGGAAGGTCGTGTGGGTGATCAACCGCACGCCGACGATGCTGAAGGACCTACCGAAGCTCGATGGCCAGCTGGCGGACCCGAACTCCAACTTTTCAGTTCAGCCCGCCGATGCGAAGAACGGCTACCGCTCGATCAAGCCTGAGATCTTCGTCGCGGTCGGGATCTGCACGCACCTCGGATGCTCGCCGACGTTCCGGCCCGATATCGCGCCGGCGGACCTCGGTCCGGAGTGGCTCGGCGGATTCTTCTGTCCCTGCCACCAATCCAAGTTCGACCTCGCCGCCCGCGTCTATAAGGGGGTGCCGGCGCCGACGAATCTGACCATCCCGCCCTACAGATTCCTGTCCGACACCAGGCTCGTGGTCGGTGCGGACGGCAAGTCGGCCTAGGCGGAGTACCTCGACCATGCAAAAAATACTGACCTGGATCGACGACCGCTTCCCGCTGACCGTGCTGTGGAAGTCGCAGGTGTCCGAATACTACGCACCGAAGAATTTCAATTTCTGGTACTTCTTCGGGTCGCTTGCGCTGGTCGTGCTGGTGATGCAGATCGTCACCGGCATCTTCCTGACGATGAGCTACAAGCCCGACGCGACCAAGGCCTTCGAGTCGGTCGAGTACATCATGCGCGACGTCGCAGGCGGCTGGTTCATCCGCTATGCGCATTCGACCGGCGCGTCGGCGTTCTTCATCGTGGTCTACCTGCACATGTTTCGCGCGCTGCTCTACGGCAGCTATCGCAAGCCGCGCGAGCTGCTGTGGATCGTCGGCTGCCTCATCTACCTCACGCTGATGGCCGAAGCCTTCTTCGGCTACCTGCTCCCATGGGGGCAGATGTCGTACTGGGGCGCGCAGGTCATCGTCAACCTGTTCTCGACCGTGCCGATCATCGGCGACGATCTCGGCACGTGGATTCGCGGCGACTACACGGTGTCGGACGTGACCTTGAACCGCTTCTTTGCGTTCCACGTCATCGCGATGCCGTTGGTGCTGCTGCTGCTGGTGGTCGTGCACCTGATGGCATTGCACGAAGTGGGTTCGAACAATCCGGACGGCATCGAGATCAAGGACAAGATCGACGCCAAGACCGGTCACCCGCTCGACGGCATCCCGTTTCACCCGTACTACACGGTGAAGGACCTCGTCGGCGTGGTCGTGTTCCTGGCGCTGTTCGCGATCGTGGTGTTTTTCTGGCCGGATGGCGGAGGGTACTTCCTCGAGGCCAACAACTTCATTCCCGCGAATCCGCTGCAGACGCCCGAACATATCGCGCCGGTCTGGTATTTCACGCCGTTCTACGCGATGCTGCGCGCCGTGCCGTCGTTCCTGAACTCGCAGTTCTGGGGCGTGATCGTCATGGGCGCAGCCGTCGTCATCCTGTTCTTCATGCCCTGGCTCGATCGCAGCAAGGTCAAGTCGATCCGCTATCGCGGCCCGCTCTACAAGGGGTGGCTTGCAGCGTTCGTGGTGAGCTTCCTCATCCTCGGCTACCTGGGTGTCGTGCCGGTGACGGTGTGGGGTCAATTCGGCGCCAAGATTCCGGTGCTCGGTACCGCCGACAAGGCCACGGTCGTGGCGCGCGTGCTGACGGTCGTGTACTTCCTGTTTTTCCTGTTGATGCCCTGGTATACCGCGCGGGAAAAGACCAAGCCGGTACCGGAAAGGGTGAGCGGATGATGAATGCCATCGCCCGCATCCTCGGAATCGCGCTGCTCGCCGCCGCAGGGAGTGCGCCTGCCAGCGAAGGCGGGCCGACGCTGGAGCCGGCGCCGGCGCGTCGCCTCGACGTCGAGTCGCTGCAGCGCGGCGCAAGCCATTTCGTCAACTACTGCCTGACTTGCCACAGTGCGCAGTACATGCGCTACAACCGGCTGACAAGCCTCGGTCTGACCGAGCAGCAGGTCAAGGACAACCTGATGTTCACCACCGACAAGATCGGCTCGCCGATGCTTGCAGCGATGAGCAGGACCGACGGCGCCGCCTGGTTCGGCGCGCCGCCGCCCGATCTGTCGGTCGAGGCGCGCGTCCGCGGCAAGGACTGGCTGTACAGCTACCTGCTCTCCTTCTACCAAGACGAGAATTCGACGACCGGGTGGAACAACCTGGTATTCCCGAGCGTCGCCATGCCGCATGTTCTGTGGCAACTGCAGGGGATGCAGCGCGTCGTCGAGACCGAGTTCGAGGATCATGAAAAAGCCGAAGCCGCGGTGATCGCCGCCAAGGCGCTCGCGCTCGCCGAACGGCTTCCCAACGGCAAGTATGTCGTGAAGACCCTGGCCATCGACACGCCGGGGACGCTGTCGCCGGTCGAGTACAAGAAGTTCGCGTCCGACCTGGTGAACTATCTGGACTACATGGCCGAGCCGGCGCGCAACGAGCGCATCAACATCGGCATTGTCGTGCTGATTTATCTAGGCGTGCTGTTTGTTTTCGCCTACGCGCTGAAACGCGCGTATTGGAAAGACGTGCACTGACGCTCCGCGCAGCTTAGCGGGGCAGGAGCGCCGCTCCTGCCCTTCGCATTTTGGCGGGACGCGACGCGCGTCCGGCCGCTGGAGAAACGAACATGATGACCCTGTATTCCGGAACGACCGACCCCTTCAGCCAACGCTGTCGCATCGTGCTGCACGAAAAAGGCATGGACTTCCAGATCATCGACGTCGACCTCGACCACAAACCCGAGGACCTGGCGGTGATGAACCCCTACAACCAGGTGCCGGTGCTGGTCGAACGCGACCTTGTGCTGCACGAGTCGAACATCATCAATGAATACATCGACGAGCGCTTTCCGCATCCGCAGCTGATGCCGGCCGATCCGGTGATGCGCGCGCGCGCGCGGTTGTTCCTGCACCGGTTCGAGAAGGAACTGTTTTCGCACATCGACACGCTCGAAGGCAACAACCAGAAGCAGCTCGACAAGGCGCGCGGTCTTGTACGCGACAGCCTGCTGCAGATCGCCCCGGTATTCGCCAAGCACAAGTTCATGCTCGGCGAAGAGTTCTCGATGCTCGACGTCGCGATCACGCCGTTGCTGTGGCGGCTCGACTACTACGGAATCCAGCTGCCCAAGCCGGCGGCGCCGCTCATGAAGTACGCCGAACGGCTGTTCTCGCGCCCGGCGTTCATCGAGGCGCTCACCAGCGCCGAGCGCGGGATGAGGAAGTAGCCGTGCGAGAGCCCGGCGAGGGGCCCCACGCGTAGCGTGGGGATCGACGGGGAATTGCGAGTCACGGCAGGCGGCCGACCCGTGATGCTAGTGTTCACGCAACTCGCCCGATGAGGCCGCCGTGCGCGAGCCCGCAGCGAGGGGCCCCACGCATAGCGTGGGGATCGACGGGGAATTGCGAGTCACGGCAGGCGGCCGACGCTACTTTCACCCTAGCAGGCCCCTGTAGTATCCTTTCGCGATGTCCGAACAGTCCGCCAAGCCCTATCTGATCCGCGCGATCTGCGAGTGGTGCGCCGACAACGGCCTCACTCCCTATCTCGCGGTGAAGGTCAACGCGCAGACGCGCGTGCCGGCCGCGTTCGTCAAGAACGGCGAGATCGTGCTCAACATCAGTCGCGGCGCAACGCGCAAGCTGACGGTCGACAACGACTGGGTGCAATTCTCGGCGCGCTTCAACGGCGCGTCGCAGGAGGTCGCGGTGCCGATGGTTGCAGTCGCCGGCATCTTCGCCAAGGAGTCCGGCTACGGCTTCGCGTTCACCGTCCCGACCGATCCGGTGGCGTCGCTCGACGCCGCAACTGCGCCCGCACCGTCCGTGCAAACCAGCACCGCTCCCTCCGAGGCCAAGCCTCGCAATCGGCCCAAGCACCTGCAAGTTGTAAAATAGTTCTGGTGCACGTTCTTCCCGGGCCGGCATAGCTCAGTTGGTAGAGCAGCGGTTTTGTAAACCGTTGGTCGTGGGTTCGATTCCTACTGCCGGCACCAATTATTACAAGGGATTAGCGCCTTCTGCCGAACCCTTTTCCTTCTCCAGCGTAGCCAAATCGTAACCACCGAGCAGCGAATCGAGCCGGTTGGCTGCTTTCGCGAGATGGTCGGGCGCAAGATGCGCATAGCGCTCGACCATCACCGAAGAGCGCCAGCCGCCAAGACGCTGCAGCTCGTGCGTTGGCGTTCCCGCCTGGCGATGCCACGATGCCCACGTGTGTCTCAAATCGTGCCAGCGGAAATTCTCGATGCCGGCACGCTTGAGTGCCTTTCGCCATGCCAGCGTGTTGGCACTTCCAAGCGGCTTCCCTGCATAGGTAAAGACTCGAACGCGGTGCTTACCGAGCTGTCGCCGCAAGACCTCCAGCGCGGTCGCGTTGAGCGGTACGGCAATCGGCCTGCGATTCTTCGATTGACCCGCGCTCACCCAGGCATGACCGGTTTCGAGGTCTACGTGCGACCACTCCAGACCGACCACGTTCGACTGCCGCAAGCCCGTGGCCAGCGCGAAGAGGACGACATCCCGCTGATGCGCCGGCAACTCACCAAGAAGCGTCTCGGCTTGCTCCACGGTGATCGAGCGCTCCCGCCCAGGGGGTTCCTTGAACATCTTCACCTTCGGCGTCTTGTCGGTCCATTCCCAATCGTCACGTGCCCGACGCAGAATGGCTTTGATTAGACCCAAATGCCGGTTGACCGTCGACTTGCCCGCCGTCTTGAGCTTCTCGGCTTTGACGCCGTCGATCACATCGAGGGTAATCTCATCGAGCATCAACGGCCCCAAGAGCGGATCGAGCCAGCGAAGCATGTTGACGTCTTCCTGGTGCGTGGCCTTATCCGACGTTTCTACAAGCCAACGAACTACCGCTTCCTTCCATGCGCGACGCGGCTTGACGCCGAGCCGATGTTGCTCCCACAGCGACGCTTTCAGCCTGTCGTGGTACTCCTGGGCGTGAGATTTGTCTCCAGTCCCAGTGCTGCGCTGTATTGTTCTTCCGCTGTGGCTGATCTTGACCCACCAATGCGGTGAGTCATTGCGTTTGTAGAGTGACATGGTTCCAACTCCTTGCGTTCACTCTGCAACACACGCCGCGGGTATTGTGACCGGATGTGCTCGATCAGGTCAACGTCGACGAACACCCAGCACTTGCCGATCTTCGCACCCGGAATCTCGCCGGCGCGAGCCTTCTCCTGCAGCGTCACCGGGTGAATGTGCAGGAACGTGGCGGCGGCTTGCAGATCGAGCGTGTTCATGCGCGAACCCTGTTGGCGTGTGTTGCGATAGAACCCTATCGACCCAAGTAAACGGCCGTTATTTGCTCGCGACCGTGGCCCATCTCTCGGCTGATCGTCTCCCGCGCCTGGCGATCGATTTCCTTCTGCTTCGGCGTGAGTTGCTTTGACTTGGTGCCACCGCGCGCCGGGCACACCCAGCCCGTCAATTCCTGATAGCGCACCTGCGCATAGAAATGGCGATGCCCGTGGAAGGCGTGAATGCCGACCCGCTCGCATTGATAACGAAAATATTTGAGATAGTCGCGATAGGTCGTGTAGCCCGGCGCCACCAGACTCTTACCCTTGGCCAGCGCCTTCGCCTGGTCGACGAGTTGTCGCTGCTCCTGGGTGCGGATGGGAATCTCGCGCTCCCGCCCACCCTTGGTCCACGAATCCTTGAGCACGAGTCGATCGCCGCGATCGGCCCACTCCGGAACGATCTTGATTGATTCCTCGCGGCGCAGGCCGAACAGGGCCTGCAGGCAGAGCGACATGTGAATAAAGAGATCCGGAATTTGCTTGAGCTTGTCCATATCGAGTTCCTTTCCTTTGCTAATGTTGGTTACGTACACCCGATCCGGAATGCCGTAGGCGGCATTGGTGCGGGCGATGATGTTCTCCTTGCCGATCTTCTCGGCCCACCACCGAAGTGCCGACATCCGGTTCTTGATCGTTCCTGGCGAGAGCTGCTCGGCCAGCCAGCGCTCGACCAGCTTCTCGACGTGCTTGGGCTTCAGGCTGTGGGCGTTCATATGCCGGAAGCCCATCTCGTGGAGCTGGTCGGCGATGAGATCGAGGATGTGTTCCCGATCCGCTTGGGTGGCATAGCTGCCGTCGCGGTTATGCCGGCAGAGCTGCTTCAAGTCGTAGTTCAAATCGCGCATCGGTACCTCCGTTCAATTCCTTTCTCAGAGCCGCCAAAATCGTCGTAGAGCGTTTCCTTCTTGCTGCCCGGTGTAATCACGTCTGGTAAGTGTTTCTGCTCGCCTGGGGCGCCAATGGCGGCCGCAGGGGGAACTTCTGAGCACGGGACACCACTCCCGTTGTGTGCGGTTGGTTGTGCTGCTCGCCAGCGCCGCACGGCGCTTTACTCGGCGTCGCGATGGCGTTCCTGTGGGAACTGCCCAATCGCGAGAGTCATTAACCCAGGACTCGAGGAGCGCCGTTAAGGCGCGGCTGTTTGATCCCTTACGGGAATCATTCGGCGAGGAGCGTTGCACTCCCTGCAGAGCTGACGAGTCATTCACCCAAGACCCGACGGAGCGCCGTTAAGGCGCGACTCATCGATCCGTTACGCGGATCATTCGGCGACGGGCGTTGCACCCATCGCGGTACAAGACGTGATGGCCTTCAGGAGGCCATCACGTGGTTCGGAGCCCTCGGTCATGCGAAGGGACGCCCTTGAAAGCCGCGCCGATCGTGGTATGCGCGCGTACGTCACTGGCGGACTGCCAGTAACGACGCGCGCGAAGCGCGATTGCGTGCGCGCTACGGCCTCACGCCACATCGTGTGGGCGAGCTCGATGGCTCGCAGCACACGAGCGGCGCGAAGGCCTTCGCGCACGCACCGCCGGTAGGCGGCGATCTCGGGGTGGGGCTCGGATGAAGGCCGGCGACGCCTGCGTTGCTCTGCAGGCGCCACGGCTACTCAGGTGGCAACGCTCAGGGCAGCGGGTGGCGCGATGGTCCCCGTCGTATCGACGGGGACGCGCGAAAGCAGCACGCGCACGAACAGTCGCGCCGCTCCCGCTACTCTGAGGTTGCACCTAGACGTATCGATCCCGCGTCAAGCGCAGGACCGCTACGTCGCTAAGAACGCTTTCGCGTCCACGACCGAGGCAACTGACAACGTTGCCTGGTCTCTCTTGAAGAACCAGGCGCTCACATCAAGCGTGAACACCTGGCCACCCCTCGCGGGATGTCTCCTGACAGGTCGCCGCAAGGACGACCCACACTGACTTACACCACCGTCAAGGACGGCGACGATCTCTCCGACCGTCTTGGGGACGGCCCTTGTTGCACTTGCCCCGCGTCTTGCGACGCCCGCGCAGTCTTACGGGCTCACCCACGCGCGTTACTTCCTCCCGAAACGCCTTGACGGCGCGCACGAAGCGATACGGGCTTACTTCGTGCTCTACGGGTCTTAAGACCCCAACTGTCTGCTGCTTGCCTACTTCTACGCGGCCAGCTAACGTGCTTGCCTTCGTGCCCGCGATGGGCAACCAGGGATGGCAAGCTACCTGCACAAACGTTGAGATCGATGCTCCCACCATCTCAGATTGGCTTCCAGTCGAAATGGCGTCAAAAGAGGGGGGCTTTCGGCATTAGCACGGCCCCATGGTGCCGCGCTCGATCGCGGCTGACAACCCGAAAAGCTTCAAAAAAGTGGTGGCTTAACTGAACAGCCTGGGCACGCTCCGTGCTGGCAGAGCGGTGGAGATGGGCGGCCCGGTGTCAACGTCTCAGTGCGGGCCAACTCCTGCTGTTCGGGGTTGTCGCGAAAATTTCCCGTGAGCGGTCGTTCGCGACAACGTGCGGTGGCGGGCCGCTCTTTCCTTCCCACGGGGCGCCGAAATTCCGCGGGACACCGACGCAGTCAATGGCGGTACGACCACCCGACAGCAGTGTTTTCTTGAGGCTCAGTGCTAATAGCATTGGAGAACTCGAATGAACCACGAAACGTGGGTAACTTCAGATCTGTTGCGCCCTCAGTCTCGACGCCACAAGGCGGACGGCCAATATGGACGGCCGGGGCGTACCATCTTGCTTCGAAGGACGGTCGGCATCGCTTTCGCTCAACCCTAGCCGGGAAGTCGATGAAGCCAGGAACGCATATGGCGCACTTTCTGAGTGCGACACTATTGTGGGCTGTCACCATACTTCCCGCGCTCGCCGCCGAGGAAGAAGCGAACGTGCTGATTCTCAACGGGTTTGATCCCTATTTTCCTGCTTATGTGGTGACGGACAGCGCAATGCGTGCGGAACTCGCAAAAGAAACGGCGAGGCGCATTGTTCTGTATTCCGAGACGCTCGACTATCGATTCCCGGCCGAGTCCTGGGAAGCTGAGTTGGTTGCGTTGCTGACCAAGAAATACAGCGCGCGCCACGTCGACGTGGTCGTGGCGGTCACGAAGTCTGCGCTCGCCTTCTTCAGTCGGTACGGCGAACAACTTTGGCCGGGCGCGCGCGTAGTGTTCCACGGTGTTCCAGACCCCGCCGTAGAAGCGATTCAAATTCCACCCGCAGCTGTTGGCGTCGTGGTTCGAGATGATCTTGGCGGCACAATCGACATTGCCCGCCGCTTGCAACCCACGGCGCGCCGCATCCTTTTCATTGGCGGCCCGTCGATCGGGAACTTGGACGTGGAGTCGCTGGTGCGCCGGGTGGCTCCGACCGTGGCAGCAACAACCGCAATGGAATTCGTATCCGGTCTGCCCCTGTCAGAATTGCGAGCACGGGTCGCGGCGGAGCCCGCGAATTCGATCATCATCTATCTCACGCAATACCGTGACCGCGATGGACGAGTTTATAGGCCCCGCGACGTGATGCAGGCGATAGGCAGCGTGGCCGCCGCCCCAATCTATGGCATGTATGAGACCTACGTAGGCTATGGAGTTGCGGCAGGCAGCATGGAATTCTATGAGGATCGTGGACGGCTTGTCGGGCAACTCGTGCGTGAGACGCTGGCAGGCAAGCGTTATGCGCCGGGTAGCAATTTGTTCGCTGTCGCCAGCCGATGCGTCGCTGACGCGCGCGTGCTGCAGCGTTGGTCGCTGGAGGCGCAGCGGTTACCGGCGGGCTGCGATGTTCGGTTTGCGGATCGTTCCTTGTGGCGCGAGTATCTTTGGCAGATTGGCACAGGGCTGGCGATTATCGTCGCACAGGCCTTGCTTATCGCTGCTTTGCTGATCCAGCGTCGGCAACGTCGGGTTGCAGAGGTCGAAGTGCAGCACCAGCGCATTGAGTTGGCGCACGCCTCCCGCCTCGCCGCGCTCGGGGAGTTGAGTGCGTCCATCGCTCACGAAGTGAACCAGCCCCTAGGCGCGATAGCGAGCAACGCGGATGCGGTGGAGTTGCTGCTAGACGCCGAGCCACCTAAACTGGAGGACGCAAGGCGGGTATTGCTCGATCTGAAGACTGCCAATCAGCGGGCAAGTGACGTGGTGCTTCGCATTCGCGAGTTGCTGCGCACGCGAAAGATCGCGTTCGAGCTGTACGACCTCAACGCCGCAGCGGCAGAAATCGTTCGCCTGCTGGACACGGATGCCAAGGCCCGTGGCGTCCAGGTTGTCGTGGATTTCGGTTCACTTCCTGTCGTTCGGGGAGACCGATTGCAGATTCAGCAGGTGTTGCTGAATCTGCTTATCAACGGAATGGACGCCATGGTCGGAACGCCGGCGGGGCAGCGACAACTGAACCTCCGAACGGTACATAGGGAGGACGGCGACGTGGAGATTGTCGTTGCCGATAGCGGTAGCGGAATCAATGCAGCGGACATTTCGCGCCTATTCGATTCGTTTTTCACGACGAAGGAGAAAGGGATGGGGTTGGGACTGGCGCTGTGCCGTTCCATCGTCCAGGCGCACCGGGGCCGCATCTGGGCGGAGAACAGCTCAGGCGGCGGGGCAACTTTCAGGATTGTGTTGCCGGTCGATGCGGAGCATCGAGTCCCGCGTGCCATTAAGCCATGAACAGTCCATCACCCGTAATACACATCGTCGATGACGACGAGCTCGTCAGGACTGCACTGGGCAACCTGCTGAGTGCGGCTGGCTTCGAAATCCGCACCTACAGCTCCGGCACGGAATTTCTTTCCGCCGCGCCGAAAAGCAACTTCGGATGCATCGTGCTGGACGTGCTCATGCCTGGGCCGACTGGCCTGGATCTGCACGAGACTCTGACGCAGAACCATGACGCGATGCCCGTGATCTTTCTGTCGGCGCATGGTGATATCCCGATGAGTGTGTCCGCAATGAAGGCAGGCGCCGTAGATTTCCTCACTAAACCGGTCGACAGAGTGAGACTGCTCAAGGCTGTCAAGGAAGCGCTGGCACGCAATGCAGGTGCGCGGTTGGCAGATGAGGAAATGAAGATCCTGCAACAGCGTCGTGACACGTTGAGCGCGCGCGAATTGGACGTCTACAGAAGGGTCGTGGCGGGCGTGCTCAACAAGCAGATTGCGGCCGAACTTGGGACTTCGGAACGTACGGTCAAGGTTCAACGCGCCAGCGTCATGGAAAAAATGCACGCGAAGTCGCTGGCCGACCTCGTGCACATGGCCAGCCTGCTCGAATTTCCAATCATCAGGCGATAAACCGCTGCCTCCCTGATGACCGAGGCCGCCGACTGGCGGCCGGCGGTCGGAACCGTTGCCCTCAAGGGCAGCGAACTTCCCCAAGGTCCAATTGCTCGTGCCAACGGCCGGGCGGAGTATCCGTGCATGTTTGTTCAGGAATGATGGGGCCGACCGTCGTGAAAGCGAAGCGATGCCGCCTGGACAGCCTCTCGTGATAGTTGTCGAGGACGATGCAGACATGAGTCGGGCGCTGCAGTCGGTGCTTGAAGCCGCGGGGTTCGATACCGGAATGTTCTTTTCGGCAGAAGCGTTGCTTGAAGCCCAGGTCCCGGCGGACACGTTGTGTCTCGTGCTCGACGTGCATTTGCCCGGCATGACCGGCTTCGAGTTGTACGACCGACTAACTGCGACCTATCCACCGCGTCCCGTCATCTTCATGACGGCGTATGACGAGCCTGCTGCCAGGTCGCGATCGGTTGAGGTAAGAGCCGCCGCGTATCTCGTCAAGCCCTTCGCCGGCAAGCGGCTAATCGAGTGCGTCGGCCGTGTGATGCGTGCGGGCGCCCACGATGAAGGGCAGCGCAAGAGCGGAGCCAATGATGAGCAACTCTAGAGAATGCTTTCATGGGTTACTAGTTAGAGGAAAGGAAATCAAAATGACCATCCAATCCAGCGCGCACAACAACCGACTCAGTAGTGGAAGACGGGTAGCTCATCCTAGTTCTTCGGAAGTCTTGCTCGTGCAAGTGAAGGAAAAATGGCTTATGCCTGCTCTTAGAAGCGGCACAAAATGGGTCGCAGCGTTAGCGGCCGGGCTGTTTGCAGCATCGCTGGCGTTTGCCCAGGCGCCGGCGAAGCCCAACATCCTTTTCATTATGGGCGACGACATCGGCTGGATGCAGCCGAGCATTTACCATCGCGGCCTGATGGTCGGAGAGACGCCGAACATCGATCGCATCGGCAACGAAGGCGCGATCTTCATGCACTACTATGCCGAGCAGAGCTGCACGGCTGGCCGCAACTCCTTCTTCACTGGCATGCACCCGCTGCGAACCGGGATGATTCCGCCGCAGCTGCCGGGCAGCCCGACCTATCTCAAACCAGGCACGCCGGCGCTCGCATGGTTCCTGCGTGATCTCGGCTACAACACCGGCGAGTTCGGCAAGAATCACCTGGGCGACCACGCCGACGCGCTCCCGACCGCGCACGGCTTCCACGAGTTCTGGGGGTACCTCTATCACCTCGACGCCATGCAAGGCGTGAGCTTCGTCGACATCAACAAGACCCCGACCGAACAGGGCTTCGCACCGCCCTGCAAGAACACGCCGGTTCCTGGTCTTCCCGAAGTCCCGGGCGCCGTCGATCCGCGGACGGCGACTTGCCTGACCCCGCCGAGGCCAGTGATCTGGTGCAAGTCCTCTGACGGGACGTCGAAGAACCAGACCTGCCAGGATCAGGGGCCGCTGACGCTGGAGCGCTCCAAGACCGTGGACGAGGAGATTTCGGCCAAGGTGATCGACTTCCTCGATCGCAACGATCCCAAGAAGACCAACAAGCCGTTCTTCGTCTGGTACAACCCGGCGCGCATGCACATCACGACGGTGCTGTCGCCGAAGTATTACGACATGCTGGGCGAAAAGGGCGGCAAGGACTGGGGCATCAACGAGGCCGGCATGAAGCAGATGGACGACAACATCGGCTACGTACTGCAAAAGCTCCAGGATATGGGTCAGCTCGACAATACGATCATCGTGTTCACGACCGATAACGGCGCCGAGGTCATCACGTACCCGGACGGCGGCGTTACACCGTTCAGAGGCGGCAAGCTGACCACTTGGGAAGGCGGGATGCGCGCGCCGCTGGTCGTCCGCTGGCCCGGCCACATCAAGCCCGGCACGGTGAAGAAGGAAATGTTCGCGTCGCTAGACTGGGTGCCAACCTTGGTAAACGCGGCCGGTGGACCGAAGGGCGATGCGCTCAAGAAGCGGATCGAAGGGGGTTCGTACCCCGGCATCGTGAAAACTACCCTCGACGGCTTCGACCAGCTTGACTACCTCGAAGGCAAGACGGAGAAGTCTGCGCGCGATGTGTTCTTTTACTACACCGGCCCGATACCATCCGCAGTCCGTTACAAGAACTGGAAGTTCTACTACACGATGTTTCCGGACACCTCGACGGGGGGAATTACGGGGGCCACGACCTATCACTGGACCCAGATTGGGAACATCCTGCGCGACCCCTTTGAGATCGCTGTCGCCGGCCTCGAAAAGAGCGGCCTGGCATACGGCGGGGCGCTCGCCGCGCCGAGCACCGCCTACCTTTACAACTGGAATCTCCTGCCGGTCGGCCAGTTGCTATGGGTAAAGGAGCTCGAGTCTTACATCCCCTACCCGCCCATGCAAGATCCGGCGAGCTACAACCTGTCCGCGATCCTGGAAAGGGTGAAGGAGGCGGGGCATCGCAACCCAAGCGAATGACCCCAAAGCGCGAATCTACCTCCATCCGAAGGTCGGCGGCCCGAAAGGGTCGCCCGTGTTTCGGCCGATGCGCTACGAACATGCGCCCCGCCGTTCACGACTCGCGCCGGCGGACAAGGTGGCAGGCCACCGGGTCGTGATCGATTGTGCTCGGTTCGGCGGCTTGGTTGCAGCGAGGCGGTACACCTTTGTGATACGACTGCCAATGGATGGGATGAGGGAATGAGCAGCAAGTTGTTGATGACGTGGTTCTCCGTTGTTTCCGCTCTCCTTGTCCTTGCAGGCGTGTTCTTTGCGTTCTTCGGTCTGGGTGTCCTGCGCGTGAGCAAGGACGTTTTTCCGCAATTCGAGAGCGGCATTTATGGCGCCCTCATGATTGGTTGGGGCACCACCCTCTTCCTTGCAGGACGGCTTGCCATTCGCAGAAATGAAGCGGAGCTCTTGACGATTCTGCTGATCGGATTGGCCGCTTGGCTGATCATAGATAGTTTGTTCTCGCTCTACTACGGTGCCTTCTCCAATGTCGGGGTGAATGTAGCAATGCTGGCACTTTTTAGCTTTCCCCTAATTAGAGCCCTTCGAGAACGCGGGCATGGGCAATAAGACACGAGCGGATAAGCTAAAAACGGGCACGGTGCATTGACCTGCCCTAGTTTGGCTGCGCCTCGCAAAGTCGGGGCTCGCAGACATCCCCGTCCCAGCATTATGTCGGGTTGGTCGCTGCGCGATCACCTGTTTCGCGTGCTCCGGCAGCGGCGCCGCGGGCACGATCATCCTGGCATCACCGGAATTCCAATGGTTGCTGACATCGACGCCAAGGTTGTCGCGGAATCGAGACACGGCATCGAACCGAGGGTATCAGCGACGAATTAGCCCAAGCGAAGTGTTGGAAGCGAACCCCCAACGTCCGCTGTTGCTTCAGGCGTGACGACCGCTTGGGGTCGTGAGCCGAGATGCGTTCTTGTTGGTCAACAGTCGGCCAGCTCCTGCCGTTCGAGGTCGCCGTCGAAATTTCTTGTGAGCGGCCGTTCGCAAGGGCGTTTACCATACGGTCGTGCCAGCGCCTTGAAACCTACGTTTGAGGGAACGGAGTCACGAAACTTTTTGTAATCTCTTGGGGGTGCGAACGTTGAACGCGGGCGCATTGCACAGGCATAAACACGCCGCGCTGCTGGCGCTGCTGCTCGTTTTCCTAGCGATCCAATCCTTCGATGCCGGGCCTGCCTCCGAGGGAATCCTTTCCGACGCTTTCCGCACAATGCTGGGTGTGGCGATACTGGTCGTTGTGTTCGAGCGTCAGCGCGAACGCATGGCCATGGCAGTGATCCTCGCAGCGGTCATGGCGATTGGCTGGTGGCGTCACGTTTCCGAGGCAAACCTCGACATCGCACTGTCCATAGCGCTCAGCGCACTGATGTCGCTGTTCGCCTGGGCTGCGGTATGGGTAATTCTGCGCGACCTGTTCCGCAAACGGGCAGTCGGCGCCGAGAACGTGCTCGGCGCCATCTGCGGATACCTCATCGCCGGCGAGGCCTGGGCGGGCACCAACGAGATCGCGTACCTTGCGATACCAGTCGCCTACAGCATCAATCCGGAGATCAGCGCGCATCTTGCCGACTGGCACGGTCGCCACGCGCTGTTTTCGTACTATGGGTTCGCTCAAATGCTCACGATCGGTTACGCGGACGTGACGCCGGTACGCGCACCTGCAACGACTTTGAGCCTGCTCGGTGCATTGTTCGGACTCTTCTATACCGCTGTCGTCGTATCGCAGTTCGTCGGCCTGGCACAAAGTAGAAAGCGGTCGCCGGACGACCAATGACGCCCGCGTTTGCTGGATTGTCGGACGCGTTAGGCGACCGGATCAACGTCCGCTTCGTCCCCGTCGAATGTCGGCTTTGCGGAGGCTCGACGGACCGGACCGGGTCGACTCCTGTCGACGGCGCTTCTTGTAAGCCGCCATTGCGGCGCACGCCCGCTTTCTGGACCAGCGGTAGAGTTTGTCGGCTCAAGAATTTGACAGACATGCCAATATTGGCATATACTGGCAATTGATGAGGGTCGACGAAAAGCCACTGATCTGGCTCGGCAGCTCACGCAAGGATCTTCTCGCCATGCCGAGGGCAGTGCGGCGAGAGTTTGGGTTCGCACTGCACCTGGCGCAAATCGGCACCAAGCACCCTGGCGCAAAGGTGTTGCGCGGTTTTCGGTCGGCAGGCGTGCTGGAAGTCGTCGAGAACTTCGCGACGGATACTTACCGGGCCGTCTATACCGTGCGCTTTTCGCGAGCCGTTTATGTCCTTCATTGCTTCAAGAAGAAATCAGCAAAAGGCATCGAAACGCCAAGGCCGGATGTGGAGTTGATCCACAAACGGCTTGACGATGCCAGACGTCTATCGGAAGGAGATTGAAGATGCCCCGAAAATCCACGAAGGTGGTCGAATACGAAGTCAGTTCCGGCAATGTCTATGCCGATCTCGGCTTTGCGGACTCGGCGGAAATGCTTGCCAAAGCACGGATCGTGGCCCAAATCGGCCGCATCATCCAGGCTCACAAGCTGACGCAGGCGGAGGCCGGCGAGTTGATGAACATTGATCAGCCGAAAGTCTCCGCGCTACTGCGCGGACACTTCCGAGGCTACTCTCAGGAACGGCTCATCGGTTTTCTGACCAAGCTTGGCATGGATGTCGAGATCGTAGTGCGCCCCAAAGCCAAGAAACGGCAAGCCGCCGGCTCAGTGTCAGTTACATTCGCCTGAATGACCGGATTGGCTGAACAAACCGCCTTACATAAACTCGGCGCCGTCGAAGCATCTCCACGAAGCGCCAGCGTAGCTATTTCGTAACTTTTCTTGCCTTCGTGTGGCTCGCTCTAGGCTATGTACCGCTGCTCTTGAAACTTGGCGTGTGTTGCAAGAGCTTGATTAGAAAATATTCCTTAACTTAGCGACCGATTTGTAAACCGTTGGTCGTGGGTTCGATTCCTACTGCCGGCACCAATAATTACAAGGTCCATTCCGGTCACATAGGTAACGGTTTATACCGGAGACATGGGTAACACTTTTGCGTCGAACGGATTTTCGGCGCTGTCGAGTCGACCTGTCTCGTGATCGAAGAACCCCAAGTCGTAATCCATAAAGCTGACCAGCCAGATTTTATCGCTCGACTTCCTTGACTCCTACGTTTTGGCCGGCGAAGACGGTGCTCAAATTGATTTTGCGGCCGTCCGAAGCAGATGCGGCCACATTGAGTGACGGTAATGGTTCGGTCGTGGAACGGGTACTGCAGGTCGCTGAGCCCGCGATACGGACGGCGGCGACGGTAGGTAGAGTTCAGCGGGATACTTCATGGCGAGCGCCTGGTGCGGCCGCTGGTGGTTGAAGCAGTCGATGAAGTCGTCGAACTTGGCCTGCTGCTGCAGGAAGTTCTGCGCGGCGGGCTTGGTGGCTTCCTTCTTCAACGTCAGGTGCATGCGTTCGTGACGGCCATTTTGCTCGGGATGGCCGGGCTTGATGCGCTCGATGTGGATACCCAGCCGCAGCCACCAGACCGCGAGCTTGCTCAAGCCGAACAGGGCATGCGGACTGGCGAAGGGCACGCCGTTATCGGTGCGAATGGCTTTGGGCAAGCCGAACTCCTTGAACACGCGCTCGAAGACGGTGAAGGCGTACATCTCCTTGGTGGTCGCCAAGGCCTCACAGCTCAAGAGGTAGCGACTGGCAAAGTCGGTGATGGTGAGCGGGTAGCAATAGCGCCTGATCGGCGAGCATGAACTCGCCTTTGTAGTCGGCGCACCACAGATCGTTGGGCTAGACGGGGCCTGGACAGGGTGGTGCCCTGCGCCTTGTAACGGCGCTTGCGGCCGCGGCTGACCAGGCCGTGGCGGTAGAGCACGGCATGCACGGTGCTGATGGCCGGCGTCTGGACATCGCTATGCAGGCGTCGCAGCTTCTCGCGGATCTTCGGTGCGCCCCAGCTCGGTTGCTCGCGCTTGAGCTGAACGATCAGGCGCTCGATCTGAACCGGCAGCTGGTTGGCATGCCGATAGGGCCGGCGACTGCGATCGGTCAGTCCTTCGAGACCGGCAGTCCTGGTAGCGCTGGAAGATCTTGTAGCCGGTCTTGCGCGAGACATCGAACTCGCGGCACAGGGCCGCCATCTTCTCGCCGTCGAGCAATCGCGCTACGAATCGCAGACGTTCATCCACTTTGGCAACACTCCTGCCAAGGCACTTTGCGCTCCCGCAAAGTGCAGAAGTGTTACCTATGTGCCCGGAATGAAGTGTTACCCCTCTCTCAGGAAGGGCAGGGGGGTCCATTCCGGTCACCTAGGCACGGTTGCTCCAAGCAGGCGTCAACCGTCGAGCCGCACAGCAGTCAGCTGGTCGAAAGGTTGAGGAGCCAGACATCGATGCTCGCGGCCTCGTGGGCCGGCGTTGATCCAGCGCAAAGCCTCGGCGGAGGTCTTCCGCCAAGATTCTGGGCGTTGCCGGGCGGCCCGGGTGGCGAGTGCATTATGAACGACGAGGTGCTCAAGCGTTTCGTGCGGTGGGTTGCACGCCGGACCGGCGACGCCTCCGCGAAGGATGTTAGCCAGGATGCGATGGATGATAGCTGCGGCGTGGTTGTTTCAGGCCATGCTCGGCGGGTTGTGCGTCTCTGCAGGATCGGCGCAAGCGGCCGAGGACGAGGCCCGCGTGCTGATCCTGAACGGCACGGACCCGTATCTGCCTGCCTATCTGGAGATCGACAGGGCCATGCGCGCGAGCCTGTCCAAGGAAGCGGTGCGGCGCATCGTCTACTTTTCCGAGCCGCTCGACGCGCAGCGCTTCGAGGTCGAAGCCTACGAACCAGAGTTGACCGCACTGCTGGCCAGGAAATATTCGGGACTACGGATCGATGTGGTCGTCGCGGTCAGCCAACGCGCATTGGAGTTTTTCGATCGGTACGGCGCGCTGCTCTGGCCGGGCGCACGGCTAGTGTTTTCCGGCTGGCCGGGGGAGGTCTTCGAATCCTCGTCGGGACTTCCACCTGACGCTGCGGCAGTCGTCGCTGACGTGAGTGCCCGCGAAACCATCGATCTCGCCCGGCGCATGCAGCCGAATGCGCGGCGCATGGTCGTGATATCCGGCGCGTCGGATCTGGACAAGAGAAACGAGCGCCAGGCGCGACAGGTGCTTGCTGGCGGCACGGACCAGCTACCAATCGAGTTCATTACAGGACTGCCGTTGCCCGAATTGGCCTCCCGAGTGGCCGCCGAGCCTGCGGATACGATCGTCCTTTACATCGCGCAGTTTCGCGACCGCGACGGCCGACCCTATACGCCGCGCGAGGTCTTGCGTGCGATCAGTACCCAATCCGTTGCCCCCGTGTATGGCATGGCCGAAACGTACCTCGGCTTCGGCATGGCAGCCGGCGTCGCGGAATCGTATGAAGATCATGGCAACCTAGTTGGGCAGGCGATCAAGGAGGCCCTCGCGGGCAACTCATCCGAACCGAAGCGGAATCTGGTCAAGGTGGCGGGCCGGTGCATGGCCGATGCCCGCGCGCTGGAGCGCTGGCATCTGGACGAGCGGCGTCTGCCGGAGGGCTGTCAAATCCGGTTTGCCAACCGTCCGTACTGGCGCGAACATTTGTCGCAGATCCTTGTGGCGCTGGCCATCATCGTCGGGCAGAGCTTGCTGATCGCGACGCTGTTCGCCCAGCGTCGCCGGAGTCGTGTCGCCGAGGCGGAGTCGCGGAAGCGCCTTTCGGAGATGGCGCACATGAACCGGCGCGTGGCGTTGGGCGAGATGTCCGCATCGATTGCCCACGAGCTTAATCAGCCGCTCGGCGCCATCTACAACAATGCAGGCGCGGCGGAAATACTCATCAAAGCCGATCCCCCCAAGCTGGACGAGGTGGCGGAGATCCTGGGCGATATCAAGCGGGACGATCAGCGCGCCAGCGACATCATCGCGCGAATTCGCAGATTCCTGCGCAAGTCCAAATTCGAATTGCGGGAAACAGATCTCAACGAGGCTGTCGACGAGTCGATGAAGACGGTGGCCGGCGAAGCGCAGGACAAGGGGGTCGCTGTCACGGCCAAATTCGAGCCCGACCTGCCGAAGGTTAACGCCGATCGCGTTCAGCTTCAGCAGGTGATCGTGAACCTCGCACTCAACGCGATGGAGGCAATGCAGAACACGCCGACGCAAAGGAGAGTGCTGACGGTTCGGAGCCGACGCGCAGATGACAGGCACGCGGAGGTCTCCGTGACCGATACCGGTGGAGGCATCGCGCCCGAGCTGCGCCCTAACATGTTCGAACCCTTTGTAACGTCCAAGTCGACCGGTATGGGTCTTGGGCTCGCCATTTGCCGCACGATCATCGAAGCGCACGGCGGCCAGATTCACGCTGAAAACGTACCGGGCGGCGGCGCGGTGTTTTGCTTCACGCTGCCCTTCGCTTCGGCGCAACGCATATGACGGCCACTTCCGGCATCGTGCATGTGGTTGACGACGATGCGTCCTGGCGCATGTCGGTGGCGCGCTTGCTCGGCACCATCGGCTATCGGGTCGAGCAGTACGAGTCGGCGGAACGGTTCCTGGAAACTGCCGATGTCGAGTCACTGGGCTGCGTTCTGCTCGACCTGCGCATGCCGGGGCTCGGCGGGCTGCAACTTCAGCAAAGGCTGGCAGAGATGCGACACGCATTGCCGGTCATATTTCTCTCGGGACACGGCGACATTCCGTCCAGCGTCCTGGCCATGAGGGCCGGTGCGCAGGACTTCTTGACCAAACCGGTCGACACCGACGTGCTGCTCGACGCAATCGACCAGGCTATCGCGCGCGATCGCGCGAATCGCAGCAAGCACGCGCAACTCGACGCCTTGCGCTCTCTCGTCGACGCGCTCACGCCGACCGAGCGCAAGGTCTTCGACCACGTCGTCCGCGGCCGGTTGAATAAGCAGATTGCGCTCGACCTCGGAACGGCCGAACGCACGATCAAGTGGCACCGGCACAATCTCATGGAGAAGCTTCAGGTTCAGTCGGTCGCCGAGCTGGTTTCGCTTGCCGAGCGACTGGGGATGGTGGCTGCGTAGCGCCCGTCATGAATCGGTAAGTCTCGCGCGCATCAGTTTTCCAGCGCGCTAGCCGTTACGTCATTCCATTCGCAATACCCGTCCTTTGGTGCGGACCCGCACCAAAGGACAGTGTCGTGCCCGGCCGGCAGCAGGTAGTGTTTCAGCCACGGACTTCCCGCACTCCCGCAGGCCATGGCTGATTACTTATGTATACCACCGGTAGCTTGGTTGCAGTCGTCGACGACGACGCGGCCATGCGCACGTCCCTCGAACGCCTGTTGCGGGCGAGTGGCTATACGACGAGCGCGTTCGCATCTGCAGAGGAATTTCTTCGGAGCGGAATCGTCGCCAGTGCCATCGGCCTCGTGCTCGACATCCATCTGGGCGGGATGTCGGGGCTCGAACTGCGACGTCGCCTGCGGGATTCGGGGGCAACGATCCCGGTCGTATTCATCACCGCGTTCGACGACGAAGCGACGCGCCGGGAGGCGAACGCGCTTGGCTACGTCGACTACCTCCAGAAGCCCTTCGAGGCGAGTCGCCTCATAAGTGCATTGGAGCGAGGCGGGAAGTCTTAAATGCCAGGAGATTTTTCACCGCGGGCCCGAAGGGGCCGCCAACTGTGAATACTGCCGGACACTAGCCCACGCGGTTTAGCAATTTGATCAACGAAAGGAGCCTCACATGCGTAAGAAACTCTTGAATGCCGTCGCAGCGCTTTCGTTCGCGCTGGCGGCAGCCTCGCCCGCGCTCGCACAGACGCAGGCAAAGTACTCCGCCGACCAAGCCAAGGCTCTGGAAGATTGGACCTACGCCGTGGCCCTCGACGCCGCCAACTGGGGTTCCCCGGCCGTCATCATGTACAACATGCGGGCCAGCGATGCCCTGGGAGCCAAGCCCAAGGCAGCGCCGAACGCCATATGGCGCATGACAAATATTTCCACTCCGGAACTCTCGGTCGAGTCGGGTTACGTCACTCCGAACGTGAACGTGATTTACGGTTTCGGCTTCCTGGACCTCGGCCCTGAGCCGATCATCCTTTCGGTGCCCGATTCCAAGGGGCTTTACTACCTGGTGGAAATCGTCGACATGTACTCCAACGCCTTTGCCTACGCGGGGGGCACCGCGACGGGTTACAAGGGAGGCAAGTTCGCTCTCGTGGGCCCAGGATTCAAGGGAACACTTCCCGCAGGCGTGCAACGGATCGATTGCCCGACGCGCTGGACGCTGATTCAGCCTCGCGTCCACGTCATCAACCCGGCGGGTCTGCCAGCCGCCCAGAAGGTCATGCAAGAGATCACGGTACAGGGTCTTGCCAAGTTCTCCGGCAAGCCCGCGCCGGCAGCGCCCGCCTACAACTATGCGGCTCCCAAGGTTACGGACGCCAAGCAGCCTGCCAGCGCCATGAACTACACCGATCCGCTGCAGTTCTGGGAAATCTTTTCCGCCGTGATCAATGAGAACCCGCCGCCCAAAGACCAGGTCACGGCCGTGTTGCCGAACTTCGCACCTCTGGGAATCAAATTGGGCAAGCAGTGGGATCGAGCGAGCGTGGATCCGGTTGTGCTCAAGGCCATGGAGCGGGCTGCCAAGGACATCGGCCCGATGTTGAGCAACCTGCCCTTCGGTCAGGTCGTCAACGGCTGGTTCATGCCGGCGCCGACAATTGGCAATTCGCAAACCGACTACCGTACCCGTGCCATCATCGCCCGGATCGGCCTGACAGCGAACACGCCGAAGGAGGCCGTCTATTACCAGGGCACGTTGGACAGCAACGGCCAGCAATTGACGGGCGCCAAGAAATATACGGTCACTTTCAAGGAGACGCCTCCGTTCATCGCTCCGGGCTTCTGGTCCCTGACGATGTACGACGCCAGCAACTACTACACCGTTCCCAATTCGCTTAATCGCTACTTCCTCGGCAGCGACACGCCAATGAAGAAGGGTAGTGACGGAACTACCACTATCTACATCCAAAAGGACAATCCCGGCGCGGACAAGGAGTCCAATTGGCTGCCGGCACCTGCGGGAGCGTTCTTCTTGATCCCACGATCGTATTCGCCTGGTCCGGCGATGGTTCAATCCCTGTCCGATGCGAAGGCCTACTCAGCACCGCCCGTGGTGGAAGTGAAATAGGCAGGAGCACCGAACCAGCCGCCGCAGCAGAAGAACAACGGAGCGCACTTGGCGCCGCAAGCGCGGCTGGGTGAACTTGTCTTGACGAAGGGCGCCCGAGAATCGGGCGCCCTTCTTTCCTGCCACGCCGCATTTGCTGACGCTGCTCGCTGAGGAACATGGACATGAAACGAAATCGAGGCTGGATCGCGTGCGCGGTCGCCGGCCTGCTGGCGGTCTCCCGGCCGGCGTCTGCCGATGACACGGAGGCGTTGGCGAAGGCAGCGCAGAACCCGATCGCCAACATGATCAGCTTGCCGTTCCAGAACAACACGACCCTGAACGCCGGACCCGAGAAGCAGACGCAAAACGTTCTCAATATCCAGCCGGTCATCCCGGTCAAGCTCGACGACAAGTGGAACCTGATCACGCGCACCATCCTGCCGGTCATTTCGCAGCCCGGATTCGTTCCCGGTCAGGACCGCGTCAACGGCCTCGGCGACACGCAAGTCGAGCTGTTCATCTCGCCCGCAAAGCCGGGGAAGCTGATCTGGGGCGTCGGCCCGATCCTGCAGCTTCCCACCAATTCCAACGACGTGCTGGGCACGAAGAAATGGGGGACCGGGCCAGCGGTGGTGTTGCTCACGAGCGAGGGCCATTGGCTGTACGGCGTGGTGGCCAACAACGTCTGGTCCTTCGCGGGCCCGGGCGACGCCGCGCCAATCAACCAAATGCTGGTCCAATACTTCATTAACTACAACTTCGAAGAGGGCTGGTACGCAACCACCTCGCCGGACATCACGGCCAACTGGAAAGCTACCAGCGACAACCGTTGGACGGTGCCGATTGGTGGCGGATTCGGCAAGATTTTCAAGATCGGAGACCAGGCGATGAACGGCCAGGTGCAAGCGTTCTACAACGTAGTGTCGCCGGACAATGTTGGCGGCAACTGGACGATTCGGGCGCAGTTGCAATTGCTGTTTCCGAAATAGCGCTCGACTCAATAAGGAGCGCCGCTGTTCAAGGAGACAATATGCCCAAGCACACCCGCAGTCCGCATCCCGGCAGATCTGAGGTACCGGCTGCGCCCCCCGTGAGCCGCGATGAACGCTTCTCCGCAGGCAAGGCACTTCGTGACCGCGTGCCGCGCGAACAGCACGGCGAGTGGAAAGCACCGCGAAACCGGCCCAGCCCGGTTGATCTCGTCATCGCGTCGAACAAGGGACGTATCGCGGAGCTCGTTCCCATCCGCCACGGGCGCATGTCGGTCTCGGCGTTCACGTTCTATCGCGGCACGGCGCTCAACATGGCCTCTGACTTGGCCACCACGCCGAACACCGGCGTGCGAACGCATCTGTGCGGTGACTGTCATTTGATGAACTTCGGCGGCTTCGCCACGCCGGAACGACGATGGATCTTCGACATCAACGATTTCGATGAGACATTGCACGGGCCGTGGGAATGGGACCTGAAGCGACTGGCGGCGAGCTTTGTGCTCGCGGCCAGGTCGAACGGCTTTACCGCCGCCGACCAGCGGAACGCCGCCATGGCATGCGTGCGCTCGTATCGTGAGCGAATCAGGGCATACGCGAATATGGCCGCCCTCGACGTGTGGTACGCGCGCGTCGACAAGAAGGCTGTCCTTGCCTGCTTCTCCGACCCCGAAACGGTAGAGCGATTCAGCAAGCGCCTCGCCAAGGAGCAGGCCCGCACCGTAGCAGAAACCGACTTCCCGAAGATGGTCGAGGGCAGCAAAGGCAAGTTCGTCATCAAGGACAATCCGCCGCTCATCTACCATGATCAGACCATCAACCTCAAGTCCGAGCGAGACAATATCCTGAAGGCTTTCGAGCAATACCGAATGTCGATGCAGGACGACCGCAGGCTTCTGTTCAGCCGTTATCGGTTAACCGACTTCGCGGTAAAGGTGGTCGGCGTTGGCAGCGTGGGCACGTTTTGCGCGATCCTGCTGATGATGGCCGAAGATGATGATCCGCTGCTATTGCAAATCAAGGAGGCACGCGCGTCGGTGCTGGAGCCGTATATCGGCAAGAGCATCTACG
The DNA here is from genome assembly GCA_963821485.1 of uncultured beta proteobacterium. Lineage (GTDB taxonomy): Bacteria > Pseudomonadota > Gammaproteobacteria > Burkholderiales > Casimicrobiaceae > PALSA-1003. The sequence continues at coordinate 215,658 of CAWGEB010000009.1, forward strand.
CGAACCACGGGCAACGCGTCGTGGTAGGACAGCGCCTGATGCAATCGGCGAGCGACATGTTCCTGGGTTGGACCGAGGGCGGGCGAGGACGGCATTTCTACTTGCGCCAGCTGCGCGACATGAAGATGAAGCCCCTGGTCGAAGTCTTCAATCAGACCACGATGCTGGATTACGCCGTGCTGTGTGGCTGGACGCTCGCACGCGCACATGCTCGCTCGGGCGACGCGGCGACGATTGCCGGATATGTTGGCAAGAGCGAGGTCCTGGATGAGGCAATCTCGCGCTTTTCGATGAGCTACGCAGACCAGGCCGAGCGTGACCATGCTGCGTTCATCAACGCCATTCGCAAAGGCCAGATCGAGGTGCAAATGGAACGTTGACCGACGGGGCAACCGGAATATGCGTTGCCAAATTCGCCGCATGCCGAGCGTACTATTGCGAGAGCCCGCGAGATCGAAGATCCCGGCTGGCCGCCACAACGGCTCGGCAACGCACAAAACCCCCTCTCTCAGCCCGGTCGCTTCGACCTGTGATAACGTGATCCAGCCGGCGCTTCGGTGCTTGGAATTCGTTAAATGCTCAGGCTCTACACGTTCAACATTTCGCACTTCTCCGAGAAGGCGCGCTGGGCGCTCGACTACGAGGGCATCCCCTACGAGGAGAGGGCGCTGCTGCCGGGCCCACATCAGCTGGTAACGCGCCGTATCGCGCGGCGCACCCAGGTGCCAGTGCTTGAACACGATGGCCAGTACGTGCAAGGGTCGAGTGCGATCATTGACTACGTTGCCGATCGCCTCGGTGGAACTAAGCTAACCGCGATCGATCCGACGGAACGGGCCAAGGCGCTCGAACTGGAGATGACGCTCGACCACGTGTTCGGCCGCGGTGTGCAACAAGTTCTTTATTCGGCGTTCTTGAAGGATCGGCGGACAGTGATCGATCTATGGTCGTTCGGCGGTCCGTTTTGGGCACGCGGCTTCTATGCCATCGCTTTTCCGGCGATCGCGGCGGCGGTTAAGCGCATGTACAAGACCGCCGATGTTGAAGGTGTGGCCAAGGCCAAACAACGCTTCGCCACGACATTCGACGAGCTCGATGCGCTGCTTGCGAAGCAGCCGTACCTTGGCGGCGACGCACCGAATCGCTCGGACATCACGTTAGCTGCGCTGTTGGCTCCCGTATGTCGCGTGCCGGAGCATCGAATGAAGTGGCCGGCAATGCCGTCGGAGCTTGCGGATCTCGAAGCGAGCCTCAGCGGTCGGCCGACCTGGAATCACGTGTTACAGATGTACCGTGACTACCGCAAGCCGAATCACTCGCACGCGGCCCGCCTGTAACCGAATCATTGGACGACTCCCGTGGTGGCTATGGAGCATGCGCTGGTGCATGGGTTGGCTTGCCCCACGCTGGAATTCATTTTTCGCCGGGCCGCGCCGCAAGTTCGCGCAGGATCCCGACCAGCTCGGTGTGCGCGGGCCCGCCCCTCTCGCTGATGACCTCGACTGGATTGGCCTCGGTCAGCCGGTTGAGGCGCGTGAGCAGGCGGATACGTTGGCGCCTTGTGAGCTTGGCCTCGGACGAGTGCCAGCGCAGGAACAGTCGTGGCAGCTCGCCGTCACCGAACAGTGTATTGAGCTCGTGGGCCGTCACGTAGACGAGGAACAGCACCATCAGCCAGATCTGGATCGCCAGAAAGCGCGGCCACGAGAATTGCGCGACGAGGAAGTTTGGGAAATCGCCGAGAGCCCCGCCGTCGCGCAAGAAATGCAACAGGCCTTCGGCGAGGCGGAAAACGAACACGACCAGCCAGTAGATCGCGGACTTGAACAGGATAGGCTGGATCAGCGGCGCGCCGTCGAAGCGGTGCATGAAGCGCAGGTTGTCTACCACTAGCACCGCCTTGCCGACCAGCAGCGCGGCGAGCGACGCGGCGAAGAAATTGGTGAACGGAATGCCGTGCTCCTGCAGCGTCATCCAACGCGTGAACAGGATCAGGTTGAAGCCGAAGAGGAAGAAGATAGTCGGCGGCAGTACGTGCTTCACCTGCACGAGCCACCAGTCAAAGGCGCGTCGCCAGAGTGACGCTGGCGCTTCTGAGGCGGCGGGGACGGACGACATCATGGCTTCCCTCCGGCGATCGCGGCATAACGCGAACGACATAACCCAAGACTCGCGCCCCGAATGCCCGACATGGAGCGCTGACAAGAGTCCGAGGTCAGTGGTGGTCGTGGAATCTCCAGACTAGCGTTCCGGTGTCATCGTCATTGCGTAGCTTCCTTATGCTATCGACGATCGAGCAGGAATCTTCCGAAGAACGCCGTGAGTTCATCGTGCCCATCCAGTGGGAGTACGTTCGATACGTACTGGTCGGGGCGCACAACCACAATCGCGCCCTTCTCACGGTCGATGCGGCGCAGCTCGAAGATGTCTGGACCGGTCTTGGGGTCGGGGCAGTAGGCCTTCTCGTAGTCGATAAGCCCGAAGTGTCCCTTGCGCGGAAGCAGAATCGACGGGAGCTGTTCGACCTTCAGGTCGCGGTGTCCCTGCTGGAAGACCGCACGAACGTCGATCACGCTGTCGATGTTCGCCGCTGCCGGGGTGAACCGGCGAATCGGAGAATTCGCGGACTCCGCCAGGAAGTCTGCGAGCTTGCGCAGACGCCGTCCGCTCGCGTCGGCAAAGGCGTAAATGCGCCAAGCGCAATCTGCACGGGCGGCGTGCCCGAGATGCACCGGCCTGGCGTCGGCAAGGCGCACGACAGGTGCGGAGTGAAAACGCATGCCGATTGTGAAGCCCTTGGCGAGATCCTGATGAGTCGCCTCGGCGGTCAGAACCGTCGCCGGCGGGTAATGCGTCGCGACACCCGCCGTGTAACGACCCGACTTCACGAAATAGGCCTGAAGCTCGGCCGGATCGACGCCGCCCAGTTCGGGGCGCTTCGGATCTTTCGGTGGCGAGGCCATGATCTTCGACCACTCCTTGTCGAAGTCGATGAGGCGCTGAGCGATCGCGTGGCGCTCGACGTTGTACGTGCGCAGCAGTTCCGGCTTGGCGCGTCTCTCCAGCACCGAGACCAGTTTCCAGCCGAGGTTAAACGCGTCCTGCATCGAAACGTTCATGCCCTGACCGGCCTTCGCGCTGTGCGTGTGACAGGCGTCGCCGGCGATGAACACGCGCGGCAGGCGGGAGCCCGCCTGGTCTGCGGGAACATCGTCGAAACGATCGGTGACGCGCTGGCCGACCTGGTACACCGCGAACCATGCCACGCTTCTCACGTCGAGTGTATACGGGCGCAACACGCGTTGAGCGGTCGCGATGACCGTCTCCTGGGTGTGCTTGTCACGAAAGGCTTCGCGGTGGTTCCGATCGATTTCGCCGAGGTCTACGTAGAGCCGCACCAGGTAGCCCCCCTCGCGCGGGATGAGGAGGATGTTGCCCTCGTCCGCAGATTGAATCGCGGCCTTGAGCCGTATGTCCGGGAAATCGGTGACGGCCAGCATGTCCACGACGCCCCAGGCGTGATTGGCGAAGTCGCCGTGCGGCACGGCACCGATCGAATCACGCACCCGGCTGCGTGCCCCGTCGCAGCCGACAACGTACTTGGCGCGAACGTTAGTCTCCGCGCCGTTTGCAACTTTGCGCAGCGTGACCACGACCGGGTGCTCGCCCTCGGTTTCGACCTTGAGGTCTACGAATTCCACGCCGTAGTTGGCCTCGAGTCGCGTCGGCGAATTGCGCATGTAGTCGAGCAGGTACTTCTGCATGCGGGCCTGGTTCACGATGACGTGTGGGAACTCCGACAGCCCGTCCTCGGTATCCTGGATGCGACCGGTACGCTCGATCCGCGAGCGATCCGCTTTGGACGGACGCCAGAAGACGGTCTCGTTCACCCAGTAGGCCTCGCGGACAAGCTTCCCACTCAGACCGAAGGCGTCGAACATTTCAACCGTGCGGCAGGCGACGCCGTCGGCCTGACCTACCTGGAGCGGCCCGTCGCGACGCTCGACAAGTCGCGTGCTTATGCTTGGGAAAGTCGACAGTTGTGCCCCCAGCAAGGCCCCCGCCGGACCGCTGCCAACAATGAGGACGTCCACGGTATCGGGAAGCTCTGCCGTGAGGATCTCGGGATCGCCGGGCCTATAGCCATCTAGATAAAACTGCATGCTTCCTCCTTGTTGCTACGTCTGAACGTTTACTGCCTGGCTCTGATTCATGTCCGCCCGGCTTGGTCGCGTCGCAAAGATTCCCTACCAGGGTCGGGGAATCCTGCATTGGAGCGTAATCTTAAACCTCACGCGCCAATGCGACGATTCGTTTTGGCAACTCAACGCGCTTTACGCCACACGAAGTCAGCGTGCCGCCGGCCATTCGAGATACTGTCGTCTGACGGTGTAGCATATGTCAGTCGCGCAGCCGCGCCGCGAGATTCGCACTCGACGACGGCGGCCGATAATCGGTTCCGTGATCGGCCGCGAGGTGCGCATAGCGGCGCCGAGGGGAATCGCTTCGGGGGGATGAAGCTGTTCCCATTTCCCGTGCGTCATTTGCGGTCGCTGCGGGACGTCATTGGTGCCGATTCCGCAGATGCGGCTAAACTCATGGATAAGTCTAACGCGAGCGGGGCGGAATAATGAGCCGGCGTATGAATCGAGGTCTTAGGACGAAGACAAGCGATGCTCGCGACAGTGAAAGTACGCGCGCGGTTGTGGCCGCGGCGCCCACCAGCGAGGCGCGAGGCACTGTAGTCGGGACCTCCTCGCGCAGCGAACAGGCATTGCAACGCGCGGCCCTCGCCGTATCCCGGGCAGGCGGCCCGCGGGTGTACGAGGCGCTCATCGCCGAGCTTGCGGATATCCTCGAGGTCGATGTCGCCTTCGTCGCGGTGTTCGACGACGTCGGGCGGACTCACATGCGATCGCTCGCCGCGTGGCTGGACGGCCGCCTGCTGCGCAACTTCAGCTACGCGCTCGCCGGCACGCCATGTGCGCGGGTCGTCGGCCGCGAATTCCGCTACGTAGCACAAGGCGTCTCCGCGGAATTCGACCCAGGCACGATATTCGCCGCCAAGGGCATGGATGGCTACGCGGCGTATCCGCTGTTCGACGGTTCGGGCGAATCGCTTGGCCTCTTGGTGACGATGACTCGGACCGCGATGGCCGACCCCGCGCTCGCGGAGTCAATGTTGAAGATCTTCGCCATGCGCATGAGCGCGGAGATCGAGCATGGCCGCGCCGAAGAGGCCTTACGAAGGGCAGCGGTCGCGGTTTCGAGCGCGGAGGGGGCGGGAGTATTTCGCGAGCTGGTGCGCGTGCTTGCTACCGTGCTGGGTGTAGAGATCGCGTACATTGCCTTACCCAAGCCAGAGGATCAGGGAACGCTGAAGACCCTAGCGTTCTACAAGGAGGGTCGCATGATCGAGGACTTCGAGTACCTGATCGAGGGGACGCCATGCGAGCAGATCGTCCGGTCAGGCTACTCCGTCTTGCCCGATCGACTCGGCGAACGCCTCCCCGACGATGGGGTGTTCGCGGCAATGGAAGCCGACAGCCATGCGGGGCTTCCCCTCACGAGCAGCAACGGTACCCTGCTGGGAATCATTGCGGTCGCCTCCCGCAAGCCGCTGCCTAACCTTGAGCTGGTCGAGTCGATGCTGAAGATCTTCGCTGCGCGCGTGCGTACCGAAATCGAGCGATCGCGCGCGGAAGCGGCGTTGCGATCGAGCGAAGAACAATATCGGGCGATCTTCGACGCTTCCGCGGATGCGCTCGTTCTCTGGGATTCGACCCCGCGACGGGTCGACGTCAACGCCGCATACGAGCGCATCCACGGATTCACGCGCGAGGAAGTGCTGCGCAGCGACTACCGCGCCGGGATGCCGGCCGAGTATGCCAAGCGCCGCCGGGAGCTCGTGCAGCGGACCCTTGCGGGAACGCCCTGCGCAGTGGAGCTGGAAACGCAACGCAAGGACGGCGAGCGCATCGAGGTCGAGGTGAGGACCATTCCCGTCCAATATCGCGGAGAGCCGCACGTGCTCGCGATCATCCGCGACGTGACCGAGCGCAAGCGTATCGAAGCCACGGCTCGAGCGAGCGAAGAGCAGTACCGCGAAATCTTCAATGCCTCGATAGACGGGATGGCGCTGTGGGACGACAGCGGTCGCATCGCGGACGTCAATCCAGCCTTCGTGGAGATGCATGGCTTCGATCGCGCGGAAATCGAGGGCGCGGACTGCGCCATGTTCATTCCCGCGGAAGGCCGCGAGGCTTGCATGAGGTTGGTGCGCACGGCGTTGGCGGGCGAGCGCTCGCAGGGCGAGCACGTGACGCGACACAAGAGCGGCTTGCTGCGCAACATGGAAATCCGGGCTATTCCGGTGCGATATCACGGCCGTCCACACGCACTCACTCTCGTTCGCGACATCACCGAACGCAAGCTCACCGATGAGGCCTTGCGCGGAAGCGCGGCGCAGTATCGGGCGATGTTTGACGCCTGGGAGGATGCGCTGGTGCTGCGCGACGCGAATTTTCGCATCGTGGACGTCAACACTACTTACGAAAGATTTACCGGCCGCAGGCGCGAGGACGTCCTTGGCGTCGACCGCGTGCTCGCCAATCCGCCCGACGTCGACGCGCGCGTCAAGGCGTTGCATGGGCGCGCCCTCGCGGGCGAGTCGATACAGCTGGAGACGCAACTGCTAAACGTGGATGGTACGCAGCGGGACTTGGAACTGCGCGGCGTGCCCATCCGGCACCAGGGTGAACCGCACGTGCTCTACATCGGACGCGACATTACCGCCCGCAAGCGCGCCGACGCCGAACGAGCCGTTCTCGAGGCGCAGCTTCGCCAGTCGCAGAAGATGGAGGCGATCGGTCAGCTCACCGGCGGCATCGCGCACGACTTCAACAACATATTGCAGGGCGTCATTGGCTATGTCGTGCTCGCCAAGGAACGCCAGGAGGCATTGGGTGACCCGCGGCTCGGCCGTTATCTCGACCGAGTGCACGCCGCTGCACAGCGAGCAGGCAATCTCATTCGGCAGATGCTGATGTTCAGTCGCGGCCAGCGCGGTGAACGGCTGCCGCTCTTGCCGGCGCCGCTCGTGCACGAGGCGACGCAGATGCTGCGCTCGACGCTGCCGTCGACGATCGAGTTGCGCACCAGGTCGGACGACGATGTGCCCGCAATCCTCGTCGATCCGATCCAGTTCGAGCAGGTGCTTCTCAATCTCAGCATCAATGCCCGCGACGCGATGCACAACGTAGGCGACATTGAGGTCTCGACAGGCGTCGCCCATGTGAACGAGACGGTATGCGCGTCGTGCCGTCAACGCGTGTCGGGAATTTTCGTCGAGCTGGCGGTTCGCGACTCGGGACCCGGAATTCCCATCCACGTCATCGAGCGCATGTTCGAGCCGTTCTACACGACCAAGGATGTCGGCAAGGGCAGCGGTATGGGGCTCGCCATGGTCCACGGCATCGTGCACGATCACGGCGGCCACATCCTGGTCGATTCTGCATTGGGCGAGGGAACGACAATGCGCGTGGTGTTCCCTCCCCTCGACGCCGACAGCGCGCCGCCGCGCGAGGAGAGCGGCAGTCACCCTGTGGTCAGCAGGAACGCCGAACTCAAGGGTCGGGTGCTGGTCGCCGAGGACGAAGCGGCCGTGCGCGAGCTGCTGTTCGACCTGCTTACCGGTTGGGGCCTCGACGTCACGCTCGCCGCAACGGGAGCGGAAGCCTTGGCCTTGTTCGACGTGGATGCTCAGCGCTTCGACCTGGTGCTGACGGACCTCACGATGCCCGGGATGACCGGCGTCGCGCTTGCCCAGGCGGTGACGCAGCTTCGGCCCGGAGTGCCGGTGCTCTTGTGCACCGGTTTCAGCGATGATCTGCAGGAGGACGAAATCACCGCCGCCGGCATCCATGCCGTGTTGCGCAAGCCGCTCGAGCCCGCCGACCTCCGTGCCAACTTGGAGCGCCTAATTGCGACTAGCTTAGCGTCGCCGAGTGTAGGGTCCCGATAGCGAGCCACGCTCCCGAAAGGTGTTACCATTTCTCACAGCGAGGGCAATTTGCTCAGGTGCGGGCTGGAGGTTTGAGCGCACCGTATTGCACCTCAGGCCACCTTGGGAAACTGGGAATTCATTCCGCCCGGGCAGGTCAAAGCAAGCAGTTCACCGATGGTTGGCCCGTCCGAGAATATGCGGCTCCTGATCATCAACGGCGAGATACTGGTGGCCATCGGCTGAAAAATCATGCTTCACGAGCTGCTCGACCCCTTCGTACGCACATGGAGCGACATAACGAGCGGCGTGCATGCGCCGCTTGGATTCCGCCTGGTCGTTCAACCGCTCGTGGCAGTTTTTTTCGCCGTTCGCGCCGGGAGGGCGGACGCCCGAGCTGGCCGACCGCCGTATTTCTGGGCGGTCGTGAAAGATGCGGTAGATCGGCGAGCCCTCTTGCGTGAAGCCTGGAAGCACGTTGGCAAGGTCTTCATTGTGGCGATCATTGTCGATGTGATCTATCAGTTCATCGTCGAGCGCTGGGTCTATCCGTTCGAAGCGGTGATGGTAGGTGCAGTACTCGCCGTCCTTCCGTACTTCATTTTTCGCGGCCTGGTCAATCGCATCCTGCGGCGCCGATATCGTCCCATCGAATAGCGAAGATAGGTGCAAGACTTGAATCGGGAGACTCGCACTTCATTGATGTTCATATGCACGTTGGTGCATGTTATTTGCTAACACTCGAAGGTCGCGCGACAATCCTAGAATGAACAAAGGCGGGATCACCTGAAGAACGCGTAGGAGATTAGTATGAGGATGAGACCCAGTGTCATCGTTGGTTCGCTGTTTGTGGCAGGCGTGGTGATCGCGGGAGTGCTCTACGTCACGTTCCCGGTGGCAATGACGACTTACGGCGGCATGGGTCTGAACTATTTCAAGTCCTTGAATACGCCGGCAGGCACGGTGAGCACGGAAACCAATCCCGCCTACAAAGCTCCCGTCGCTGGCGTGCCTCCACCACCGCTGGCCGATGCCGCATGGCCGAATGCAACGGCCGGTGACTGGCCAAGCTACAACAGGACACCGTCGTCGCAGCGCTATTCCCCGCTCAACCAGATCAACACCAAGAACGTCGCCAACCTGAAGGTCTTGTGCACGTACGACCTCCACACGATGACGGCCTTCGAATCCGGATTGATCATGGTGGACAACGCTCTGATCGGCACCACCGAGTTCGAAATTTTCTCGATCAATCCCGCCACTTGTGCCGAGAACTGGCGCACGCACGTGGATACGGTCGGATCACTCTTGCCGGCCAACCGCGGTGCCGCCCACATGGACGGCATGCTGTTTCGCGGCACGCAGGATGGCCGCGTGCTGGCCTTCGATTTCAAGACCGGTAAGCAACTGTGGGAGACGACGATCGCCGATCCGAAGCACGGCGAGTCGGTGCCGGCGGCGCCGATTGCCTGGGACGGCCTGGTCTACATCGGCAATGCGGGCGGAGACTTCAAGGGTGGCAAAGGGCATGTGTTCGCGCTCGAAGGCAAGACTGGCAAAGTCGTCTGGGAATTTTTCCTGGCGCCCAAGGTCGAGGGCGACACGGTGAGAGGTCCTCTGGGCAAGACGCCTCTCGACGGATCGACCTGGAAGAACGCGCCGGGCATACCCATCAGCGGCGCCGGCATGTGGACGTCCCTCACGCTCGACATCAAGAACGGGCTGTTGTACGTCCCAGGCGGCAATCCGGCCCCCGACTTCGCCTCGGGAGCACGGGAGGGAATCAATCTCTACAGCGATTCGGTCGTGGTACTCGACGCCAAGACAGGGGACTTCAAGAATAATTTCAAGGTTGTGGCAAAGGATTGGCACGACTACGACGTGTCCAACCCTCCCATCCTTCTGCAAACGATGGGCGGCAAGCAGCTCATGTCGGTCTCACCGAAAGACGGGCACCTGCGTGGTTACGATCTCGCCACCAACAACCTGCTCTACCGCGTGCCGGTGACGACGATCGAGAATGACGGCCAGGATTTCGCGGTGGGTCAGAACGTACATTTCTGCCCGGGGCCGGTGGGGGGTAACGAATGGAACACGCCGGGCTACGATCCGACCACGAACCTTATCATTACTGGCACCGTCGACTGGTGCGATACGGTGAGAATCGCGGATGACAAAAAGCTTGCCGCGGTGGCGGTCGGCCAGCCATTCACCGGAATAGCGTACCTGAACCCGATCAACATGTTCGGCAAGGAAGCAACTATCGACAAAGATTGGGCTGGGTGGGTCTATGCCACCGACGCCGATAGCGGCATCTGGAAATGGCGCGTGAAATCGAATTTCCCCATCGTCGCCGCCATCACGCCGACTGCCGGCGGCATCGTTTTCTTCGGCGATCTGGGCGGCAACCTCTATGCGCTCGATGCCTCCACCGGCCAGAAGCTGTGGGGCCAGGTGCTCGGCACCGGCGGTGGTATCGGAGGTGGCATCATCACTTATACGGCGGGCGGCTCGCAAAAAATTGCCGTGGCCGACGGGTTCACGATGGTCGCGTGGCCGACGAAACCTGTGACCGCCAAGGTGGTCATACTGGGTCTCGATACCCCGACCGCGAAGCAATGATGTACGCGTCGAGCGTATTTGGATCTGCTGATGTCGCCAACGCTTTCGTGAACCTGTCCGCGCACCAATAGCGGCTACTGTCAGCGAACCTATAACGGCTGTCGACCAATGGAACTCGATCCGGTATTCCTGTCGCGGCTGCAGTTTGCGTTTGTCATCAGCTTTCACATCATCTTTCCGGCGTTCACGATCGGCCTGGCTGCGTGGCTCGCGACGATCGAGGGCGCGCGGCTGGTCACGGGCAACCCGATCTATCGGCGCGTGTTCGATTTCTGGATCAAGATCTTCGCACTGTCGTTCGGCATGGGCGTGGTCACCGGCGTCGTGATGGCGTTCCAGTTCGGCACCAATTGGGGCGTGCTGGCGGAGAAGACGGGCTCGATCCAGGGGCCGCTGCTCGGCTACGAATCATTCACCGCCTTCATGCTCGAAGCGAGTTTTTTCGGCGTCGTGCTGCTCGGGCGCAATCGCGTGTCGCCGCGCTTCTATTTCTTCGCGTGCTGCATGGTCTCGCTCGGGACGATGTTCTCTTCGTTCTGGATTCTCGCCAATAACAGCTGGATGCAGGTGCCGGTCGGGCACACGATCGTCGACGGCAAGATCATTCCCTCGGACTGGTGGGCAATCGTCACGGGCCCGGTCATGATGGTGCGCTGGCCGCACATGCTGCTTGCCGCATTCCTGACCACCGGCATGTGCGTGGCCGCTACGGGCGCCTGGTACGTGCTGCGCGACATTCATCGCGCCGAGGCACGCGTGATGCTGCATTGGGGGCTGGCGTTCGTCGCGGTGGTCATCCCGGTGCAACTTTTCTTTGGTCACCTGACGGGACTGTACGTGCTGAAGCATCAGCCGGCGAAGTTTGCGGCGATCGAGGCCCGCTGGAAGAACGAGCAGCCGGCGTCCGAGGTATTGATCGGGATTCCCGATTCGAGGGCGGAGAAGAATCTGTTCGCCATTTCGATACCGAAACTCGGCAGCATGATCGCGTCGGGCAACTGGACGGCGCCCGAGGTCGGGCTGGAATCATTCCCGCGCGAAGACCGGCCGCCGGTGGTGATCCCGTTCTTCGGGTTCCGCGTGATGGTCGGGATGGGATTGCTCATGCTGGGCATCTCGTGGCTCGGCAATCTGCTGCGCTTTCGTGGTCGGCTCGAGACGACGCGCTGGTTCCTCTGGGGAACGTTTCTCGCGTTTCCGAGCGGCTTCATCGCCATCCTGAGTGGTTGGTACACCGCCGAAGTGGGACGCCAGCCGTGGGTCGTGTACGGCATACTTCGAACGAAGGATGCGGTGACGCCTTCGCTCACCACCGGTGACGTGCTCTTTTCGCTGATCGGGTACGTCCTGGTGTACGCGGTATTCGTCGCCTTCGGAACGTACTACATCTACAAGCTGCTGCGGGAGGGTCCGTCCGGTGCAGCGGTACCGATCCCGGGCGCTACACCCAGTCGCCCAATGGCCTTTGCGGATGACGCGGCCAGCGCCACGGGCAGCAACCTATCGGGTAACCGGTGAGCCATGGAAGCCACTAATCTCGCCGTGTTCTGGGCCAGCGTCATCACTGTGTCGATCATCATCTACGTCATCCTGGACGGCTTCGATCTCGGCGTGGGAGTTCTGTTCGGGTTCACGCGCGATGAGACCAACCGGCTGCAGATCCTCAACACGATCGCACCGTTCTGGGACGGCAACGAAACGTGGCTGGTGATCGTCGGCGCGAGTCTCTTTGCGGCGTTCCCGGCCGTCTACACGGTATTCCTCGGCGCGTTCTACATTCCCGTGCTGCTGATGCTGTTTGGCCTGATCTTCCGCGGCATCGCCTTCGAGTTTCGCCAGCGCACCGAACACATGCGCTGGCTGTGGGACTGGGGCTTCTTCCTCGGGTCCACCGTGGCCGCATTCGTCCAGGGGGCGGCGATCGGCGCGATGATGCGGGGCATCCCTGTCGTCAACGGTCAATTTGCGGGCCACACATTCGATTGGGTCCATCCGTTTCCGATTCTCACCGGCGTTGGCCTGGTGCTGGGCTACGCGCTGCTTGGCGCTGGCTGGATCGTTTACAAGAGCGAAGGAGTGCTTCGGGATTGGGCTTACGCGCGCATACCGTGGCTGGTCGCCGGGGTCTTCGTTGTATTGGGACTCGCATTCACGGCGGCCGTGACACTTGATGCCGGTGCGATTGCGCAGAGCAATCTGCAGGCGCGCGGCTGGGGGCTCGCGTTTCCGATGCTTGGTGTCGCCGCGCTGGTCGGTGTCATTGTCGGCGCACGCGCGCGCCTCGACGCCATACCGTTCTTTCTAACCGTTTTGTTTTTTGTTGCTTCCTACCTGACGCTTGGGGTGATGTTCTGGCCCTACATGGTCCCCTATTCAGTTACTGTCGCCAATGCAGCGGCTCCCGATGCGTCGCTGGGCTTCTTCTTCGTCGGCGGCATCATTGTCCTGCCGATGATCCTGATTTACACGATGGGTGTGTATCGGGTGTTCCGCGGCAAACGTCACCGTGGCTACAACTGAGTCCATGTCCGACGAAATCACGCCAACGCGCGGGCACGTCTCGACATCGCAGGCGGCCAACGGATCGGCGGCCGGCAAAGATTCGTCGACTGAAAGCCCACCTAGTCTGCAGGTGATGAATACGCTGATGGCCGCGGATCGCACGTTGATGGCGTGGATCCGCACATCGCTTTCGCTGTTGAGCTTTGGTTTCACGATTTACAAGATCCTCCAAGGATTTCAGGATGTCAGTGGAAAGTTCGTCGTCAGGATGGACGCTCCCCGCAATGTAGGGCTGTTCCTGACCGGCATGGGAACACTCGCGATGGTGATGGGAACCATGGAGTATTTGCATACGCTCAAAGTGCTCCATCAGCCGCGGATTTTCGGACGCCCGCGCGCTCCTCTTATCATGGCGTTGATAATGTCGCTCATGGGCATAATCCTTTTGTTCAGCATCACGTCCAAGGTCTTGTGATAGCACCTATGGGCGTGATGGAAGCGATCTCGTCGGTAGCTCATGTTCTCATCAGTTCATCGGTCTCCGACGTGTCATAGGTGCACGCGAAAGTCGTTCGGTCCACACAGGACGCTGTTGCGCACGAAGCAGAGAGGTGGAACAGGGTTGCCGCTCTGTCGTTATTGATGGTTGTCCGGCCTTCGTTTGTTGTCTGGAACGTGGCCAACATTTCAAAGTGAAAGGAAGAAATCATGGCAGCAAAGAAACCGAATATCCTGATTCTCTGGGGCGACGACATCGGGATCTGGAACATCAGCCATTTCAGCCGCGGCATGATGGGATATCGAACCCCAAACATCGACCGCATCGCGAAAGAGGGCGTGACCTTCACCGACTACTATTCGCAACAGAGCTGTACCGCCGGACGCGCGTGCTTCATCTGCGGGCAAAACCCCATCCGCACCGGTCTGACCAAGGTTGGCATGCCCGGGGCGACGGTCGGCTTGCAAAAGGAGGATCCGACGATCGCTGAACTGCTCAAGCCGCTTGGCTACGCCACCGGCCAGTTCGGAAAGAACCACCTCGGCGATCGCGATGAATTTCTGCCCACGGTGCACGGCTTCGACGAATTCTTCGGCAATCTCTATCACCTGAATGCGGAAGAAGAACCCGAGCTGCCGGACTACCCGAAGGATCCTGCATTCAAGAAGAAGTTCGGTCCGCGCGGCGTGCTCGACTGCAAGGCCGATGGCAAGGGGGGGCAGACAATCAAGGACACCGGGCCCCTGACCAAGAAGCGCATGGAAACCATCGACGAAGAAATCACCGAACGTGCTCTCGCGTGGATGGAAAAGCAGGCCAAGGCGGACAAGCCGTTCTTCCTCTGGTACAACGCGACAGCCATGCACTTCCGTACGCACGTCGCCGCAAAAAATATCGGCAAGAGCGGACAGGACCCCTATAGCGATCGCATGGTCGTCCACGACGAGCAGATCGGCATGATGCTCGCCAAGCTCGATGAGTTGGGCATCGCCGACAACACCATCGTCATGTACTCCACCGACAACGGACCGGAGAACGACACCTGGCCGGACGGCGCGACCACACCATTCCGCGGCCAGAAGGACACCAACTGGGAAGGCGGCTGGCGCGTGCCATGCTTCATGCGCTGGCCGGGGAAGATCAAGCCGGACTCGGTGCTGAACGGCATCGTCTCCCACATCGACATGTTTCCGACCTTGCTGGCCGCCGCCGGCAATCCGGATGTGACCAAGCAATTGCTCGACGGCTGCACGGTGGACGGGAAGAAATTCAACGTTCATCTCGACGGCTTCAACATGGTCCCGTACCTGACCGGTCAGGCGAAGGAAAGCCCGAGACCCGGCATCGTCTACTTCAGCGACGATGGGGAGGTCATCGCGGTGCGGGTCGGCGACTGGAAGTTGCATCTGGCGGTGCAGCGCGCCAACACGATGCGATTGTGGGCCGAGCCGTTCGTCAAATTGCGGGTGCCGTACATCATGAGCATGCGCCGCGACCCGTTCGAGCGCGCCGAATACAACTCGAACACCTATTGGGACTGGATGGTCGATCACGTGCCTCAGATGTATTTGATGCAGGCGTTCATCGGGCAACAGATCGCTGACTTCGCCAAGTTTCCACCGAGGCAGAAGCCCGCATCGTTCAACCTCGACGCGGTGCTGGCTCAGGTAGCGCACCACGGTTGAGGCGCCAAGTCCTGCTTGAAGGAAGCAAGGCGCGCTTCCCGCGTTTCGCCCGTTTGCGGCTTGTTGTAACCGACCCATGCATGGTCCAATCCGTGCATGGGTTCTTTTCTTGCGATGCAGGGGTCATGACAGAGCGCGAAACACGAAGCCGGGATGCGACAAGCGTCGCTGAGGAGGTGCGCGTCTTTTACGAAGACCATCCCTATCCGCCGCCCATCGATAGCCTCGAGAAATATCAGGCCTGGCGAAGATCCGTTGAAGCGCCGCGCGGAGTACCACTTGCTTTGGCCTTCCAGACCCTTCGAGGAAAACCACTCCATTCTCGTCGCCGGCTGTGGTACATCGCAGGCGGCCAAGCACGCGATGCGTTGGCCGGCAGC
Source organism: uncultured beta proteobacterium (assembly GCA_963821485.1). Classification (GTDB taxonomy): domain Bacteria; phylum Pseudomonadota; class Gammaproteobacteria; order Burkholderiales; family Casimicrobiaceae; genus PALSA-1003. The sequence goes on from CAWGEB010000009.1 coordinate 231,348, forward strand.
GCGAGTCACGGGCATCGATTTCAGCGAAACGAGCGTGCGCTGTACCGAGGAACTCAAACAAAAATACCAACTGGACAATCTTCAGGTGCGCCAGCTACCCCTCGAGCGGGCGCGCGAACTGGAGACGAGCTTCGACCAGATCGTCTGCACCGGAGTGCTTCATCATCTGCCTGATCCCGATGCGGGGCTAGGCGCGTTGCGCGACGTGCTCGAGCCGGACGGAGCGATGAACATCATGGTGTACGCGCCGTATGGACGGACGGGCGTCTACATGCTGCAGGAATTCTGCAAGCGAATCGGTATCAGCGCCACCGATATCGAGATCCGGGACCTAATCAATGCGCTCAAGGCGTTGCCGCCTGGCCATCCGCTGCAAAACCTGCTGCGCGAGGCTCCGGACTTCCGGAACGAGGCAGCGCTCGCCGACGCACTTCTGCACCCGTGCGATCGTGCGTACTCGGTCCCGCAACTGTTCGATTTTCTCGACAGGGGTGGCCTGAGATTCGGTCGATGGGTACGACAGGCAGCCTACAGTCCTCGGTGCGGGGTCATGGCACAGCTGCCCCAGGCCTCTCGACTACTGCAGCTGAGCGTGGAAGAGCAGTATGTCGCCACCGAACTGTTTCGGGGCACGATGGTGCGCCACAGCGTGATTGCATATCGGGACGACACCCCTGGCAGCAGCGAACGAATCAGTTTTGCCGGTGACGCGTGGTTGAACTATGTGCCGATTCGAATGCCGGACACGGTGTGCGTTCGAGAGCGGCTGCCGCCCGGAGCAGTTGCCGTTCTGATCAGTCAGTCACATACCTACCGCGATATTTATATGCCGATCGATGCAGCAGAAATGCGATTGTTGGATGCGATCGACGGCAACCGCAGCGTTGGCGACATCGTGGACAAAGCGTTGCCGCCATCAGCCGAAGCCTCACGGCTCGATAGGGCGCGCGCCTTCTTTGAACGGCTTTGGTGGCATGACCAGGTCGTGTTCCATATACCGGCAACATGATCGGCCATGAGCCACCCTGACGCGCCTTATTCAGGGTTTGACGTTTAACGTTTAATGTTATACGCTGTTGGTCGTGATCAAGAGCTTCCGCTGCGCCGACACGCAAGCGCTATTCGAGACAGGCAAGTGCAAGCGGTTTTCGGGCATCGCGAACGTCGCGACGCGCAAGCTGGCGCAACTCGACGCGGCACACACCCTGGAATTCCTGCGCTCGCCACCAGGTAACCGACTCGAGGTCTTGCAAGGCAGGCGTGCAGGCCAGTACAGCATCCGCGTGAATGATCAGTTCCGCCTGTGTTTTCGCTGGACGGCTGCGGGTGCGGAGGATGTCGAGATCGTCGACTACCACTGACGGAGAACTGTGATGATCAAGAACGGCATGCGGCCGGTTCATCCCGGTGAAGTACTGCGGGAGGATTTTCTGATTCCTCTCGGAATGAGCGCCAATGCGCTGGCGAAGGCCCTGAACGTGCCTGCTCCGCGCATCAATGACGTCGTACGCGAGCGGCGCGGTGTCAGCGCGGATACCGCGATGCGGCTTGCGCGCTACTTCGGCGGCGATGCGCGCTCGTGGCTGAATCTACAGGCCGCATACGACCTGCGCGTTGCCGAGATCGAAAATGCGAAGCGCATCGACCGGGAGATCGCTCCGGCGACATGACCGTTGGCGAAGATCTGAAGGGTGGAGTCTGTGGCTGACCCTGAGCCTGCCACTCGGGAGTCCGAAGTAGCGATGCAACCGAGGTGCGGGGGGCGCCTGGGCGAACCGCACTTGGGGCGGGAAGATGGGGACATTTGACGACCATTTGACAGGCGTCAACACGCGTCGCGGAATAGTGGCTCAAACTATTAACATTAGGCAGTGTATTGCTTGTTGAAGGCGGGGCGACCGATGTTTGATTCACCCTTTGCGTTCTGTCCGGTGTGCCGCGCGTATGTCCTCCTCGACCAGACGCAGAAACAGTGTGCGCGAGAATATGCCTGCTCAGCGGCGGTGAAATGCCCTCTGCGGCCCTTTTTCACCGGGATCGAATTTCGCGAGGCCACGGAATCAGAGAAGAAAGGGGAAAGCTCCGACTTGGCACCGAAATGACTCAAATGCGTCAATCTGTGCCGCTCCCAGCCGCGTGACAGGCGCGGTGTGCAGGAGTTTTCCTCGCTGGCCGCTGGCACTCTTCTTGCGGCCCAAGGGAGCATGAGTATCGAGCGACCTCGACCCACTTCTACCGGAGTCTGGTGGGCGCAGGAATGGCAGCGGTTGAGCCTGACTGCGACAATCCAGGCGATGCAGCGTTATCTTCGCGGTTGCGCTGACGTGACCATGGCGCGCTCGCCGCAGCACGCGTTGGCAGAGCTGCACAAAACGCAGATGGATCTCCTCCGCCATTCGGTGGACACGATGGACAAGGCTCTCAGGCTTTGGGACGAGACCTGAAGAACGTTGCCGGTTCAGCATCAAGCTCAAGAACTGAAGCGGGGCGGCGGGTGGCTTCCACCACCCGCCCACCGGGTGTCATGGCGATTTGTCGCGCGTTGGCGGGGATGTTTAACCCGAGCTTGGCTTCCAGTCGTTGCCCTTCAGCTCGATGATGTAGGACAGCGTTCCCACGCCGCCGATGATCTCGGCAGAGTGGATTTCGGCGGGGGCGAAGAATACGGTGCCGGGCGGAATGTCCTTGAATACCGCTTTGCCGTCGGGCGTCGTGACCTTGAGCTTGGCGCCGGTAAGCGATACCGTGACATGGTCCGGGTGAGAGTGCATGCCTTCGCCGCACACGCCGAAGCCCGGTCGGCTCTTGAATTCGAGCACGCGCACGCGATCATTCTCGAGCACCACGCGGTATGAACGCGGCGCAGCTGTCGGCGCATCTTGCGCCAGCGCGCCGCGCGTGACGCCAAGGGCCGCAAGCAATGCCAGGACTTGCCGCCGGTTCAGGGCGTGTGTGCCACTGCAGTTGAGTGTTGTCATAGGTGTCTCCATTCGAAAGGTTGTTTCACATCTGGCGAAACAGGTGGTCGTAAGCCTCGCTGACCGCCAGCGTTTCGGAACGGTTTTTCAATCGCAACTTCAGGTTGCCGCGCTCATCGCGGATTACGCTGTCGATCGCATGCACGTTGACCAGCGTCGAGCGATGCACTTGCCAAAACATCGTTGGATCGAGCTCTTCAGCGAGTTCCTTGATGGTCTTCTTGATCAGGGATTCGGCATCGGAGGTGACCACTAGCGTGTATTTCTGATCCGACTTGAAGTACAGAATTTCCTCGACGGTGATCAGTCGGACGGCGACGCCCCGAGAGGCGTTGATCCATTGCAGGTAGGCCGTTGCAGGAGGTGCGCTTTGGACGAGTTCCTTGAGCGCGCGACGCAGATCGGTCGGTGGTTGCTGCAGACGCGCCTTCAGGTGCTGCACTGTGGTCGCGAGCCGAGCCGCCGTGGGCGGTTTGAGCACGTAGTCGACTGCCCCTGCCTCGAACGCTTCGATGGCGTACTGGTCGTACGACGTGATGAATGCCACGTGACAGCGTCCAGCAATCTGGCGTGCGACCTCGATACCGGTCAGCAGCGGCATTTGGATGTCGAGAAAAGCGAGATCCGGCGCATGCGTCTCGATGGCGGCGAGCGCGGCGACGCCGTCGCCGGCCCGCGAGACGATCTGCAGTTGCGGCCACAACGCCTGCAGCAGATCGGTCAGGTCGTCGGCGAGCAGCGGCTCGTCCTCGGCGAGGACCGCGGTGGGCGCGGGGCGATTTTCAAGCGCGTTCGTAGGGCACCATCACGGTTGCATTCACCACGCCATCCACGTGAGCGACCACCAGATCGGCAGACGCGCCATACAAATCCGCCAATAGCGATCGTACGCGGGCGACAGCGGCATCCAGTGGCCGTGCCGGAAGCGTCAGGACAAGCTTGCAATCGCTCGAGGATAGCGTTGCGCTCAGCGCGCAAGGTCCTGTGCGACTGTGCAGCGCGTCGTCCAGCAACGGCAGGATAACGCCAGGCGGGAAGCGCGCGTTCCCGACCTCCGGAGACACGTCGAGCCTCATGTCGATATCGGTTGCGCCCGCCAGGGTGCGCAATTGCGCGTAGGAGCGCGCCAATTGCGCCTCGCGTAGCACGCTCGATGAGGTGCTGCGCATGCGCGGCAGGGCGGCACGCAGGAAGGTAACCAACTCGTCGAGCAGCCGCTCGGCGCGCGCTGCATCGTCGTCGTATGCATGCCGCACCGCGTCGAGCATCTCGAATAGCAGTTGCGGGTCGATCCGCGCCTGCACTGCTTGCAGGCGTGAGTGCACAAGCCGTCGCCGTGCCGCGCGCTGCGACGCCTGCGCGGCGGCAAGGCGAGTCGCTGCTTGCTCCTGCGCGCGGCTGCGGTGCAGGTGTGCGAAGAAAAGCAGCGCCATGACGAGACTGAATACGAACGCATACGCGTGCATGGCTTGAATGCTTTGAACGACGCCATGCTCGACAAGTATGGATCCGCGGCCGGTCGTGGAGAGCGTCGCGAACGCGGCGGCCGCGCCCGCGCCAAGCAGCGTTGCGCCACGAGCATATCGACCGATTGCCGTGACCCGTTGCAAGGCATAGCCGATGGCAAGAAGCAAGACCCACAGCTCGACGCCGTACAGCGCGAACCACCCCGTCAGCACGAATACGTCGGCCGCCGTCGGCTCGCGCATTACGCTGACCACGTTGGCAAGGAATGTGACCGGCGCCGCGAACGAAAGCAGGCCCGCGATCGTTACCGTTCCCCGATGTGCTCGCAACCAGTGCGTGAAGCCGGCAGCAACGGCGGCTGTTCCATGCAGACGACGAGGCAGCGAATTAGTCGTGGTGACCATGATTTTGGCTCAGGCGGCGTTTCGTTCCCGCTGATCGCGATCCCACGCCGTGGCGGCGCCACGAAGCGGCATCGAGATCGCCGCGCTGGTGCCGCGCGGCATGCGCGCTTCGAGCGTGAGTCGCGCCTTGCTCTTGTAGCGTGCCGCCAGTTGGCGCCGTACGTTGCCAAGCCCGACGCCCGTGCCGCCGCTGGCCGCCGTGCCCAAGCCCGCGCCATCGTCGAGTACAGCGACGTGCAAGGTGTCGCGGTGACGGCGGGCGCGCACGCAGACGTTGCCGCGTCCGACGGGCTCCAGACCGTGCTTGATGGCGTTTTCCACCAGCGTAATGAGCAGCATCGGCGGAAATTCCACGTTTTCCAGAGTCGGATCGGTTTCGATCGAGAACGTCAGGCGCGTGCCCATCCGGACTTGCAGCAAATTGAGGTACGCTCGCACTAGTTCGAGCTCGGCGCCAAGCGAAGCGTTCTGATTGCGGAACTGCGGCAGCGCTGCGCGCAGATAACGCATCAGGCTGGCGATTGCTTCCGAACCCGCCTTTGGTTGGGTGCGATACAGGCGTCTCACATTGCCCAGCACGTTGAACAGAAAATGCGGTTCGATCTGGGCCTGGAGCAGCGCCAATTGCTGTTCGGTCTCGTCCTGACCCAATTGCACGCCCGACTTCTCCGCGGCGTGCGCGGCAGAATCGATTTGCAGTGCGCGCCGGTGGACATCGGCGATCAGTACGAGGAACACGGCCGGCAGGCCGAAGCGCAGCGAATCGGCCAGCAAGCGCTGCAGCGGCGGAAGATGGCCGAAGCCGTGCGCGTAGTAGCCGTAAAGAAGCAGCGTCAACACGACTGACAGGGCAAATAGCACTACGCACGAGATCGCCAGCCGTAGCCGCCTCCGTTGTCGCCGCATCGCTTCGTCGAGGAGCGTATAGGCGATCGTCAGCACCGCTGCGAGCGCTGCCAGCTCGACAAGATGCTCGAGCCAGGCCAGCGCGACTTCGGTGGGCGAGAAGAAGTCTAGAAGATTGGAGTTCGCCAGCACTCCCACCGACAGCAGGAGGGTCACGAGCGCCGCCGCGCCGACCCGACGCCGGTCGAGGGCGCGCACCACCCGGCGGATGTAATGATCCTCGCCAAGACGATGCGCAGAGTGCTTGTCCACGAGCATTGGGGCTCTTCCAAGACTTCAGCTATTCGGGGATTGTGCACCTAAAGTAAGACAGCACGCAGCGGTGCACCGACGAATCCGGTAAATTGCGGTATGGTTGCCGCCGGCTGGCGATGGTTGGTCGTACTTGTCGCACTGCTCGAGGACCCGACCTAGCCGATTCCTTCTGCCGGCACCGGCGATTACAAGGGACTAGCGCCCTCTGCCGATCACCTTCCAGACGCCGCACGCCCGCGAGTCACATGTTTGTTGACGCCCGTCAATGTAGGCTGTGCGCATTGGTCTATATTGAAAATGAATCGGTTCCGCCCGGATCGGGCGATCCGGGTCGGCCCGATTGGCAGACTCCGGAAGGAGGGCATCATGAGAACCTTGGCGCGTTGGGATCCGTTCCGCGAATTGGCGCCGTTCGCGTCGCTGCCTGAGGTGGAAAACTATTTTGGCGAGTTTCCATTTCGGCCAATGACAATGAGCTATGAGCCCGCGCCGATGATGCGGGTGGACGTAACCGAGAATGAGGCTGCCTACACGGTCAAGGCCGAAATTCCCGGAATGAAAAAGGAAGAGATCGGGGTTTCCATCGATGGCAACACAGTGTCGATCACCGCGGAAGTGAAGCGCGAAAAGGAAGTGAAGGAAGGTGAAAAGACGCTGCGCAATGAGCGCTACTATGGGTCAGTTTCCCGGATGTTGACGCTGCCCCTCGATGTCGATGCAGCAAAGGGCGAGGCTACCTACGAAGGGGGAGTGCTGACGTTGATGTTGCCGAAGGCTCCGGGTACCGAAGCACGGCGGCTTGCCATCCATTAGGCTCATCATCCCCGGAAGTTCGAGGATTGTTGGAGCGTATGGCGAGGGCGCCCGCGACCAAAAGCGGGCGCCCTCATTTCGTCGCACTGCGGGCGAGAACGGGTTGACCCGCGAGCAGGCAAAACGTTACGCTTCTGAATCCGGGCATCGCTAGCCGCCGAATTCATCGATGAGCGTCAGGCAGGCCGTTCTCCGCGCGACCGCACTCCTGCTGATCGTGTCGGCATTCGGTGCGAATCCAAACGCCACGGCAGCTCCCAACGCGCTTCCGGAAGAAGCCGCCTGGTATCGCAAACAGCTGATCGACGGAGAAGTGAAGCCGCGCCTGCAATCGGGCATGGCCGCCAACGGGTTCTACCGGCCCTTTCTGGCGCGGGACTGGCGGCCGCGGCGGGAGCAGCAGGGCACGCTGATCAGCCAATCGCGCGCGATCTATGTCATGGCCGCCGGTTACGAGGTGACGGGCGAGCAGGTCTACTACGATGCGATGGTCAAGGCGGCAGACTTCCTGCTCGCGAACTTCGCGGATCGGAAACAGCCCGGACGCTGGGCCAGCGCAGTCACACCCGACGGCAAGGTGCTGGATGCGTCATTCCACGCGTATGGATACGCGCACGTGATCTTTGCCATGGCCCACGCCTACCTCGTGACGCGGGACAAGCGATACCTCGATGCCGCCTTCGCGACCTGGCTGGCGCTCGACGTACCGCGCGCTATCCAGGGACGGAATCCGGAATTGCGCTTCGACAGCATGAGCGTCGCGATGCATACCTTCGAGGCCTTGCTCGCGCTCTACAAGGCGGATCGATCCACGCTGATCCTGGACGACCTCAAGCTGCTGGGCGAGCATATCCTCGGGCGTTTCTTCGAGCCGCAACGGGGATTTTTCTACGAGTACCTCGACGCCGGCTTCCGGCCGCTGCCGGGCGCCGAGATCAGGCCGGGCCACAATGTGCAGATGGCATTCCTGTTCAGTCGCGCCGTCGATGTCGGGTTGCCGGGAAAATTTCTCGATGCCGCCAATCGGGCGGTCGACTTCGTGGTGAAGCGCGGAATCAATCGCGACGGCAGCATTCCGCACGAGCTGAATTACGACCTGACGGTGCGGGACCGGACCCTGATCTGGTGGACGCAAACCGAGTTGCTGCGCGCGCTCGCGCATTTTGTGGTTCAGCGCGAGCGCCAGGATCTTGCACCGACGCTGGTCGCGGCGTCAGCGTACGCCAAGGCGCACTACATCGACCCGGTGTACGGCGGATGGTACGAACAACCCGACCGCACGGATTTGCCCAAGGGTAACGACTGGATGGCGGGCTACCACGTCTCGATGATGCTGACCGAAATGCTTCGGCTGCAGGGTGTGAGCTTCAAGTCCGGCAAGGAAATGCTGCTCTGATCCTCCAGCACGCGTGCCGGGGACGAGGTGTTGCGGACTATTCGACGTCTTCTTGCGCGTGTACCCGCTCGAACGCATGCACGCGTCGTACATCCGGTTGTACGCAGCGTTCGTGGGGTCGTAGGGTCCGAAGCCGTGCTCCTTGCCGTGCGCTTCGGCCTGCTTGTCGCACGCGCGCGAGTCCTTGTAGTACTTCTCCGACGTCGCGGCGCCCCGCTCGTAGTCGTCCCCGGTGTAGGCTTTCATCGAGGCACACGCCGCAACGGCAAGCACCACGCCGATCGCCAGCAGCGTGCGCAGGCCGGGCTGCCCGGCACCACTCCTCGTTTGCACGTATTGCATCAACCGTCCCTCGACCTTGTTTCCGCGCCCCGGCGCTGCGCCGCAAGTGTCGCACGATTCGCCGGCCGGGCGCCATCGCGACTCCGGGCGATTGGCGTAAGATGCTTGCCGTGACGATTGCACGTACTGCGGAGGACATGTCATGAGGCTGACCCCGGAACAGATCGAGCGCTTCGACCGCGACGGCTACCTGTTCTTCCCGGCGCATTTCCGGCCCGAAGAGGTGAAGGTCCTGAGCGACGAAGTCCCTGCGCTCTACGTGCAGCGCCGTCCCGAAAACGTGCGCGAGAAGAGCGGCGACGTCGTGCGCACGAATTTCGCGGCGCATCTCTACAGCAAGCCGTTCGCAAGGCTCGCCCGCCATCCGCGCATGGTCCTGCCGATCGTCGATCTGTTCGACGAGCCGGTGTACATGCACCAGTTCAAGATCAACGGCAAGATGGCCTTCGACGGCGATGTCTGGCAATGGCACCAGGACTACGGCACCTGGAAGAACGATGACGACATGCCCGAGCCGCGGGCGATGAACGTCGCGATCTTTCTCGACGAGGTCAACGAGTTCAACGGCCCGCTGATGTTCATACCGGGCAGCCACAAGCTGGGCGTGATCGACGCCGCGCACGATACGTCGACGACCAGCTATCCGCTGTGGACCATCGACCACGCGACCATCGCGAAGCTGGTGCAGCGGGGCGGCATCGTCGCACCCAAGGGGCCGTCCGGGTCGATGATCCTGTTCCATTCGTGTCTGGTGCACGCGTCGACGTCGAACCTGTCGCCATGGAACCGGATCAGCGTGTACCTGAGCCTGTGCGCGGTATCCAACCACATCCGGCGCTTCAAGCGGCCAGAATACATCGCGCACCGCGACTTCACGCCGATCACCTGCCTGCCCGACGATTGCCTGCTCAAGGAGTACCCGGTGGATCTGCCGTGGAAGGACGGCACGCCGGCGGCGGCATTGCGGTCAGAACTTGCCGCATGAATGCGCCGGCACTCCAATGAGCGCGATGGGCCGCTTGGAGCGCGAGTGCATTACCCCGAGCGCGACGGGCGGCCCGAACGCGAATATCGCTGCGCGTAGCGCGACGGGCCGTCAGAGCACGCAGAACGCCGCCGAGCGCGAATGCATTATCCCGAGCGCGACGGACGGCCAGAGCACGAATATCGTATTGTGTAACGCGACGTTGCTCCAATGAGCCTTTACGCAAAGCTTCAACAGCGCGCCGAGCAGCGCAATCCCCTGCGCGTCGGGCTGATAGGCGCCGGAAAGTTCGGCGCGATGTATCTCGCGCAGATCCCGCGCACGCCCGGCGTGCACCTGGTCGGCATCGCGGACCTGGCACCGGATCGCGCGCGCGCCAATCTCGAGCGCGTCGGCTGGAAGGCCGAGCGCCACGCCGCGACGTCCCTCGACGATGCGCTCGCCACCGGCGCGACGCACCTGGGCGACGACTGGCAGGCGCTGGTCCGCCATCCGCGCATCGACATCGTGGTCGAGTGCACCGGCAATCCGATCGCGGCGGTCGAGCATTGCCTGGAAGCGTTTCGCCAGCGCAAGCATGTGGTCAACGTCACGGTCGAGGCGGACGCGTTCTGCGGCGCGTTGCTCGCCCGCAAGGCGGCGGAGCAGGGCGTGATCTACAGCCTCGCCTACGGCGACCAACCCGCGCTGATCTGCGAACTGGTCGACTGGGCGCGTGCGGCCGGGTTCCCGGTCGTGGCGGCGGGGCGCGGTCACAAATGGCTGCCGCACTTCGCGCAATCGACGCCGGAGACCGTCTGGGGCCACTACGGGCTGACGCCGGAGCAGGCGACGGTCGGCGGGCTCAATCCCAAGATGTTCAACTCGTTTCTCGACGGGTCCAAGCCTGCCATCGAAAGCACCGCGGTGTGCAATGCGACGGGACTGGTCGCGCCTCCGGACGGGCTCACCTACCCGCCGGCGTCGATCGACGACATTCCCTCCGTGTGCCGCCCGATCGCCGAGGGCGGCGTACTGCATCAGAAGGGACAGGTCGAAGTCATCTCCTCGCTCGAACGCGACGGCACGCCGATCGGCTACGACATCCGCTTCGGCGTGTTCGTCGTGTTCGAGGGCGACACCGAGTACATCCGCAACTGCTTCAAGGAGTACATGGTGCGCACCGACCCCAGCGGGCGCTACGCGTGCCTGTACAAGCGCTGGCACCTGATCGGTCTCGAGGTCGGCATTTCCGTCGCGACGGTGGGACTGCGCGGCGAAGCGACGGGCAGCGCGACCTGCTTCAACGCCGACGTCGTCGCGACCGCGAAGCGCGACCTCAAGGCCGGTGAAACGCTCGACGGCGAGGGCGGCTACACCATCTGGGGCAAGCTCTTTCCGGCGGAGAAGTCGATGCTGATCGGCGGCCTGCCGCTGGGCCTCGCGCACGACGTCAGGCTCGCACGCGCCGTTCGGCAAGGACAGTCATTGACCTGGGAAGACGTCGTCATCGACCAGACGCTGCCCGCGTATCGTACACGGAGGGAAATGGAGGCGCTGTTCGCGCCCGTTGCGGCGGAGCGGCAGCGCGTCGCCTGAACGACGTCGCATTCGTGCTCAGTCGACGCGAATGATGCGCCCGCCGCGGTCGAAGTAGGCGCCGTTGATGCGATTGCTCTTCTCGAGCGAGACCTGAGCGTGCACCGGCCCGCATTTGTTGGGCCGTTCGATGTCGACGCGAATGTCGGCGTCGCGATCGACGCCGAGCGCCACGAACGCCTGTTCGACCAGTTGCGGCACCGTCGACCAGGGGAACTCCTCGACCGGGAACGGCTCCTCGCAGCGCGTGATTTGTGACTCGCCCTTGTCCGTGCGCTTCAGGGTCTTGTCGCGGCTGTAGCGGTAGGTGACGAGTTGGCCGTGCGCGCGCGGATCGAGAAAGGTCAGCCGGATCTGCTCGACTTCGACCACCACGTTGCGAAAATAGAACGGCACACCGACTTCGCGGCTGATTGCCGCAACGGCTTCGGCGCCGAGCCCGAGCATGTTGATCGTGGCCAGTCGCTTCTGCTCGGCGTCGAACGCCGCCTGCTGAGCGCGCACGCGGACGTTGTTCGCCTCGATTTCCGCGTTGCGCTTGTCGACAATCCCTTTGAGATCGACCGCTTCGCCGGTTCGGAAGTCGTAGGAAACGAGATCGAGTCCGGCGATGGCCATGGACCCGAGCTGGATGCCGACGATCCAGCGCCCGACGACGGTCCGGTAACGCACCCACAACTCGGGCGCCGTGTCGCCGATGTGCCCGGGCCTGGCCCGCTGCGTCTTGAGCGCAGCGCGCACTTTGTTCAGATCGATGTCGGCAAAGGTGAAGCGCCCGGAAAGCTGCTGGTCGGGCGGCGTTTCGTCGCGAAGCGGGTTCGGACCGGGCTCGGACAGCTTGCCTTCCACGAAGGAGAATGAACGCGTGCTGCCGTCATCCGCCCGCACCAGCGCGCTGCCGGTGTTTTCGCTCACTTCGAGCGCGGACAGCTTCGGTTCGCCGCCAACCGCTGCGCGCAGCGCCTTGGCGAAGGCCTGGAAATTGGCGTACATGCGCTGGTCCGCGTTCAGCGCTTCGCGCAGCAGGAGGTCGTCCTGCGGACCGGCATGTGCCACCGAGGCGAGTAGCGTCAGGGCGCAAACGGCGAATGCGTGAAGCCCTCTCCCTGCGGGAGATGGGTGAGGGCAGGAATTTGCGGCCATTTCAGGATCGTGCAAGCCTGGCGACGTCAACCCAGCCACGCTTGGCCTGCGACGCGAGGCACGCTTCGGTGAACGCCATGGTGTGCGCGCCGTCCTCGATGTGCGGATAGGGAAACGCCGGCACGGCGTCGCCGAGCGCACGTCCCATATGTTCCTGCGCGACCTCTGCGTAGATGTTGGCGAACGCTTCCCGCAATCCCTCCGGGTGGCCGCGCGGCGTGCGCCCGGTCGCGGTGATTTCCGCCGGGAGGAACGTGTCGCCGCGACCGATGACGCGTGCGGCTTCGCCTTGCAGCGCGAGATGCAGGTAGCTCGCGTCGCGATGCGACCAGTCGATCAAGCCGCGCTCGCCGTAGATGCGCAGCCGGATGTCGTTCTCGCCGCCCGCGGCCACCTGCGTTACGGTGAAAGTGCCGCGCGCGCCGCCGTCGAATTCGAGCAAGGCGGACACGTAGTCGATGACCCTGCGCCCGGGCATGATCGCGGCCACGTCGGCGACGACGCGTGCGATATTCTTCCCGACCGTCGCGCACGCCAGCTGCTGCGCATGGCAACCGATCGCGCTCATCACCAGCGCGAGCCCGCTGCGTTCCGGATCGAGTATCCAGCCGAGGCGATTGTTCTTCGGCCCATCCTCCACACGCGTCGCCATGCCGGACTGGATGTACTCGACCTGCACCATCCGGATCGCGCCCAGCGTGCCGTCGTGTACGAGCGTGCGCGCGTAGCGGGTCATCGGATACGCAGAATAGGCGTGCGCGATCGCGAACAGTCGACCCTGCCGGCGCGTGCGCTCGACCAGGTCGGTCGCCTCGGCGAAATCATGGGTGACGGGCTTGTCGCACACGACATCGAGCCCGGCGTCGAGCGCCGCGGCGGCGTAGGCGTAGTGCGTATCGTTCGGCGTCATGATCGCGACCGCGTCGATGCCGTCGGCGCGCGCCTTCTCCTGCGCCAGCATCGTCTTCACGTCGCCATAGCTGCGCGCTGCGTCGAAGCCCATGCTGACTCCCGCCGCACGCGAACGCGCTGCATCGCTGGAGAACACACCGGCGACCGCGCGCCACCAGCCGTCGAACTCGGCTGCGCCGCGGTGCATGCGCCCGATCCACGATTCGGGTCCGCCGCCGATGATCCCCAGCCGCAGCGGTCGCCCGAATCGTTCGCGTAGTCCTGGCATGTTCCCTCCGTCGTAGAATCCCCTATTTGCCATTATGCCTCTCAATCTCTTCAGCAGCATGCGGCCCTGGAGCCGCGCAAGGATGCTGCGCGATGCAGCCGCAGGCGTGACGCTGGCGTCAATGAACGTCCCGCAGGTGCTCGGTTACACGCGCATTGCGGGCACCCCGGTCGTCAGCGGTCTGTACACGTTGTTGCTGCCGCTGGTTGCCTTTGCCATCTTCGGTTCCTCGCGTCACCTGGTCGTGGCGGCGGACTCGGCGACCGCTGCGATTTTCGCCAGCGGGCTGACCGGGATGGCGCCGCCGGGTACGGCGCAATACATGACGCTGGTCGGCGTGGTGGCCCTGCTTACCGCCGCATTGCTGCTCGCGGCGCGCCTGTTCCGGCTCGGTTTTCTCTCCGACTTCCTCTCGCGCACCGTGCTCGTGGGATTCCTCGCCGGGGTCGGCGTGCAGGTCGGCATCGCGGTGCTGGGCGAGATGCTCGGCATCGTCGTCGACGCGCACCGGACCGTCGAGCAGCTGGCGACGATCTACCGCGACTTGTCCAGAGTGAACGCCGTCACCACCGTACTATCGATCGCGCTGGTGATCTGCCTGTTTGTCGGCCAGCGGTGGACGCCGCGCATTCCCGTGTCGCTGCTTGCCGTCATCGCTGGAATCGCGGGCAGCGCCATATGGGACGCCGCGGCGCGCGGCATCGCGGTGATCGGTCCGGTGTCGAGCGGTCTGCCCTCGCTCGTCCTGCCGATGGTGGGCTGGAGCGAACTCGCGCAATTGCTGCCGATCGCGGTGTCGTGCTTCGTCATCATCATCGCCCAGAGCTCGGCGACGTCACGCGTATTTGCGTTGCGCCATCGCGAGCGCGTGGACGCCGACGCCGACATCCTCGGCCTGGCTGCGGCGAACGCCGCCGCTGGCATCAGCGGCGCATTCGTCGTGAACGGCAGCCTGACGCAAACGGCGATGGCCGAGCGCGCCGGTGCGCAGAGCCAGGTGGCGCAGTTGGTTGCCGCGATGGTCGTCGTGCTCGTGCTGCTGTTCCTGACCGGGCCGCTGCAATATCTGCCGCGCTTCGTTCTGGGGGCGATCGTATTCAACATCGCCATCGGTTTGATCGATTGGCGCGGGCTCGCCGAGATTCGCCGCGAAAGCCCCGGTGAATTCACGCTCGCCATCACCACCGCGGCAACGGTGGCACTGGTCGGACTCGAGCAAGGGATCCTGCTCGCGATCGGCGTGTCGTTGCTGCGCCACGTGCGCCACAGCTACCACCCGCACACATCGGTCCAGGCGCCCGGGCCCACCGGCCGGTGGGTGCCGGTTCCGGCGCAACCGGGCGTGCAGACCCAACCCGGACTGCTCGTCTATCATTTTGGCGCGGATCTGTTCTACGCCAACGAAAACCGCTTCGCCGACGAGTTGCGCAACCTGATTTCACATGCGCCGTCTCCCGTGCGCTGGCTCGTGGTCGACGCCGGCGCAATCACCGCGATCGACTATTCCGCCGCCCGCGCGGTGCACGATCTGTGCAACGATCTCGCCGTTGCCGGTGTCGCGATCGTGTTCGCGCGCGTCAGCTCCTTCCTGCGCGCCGACATGGACCGGCACGGCATCAGCGCGGTGATCGGCGCGAAACGCATCTTCGCGACGCTGCACGAAGGCGTCGACCTGGCGCTGGCGGACAGGGTCAGCGCAACTGTGCCCGCAGCGAGCGGAGCTGAGCCTCCAGCGCCTCGATCCGCTCCAGGTAGCGCAGCACCACGGTAGCCGCGTGCGTGTCGAGTTCGAATTCGCGCTGCAGCCGCTGGGCCTTGCGCACCACGACCAGCGAGCGCGTCGTGAACGTCCACGTCGCGGCGTCGGCGCCTTGCGGCGTCAACGCGCCGTAGCTCACCATTTCGCGCAGGACCTGCTCCGGTACACCCGAGGCCGACACCAGTTCCGCATAGGAGATCGTGGTCTGGTCGTCGATGCGCGTGGCTTCGTCGGTAGGGTTGGTCATGACGCGGCCTCCTGTTCGATGTGGGCGCGGGGATTGAACGTCGACTGCTCGGCCAGCTTGCGGTATAGATCGCGCTGCGCGTCGTCGGTCACGGTCGGGACGTCGATGCGCACCACGGCGAACAGATGCCCGGGCGTGCCCGAGCCGCGCGCGAGCCCGCGACCGCCGAGCCGCAAGTGTTGTCCGGCCCGCGTATTCGCCGGGACCTTGAGCGACACCTTGCCTGCGGGTGTCGGCAGCGAAACACTGGTACCGAGGACCGCCTCCCACGGAGCGAGCGGCAGGTCGACATAGATGTCCTGTCCCGCTACGCGATACAGCGGATGCTCCTCGACCTCGATGTCCAGGTAGAGATCCCCGGCGGGTCCACCGCGGAATCCCTGGCCGCCTTTGCCCGGAACGCGCAATTTCTCGCCGCTGCCGACGCCGCGCGGAATGCGTACCGTGATGGTGCGCGGCACGCGGCGGCCGTTGCCGTGCTCATCCCACTCGAGACCGTTCATTTCGAGCGAGATCTCGGTGCCCTTGAACGCCTGGTCGAACGAGAGTTGTACTCCCGCTTCGTAGTCGTGACCGCGTCGTGGCCCGCCGCCGCTGCCGCCGGGCTCGCGCGCGCTGCGCTGTCCGAACGCCGCGAACAGGTCCGACAGGTCGAAGTCCTCGAACGAGCCTTGGTGCTGCGCGAACTGTTGTCCCCAGTCGGGCGGGGGACGGAATTCCTGGCCGGCGGTATGGCTTCCGAGCTGATCGTAGGCCGCGCGCTTTTCCGGGTCCTTGAGCGTTTCGTAGGCCTCGGCCATTTCCTTGAATTTTTCCTCGGCGTTCTTTTCCTTCGAGACATCCGGGTGGTACTTGCGCGCCAGCCGTCGATACGCGGTCTTGATGTCGTCCGCAGCCGCGTCGCGCTTCACGCCTAGGATCGCGTAATAGTCTTTGTACTTCATCCGCAGTCTCTGAGATTCCGAAACAAGGTAGCCATTATGTACGTCAGGCCGGGGGATCGATCATTTTGGACGCCGCGGCGTCCTTGATGGTCTGGCACCGCCCGACCAGGTCCACGAGTACGCTGCCCGACCAGCCGAAGGTGAACAGGCCGGAAATTGCGATGATGGGTGCGAGCATGTGCCAGCCCAGGGGCAGCACGAAAGCACCGTAGCCCACCGTCGTGTACGTATTGCCCGCGAAGAAGCCGGAGCTGCGCCAATTCGGCACGAGCCCGGAGTACACCAGCGCGGCGGCCCAGATGACGATCTCCGTCAGATGCAGCGCCAGCAGCATGAACACCGTGCCGCTCATCAGCAGGTCTGCGCGCCACGCTGTTGGACGCCGCAGGATGATCTGCGAACGATGGACGACGTGGTTGGTGACAAAGCGCACGCCGGTGGCGTGAAAGATCACGATGACGAGCAGCATCGCACCGCCGAAGATCAGATCGGCTGCGGGCATGACGTCGCTCAGGTGCTGCAGCAGCGGCAGTTGTTCGATATCGCGCGGCAGCGCCTCGATGTTCGCGACGCCGGATTCGACCGTGCCTGGAAGCTTCTGTATGGCGGCCTTGGTCGAGTCCGCAGCCGCGGCGACGAGTTGAACGGTAGCGCGGTCGATCATGGCCGGGTCGATCGGGTCGGTTGCTGGCGCGGGTCAGTGTGCCCGCAACAGGGCACGCAATTTGTTGACCGCTTGCGTCGATTGGTCGGCACAGATGGCTACGCCGGTGTGCATCAGGTCGTCCTCGAAGATCCTGCGCTCCACGGGCGCGTCGGCGAGCGCGACCCTGCGCGATACCTCGATATAGGAATCGCCGTTGGGCAGGCGTGAAATGTCGACATCGTAGGGATTGTCGCGTGCGCGGTAGGTGAGCACCTGGATGGGGCCGAGCCGGCGGAGGTCGGCGGGAAGGGGCCACAACTTCACCGCTTCCTTCAGGTAGCGCGATTGCGCAGCATTGAGCGCGTCGGCGAGCGGCAGCCGGCCGGAAAGCAGTGATTTCACCCGCGCCTGGCCTAGATCGGAGGTCAGCGACACTGCCGCAGTTACGTGGTCGCCGTGCATGTCATGTTCGCACTTGGCCGCCTTTGCCGGCAACAGCGCGGGTGGCACCTTCGCGCAATCGTCGACTGCGGCCTTGAGCGTGAGTTCACCGGCACCGTCGGTCACGCGCAGGCGCAAGCGCACGCCACGCTCGAACAGGGACAATGCGGCGTCGTCGAACAGCCAGGTGTCGCGCGCGCCTCCGCGCGGGGTCAGCGAAAGCAGGCGGACAACCTGATGGGGCTCGGCGCACAGCGCGATCTGGATTTCCGCCTGCGTCGGCTTGCTAGTGTCGCCGGCGGCTTGCAGCGCGCATGGTGCAGCGAGCAGCGCTACCCCGGCGAGCCATGCTCTCGTCGCGTTTCGTTCGAGTGTGATGCCGAGCATCGAGGGCTCCTAGACTGCGAGGTACACCGCGAGCACGACCCCGAGCGCGGCGAGGAACAGCGAGAGCGAGACCGGGTAGATCGCGCTATGCGATCGTGGAATGTCCGCGGGCGGCAGCGTCGATACGTAGCTCTGGTGCTGAAACGCGCCCAGGATCATGCAGGCGATGCCGACCACGACCAGCAGGATGCCGACGATGTTCGAAACCTCGTGGTGGACATCGACGTTGGCCACGACGCCGGGCTGCTGGGCTGCAAGCAAGCGCAGGAAAAGCCCAAACCGCGCCACGACGAAGCCGAAGGCCATGATCGTGAGCCCGGTGCGGACCCAGGCGAGCAGTGTCCGCTCGGCGGCAAAGAAGACGCGTGGATCGCTCAGCATGCGGTACTCCGTTCAAGCCGAATGGCGCGGCGTCCTCGCACGCGCTCGCTTTGCGCAGGAATGTTGCGTCATTGACAGTCTGTCGATTATACGCAAGACGCGTGGCGCCCCGTCGACCCTGGCACCGGAAGTCCGTATCATGCGAGTCGCGTCGCAGGGCATCGGCGCACCGGTTGGCCTGTCGCCGGCGGATGATCACCGACGCGCCGGTACGGGAAGGTTCCAGAATGAGGAGGGGCGGCCATGCACGGCCTGATGCAGGATGTTCCGCTGCTGATTTCGTCGCTGATCCGCCATGCCGATCGGCATCACGGCGCGGTCGAAATCGTGTCGCGCCGCGTCGAAGGCGATCTGCACCGCACGACCTATCGTCGGTTGCACGCGCGCGCCAAGCAGCTGGCGAACGCGCTCGACGCATGGGATGTCGGTATGGGACAGCGCGTCGCGACGCTGGCATGGAACAGCCACCGGCACATGGAGCTGTACTACGCGGTCGCCGGCAAGGGCGCCATCGTCCATACCATCAACCCGCGGCTGGTCCCGGACCAGATCGCGTGGATCGTCAACCACGCGGAGGACACTTGCCTGTTCTTCGACCTGAGCTTCCTGCCGTGCGTCGAGAAGATCGCGGCGCAATGCGGCACCGTCCGGCACTTTGTGGCAATGACCAGCCGTGCGCACATGCCGGGGAGCACCGGCATTCCGAATCTGTCGTGCTACGAGGAGCTGCTCGACGCGCAACCCGCGGAATACGAATGGCCGGTTTTCGACGAAAACCTTGCCTCGTCGATCTGCTACACCTCGGGCACGACGGGCAACCCCAAGGGCGTCCTGTACAGCCATCGCTCGACGCTCCTGCACACCTTCGGCGCCGCGCTGCCGGACTCGCTCAACATTTCCAGCAGGGAGATCATTCTACCCGTGGTGCCGATGTTCCACGTCAACGCGTGGGGCATTCCCTACGCGGGCGCGATGGCGGGTGCCAAGCTGGTGTTTCCCGGCGCGGCGCTCGATGGCAAGTCACTCTACGAATTGATGGAGGCGGAGAACGTCACCTTGTCCGCGGGCGTGCCGACGGTCTGGCAGGGCCTGCTCAACTACATGGAGCAGAACGCGCTGCGCTTCTCGACCATGCGGCGAACGATCGTCGGCGGTGCCGCACTGCCGCCGGCGATGCTGCGCACATTTGAGGAGAAATACAACGTCACCGCGCTGCACGCGTGGGGCATGACCGAAATGTCGCCGCTTGGCACTGCCTGCGGATTGCGCGCGCACCACGCCGGCCTGCCGCGGGAAGAGTTGTACGCAGTCAAGGCGAAGCAGGGACGCACCGTCTTCGGCGTCGACATGAAAATCGTCGACCACGACGGCAACGAGCTGCCGTGGGACGGCAAGGTCTTCGGCGATCTGTACGTCCGCGGCCCCTGGATCGTTCGCGAATACTTCCGCGGCGAGGGCGGCGACCCACTGGTCCGTGACGCGAGCGGGCAGGCGTGGCTCCCCACCGGCGACGTGGCCACGATCAATGCCGACGGCTACATGCAGATCACCGATCGCAGCAAGGATGTCATCAAGTCCGGTGGCGAGTGGATCAGCTCGATCGACATCGAGAACATTGCGGTCGCCCACGCTGCCGTCGCGATGGCCGCCTGCATCGGCGTGGTCCATCCGAAATGGGACGAACGTCCGCTGCTCGTCGTGGTTTGCAAGCCCGGGGCCGAAGTGTCGCGCGAAGAACTGCTCAAGCTGTACGAGGGCCGCGTCGCTAAGTGGCAGACGCCCGACGACGTCGCCTTCGTCGATTCGATTCCCGTGGGTCCCACGGGAAAGCTGCTCAAGAACAAGCTGCGCGAGCAGTTTCGCGGTTACCGGCTGCCGGAGACCTGATCCCGTATGGCTGACGAGAAGCGCGTACGCAGTCACCGCTACGAAATCGTTCGCAGGGTCGTGATCGCGGTCGCCGTCATTGTGGCACTGCTGTGGACGGTTTTCCAATTGCTGCAGCCCGCGCCCCAGCGGCGGATCGTGCTGGCCTCGGGTAGCGAGGGTGGCGTCTATCATCAACATGCGCGGCGCTATATCGAGATCCTCAAGCGCGATGGCGTCAAGGTCGAAGAACGGTTGACGGCCGGCGCCGTCGAGAACCTGCGGCTGCTGCTCGACCCGACCTCGCACGTCGATGTGGCGTTCATGCAGGGCGGCGTCGCGGAGTTTCCAGCAGCCGACGACATCGTCATGCTGGCAAGCCTCTACTTTGAACCGCTGTGGATTTTCTATCGCGACCCGGCGGTGCTCTCGCAGATCAATCAGCTGGAGGGCAAGCGCATCGCGGTCGGCGTGAAGGGGAGCGGCACGCGCGCGCTGGCCGACCGGGTGCTAAGCGCCAACGGACTGGTCGCCGCCGATGGTGTCGGGCGCGGCAACACCGACCTGGTCTCGCTGGGCGGTGACGACGCATTGCGCGCGCTGCGAGCGCGCGAGATCGACGCGTTGCTGCTGGTCGGCGGCGCGCAGATGCCGGCCATCCAGGAGCTGGTCCGAGACCCGGTGATCAAGCTCATGAGCCTCGAGCGTGCCGACGCCTATCCGCGACGTTTCAGCTACCTGTCGAAACTGACGCTGCCCGCGGGCACCATCGATCTCGGCAGCAACATTCCCAACCGCGACGTCCAGATGATCGCCACCAAGGCGATGCTCGTCGCACGTGAGGGCCTGCATCCGGCGTTAATCAGCCTCTTGGCCGACGCCGCACGCGAGATTCACGGCGAGCAAGGTTACTTCGAGGCCGCCGGCGAATTTCCGTCGACGGAACGGGTCGATCTGCGCGTCTCGACCTATGCCGACCAGCATCGGCGCTTCGGGTCCAACGTCCTGTATCGCTACCTGCCGTTCTGGGTCGCCACCGTGGTCGAGCGCGCGATCATCGTCCTGCTCCCGCTCGCGGTCGTCCTGGTGCCGCTGTTCAACTACTTGCCGAAGTTCCTGGAATGGCGAGTGCGATCACGCATCTACCGGAGGTACGGAGAGCTGAGCCTGCTCGAGAAGGAGGTCAACACGCGAACCGGCGAATTGCCAATCGACCGATGGCTGCGCGATCTCGATCGCATCGAGCAGGCGGTCGAGCAGATCCAGACGCCCGACAAGTTCGCCAGCGAAGCGTACACGCTGCGCGAGCACGTCGGATTGGTGCGCCGTGCCGTGATGGCGAAGGCTAAGGAGCCGGCGGTTCCTTGACCACTGGCGGCGGTAGCCACGTTCCCTTGCCCGGCGGCAGGATGGTCGGCGGGGTTTCCTTCGGCCAGTACATGCGCATCGTCAGGATGAAATCGCCCTTCGGAGCGGGCAGCCAGTTGGCGACCTTGTCCCGGCTGGGTCGCACGTATTGAAAGTACAGCGTCAGCGATCCGTCGGCATTGAACTTCGGCTTGTCGCGCATGCTGACCGTGAACTTGTTGAGCGGGTTCGGCACGAACCACCAGCCGCCGTCTTCGAAGTACATCGTGATGGACCAGAAGCCGTCGACCGGTGGCGTCTCGCCTTTCTTGAAGGTCAGCGTGTACTTGTTGGCGCCGTTTAGCGAGTTGCCGTCGGCGTCGACAAGCGTAGTCGGATAGACCGCGTCCTCCGGCAGGTTGGCGGGCCATCCGAACGCCGCGATCACGGCGCGACCCAGATAGTTGGTCCCGTAGACCCCGGCCGCACCCGGAATCTGCCAGCCGTTGATCTTCGTGCCGAGGCTTTCCTTTTGCGCGAATATCTTCGCCGACGTGCTCTTGCTGACATCCTTGAGCGCCGCCTGAACGGCCGGATCGAGCTTGCCGAGGTCGAACGGCTTGCCGGGCTCGAGCCCGATCGTGGCCATCCTTGCCACGATCGGCGCGTCTTCCGGCGCCGGCGGCGCAGCGCCACCCATCAGCCGCGCCATCATGTTGAAATACGACGACGTGTCCATCGCATCGATCACCCGCTGCGGCTTGTCGGTCATGCGAGAATCCGGGATTCGGATCGACCGGCGGCGCCACGTAGGTGAACGGCTTCCCCCAACTGCTCAGCGGAACGAGCTTGTACTGCGCCTGCAAAGCATTGACGGCCTTGTAATCCGATGCCGAACCGTCGGCATAGGTACGGCCAAGGATGACCAGATAGCGCGTCGGCGACTTGATCTCCTTCATGCCCTTGGGCACGTCACCCTTCCAGCCGGGACCGGTGATGAGAAAGTTTCCGGCCCGCTCCCCCGTCGTTCTGCTTCCCGGCGACGTCGATCACCGGCATCCACAGGCTGTACATCGGGAACAGGAAGAAGCGTTTCCCCATATCCGGATGGCTGAATACCATCGGCTCCTTGCCAAGGTCCAGCCATCCTAGGGAGTAAAGCGTATCGGCATTGGGTGCCGACACGCCGCGGTAGTTCGCCGGTGGATAGCGCTTGATGTTCAGAAACGAGTTCATTGGCGCATGCGTCTCGTCGGCTTTCCGCACGTTGGACATCTGCATGCGCGTGACTTCGGTCGTGATCAGCGAGTAGCCGTAGATGTAAGCATCCTCGGCGATCTGCCTTGCCTCGGCGACCTTCGCGGCCGTGGCAACAGCGGCCGCCTTGGCCTTGGCTGTGGAGTCATCGGCGGCCTTGATCGGCTCCACTTGCTGCTGGCTGCAGCCGACGCCGGAAACCACGGTGGCCGCCAGCACTGCGGCTGTGACGAATTTCGCAAGCATGGAAAGTCCTCTTTGCGGATAGCCAAGGATTGAAGTCGAAAGTTGCCTGACTTGCGAATCATCGTCAATGTGCGACGCACACATTCTGTTTACAGCGGGATGAGGAGGACTCCCCGAAGCGTTGCAATGCGGCTATTGCCGCGTGCTGCAGCCGGATGCTGTCGGGTTCCAACTGACTGCGAACCGCATCGGGTGTTGCTATAATTGCTGGTCCGATGGGCGCCTGCAGCATGCGCCGACGTGGCTGGCTCGGTCGCCGTCGATTTGAGCTGGTCATGCAGGGCCTCGGAACCTGCCAATCGTTAAGGATGCAATGCATGCGGGGACGATATCTTTCGCTGGTCGCGATCACATCCTGCGCCATGGCTGCTGCGCCCGCACGGGCCGAAATGAGCGCCGAGGAACTTGCAAAGCTCGCGCAAAACCCGGTCGGCAACTTGATCAGCCTGCCTTTCCAGAACAATACCAACCTGAATTTCGGTCCGCAGAAGGGCACCCAGAACATACTGAACATTCAGCCGGTGATACCGGTTTCGATCAGCGAGGACTGGAACATCATCACCCGTACCATCCTGCCCGTGATCTGGCAGCCCGCGCTGGCGCCGGGGGACAGCAGCGTCAGCGGCCTGGGCGACCTGCAATTCACGGCATTTCTGTCACCGGCCAAGCCCGGCGAATGGATCTGGGGCGTGGGTCCCATCCTGCAGGCGCCGACGAACAGCAATGCCAAGCTCGGCAACGACAACTGGGGGCTGGGGCCATCGTTCGTGGTGCTGCACCTGGACCATGGCAGTCCGTGGGTCTACGGCGTGCTCGTCAACAACGTGTGGTCGCTGACCAGCAACAAGCAGGGCGGTTCCTACAGCAACGGCCTGATCCAGCCCTTCGTCAATTACAACTTCGAAGGCGGCTTTTACCTCACGAGCGCGCCGATCGCGACGGTAAACTGGAACGCCGACAGCAGCCAGCAGTGGACCGTGCCCATTGGTGGCGGCGTCGGAAAGATTTTCCACTTCGGCAAGCTGCCGGTGAACACGCAGATCTCGGCCTATTACAACGTGGTCAAGCCTGATTTCGGCGCGAACTGGCAGATCCGCGCGCAGGTTCAACTGATGTTTCCCAAGTAGCGGCCGATCTGAGGATGGGCGCCGACGCCAACTCGAAATTCAATCTTTTGGAGACACCGATGAAACAGTTGAGCCCCTTGCGGCAAGGCCTTGCGGGTCTGGTGGTGGGCGCCGCCGTACTGGCGTCGGCGGGTGCGTCGGGAGAGGAGATCAACAAGTACGACGGCCAGTGGCACTACGGCGCCACGATCTACGCCTGGTTGCCGGCGATGACCACGGATCTCAACTTCAGCCTGCGCAATGGCGCGACGGCGTCGCCCTCCGTGACGGTAAAGCCGAACGACTACCTCTCCGACCTGCGGTTCGCCGCCATGGCGTTGGGATCCGCGCGCAAGGGCAACTGGGAATTGTTCACGGATATCGTCTACTCCGACATCGGAGGGCTCTCGTCAAAGGTGAGGACGCTGCACACGCCGGGCGGTGAAATCCATCCGCAGGTCGACATCAACGTCGACGTCGACATGAAGGCCACGGTCTGGACGCTCGGCGCGGGGTACACTGTGGCGCGCAGCGACCAGGGCAACCTCGACCTCATCGCGGGCGCACGGTATTTGGGCATCGAATCGTCGCTCGGCGTTAACGCCTTCGGCCCGGATGGCATCTTCGGCAGATCCGTCAGCACAACTGACAAGATGAACATCTGGACCGGCATCGTCGGTGTCACAGGTGCGCTGCGCCTGAGCGATGACGGCAAATGGTACATGCCCTATGAAGCGGACTTCGGTGCCGGATCCTCGTCGGTCACGGCATTCAACGGCATCCTCGGGGTTGGCTACAAATTCGGCTGGGGCGACGTGGTGCTGGCGTGGCGCTATCTCGACTACAAGATGGACTCGGGCAAGCCAGTCGAGAAACTGATCATGAGCGGGCCCGCCTTTGGCGCGCGTTTCGCCTGGTAGCGAGCCAACGGCTGAATGCATTGAGCGCGTTTACCGCGCGTCATCGGAGCGACTAGTCATGAGACTTAATACTCTGTTCGCCAGCGCCGCGCTTGCAGCCCTGGCAATTCTCGGCATCCCCAATGGCGTCGCCCAGCAGGCTGCGCCGGCGGCAGCAGCGCCGGCATTGCCGGCCGATCCCTGGCCGCGCGACGTCAGCATTTCCAATGCCGCGCTGCTGATCTATCAACCGCAGGTGAATTCCTGGGTCGACAACAAGCTCGACTTCCGTTCGGCGATGGCGATCAAGCCGACCGGTGCAAAGGAAGAGACTTTCGGTGTCGTCTTTGCCACTGCGCGTACCCAGGTCGACAAGGTCGAGCGGACGGTGGTGTTCGAAAACCTCCAGATCACGAAGCTCGATTTCCCGACGCTGCCGGACCACGGGGCGAGCTATCGTGCAGAGCTGCAGAAACGGCTTGGCACCGATGTCAGGACGATCTCGCTCGATCGCCTGCAGACCTCGCTCGCCGCCGCGGGCATCAAGCCGCCCACCGTGCCCGTAAACAATGCGCCGCCGCAGGTGATCGTCAGCTACACGCCGGCGATCCTGGTGCCGATCGACGGCGCTCCGGTCATGAAGCCCGTGCCCAACCACTCCCGCGCGCAGCGCGTGATCAACACGCGGGCGCTGATACTGCAGGGCGGCTTCGGCAATGATTTCTACATCCACGTCTACGACGGATGGCTTACGTCGAGCACGATCAACGGGCCCTGGTCGCAGGCGTCGCCCGGGCTGTTGATGCGGAGCGAGATGGACGCGATCGCGCAGCAGCTTTCCAAGGCCGGCACCGTCGACCTGCTCGATGGGGGGCCGAAGGCCAACCCGAAGCCGTCGCTGGCCAACGGCGTACCGACCATCTACACCGCGCAGGGCCCCGCCGAGCTGATCCAGTTCACCGGCCAGCCCGACTTCGTGCCGATCGTGGGAACGCAACTGCTGTGGGCGTCGAACACGACCAACGATGTGCTTATCGACACGGCCAACAACGATTATTACGTCCTTCTCGCGGGACGATGGTTCAGGTCGTCGGCGCTGACCGGCCCGTGGACCTTCGTCCCCAGCAATGCCATGCCGCCTGGATTCGCACAGATCCCTCCGGCATCGCTTGCCGGGGCCGTGTTGCCGTCGGTCGCCGGCACGCCGCAGGCGCAGGAAGCGGCGATCGCCAACACGATTCCGCAGACGGCGACGGTGCCATTGAAGAACGGGCCCGCGTTCACGCCGAATTTCGACGGTCCGCCGCAATATTCGCAGATTCCCGGCACCCCGCTGACGTATGTCGTGAACTCGTCCGCACCGCTCATCCAGGTCAGTCCGACGAGTTACTACGCCGTCACGGCGGGGGTCTGGTTCACGGCGACGCAATTGACCGGCCCATGGTCCGTCGCGACCTTCGTCCCCGCGGTCATCTATAGCATCCCGCCGTCGTCGCCGATCTACTACGTCACTTACGTGAAGATCTATGAAGCCACGCCGACCTACGTCTACGTCGGCTATACCCCGGGGTACCTTGGAGTCGTCGTCGAGCCGACCGGCACGATCGTGTACGGAACGGGATACGCGTACACGCCGTGGATCGGCACTGTGTGGTATCCGCCACCCGTGACCTACACGGTGGCTGCGGCGCCGATCTACAACCCCTACGTCGGCTTCACTTTCGGCTTTGCGATGGGCCTGGCGACCGCTGCATGGTACGCCCCGTATTACGGCGGCTATTACGGCGCCTACTATCACCCGGCCTATTGGGGCGGGTACCCGTGCTGTGCGACCGCGAGCGCCAACGTCTACGGCCACTGGGGCAGCACGGCGTACTCCGGCACGCGTTCGTGGTACGCGGGCGGTGGCGTCGCGGGAACGACCGCCAGCGGCAACTACTACAACTCGCGCACCGGCACGTCGGGCTCGTACAACGCGGGCAAACAGTACAACGCCAACACCGGCAACTACACCCGCGGCTACGATCGGACCGCCAACGGTGCGGCGGGCGGATCGGCCAATGTCGCGCGCGGCGTCAATACCAACGAGTACACAGGCCAGCGCTCGACTGCCAATGCCGCATCGGCAACGGGCGCGGGCGGCAGTTCCTACAATCGCGCCGGGGCGAGTACCGCGGGTCCCGAAGGCAACGCGCACGTCGGCGGCGGGTCCACGTACAACGCGGCTACCGGTAAGACCAATACGTGGGGCACGGCCAGCGTCGGGAACAATCACTACGCTGACGTGAACGGCAACGTGTACAAGAACACGGGTGACGGCTGGCAGCAGCATTCGTCGAGCGGCTGGTCGAATTCGTCCAGCGCGTCTTCCTGGGGCGACAAGGAATCGCAGGCGCGCAGTTCGGGCGGCGGTGGTTTCGGTGGCGGCGGCTTTGGCGGCGGTGGTTTCGGGCTCGGGGGGTGGCTTCGGTGGTGGTGGCTTCGGTGGCGGTGGCTTCGGCGGCGGCGATCGCTTTGGTGGTGGCGGCTTTGGCGGCGACCGCTTTGGCGGCGGCGGCTTCGGCGGCGGCGGTTTCCGCGGAGGGGGCCGGCGCTGACAGCGTGGCACGCAATTACGGCATAACCAACGGATCTGTCCGCGCCGACGAATTCGGCATCGTTCGTCAGCTTTCAGTCTTCGTCGTCGCGCTCCTGCTCGCAGGATGCGCGACGCGACCGATCGTCCCGCCGCTCAAGCAGTACGAGCCCGGCGCAGGCTATCGCTGGGCCAATCGTCCCGCACTTCCGGACAACGACCCGCAAACGCTGCTGATCCTGGCGTTCTCCGGCGGGGGCACGCGCGCGGCCGCGTTTTCCTACGGCGTGCTCGAAGAGCTGCGCCGCACGCCTGTCGCGTCCGCGCGAAGGCGCCATACCATGCTGGCGGAAGTCGACCTCATAAGCAGCGTTTCCGGCGGCAGCTTTACCGCGCTGGCCTACGCGCTCAAGGGCGAGGCGCTGTTCGCCGACTACGAGCGGGACTTCCTGACGCGCAACGTCGAGGGCGAGCTGCTCAAGCGCCTGTTCGATCCGTTGACGTGGCCGAGCACGCTGTCATCCGGATTCGGCCGCTCGGAACTCGCCGAGCAGTACTACGACGACATCCTGTTCCACGGCGCCACCTTCGCCGACCTGATCGCCAGGCCGACCCCGACGGCGATGGCGTCCGCAACCGACATTGCGACGGGCCTGCGCTGGACCTTCAACCAGACCAATTTCGACGTCATCTGTTCGGACCTGAGCAAGATGCGGCTGGCGCGCGCGGCGGCGGCGTCGTCGGCCGTGCCCGTCGTGCTCTCGCCAGTGACGATCGACAACTACGGCGGCAGCTGCGCCTATACCGACCCGCAGTGGATCCTGAGCGCGATCAAGCCGCGCACGCGCGCCTGGGCGGGCAATCGCGACCTGCAGCGCTACCGCGACCTGCAGACCTATCAGAACGCGGCCGATCGGCCCTATATCCACCTCGTCGATGGTGGGCTTTCGGGCAACCTCGGTGTGACCGGTATCGTCGACGTGCTGCAGGAACTGGAAGCCAGCACCCGCTTCCGCGCCGAAGTCGGGGTCGAGAAATTGCGCCGGGTCGCCATCGTCATCGTCAATTCGGTGACCGCGCCCGATTTCGGCTACAGCAAGCGCGAGGCCGCGCCGTCGTCGCTCCAGCTGCTGCTGCAGGCGGTAAGCGTTCCCATCGATCGCTACTCGTACGAATCGGTCGACGCGCTCGAGGACATCGTCACCGAATGGCAGTTGCGGCGCAAACTCGAAGTCAATGCCATGCGCCTCAAAGGCCTGCCCGTTCCCCCGGACGCGATCACACCGCTCGAGTTCTCGGTGATCAACGTCAGCTTCGACGAGCTGACCGACGCGGTGGAACGCGAATATCTGCTCAACCTGCCGACGTCGCTGTTTCTTCCCCCGGAGGCCATCGATCGCCTGCGTGCGGCCGCGGGCAAGATCCTGCGCGAGTCCGCGACCTACCGCAAACTCGTCGATGCGTTGTCGAACGGCAAGTAATACCTCGCCTCGGACCGCGACGGCGTCCAGGGCAGCGCTCAGTGTGGGGATTGCCCCGGCGGGTGAGCGTGCGCGCGTCGCTCGTCATCGATCGGGGAACGCAGGCGAACTTCCGCGTCCACGTCGATATCCTGGCGCGAACCGTCGTCCAGCTCGAGCGTCAGCGTGAGCGCCAGCCGGTCGCCCAACTTCAACGTCCGCAGCACCTGATTCAGCGCGATCCGGTATTGGCCCGGTGCGAGCGGAACCAGCACCTTGGCGGGCAAGGCGACATTGGGCACCACGACCGGCTTCCTGCCCGGGGCGCGCAACGCCACCGATTTGGCCGCATCGCTGCGGACAGCGACGAGCTTCGCGCCCTCGGTGCTCGTGAGATTCATGTACGCCTCGGTCGATTGCGCAGCCAGTGCCGGGCGCACCCACGGCTGGTTGACGATGAACAGCGCGCTCGCCGGCAACGGGGCCACGGCCGCGGCCAGCCCGAAGATCAGGGCGGACCTCAGGCCGGCACAGGAGTGGGGGCGCTTGGCCCGATCGAGAGGCACCAGGGATTCGTGAACATGACCAACGACCGATTATTCCAGGAATGTTCCCAACGGAATACTGGTCGAGACGATGGTGTTAACATTTGGACAGGGGCAATGTTACGCAATGTTACGCGCGACCAGCGGCAGCACCTGCGCTGCGTCCCGCCTCGCAGGAGGGCCACATGAAGACCTGGTTTCGTTGGGCTGTCGCGCCGGCGCTGGCGTGTGTAGCGACCATGGCGTCGGCCGAATTCCACACCTACGTGATCGAGCAGCTGTTTTCCAACGCCAGCGGTACCGTGCAATTCATCGTCATGCACGAGAACCAAGGCATGGGCGCCGAGTATTTCTGGATGGACCACCAGTTGACGAGCACGCATGGCAGCCAGATCAAGACCTTCACATTCATGAACAATCTGCCCATCGGCATGAGCTGCAATCCCTACTATGGGTGCATGTATGCCGCGCCTGCATCGACGGCGAATAGCCGGGTACTGATCGCGACGCAGGGCTTCGCCGACCTGCATCTCATCGCGCCGGACTACGTGATTCCCAACGGGTTTCTTCCCACCGATGGCGGCACCATCAACTACGCCGGTGTCGATCAGGTTACCTACGGCGCCTTGCCGACCGACGGCACGACGGCGATCACCCGCACCGGCGCGAGGATTCCCAACGTCGCGACGAATTTCTCGGCTCAATCGGCATCGGTAACGGCGACGGCAGCGGCGATCGACCTCAACCAGCACGGCTTGACCGGTTCCTGGTACGAGGCCGCAACCAGCGGACAAGGAGTCGAAGTCGAGGTGTATCCCAATGCGTCGTCTGGAACGGGCTCGACCTTTGTGAGCTGGTTCACTTACGATACCGTTATCGGGGGAGCGGAGCGCCAGCGCTGGTATACCGCCCAGGGCCCGGTGGTGACCGGACAGCCGAGCGCTTCGCTGACGATCTTTCAGAACACCGGCGGTAACTTCAATGCTGGGCCGGTGACCACGGCGCAGCCGGTCGGGACGGCGACGTTGAGCTTCGACACCTGCGCCAGCGGTCAACTGGTGTACAGCTTCACCGACGGTACCGGCCGCACGGGGACCATACCGTTGACGCGTCTGACGCAGAACGTGACCTGTTCGACCACGACCGCTCGGCCGACCAATGCGGACTTCGCCATGTCCGGCAACTGGTACGCCACCCCGACGTCGGGCCAGGGACTCACCGTCGAGATCAACCCGACGTCCAGCACGGTGTTCGCAGCGTGGTATACGTATGCCCCGGGCGGTGCCGGCGCCGGGGCAGCCGGGCAACGTTGGTACACGGCGCAAGGCAACTTTACCCCGGGCTCGCGTTCGATCCCCGTGCAGATCTTCGAAACCACCGGCGGAATGTTCGATGCACCGACGCCTCCGGGTCAGAAGACCGTGCCAGTGGGGAGCGGAACGCTCGTATTCCTGAGTTGCTCGGCCGCGACGTTCAACTTCAACTTCACCGGTGGAAGCAGCAATGGCCAATCCGGAACCATTGGCTTAGTCCGTGTCGGCCCGGTGGCCCCAGGCTGCACGTCATAAGACCGACACCGCTGGAGCTTATGCACCGCCCGCGCGACAGCGGTGGTACGATCGATTACGCCAGTGTCGATCGGGTAACCTGCGGTGCTCAACTATCAAGGCCTGTGGTACGCGGCGCCTGCGGAGTCGGAGGCGGGCTGGGGCATCAATTTCGCCCATCAGGGCGACGTCATCTTCGCCACGTGGTTCACCTACGATGCCACCGGCAAGGCGTGGTGGCTGACGATGACCGCGAACAAGACGGCTGACGGGGTCTACAGCGGCCCGCTCATCCGCACCAACGGCGCGCCGTTCAGTGCCTACGTGCCTCCGGCGACGCCGACCACGGTCGGTAACGCTACCTTGACCTTCACCAGCGCTACCACCGGGTCGTTCGCCTATGCGGTGAACGACGGGGCGAACGTGGCGACGCAGACCAAGGCGATCGTGTTGCAGGCCTTCGGGCCGGTGCCGACCTGTGTATGGGGGGCGCAGCCGGACCTGACGCAGGCGACCAACTACCAGGACCTGTGGTGGGCGACGGGCGGGAGCGAGTCGGGGTGGGGCGTGAACCTGACGCAGCAGGGGACGACCATCTTCGCGACCTGGTTCACCTACGATGCCGCGCGCAACCCATTGTGGTTGTCGGCGACGCTGCCGCAGACCGCGCCGAGGACGTACTCGGGGGCGCTGTTGCGCACCGGCGGACAGGCGTTCAATGCGGTGCCTTTCGATCCGACCAAGATCACGCGCATGCAGGTAGGAACCGCCACGTTCACGTTCGCCAACGGCAACGCGGGATCGTTCACTTACAACGTCGACCTCGGCGACGGCGTGAACAAGGCGACGCAAAGCAAGGCGATCACGCGACAGGTGTTCCGCGCACCGGGCACCGTCTGCCAATAGCACAGGACGTCACGCCGGACGCGACCACCGCGGCCCGTGATACGATGGCCCGCCATTGTCGACGGTTGCGGGCGCAATGAATCAACTCGACTTCAAGGACCGCACGGCGGTCATCACCGGCGGTGCGGTCGGCATCGGTCTTGCCATCGCGAAGCGCCTGGCCGCGAGCGGCGCGAAAGTCAGCTTGTGGGACCGCGATGTGGCGGCGCTCGCCAAGGCCAAATCCTCGCTCGGCGCAGCGACCGACACCCGCGTCGTCGATGTCGCCGATGCGGCGAGCGTCGAGGCGGCGGCGAAGGCGACGGCGGCCGCTTTTTCCCGCATCGATGTGCTGGTGTGTTCGGCGGGCATCACCGGGCCGAACACGCCGCTGGCTGAATATCCGCTCGACGCCTGGCGCCAGGTCATCGACGTGAATCTCAACGGACTGTTCTACTGCAACCGGGCGATCGTGCCGGTCATGCAGCAGCGTGATTACGGCCGCATCGTCAACATCGCTTCGGTCGCGGGCAAGGAAGGCAACCCGAACGCAAGCGCCTACAGCACGTCCAAGGCCGGTGTGATCGGGCTGACCAAGTCGCTCGGCAAGGAGCTCGCCAAGACCGGCATCCGCGTCAATTGCGTGACACCGGCGGCCGTGAAAACGGCGATATTCGACCAGATGTCGCAACAGCACATCGACTTCATGCTGTCGAAGATCCCGCTCGGACGCTTCGGGCAGGTCGAGGAGATCGCGGCGCTGGTCGCGTGGCTGTGCAGCGAGGAATGCTCATTCTCGACCGGCGCGGTGTTCGATCTGTCCGGGGGCCGCGCGACCTATTGAGACGGGCCGCGGCTTACGATTTTCGCGAGGCGCGCCTCGGCAGCGGCGAGCATGGCTCTGAAGCGCGGATGATCGCGAATGAGATCGAGGTCCGGGTCGATCCGCGCCCAGTTGATGGCTTCGGCTCGCAGTTGCTGGAACGCGGGTTCGAGCAGGTCGATAGCGACGTCGAATTCGCGAAGATCGGCAACGAACGAGCACGCGATGTTGTAGCGCAGATTCAGGTTGTCTGGGTCGAGCAGCATTGCGCGCTCGGCCCATTCCTTCGCGCGCTCGACCTCGCCCAGCACGGCAAGCGCTCCGATGGCTTGACTCATCGCCGATCCGTTGTCGGGCTCCTGCGCGACGATCGTCTCGATCCGGACAAGCGCGCGTTTTGCCGCACGACGGGCGCCCTCCGTGTCCCCGATCGCTTTGTAGCAGCTTACAAGCATGCCGGCCGCCATGTAATCCGTCTCCATGATGACGGCCGCCTTTTCATAGTAGCGAATCGCCGCATCGAAGCGGCGCGCGAGGTAATTCCAGCGCGCCGCCGCGCCGTTCACGTCATAGGATTCGGGGTCCAGCCGAAGAGCAATCTCGCATTCGCGCAGTGCTTCATCGAGGTTGCCGTCGTGCATCAGCATCCGCGCCTTCGCGGAATGCGCCTCCGCGAGATTTGCGTCGAGCGAAAGCGCCCGTTCCGCGGCGGCGTGACCGTCGTCTCCTTCCCTGCCCAAGTGAAACCGCAGACTCATCTGCGCGCCCGCCATCAGGGCCCAGGGGCGCGCGTAGTGCGGATCGATCTCGGTGGCCCGACGGCACAGGCGGATGATCGCTTCGTTGCGCCGTGCAGACCCGAGATTGCCGGTAACGCTGAACTGCCGCGCCATCAGGTAGAGCTTGTAGGCCTCGGGACTGGTCGTCCCTCGTTCCTCGATCGCCTTTTTCTCCTCGGGCAGGAGCTTGAGCCTCAGAGCCGCGACGATCGCCTGCGAAATCTCGTCCTGCAGCGCGAAAATGTCGTTCAGGTCGCGGTCGTAGCGCTCGGCCCAGACGTGCCCGCCCGTTGCACCATCGATCAACTGGGCGGTGATCCGGACGCGGCCGCCCGACTTGCGCACGCTGCCTTCCAGCAGATGGCTGACCTTGAGC
The DNA here is from genome assembly GCA_963821485.1 of uncultured beta proteobacterium. Lineage (GTDB taxonomy): Bacteria > Pseudomonadota > Gammaproteobacteria > Burkholderiales > Casimicrobiaceae > PALSA-1003. The sequence goes on from CAWGEB010000009.1 coordinate 265,311, forward strand.
TGCCGTGCGACCTGCGGCGCATCGACGTGCTTGCCCTTGAACGTGAACGCGGTATTGCGCGCGGCGACCCAGAGCGCCGAAACCTTGGAGAGGTCTGTAATGATGTCCTCGGTGATGCCGTCGGAGAAGTATTCCTGCTCCGGGTCGCCGCTGATGTTGGCGAATGGCAGCACACAAACGGACAGGCGCCGTCGCGCTTCCTCGACGGACTCCGAACCCTCGCTGCGGTCGGTTGGATGCACGGCGAAGACGCGCACCGGGCGGTCGATGTTCTTCACCGTGTGCTCGCCCAGGTCCTCGAACGCGCAGGAAGCCTTTCCCGCGACGTGGTCGCGCACCGTGAGCGAGACCGCGACGCCGCCGACAGGCGCGAGTCCCTGCAGCCGCGCCGCGACGTTCACGCCTTCGCCATAGATATCATCCCCTTCGACGATGACATCGCCGAGATTGATGCCGATACGGTAGCGTATGCGCTTTGCCTCGGCGCGTTCCGGTTCGGCGCGCGCCGTTGCCTCCTGGATCGCGAGTGCGCATTCGACGGCCGCGACCACGCTGCCGAATTCGACGAGTGCGCCGTCGCCCATGAGCTTGACGATGCGACCGCCGTGGGTGGCAACCGCTGGATCGAAGATCCGGCTGCGGTTGGCTTTAAGCCGCTCGAGCGTGCCGCTCTCGTCGCCCTCCATCAAGCCGCTGTAGTCGGCGACGTCGGCGGAAAGTATCGCGGTCAGTCTGCGCTGCATCGGTCGGCTCTCGAACCTAATCCTGCCTGCGAAGGATGGGAGCGTGCGCTACGCTGCTCGCACCTGCAGCATGATCTTGCCGATGTGCGTACTCGATTCCATCAGCCGATGCGCTTCGGCGGCTTCCTCCATTGGGAACACGCGGTAGATCACCGGCTTCAGCTTGCCCGATTCGAACAGCGGCCACACCTTTTCCCGCAGGCTCGTGGCGATCTCCGCCTTGCGGGCCTGCGGGCTCGCGCGCAGCGTCGAGCCGGTGACCGTCAAGCGCTTCATCATGACGTGGCGCCAGTCGGCGCTGACCTTGCTGCCCTGCAGGAAGGCGATGATCGCCATCCGTCCTTCGAGCGCCAGACATTTCATATTTTTCTCGATGTAGTCTCCGCCGACCATGTCGAGCACGACGTTCACGCCGCGCTTGGCCGTCAAAGTCGCGATCTCCGCGACGAAATCCTGCTCGCGATAGTTGATGACGTGATCCGCGCCGATGTCGCGGCAGAACGCCGCCTTGTCGGCGCTGCCGACGGTGGTGAACACGGTGGCGCCGAACGCCTTCGCCAGCTGGATCGCGGTGAGGCCGATGCCGCTGGTGCCACCGTGGATCAGGATGGTCTCGCCGGCGCGCAGATGCACGCGGTCGAAGACGTTGTTCCATACGGTGAAATAATTCTCGGGCAGGCTCGCTGCTTCCACGGCGGACAGGCCGCGCGGCCACGGCAGGCAGCACGTCGCGGGCGTCGTGCAGTACTCGGCGTAGCCGCCGCCTGGCGTGAGCGCGCAGGCGGTGTCGCCGACACGCCACGTCGAGACGCCTTCGCCGACCGCAACGATCTTGCCCGCGACTTCGAGGCCGATGATCGGCGACGCATCCGGCGGCGGCGGATAGTGCCCGGCGCGCTGGATGCAATCGGGCCGATTGACGCCGGCGTAGGCGACCTCGATCAGCACCTCGCCCGCCTTGGGCGACGGGACCTCTGTTTCGGCCGGCGCCAGCACCTCCGGTGGGCCGGGCTCGCGCGCGGCGATGTAGCGCATGTTTTTCGGAACGGACATCGGTGGTGTTCCTGCGGGTGGCGTAACGTTGCATTGTAAGGGATGCGCTAGCAGGCTGATGCAGAACCCCGCATGGCCGCGCAGGCGGCTTTGCCGGATGAGATGCGCGAAGTGACGCGAAGCCAATGGCAGGCCCCATTGGCGAGCGGCACGACAAAGCAGATCGCCGGCAAAGCCCCTGCCCATCCGGGTTTCGACGATATGGCCCCGTCTGCGGCGTTACTCGCCTTGCGAATATGCGCCTGCTATTCGGCGCGGCTCGCGCCTTGCATTCGGGGCCATCTCGTCCGAAACGCGGTTCATGAAGGGTTTTGCATCAGCCTGCTAGACTCTCGGCTGCACCTTGCGCTACCGAATTTCAGGATGAACCAACCGCCGCACCGGCCCCAATCCGAGGAGAACAGCGGCTCGCCGGTCCACAACCTGGCCGCCATGCTGCAGAGGAGCGCGCGCCGCTTCGCCGCATTGCCGGCGATCGCGGTCGGAAATCAGGTGCGCGACACCTACAAAGGGCTGCAGGCGCGAGTGGCGCAGCTGGCGGCCAGCTTGCGCGCCGGTGGCATCGTTCCGGGGGATCGCGTGGCCATCGTCGCCGCCAACTGCGCCTCGTACGTCGAGTGCATGTTCGCCTGCTGGCACGCGGGGGCGTGCGTGGTCCCGGTGAACAGCAAGCTGCACGCCGACGAACTCACCTACGTGCTCCAGCACAGCGGCGCGCGCTGGATGTTCGTCGATGCGGCGTGGCATGCGGCGTTGTCGCCACGCGCGGCGGAATTGCCCGCGCTGGAGCGTGTCGTCGAATTCGGCAGCGGCGACCACGAGCGACTGTTCGCGGCGACCTCGAACCTCGCGCCCGCCGCCGTGACGGCGAACGATCCGGCGTGGCTGTTCTACACCAGCGGCACCACCGGGCGCCCCAAGGGCGTCGTGCTCTCGCACGGCAACCTGCTGGCGATGAGCCTGTGCTTTCTCGCCGACGTCGAATCGATCCGGCCCGGCGACGCGATCCTGCACCCGGCGCCGCTGTCGCATGGCTCCGGTCTCTATGTGCTGCCGCATGTCCTGACGGGAGCCGTGAACGTGGTGCCGGATTCCGGCGGCTTCGATCCGGCCGAGGTCGTCTCGCTGCTGGAGCGCTGGGATCGCTCGTGCTTCTTCGCCGCGCCGACCATGGTCAAGCGCCTCGTCGCGCATCCCGCGATGGGGCACGCGCGTCTCGATCGCCTGAAGAGCATCGTCGTCGGCGGCGCGCCGATGTACGTCGAGGACTGCAAGGCCGCGCTGGCGGCGCTGGGACCGAAGCTCGCGCAGATCTACGGCCAGGGCGAGTCGCCGATGACCATCACCTCGATGTCGCGCGAGGTCATCGCCGATGCCGCGGCGCGTGGCGACGATGCGCGCCTCGGCTCGGTGGGCGCCGCGCAGACCGGCATCGACATTCGCATCGGCGCCGACGACGATGCCGCGCTGCCGCCCGGCGAGATCGGCGAGGTCCTGGTGCGCGGTCCGACGGTGATGCAAGGCTACTGGCGCAATCCGGAGGCGACGCGCGGCGACGCTGGCCAACGGCTGGCTGCATACCGGCGACGTCGGCTGCCTCGATGCCGATGGCTTCCTGACGCTGAAGGACCGCTCGAAGGACCTGATCATCAGCGGCGGCTCGAACATCTATCCGCGCGAGGTCGAGGAGGTGCTGCAGCGCCATGCTGCGGTCGGCGAAGTCGCCGTCGTCGGCCGCCGGCATGCCGACTGGGGCGAAGAAGTCGTCGCCTGCGTGGTGGCGCGCGGCGGCGCGAATCAGGCTGCGCTGGAGCGCGAACTCGACGCCTTGTGCATCGCGCACATCGCGCGCTTCAAGCGGCCGAAGGCGTACGTGTTCCTGCCGGAGCTGCCGAAGAACAACACGGGCAAGGTGCTGAAGACTGTACTGCGGACTGCACTGCCGACCGCGCTGCGCGAAAAGATCTAGCGGCTTCGGTTCTAGGGCTTCTTCGCGCAGTCGCAGACGTCGTTGCCCTTGTCGAACACGATGCGCCACGTCGCCGGCGCCTCGAGGCGCCAGATCGAGGTGAACGTCGCGATCAGCTTGCCGTCGGGATCGCGCACGGGGCCCGTGCTCAGCGCGAGCGCGCCGGATTCGAGTACTTCGACCCGCTCCGGCTCCCACGAGAACGGCGCCTGCGGCCGTTCGTAGAAACGCTTCCAGCGCTCGGCCACCGCTTCTTTGCCACGCAGCGGCTCCGCTCCGGTGAAAAACACCGCATCGTCCGCGAGGAACGACGTGAACGCCGGGAGATCGCGATCGGCCATGGTCTTCGGCGAATGCGCGTTCGGTCGCGAACACCTGTGCCCTGGCGTCGTCCTGCATCGTGCGGGGCGGCGCGGCGCATGCGCTCAACCATGCGCAGGCGAGCGCGACGGCCAGGCGGTTCAGCGCAGCGCCTGGCTCAAGGCCGCGCATCAGCGATCCTTCTGTTTCGCCGCGACAGGTACCACGCCAGCGCCACCGGCACCGCGAACACGAGCGCGTGGATCGCCAGCTCGAGCACCAACCCGTGCCCGGCCGCGACGCCGACGTAGCAGTCGACGATCACGAAGCCAAGCCACAACCAGACGAAGATCATCGCGCCGTCGATCGGTTTGCCGCTGCGACCCTTGCTCAGGGTCGATGCGATGCCGACGATTGCGAACAGCACGGTGATGCCGATCAGGATGACGAGCAGGGTGCGCAAGGATTGCTCCTACGGAACGATGGGCGGACAAAGCATGCCGGCCGTGCATCATCCCTCGGCCGTGCGGTATGATCAAGTTCCCGCCCGAAATTTCGTTGCGGTTTCGTCGGACACGCGCGAATTCCGCCGACACAAGACGGGACCGACCCAAGCCGCCGAGGATCAGACATGCCCAGTCCAGGTAAGCGCCTGCGCGCGTTGATCGAGGCACCGGAGATCCTGGTGCTGCCCGGCGTGTTCGACGGATTCAGCACGCGGCTGGTCAGCCAGACACGGCTACGCAGCGGCGTTCATCACCGGCAGCGGCGTGAGCGAAACGCGGCTCGGCCAGCCCGATGTCGGGCTGATGGGTCTCGACGAGAACGTGGCGGCGGCGCGCGCCATCGCCGCGTGCTCGGACCTGCTGCTGCTCGCCGACGGCGATACCGGCTACGGCAATGCGCTCAACGCCTATCACACGGTGCGTGCGTTCGAGCGCGCCGGCGTTGCGGGCCTGATGCTCGAGGACCAGGTGTGGCCGAAGCGCTGCGGTCACATGCGCGGCAAGGAAGTGATCTCCGCCGAGGAGATGGTGCAGAAGATCCGCGCCGCTGCCGAGGCGCGCGTCGATCCGGATTTCGTCATCAAGTCGCGCACCGACGTGCTGGCCGACGCACGGCGTGCGCCGAGGCGATCCGGCGACTGAATCTGTACGCGGAGGCGGGCGCAGACCTGCTGTTCGCCGATGCCGCGATGTCGGCCGAGGATATCGCCACCATCGCCAGGAACGTGAGCAAGCCGCTGTCGGTGAACATGGGCTTCGGCATTCGCCAGCGATCGACGACGCCGCTGTTGTCCGCGCGCGCAACTGCAGGACCTGGGCGTCGCCGTCGTGATCTACCCGCGCCTGCTGACCGCCTGTGCGGTGCATGGGCATGCAGCGCGGACTCGACCTGTTGCAGCAGTCGATCGCGAGCGGCAAGGTCGTCGATCGGCCGGACGCGCTGGTCTCCTTCGAGGTGCTGCACGACATCCTGGGCATGCACGAGATCGAGGCGATGGAACAGCGCTTCCTCACTCCCGATCAGCTCGAGGCAAAATACGGCGCGGGCAAGATGGCCGAGGTCGTGCCGGGCATGCAGCACTACGCCACGAAAACCACCTGACGCAATGATTGCGACCGCGGGTCTGCGCGGCATCGACAGCCACGCCCACGTCATGCGTCGCGATGCGCCGCTGGCGGCGCAGCGCCACTCGGCACCCGGTCGCGACGTGACGGTGGAGGAATACCTCGCCGTGCTCGACGGCCACCGCATCGCGCACGGCGTGCTTACCGCGCCGAGCTTCTACGGCACCGACAACAGCCTGTTGCTGGCCGCGCTCGATGCGGCGCGCGGCCGGTTGCGCGGCACCGTCATCGTCGCGCCGGAGGTCGATCGCGACGCACTGGAGGCGATGGCCGCGCGCGGCGTGGTCGGCGTGCGCCTGAACTGGATTCGCCGCGACAGCATTCCCGATGTCGCCTCGCCCGAATACCGGCGGCTGTTCGCGCTGCTGGCCGATCTCGATTGGCACGTCGAAATTTTTCTCGAAGGCGCCAAGCTTGCCGCGGTGTTGCCAGTCGTGCGCGCGAGCGGCGTGCGGGTCGTCGTCGATCATTTCGCGCACCCCGATCCGCACGACGGCGTCGCGTGCCCGGGATTCCGGCAGGCGCTTGCCGGCGTTCGCGCCGGAGACACCTGGGTGAAGCTGTCCGCGCCGTATCGCCTGGGCGGGGTCGACGCGCAACGCTACGTCGATGCGCTGCTCGACGCCGGGGGTCCGCGCCAGCTGGTGTGGGCGAGCGACTGGCCGTTCGTGTCGCACGAGGACACGATTACCTACCAACGTTGCCTGAAGTGGCTCGACGAATGGATTCCCGACGCCGCGACGCGCGACACCGTGTTTGCGCAAACGCCGGCCGCGCTGTTCGGGTTTGCGCGATCGAATGCGACGACACAGGAGGTATCACGATGAACATCATGCGCAGGTTGGGGCCGCGTGGTTTGCGCTGGGCGTGGCGGCGGCGGGCAGCAGAGCCGATCAAGGTGATCGTGCCCACCGCGCCCGGCGGCGGAACTGACGGATTCTTCCGTGTCGTCGTGAAGGAAGCGACGCCGTATTTCAACGACCCGATCGTCGTGATCAATGTGCCCGGCGCCGGCGGCACGATCGGCGTCGCGCAGATGGTCAATGCGCCGGCCGACGGTCACACGCTCGCCGCGGTGTGGCTGGGGCCGGTGACGGTCAGCCCGCACACGATGAAGGTGCCGTATACGCCCAATGATTACATTCCCGTCGTGCAGCTATCCAGCGCGCCGTACGTGCTGTGCGTGCAGAACGATTTTCCGGCGAGCGACGGCAAGGGCCTGATCGAAGCGTTTCGCAAGGATCCGGACAAGTACACGTATGGCACCGACGGCGCCGGTGGTCCGGGGCAACTCGCGACGGCGCGCATCCTGCGGGCGATGAACGTGTCCGCGCGCGACGTGCCGTTCAAAGGTGCGGGCGAAACGCTGACGGCGTTCCTCGGCGGGCACATCGATGTCTACGTCGGATCGATTCCGCCGATCCTGCAGCACATGAAAAGCGGCAAGGCGAAGTGCGTGCTGGTCACCTCCGCCGATCGCGTCGCAGCGTTGCCCAACGTGTCGAGCCTGCGCGATCTCGGCATCCCGGGCGAGGAAACGATTCTCTGGCGCGCGATTCTCGCGCCGAAAGGGACCTCCGCCGAGAACATCGCGCGGATCGAGAGCGGATTCGAGAAGGCGGCCAACAGCCCCGCGTCGCGCAAGTTCCTGGAAGATGCCGGCGAAGAGGTGCTCATCAAGAAAGGGCCCGCGCTGCGCGAAAGCATCCAGCGCGAATACGACGCGCTGGGCAAGGTGGCGAAGTCGCTGAACCTGTCGCCGCAATAGCCGCGCGTCGCGTCGTCCGTCGCTACCCCAACGGCCACTCGCATTCATCGCAAGGTTGGGGCAAGGGATAAGTTTTACACATCTAAACGCGTCGCGATGGTAAATCATTGATATGCCGACAACGGCATCGTTCTTGCTACATGTCCACGACCACACGTATACGACCATGTGTGTCAACTTTACCGACAGTAGGAGGTAAAAATGGCGAGATTCAATGCCGTCCTCGCGTCCGCGGTCTTCGCGACTTCTTGTTTCCTTGGCACCCCTGTCGACGCTTCGTTGACATTGACGCCGGCGGGTATCGCCGATGGGTTCACGCTCTCGACTTTTGTGAGCGGATACAACGCGTCATATGGTCCCTTGGCCCAAGGCATTCTTCCGAGCGGCAACGTTATAACCGGCAGCCTGATAACGCCGGGCCCGCATATTTATGTCTTCGCGGACGTCGATGGTCAGACGTTGTCGAGCGCACTGAGTGCGACGCCATATGTATGTGCGACAGGTAACTGCAACTTCGCGATGACGACCGCTGGGGGGCAGGTTTACGGTGCCCAGGCTTTTGGTGGGCACTACCTACACTTCGCCAATGACGGATCGTCCAGCCCCATCGGAGGTACGGTAGCCGGCCTGACGAGTTTCTTGGGAATGTGGGCCGATCCGGTCAATGGGCACATCATTTCCGCGAGCAATAGCGGTCTGGTCGACATCGACCCGCTGGCGGGTACATTCCGCGTGATCAATGCCGGTCTGTTCCCTGACGGCGTATCGGTATCGCCTGACGGCACGACCGCGTACGTGGAGAACGGCGGCACAATTCAGTCCTACAGCATTGCCACTGGCGTGCTGATTCATACCTTCATCACAGGCCATAGCCCAGATGGTACCGGTGTTATCACCGGCGGGATCTTCAACGGCGACGTCGTCGTCAACAATAACGATGGCACCGTCGGCCTTTTGGATCCGATCACGTCGGCATACACCCTCATCGCCACCGGCGGCACGCGCGGCGATTTCGTCTCGCCCGACCTGAACAACGGCACGCTGTTCCTGTCGCAAAACGAACAGGTGGTGCGCCTGACGTGCGGGGCGGATTGCTCCTTTGTCCCCCCGCCACCGGGCGTTCCCGAACCCGGCACATTGGCACTACTCGGACTCGGTGTCGCCGGCCTCGCATTTAGTCGGCGCAAGAAGCAGTAACGGATTCAGCGCCAGTACAGCCCCGCTTCGGCGGGGCTTGTTGTTTGTGGCTTCGGCTTCTGGCGGAAAGTCCTGAGAGTTTTTCGGCGTCAATGGCCGCGATCGCGCAACGAGTTATTTCACGCACGCGGCGCCGACCGGCGTTTCAGGATCGCACGGGACGAGCCCCTTGAGGTCGAAGATGTAAAAGCGGGGCCTCTCGCTGCAGGAGATGACCGACGTCTTGCCAATCTTGCGGTCGCGTACTTCGACGCCGGCATCGAGGAGCCGCGAGCCGCGCGCCCGGGTAAATACGGTGTAATCGAAGTTGCCGGTGACGAAGCGCACCGATTGCGTATACACGCCACCGTGCGTATACGTCGCAGCGTAGAACCGCTTGAGTGAATTCGCGTTTGCGGCGGGATACTCGAGTTCAAGCGCCTTCTCGGCGCCGTCTTCGTCGAGCGATCCGAAGCGATAGCGAAGATATCCCGACTGCACATCGAGCGGTGACGGCGCACAAAGCTCGATGAACTTGCGGCTCTTTGCAGCCTCGCAGCCGAAGATGGGGAACGACCCGCGGTCGCACGAGTTTGCCGCGGACGAGAGCCCGGCAAGCAAGGCGAGACATCCGCAGCGCGCGGCATAGGCAATCATCGTGGAATTGTCGCCCAACCGATCGGTTCGCGCATCAATCCAGGGGCGCTCTCGGCCGACCGCTACCTTGTAATGTTTGCAACAATCGACAGGCCAGGCACGATCCAGTGATGAAGACCGCGACGTTGCGGTTCAACAAGTCCTCGATCATCTCGGGCACCCGTCCCGGGTCACCGCCGGCATACCGTTCCTCGATCACGATGGTGCGCCCTTCGACGTAGCCGAGGTCGGTGAGCCCTTGCCGAAGGGCCCGGGTAAATGCCTCGTTGCGGGAGGCGGCCGACAGGTAGCCGACCACCGGCACCTTCCCGGCGGTCTGGGCCAAGGAACAGGAGAGCGGCGCGGCCATCGCGGCCACGCCCGCGATCACGATTCTCCGCCGGTCGATCATTCGCTCAACGCGTCGGTGTGGATCAAGATCACGCCTAGTACACCACTTCCACGTTCTCCGGCTGCAGCCACTCGCGCAAGCCGCCGAGCAGGTGATCGTCGAGGTTGACGCGCCACGCGTCCCCGAGCTGGATGTCGCCGCCGGCCACCGCATTGCGATAGTTGATCGTCACCGGGCAGGTGCCGCTCTTGAACGGCTCGATCAGCTGCAGCAGCCGCTCCGCGGAGCTGCCTCCGTTGCACGCCAGCCTCAGCGCGCGCGCCCACTTCCTGCGCGCGGCGGCGAGGTCGTAGATCGCCTCGGCAACGATGCGCAGGCCCGGCGTCTGCCCTTCCTCGCCCATGCGCTGCATGACCTTGACCTCGGCGACCAGCAAGGCGTCGTCGCGCAGCAGATGACGATAGGCATCAAAGGTCTCGTTGAACACGGCGATCTCCGCCTGGTCCTTGCCGTCGTCGAGCGTGACGAAGGCCATCTTGCCGCGCCTCGAGGTCTGCGTGCGCAACGCGGCGACGACGCCGGCGATGCGCACCGGCAGCGTGGTCGGCTGCAGGGCGCCGAGGCGTTGCTGCACCAGGCGCGACAGCTCCGATGCCACCGCATGATAAGGGTGGCCCGACAGGTAGAAGCCCAGGCTCGCTTTTTCGTGGGCGAGACGCTCGCTGTCGCTCCAGTCGCGGACGAGGGTGAGCGCCGGACCGGTCGCGGAACCCTGGCCCGTGTCCTCTCCGAACAGCGAGACCTGTGTCGCCGCGCGCTCGGCGCGCTCGGCGTCGTCGATCGCCGGCCCGGCCGATGCGATCAGGCTCGCGCGCCGCGGATCGATCGCGTCGAAGGCGCCGGCACGGATCAGCGCCTCGATCGCGCGCCGATTGACCGCGCGCTTGTCGACGCGGCGGCAGAAATCGAACAGGTTGCGGAACGGGCCGCCTGCAGCGCGCGCCGCGGCGATGGCCTCGACGGCAGATTGTCCCGTGCCCTTGATGCCGCCCAGTCCGTAGCGGATCGTCGCGGCGTCCACCGGCTCGAAGCGGTAGTTCGACGCGTTGACGTCGGGCGGGAGCACGGTGAGGCCCATCGCCTGCGCGTTGTCGCGGAAGTGCCGCACCTTGTCGGTGTCGTCCATGACCAGCGACAGGTTCGCGGCCATGAACGGCGCCGGGTGGTGCGCCTTGAAGTAGGCGGTCTGGTACGCGATCAGTGCATAGGCCGCGGCGTGCGACTTGTTGAACCCGTAGCCGGCGAATTTTTCCATCAGGTCGAACAGCAGCGTCGCCTTCGCCGAAGACAGGCCGCGCTCCACGGCGCCCGAGGTGAAGCCCTGGCGATGCTTCGCCATTTCGTCGGGCAGCTTCTTGCCCATCGCGCGGCGCAGCAGGTCGGCAGCGCCGAGCGTGTAGCCGCCGATCACCTGCGCGATCTGCATCACCTGTTCCTGATACACCATCACGCCGTAGGTCGGCGACAGGATCGGTTCCAGCCGCGGATCGACATAGTCGACGCGCTCGCTGCCCTGCTTGCGGCGGACGTAGTCGGGGATGAGCTCCATCGGTCCCGGGCGGAACAGTGCGACCAGCGCGACGACATCCTCGAACTGCTTTGGCGGCGCCTGTTGGAGCAGGTCGCGCATGCCGCGCGATTCGAACTGGAACACGCCGGTCGCGTCGGTCCGGAAAATGGCGTACGCGGCGCGATCGTCGAGCGGAATCGTGTCCAGCGCAACCGTCGAGGCCGGGTCGAGCATGCGCACGTAGCGCAGGGTCCAATCCAGGATGGTCAGCGTGGTCAGGCCGAGGAAGTCGAACTTGACCAGCCCGACCTGTTCGACATCGTCCTTGTCGAACTGCGATACCGGCGCGTCGGCGCCCGGCTGCGTGTAGAGCGGGCAGAAATCGGTGAGCTTGCCCGGTGCGATCAACACGCCGCCGGCGTGCATGCCGACATTGCGCGGCAGGCCTTCGAGCTGCTCGGCCAGCGCCAGCAACTCGCGCACTTCTTCCTCGGCGGCTTCGCGTTCGTTGATCAGCGGCTCGACGTCGCGCGCGTGGACGGTGTTGGGTGCCACCTCGCCCGTGCGCCGCCGCAGCAGTACCGTGCGACCGGGCTGGAACGGGATCAGCTTCGCGATGCCGTCGCAGAAACTGTAGGGCAGGTCGAGCACGCGGCCGACATCGCGCACCACCGCGCGCGCCGCCATGGTGCCGAAGGTGGCGATCTGCGACACCGACTCGGCGCCGTATTTCTGCTTGACGTACTCGATCACGCGGTCGCGCCCGTCCTGGCAGAAATCGATGTCGAAGTCAGGCATCGACACGCGCTCGGGGTTGAGAAAGCGCTCGAACAGCAGCGTGTAGCGCAACGGGTCGAGGTCGGTGATGCCGAGGCTGTACGCGACTAGCGAGCCGGCGCCGGAACCGCGTCCGGGTCCGACCGGTACGCCGTTGCGCTTGGCCCAGTTGATGAAGTCGGCGACGATCAGGAAGTAGCCGGCGTAACCCATCTGCACGATCGTCTTGACTTCGAAGGCGAGCCGCGCGACGTACTCGGCGCGCTTGGCCTCGCGCTCGGACGGCTCGGGGAACAGCGCGGCGAGCCGGCGCTCGAGTCCTGCTGCCGCTTCGTCGTTGAGATGCTGCTCGATGGTCACGCCGGCCGGCGTGGGGAAATCGGGCAGGTAGTTCTTGCCCAGCGGAATGGTCAGGTTGCAGCGCTGCGCGATCGCGACGCTGTTGGCCAGTGCCTCGGGCAGGTCGGCGAAGCGCGTCTGCCATGTCCGCCTGCGTCGTGAAGTACTGCTCCGGCGTGAACAGCCGTGGGCCGGCGCGAATCGGAGAGCACGTGCCCTTCGGCGATGCACACGCGCGCCTCGTGCGCGCGAAACTCTTCGGCTCGCGACGAACTGCACCGGGTGCGTCGCGACGACGGGCAGGTCCAGTTCGCCGGCGAGCTTGACCGTGGCCGCGCGTCAACGCGCGATCGTCGCCGTGTCCCGCGCGCTGCACCTCGAGATAGTAGCGATCGGGAAACAACCTTGCCCACGCCCGCGCCGCCGCAGCGGCGGTGCCGACATCGCCCTGGAGCAATGCCTGGCCGACGTCGCCACCGGCGAAACCCGACAACGCGATCAGTCCCGTCGTGCCTTCGGCGAACCATTCGCGCCGCAGCTCGGGGCGGCCGCGATGCTGGTTGCTCCGGTAGGCGCGCGTGAGCCAGTCGGCGAGCTTGAGATAGCCTTCGCGCGATTGGCACAGCAGCAGCAGCCGACGCGGCGCGTCGCGCTCCGCTTCGTGGGTGATCCACACGTCGCAACCGATGATCGGCTTGATGCCGCGGGCACGCGCGGCCTTGTAGAACTTGACCATGCCGAACACGTTCGACAGGTCGGTGAGCGCCAGCGCCGGCATGCGGTCGGCACTGGCGGCGGCCACGGCGTCGTCGATGCGCACCATGCCGTCGACGATGGAATACTCGCTGTGGAGGCGCAGATGGACATAGGAAACCGCAGAGGAAACCGCAGAGGAAACCGCGAGGACGCAGCTAACCCCAGTAGAAGCCGCGGACGACACTGAAGACCGAGCGGCGTGGGCGGAGCCGGGCTGTGCTCATGGGTTACAATTTTACTCGTTTTGCACCGCTGCCCAGGTTCATGCCGAACTTCCTGAACGTCTTCGCCCGCACCACCGTTGCGCCGACCCTGTTGTGGGCGGCGCTGCTGCTGGCGGCGTGCAGCACCCAGCCGGTCACGCCGCCACCGCCGCCGGCGACCGCTCCCGTCGCGCCCCCCGCACCAGAGCCGGCGCCACCGCCCAAGCCGCAGACGCCGCCGACCACGCATCCCAACCCGCCGTCGAACGTGAACCTGCAGGGCTTTCCACTGCCGTATCGGCAAGGCTACACCGACGGCTGCGCAAGCGTGGGCGCTACCGAGCAGAAGGACGCCGCTCGCTTCAAGAACGACGGCCAATATCGCACCGGCTGGCAGGACGGCTTCTTCCTGTGCAAGAAGAAATAAGTCGTTGAAGACCTCGAAGTCGCAATTCGTCGCGATCCGCGGCCTGCGCTACCACGTGCGCAGCTGGGGCGACGCGAGCGCGCCAATGCTGTTCATGCTGCACGGCTGGATGGACGTCGGCGCGTCCTTCCAGTTTCTGGTCGATGCGCTCGAGCGCGACTGGCATGTGCTGGCGCCGGACTGGCGCGGTTTTGGTCTGAGCGAATGGTGCCCGGACGGGTACTGGTTCCCTGATTATCTGGCCGACCTCGACGCACTGCTCGACCACTTTGTCGGGGACGAGCCTGCGCGCCTCGTCGGGCACAGTCTCGGCGGCAACGCGGTCATGCTGTACGCAGGCGCACGGCCGCAACGCGTTGCGCGGGTCGTGTCGCTCGAGGGCTTCGGCATTCCGGCCGAGCCGTCGGCGCGCGCGCCGGTCAAGTACGCCAAGTGGCTCGACGCGCTACGGCAACCGCCGGTATTCCGGCCTTACGCGAACCTCGCTGCGGTGGCCGACCAACTGCAGAAGAAAAATCCCCGCCTGTCGCGCGACCGAGCCGAGTTTCTCGCGAGCCACTGGGCGAAGTCACAGCCCGACGGCAGTGCGCGCCTGGATTCGGATCCGCGCCACAAGCTTCCCTCGCCGACGGTGTACCGGATGGAAGAAGTCATCGCCGTCTGGAACGCGATCACCGCGCCCGTGCTATGGGTCGCCGCGGCGGAATCGTTCATTCTCAAATGGTTGAGCGCGCATCCCGAGGGCGAAGCCGCGACCGACGGTCTCGACAGCGTTCGCGCGCGCATGGCGCACGTGCCGCAGGGCCGGCTGGTCGTCGTCGACGAGGCGGGGCATATGCTGCATCTCGATCGCCCCGACGCGGTAGCTGCAGCAATCGAGCCATTCCTGGCCGCGCCGTGACGCGGCAGATCGCGATCCGCTCGCGCCGCGGCGCGTACGTCGCGCTGGTGTTCCTGACGCTGATCTGGGGCATGAACTGGATCGCCATGAAGTATGGATTGCGCTATGCGCATCCGGCGGTGTACAACATCGACCGCATCCTGGTTGCCATCGCGTTCCTGTTCGCGGCGATGCTGTGGGAAGGGCGCCCGTTCTGGCCGCGTTCGTGGATCGCCGTCGTCGTCACCGGATTTTTCCAGACGACGATCAATTTCACGGCGACGACGATGGCGCTCGCCGGTGGCGGCGCCGGACGCACGTCGGTGCTTGTGTTCACCATGCCGTTCTGGACCATGCTGATCGCGTGGCCGGTGTTGCATGAGCGAGTACGTGGCACGCAATGGCTCGCGGTCGCATTCGCGCTGGCCGGCCTGGTCATCGTTGTCGAGCCCTGGCATTGGCAAGGTGAACTCGCGCCCAAGCTGTGGGCGACGTTGTCCGGATTCGGTTGGGCCGCCGGGGCCGTCGCCACGCGGTATTTCCAGCGCCGTCATCGAGATCGACATGCTCAACCTCATCACCTGGCAGATGGCGGTGGGCGTGCTTCCGCTGTTGCTGCTTCCGATCGCGTTCTCGATACCGTCCGCGCAGTGGACCCTCGTCTACGTCGGCGCGGTGATTTACGCGGGGCTCATCGCCACGGGTATCGGCTTCATCCTTTGGGCTGCTGTGCTCGGAGTGCTGCCTGCGGGCACCGCCTCGCTCAACATGTTCGCCATTCCCGTCATCGCTGTCGTGTCGTCGATGCTGGTATTCGGTGAACGCATCTCGGCGACGGAATGGATCGGCATTGCATCGATCGGCGTCGGCCTCGTCATCCTGTCCGTGCGCGCATGGCGGGAAGGTCGGCGGGGGCAATCCGCGTCGCTCCAGGCGCCTGCGATCGAGACCGGTTGATGCGGCACGGTATACTGCACGTCCCCGATCTCGCGCGATGCAATCGTGTCCGCTGACGACCTGTCCAAACTGCGCATCGACCGCACGCTGGCACCCATCACGACGCGGCGGCGTCACCGGTGGTGGTGGCTTGGTGCGCTGGTCGTTCTCGCCGCGGCCGGCGGCGGATGGTACGCATTCAGTCCGCGACCGACCTCGGTGCAGACCACACCGATCGTCACCGTCTATCCGTCGCAGCAGTTCGTCGTGCTCAATTCGAGCGGCTACGTCGTCGCGCAGCGCAAGGCGGCGATCGCGTCGAAGGCCTCGGGCCGGCTCGAGTGGCTCGGCGTCGCGGAGGGTTCGCGCGTCAAGGCCGGCGACGTCATTGCGCGTCTAGATGCCCGCGACCTTGCGGCGCAGCTGGAGAGCGCTTCCGCCAGCATCAAGGTGGCGCGCGCCGCCGTCGAACAGGCCGAGGCGGAGAACCGTGATGCCACGGCGTCGCTGAATCGCACACAGGACCTGCTCAAGCAGAAGTTCGTTTCACCGGCGGCGCTCGACCAGGCCAAGGCGCGCGCCGACCGCGCTGTCGCCGGAATCGCGAGTGCCAAGGCCGGCGTTGCCGTCGCCGAGGCGAACGCACGCAACGCGCAGGTCGCGGTCGACTACACGCACATCCGCGCGCCCTTCGATGGCATCATCCTGTCGAAGAGCGCAAACGTCGGCGACATGGTGACGCCATTTTCTTCGGCAGCCGATTCCAAGGGAGCGGTCGTCACCATGGCCGACATGAGCACGCTCGAAGTCGAGGCGGACGTTTCCGAATCGAGCCTGTCGAAGATCAGCGTCGGCCAGCCGGCCGAGATCACGCTCGATGCGCTGCCCGACGCGCGTTTTCGCGGCACCGTGTCGCGTATCGTGCCGACGGTCGATCGCGCCAAGGCGACGGTGATGACCAAGGTGCGCTTCGAGAGGATCGATCCGCGGGTGCTGCCAGAGATGAGCGCCAAGGTGTCGTTCCTGTCGCAGGCGGTGACCGCGGAGCAGCAGAAGCCGATGACCGCCGTGAGCGCTGAAGCGCTGGCGCAGCGGGATGGAAAGACCGTGGTCGTCGTCGTCCGCGACGGCAAGGCGGCGGTCGTCGCGGTGACCGCAGGCAACCGGATCGGCGATCAGACCGCCATCAGCGGCAACGTCAAGCCGGGCGAGAAGGCAGTGGTCAAGCCCGCGGACGAACTGCGGGATGGCATGCTGGTCAAGCTCGCGCCGAAATGAATAGATGGGGCCGGACTCGACTTTGCACGACGTGACCGCCATTACTGTCTCGCCGCACGCGAAAGTCGAATCTGCCCCCGTCTTGGTGGAGATTCGCAAGCTCTCCAAGTATTACCAGCGCGGCGGCCAGATCATTTCGGTGCTGGTCGACATCGACCTCGACGTCCGGCTCGGTGACTTCGTGGCGTTGATGGGCCCGTCCGGGTCGGGCAAGAGCACGCTGCTGAACCTGATCGCGGGCATCGACAAGCCGTCCGGTGGGACGATCAAGGTCGGCGGCGTCGACATCGCGCGGCTCTCGGATGCCGATCTCGCGCGCTGGCGCGCGATGCACGTCGGATTCATATTCCAGTTCTACAACCTGATGCCGGTGCTGACCGCGTTCGAGAACGTGGAACTGCCGTTGCTGCTGGCGTCATTGTCGCGGCGCGAGCGGCGCGAACGCGTGGCCATGGTGCATGTCTCTGGTGGGACTGACCGACCGCGCGGACCACTACCCCAACGAGCTGTCCGGCGGACAGCAGCAGCGCGTCGCCATCGCGCGCGCGCTCATTACCGATCCGACACTGATCGTCGCCGACGAGCCGACCGGCGATCTCGATCGCACCACCGGCGAGGAGATTCTCGGCCTGCTGGATCGGCTCAACCGCGAACTGGGGAAGACCGTGCTGATGGTGACGCACGATCCCAAGGCAGCGGAGAAGGCGCGCCGCGTGGTACACCTCGAAAAGGGTGTGCTCGTCGATTAGACAGCGACGCGCACTGGGAACGCGGCAGCGGTGCCTTCCCGCGTATCATCCGTGCCGTGCCTTTCGCGGCACGTTGGGAATCGTCATCAGGTCCTTGTCGAGCGCGGTATCCATCGCGACCTGCGCGGGTTCGGGTGCGCCGATCTGGAGGTCGCGCTCGGCGGCGGCGATGGCCTTGAGAATCGAGTCGGTGCCCATGTCCGTCGGCGAGTCGGCCGCGGCGGCCTTCCACGCGTCCTTGATGCTGCGTTCGTCGATCATGTCCGACTGTATGTCTTGCAACAGTGTGTCGAGTTCGCTCACTTCCACCGAGCGCTCGGGGATGGGCGGCAGCTTCAGCGGCACGCGGGGCGCAGCCACCGCAGGTTCGGTCATCGCGCCGAAATGCGCGAACGTGACCTGTTGGGCGCCGGCCTGCGTTTCCCCCCGCAGCGACGTGCGCGCCTTCGGATCCATCCACGACGTGGTGATGGTATGCCGGCGATGCGCGACAAAGGCGACGAGCGCGAGCAGCATCGTGCCGAAGATGGCGACGGCGTACGGCCACATCTGATGCCAGATGTTCGTTGCCGGCGGCTGCGACTGTGCGCGCCATACCAGTTGCTGCGCAGGCGGCGCCGACTGCGGTGATGTCGTGCGCGGAGCCACGGTGCGTGGCGGCAACGACGCCGCAGCGGCTTCGGAAATGAAGCTGCCGACGCCCGAGCTGGTCGATACCGTGGTGAGTTCGCGTGGCGCGGCAGGCGTCGCGATGGCGACCTGCGTCGGCTTGACCTCGGGAGCGATCTTCTCGACCGCCTTCGGATGCACTTCGGCGACCGTCTCCGCGGTCGGCACCGGGGTGCCCCACGTCGTGCGCGGCAAGGGCGACGCGACGGGGACGCTCTGGCGCGGGGTGGCGGCTGCAACGGCCGTTGCCTTGCGCGGCAGGCGGGTCCAGGGCGCCTCATCCGCTTCCGCGGCGGCAACCATGGTCGGGGCTTCGTGGTTCGGCGGGTCGAGCAATAATGTGTAGTCGCGACGCGTGGTGCTGCCGCAGCCGGTCTGGACCGCGAGGCGCAGTGCCGGCTCGCTGACCGAGGTCGGCGTGGTGATCATCACGCGCGTGCCGCTGGCTGCCTGTTCGAGACTGACCTTCGCCGTCACTATCTGCGGCGTCGCACCGGCAGTGTTGTCGGCGACAAGTTTGACGCAGGCGACGTGCAGCGTCTCGCCGCTGGCGAGCGTGACCGGGATGGCGACGCGCAGCGGCTGTCCGAGCGAGGACAGCTGGTTAGCGTTCCCGAGCGTAAGCCCATGCGCAGGCGTCGGAGTGAGTAAGGCGCCGGCGAGGAGCGCGAGCGCAAACGGCAACATGTGACGGTTCAGGGCGACTGAGCGCACGGCTGCACCTCGATCGGTTGGTTCGTCGATGCCGGCGGCGAGGACTTCAACAGGGCTCGTGGCCGGCTCCAGTCCCATTTCAGCAAGTTCCATGCCGCACCCGCGGCACGCCGTTCGCGCGAGGTGCGGAGGTTGGGGTAAGCTCAGTCTTCCGCCCCACCTTCGCTGCCGCGTCGTCGTGTATTTCGTCCGCCTCGTCTTGCGCAACGCCCTGCGTCACCGCCTGCGCACAATCCTGACCATCATCGGCATCGTCGTTGCCATTACTGCGTTTGGGTTGTTGCGTACAATCGTCGACGCTTGGTATGCCGGCGCCAATGCGAGTTCAAGCGCGCGACTGATCACGCGCAGCTCGGTGTCGCTGGCATTCTCGCTGCCGTTGACCTACGCACAGAAAATCCGCCAGGTGCCGGGAGTGACCGCGGTGTCGTGGGCCAACTGGTTCGGCGGTGTCTACGTCAACGAACGCAATTTCTTTCCGCAGTTCGGGATCGATCCGGCGAGCTATCTCGCGATCTACCCGGAGTTCGTGCTTTCGCCGGACGAACTGAAGGCCTTCATCACCGATCGGCAGGGCGCGATCGTCGGGCGCAAGCTCGCCGACCAGTTCGGCTGGAAAATCGGCGACCAGATTCCGCTGCGCGGCACGATCTACTCGGGCACGTGGACCTTCAACCTGCGCGGCATCTACGACGGCAAGGACCCATCCACCGTGGAAACGCAGATGTTCTTCCACTGGGACTACCTGAACGAAATCGTCAAGAAGCGCTATCCCCGGCGCGCGGATCAGACCGGCGTCTTCATCGTGGAGCTGAAGGACCCTGACGCCGCCGCCGCGGTATCGCAGGCGATCGACGCGACGTTCAGCAATTCGCTCGCCGAGACGCTGACCGAAACCGAGAACGCGTTCGCCCTGGGCTTCGTGTCGATGTCGGAGGCCATCCTGCTGGCGATCCAGGCGGTGTCGTTCGTAGTCATCATCATCATCATGGCGGTGATGGCCAACACGATGGCGATGACAGCGCGCGAACGCAGCGCCGAGTACGCCACGCTGAAGGCGCTGGGATTCGGCGGCGGCTTCGTCGCGCTGCTGATTCTCGCGGAGTCGATGCTGATCGCGCTCGTCGGTGGCGTCGCCGGCGCCGCGCTGACGTTTCCGCTGGCCGATACCTTTCGCGGCCTCACGGGGACGCTGTTCCCGATCTTCATCATCAGCGATACGACCATCGCGATCCAGCTCGGCGCAGCGGCGCTGGTAGGGCTGGTCGCAGCCGCGCTGCCGGCGTGGCGCGCGGCACGCATCCGCATCGTCGACGGCCTGCGGGCGGTGGTGTAGTGACGATTCCGTTCACCTATATCGTGCGCAACCTCGTCGCGCGCCGCCTTACCACCGTGCTGACTGCCGGCGGCATGGCATTGGTCGTATACGTGTTTGCGACGGTGCTGATGCTCTCGGCCGGGCTGAAGGCGACGCTGGTCGCCACCGGCCAGGACGACAACGTGATCGTCATTCGCCGCGGCGCGCAGACCGAAGTGCAAAGCGGCATCGACCGGCGCCAGGCGGGCATCGTCGAAAGCCTGCCCGACGTCGCCATCGGGCTCTCCGGCGAACGGCTGATATCGAAGGAGCCGGTGGTGCT
This sequence comes from uncultured beta proteobacterium, assembly GCA_963821485.1. GTDB lineage: Bacteria > Pseudomonadota > Gammaproteobacteria > Burkholderiales > Casimicrobiaceae > PALSA-1003. The sequence continues at coordinate 285,877 of CAWGEB010000009.1, forward strand.
GATCAACCTGCCCAAGCGCGCGTCGGGCAAGGCTTCGAACGTCGTGATTCGCGGCATCGCGCCGACCGCGCTGGCGCTGCGGCCCAACGTGAAGATCGTCGAGGGGCGGATGTTCCAGCCCGGCACGTCGGAAGTGATCACCGGGCGTGCCATCGCCGACGGCTTTCGCGGCGCGGCCGTGGGCGAGACGCTGCGCTTCGCCTCGCGCGACTGGACCGTGGTCGGCGTGTTCGACGCCGAACGTACCGGTTTCGATTCCGAAATCTGGGGCGACGCCGAACAATTCCTGCAGGCGTTCCGGCGGGTCGGCTTTTCCGCGCTGCTGTTCAAGCTCGCCGACCCCGGGCGCTTCGACGCGGTGAAGGAGGTGATCGAGTCCGACCCGCGCCTTACGCTCGAGGCCAAGCGCGAAACGCGGTTCTACGCCGACCAGTCCGAGTCGTTGGCCCGATTCATCTTCTACCTCGGCACGACGATCTCGATCATCTTCTCCATCGGCGCGATCATCGGCGCGATGATCACTATGTATGCGAGCGTCGCCAGCCGCACTGCGGAGATCGGTACGCTGCGCGCGCTGGGCTTCTCCCGCGGCTCGATCCTGATCGCGTTCCTGGGTGAATCGCTGCTTCTGGGACTGCTGGGCGGCGTGATCGGGCTCGTCTGCGCCGCATTCATGCAGACGCTGTCGATCTCGACGACCAACTTTCAGACCTTCGCCGAGATCGCCTTTCGCTTCGCCCTCACGCCGGACATCGTCCTCGCTGCGCTGGCCTTTGCCCTCGTCATGGGCTTCATCGGCGGTTTTCTGCCAGCGGCGCGCGCCGCACGGCTCAGGATCGTCGATGCGCTTAGAGCCGCATGAGGCTAGTTGGGGCAGGTGCCATCGGCAGCCTTGACCTGTTTGGTGACGCCGTCGGCGTCTTTCGGCCGCGCCTGCCGCAATGCGACGGCTGCCGCCCCGCATAGCGCGTCGGCGTCATCCGGGCGCAACGCCAACGCCTTGGCGAATGCGACGCCCGCCTCAGGCACGCGATCCACGGCGAGGTTGATATGCCCGAGGTTGCGCCAGGTGAATGGATCCTGCGGCGCCAGCTGCACGGCCTTGGTCGCGGCTTCGATAGCGTCGTTGTATTGCCGCAGCTTGGCAAAGCCGTTGCCTAGCTCGCTCCAGGCGATCGCATTGCCCGGCTCCCGCCTTGTCCACTCGGTCGCGTAGAGCACGAGCACGTTCCATTTGCCGATTTCCTTGAGTTGCTGAATCCGTACCGGGAACGCGGGTTCCGTGCCGCCCGGGTCCGCGCTGATGCTCGTCGCAACGGTTTGCCCGGCCGCGGGTGGCGACTGCAGCACGGAAGGGTCGGCAGGCGCCCGAGCGGCGGCCATCGGCGCGTGCGTCGATTCGATTTCCTCCGGTGACCTGAACCGGAAGGCGATGGCGGCAACGATGGCGAGTGCCACGATCGCTCCAGCGATTTGCCAGCGCTTCGATTTCGGCCGCAGGGCAGGGTTACCGACGAACAGGGTCGATGCGATTTTCTCGTTCGGCTTCGACTCGACCTTCGGGTCGCCGGGTGCGCGTGCCTTGGCCGCTCCACGCGCCTGAATGGCCGAGCTGTCATCCTTCTTTTGCTGCAGTTGCAGCGCCAGCGCGCGAGAGCGCAGGTAGGCGGCAATCACCAGTGAAGCATCGGTTCCGCCCTTGTCCGCGGCGCGCCGCCACAACGCCTGGTCGATGGTGCCTGCCTGGTACTCCTTCGCCGCCTTGGCGAGGAATTCGTCCGAAGTCGTGATGTGAAGGTCGCGCCTGGCCCTCGCATCCGCGGCGGATTCATTGTCCATGCTGCGAAGGGTATTGCCCCCAAGCGTCGGCGCATCGGCAGGCTCGAGCGCCAGCGTTTTCCTGAGATTTTTTCCATCGTCCATGCACCGGACGACGCAAGCGCCATGCCAGCCGGTTTGACCGACACGCCTCGTTGGCTACAGCTGTGCGATCGGGGAGCTCTACGTACCCGGCGTGAAGGTGCGCAATTCGATGACGGCGTGCTGGGTCCAGACCGAGCCGGGGTCGGGGCCGTTGCGTTCGATATAGCCTGCATCGCGGTTCGCACGAACGATCGCGCGGACCTCGGGCGCATACCAGACGCGATCGCCGCAGGTGGTCGGCCAGCGCCAGAATTCGCCATCGTCCAGGCGCATGAGCACGCGCAGCTGGACGGCATCGAAGGTGCCCGCCGGGGTCGTGATCTTGTCCCAGCCGCCAACGACCACGTAGCGGTTGATCGCTCCCTCGACATGGGTGGTGTCGTTGACGTTGTCCACCCATTGATTCCACACCTTTCCCGGCACGAGCGGGAAGTTGTAGCGCTGCAATGGCTCCGCGAACCGACGGGTCTCGCTGTCGTAGAGCGCGCCGGTGGTTACCAAACCAGGCGCAGACCATCGTTCGGTGCGCACGGTATCGACGTGCTCGCCTCGTTGCGTGATACGCACCGTGATCTCGGCCGGCGCCACGCTGAGGATTTCGTGCGTCTCCACCCACGTCAGCGGGTCACGGAAACCATCGCTTACCTGATAGACCCAGCGGTCGCCGACACGGTACGTTGGCGCAGGTGCGGCAGGCCCGCTCTGGAAAGGCATCATTGTGCAGCCGACGACCAGAGCAAGTAGCGGCGCCAGCAACAGCAAGCGGCAGCGAAGCGGCATCAGTCCTCCGGCAGCAAATGCGATTTCGACATTACACCCTTGGACGGCGCAAGTGTGCGGCCAGCCCCGCTGGCCTCGCATCTATAGGTAAACAGTCGCCAGGTTGCCGCCATTCCTGTTGGGCAGAAGCTTGCTTCGCGCACACTCGTTGCGCATGCCAGCTTCGATCAGCCGGCGAGGTAGGCGCCGCCGTTCACGTGCAGCGTCTGGCCGGTGGTGAAGCGTCCGCCGGGGCCGGCCAGCCAGACGACGGCGCTGGCGATTTCGTCGGGGTGGCCGCGGCGGCCGAGCAAGGTCTTTTGCACGGCGTGATGCTCGGGCTTGCCCGTTGCGCTGGCAGCGTTGCGCACGGTATCGACCAGGCCAGGCGCGACGCAATTGACGGTGATGCCGAATTCGGCGAGTTCGTGTGCCAGCGCACGAGTGAGGCCGCCCAGCGCCGCCTTGGCCGTCACGACGTGCGCGCGTTTCGAGGCTCCCGTATGCGCCGTCAGGCCGCCGATATTGATCACGGCCCCCGCGCCACTCTGGCGCAGCAGCGGCAACGCGGCCTGGATGCAGTGGAAGGCGCCATCGACGCACACCGCCTGTGCGGCGCGCCAGTCGGCGAAGGGCAGGTCGGCAAACGCGACTTCGTGGCGGATGGCGGCGTTGTTGACGACGATGTCCAGCCGTCCAAAGCGTTTCGAGATCGCCGCGATCATCGCGTCCACGTCGGCGCGCCGGGTGACGTCGGCGACAACGAGCAAGGCATCGCCGCCGCGCGTGGCGATCTCGCCCACCACGGCCTCGCCCTCGTCGCGACTCGCGCGCACGTTCACGGCGACTTTCGCGCCGGCATCGGCGAGCGCGAGCGCGATGGCGCGCCCGATGTTGCGGCCCGCGCCGGTGACGAGCGCGACCTTGTCTTTGAGCGGAGTGCTGTCCATGGCTCGCGATTATCCGCGCAACGCGCTGAGGTCGACGCGCGGCGTGTTGCGCACCGAGCGCAGGACGGCGAGGGCGCTTCGCGTGCGCTCCGCGCTCCAGCCGCCGTAGCCACAATTGGCTTCGAACTTCGCCTCGAGCGCTACGGCCGACATCGGCTCCTCGCGCCCGCCGCGAAAATGTCCCTGCGCCGCCTCGCGCACTTCGCCGGTGTCGAGGGTGACGCGCACGTGGCCGGTGAATTGGCGCGGATACGGATTGTCGGGGTCGACGACGTAGCGCACCTTGCCCGCAAGCGCGCGCACCGCGGGGTCGTGCACGACAGCTTCTTCGTAGTCGATCAAGCCGGCATCTCCGCGCAACATGCCGACAGCGATCGCGTAGGGAATGCTGAACTTGGCAGCGTAGCCATTGGGCGGATTCTGTTTGGCCATCAGTGGCTCCCACAGCCGGTGCACGATGCCCTCGGCCGTCTTGCATTCGATCGCCGTCACGTCGTCGGGCCTCACTCCCTCGGCCACGAGCTTGCGCGCGCAGTCGACGTACGGATGCGCCATCGTTCCGCAGGCATAGGGCTTGAAAGCGATGTCGGCGGCGAGCCACTGCTTGCCCGCGCCATCGAGCATGGCCGTGAAGTCGCAGCCGTCGCCGTTGGCGAAGGCATGAAAAAAGCCGTGCTCGCCGTCGAACAGCGTGCGCGGGCCGGTGAATCCCGCCTGCGCCATGCGCGCCGCGCGATAGCCCGCCTGCGCCGCCCAGCCCGGATGCATGCGCTTGGTCCAGGCACCTTCGGCAAGGTATTCGATGATGCCCGAGGCCATGCTGCCGGCGATGCCCAGCGCGTTGAACCATTGCGCGTTGTCGAGGCGCAGGGCCGAAGAGACGCCCGCCGCCGCGCCGAGCGTGCCGAACACCGCGGTCGGATGAAAGCCAGCCTTGTGCACGCGCTTGGGCGCCACCAGGCAAAGGCGGCACATGACTTCGCAACCCACCGCGATGCCGCGCGCGAGATCGCCGCCCGCGAGGCGGTGCTGCTCGGCGGTCGCGAGCAGGGCCGGGATGATCACGGCCCCGGCGTGCACCGGCCCGCCCTCGAAGGTGTCGTCGAAATCCTCGCCGTGCGCGGCGATGCCGTTGCACAGTGCGGCGGTGGCGACGTTGTAGCCGCCGACATGGCCGATGAGTGTGCACTCGCCGGATTCCCCGGTCGCGCGCAGCGCGGCCTGCAGGTAGTCGCTGTTGCGCGCGGCCACGCACAGGCCCGCAACGTCCATCAGCACCGCGTCGCACATGTCCGCCATGGCGACAGGCAGCGCAGCTGGCATGCCGGCGAACGCCGCCGCGAGCTGTTCCGAGACCGACACCTGCGGGAGAGTCATCGTGGTTGCTGTCGCTGCCGCTATTCGGCTTCGATCTTGCTTGCGCGGGCGACTGCGGTCCAGTGCGCGATCTCGTCGGCGATGTACTTGCCGAATTGCGCCGGCGTCATCGGCATCACATTGAGCGCCTCTGCATTGAACTTGTCGCGCAGGTCGGAAGTGGCGAGCACCTTGTTGATTTCTTCGTTGAGCTTCCTGGTGATGGCCTCGGGCAGCTTCGCCGGCCCGACGATGCCGTACCAGGTGAGGCCGTTGAATCCCTCGTAGCCCAGTTCCTTGAACGTCGGCACATCGGGCAGCAACGGTTGCCGTTTGTCGCCGGTGACGGCGAGCGGCTTGAACGCACCCGAGCGCACATGCGGCAACGCCGCGGCGAGCCCCGGAAAAACGACCTGGATCTGCCCGCCCATCGCATCGGTGAACGCCTGGCCGATGCTCCGATAGGGCACTGCCAGACTGGGCACGCCCGAGGCGTGCTTGAACTGCTCCATCAGCAAGTGGTTCAGCGTGCCCACGCCCGACGTGCCGTAGTCGACCTTGCCCGGATTGGCCTTGGCGTAAGTGACGAATTCCTGCAGGGTGTTGACCGGGACCGCGCGCGCGACCACCAGCAGGTTGGGCGTGCCACCGAGCATGGCGATGGGGGTGAAGTCCTTGATGGCGTCGTAGCCGAGATTGCTCTTGACGGCCGGATTGGTCGCGTGCGTGGCGACGTAACCAATCTCGAGCGTGTAGCCATCTGGCTGCGCGCGCGCGGTCATCTGCGTGGCGATCGCGCCGCCGGCACCCGCCTGGTTTTCGATCACGAACGATTGGCCCATGGCGACGCGAAGCCTGTCGGCAATGATTCGTGCCACCAGGTCCACGCCGCCGCCGGGCGCCTGCGGCGCGATGATCTTCACCGGCCGGCTCGGGTAGTTGTCCTGTGCCATGACCGGCGCGCCGACTGCAGCAAACGCGACCGTCACCGCCGCCGTGCCTCCTATGCGCCGCAATGCGCAAAGTGCTTGCCTCAACGTCATTCTCCGCTGACGAGCAAGCGTGCATCCTACGCCTTCACCGGAATTCATTCACCCCGAAGGATGGCCGCCGCCAGTCGAGAACAGCCATTGGTGAATGACCGAGTCCAAAGCAGAAGTTGCCGGAACCCACGGCGCGGCTACGACTATTCCGTAAGCACTGAATCGCCCCCCACTCTCATTTGTAAGTCATCTGTAATTGAGCCTCGGGCATCATGGCCTCGCAGGTTGGGGGTTCGGCGACTCAGTGGAATAGTGCTTGGCGCGCTCTTGATACGGCGCCAGGAAGGAGTGCTGTATGAATAAGTGCTTCTGGCAGGCGTTCTTCGCACTCGTCTTGTCCGCCAGAAATTTGCAGCTCCTTGTTGACGCAAAAGGTTTGGGGTGACGAGCGCTGAGCATCGAGGTGCCCTGGCTGGCACTGATTCGGTGACGCGCCGAACAAACATTGCGAACTCGAAACGTAATCCATGAAACAACTCGCGTTGGTCCTTGTTGCGGTGTTCGCGGTGGTGGTTGCGAGCGATGTCACGTTTGCGCGGGGAGGCGGACACGGTGGGGGCGGAGGCAGTTCCGGTGGCGGTGGTGGATACCATGGGGACGGCGGATATGCTCGGGGCGGACATGCTGGTCGTCAGGGCGGCGCGTGGCACGGCGGCGGTTATGCGAACCGGTGGCATCGCGGCGGATTGGGTATCTATTCGGGCGACCTCGTGTACTGGGGTGTGTGGTCGCATTCGTATTACCGCACATATCCTGACTACTATCCGTACCGGGTGGGCACCTGGGATGCCGCGACGGTCTACGTCGAGCCACAGCAGCAAGCGGCTCCGCCGCCCACCTCGGATGCAGCAGACTTCGTCGAGCCACAGCAGCAAGCGGCTCCGCCGCCCCCGGATGCAACGACGGACTTTATCGAGCCACAGCAGCAAGCGGCTCCCGCGCCGGTGTATTACTTGTATTACTGCACGAATCCGGCGGGCCATTACCCGTACGTTCAGTACTGCGACGATGCCTGGATGATGGTCTATGTCGAGCCACAGCAGCGAGCGGCTCCCGAGCCCGTGTATTACTGGTATTACTGTACGAATCCGGCGGGCTACTACCCGTACGCTCAGAACTGCAACGAAGCCTGGATAACGCTCGTGCCGCAGCGCTGACCCGCTGCGCCAGGCCTGTCGACGCCGTCGCAATGATCCTCTACCGGCGCGTCCCCGAAATGAATTGCGCTTATACGCCGCCTTTATGAAAAGTCGAACGCCGGCTTACACGTGCGCGAGCATGTGGACGACATGCAAATGGCAAAGCACCCGAAAAAAGCGCATCCTTCGCCTCTCGCAAGGCAGTCCTGGGGGAGGAGAGCTCATGGCGGTAAATCGCTGCATCATGGCTGCGGCGCTCGTTGTCGCGGCTTGCCTGGCCGGTGCCCCGGCCTTCGCGCAGAAAGCGGGCAACGACTCGATCCGCGGCGTCGTGACCGGGCCGAACGGTCCGGAGGCCGGCGTGTGGGTGATCGCGGAGACAGCTGACCTGCCAACCAAGTACGCCAAGGTCGTGGTGACCGATGATAACGGCCGCTACGTCATTCCGCAGTTGCCGAAGGCCAAGTACAGCGTCTGGTCGCGCGGCTACGGCCTGAAGGACTCGGGGAAGACAGAGGCCACGCCGGGCAAGACCGTGAACATCAAGGCGGTCGCGGCGACCCCGCAGGAAGACGCCGAGCACTATCCCGGGATGTATTGGTACTCGCTGCTCAACATCCCGGGCACGGACCAATTCCCGGGCACAGGAGACAAGGGCAACGGCATCTCGACCAACATCAAGACGCAGGAAGCCTGGGTCGACACCGTGAAGAACGCATGCCAGTCCTGCCACGCGCTCGGCAGCCACGGCATTCGCGTCGTGCCCGACGAATTCAAGAAGGAAGGCGACGGCTTCAAGCAGTGGGCGCGGCGCACGCAGTCGGGCCAGGCGATGGGCAACATGGCGCTCGGTCTCGGTTACATGGGCGTCGATGCGGCGCTCAAGAACTTCGCCGACTGGACCGACCGCATCGCGGCCGGCGAGCTTCCGTTCGCCAAGCCCGAGCGACCCAAAGGGATCGAACGTAACTTCGTGGTGACGATGTGGAATTTCTCGACGCCGAAGTTCTACCTGCACGACGGCATCTCGACCTACCAGCACGACCCGAACGTGAACGCCAACGGACCGATCTACGGCGCACCCGAGGAGAGCACCGACAACATCCCGGTCCTGGATCCGGTGCAGAACCGCGCGTACACGATCAGGCACCCCGTGCAGCCCGGCACGCCGAACTCGAAGGACCTGCCGATGCAGCCTTCGGCCTACTGGGGCAGCGAGCCGATTTGGGACGGCGGCAGCAGCCTGCACAACTCGATGATGGATGCGCAGGGCCGCGTGTACTTCAGCGCGCGCTTCCGCGGGCCGAACAACCCGGACTTCTGCAAGAAGGGCTCGGACCATCCTTCGGCGAAGGTGATGCCGCTCGACCAGAACGGCCGCCAGCTCTCGATCTGGGATCCAAAGCAGCAGAAGTGGTACGACGTCGACACCTGCTTCTTCACGCACCACCTCTACTTCGCGAAGGACGAGGACCAGACGCTCTGGTTTTCGCAGGGAGGCCCGGGCTCGAGCAACGGCGTCGTAGGCTGGGTCAAAATGAAGACGTTCTTCGAGACCGGCGACTCCGCGAAATCTCAGGGCTGGACGCCGATCGTGGTGGACACCAACGGCAACGGCAAGCGCGACGCCTACGTCGAACCGAACGAGCCGCTCGATCCGGCGAAGGACAAACGCATCCTCGGCGCCTTCTACGGCATCATGCCGAACCCGGTGGACGACACGGTATGGGGGCAGACGATGGGCATCGGCTTCGGGCGCATCGACCAGCCGGGCTTCGTCGTGCACATCATTCCGGGGGCCAAACCGTCGGAAACAGCACTCGCCGAGCTCTTCGTTCCGCCCGATGGCGCGTGGAGCCCGCGCGGCATCGACATGACGACCGACGGCGTTGTGTGGACGCCGCTCGCGAGCGGGCATTTCGCAAGCTTCGACCGGCGCAAGTGCACGCGGCCACAGAACGGGCCGGAGGCGCTCAGCGGGAAGCTATGCCCCGAGGGTTGGACCCTCATCCGGATGCCGGGGCCGCAGTTCCGCAGGCTCCCGGAGTCGGGCAGCGCCAACCATTCGTATTACGTGTGGGTCGACCGCTACAACACGCTCGGGCTCGGCAAGAACGTCCCGATCTTCACCACCAACGGCGCCGAGTCGCTGACGGCGGTGGTTGACGGCAAGGTCGTCGAGATGCGGGTGCCTTATCCCGCGGGTTTCTTCACCAAGCTCTTGGATGCCAGAGTGGATAACCCGAAGGCGGGCTGGAAGGGCAAGGGCGTGTGGACGATGTCGGGCACGCGCACCGTCTTCCACAACGAGGGTGGCACCGCGAACAGCCCGAAGGTTTACCACATCCAACTGCGCCCTAACCCGCTGGCGGACTAAGGCGCGACCCCGAAAAGGCCTCCGCGGAATCTGCGGAGGCTTTTTCTTGTGGATTCGTTTCCTATCGTCGACGGTCCCAGTTCGACCCGTTCCAGCCGCTATTGAATTACATCGTCCGCGCGCAGTCGCACCGCCTGCGGGATTGTGATGCCAATCTCTCTCGCCGTTTTCAGGTTCACGGCCAACTCGACCCTGCTAATCGATTCGACCGGCAGGTTCCGAGGGCTGGATCCCGTGAGAATTCTCTGCACGTATTTTGCCGACAGTCGACCGACTTCAAAGTAACTTACGCCATAGCCGGCCAGGGCTCCTTGCGCGACGACGCTGGGCACGCCAAACATCGTCGGCAATTTCTTGGTCCTCGCCGTGTCGATGATGAACTGAGCCTGCGTTACAACCATTGCATCGTTGGTGTAGAAATAAGCGTCCGCCTCTTCTGGCTTGAGCGCTATCAAGCCTCGTCGCAGTTCGTCCACGGACGCGACGTGGCGCTCAACAAGTTCGATCTTCAATTGTCGCGCTGCCTCCCGTGCCGACTTCGCTGCGGCCATGGCGGTGGCGTTGCCAGGGTCGTAGAAGGTCACGACTCTGTGGAGGTCCGGAAGCATCGCCTTCAGAATCTCCAGACGCTTTGCCGTGAGATCAGCCGACTGCTGATAGTGGACGCCCGTAAGGCGCCCTTCAGGTTTTGCGAAGCTCGCGACCAGTCCAGAGACGACTGGATCACTCCCAACAGCGAACACGATCGGGACCTCCGCGGTCACCCGTTTCACCACGATAGTCGGGGACGTGGCTACAACAAATACCAGGTCGACCTTCTCTCGTTCGAGACTCCTTGCTGCTTCCTCGATGGTCTTCGGATCGCCATGTAAATCGCGAGTTTCCAGGACGTATTGCTTGCCATCCGCAAGCCCCAACTCCTTGAGCCCGGCCTTGAGTCCATCGACTACCGCCGTGAAGGGACCTCCCTCATGGATGACTCCCACGCGATAGATCTTGGATTGTTGTGCCTGGACGAGATGAACAGCAGTAAGAACAAACGTCGCTAGAAGACAGACGAGTATCTTCTTATACATGGAGTATCTCCCCGACGATCTTAGCTTGATCGAGCGACGGCGCAACCATACTACGCCTGCTGGTGCGGAGCCGGACGCGGCCTGCGGAGGACCGGTTGTGGCCGATCACCGACTGCCTATCGGGGCACCCACCCTCGAGTGCCCAACAATAGACCGTGATTCTGACCGGGCGCATTTAGACCATACATCCGTCGCGTCGACCATGAAAAGCGCGCCGTCAATTCCGCCAGCGAGGCCGGATCGAGAGTCTCGTAGACCTGAATCGCACAAAGTAGCGGGTTCGTCCCAACGATACCGACGAGAAAGTCAACGATCTCGGTGATGGGAGGTGTCGTGCGGCGCAGATCCAGACCAGTGCTCTTGTCCAACGCATCGCCCCATGGTGGCGCGATAAACGCAATCAGCAATTGATCCGGTGCCAGAGTCAGGCTAGATAACCCCACCCTGAAGTCGCGGTTAGACACCGCGATCGACAGATTGAGGATCGCTAGGTTCCGAGACGTAAGCTGGAACACGATCGGATCTTGCTCGAACCCCAATCCATGTGCCGCAGGCAAGTGGCGGAGCATCCAGTAGAGGGTGTTTCCCGAGCCGGTAAATGGGTCGACGATCATCGCCGCGGATGCGAGTGGGACGGACCTGGCAACGGTGGCGATATCTTTCCCGATATTGTCGGCCAGCTCATCGCGGGTACATTCCACCGCGGTTCGCCCCAGAATCCGTATCCCTCTACCGTACCAATCGACCGGCCGCAGGCCGTAGATGCAAACGTAGTCGGGGTCACCCCAGCTTTCGATCCCGTAGCGTTGCACCTCGGTCAGATCGAGTACTGCGTTTCGCTTCGCGCCCTCTAGTAGCAGGTGGCGGTCGTAGGCAGGGCCGTTGCTCCCGGTGCTCATGGCTGACGCTCCGACGATGCATGATGGAAATTCTCCATCCGTTTTTCATCGACGCCAAGTCAGTTCGATCCCCATGCTCGTCTCCCGACCCGGCATGGCCCCGCCGCTAGCGGATGATCAAGCCTTGGCGACGGCTATACTTCATCGGGCATGCATTCACCTGTGCAATATTGCATCGGCAAAGAATGACGGAGATGCAGCCATGAATGAACATGAAGTCCTGCGGTGTGCGCAAGCACACGCCATCGGCTATCTCGACAGCCTAGCGCACCGCCCGGTGGGGGCAACGGTTGATGCCGCTGAACTCCGTCGCCGGCTGGGTGGTCCGTTGCCGCAGAACCCCACGGATCCCGTTGCAGTCATCGACCACTTGGTGCGCGATGTCGATGGTGGTCTGCACAGCTCCACTGGCGGGCGATTCTTTGGCTGGGTCATCGGTGGCGTGGTGCCAGCCGCGTTGGCAGCGGATTGGCTGACTGCCACTTGGGATCAGAACGCGGCTTCGGCCGCCGCCGCTCCGGCGGAGGCCGTGGTGGAAGAGATCTGCGGGGCTTGGCTACAGGAATTGCTTCGCCTGCCACGGTCCGCATCCTTTGCTTTCGTTACGGGCAGCCAGATGGCCCATACCACCGCGCTCGCGGCGGCGCGGCATGAACTCCTGCGCGTGCGTGGCATCGATGTGGAAGAGGAGGGTATGGCCGGAGCGCCGCCGCTGCGTTTGCTGATGAGCGAGAACCGGCACGAGTCCATCCTGCGCGCGCTGCGGCTGCTCGGTCTTGGCACCAACGCAGTGGAAATCCTGCCCTGCGAAGACAGTGGCGGAATACGGCTGGACGCCCTGGCCGTTGCCTTGGACGCTTCTGCCGGTCGTCCCACGATTGTTTGCTTGCAAGCGGGTGATCTGAACACCGGCGCGTTCGACGCTTTTGAGCCCGCTTGCAGCCTGGCGCACGCAGCGGGCGCCTGGGTGCACGTGGATGGCGCCTTCGGGCTCTGGGCCGCAACGAGCGAACGACATCGTCACTATCTCGACGGCGTCGCGCACGCCGACTCGTGGGCCACCGATGGTCACAAATGGCTGAATGTGCCGTTCGACAACGCCTTTGTGTTCGTCGCTGATCGCGGACGCACACCGGGCAGTCTTCGCTCAAGTCACCAGCTATGCGACAGCCGGTGCATGGTGTTCGCGAGCAGAAGGACTGGAATCCCGAGTGGTCGCGGCGGGGTCGGGGTTTCACCGTCTACGCCGCGATACGCGCGCTGGGCCGCGCGGGCATCGGCGAGATGGTTGCGCGATGCTGCGATCTGGCAAGTCAATTGGTAGCCGGCTTGGCGGAGATGCCCGGTGTTGAGGTATTGGCCAGACCGATCATCAACCAAGGACTCGTGCGATTCTTGGACAGCGGCGGCGACCACGACAGTCGTACCGATCAAGTCATCGCCGCAATTCAAGCGTCCGGCGAAGCTTGGTTTGGCGGCACCACCTGGCGTGGCAAACGGGCCATGAGGATTTCGGTGTGTAATTGGAGAACCACCGAGGACGACGTGCGGCGAACCTTGGCCGCATTCCGGAAATTGCTTGGTTAGATCCGGTGCGGTTTCTGGCGGTAGTCCCTCACTGGCCTGGCGTTGAAGGACACAGGATGCATGTCGGAAATTCTTACAGACGCGGCTCGAACTCCGCCGACCATATGCGTTAAGTCGCTGAAAGAAAGCAATATTTCTAGACCGGCACGACGATTGCGTGGCCTTCACTCGAACTGCGCGGACTTGTTTTCGTCGCAGCCCAACCAAGGGGAGAAACGATGTCGAAGCTCAAACTGATTCTGGCGGCGGCCGCCGCCGCTGCTGCATTTTCGGCGCAAGCGGGCGTGGTTACGTTCATCGGCGCGGATGACGCCGTTACGAGTCTGGCGGGCATGACCAATTCGCAAGCCGCGGCTGCGGCCTTCGATGCCGGGCAGACCGAAACCATCATCGATTTCGAGAGCGCCCTCCCCGCGGGCGTCACCATTACCGGCGGCAGCACCACGAACAACTCCGGCTGTGGCGCGCTTTGCGGTTTCAACACCACCTCGGGTGGCAGCAACTTCCGGCTCCTTGGGGGCGGCTCGGTGACCTTCACGTTTGCTGACCCGATCGAGGACTTTGGCTTCTACATCTCCGGACTTCAGACGAATCTTGTTCCCCAGGAAACCCTCGTTTTCACCGATAGTTCGGGGGTACACACCATCAACACGCCGACTGCAATCAATGGCGGCGGCGCGTTCATCGGCTTCCACGACTTCGGCGAGAGCATCCTGAGCGTAACCTACAACGCCACGAACGACATCGTAGCCATCGACGACGTGCGCTTCAGCCGTGGTGCCGCCGCTGTTCCCGAACCGGGCACGCTGCTCTTGCTCAGCATTGCCGCGCTGGGGCTGGGCGTCTCGCGGCGCCGTCGCTGAGCTGTTGACATTCGCACACCAGGGCCCGCATCGCGGGCCCTTTTCTTTGGCGTCGAGTTCGCGAAGGCGCCGAAACGCCCTCACAACGCGCGCCGATGCATCACCGGATCACTTCATCCGCGCGCATGAGGACGTTCGGTGGAATGGTCAAACCCAACGCACTGGCGGTCTTGAGATTGATCACGAGCTCGAACTTGGTCGGCTGCTCGACGGCAAGGTCTCCCGGCTTCGCACCTTTCAGAATTCTCTGCACGTAGGCGGCCGATCGCCGGGCAACCACGGCCGCATCCGTTCCATAGCTTGCAAGAATGCCCGCCTCGGGCAACACTCGCCCTCCAGTGCTGAATACCGGCAATTGGTGAGCGAGTGCCAGTTCCGCAACGCGTCCGGCGTTGGCAAGGAAAAATGTATCGGCCGATACCAACACCGCGTCCGGCCGCGCGGATCGAAGCCCAGCGAATGCGCGATCCAGGTCCTCCCGCGTCTGCACTTCGATGATGCGGACGAAAAGGTGCAGGCGCGAAGCCGCGATGAGCGTCTCGCCCATCCTCAGTTGCTGCGAAATAGCGTTGATTGGGTCCCACAGCGCGGCTACCCGCGTGGCCCCAGGCAGGAATTGGGGGATCAACTCGAGGAGCTTGCCGACGGCGGCAGTCGTCTGCGTGGACGTCCCGGTCACGTTGCCGCCGGGACGCGCGAGGTTGCCGACCAGTCCCGAACCGACCGGGTCAGAGGAACCGACCATCACGACTGGTATCGTCGAGGTGGCTTCCTTCGCGGCGATCGCGGATGCGGAGGCGATCGCAACGATGACATCCGGCCGATTCTTCACGATCTCCGCTGCAAGACCTGGCAGGCGTGCGAAATCGCCTTCCGCAGAGCGGCGATCGACCACCATGGTCTTGCCGTCGACGTAGCCCAGATCGCGCATGCCCTGCCAGAACGCCGGCTCCCTTGGGTTGGGACCCGGCGTGAGAAAGCCGACGCGCGGAATCGTGCCGGTGCGTTGCGCCGAGCTACCGAGCGAAACACCGAGGATTGCGAGCCCCGCGCCGCCGACAAACGCGCGCCGGTCCATCATTGAATCACCACGCGCTCGCGCCAAACGTGATGACCAGTTCCCGTCGTTTGTTCATCGCCCCTCCCGGCTCGTTTGCGGATGAGACGCCAACTGATCGGGGCGTGTCAATCTTGTCTTGCGCGTGGCGTCAAAACCAAAGCTTGGCAGAAAAGAAAGACGGGGCCGCGCGCTAGCGCAACCCCGTTCTCTATTCACATCGCCGGTTTCAGACTGCGCTCAAGACATTACAGCCACTGAGCGTTGAGCCGGGCGATACGTCCCTGCTGTTCTTCGCGCACAATACGATCCAGCTCGTTACCACCCGTCACAACGCCGCGCCGATCAGGTCAGCAATAATCGCGTGCCCGGCGCTCGTCGGGTGGATGCCATCCCAGAACAGGTAGTCATTGGGGTGACTGCACCGCGCGTCGCCCTTCGCCCCCGGGGTAATGCACATGTCAGTGACGTTGGTCAGGCCATATAGGCTCGGGTTAGCCACTATGTCGTGAAGCGTGCTGAACAGGTCGACCGACGCGATGCTGATGCCTGGCAGGCCACTCACCATTGAGATCGCGGCCGCAAGATCCACGTTATAGACCTCCGAAAGAAAGGTGGCGCCGGCCTGTGCGGCCGGACCAAGCAGGCGCACTGCCGGGACAAGACCCACATCCGGGCCATTGACCACGACAAAGTTTCTCGCGCCCGCGGCGTACAGCGCCTGGATATTGGCTTTCACTGCACCCGCGGCGGCGCCGAGTATCGTTGATGCCTGAACCGGATTCTCGAGGGCGTCGCGAATGTCGTTGCCGCCGATGAAGATCACGTGGGTCGCCCCAGGACGGGCGGCCCCGCCAAAATCGGCCAGGTAATTCTGCACCTGCACGCTGAGATCGCTTTGCACAAGGCCGCCCGAAGCGGGGCGTGCGCGTGCACCACCGACGGCATAGTTGGTGAATACGCCCCTGACCTGATAGGCCGGCCCGGAGCTTTGCGCGTTCACATCCCCTGCGGGACGCTGCTCGATCCATGTCTTGCCATTGCTGAAATGAAGGCCGCCGACCGTGTAAGGGAAGGTCGGGATCACTGCGTACGGCGTGTGGGAAACGTTGCCGGTCAGGGCGAACACATTACCCGGATCGGACAGGCTGTCGCCGAACACGGTGACATCTTGCGGTTGACCTGCAGCATGCACGGACCCTGCCATGCATGTGAATGCCGCGAATACCGTGACTGCCAAACGGCGATAGGGACTGGTATTCATGATTACGTATCTCCTTTAGGTGGTTTGAGATAACTGAACTGCGCTATCTCATGGACGCGTGCTTCCGGCCGAACAACACCGTGCCGCGAAAAACACCATCATTGCTTCCCCTTAGCAACGATGGAGCGCTAATTTGGCGCGCGACGGATTGTCCCGTCAAGCAGCGCAGCCGGACCCTATCCGGGGATCAATCGGACGGAGTTAGTAGTAAATTGAATGCGATATCCCGCTCTGGCGACGCGCCATCGACTGGTGCCTCGTGCAGGTGAAGCACGTGCTGCCGCCGACCATCTTCTTCGTCTTCGGCTGCTGCAACTGTTTTCGCTTGCGGTGCGGCCGGCTGAACGACGGCTCGTCCGACGGGACTTAAGTCGCGTAACCCAGCACCGCGAAGAAGTGACAGCCGGTACCGGTCAACACGAATAGGTGCCAGATGAAGTGGCCGTAGCGCACTCGCGAGTCGGTAGCGAAGAACGCGACGCCCGCCATGTACGCAAGGCCTCCTGCCCCGAGCAATAGCAGGCCTTGCGGTGGAACTCGCTCGACGAGCGGCCCGAGCGCGAACACGCATAGCCATCCCATCAGCAGATAGAGGCCGAGCGAGGCGATAGGATGCTCGATGCGATCGAACGCCTTGAGCGTCACGCCGACCGCGGCGAGGCTCCAGACGAGGCCGAGCAGGGTCCAGCCCCACGGACCGCTCAGCGCGCCAAGCGTGAACGGCGTGTAGGTGCCGGCGATCAGTAGGAAAATCGCGCCGTGGTCAAGCTTGCGCAGAATGGCCTTGGCACGGGGGTGCGGTACCGCGTGGTAGATCGTGGACGCGCAGTAGAGCAGTACCATCGTCGCGGCGAAGACCGCGGCGCCGATGACGTTCATCGCCCTGCCGGTCTGCGCCGTGGTCACGACCAGAATCGGCGCCGAGGCGACCGCGGCCACGAACCCGAGCCCGTGGCTCAGGCTGTTGGCGATCTCCTCTCCCAGCGATTGCGGTCGATCCGTCATGGCCAGACAACTCCCTCCTGGGTTTTCGCGGACCGCATCGAGTCGGCGCGCTTCGCGACAGCGTCGACGGGTCCTTACAGGCCGTTAAGCAACGATTGTGCCTAATCCGTCGTTGACGAATCGCGATAGCAGCAATGTGTCGGCGATTTGTGGGCGCAGGAACGGCCGGAATCGACCCGTGGCGGTGCTTTGCTCGTTTCAAGAAGCCGTCATTCGCCAAGACATCCGCAACTGTGGCGCCTCGGCACGCGAGGCGTTCAGCCTCGCGCAAGGTGCGTCGGCAGCCCCGATGCCGGAGCCTTTGACGCCTGCCATGATTTGTGAAAAAGTCTTGATGCCGTCTTCGGAAACACCCCAATGCCACATCCAGGAGGAATCCATGTTTCGAATCTCTCGACTGGCCACTTCCTCACTCGCGCTGCTCTCGTTCTGCGCCGCCTCGGCAGGCGCAGTCGAGCCGATCGTCATCGACGATTCGACGCTCAAGGCGCGCTTCACCACTATCGGCGGCGCATCCGTGCTGCCGACCACGCGCACCATCCCGCATTGGTTCGGCCAGACCACAGACCCGACCAATGGCATCACCTACGGCTACAACATGGTGGGCGCCAACCCGAATACCTGTGCCGGCTCCGCCTGCTCGGTGACCATCGTGGCCGACATCACGCCCATCATCGTAAACGTGGGCGGTCGGACTTTCGATGGCACCGACGTGCTGCCGGCCACGCTCGCCTCGCCGCAGTTCGCATTGAACGACTACGGCTTCACTCCGTTTGCTACCAACGCAGCGTTCAGCCGCGGGCCCGGCGGAACGCTGTCGCAGGGCGATGCCGGCATCATGCTGCAGCTGCAGGACGCGACGATGCGTGCGCAATTCAATAACACAGGGTCGAGCACTTACCACCTGATTCTCCAGCCCAACGTACTGCCGCCCATCGTGATCAACGTCCCCCAGAACCAGAGCACGCTGCTTGCGAGCGGCCGCGGCGTGGTCTTCGCGGGCGTCGACATCGGCTGGTGGTCCTCGCATATCCAGAACCTGCTCACCAGTGCCGACCCTACGCATCTGCCGATCTACCTGACGAACAGTGTGCTGCTCTACGATGTCTCCGGCTGCTGCGTGATCGGCTATCACGGCACCAGGGCCACCGGTAACGGCGGCGGCAGCGCGAACAGCAACGGCAACGCGAAAGTGCAGACTTTCGCGTGGGCCTCGTGGGTCCAGCCGGGCATCTATGCGCGTCCGGACGGCGGCCTCTACTGGGCACTGCAGGATATCCACGCGCTCAGTCACGAGATCGCCGAATGGGCGGACGACCCGTTCGTCAACAACCTCGTCCAGCCGTGGCTGACGCCCACTGCGCCGCAGTACGGCTGCACGGACATCCTCGAAACCGGCGATCCGGTCGTCGCCATCGGCTTCGCGAAGGGGATGAACACGTTCCAGCAGGGACCCAACCCGAACGGCTCCCAGAGTGCCGACGGCTTTTACCACCCCGAGGACGAGGTGTACCTCCCGTGGTTCCTGCGCCTGGCGCCGAACAACGTGTCCGAGCCCACGCAAACACCCTCAACCAACATCGGGCGCTACACGCTGATGGGCGATCTCAACCCGTTCCCGGGGTTCCGCGGGCCGGCCACAGGCTGCTAGGAGGCTTCGACCGGCGTCTCAATCAAGCGTTTGCGTAGCCGCCCGGTCAGGATTAGCGCCGGGCGGCGTTTGCATTGCGTACGCCGCAGTCCGTGTACGACAGGCGCTGGCTGAGCGGTGCTGATCGAGCGGCAGCTGCGGGGAGCGGACCCGCTCAGGTGCCGATGGCAGCCTCGATCTCGGCAAAGGTGTGCGCGATGTCATGCACCTGCTGCGATGGAATGCCCAACTGACGTGCGATCTGCGTCAGGGAAAAAATGCCGCGGACCGTCACCTGGCCGGGAGGAGTGTCCGCGACCTCTTCGACCACCAGCGCGTGCTGACGGCCGGCGAGCCTGAGTGTGGCCACCACGTCGCCCACCCGGGCGCGGTCGACATCCCAATAGTCGAGAATTTCAAGCCGATCCGCGGGCGTCATGATATCGCGGACGAGCACGTCACCGTGCCGCATGCCGCGTTCCTGCGCAAACTGTATCGGTTTCTCGCCGTGAATGTCGGTTGACGTAATGATCCCGAGCACCTGTCGTGCATCGTCGGCAACGAACAGGGCGCGCACGCCACGCGCGATCATCACCTGGTTGGCGACATCGATCGACTTATCGCCGTCGACGGTTGCGGCGCTGACTCGCCGCAGGTCGGTCATCACTTCGCTCGCGGGCGAATCGAGCCGAACCGCCCCCGCGCTACGGGGCTGCGGCAGCGTGTAGCGAACACCGCGCTTTGCCATCGAATGGCGCAAGGCAGCGAAGTCCCCGGTCGCGCGGTCGAGACTTCCTGTGCTCGGCTCGGCCCCGGTCCAGCCGCGGGCATGGAACAACATGAGCTTGAGAAAGTGTTCCTTGCCACCGCGCAGCGGCGCTTCCGGCGCCGGCTTGATCCTTGGCGCGCCTGCGTTCGGGACCATGTGTTGGTTCGAAACCGGATCGTTCACGGTGCGTCTCCTCGAGATGAGCCAGACGGAGAAGGAACCATGGTGTTGATGTCCACCACCGCGTTCCGTTTGCAAATGGGCTGCCACAATATTGTAGGCCGCTGTTGCCGCATTGAGTAGCGCCCGATGCCGAGAGATCGGTCGCCCGCCGGGAACACGCGATGGAAGAACTATCCGTGACGTGGACTAGCCCGCGCTCTTGCGCCTGCTGAACCCGAGCCCGGCAAGTCCAAGGCCGAACAGCGCGAGGGTTGCCGGCTCCGGCTCCGGCACCGAAGCCACGCCGATATCGAAATGCGAACCCCCTAAAAGCCCGCCGTTTTCAACAGGCAACGGCGTGAACCCCGGCGTTTCCAAAACAAAGATGCCACGCGGCAACGGATCGAGCGGAACGCCTTCTGTATCGGACACAAAGATAAGCGTGAATCCTTCCAGCCAATCCACGGTTCCAGGACCCCCAGGCCCATCGAACACGAGGTGGACGCCGTCGCTTATCGTTGCCCCGGCCCCGGGTTCTTCGATCATGTTAAAACTCTGGTCGCATCCGCCGGGCACGTTGCACATCGTCCCGTGTCCAAACGGGATATGAAATATTCCTTTGAGGACAATACTTTCCGTGGCAGAAAAAACCGAGGTCACGTCGATGTCGGAGGTCACCGTAAACGTCGGAATCCCCTCGGAGCGATCGTCGATGTTAATGACGGCCGCTTGGATCGATGCTGCAGTGAACAAGAAGACCGCAACGACCGAGTACAACCCATTTGTCTTCAGCATTGGACCCTCCCTGTTGGCAATCACTGAATCAAATGCGTCCGCTCTCAGCAGTAGCGACTGCGGAATCGTGAGCCCGAGCGCTTTTGCGGTTCTCGCGTTGATCACAAGTTCGACCTTCGTCGGCTGCACGGAGGCCACCCGCAGCGCTGCCAATGAGCGTCTGCCGATCCATCGCCGAATCCCCGCGTCGACAGTCCAGCCATGCTACGCCTACAGGGGAATTGAGCGCCACCGGCGAGTGACGGCTCATGGCCGAACCAGTCGAATTCGACTACGATCTGAGACTGGCCTCAGATCAAGCCTAGGTCGCTGCAAATCATGCCAAAGCGACGCCGCGATCGCGCCGTCGTTGTTCTTACGGGCCTCCTTGCCGCCGGCCTGTCAGGGCTCGCTTACGCCCGCTATCAACGCGTTATTCGGCAAGCGCGCGAGCGTGTCTCAAGAGGCAGTCAAATCGCTGAGACTGACTTCGGACCCATTGAGTATTCGGTCACCGGCGATGGTTCCCCGGTGCTGCTCGTGCACGGCGCTGGCGGCGGCTACGATCAGGGGCTCGAATTCGGCGCGCCATTGGCAAAAAGGGGGTTCCGGCTCATCGCCATGTCACGCTTCGGCTATCTGCGTACTCCGTTGCCAGACGACGCTTCGGCAGCGGCGCAAGCGGACGCGCATGCCTGCCTGCTGGACGCGCTTGGCATTGAGCGTGTTGCCATCGCGGGTGCCTCGGCCGGCGCACCGTCGTCTCTGCAATTTGCGCTGCGCCATGCCGACCGATGTAGCGCATTGGTACTTCTGGTTCCGGCGGCGTATACGCCGCGAGCGGACGGGGTGCCCTCGTTGCAGACTCCTCCCCGGACCGAATTCCTGTTCGATACGGCTCTCAAGTCTGACTTCCTCTTCTGGATAGCGACCCACCTCGCTCGCACGACGCTCATCCGCTCGATTCTCGCGACGCCGCTATCGGTCATGAAGAACGCGAGCGCTGAAGAGCAGGCACGCGTCAACGACGTGCTGCAGCACATCTTGCCCATCAGCCCGCGGCGGCTGGGCTTGCTCAACGACGCAGCGGTGATCTCCTCGCTGGAGCGTTATGATCTCGAGCGCATAGCGGTTCCCACGCTGGTTCTCGGCGTGGCCGATTGCTTGTTCGGAACATTCGAGCCGGCTCGCTACACCGCCCAGCACATTCCGGGCGCGCACTTCGTCCATTACGAAACTGGCGGCCACTTGTGGGTCGGACACCAAGAGGAAGTTATTTCCGAGATTGCGGCCTTCCTGAGTGAACCGCGGCGGGCTGCGCACTCCTAGCCAAAGGGCGCCTCTGGTCTTGGCCGCGCGCCGTTGCTCGCTCGACCAGCTCACTCTGGCCGGTCGGCGACCGTCGCCTTCGGCGGCTCGCGAAGAGCGTGGTAAGAGGTACATTCACCACTGGACAGGCCTAGCCACGCGCTTTAGTGTTCTTCACGGTGAGCCAATCCGATCTTAGTACCAAGGAAGCGCCGGTCCGGGAGGACCGACCCAACGTTGTCCTATCCCGACTCACCCTCGCTGACCCGCTGCGATGGCTCGCGCTTGGCTGGCGCGACTTTCGGCGGTGCCCGCTGATCGGTGTCTTCTACGGCGCCTGCTTCATGATCATGGGTTGGGCACTTTTGAGGGTATACGAGAAGTCTCCTGCCTATGTGATGGCCCTGTCGGCCGGGTTCCTCCTCATGGGTCCCTTCCTGTGCCTGGGTCTGTACCGTGTCAGCCAGCGCCTGGAACGCGGCGAGAAGCCTGGGTTCATGGACTCGCTCCTTGCCTTCAGGGCGCGGACCGGGACGCTTGCCCTCTTCGGGCTCGTGCTGCTGATACTGGAGTTGCTGTGGGGCCGAGCGACGCTCGTCATCTTTGCACTGAGCTTCGACGGCATGCCCGATCTGCGGGGTTCACTCCTGGCACTGATGAACCCCGACAACATCGCCTTCACAATGGCGTGGCTGGGCGTTGGTGCGATCTTCGCGGGGCTGATCTTTGCCGTCAGTGTTGTTTCGATTCCGATGATCCTAGACCGCGAGACGGACGCTATTACGGCTGGGCTGGCGAGCCTGCGCCTCGTGCTCGCGCAAACGCTGGTGATGCTGGTCTGGGGTGTGTTGATCACGGTGCTGGTTATTCTGGCGTTGCTTCCGTGGTTCGCCGGTTTGCCGGTCGTGGCCCCGGTGCTCGGTCACGCGTCGTGGCACGCGTACCGGGCAGCCATATCGTATGAGCCCGACGGTGCGGATGGCGCGGGCCTCGCATGATCGGCCGACACGCAAATCACGAACCCGAATAGTGTTGTTCTTGCGTCGGAATCGGACGAGCGTATCGGCGACGTGGCGACCTGACACCGCAATCAACCGGGTATAACCCTATGCAGACAGTCACGTGCCCGGAAAGCAGACAGTCAGCGAGCGAGGCTTGCCGGCAATGAATGGAGGTAGCGCCTCTGCACGCACGGTGATCCAGATTCGAACGGAAATCACTGGATCACGTCGTTCGCGCGCAGCAGCAGCGATTGCGGAATCGTGAGGCCGAGTCCCGGTCTTCAGGTTGATCACTAGCTCGAGCTTGGTGGGATGTTCTATCGGCAAGTCGCCGGGTTTCGACTCCTTGAATATTTTGTCCACATAAGTTGCGGCGCGCCGACGCATCTCCACGACATTTGGACCGTAGGATAATCAGCTATCAAGATTAGTGCTCCACATCGTCGCGGAGGTGCAACACGTGTCTAAACAAGGGTATGTCCTAGGCCCCACTGAGGGCGAACATCTCATTCGTAATGCTGGGAACCTTCTTATAAAGGTTGACCCCACTAGGGGTTCAAACAACATGGCCTTGGGGACACAGCAGGTTCCGATCCGTGCCGGCATCCCTGTCCATCAGCACAACGAAGCAGATGAGGTGCTGTTCGTTCTAGAAGGGACCGGGTTTGGCATCTTAGGTGACACCCGGATGAGTGTGGAAAAGGGTTCGGCCATGTATGTTCCCAATGGCGTCTGGCATGGCGTTGAGAATCCCGACTGTGAGCTGTTGTTACTTTGGGTCGTGGCACCACCGGGAGTCGAAGCGTTCTTTCGTGAGGTATCCAGTGCGCCCGGTGCACCGCAAAAGCAACTCACACGCGAAGAGTTAAACGAAATTGCCAGGAAACACGGGATGCAGTTCAAGTGACAAGTAGCCCCAAGGCATTGCCGGCACTCCCCATGGCGATCAGGCAAGCCGCAACAGAGTGCCCTTCAGACCACGTGGTTGACGGTGAACCGCGTTTCGATCGGCTTCGAGCCCGGTTGCGGCGTGATAATCACGCGGATCGAGTATTCTCCGGACCAGCCAAAGACAAACAGTTCGCTATAGTCCGCCAAGCCGCCTCCCTGCGTGTGCAGCAACGGCTTCTTCTCCACGCGGCCACGAGGGTCGGTGACTTCGATGACTACCTCGGCGTCACCGACCCGCTTGCCGCTCTTCTCCTCCTCGAGCGTGATCAGGAGATGCTGCGAGCCGCCAGGCGGATGCGTTGGGTGCGCGTCGCGGTGGCCGTCGGCGCGCAAGGCGACCGCCGCGGGCACGATGCCGAAATTGACAACGAAACCCGCCACAGTTCTGCCCTGCTGCGCGGTCGCGGGTGTCCACGCAAGGGCGACCGCCAGGAGGCTCGCCACGAGTACGAGCAGCGCTTGAGCCATCCGTCTCATCGATTCACTTTATGCTTTTCCGCAGCACGACGCTTGATCTCGGTCAAGAAGCTAGCGGGGCGACGAGTCATTGAATTACCTCGTCCGCGCGCAGAAACAGCGATTGCGGAAGCGTCAGCCCGAGCCTTCGATGCGTAACCCGTGAGGACCGGTGGTGACTACTCCAACTGCAGGCGCGCCTCGGTGATCAACTTCTTCCACGACGCCAGGTCGGTTTCGATCAGCGTGCCCAGCCGCTCCGGCGGACCCGGGATCAATTCCGCGCCTTCGCGCTCCAGCCGCTCGCGCACGTCAGGCTGCGCGAGGATCCTGCTCACCTCGGCGTTGAGCTTGGCGACGATCTCGCGCGGCGTGCCCAGCGGCGCGACGATGCCCCAGTAGTTGATCACCTCGGCATGATCGATGCCCGACTCGCCCCAGGTGGGCACGTCGGGCAGCAGCGCCGCGCGCCGCGGGCCGGTGACTGCCAGCACGCGCACGCGATTCTGCGCGAGATACGGCAGTGTGGCCGGGATCGATGCGGTCATCGCCTGGATCTGCCCCGACAGCAGGTCCTGCGTCGCCGGCGCGATGCCCTTGTATGGCACGTGCACGATGTCGATGCCGGCGCGCGCGTTGAGCAGCTCCAGCGCCAGATGGTTGACGCTTCCCGGCCCTGCCGAGCCGTAGTTGAGCTTGTTCGGCTGGGCGCGCGCAAGTGCCACGAATTCGCGCATGGTCTTCGCCGGCACATTGGGATTGACGACGAACGCCAGCGGACCCGAGGCAATGGGCGCCACCGGCAGGAACTGCTTCACCGGGTCGTAGCCCGCGCTCTTCGATGACGCGGCGACCGTGGTGAACGGCGAGGCGACGAACAGCAGCGTGTAGCCATCCGGGTCGGCCCTGGCGACTTCCACCGCGCCGATGGCGCCGCCCGCGCCGACGCGGTTCTCGACGATGATCGTCGCCGCCATGCTCTCGCCGAGCTTCTGCGCGATCAGCCGCGCGATGGTGTCGGTGCCGGCGCCGGGCGGAAAGGGGACGACCAGCTTGATCGTCTTGAGCGGAAAGGTCTGGGCGGTCTGTGCGCCGACCGTCTGGAACAGGCCGGGCAGCAGCGTGGAGACGACGAGCGAGGCGACGCGCAGCGAACGACGCACGGTGAGCAGCACGCGCGGGCCAAGGCGTCCAGCGTCGCTACCCGTCATGACAAGTGCATGACAGGAAGCCGGCAGATTCGTTTCACGAAGCAGGTAAGTGGTCATGCGGGCGCTCGGGCCGGGGTCGATAGAGGGCGATCAGCATCGCATCGCGCATTCTAGCGGGTCGGCAGGATTCGTGCGGGCTGCATTGGCCCGCATTCAATGCATCGTCCGCTTCTTGTAAGTTGTTGCTGGATTCTGAGACAGGCTACTATGACGCTGACGACGAGCGATGCTCGCGTATCGCGTCCGGATTCTATCCCTCGGACCAACAGGAATTGGGCGCCACTCAAGCGATGACCAAACTCGGATTGGTACTGGTAACCGGCGCGAGCGGCTTTGTTGGGTCGGCGGTTGTACGCGCGCTCATTGCCGAAGGGTATCCGGTCCGCGCACTGGTGCGGGCTTCGAGCCCACGTGCCAATCTTGCGGCGCTGGACGTCGAAACGGTCGAGGGCGATATGCGCGACGACGCATCGGTTGCACGTGCGATGACCGGTGTGCGCTATGTCATGCACGTCGCGGCCGACTATCGATTGTGGTCATCCGAGCGCGAAGAGATTCGGCGCAACAACGTTGCGGGAACAAAGACGGTCATGGAAGCCGCGCTGCGCGCCGGAGTCGAGCGCATCGTATACACGAGTAGCGTCGCCGCGCTGGCGCTTCGGTTGGACGGGCAAACAGCGGACGAGACCGTGGCGCTCGCCGAAACGGCGGCGATCGGGGCCTACAAGCAAAGCAAGGTCGCGGCGCAACTTCTGGTCGAAACCATGATCGCCCGCGACGCACTTCCGGCGGTCATCGTCAATCCATCGACCCCGATCGGCCCTCGTGATATACGACCGACGCCAACCGGGCGAATCATTGTCGAAGCCGCATCCGGACGCATGCCCGGCTATGTGGACACCGGCCTCAATTTGGTCCATGTGGACGATGTGGCGGCAGGGCATCTGGCTGCGCTGACCCGAGGCACGATTGGCGAACGATACATCCTCGGCGGACAGAATGTCCTGCTCGCAGATATGTTGCGCGACATCACGAAGCTCGTCGGGCGCAGACCGCCGCGCGTGCGGATACCGCGCAGACTTCTGTATCCGGCGGCGGCGATGGCGGAGCTGATCGCGGGCAGAACCGGACGTGAGCCGTTTCTTACGCTCGACGGACTTCGGATGGCCAAGAACCGGATGTTCTTTACGAGTGCGAAGGCAAAGAGAGATCTCGGTTTCGAGGCGCGACCCTACGCCGAAGGACTGAGCGATGCGGTCGGTTGGTTCCGGCATGCGGGATACTTGCGATGACCCTGCTGCTCGTAGCGTCGCTGGCCTGCGTAGCATGGATCTACCTGGTGCTGTTGCGCGGTGGATTCTGGCGTACAGGCGAAAGCGATGCGCCGGCGGGTAGCGCGCCGATGACGCTTCCGTTGTGGCCGCACGTCGTGGCCATCGTCCCGGCACGCGATGAGGCAAGTATCATCGCTGCCACGCTGCATTCACTGCTGCAGCAGAACTATCCCGGTCGATTTGACATCGTCGTGGTCGACGATCACAGCAACGATGGCACGGATGCAGTTGCCCGGGCAGCGTCGGCCGGCGCGGCTGACCGCCTGGTGGTCCTGCGCGCGCCGAAGCTTGCCGATGGGTGGACGGGCAAGATGTGGGCGCTGAATGTCGGCGCCGAGTACGTCGATAACTTGCCAGAACCACCGGCCTACGTGCTTTTCACCGATGCCGACATCAGTTACGTATCCGACGCGCTCAAGGAGCTCGTCGCGCGCGCCGAGCGCGGCGGTCTGGTATTGACGTCGCTGATGGCGAAACTGCGCTGTGCAAGTCTTGCCGAACGAGCGATGATTCCGGCATTCATTTTCTTTTTTCGAATGTTGTACCCGTTTGCCTGGGTCAATCGACCCGACGCGCGAACAGCCGCAGCCGCCGGCGGTTGCATGCTGGTTCAGCGCAAAGCGTTGCGCGCCGCAGGGGGGCTCGCGCGCGTTCGCGGTGAGTTGATCGATGACTGCGCGCTTGGACGGCTGCTTAAGACGCATGGGCCGATTTGGCTTGGCCTGACCAATCGCGCGCAAAGCCTTCGGGCGTATCGATCCATCGGGGATATTCGACTGATGGTCAGCCGTTCGGCATACGCGCAGTTGGGCTATTCGCCGCTGTTGCTGGCGGGGACCGTGACGGCGATGACGGTGGCATTTCTGGCGCCGCCGCTACAGGCGATCGGCAGCACCGGAATGACTCAGTGGCTTGCCGCATCGGCGTGGCTGCTGATGACGTTAGCCCTGCAACCGACACTTCGCTTCTACGGCGTCTCGCCATGGTGGGGTGTCGCGCTACCAGCGGTAGCAGGCATGTACCTCGGGTTCACGCTGGACTCTGCGTGGCAGCACTGGCGTGGCAAGGGCGGCATGTGGAAGGGGCGCACGCATGTTCCGGCGTCGAACCGGCGATGATGCAGGCTGTCTTACGCGACTAATGCCCACACAGACATACGTCGAGAAGCCCGGCAGCCTCCCGCCCGCGGCGCCATCGGTCTCCGGGAGTTCCTTCTATGCGGCGATGCGCGTGCTGCCGGCGCCGCAGCGGGAGGCCATGTTCGAGATCTACGCATTTTGCCGGGCGATCGACGACATCGCCGACAGCGACGCTTCCCGCGAGTCCAAGCTCGATGGGTTGCGGCAGTGGCGATCGGCGATCGATGCGATTTTTGTCGGGGAGGCCTCGACAAGGCTGCGGGGCCTTGCCGACGCCACCGCCGCGTTCGGGCTGCAGCGCAAGGATTTCCTCTCGATCGTCGATGGAATGGAGATGGACGCGGCGACGAATATTCTGGGCCCGGATGATGCAACCCTCGACCTCTACTGCGATCGCGTGGCAAGCGCGGTGGGCCGCCTGTCCGTGCGCGTGTTCGGAATGCAGGATCCGGACGGTTCGCTCCTTGCCTTCCATCTCGGTCGAGCGCTTCAGCTGACAAACATCCTGCGCGATCTGGATGAGGACGCCGACAAAGGACGGCTCTATCTGCCGCGCGAGTGCTTGCTCGACGCCGGAATCAAGACCACCGACACGGCGACGGTCCTGAACCACCCCGCGCTCGGCGACGCCTGCGCGCCGATCGTCGCCCGCGCCGTGAACCACTTCGAGCACGCAAACGGGGTGCTGTCGCGTTATCCTCTCAGAATCGTGCGTGCTCCCTTACTCATGGCCAAGGTCTATCAGACAATACTTGACCGTCTGGTGGCGCGTGGCTGGGCCGCGCCAAGGCACCGACTCCGGCTCCATCGGGCCACGCGCGCATGGATAATGTTGCGGTATGGGCTGGTGTGATGCGAGAAGTAAATTTGACCACTTGTTACGGACGGCGAAATAGCTATGAACAATTCGAAGATTGATACTCGTCCAGAGATTCTGCCGTGTTAGAGGACATCACGCGTAGCGCCGGGATCGCAACCCGGCAATCGGTTGTCGATACCGTCGATCCGGGCGAAGTTGTCGCTTCGGGCATCGATGCGTGCATCGAACGCTCGACCGCCGCATTGCTTGCGGCGCAGCGCCGGGACGGCCATTGGATCTTTGAGCTCGAGGCCGATGCGACGATTCCCGCGGAATACGTCCTGCTGAAGCATTACCTGGGAGCGCGGCAACCCTCTCTCGAGCAGAAGATCGCAAGATATCTTCGTCGAATACAAGCACCGCATGGCGGCTGGCCACTTTTCCACGGCGGTGATTTCAACATCAGCGCCAGCGTCAAGGCTTACTTCGCCCTGAAGGTCATCGGCGATTCTGCAGATGCGCCGCACATGCTGCGGGCGCGGGACGCGATTCTCGCACACGGCGGAGCTGGCACCACGAACGTGTTTACGCGACTCCTCCTTGCCCTGCACGGTGTGATTCCCTGGCAGGCCGTGCCGACGATTCCGGTCGAGATCATGTTTTTGCCGCGCTGGTTCCCATTCCACCTGTTCCGGATTTCCTATTGGGGACGAACAGTGTTGGCGCCACTATTGGTTCTGCAGGCGCTGAAACCGTCGTCGCGCAGTTCGCGCAAGGTCAGTATCGATGAGCTGTTTGCCGGACGATCGGCACGGATACGGCGCGCGCCGCGGGCCATGCACCAGTCCCGGCCATGGTTCGCGGTATTTGCGCTCATCGATGCGCTGATTCGGTTTGCCGAACCCTATTTCCCCGCCGGGCCGCGCAAGCGAGCGGTTGCCAAGGCCGTCGCGTTCATAACGCAACGCCTTAACGGTGAAGACGGCCTGGGCGCTATTTTCCCGGCGATGGCGAACACCGCGATGTTGTTCGACGCGCTCGACTATCCGCGCGATCACCCGAGCGTCGTTGCCGCACTAAATGCGATCGACAAATTGATCGTGCTCAAGCGCGACGAGGCCTATTGTCAGCCATGCGTGTCACCGGTGTGGGATACCGTACTTGCATGCCAGGCGCTGATCGAGGTCGGCAGCGAGCGCGCGGTGGCCAGCGCCAGACGGGGGCTCGTCTGGCTGGCGCCGAGGCAGGAACTCGAGATTCGCGGCGACTGGGCCGTTCAGCGGCCAGCCGTGCGCCCCGGAGGCTGGGCGTTCCAATACGCGAATCCGCACTATCCGGACCTGGACGACACGGCCGTCGTCGTGATGGCGATGGACCGTGCCGCGCATCGTCTCGCCATTTCATGGGGCGTCGACTTCAGTGAGGCCATCAACCGCGGTCGCGAGTGGATTCTGGGATTGCAGAGCAGAAATGGCGGGTGGGGTGCGTTCGATGCGGACAACACGAGTGAGTACCTCAATCACATACCGTTCGCCGATCACGGCGCGCTGCTCGACCCGCCGACCGCCGACGTGACCGCACGTTGCGCAAGCATGATCGCCCAGCTTGGCAACGAAGCGGATCGCAATGCCTTGTCCGGCGCCCTCGAGTTTCTGCGGCGGGATCAGAGAGCGGACGGCAGTTGGCATGGGCGATGGGGAATGAACTACATCTACGGGACATGGTCGGCGCTTTGTGCGTTCAAGGCCGCGGGCGTGAATCCGCAGGCGCCCGAGATCAGGCGCGCAGTCGATTGGCTGGTTTCGATCGCCAATGCCGACGGCGGCTGGGGTGAACATGGGAACAGCTATGACCTTGACTATCGTGGCCACCAGCCAGCACCCAGCACCGCCTCCCAGACTGCCTGGGCGCTGCTCGGATTGATGGCCGCCGGCGAGGTAAATCATCCGGTGGTCGAGCGAGGTATTGATTACCTTATCCGGACGAATGATCACGCCGGGCTCTGGTCCGAGCCGCAATTCACCGCGGTCGGATTTCCACGCGTGTTCTATCTGCGCTACCACGGCTATTCGAAGTTCTTTCCCCTCTGGGCGCTTGCGCGCTTTCGCAACCTGAAAAGCTCCTGCGAGTCGCAGGCTCGACTGGGCATGTGAGCGTCGCTGCGATCGACGCGCGACGCATCGTTGCGGTCACCGGCCTGGCCATCGAGGCACGTATCGTGGCCGGTGACGGTGTGAAAACCGTTGCCGCAGGCGGCGACAGGCGGCGGCTCGAGGCCGCGCTCGAGCGCGAATTCTCGCGCGGAGCTACCGCGATCATCAGCATCGGCATTGCCGGCGGCCTGATCGCGGCGCTGAAGCCGGGAAGGTGGATCGTTGCCGATGCGGTCGTAACCCGCACCGCGCGTTGGCCGGTTCAAGCGGCTTGGGCCATGGCACTGAAGCAGCGGCTGCGGGGTGCCGTCAGGGGAACCCTCGTCGGCACGGACACCATCGTCGCCACGCCCGCCGAGAAGCGTGCGCTCGGATTTGAAACCGGTGCGATCGCCGTGGATACCGAGTCGCACGTGGTCGCGGAGTTTGCCGTCGCGCACGGCGTCCCGTTCGCCGTGTTCCGCGTGATTGCTGATCCGGTCGGACGCGCGATCGCGCCGGCGGCAACTCGCGGCATGCGCTCCGACGGCACCGTCAACTCGCGCGCGGTCCTGGGTTCAGTCGCACGGGCTCCGCATCAATTGCCGGCGCTGTTTCGAACTGCGGTCGACGCGCGAACCGCCTTTCGCGCGCTCTCACGCGGTCGTCGGTTCCTTGGCCCGGGTCTGGGTTACCCGGATCTCGGCTAGTTTCTTCTCGACGTGGCGTGAAAACACATACTCTGCCGGACGCTGGTTCGCGAGCGATATCTCGGGGGCCATGGCTCCCGTGGTTGCGACGCCGCGTCGACTGACCGCGAACGCCTTCAGCGGATGGCGCACCGCATCCTGCACGGCGGTCGCTTCGAAACCGCTATGCACCATGCAGTCGGCACACTTCTCGTAATTGCCGGTTCCATACGAGTCCCAATTGGTCTCATCCATGAGTTCGCGAAAGGTCCGCGCGTAACCTTCGCCGAGCAGGTAGCAGGGCCGTTGCCAGCCGAATACCGTCCGGGTCGGATTGCCCCAGGGGGTGCAACGATAGTCCTGGTTGCCTGCCAGAAAATCCAGGAACAGGCCCGATTGGCTGAACGACCACGCCTTGCCGCCGCGGCCGCGACTGAAGATGTCCCGGAACAGCTGCTTGGTCTTCGCACGATTGAGGAAGTGCGCCTGGTCGGGCGCGCGCTCGTAGGCGTAGCCCGGCGATACCGTAATGCCGTCGATGCCCAGCGCAGCGGCGCTGTCGAAAAACCGCGCGACGCGTTCCGGATCGGCGTCGTTGAACAGCGTGCAGTTGATATTCACGCGGAAGCCGCGCTCCTTTGCCTCCCGGATCGCCAGCACCGCTCTGTCGTAGACGCCCGTTTCGCATACCGACCGATCGTGCATCTCCCGATCGCCGTCCAGGTGTACCGACCAGACAAAGTAGGGACTCGGCTCGAACTGCGCCAGCTTTTTCCTGAGCAGAAGGGCGTTCGTGCAGAGGTAGACAAACTTGCGTCGCGCAATGATTCCTGCAACGACGGCACCAATTTCCTTGTGCAGCAGGGGCTCGCCGCCGGCGATCGAGACCACCGGGGCGCCGCACTCGTCCACTGCAGCAAGACAATCCGCGACCGACAGTCGCTGGTCCAGTATTTCTTCCGGGTAATCGATCTTGCCGCAGCCGGCGCATGCGAGGTTGCAGCGGAACAGCGGCTCGAGCATCAGCACGAGGGGATAGCGCTTGCGACCGGCGAGTTGCTGACGGACGATGTAGGCGCCGATGCGGGCTTTTTGCAGTAGAGGGATTGCCACGTGGCGCTTTCGGGATGATTCGTGAGAGTCAGGAAGTCGCGGTACGCGCCAGGCGGGCGCGCAGCAACTCGGCGGGAAGGCGAAATTCAACGTTTTCCGTGATTCCGGGCAGCACGGACAATTCGATCGGTCCGGTACTGCGGAGCGCTGCGACCACGTCGGCGACCAGCTCCTCGGGCGCGGACGCGCCGGCGGTGATGCCGACGACATCGGCCTCGCGGAACCAGCCGCTCTGGACTTCGCTGCCGTCGGCGATCAGGTAGCTCGGTACGCCGATCTCGACGCCGATTTCGCGAAGACGATTGGAGTTCGAGCTGTTCTTCGCGCCGACCACCAGGATGACGTCGGCGAGTTTGGCCAGCTCCCGCACGGCCAACTGCCGATTCTGGGTGGCATAACAGATGTCGTCGGTATCAGGCCCGACGACATCGCTGAAACGGCATTCGATCGCGGCGATGATCGAGCGCGTGTCGTCGACGCTCAGCGTCGTCTGGGTGATGTAGGCGACCGGCGTGTCGGGATCGAGGTCGAGCGCCTCGACATCCTCCGCCGTTTGCACCAGCAGGACGCGCGCCGGGATCTGGCCCATCGTTCCCTCGACCTCGGGATGGCCGGCGTGGCCGACCATGATCACCTGGCGACCCGCAGCGACGTAGCGCTTGCCCTGTGCATGGACCTTGGCGACCAGTGGGCATGTGGCATCCAGCACGCGCAGGCCGCGCGTCCGCGCCTCGTCCTCGACGCTGCGCGCGACGCCATGCGCACTGAAGATCGAGATGGCACCCGCGGGCACGTCCGCAAGATGCTCGACGAACCGCGCGCCCTTCGCCCGCAGGCTTTCGACGACGTGGCGATTGTGCACGATCTCGTGGCGCACGTAGACCGGTGCGCCGAACGTCCGGAGCGCCTCCTCGACGATGTCGATCGCGCGAATCACGCCCGCACAAAAGCCGCGGGGCTGTGCAAGAATCACTCGCATGCCGCCGGCCGGGGTCGGCGCAGACGCATGGCGAGGTCGATCATCGCCGGCTCCGCTCGAAGTAGTTCGTCCGGGTATCCGCCATCTGTACAATCATGCCTCTTTGTCGGGCTGCGGACAAGTCGGTCGGCAAGATCGGCGCGAAATGGATGGATCGGCGTACGGCTGATCCGAGGAAGCGAAAGGAATTCGAGACATGCGAGCGTTGATCACGCGCGTGGTCGACACGTGCGTAACACGCCCATGGTACACGCTCGCTGCCGCCGCGGTATTGAGCGCAATCGCGTTCGCATACGCTGCACAGCACATTGCAATCGACACCGACACCGCAAAGCTGATCTCGCCGGACCTCTCGTGGCGGAAGCGCGAGATCGACTTCGCCAAGAACTTTCCGCAACGCGTCGCGATGATTGCGGTGGTCGTTGACGGCACAACACCCGACCTGGCCGAGCAGGCGACGGCGGCCCTGGCACAGCGGCTCGCCAGCGACACGACCATGTTTCACAATGTACGGCGGCCGGACGGCGGTCCGTTCTTCAACCGCGCGGGCCTGCTGTTCGCCCCGCCGGAAGAAGTTGCGCGTACGACACGACAGATTATCGCCGCGCAGCCGCTGCTCGGCACGTTGGCGGCCGATCCGACGTTGCGCGGAGTGATGGATGCGCTTTCGCTCGTCCTCGAAGGCGTGCGCCGGGAACAGATCAAGCTCGACGACTTGCAGCGGCCGCTCGCCGCTTTCGCCGAGGCGATCGAAACGAGCAATGCCGGAAAAGTGTCGCGTTTTTCGTGGCGCACGCTGATCATGGCACGCTCTCCCGATCCACGCGAGCTGCGCCGCTACATTCTCGTGCAGCCGGCCCTCGACTTCGGTGCGCTGCAGCCCGGCGCGCGTGCGGTCACCGCGATTCGCGCCGCGGTGAGTGACCTTGGGTTCGCCTCCGATGGCCGCCTTCGCGTTCGCCTCACCGGGCCCGTGCCGCTCGCCGACGAGGAGTTTGCGACGCTCGCGGAAGGCGCGGGACTCAACGCCGCCGTGGCGATGCTCGTCGTCGTGGTTCTGCTGTGGCTGGCTGTCCGCTCCGGTCGCCTTATTGTCGCGATCCTCATCAGTCTGCTCGCGGGTATGGCGGTGACCGCGGCGTTCGGTTTGCTGGTGTTCGGCGCATTCAACCTCATTTCCGTGGCATTCGCGGTGTTGTTCATCGGACTCGGTGTCGACTTCGGCATCCAGTTCTGCGTGTGCTATCGGGCAAAGCGACATCTGCACGACGACCTCCGGCTCGCTTTACGGGACGCAGGCGCTGAAGTCGGGGTGCCGCTCGCGCTTGCTGCGGCCTCGACTGCGGCGGGGTTCTACTCGTTTCTGCCGACCGACTACCGTGGCGTGTCTGAACTCGGTCTGATCGCGGGAACGGGCATGATCATCGCGTTCGTTACCAGCATCACGCTGTTGCCCGCGCTGCTCGCGGTGATGCGTCCCGGCGGCGAACGTGGCGCCGTCGGCTATGCGGCATTGGCGCCGCTCGATCGATTTCTGAACCGCCGACGGCTCGCCGTCCTCGTCGGCGCCGCGTTGATTGCCATCGGCAGCATGGTGCTGCTGCCGAAGCTCGAGTTCGATTTCAACCCGCTGCACCTGCGCAGCCCGAAGGCCGAATCCGTGGCGACGCTGGTCGATCTCATGAAGAATCCGGACACGACACCCAACACGATCGAGATCCTGGCCCCGACGCTTGGCGACGCCGTGGCGCTGGCCAAGCGCCTTTCCGCGCTGCCGGAAGTCAATCGCGCGATTACACTGGCCAGCTTCATTCCGGACCAGCAGGAAGCGAAGCTCGCACTGCTCGGCGACGCCGCGATGCTGCTCGACGCTGCGCTCAATCCACCCGAGGTGAAGCCTCCACCCACCGACGAACAGACCGTTCTCGCGATCTCGCGCACTGCGCAAGCGCTCGCCCAGGCGGCGGGTCCTCATCCCGGAGGCACCGCCGCCATCGACGCGGCAAGGCTCTCGCGGGCACTCACCGTGCTCGCTGGCGAAGCCCCCGCGGCGCGCGAGCGCGCACGGGACGCGCTGATCCCTGGGTTGCACGTGATGCTCGACCAATTGCGCGACGCGCTGCAGGCCGAAACGGTCACGCTGGAAAAATTGCCCGCCGACCTGGTGCGCGACTGGACCGCGCCGGACGGCCGGGCGCGCATCGAAGTGTTCCCCAAGGGCGATGCCAACGACAACGCGTCGCTGCAGCGCTTCGTGAGCGTCGTCCGGCAGTTGGCGCCCGAAGCGACGGGCACCACCGTCGGCATACAGGAGTCGAGCCGTACCATCGTGCGCGCATTTCTGGAGGCGGGCCTCTGGGCGCTGCTGTCGATCACGGTATTGCTCGCAGTCGTGCTGCGTCGGGTGAGCGACGTCTTGCTGACGCTCGCGCCGTTGACGCTCGCCGGCCTCGCCACGCTTGGCACCTGTGTCGTTATCGGGCTGCCGCTCAATTTCGAAAACATCATTGCGTTGCCGTTGCTGTTCGGTATCGGCGTCGCTTTCAGCATCTACTTCGTGATGGCGTGGCGGAACGGAGCGCACGATCTGTTGCAGTCGAGCCTCACGCGGGCGGTGCTGTTCAGCGCGCTGACGACCGGAACGGCTTTCGGCAGCCTCTGGTATTCGCATCATCCGGGAACGTCGAGCATGGGCCAGCTCCTGGCGCTGTCGCTCGCCTACACGCTGGTGGCGGCGTTGATCTTCCTTCCGGCACTCCTGGCCTCGGTGCGCGCACGCCGGTGAGGGGCGGCCGTCTCCGTGGAGCCGTTGCGACGATCAGGTCTTGCGCATGAGTTTATCGATTTGCTGGTGCAGGTTCTCGATCAAGGCAGCGGGGCCTCCATTCTTCAGGATCGCATCGAATTCCGTGCGCTGTGTCGCCATCTCGCTGATGAATCCGGCAAGGTAGACGTCGACGATCTTCCACGTGTCGCCGGACCCGCGCATCAGATAGTTCAACGTAATGGGAAACTCGGGCGGCCGAATCAACTTGCTGCGAACGAGTCGGCCCGTGCTGCGCGTCTCGACCTCAGGATCGACTTCGAAGCTTTGTCCCGAGTACCCGTCGAAGCGATTGGCGTAGGTCGCGATCGACCTGCGCGAGAAGGCGTCGATGAGCGCAGCCTGTTGTTCGGGCGGGATCGTGCTCCAGTCCGGTCCGATGGCAAGGCGCGTCATCGCGGGCAGGTCGTAAACCGAACGAATGGCCGGCGCGAGCTTGTCGTAGCGGCCACGCACGCCCAGCTTGTCGGCGTGCTTCATCACGTCCAGCAGCACCTCGTAGAAGGCGCGGATGGACGCAACGGCAGGGTCGACCGCCGGAGTTTGCGCTCCTGCGGGCAGCGCGAGACCACCTAGCCATGCGGCAACCCCCGCCATTGCCCGCCTTCGCCGCACGTTCGCGATTGCGCTCAAAGCGTCGATATGCCCTAGATGGCCGCGCATGGGTCAGTCTCCGTCGAACGCGCACAGCGCGTGCGACGCGATGCCCTGGTCAGCCAGGCGCCGCCGCCCACCGATCTCGGGCAGGTCGATCACGAAGCAGCACTCGACGACTTCACCGCCGGCGAGTTTGACCAACGTGGCTGCAGCTTCGGCGGTGCCGCCCGTTGCAATCAGGTCATCCACGATCACGACCTTCTCGCCCTTGCCGATCGCGTCCACATGGATTTCCATTCGCGCGGTGCCGTATTCCAGATCATAGCTCCTCTCGAAGGTTTCGGCCGGCAGCTTGCCTTGCTTGCGGATCGGGACAAATCCTTTGCCCAGCCGGTAGGCGAGCGCCGCGCCGAAGATGAATCCACGCGATTCGATGCCGGCGATCTTGTCGAAGGGCCGGCTTTCGTAACGGGCAGCCAATTCATCGATCGACAGCCGGAACCCGACGGGATCCTGCAGCAGCGTGGTGATGTCGCGAAACATGATCCCGTTCTTGGGATAGTGAGGGATCGTGCGTATCAGTGACTTGATTGCGTCGTGTGCGAGCACTGCGCGCACATCGCCCGACCAGGAGTTCGTAGTCATTTTCAGAAGGCTTTCGACATTCGGGTGTACTCCACCAACGTGCGGAAGGCGCTCTCGCGTCGTCTCAATAGCACTTGCCGAATCAATGGTCAACGGGAGGCTGGAACGGGACCCGGTGGTCACCTGTCATTTCCTACAGTTCAACGGCCGGCCTAGGCCATTTGGATGATTGCAGCGGTCGGCGGCTTTCGCAAACAATGGACCGCCACAACTTTCACCGCTCATAGCGGGCGACAACGTGAGAACCGCCTAGCTTGATGAATTTGAATCTTGCTACTTACTGGACACCGTAGCGTATCGAGACGTGCCCAGTGTTGACGTGACGTTCTTGGAGGGGTTGGACAATGCAGTCGTTGAATGTGCTGAAGCGGCCACCTCGCGTGTTGTCGACGCGACGACCGCTAGCGCGATCGACGATGCGCGAACGCAGTCGGTTGCTCTGGCACACCGTAGTTTGTTTGTTGTCCGCCAACCATGCGTGGGCTCAATCCCAATCGCAATTCCAGTACATCTATGATGCCGCTGGCAGCGTGACGCAGATCACGCGATCAGATGTGACTCCGAAACCAGACCTGACCATCAGCAATGTCTCGGTCGGAGCGATTACCGCGAATATCAATGGTTCGTACGCCGAACATTCCAGTAACGTTTCAGGTCAACAACATTGGCAGCGCGACGGCAGCCGCGACCTGAGAACGACCGCGGCACGTTAGCGGCTGGCAAGCGCGGGTCCTGCCACGATGCGGATCAGGTGCTGCGAAGCCGACACCACCCGCGGCAATTTGAACTGCGAGCGCCAACTACACGGTCGCCACGACTTCCACGACCAGCGCTACGACGGCGGCGGCAACTATTACCTGATCTTGAAGGCAGAATGCGGGCGTCAGTGCGACAGGGCAGATCTACAGTCCGACGGGCGCCAACTAGTAGCCGAAGCCGATGAAACAGATAATACACAAGCCGTTGGCATCGCCGCTCCCGGCGAGCCCGAAAGCGGTCTGACCGTGACCAATGGCGCTATGGGTGCGGTCGGGTGAATCGAACGGACTTACAGTATTCCGGTCACCTTCCAAGTCAACAACGTCGGCAATGGTGCGGCGGCAGCGCCTTGGCATGACGCAGGGCTATTGTCGGCGGACGCGACACTGGACAACAGCGATGCGAGACCTTTCCGGATTGCCATGCTCAAGGATCCGCGCTGGCCGCCGGAGCAAGCTACCCAGTGCTTCCACCACCTTCACGACGGGCACGACAATTCGCCGGCGAGCTACACGCTGTTCATCAAAGCCGGCAACGGCCATGGCTCTCTGGTGGGGAGTTCCAGACACCGACAACGGAAACGTCGCGGAATCGAGCGGAAGCGAACAACACCCAGGGTTGTTGATTACGTTGCCGGCCAGGCCGATCCCAGCTGAGCAATGCAGCGTGGGTGCGGTCACGGTCAATCAGGACGGCGCATATAACTTCCCGGTGACTTCACGGTGACCAATATGGGCGGTTCGACTGCGGGTAGCGACTTGGCTCGACCAGGGTTATCTGTCTGCCGGATGCGACGCTGGACAACACCGACCAAACCTGACGCCATGTCTGGCCACGACACCTGCTGGCAGCGGGGGCGAGCTATACCCCTACGACGACCTTCTCGACGACGAGCGCCGCCACGGCGCCAGGCGACTACACGCTGTTGGTGGGGAAGGCGGACGGCAACGGCGGTGCGGTCGGCGGCAGCAACACCGACAATGGTCGTCTGGCCGAATCAACGAGACCAACAAGCACTGGCAAGCCATTGTTGATCACGCTACCGCGCGCGGCCAGATTTAGCAGTCGCTGTCAGCGTCAGCGTTGGGACCATCGTCAAGAATGGCACCGGCTCATATTCCGTCCCGGTAACCTACACGGTCGCCAATATCGGCGGCTGGTGCCCGCGCCAAACCACCGAACTGGTATGACCTGGCATACCTGTCGGCCAATGCGACGTTCGACAACGCCGACCTGAATCTGTCCGGGTATACGCGCAGCCGACGGCGCTGGCGGCGGGTGCCGAGAAGCTATACGGTCACGACGGGGACGCTTTACCACGGCCACGACGGCAACGGCGGGCCAGCTATACCCTGTTTATCAAGGCAGATCGCCGAGGGCCTGCGATCAACGTCGGCGCCAACACGGACGACGGGTTCGTCGCCAAAGGTGATGAGACCAATAACGCGGCTTCTGTGCCGATTTCGTTGCCATGAGACAAGGCCATATCGCGATGGGAATTACAAGATTGT
>CAWGEB010000010.1:0-107580 GCA_963821485.1 uncultured beta proteobacterium
TTTCGGCACGAGCGTGCTGCTGGAATGCCACGAGCTGCGCGGCGAGATAGTCGGCACGCTGAGCTGCGAGGTTCGGGAATTCGGGCGATACGCTGACGCCGTAGGGCCCATGACAGGTAGAGCAGAGATTGACCGCCTTGGATACCGCCGCGGTGTAGCCCGCCGCGCTTACTGGCGCTGGCTTCTCGGTGGCGGCCTGTTGCCCCGAAGCGCCGCCTCCCATGCACGTCAGTGCAATCCCAAGTAATGTTCGCTGGAAATGCCTCATCGACTTGCTCCCGTTTGACAATGGGTACGCTACCGACCGTCGTTTCGCGACGCACGGTGCGCGCTCCCGTGGATCGAGCGCTCAGAACGCCACCCAGACGTCGAAGAACAATGTGTTGTTGTCGCTCGCGTTGCGCCCGTTGCCGTCGTAGTTCGAGCGCGCGCCGTTGAACTTCGTGTAGCCGGTGTACTGCAGGAACAGGCGCAGGTTCTGGAGCGGCAGCCAATCGAGTTCGAGGATGTAGCCGCTGCTGTTCGGCGTGTTGGGGTTGCCGTTGGCGTCGGTGCCCCAGAGGCCCTCGTCCGAACTGCCCGTCGTCTGGAATATCGCTGCGGTGGCCCCGTACTTGCGCTCGTAGTAATACGATCCCTTGAGCTTGAACGTGCGTAGCGTGTCGGTCGGGTTCGCGGGGGTTGGTCCTGCTCCGTAGCCCGAGCCCGTCGCCTGCGTGATCGGATAGCTCGCGTTGTACTTCTGCTTTTCCCAGATGTAGGTCGTCTGCGCGGTGACCGTGTGGACGTCGGTGATGTACTGATACTGGGCGTCAATGGCCACGTCCTGGTAGCGATCCGTTGGCGTGGTCGTGTTGAGGTTGTCCGGGTAGACGTTGGCGACCATGCCGTAGGTGCCCAGCATCACCGATTGCACGCCCCAGTCCTTCGTGTAGGCAACGCGCCAGTACGGGTTGAAATTGTTGAGCGTCATGACGCCGCCCGGCGTGTTGTAGGGCTGCCCGGCGCGGAAGACATTGCCCAGTAACGTTGGCGGTCCGGTAGTTCGAGAACTCGAGGTAGAGCGTCTTCTGCCAGAGGGCGTACGCACCGAGTCCGGCAACCTGCTGCGCGAGGGTGCCGTCGATGATGGTCGCCGCCGCGGGCGTTTGCGCCAGCGGAGAGGACGTATACGGATAGCTCCACGCCGGCGTGCTGTTCCATGGGTCCTGCATCGTCGGATTGTTGTTGAGCGTCACGCCGAAGACCCACTCCGGCTCGCCCGCTCCGGCGGGCGAATACTTGTACGCGCCGCGAAGGTCGGTATTGTCGAGGCTGCTATGCCCCCCGAGCGTGCCGTTGGTCACGGTGGCGAGGTTGTCGTAGGTCCACTGGACGAAGCCGCCGAAGTAGTCGTTGATCCGGCTCGCGAGGAACACACTTCCGCCGGAGAACACCGCGCTGTTGTTGCGCTGGTTGACTGTCACGGAATCACCGGTTTCCGGATCGACCGCGTGGTTGTTCTTCGTGTTGGTGACGGATCCCTGCAGCATTACCGCCATCGGCACATACTGGAAACCCTCGGAGGTGATCGCCGACTTGCCGATGGTGTACCCGGTCAGCTTGAAGTAACGGCCGTAGGGTGTCAGTTCGGGCCAGCTCACATGGCAGGCGGGGCACTCCTGACCCGTCTGTCGCGCAAACGACGGAACGGCTTCAGCCGGTCCAACCATGCCGGCAGCCAGCAGCAGGATCGGCAGAACAAGACCTTGGCGGTGAATATCGACGTGCCCGAACATTGAATCTCTCCTTCGTTGCCTTCCGGCAAGCCGCCTTTCTCTAGGGCTCGAAAACGTCAACTCCAGTCACAGAGCCATCGGCGAGTTAGAGAGATGATTCGCTGTCGCTGCGATCTGAGGTTGATGCAAGTCAAAATCATCACGAACAATTCACGAGACAAAATTCTTGTCAGCGTAACGACAGCAGGACGACGGCGGATAGCAAGTCCGGTAGCACCGAATAAGACTTCGATGCCAGACCGAGCGCGGGTATCATAATGCGAAGCGTTACGTTCTTGTAACAATGGATGGCGCCGCGAGGTCAGGCAACGAGGCTGCATCCTTCTTCGTCCGCTTCGACGTCAACCGGTGTCAGCCGACGAGCATCAATCGACGACCGCTTTGGAGCGTAGTGCGCTATGACCGCAGATGGCCGAACTGCGACCTACCACCCAAGGCCTCCAGCATCATCGCCTCAACGCACTATTGAAAGTAGACTGCTAGCTTTGCGGAATACCGGAGGGGGCCATGATGGCAACGATCACTGAGGCAACGCTACACGATAGAGCAGCGCATCGGCCGCGTTTCTACCTTTGGATGGCTATAGCGATGACGGCCACCGCGTTCCTTGGCTTTGTGCCGACGTTCTGGGTCCCGTTGGCTCAGGGCATACCAGAACGGATCGGGGTGCTCGCGATCCACGCACTGCTCTCCTTCGGCTGGACACTGCTCTTGATCTGTCAGACCTGGCTGGCCGCATCGGGAAACATCGCGCGCCATCGCGATGTCGGCATGATAGGCGTGTCGCTGGCAACCGCGGTGACGATCTTCGGCACATTAGCAGCGATCAATGCAGCCCAACGAGCGGTCGCGGCAAATTTTGCCGACGCCGGCGAGGCCTTCATGATAGTGCCGATGGCGGCGATGCTGTCGTTCGCGGTCCTCGTGGTTGCGGCGATCGTCAATGTGCGTCGCTCCGATTGGCACAAGCGGCTATTGATCTCGGCAACGGCCGTCCTCCTTGAAGCGCCGATCGCGCGTCCTTTCATCGCCTACATCGTGATGGGCGGCCATCTGCCATTCGAGGGCACCGTCGGGCTCGCCGGACTGCCGGGTCCGCCGCCGCCCGTAGCTGGGGTTCTTCCAACCGCACTCATCGCTGAACTCTTCATTGTTGCCGGCATGATCTATGACTGGCGGTCGCCGGCAAAGTGCATCCTGCATATTTTTGGGCGGGGGGCTTCGCGCTAGCAGTGCAGCTATTGAAAATTCCGTTCAGGGCAAGTGCGCTATGGCAC
Organism: uncultured beta proteobacterium; assembly: GCA_963821485.1. Taxonomy (GTDB): domain Bacteria; phylum Pseudomonadota; class Gammaproteobacteria; order Burkholderiales; family Casimicrobiaceae; genus PALSA-1003. The sequence continues at coordinate 3,056 of CAWGEB010000010.1, forward strand.
GGCATGGCCCGCTGGTTAATCTCGCTCGCCGGCTAGGTGCCCAGCTTCGTCGCTGATAGGCTTGGCAGGGGACAGATATGCACCGTAGCGTAATCGCCAAATTGAAACGTAACCGGCAAGGTCGGCTTTTGGCCCGATAACGCCAGTTCACCGGCGTCAGGTCGATGACCGCAGTCGCGACATTGAAGCCACTGGTGACGTCAAGTCGTAACGCCGACTGCAGCCACTCGCACCAGTCCCTGTAGGACGCGCATACACTTTTCGGCGAAACCCAGTCGCGCGCTGCGCAACCATCACTTCGTCGCCAGCACGTCCGCCCCGCGCGAGGTCGTGAGCAGCCGTACTACAGCGGAGCTCCCAAGCGACGCACGCCGTGCCAAGAACTCCGTACGACGGACGAAGGAGAAAGTCGGCCAGATAGCGCGCCGAGGGCACAACGACCTCAACGGGCTGCAATTACGAGCGATGCAATGTGCCGACGCCACGTCGTGAACGATACGGGCACGGTTTGAAGCGCGAGGTGACACCGGGAGCGACGCCGGTCTCGATAACCTTTTTCGGTTTCAGGTGACGAATCAGACACCAGATCGCTCGCACCAGTCCGGCGTCGCCATCATTCCAACCCCCAAAGCTCTCCGGACCGACCAGGCTCAGCACACCCTGAAGCAGAAATAAGCGCTCGACCGCGAAAGCAGTTGCGCGCTGGTGTTGAGATGATCCCTACGTTCTGGCATGGGTCAGAGCTCGGGCTCATGCCCTGCATGCGGCACAGCGCGGAATCCACTGACTTGGTTGCGCTTGGTCTTAACCACGCGTTGCGATTGCGCCAAAGACTAACACTACCACCAAGCCTGGAACCACGAATTGCGATACGGTCCTCAAACCTTCCGCCGGGTCCCATGTCGTCAAGAGAAGCAGTGCCATGCTCAACACCAGCCATGCAGCCGATCCCGTAAGCAAGAACACAACGATTCGCACCGCCTCGCCACCTTGGAGCCTACGCCACAGCGGCAGTAGCACGAAGGTCACAAACATCATGCTGACTAACGCTGCAGGGAGCGCGTGCACGACCAACTCTCCGCCCATTGCGACGGGCGCGGTTGACGATCCCAGATAGATCAACGCCAGGTAAACAACGCTCCCCGCCGACGTCGACAAGATGACGGCAACAAGAGTACGCGCCTGCATGAGGAACGGGCCTTCGGTGCGTCAGAGCGCCATCGCACGGTGAAGAGATCTACGGGTCCTATCTTCGGACCAGCACAAGACGGGTGGTCTGGCCCAGGACTTCCATCGGAGTACCGGCGGCCACCTCGTCCTGGTATTGGCGCGATGGCATAACAGCGTAGCCACGCGTATCGTTGCGCCACCGTTCGCGAAATTCGTCGATCGTTGGAATGCCTTTCTCGGGCTCCATGAGAAGGCCAAAGGCCATTTCATCCGCGTAGGCCACTAAGGTGACGGTTCGGCCCAATTCAAGCGGAATTGTATGGTCGTAAGTCCGCACGCTGTAGAACGGTGCGTTTCGATCAAACTCGCCAATCTTGGCGCGCACGTTGTCGATGAATTCTTTGTTTGAGTATTGCGGCGCGAAATCTTGCGCTCCAGCTTGCAATAGCTGCAGCGCGAATACGGTGGCAAGTGCTGCGATGGCCAACGCTTGCGTGGAATCTCCAACGACAACATGGAAGCGCCCTGCAGCAAATGCCAGCGCAATCAAAAGGCCAGCGATCGCCAGCCACGGCCCAAATGCCTCGAGATCAATTCCTTGCGGGAAATGGCCGCGGAGTGGGCCCACCAACAACGGCAGTCACTAGCGCCGTAGCACCGGCAAGAAATCCAGGAATCAGGTGGGGTCCGATTTGTGCAGGCTTTGCCCGCGCGGTCCATCGTGCCGCGAGCAGCGCTATGGCAGGAATCACGGGCAGAATATAACCGGGAAGCTTTGAAGACGACACGCTGAAAAAGGCAACGATCACAATAGTCCATAACAGCAGAAACCGATCGGCATGAATCCGATGGGTCTGTGCCTGTTGGCGGCGCCACGCAAGAGGCAACGCGGGCAGAAGCAGCGAACTCCACGGCATTGTCCCGGCTAGAACAACGCCCAGAAAGTAATACCAGGCGCCCGGACGATTGTGCCCCGGAAGTAGAAATCGCTCAACATGCTCTCCGATGAAAAAGAAACCGAAGAATTCTGGATTTCGCAGTTGTACCAAGACAAACCATGGTGCAACGATTGCCAGGAAACAGCATCAAGCCAGGCGGCCACAACACGGTCCGTAGTGAACGCCAATCGCGATGAATGGCCGCATACGTAAACAGCGTGAGCGCAGGGAGCAGAACGCCGATCAGACCCTTACTGAGCACGGCAAGTGCGGCCATGGCCCAGGCGCCAAGCATCCACATTCGCTCCCGTCGGATCGTCAGTCCTGCGCGTATCGCCAGCAGGAAGCAATAAAGACTCGCACTCAGAAAGAACGTCAGGCCCATGTCCAGCGTAACCACCTGGGAAAACAACAGGTATAGCAAGGTGCTCGCGAGAATGAGCGCTGCATGCACACCGGTGCGCAGATCAAAAAGGGCCCTGCCTGCCAACAGCGTAGTGACTAGTCCGAGATATCCCAGCATCGCCGGCCAAAGTCGCGCGGTCCATTCTTCCTCTCCAAACGCCACATACGCTGCGGCAGTCGCCCAATATTGCAGCGGAGGTTTCTCGAAGTACTTAAGGTCATTGAGTCGCGGTGTGACCCAATCTCCAGACACCACCATCTCTCGCGGAATTTCTGCATAGCGACCCTCGTCTGGGCGATACAGATCCCGGTATTCGAGGACGCCGAACCAAGCTACTAGCAACAAGATGGCGGTAAGCCAAAGCCAGGGTGGAACTGCATCGCGTTGTGATATTGGTGCAGTGCTCCATGGCTGGAGCGCGGATTTTGGCAACGACGGATTCATATGCAAGCCTGCAGACGATCGCATCTTGAATGCTAAGCCTTCCACCTGTCGTTTGTCTGACCCCTCTCTGACGATTCACTTGCGGCCGCGGTTTTCTGGACACACCACGCGCGCTCCGACTCAGACGCAAAGTACCGGTGGCCGGACTATGAGCAATGTACTCGGCGAGAGAAGAGACTCAGACGTGGACGATCGAGCAGAAGGTAGGCAGCAAGCCCATCGCAGAACGCTTGCGCCACGCGTAAGCACTTCGCAAGGGGCGCCTGCTATACATAGCGACGTTTCTGCGTGGCGCGGCGCGTTGGCGGCATAGTGTCCCGCTAAGTCGTAGACCCACGCTACCGGATTTCCGGTTCAGCGCATGGCGATACTTTGATGGTACTGATCGTCGCCTTGTCGAATACACACCTGATGATCCGAAACAGGGCTTCCATGTTCGTGTGTTGTTGCCTAGGGTGGCTTGATTGATCCGCAGCGTCACGGCACTCGCCGCAGTCGCCTTCATCGCTGCCTGGGATTCCGTTTCTGCGCAGGGGTTACCTGCACCCAGTGCGGCGTGGCCCGCGATAACAAGCCTGCCGGATGTTCCTGCTTTACAGGCAACGGCGGCGCCGACTTGGGATGCGCCGGAGCCTTGGCAAACCGATCGCTTCTACCTGGAGACAAGTCTCTATACGACGCACTTTCACTACGATCCTGCACACGACGATCACCAGCACCTGATCCTCGGCGAGTGGAACATTACCGAGCAGTGGCTCGTGGGCGCGTCCACATTCGACAATTCGTTCGGGCAAGCGTCGGAGTACGTGTATGGCGGTTACCGATTCCGGCCGTTCGAATCCCTGCAGCCGCTCTATTTCAAATTCTCTGCCGGGCTGGTCCATGGCTACACAGGCCAATACCAGCACAAGATCCCATTGAACAATTCCGGTATTGCACCCGTGATCGTTCCATCCGTAGGGTATTGCTTGAATCGATTCTGTTCCGAGCTCGTCATCTTCGGGACCGCTGGGGCGTTAATCACGTTCGGCGCAACCATTCCCTAGCATGGCCATGGTTTAAGCGAGTGGCCGCTTTGCGTGCGCTCCTTCGGATGACGGCTTGTGGCCGGTCAGCGACACCCACGGCCCCAGTCCGAACGGCCGCTGTGAGTCTCGACAGGTCGGTCTCGGCTGAACCCGGTGCCAGATGACCCCCTCCACACATTCCTCGTGATCAATCGCGCTGGGGTGGCGGGCATTGATACGAGTGCGGTTTGCTTTAAGTTGTAGTGAAGTAGATGGGCTGGATTGCCAAGATCATTCCCAAAAATGGTCGTTTATGGGAAAGATCGACCTTCTCTCATCGCCGCTCACGAGCGACCAGAGAACCTCAAGCACAAGAGCCCACCAGTCGAAAATGGGAAAGTTGGTTGTGCCACAGCAAACGGGCCAGCTGAAAATGGTACAGGAGCCGGATGAATTATGAGGACGACGACCCCATTGCGACATTCGCGATCACCGGGTGTCAAACCCCTTGCGACAGGTCAAAAGATGCCACCAATGACTGTTATGCGATTCCGGACGTTAGGATCTGCAGGGCATGCGGCTCTGACCGGCCAAGAGCGGTCCTCCAAGAGTGCGCCCCAAAGCAGTCAGCCAACGGTAGCGGAGGCACTGCATCGAACCTTGTCCGAGCGGATCCAGGCGCGATCACAGCAATTCGGGCATCATCTGACCACGGAGGACCGCAATGAATACTCAGGCAAAGCGTCGAGGTTCCCGCGTATCGGCACTGATCACGACGCCTCTTATCGGGCTGGCGTTTGTTTCGCTGGCGCATTCGACTGGGGTACGCACTAACGATTCGGACCTGCAATTTGCGCTGTTTCCTAGCGACCGCTACACAGTACCCGATCAGAACCAGCTCACTGGCTTGCGCGTGGCGCTGCGGAAGCCGGATTGCTCAGTCCATGTATCGGACTGCGGAGACGTGGATGTCGTCAACGAACTCGACGGCTTCAATGTGCAACCGCGGATCGTTATCCCGTTCAGCGACGCCATCGACCTGGCGACCGTCAACAGGCAAAGCGTGTACTTGCTCGAAGTCGGTTCGTCGAGGCGCGTTGCTCTGAATCAACTCCAATGGTACGAGCCGTCACACACCCTCGTAGGTGCGTCGGACGAATTGCTACGGCAGCATCAACGCTATCTGCTGGTCGTTACCGACGATGTGCGAGACAGCAATGGCACACGGATCGAACCCGCACTGTTCTGGGCCGCGCACGCCGCAGCAAGACCGACCGAGGCTGACCGCCGCTACGACAGCGCGCTGCGTGAAGCGCTTCGTCGCGCCGGAATCCATCGCGAGCATGTAGCCGCGGCAAGCCTCTTCACCACGCAATCTGTGACGGCGGACCTGGAGAAGATCCAAGCCCAGATTACGCGGGCTACGCCCAGCGCCATCGATTTCCGAATCGGCGCCGACCCGACGAAATCCGGCCAAGCCGACGGTGGTGCGGTGCCTGCGGTGTTCAGCGTTGAATCGACGGCGGCAATCAAGTGGCACCGACACACCGGTACGGGGTCAGGAGCGGAGCCTGTCTTCACCGAAGATAAAGTCTCTTTCGATCGGATTGCGCTGGCGCCAGGCTCCATCGCAAAGATCGCATTCGGCCACTTCTTGTCGCCGGAATACCGGTCCGCAAGTCCTAACGCCATCCCCGCCTACCCGACGCGAAACGGCAAGCCGACGCGCAGCGTCTCGTGCCCTTGATCGTCGAGATCTTCATACCCTCTGGCCCCAGGCCCGCGCGCGGCTGGCCGGTGGCGCTGATGGGTCACGGCCTTACAGAAAGCATGTACAACGACGCTTGGGCCATCGCGCCGCAATTGGCTGCTGCAGGCATCGCGACCGCAGCGATTCATTACGCCGGCCATGGTGGCGGCGAGCGCGGGACGCTCGAAGTCGTGAGTCGAAACGGCCGTGTCGTCGTGGTGCCGTCGGGCGGTCGCGGTATCGATCAGGACGGCGACGGCCGCATCGGCCCTTTGGAGGGCCTGTATGCCACGCCGCCCGCAGCGATCGTCTTCGGGCGCGACGGCACTCGCCAGACCGTCATCGATCTCATGCAGCTGGTTCGCGAGATCCAGGTCGGCGTCGATGTGGAGGGCGACGGCCACGTCGATCTGGATGCTACGCGCATCACCTATGTCGGTCACTCCGGCCGGCGCGATCTATGGCACCGTGCTGCTGGCGATCGAGCCGTCGATTGCCGCGGGCGCTCTGACCGCCGGGGGCGGTCCGAGTGTCGACATTTGCCGGCTGGGCGTGCGCGAGTGCGACGAAGATTGGGGGACGCGGTTGCCGCGCGCACGCCCTCGCTGCTCAATGCGACCGTCGCAGATGATCCTGCTAAGCCTTCGTTCGCGTTCATCGACAACATACCGCTGCGCAACCAGCCCGTCGCGGTCCATTCGACCCCCGGGGCCATGGAACTCCAGCAGCTTTTCGACCGCATGTCGTGGGTGTCCCAGCCGGCAAACCCTGTGGCCTATGCGCCGTACCTGCGCGAGTCGCCCTTGCCGGGACATCCGACGAAGCGGGTGCTGGTGCAGTTCGCAAAGGGCGACCGGTCGGTGACCAATCCGACGACGACGGCCGTGATTCGCGCTGGACAATTGACAGACCGCACGACCTTGTATCGCGCCGACCTGGCCCAGACCTCCGATCCGCGCGGCATGCCCAAGAACCCGCACAATTTCCTGCTCGACGGGGTCGACACTGCCGAGCGGTCGTTCGCGTTAGCCGCTCAGCAGCAGATCGCGATTTTTCTGAAGACCGAAGGCGTGCAGACCGTCGACCCGGATGGCGATGGTCCGGTCTTCGAGACGCCAATCAAAGGGCCGCTGCCCGAGGACTTGGGCTTCTTGCCGTGATCGCAATGGGCGTCGCGCGACGCTATTTGGAACTGATGGTTGAAGGTCTGCTTCCGGACAATGCAAGTGGCTGGAGTGGGTCGACACCAGTCTGACGCTGTGCGGCAAACTGCGGCACCGCAGTCGATCTGGTGGCCCAACAAGTGATTGCGTCGCCACCTCCCAGTCTTCACAAATGAGCGTTCGACGTGCAGTTTCCGATTGACTGCGGCAATCCAGGTTGCCGGCAGGGCATGCGGATGGCATCGTGCAGCTGACGACCGATCCTGCAACCCCGCGACGCCTTCGGCGCGGTAGCGCGCGAGCCACTTGTACACCGTGCGCTTGGACACGCCCAGCGACATCGCCACCTCGACCACCGGCCACTTCTCGACCAGAACGCGGTGAATCAGCATGGCTCGACTCTGCGGCGTCGTACGGGCATTCTTGTGAATGTTCATCCGGCTGTCTCCTCGGAAATTGGTCGGCTCGCACCAACCAGCTTCCCGGATTCAGCCCGGGTGAACAACCCTCATAGAAATCACACCTAGTGTTCAATCGCCGGTGCTTTTCGAGTCCTTCGCGCTAGCGTCCAGCCGCCATCTGCCAGTCCATGACCAGCAGCGCGATCACAATGCCTCAGTTAGCCAAAACGCATAGCTTACGACTAAGTACGCTGTACCTCGCTGCAACAGGTTTCTCGTCGCTACGCCTTCGTGCAAAGATACCCTCGCATACGCGCACCACTGCTAACTTAACATGGAAACCCTTGGCCTCCGGGACGCCGCGGCATTCTTGCGGTGCCACCCTGAAGAGCTGAGGCGGCGCGCACGGGCCGGGATCGTTCCGGGCGCAAAGGTCGGTCGCGCCTGGGTCTTCTTGGAGACCGATCTTGCCGGCTATCTCCGCTCGCTATATCCTCAATCCCGGCAAGCGTTGCAAGTGACCCTGAGAAAGGAGTCTGAATGTCACTTCGCAAACGCGGCGGGATCTGGTGGATCGACATTCGCGCGCCCAATGGCGAACGAATACGCCGAACTACTGAAACTGCCAACAAAGCCCTAGCGCAGGAATTTCACGATCGGGTGAAGTCGGAGCTGTGGCGCCTCGCGAAACTGAGCGCGAAAGCCAGAGCATCTATGGAACGAGGCGGTGGTGCGCTGGCTGAAGGAGCAGTCGCACAAGGCTACCGCCGGCGAGGATGTCACCAAGCTGCGTTGGTTGGATGCGCATCTTGGCGGCAAACCGCTGGCCAGCATCAATCGTTCGCTGATCGACGCGATCACCGACGCGAAACTTGCGCAGGGTGTAAGCAATGCCACGGTAAACCGGACGCTGGAGGTGCTGCGCGCGATTCTGCGCAAATGCGTCGACGATTGGGAATGGCTGGAGCGTGCGCCAAAGATTCGCATGCTCAAGGAACCGATGCGGCGCATTCGGTTTCTTGCGCCACGACGAAGCGCAGCGGTTGATTGCCGCGCTGCCCGAGCACCTCGCCGACATGGCGAGCTTCACCTTGTCGACGGGATTGCGCGCGGCCAACGTCACCGGTTTGCAGTGGACGCAAGTGGATTTGGTACGACGGGTAGCGTGGATTCATCCCGATCAGGCGAAGGCGCGGCGTGCGATACCGGTGCCGCTCAACACCGACGCGGTGCTGTTGCTGCGTCAACGCCTGGGGAAGCATCCACTGTACGTGTTCAGCTATCACGGGAAGCGCATCACGCAGGTCAGCACGAAGGCGTGGTACGCGGCGCTGGAGAAGGCCGGCATCGAGGATTTTCGCTGGCACGATCTGCGTCACACCTGGGCGAGCTGGCACGTGCAGGCAGGTACGCCGCTGTTTGCATTGCAGGAGATGGGCGGCTGGTCGAGCGCGGAGATGGTGCGGCGGTATGCGCATCTCGCCGCGGATCACTTGGCGCCCTACGCCGAGAAATTGTGCCGCCCGTTGGCCGTTGTGCCCGAAACTTTGGGCACAAATTGGTCACAGTCCGCAAAATGAAACGGCTCGCGTCAACGCAAGCCCTTGATTTGTTGGTTGCGGGGACAGGATTTGAACCTGTGACCTTCGGGTTATGAGCCCGACGAGCTGCCAGACTGCTCCACCCCGCGATCGAGAGTCAGAGTATAGCGCATCGACACGATTCGGGTCAATCCACGCGGAGCACGGACGACTACCTGCCTACAGCGTTTCAGTCTCCGCGGTGCCAGGACGCCACACCAGCAAGCGCCGCTCGATGCGCGTGACGATGAAGTCGAGCACCAGCGCGAACCAGGTCAACACCAGGATCCCGGCGAAGACCGTGTCGATGTCGAACACGCCTTCGGCCTGGTGGATGAGGTAGCCGACCCCGCGCGCGGAGCCGAGATACTCCCCGACGACCGCGCCGACGAACGCCAGTCCGATGGAAGTGTGCAGGCTGGAGAAGACCCAGCTCGTTGCCGATGGAAGATAGACATAGCGCAGCAGCTGCTTGCCGGATGCGCCGAGCATGCGCGCGTTGGCCAGCACCACCGGACTGACTTCCTTCACGCCCTGGTAGACGTTGAAGAACACGATGAAGAACACCAGCGTGATGCCGAACACGACCTTGGACGTGATGCCCAGGCCGAACCACACGGCGAAGATCGGCGCCAGGATCACGCGCGGCATCGCGTTCATCGCCTTGATGTACGGGTCCGCCAGCGTCGATGCCGTCGGCGCCAGCGCGAGCCAGAGGCCGCACAGCAACCCGAGCACGGTGCCGATCGCAAACGCCAGCAGCGTCTCGATCAGCGTCACGCCGAGGTGCAGGTAGATGCTGCCGCCGATGAACCAGATCCAGATGCGCCTGAACACTTCGAGCGGTTGCCGAAAAAGAACTTGGCCCGCGTCGGGTCGTCGAAATAGAACGGCGTGATCAGGCCGGGCTCGGTCATGAGGTACCAGAACGCGAATACACCCCCCAACAGCAGCGCGTGATACAGCAGCAGCCGACCGCGCGAGACTTTGGCGTTAGATTTTGCGGCTTTGGGCATAGCCTTTGAGCACTTCGTCCTTCATCGCGTGCCAGATCTTGCTGTGCAACTCGACGAAGCGCGGGGTCAGGCGGATCTCGTTGACGTCGCGCGGTCGCGGCAGATCAATTGCGAATTCGGCGATCGGGCGCGTCGCCGGCCCCGCCGACAGCACGATGACGCGGTCGGACAGCGCGATCGCCTCTTCCAGGTCGTGCGTGATGAACAGCACCGACTTGCGGTCGGCCGACCACAGTTCGAGCAGTTCGTTTTCCATCAATTGCCGCGTCTGCACATCGAGCGCGGAAAACGGCTCGTCCATCAGCATGATCTCGGGATCGAGGATGAGCATCTGCGCGAGTGCGACGCGCTTGCGCATGCCGCCGGAGAGCTCGTGCGGGTACCGCGTCTCGAACCCGGCCAGGCCGACGCGCGCCAACCAGTCCTTCGCCCGACGCTCGGCTTCGTCGCGCGCGACGCCCGCGAATTCCAGCCCGGCAAGCACGTTGTCCAGCGCGCTGCGCCAAGGCATCAGCGACTCGGCCTGGAACATGTAACCAGCGCGCCGGTTGATGCCCGCAAGCGGTTTGCCGGAAATGCGCACATCGCCGGCGGAGGGCGAGAGCAATCCGGCGGCGACGTTGAGCAAGGTCGACTTGCCGCAGCCCGTCGGGCCCACGACCGACACGAACTCCCCTGCCCCTACGCTGACGGTCGTGTCCGCCACCGCGGTGTAGCGCTCACTCTGACTCTCGCGCGAGGCGAAGGTGCAGGTGATGCGCTCCAGCAGCAGTGCCGGGACGCCCGACGAGATTGAGGCGATGTTGGTCACAAATCCACGCTACTTCTTGTACTTGGCGAGCGCCTTTTGCGCGTAGCTGTTGTCGTAGGTCTGCGCGAGCTTGATGTCGGCCGGCTTGATGGCGGTATTGAATGCCGCCAGGTATTTGAGCGTGTTCTGCGCGCCGGCCTCGTTGAACAGTCCGTCCGGCGAATACGCTGCCTTCACCTTGTTGTAGCTGTCGAGATAGATGCCCTTGTTACCGAGAAGATATTCCGGCGGCACCGTAGCGATCACCTGGTCCGGCGTCGCCTTTTGCAGCCAGAGCAACGCGCGCACGATCGCATTGGTCAGTGCCTGCACGGTATTCGGATTCTTCTGGATAAAGCTGATCGGCGCATAGAGCGAGGCCGCCGGCATGTCGGGACTGCCGAACACCGCTTCGGTACCCTTGGCGGTGCGCGTGTCGGCGACGATGACGACCGCACCCGATGATTCGAGCATCGTCATCACCGGATCGACGTTGGACATCGCATCGAGTTGCCCGTTGGTCATCGCCGCGATCGCGCCCGACGAGCTGCCGACGCCGATGATCGACACGTCCTCGGGCTTGAGCCCGTCCTTGGCGAGCAGATGCCACACCATGCGATTGGTGCTCGAACCCGGCGCGCTGACGCCGATCTTCATGCCCTTGAGGTCCTTGGGCGACTTGTAGTTCGCGGCCTTTGCCTTGCCGACACCCACCGAGATCGCCGGATAGCGCCCCATCAGTACGAAGCCCTGCATGTTGAGACCCTTGGGCTGCTGGTCGATGGTGTTTTCCCAAGCGCCGGAGACGACATCCGCGCTGCCGCCGACGACCGCCTGCAGCGCCTTCGAGCCGCCTTCGAAGTCGCTGATCTCGACGTCGAGGCCTTCGTCCTTGAAATAGCCGAGCCGCTCGGCGATGGTCAGCGGCAGATAGTAGAATCCGGACTTGCCGCCGACGGCGATGCTGACCTTGGTCTTCTCGGGCTTGCCCTGGGCCTGCGCGACCAACGGCAATGCCGCCGCGGCGAGCGCGCAGATACTGACGATCAGGTGACGAAAGCCTTGCATCGATTCCTCCAGTGATACGAACTTGCGCGGACGACGCCTGACGTCGGTCGCGATACCGACCTACTTCTTGTATTTCGCGAGCGCCTTCTGCACGTAGCTGTTGTCGAAGGTCTGCGCGAGCTTGATGTCCGCCGGCTTGATGGCGGGATTGAACGCCGCCAGGTACCTGAGCGTGTTTTGCGCGCCGGCTTCGGTGAAGGAACCTTCCGGCGAGAACGCATCCTTCAACTTGTTGTAGCTTGCGAGGTAGGCATCCTTGTTGCCGAGCAGGTACTCCGGTGGCACCGTCGCGACGACCTGCTCCGGCGTTGCCTTCTGCAGCCACAGCAGCGCGCGCACCATCGCGTTGGTCATCGCCTGCACGGTGTTGGGGTTCTTCTGGATGAAACTGATCGGGGCGTAGAGTGCGCCGGCCGGCATGTCGGCGCTGCCGAACACTGCTTCCGTGCCCTTGGCGGTGCGGGTATCGGCGATGACGACGATCGCGTTCATGCCCTCGAGCATGGCCATCGCCGGATCGAGGTTCGACACCGCGTCGATCTGGCCGCCGGTGATCGCGGCGATCACGCCCGCCGACGTGCCGACGCCGATGATCGATACGTCGTCGCCCTTGAGACCGTCTTTCGCCAGCAGGTGCAGGACCACGCGGTTGGTGCTCGAACCCGGTGCGCTGACGCCGATTTTCATGCCCTTGAGGTCCTTCGGCGATTTGTAGTTCGCGGCCTTGGCTTTGGCGATGCCTACGGTGATCATCGGATAGCGCCCTTGCAGGACGAATCCCTGCAGATTGAGGCCCTTCGGCTGCTGGTCGATGGTGTTTTCCCAGGCGCCGGAGACGACATCCGCACTGCCGCCGACCACCGCCTGCAGCGCCTTGGAACCGCCTTCGAAGTCGCTGATTTCCAACTCGACCCCTTCGTCCTTGAAGTAGCCCAGCCGCTCGGCGATCGTCAGTGGCAAATAGTAGAACGAGGCCTTGCCACCGACGGCGACGCTGACCTTGCTCTTTTCGAGCTTGCCCTGTGCGAAGGCGCCGAATGGCAGCATGCCCGCGAGCGCTGCGACGACGAGAATACGGAACAGCTTCATCCCTTTCCTCCTGCAACTTCTCGGTTTGCGACCGATTCTAGACGGCTTGTCGACGGCGACACCGCATTGGAGCGGCGATGCTCACACAGCACCCCTGCACTGTCAACGCGGCACGGTCTCCAGTTCCACGGGCGGCGCATGCAGGTCGGTGACCTTGCCCGCCTTGACGACTTGTCCGGGCAATTCATGACCCACGATCTCGCCCAACCGTCGCGACGCCGCCAGCAGCAAGTCGAGGTCGACGCCGGTGTCGTAGCCCATGCACTGCAGCATGTGCACGACGTCCTCGGTGCAGACGTTGCCGGTCGCGCCCGGCGCAAACGGACAGCCGCCCAGACCACCGAGACAGCCCTCGAAGCGCACGACGCCCGCGGCAAGACCGGCCAGGACGTTGGCGAGTCCCATCCCGCGCGTATTGTGGAAGTGCAGCGTCAGCGGCAGTTCGGGCCAGCGCTGCCGCACCGCGCCGACGAGCTGCTCGACGCGGCTCGGGTCCGCCATGCCGGTCGTGTCGCCAAAGGTTACGCCCGCGACGCCCAGGTCGACATAGCGCCCGACGCAGTCGATGACCTGCGCATCGGGCACGACGCCCTCGAAGGGGCAACCAAAGGCCGTTGCGACCGCACCGACCGCGCGGGTACGGCTACCGCGCAGCACGTCGAACACCTCGCGGAATCCGTCGAAGGATTGCGCGACGCTACGCCGCACGTTGGCGCGATTGTGCGTCTCCGACGCGGAAACGACCATCACGACTTCGTCGACGTCGGCGGCCAGCGCGCGTTCGGCGCCGCGCGCATTGGGAATCAGCGCGACGTAGGTCACCGCCGGGTTGCGGCGAATGCCGGCCATCACTTCGGCGGCATCGCGCAGATTCGGCACCGCCTTGGGCGACACGAACGACGTCGCCTCGATCTTGGCGACACCGGTTGCCGACAGCAGATCGATGAGTTCGATCTTGCGTTCGGTGGGAACGAAATGCGGCTCGATCTGCAATCCGTCGCGCGCGACGACGTCGTGGATGAATACCCGTTTGGCCATGATGCCTCCTAGATCGCCCCCGCCGCGCGTAGTTTTTCGATGTCCTCCGCACTATACCCCGCGGCTCGGAGGACCTCGACGGTGTGCTCGCCCAGCTTCGGCCCGACCCATTCCATCGACCCCGGCGTATCCGACAGCTTCGGCACGATGCCAGGCAGCTTGAGTGTGGTGCCGTCGGAAAGTGTCATCTGCCGTATCATGTCGCGCGCCAGGTATTGCGGGTCGCTGACGATATCCGCGGCGGTGTAGATCTTGCCGTGCGGAACGTCCGCGACCTTCAACGCGGCGAGCACGTCGTTCAGGTCGTGCGCGGCGGCCCATGCACCGATCGCACCATCGATGTCGGCGGTGCGCGCGACGCGCCCGCGATTGTTCGCAAGCGCGGGATCCTGGCCGAGGTCGTCGCGCCCGATCGCGTGCATCAGGCGCTTGTAGATGCTGTCGCCGTTGCCGGCGATGACCACGCTCTGGCCGTCGCGCGTCGTGTAGGTGTTCGACGGAACGATGTTGGTCAGCCCGGTGCCGATGCGCTGGCGGATCTCGCCGAACAGGTCGTATTCGGGCAGCAGGCTCTCCATCATGTTGAACACCGCTTCATAGAGCGCGACGTCGACCACCTGTCCCTTGCCCCCGTGCGCGTCGCGATGATGCAGCGCCATCAACGCCCCGATCACACCGTGCAGCGACGCCAGTGCGTCGCCGATGCTGATGTTCATGCGCACCGGGGGCCGATCGGGGAAGCCGGTGACGTGACGCATGCCGCCCATCGACTCGCCGATGGCGCCGAAGCCGGGCTGGTCGCGATAGGGGCCGGTCTGGCCGAAGCCGGACAGTCTAATCATGATCAACCCCGGGTTGGTCGCCGCGAGCGCGTCGTAGCCCAGGCCCCATTTCTCGAGCGTGCCGGGTCGGAAATTCTCGATGATGAAATCGGAATCGCGCGCCAGTCTCCGGACGATCTGTTGCCCCTCGGGCTTGCGCAGATCGACGGTGATCGACTTCTTGTTGCGCGCCTGGACGTACCACCACAGCGACGTGCCTTCGCGCAGCAGGCGCCACTGGCGTAAAGGATCGCCACCGGGGGCGCCCTCGGACGGCGGCGGTTCGACTTTGATCACCTCGGCGCCGAATTCCGCGAACACCTTGCCGGCGAACGGGCCCGCAATCAGCTGCCCGAGCTCGAGCACCTTGAGTCCTGCCAGCGGCGGCGAGCTTCCCCCCGGGGGGCTCATGCGGCCTCCTTGCACAACGGCTCGCAATGAAGCGACTGCGTGTCGGCCGCCGCCAGCACTCGCGGACGCGCTCTTCGAGCCTTGGCTTCGCCCCGCTCGTGCAGGCGTCCTTGGGGCGGCCCTGCGGCACTCATATCGTCTGCCCGGTGCGCCGTGCGCGCAGTGCCGCTTCGAGCTGCAGCAGCTTTCCCGCCATCGCTTCCCCGACGAACATCTGCGGGTCCGACGGCGGGCTCACGCCCTCCGCCCGTTCACGCTCGGCGATGCGCTCGCGCGCCTTCTCGAAGGCGCCGACGAAGGAATCGTCGAAGCGCAGCGCATGCTGGAACAGCGCGTCGCCAAAATACGTCGCCTCGCTTTCCGTGCCGCAACCGAACGACGTCCGATTGGCGGCGGACGCGGTCATGATCAGCGTGTGCGCATCCTTCAGCGGCTCGATGAACCCGCCCGAGTAACACGCCGACACGACGATGATGCGCCACCGGATACCGGAGTCGTCGAGCATCCCGCGCAGCAACTGCGGCGTCAGCGGGTCGAGTTGCAGCGGCCAGAAATCCGGGATCAACCGGTGATCGCGCGTACCGTGGCTCTCGAGGTAGACCATTACGACGTCGTCGTCGACATCGATCGCGGCGCCGATTTCCTTGAGCGTCGTGCGCAGGTTGCTGACCGTGGCGAGCGGCGTATCCAGGACAGTGCGCGGATTGTTGATCAGCAGCAGCGAACGTCCGTCGGTGTCGTAGCGGTCGTCGAACAGGTCGCGCGCGGTCTCCATGTCCCGGCGGAAGACGTCCTCGCGCGCGTACGGCGCGAAGCCGACGAAATACAGGTCGGTCATCCGCGGCCGCTCGTCCTCGAGTTCATCGAGCGCATCGCCGAGAAGCGTCTGCTGCGCGGCGAGCGCCTCCTCGGACGCCGGGCTGACATAGCGCGCGTCTTCCGCCGGCCCACGCGGGACGTCGCGCCACCACGATTGATGCGCCCAGATGGCAATCGGCACGCCGACGAGCAACAGCGCCGCCCCCCCCAGCGATCGCGGCCAGAAGCGCGGGTGCCGCGGCATCAACGCGGTCGCCACCGACCGCCAGTAGACGAATGCCGCCCAGGCGATGATCACCCAGTAGCCGATCCACTGCACCGAGAGCCCGAGCACAGTCGAATACGCTCCCGGCAGGAGAAGCGTGAAAGACAGCGCGGCGAGCGCCGGCTCGCTGGCAAGCACGATGACCGGCACCGCGAGTCTCAGATGCGGCTGCCCGTAGGCGGCGCTCAGCAACGCGCCCATGAGCAGCAGCACCGCGCCCATGAACCCTTCATAGACGACCGCGTAGGTCGACAGCACCGGATCCGGCCCCGCGCGGAGGTAGTCGAGCAGGAAGCCGATGGCGACATTGAAACAGAACACGAGGAGCAGTTGCCGCACGCTGATGCGGAACGCAAGCAGCGAGACCGGCAGTCCGAGCGCCACCCGCAAGCCGCTGCCGATGTTCTGCCAGAAGTCGCGCCAGAGCTGCATTAGCGGCGAGATGGGACGATAAGAACCCCTCTCCCACGGGGAGAGGGGCAGGGGTGAGGGCAAGGAAGGCGAGTCACTTGGAGAATGCTCAGGCGAGCGCGTGTTCGCTGATGTACGCCTTGACCGCCGCGACGTCGACCGGCAGCGTCGCGAAGCGTTGTGGCGCGGATTCCAGGTTCGCGTACGTCGCCGGTCGCGGCGGATCCTCGCCGAGCGCTTCGCGGATGGTCGCAGCGAACTTTGCCGGCAGCGCCGTCTCGATGCAGACGAGCGGCATGCCGGCTTCGCGATGGGCGAGCCCGACCTTGAGGCCGTCGGCGGTGTGCGGGTCGATGACCATTCCATGACGCTTGGCGACCGCGCGAATGGTCGCGATGCGATCGGAGTGCGTGCTTCGGCCCGAGACCATGCCCGACTCGCGCAATTTTTTCGCCAGCGGCGTCGCCGCCAGATCGAAGCCGCCCGCATGGTCGACCTGATGCCAGAGCGCCCGTACTGCGCCCGCGTCGCGGCCCGCGAGGTCGAACATGAAACGCTCGAAATTGGACGCCTTCGAAATGTCCATCGAGGGGCTCGAAGTCGACATCGTCTCCGCGGCACTGCGCACGCGATAACGCCCGGACTTGAAGAATTCATCGAGCACGTCGTTTTCGTTGGTCGCCAGGATCAGCTTGCGGATCGGCAAGCCCATCTGCCGCGCGACGTGGCCCGCCAGGATGTTGCCGAAATTGCCCGACGGCACCGCGAAGCAGACCTGCTCGCGATCGTTCGCGGTCGCGCCGAAGTAGCCTCGGAAGTAATACACGATCTGCGCCGCCACGCGCGCCCAGTTGATCGAATTGACCGTGCCGATGCGAAGGCGCCGCTTGAATTCGGCGTCGCCGCTCACTGCCTTGACGAGATCCTGGCAATCGTCGAAGACGCCGTCGATGGCGATGTTGAAAATGTTCGGGTCGGGCAAGGCATACATCTGCGCCGCCTGGAACGGGCTCATCTTCCCGTGCGGCGTAAGCATGAACACGGCGACCTTGCGCTTGCCGCGCATCGCGTACTCGGCGGAGGGCCCGGTATCGCCCGAGGTCGCACCGAGGATGTTGAGCGTCGAGCCGCGCTGTTCGAGCACGTGCTCGAACAGGTTGCCCAGCAGTTGCAGCGCCACGTCCTTGAACGCGAGCGTCGGTCCGTGCGAAGCGCGCAGCAGGAACAGCCCCGGCTCGAGTCGTGTCACCGGGACGATGTCGTCGCTTTGGAACGCGGCGGCGGTGTAGGTGCGGTCGATGATCGCGCGCAAGTCCGCGGGCGCGATGTCGTCCATGTAGCGGGACAGGATCTCGAACGCAAGCTCGCGATAGCCCAGCGGCCGCAGGCGCGCGAGATCGTCGGGGGAAAAGCGCGGATAACGCTCGGGCACCGCCAATCCGCCGTCGGGCGCCAGGCCCTCGAGCAGGATCGACGTGAATGGTTGTCCCGTCATGCCGCCGCGGGTGCTGACGTACAGCATTTTCAGTTCAATTCTTCGAGGCGGATGCGAACGACGCTGCCACTGACGGTAGGCAGCGCCTCGATCGCATCGATCGCCGCCACCGCGTTCTTCTCGATGGTCAAGTGCGTCAGCATGATGATGTCGGTGCGATCCTGGCCCTCGGGCGGCTCCTTCTGGATCATCGCATCGATCGAGATGTCGCGATCGGCCAGGATGCGCGTGATATCGGCGAGCACGCCGGGACGGTCGAGCACGCGCATGCGCAGGTAATAGCTGGTCTGCACCTCGCCCATCGGCAGGAACGGGATCGCCGACAGCTGATCGGGTTGGAACGCGAGATGCGGTACGCGATGCTCCGGGTCCGCCGTATGCATGCGCGTGACGTCGACGAGGTCGGCGATGACCGCGCTCGCCGTTGGCTCCGCACCCGCACCCGGCCCGTAGTACAGCGTCGGTCCGACCGCATCGGCCTTGACCAGCACCGCGTTCATCGCGCCTTCGACATTGGCGATCAGGCGCGACTCGGGTACCAGCGTCGGATGCACGCGCAACTCGATGCCGTCGCGGCCTGCGCCAGAAGCGCGCCTTGTTATTCCGAGCAGCTTGATCCGGTAACCCAGCTCCTCGGCATAGCGGATGTCCTCGCGCGTCAGCCGGGAAATTCCCTCGGTATAGGCCTTGTCGAACTGCATGGGCACGCCAAAGGCGATTGCCGACATGATCGTGAGCTTGTGCGCCGCGTCGATGCCCTCGATATCGAAAGTAGGGTCAGATTCGGCATAACCGCGCTTCTGCGCCTCGGCGAGCACGTCGGCGAACGACGCCCCGGTCGCGCGCATCTCCGACAGGATGAAGTTGCTGGTGCCGTTGATGATGCCCGCGATCCACTCGATGCGGTTCGCGGTCAGGCCCTCGCGCAACGCCTTGATGATCGGGATGCCGCCGGCAACCGCGGCCTCGAAGGCGACCATGACACCGGCCTTCTGCGCGGCCGCGAATATCTCGTTGCCGTGCGCCGCGAGCAGCGCCTTGTTGGCGGTGACGACGTGCTTGCGATGGCCGATCGCGGCGAGCACCAGCGACTTTGCCGGCTCGATGCCGCCGATCAATTCGACGACGATGTCGACCTCCGGATGAGCGACGAGCGTCGCGAGGTCCGTGGTTAGCTGCACATCCTTGGCGCCGGCCAGGGCCACTCGCGCGCGTTCGAGGGTGCGCGTCGCGATCCAGTTGATGCGGATGGGTCGCCCTGCGCGCCGCGCAATCTCCTCAGCATTGCGATTGAGCACGTCCCACGTGCCGCGTCCGACCGTGCCCATGCCAAGTAGGCCGACGCGCATCGGTTGCATGGTCGCCTGTGCCACTAGATGACCCCGCCGTCCCGCAACTTACGAGCGTCCATCGTCTCGAAACATCTGCTTGACGCCGCGAATCGCCTGTCGCGTCCGCGATTCATTTTCGATCATCGCAAATCGCACGTGCCCGTCGCCGAATTCGCCGAAGCCGATCCCCGGCGACACCGACACCTTGGCCTTCTCGATGAGCTTCTTGGTGAACTCCAGCGAGCCCATCGCCGCGTACGGTTCCGGGATCTTCGCCCACACGTACATCGACGCCTTCGGGATGTCGACCATCCAGCCGGCCTCGTGCAGACCCTTGCACAGGACGTCGCGGCGCCGCTGGTAGTTCATCGCGATTTCGCCGACTGCATCCTGCGGCCCTTCCAGCGCAGCGATCGACGCCACCTGGATCGGCGTGAAGGTGCCGTAGTCGTGGTAACCCTTGATGCGCGCCAACGCGTTGACCAGGTCGCGATTGCCGACCATGAAGCCGATGCGCCAGCCCGCCATGTTGTAGCTCTTTGACATGGTGAAGAATTCGACGGCAACGTCGCGCGCGCCGGGCACCTGCATGATCGAAGGCGCCTTCCAGCCGTCGAAGCAGATGTCGGCGTAGGCGAGATCGTGCACGACGTAGATGCCGTATTCCTTCGCCAGCTCGATGATCTTCTCGAAGAACGCCAGATCCACGCATTGCGCGGTCGGATTCGCCGGGAAATTGATGATGAGCATCTTCGGTTTCGGGAAGCTCATCTTGATCGTGTGCTCGAGTTCGGCGAAGAAATCCACACCCGGCGTCAGCGGCACCTGGCGGATGTCGGCGCCGGCGATCACCGGGCCGTAGATGTGGATCGGATAGCTCGGATTCGGCACCAGCACCGTGTCGCCGCGACCGAGCGTGGCCAGCGCGAGGTGTGCGATGCCTTCCTTCGAACCGATGGTGACGATCGCCTCGGTCTCCGGGTCGAATTCGACGCCCCACCGCCGCTGATACCACTGGCAGATCGCGCGCCGCAGACGCGGTATGCCGCGCGACACGGAGTAACCGTGGGTATCGGGACGCTGCACGGTCTCGACCAGCTTGGCGACGATGTGCGGCGGCGTCGGCCCGTCGGGGTTGCCCATGCCGAAGTCGATGATGTCCTCGCCGCGGCGGCGGGCGGCCATCTTTAGTTCGGAGGTGATGTTGAAGACGTACGGCGGCAGGCGCTTGAGGCGCGCGAATTCGACAGCGGAGCTGGAGGCCATGCGGGTCTTTCTATCGTAAGCGCCCGGAACCGTCCGAGCGACGTAGAAGGTGGGACGAAGCTATAATGCTAGCGGAGTTAAGAGTTTACCGCAATGCACCATCGACTTCGCCGCTGCGGCAGTCAACACGCCTGGCCTCCCGCATGAAGTTCCACCTCAACGCCGCCGAAGGCAACGTCTTCACCGGTCACGGGCCGGGCTTCGTGCGCCTGGGCGTGGTCGAATACCGCGAGAATGTCGTCGTCACACCGGACCGGATCATCACGGGCTGGGCACCGAAGGGCTTCGATGCGCTCGCTGCCGACGACTTCGCCGCGATCGCGGCGCTGAAACCCGAGGTCGCGTTGCTGGGCACCGGCGGGTCCATCCGTTTCCCTCATCCGCGCCTGACCCGCGCGCTGACCGACGCGCGCATCGGCCTGGACGTGATGGATACGCCAGCGGCGTGCCGCACCTTCAATATTCTCGCCGCGGAGGGCCGCAAGGTCGCAGTGGCGATCCTCCTCGACAGACTGGCCTGATCCGCTCGAACGCCGATGCCCGACATTTGGTTGCGGCCGATTCGCGCTGGGTCGCGGTCAACGCGGAAGCGCGCGCAGGCGTTAGATCGGCGTCCCCGTACCGGAGCAATTCCCATGCATCACGCGAGATTCGTCGTCGTGCTGGGCGGGTTGTATTGCCTTTCGCTGTCCGCCGCCGAGCAGCGTGCGCCGATCATCAATCCCTCGATCGATGTGCAGGCGTACCTGCGCGTCGCCAGCGCTGCCGTGCAGCATCGGGAGTCGCGCCGCCTGTCGGAAGACGAATTCATCCGGATGAGCCGCGAATCGGGGACGATCGTCCTCGACGCGCGTAGCAAGGAAAAATTCGATGAACTCCACGTCAAGGGCGCGCTTAATCTGAGCTTCCCGGACATCGCCATCGGTAGCCTCGAAGCCTTGCTGCCCGACAAGACCGCGCGCATCCTGATCTACTGCAACAACAATTTCAGCAACGCCGACGGCCCGTTTCCGTCGAAGCTCCCAAGCGCCTCGCTCAACCTGCCGACCTACATTACGCTCTACGACTACGGCTACCACAACGTGTACGAACTCGGCCCGCTGCTCGACGTGCGCGCAACCAGAATCGAGTTCGAGTCGTCGCCGCCCGCGCCCGGAGCGCGGTGACAGCTCGCTAGCCCAGTATCTCGCCGATCTGCTCGCGGCGCTGTACGTCCGATTCGAATTCCTTGAGTTCGGGTCCGAGCGCGTCGCGTGCCGAGACCATGCCGACCGGCCGACCGCCCTCGACCACCGGCACGTGGCGAAAGCCGCTTTCGTACATCATGTGCAATGCATGCCCGACCGGTTTGTCGGGATGAATCGTTTGCGGCTTCCTGGTCATGACCTCGGACAACCGCGTCGCCGCCGGATCGCGACCGCCCGCGAGTACTCGGAATACCGCGTCGCGCTCTGTAAAAATGCCGCTGAGTCGCCCATGGGCATCGACGACCATGACCGCGCCAACCTGATGCTTCTCCATCAGTCTTGCGGCCTCGCTGACAGTGGTCTTGGCCGTCGCGACGAGAAGCTGCTGTTGCTCGATCAAGACACGAATCGGACGCATGGGCACGGTAGCTCTCCTCGGCGCTTGGCGAAAAAGCGAACGTGGTTGTCGGCGTCGCTTGTTGCAGCGGCGCTCGTCCAGAACTGATTAGAATACGGCCAGACTTTCGCAGATGCAATCGCCGTACAGCACCCTGGGGAAGCTTGACTGGCGTGCCAGCGCCCACGTATGTTCACCGTCCCACCGATTCGCAAGGTTCTGCCATCGATGAATCCGCATCTTCTCCTCACCGGCATCATGGGGATCGCCGCCATGGCCTTTGTATCCCTCGCGGTCGCAGCCAAACCCGAAACGCGCAATCGCGCCGAGATTCCCGCCCAGTACAAGTGGGACTTTGCGGCCATCTTTCCGAGCTGGGAGGCATGGGAAGCCGGGATGCGCGAAATGGAGACAAAGATGGACGCGTTTGCGGCGCTCAAGGGCTCGCTTGCCGGCGGACCCGCCGCCGTATTGAAGGCGTACCAAGACTACGACGACATCGGAATTCTCCAATACAAGGTCTACCGTTACGCCCAGCTCCAACGCGACGTCGATACACGGAACCAGGACATCAACGGAAGGTTTCAGCGTGTCGGTGCCGTCTTCGCCAAGTTCGGGACCGCGACAGCGTGGTTCACGCCCGAGCTCCTGACCATTCCGCAACCGACGATGGAAAAGTGGTTGGGTGAGACTCCAGCACTCGCGCCGTATCGCTTCGGCATTCTCGACAAATACCGCAAACAGGCGCATGTGCTGGACGAAAAGGGAGAGAAGCTCCTATCGTACGCGGCGCGCCTCAACCAAACCCCGCGGGCTACCTTCGAAGAGTTGAGCACGTCGGACATCAAATTTCCGACGGTCACCCTTTCCGACGGCAAGGCAATTACGCTTAGTCCAGGCGTCTATCAATCGGTCCTCGAAACGAACTACAACCAGGCGGATCGTGCGAAAACCTTCGAGGCCTATCTCAAGACCTATGCGGCCAATGCGAACACTTATGCCGCGATTTACAACGGCGTGCTGCAGCGTGACTGGTTCACGGCCCAGGCACGCAATTACCCCACGACGCTTGCATCTGCGCTCGACAACAACGCGATACCGCTCGCGGTCGTCGAGACGCTGGTCTCCGCAGTGCGCGTCGGTACCGCACCATTGCAACGCTATGCCAAGCTGCGCAAGAGGTTGCTCGGCCTGCAAACCTATCACTTTTACGATGCGGCTGTTCCGATTTACCGGAGCGAAAGAACATACCCTTACGAAGCGTCGAAGGATCTCGTGATCGCATCCGTCGTGCCGCTCGGTCCGGATTATGGGGCGAAATACAGGAAATTCGTCTCCGGCGGCCGCATCGACGTCTACGAGAACGAAGGCAAGCGCAGCGGCGCATACAGCGCAGGCGTCTACGGAGTCGGCCCATATCTGTTCTTGAACTACAACGACACCTTGAACGCAGTATTCACCTTCGCCCACGAAGCGGGCCACGCGATGCACACGGTGCTCGCCTACGAAACGCAGCCGTTTGCAACCGCGGAGTACACGATCTTCGTTGCCGAAGTGGCATCGACCATCAACGAGCGTTTTCTGCTGAAGAAGCTTCTCGAGACGACGACCGATCCGAAGGAGCGTTTCTTGCTGCTGCAGCACGCGGTGGATTCGATCGTGGGCACGTTCTACACGCAGGTACTGTTCGCCGACTACGAATTACAGGCGCACCGGCTTGTCGAACAAGGCCAGCCAGTGACGGCCATGGTGTTGAACGACATCTATTCCAAGCTGCTCAAGGACTATTACGGCGATGCGCTCGCGATCGACGATCTCTACCAATACACCTGGACGCGCATCCCCCATTTCTTCGGTTCGCCGTACTACGTCTACCAGTACGCCACCTGCTTCGCCTCCTCGGCCAAGCTGTTCAACGACATGACTGCGGGAGACGCCGCATCCCGCGCCGCCGCCACCGAGCGCTACCTCACGCTGCTGAAGAGCGGCGGCAACGATCACCCGATAACGCAGTTGCAAAAGGCGGGGGTCGATCTGACGAAGCGCGAGACGATACAGGCGGTCGTCGACCAGATGGCAGAGCTGGTGACGCAGATGGAAGCAGAGGCGGCAAAGATCCGCTAAAGCAGCTACTCCCCCATTTGCAGCAACATGCCGTGCTTGCGGGCATAGGCGATCGCGAGCAGGTAGAGCACGACGCCGATCGCCATGTACACGGCGTTGATCGCGAGCGCGTTGAAGAACAGATCGACGCGGAACTCGTGCTGCAGCAGCACGGCGCGCATACCCTCGAACACGTAGCTGGTCGGGATGCTGCGCGCGATGAGTTGCAGCCATGCGGGCAGCACATCGATCGGATAGTAGACGCCGGACACGGGTGCCAGCAGGAATACCGCGGCCCACGCCAGTTCCTCGGCGCCCAGGCCCCAGCGCAGCACCAGCCCGGACACGCCGAGACCGATCGCCCATCCGCACACGATCAGGTTGACGAAGAATGCCAGCAGCGGAAATCCAAGCGAGAAGATCGAGTAGCGGAACAGCAGCCAGGCGAACACGCACGCCGCGCCCACGCCGATCAGCGTGCGCAGCAGGCTCATCACCAGCTGGCCGACGATCAATTCCCATGCGCGCAGCGGGCTCACGAACAGGTTGCCGAGATTGCGCGAGTACATCTCCTCGAAGAACGTGAGCGACACGCCGAGCTGTCCGCGGAACAGAATGTCCCACAGCAGCACGGCGCCGATGAACAGGCCGGGCGCGTCGGCGAGGAAATTGCTGGTCGGCCGCAGATACACGGTGACGAAACCCCAGAGAATCATCGTCACCGTCGGGTAGTACGCCATCGACAGCAACCGCGGCCACGACTTGAGCAGCAGGAACGCGTGACGCTCGACCAGCGCGAAAATCCGGTTGACGGAGGCCACGGCCCCGGTCGCGACCATGGCTACGGAATGCTCCGTTCGGTCTGCTCGCCGGCGAGCGCCATCTGTTCCGGATCGACGCGCTCGCGCGCGATGTCGAGGAAGACCTCTTCCATGTTGCCTCGCCCGTAGCGCTCCAGCAGCGCGGAGGGAGATCCCTCATCCACCACCACGCCCGCCCGCAACATGATCACGGCATCGCACATCCGCTCCACCTCGCCCATGTTGTGCGACGCGAGCAGCATGGTGCAGCCACTGCGGCGCTGGTAGCCTTCGAGCAGCGTGCGCATGCGATCGCCGGCGTCGGGGTCGAGCGACGCGGTCGGTTCGTCGAGCAGCAGCACTTCGGGATGATTGAGCAGTGCTTTGGCGAGGCTGACGCGCGTGCGCTGACCCGCGGACAGATTGCCGTACGGTCGGTCGAGCAACTCGACGAAATCGAGTTCCTCGGCCAACGCCTCCGCCCGGGCGCGCGGCTGTGGCACGCCGTAGAGTCGCGCGTAGACGCGCAGGTTTTCGCCGACCGTGAGCCGCTTGGGCAAATCGACATAGGGCGAGGTGAAGTTGATTCGTGGCAAAACGCGGTAGCGGTGTCGCAGCATGTCTTCGCCAAGAATCCGGATGGCGCCCGCCGTCGGCGTCAGCACGCCAAGCAGCATCGACAGCGTGGTGGTCTTCCCGGCACCGTTGCCGCCGAGCAGCGCCGTCGTGGTGCCGCGCCTGACCTCGAAGTCGATGCCCTTGACCGCTTCGACGTCGCGATACGACTTGCGCAGCGCACGGACTGCGATGACGGCGGCGGGAATCGGGACGTCGATGGGGGACATGCGTGCGGATCACGAGGCCAAACCATGCGATTCACGCATGCTCGCCGCGATTGTAGTGGAAATGGGTAGAATCGGCAGCGTAGTCCAATCGCAGGATCCTTCGGAGCAGGCGATGATCAAAGTTCACGGCATGTCTTCGTCTGGCAATTGCCACAAGGTGCGCATGGTGCTCGAGGCGCTCAAGCTGCCCTACACCTGGCATGAAGTGGATACCCTCAGCGGCGCTACGCGCACGGCGGCATTCCTGGCGATGAACCCGAACGGCAAGGCCCCGGTGGCGGAGGTCGAGCCCGGAGTATTCCTGCCGGAGTCGAATGCCATCATGTACTACCTCGCCGAGGGCTCACCGTTGCTGCCGAGCGACCGGCTGAAGCGCGCACGGGTGATGCAGTGGCTGTTCTTCGAGCAATACAGTCACGAGCCCTACATCGCGGTGGCGCGCTACCTGCGCCGCCTGCACCCGGACCCCGCGTCGCAGCGAGCGCTCGCCGATTCGCGCATGGATGGCGGCTACCGCGCGCTGGACGTCATGGAAGCGCACCTCGCCCACGAGCCGTTTTTCGTCGGGGGCCACTACACCATCGCCGACATCGCGCTGTACGCGTACACGCACGTTGCAGGCGACGGCGGCTTCGACCTCGCACGCTTTCCCGCGGTGCGTGCGTGGCTCGCACGCGTCGAGGCGCAGCCGGGTTACGTGCGCATGCCCGCGGCGTAACCTACACTGTCATCCGGCGCATCAGCAACGGATTGTCTGCCGGCAATACTGCGCCAGCTCGCGCACGACCGTCGTCGCGCCGATCGGCGCCTTGGCGCGTCCCTGTCCATACTCGAGTGCAAGCTTGAAGTCGTATTTGCTGAAAAACGCGTCGAACTGCTCGGCGCCCACCGTGCCGAGCGCCGCGAGTTCGTCGCGCCCGGCATCGTAGTCGAGCAATATCGCCGCCAGCGGTTGCGGCGCAGGCCCGCTGAGCACGCGTGCACCCGCGGACGGATCATAGACGCTGTGGTCCGCGCAGCAGTGAATCGTGTCGCCGTCCGAGGTCGGCGAACGATCGGACTGGAAACGAATGAAACTGACCTCTCGCGTCGGGTAGGCGAGCTTGTGCGCGCAGATCGCCGAGTAGGCGACGATCGAACGGGCACGGCCGACGCCGCCGGTCCACGCGTAAGCCGCGCCATCGGCGCGCAGCAGATCGTCCTTCGGTGTCGCCGACCGACCGAGGTCGAGCAGGAAGCACGGCGTGCCTCCAAACGGATAATTGAACACGTAGTTGGTCCGCGGAGCGAGCCGCGCGGTCTTGATCGGCTCGCCATGCACGTCGACCAGCAGCGAACGCGCGTACAGCCGCGGCGCGGTCGCCGCCCAGGACTCGCCGAACGAACCGACGTGCGCGGCGCCGGCGATCGATGCGCAAGCGGTCAGGAACCGACGGCGCTCCATGCCCGTTAGGCGGCGATCAGCGCGCGCACGTGCGCAGCCGCGCTGCGGCCGAGCGCCGTCAGCGCGTAGCCGCCTTCAAGCGTCGACACGATTCGCCCCCGTGCATGTCTCGCCGCAACCGCCGCGAGCTGCTCGGTGACCCAGGCGTAGTCGTTGTCGGTAAACTTGAGGTTGGCGAGTGGATCCTCGCGGTGCGCGTCGAAGCCCGCCGAGATGAAAATGAGTTCGGGCCGGTGCGCATCGAGTGCCGGCAGGCAGCGCTCCGTCATCGCCTGGCGAAAGGCGTCGCTGCCGCTGCCCGGCGACAGCGGAACGTTGTGCATGTTCGGACCGAGCGGTTCGACGCCGGAGTACGGATATAACGGGTACTGGAAGGTGCCGGTCATGATGACGCGCGGGTCCCCCGCGAAGATGTCCTCGGTGCCGTTGCCGTGGTGCACGTCGAAGTCGACGACGGCGACGCGCGCAAGACCGTGCGCCGCCAGCGCGTGCGCGACGCCGACGGCGACGTTGTTGAACAGGCAGAAGCCCATCGCGCGATCGCGCATGGCGTGGTGGCCCGGAGGACGCACCGCGCAGAACGCCGAGGAGCACTGCCCGCTGATGACGAGGTCGGTGGCCAGCACCACCGCGCCGGCGGCGTGCCTCGCCGCGGTCAGCGAATACGGATTGAGCGCGGTGTCCGGATCGACGTAGTGAATGCCCGAGGTCGGGCTCGCGGCGTCGATTTCGTCGAGGTAGCGCGCGGTGTGCACACGCTCGAGTTGTTCGCGCGTTGCACTCGGGGCCTGATAATGGGCGACGAAGCCGTCGAGCCCATCGCTGATGAACCGATCGGAAATGGCGTCGAGCCGCTGCGGGCACTCCGGATGGTGCGCCCCCATGTCGTGCTGATGGCAGGTCGGATGCGTGATGTACGCGGTTTGCACGAAGGCCCAGCGGCGGTTTGCGGACCCGGGCCAGAGCCTGGCTTGTCCCCGGGCAGTCGAGCGGAGTGTAGCGCGGCGCCGGCGGTCGTGACTATAGACCGTGAGCGTTCTATAGTGGCACCTTTCTTGCTCCGATCTGCCGGATGACCCTCCGCCCCGCCCAGACCCGCGCCGTTCCCGTCACCGACCGACTGTCGACCGTGCTCTCCGAACTGGGCCGGATCGTCGTCGGCAAGGACACGGCGCTCAAGCTCGCGCTGACCTGCCTGCTCGCCCGCGGCCACCTGCTGATCGAGGACATTCCTGGCGTCGGCAAATCCACGCTGGCGCAGGCACTCGCCAGTGCGCTCGGACTGCACTACGCGCGCGTCCAGTTCACCAGCGACTTGCTGCCGGCCGACGTACTCGGCGTGTCGATCTTCGACCCGGCAACGCAATCGTTCAACTTTCACGCGGGGCCGATCTTCCATTCGGTCGTGCTGGCCGACGAAATCAATCGGGCACCGCCGAAAACGCAAAGCGCCCTGCTCGAAGCGATGGAAGAGCGTCAGGTATCGATCGATGGCGTGACGCGGCCGTTGCCGGATCCGTTCTTCGTGATCGCGACGCAGAATCCCACCGAGCAGATCGGCGCCTATCCTCTTCCCGAATCGCAGCTCGACCGCTTCCTGATGTCGATCGAACTCGGTTATCCCGATCCCGCCGCCGAGCGCGAGTTGCTGACCTCCGGCGACCGCCGCGCGCAGATATCGGAGCTGAATCCAAGCGCCGACGCCGCGACGCTCGGCGCCTGGCAGCGCGAGGCCGCCGACGTGCACGTCGCACCCGCGCTACTCGACTATGTGCAGGCATTGCTGGCCGCGTCGCGCGGCACCGGTGGTGGAGCACCCCGCATGCAGCGCGGCCTGTCGCCGCGCGCCGGCCTGCTGCTGATGGCGGCGAGCCGTGCCTGGGCGCTGCTCGCAGGACGGCCGATGGTCCTGCCCGAGGACGTGCAGGCCGTGTTTCCGGCGGTGGCCGGGCACCGCCTCGCCGGCAGCGCGCGCGCCGGCGGCGTGCAGGCGCAATCGCTGCTGCGCGCGGTCCCTCTTCCGTAGGGATTACGGCCAGCTGAGGGCGGAGCAGCGAAGCGAGCGACCCGCCGAAGGTGGCCGTACACGCATTCGTGATCGAGGGAACATCGATGGTCCATAGATGCGTGGGTCGCGCGCTCAAAGTCGCCTTCGCTCCACTGGCCGCATGAATCCGGCCCAAGCTTCCGCTGCATTACCCGGCGCCTGGGCTTTCGCGCTGGCGCCAGCGCTTGTGGCATCTGACGCCGGGCGACCTCGACGCGGTCGTCCTCCGCCACAGTCGCATCTACATCTTGCCGACGCGACGTGGCTTGGCCCTGATCGCGACGCTGGCGATCATGCTGCTGACGTCCATGAACTACGGGCTGTCGCTCGGCTATGCGCTGACCTTCGTCGCCGGCGGCATGGTCGCGGCCGCAATGCTGGCAACCTTCCGCAACTTGGCCGGCATCGCCATCGCGCCCATGGTCGCCGGCGAAGCCTTTGCCGGCGGCGACATGGAATTCACGCTGTCGATCATGAGCGGCGGCCGCGACCGTGCCGGAATCACCCTCGCGCCGCGCGACGGCCCGCCCGTTCACCTCGACCTGCCCGCGGGCGCCACCCGGCCGCTGCGGCTGAGCGTCGCGGCCCGGCGCCGCGGACGCCTTCCGCTCGGCCGGGTTACCTTGTCCACCGACTATCCGCTTGGCCTGTGGCGATGCTGGGCCTACGTCCACTTTCCACTGACGGCCAGCGTCTATCCTGCACCTGAAGCGTCACCTCCGCCGCTGCCGCCGGGCCACCAGGGATCCGACGCGCGTCGTTCGGAGCGCGCCGCCGAGGCCGAATTGGCCGGCCTGCGGGACTATCAGCGCGGAGACCCGCCATACCGCATCGCCTGGAAAACCGTCGCGCGCGGCGCCGGCTGGTACACCAAGCAGTTCGAAGGCGCCGGAGGTAGCGGCGCGATCGAGCTTGACTGGGCCGAGTTGCCGCCCGGCCTCGACGTCGAAACGCGGCTGTCGCGCTTCACCGCCTGGATTCTTGCCGCCGAGCGCGAGGCGCGCGCCTTCGCGCTGCGCATGCCGGGCACCACCCTGCCGCAGGGCCAGGGCGCCGGACACCGTCGCACCGCGCTGACCGCCCTCGCGCAGTTTCCGCCTGGAGATGAAGCCTCGGCCGCCGGGAGCGAGCGATGAGCGCCAAAGCCAAGGTCGCGCCGCCGCCGCTGACGCAAGCGCAAACCGCGTGGCTGGCGGCCTTGTTGCTTTGCGCGCAGATCCCGCTGTGGGAAGAGGTGCTGCTCTGGGTGGCCGTCGCGGGTACGGGGCTGGTCGTCGTGCGCCTGCTTCCCATGCTGCGAGCCGGCGTCGGCTCGTGGCGGCGCTGGGCGCTGCCTATCGTGGCACTCGTCGTCGCAGTGGGCCTTCGCGCGCAACTAGGCTATTTCCTTGCCCGCGATCCGTGCGTGCAGTTCCTCTTCGTACTGGTGGGCATCAAATTCCTCGAGGCGCGCACCACGCGCGACGGCACATTGCTCATCTGTCTCGCGCTGTTCCTCACGATCACGCAGTTTTTCTACACGCAGTCCATCCTGGCGGCGTTCGTCGCGTTGCCCGCGTTGTTCGCGCTGGGCGGTACGCTCGTCGCGCTGCAGTCGAGGTCGGGACCGAGCGGTCGCTGGTGGCAACAACTCGCGCTGCCGGGCCGCCTGATGCTGCAGGGCATCCCGCTGGCGATCCTGCTGTTCGTGCTGTTTCCGCGCCTGGCCGGCCCGTTGTGGGGTTCCCCCGCCGACGCCGGCGCGCGCACCGGTCTGTCCGATCGCATGTCGCCCGGTGCGATCAGCCAGTTGTCCCGCTCCGACGCAGTCGCCTTCAGGGTCGACTTCAATGGCCGGCCACCCGCCGGACGCGACCGCTACTGGCGCGGACCCGTGTTCGGGCGCTTCAACGGCCGCGACTGGAGCGCGTCGTATCGGCTGCAGGGTGGCCGCTTCGCGCAACGCGAAGGACCCGTCCTCGAGTACACGGTCACACTAGAGCCGCACGGCAAGCTCTGGCTGTTCGCCCTCGAGCATCCGGCGGGCCTGCCGCGGCCGCCGAGCGACGACGTGCTCACCAATGGCACCGCCAGCGATATCGCGTTCCTTACGCACGACCAGCAGCTGCTTGCCCGCACGACGGTGACGCAATCGGTGCGCTATGTGCAGCGCTCCGTGTTGCGCGGCAAGGTGACGCCAGGCGCAGGTGACGCAGCCGACAATCTGCTGCTGCCGCGCAACAATCCGAAGACCGCGACGTTCGCGCGCGAGCTGCGCGCAAGCGTCGAATCCGATCAGGCGTACATCGCCGCGCTGCTCAAGCGGTTCCACGACGAGCCGTATGTCTACACGCTGACGCCCCCGCTGCTCGAAGACGACCCGAACCCCGTTGACGCGTTCCTGTTCAACACGCGGCGCGGTTTCTGCGAGCACTATGCCGGCGCGTTCGTGGTGCTCCTGCGCGCCGCGGGCATTCCCGCGCGCGTCGTCACCGGCTATCAGGGTGGTGAGATGGCGCCGGATGGCGGATACATGATCGTGCGTCAATCCGACGCGCACGCATGGACCGAGGCCATCGTCGACGGACGCTGGCAACGATTCGATCCGACCGCCGCCGTATCGCCTTCACGCATCGAACTTGGACTGGGCGCCGCGTTGCCCGTCGGTGAACCGGTGCCCTACCTCGCCCGGCTGGAAATGACCTGGCTCAAGAGCCTGCGTCTGCAGTGGGATTCGGTCAACTACCAGTGGCAGCGCGGCGTCGTCGGCTTCAACCTCGAACGGCAACGCGATATCCTGCGCGAGTTCGGGCTCGACAACTCCAACCCGGTGCAACTGGTCGCAGTCATCGCCGGCATGGCCTTCGCATGGTGCCTGGCAGTGTTGGGTGTCGCCCGCATGCGCCGCGCCGAGGGCGCGCCCGAAGTCGCGCTGTGGGGGCAGGCCTGCCGGCGTCTGGCGCGCGCCGGGCTCTCGCGTCGTCCCGACGAAGGGCCGCTCGATTTTGCCGAGCGCGCCGCCGCGCGGTGGCCGCGCTGGGGCGCATTGCTGCGCGCCATTGCCGGCAGCTACGCGCAATTGCGCTACGGCCCGCGCAGCGACCAGCGCGCGGCACTGCTCGCGCAACTGCGCGCAAGTGTCTACGCCTTGCCGCGGGCGCGCAAGATGGATGAACCTAGCTTCAAGTCCGCGACCATTAGTCGATGATCTTGTCGGCCCGAAATAGGACAGACTGCGGAATTGTCACACCAAGCTCGCGCGCCGTTTTGAGATTCAAGGCCAAGCCTGGTTTGCTGAGCGACTCGATAGGCAGGCTCTGTGGGCTGGTTCCGGTGAGAATCCGCTGGACGTATTTTGCCGACAGGCGACCCACATCGTAATAACTTACGCCGTAGCTGACGAGAGCTCCTTGTGCGACAGCACTGACTTCTCCGAACATCGTGGGCAGCTTCTTGGATCTTGCTGTATCAATGATGAACTGGGACTGGCTCACCACCATCGCGTCCTGCGTATAGAAGTAAGCATCGACCTCTTGTGCCTTGAGTGTCTGCAGGCCGAGTCGGAGCTCCTCGACAGATGTGACGTGTCGCTCAACAACCTCAACCTTCAATTGCCGCGCGGCCTCCCGCGCCGAATTCGCGGCCCGCAAGGCGACTTCGTTCCTGGCATCGTAGAAGGTGACGACTCTGTGCACCTCCGGGAGTATCTCCTTCAGAATCTCCAGCCGCTTCGCTGTGAGATCGGCCGACAGGAAGTGAACGCCTGTGAGGCGCCCGCCCGGTCTCGCGAAGCTGTCAACCAGTCCGGCGGCGACTGGATCACTGCCAACGGCGAACACGATTGGAATCTCGGTTGTCGTCCGTCTGACCAGGGTCACGACAGACGTGGATACCGCGTAGATTAGGTCAACCTTCTTTTGTTCCAGGTTTCTTCCCGCTTGCTCGGCGGCGGTGCGATCGCCCTTCAGATCACGAATTTCGAGTAAGTATTGTTTGCCGTTTTCATACCCCAGTTCCTTCAGCCCATCTTGGAGCCCGTCAATAGCTAGGCCTAAGGGTCCGCCTTCGTAAATAACCCCAATGCGATATGTCTTGGCTTGTTGGGCTTGGGCGGGATGAACAGAACACAAAACGAGCGCAGCCAGGCAAGGGACGAGCATTTTCTTATGATTGGGTTTCATGTTCCCCTCCCCAACGAACCTGGCGGTCTCAAGTTTGTTTTCCCGCCATGCTACGCCTACACTCGAGTCCGAATTGGACTGGCTGAAGCAGTATCTACAACAGCGCGTCGCGCGACAGCCCACGCCGCCGCAAGCGCGCGCGCAGCTTCTCCAGCGCTTCGGACTGAATCTGGCGCACGCGTTCGCGCGTGACGCCCAGCGCGCGCGCGAGCTGTTGCAGCGTGGCGACGTCGTGTCCGGCCAGGCCGTAGCGGCGCTCGATCACTTCGCGCTGCCGGTCCGACAGCTCGTCGAGCCATTGCTTGATCCAGCCTTCGATCTCGGTGTTGTGCAACACCAACTCCGGGCTCGGCGCGTCGTCGTCGGCAAGCTGATCTCCGACCGACATTCCGGTGTCGGAATCGAAGGGCGCGTCGATCGAAGTGATGTGCTCGTTGTATCCGAGCACCTTGCGCACCTGTTCGACCGGCTTGCCGAGCAGGTGCGCGACGTCGTCGAGCGTGGGGTCGCGGTTCTCGCCGGGCAAGCCGTGGGTCTCGAGATGCCGCAGCGCGCGCAGCACGACGTTGAGCTCCTTGACCACATGCGCCGGCAGCCGGACCGTGCGCGACTGGTTCATGATCGCGCGCTCGACCGACTGGCGGATCCACCACGTGGCGTAGGTGGTGAAGCGAAATCCGCGCTCGGGGTCGAATTTCTCCAGTGCGTGAATGAGGCCGAGATTGCCCTCCTCGATGAGGTCGGCCAGAGGTGAGCCCGCGATTGAGATAGTGCTTCGCGATGCTGACGACCAGCCGCAGGTTGTGCTTGATCATCATTTGCCGCGCATCGAAATCGCCGTCGCGCGTCGCCCGCGCGTAACTCAACTCCTCGTCGGGGGAAAGCAGCGGGCTCTGCCCGATTTCGTTGAGGTAGATCTGGGTGATGTCGTTGAGGAAGTCTGCGCCGACGCCGACGACGGGCACGTCGAACGGCAACTCCTGCGTACGCGTGTCCGGTTCCGTGGCGGGCGGCAGGCCCTCGTCGTCAGGCACGGGACCAGCCGTCATACGGGCGGAAGGTACTTGGCGGGGTCGACCGGCTTGCCCAGTCGGCGAATCTCGAAATGCAGTTTGACTTGGTCGGCGTCGGTGTCTCCCATTTCGCTGATCTTCTGACCTTTGCCCACCTGCTGGCCTTCTTTGACGAGGATGTCGCGGTTGTGCGCGTAGGCCGACAGGAACGTGGCGTTGTGCTTGACGATGATCAGCTTGCCGTAGCCGCGCAGTCCGGTGCCTGCATAGACGACGCGTCCCGCCGCACTGGCGACCACGGGTTGTCCGGATTTGCCGGCGATGTCGATGCCCTTGAGGTTCGCCGTGTCGGAAAAACCCGCGATGACCTTGCCAGTGGCCGGCCATACCCATTCGATCTTGTCGTCGTCGATTTCCGGAACGCGGGCAGCCTCCGGACGCGGTGGCAACGCTGCGGATGGCGGGGTCGCGGACGGTGCGGTCGCCGGCGGCGCTACGACCGCAGGCGATGACGCGGGTGCGGCAGCGGCGACCGTTGGCGCCGGCGCGGGCGGTGGCGGCGCCGCAGGAATCGCCTGCATTTGCGCGAGCGCCTGCTCCGAATACGGCAGCTTGAGCGCCTTCGGCTCCGCCTTGAGCGTCGGCGTATTGCCGCGGCTCGACGGCAGCACCGGCGCTGCCTGCACATTGGCCGGTTCCGCGCTTCGGGGCGCGACGGGCGGTGCGGTCACCAGCGGCGTCGTCACCGCGCCGCCGGGTGGCGCAGCGGAGCTTCCTCGCGCGGCGAGGACGAGCACCTGACCCACACGAATCACGTTGGGATTTTCCAGATTGTTCCAAGCCGCAAGGTCACGGTAGTCGAGCCCGTTGTCGAGGGCGATCTGCGCCAGGGTGTCGCCACGTTTCACGGTGTACGTTGGCGGCGGCACTTCTCGTTCGGGTGTGGGCGGAGCGGCCATGGGTGGTGGCGGAGGCGCCACCGCAGGCGAAAGCGGCGTGCGTTCGACGACCGGCGCCGGCGGGCGCGTCATGCACGCCGTCAGCAGGAGCGAGGCGACCAGCGTAACGACGGCAACGCGAATGCCCGCGCTCATTGAAGTACCTTCGCGCTGCGCGCTCCGGCGCATTGGGCACTGAGGCGCTCGGGGCGGCCCGTCGCGCTCATGCGAGTCCCGGCAGCAGCGGCACGAATCGAACCGCGTCGTAGGTCTGTTCATGGACGCCGTCGGCCGACTTGTCGATGACAGTCAGGTACTGCACGCCACGGTCGTCGCCGCCCCGGCTCGCCAACGGCAGCACCATCCGTCCGCCGACGTCCAGGTACGCGAACAGCGCAGTCGGAATCTCGCGCGCCGCCGCGGTGACCATGATGCCGTCGACGAGAAGGTCCTCGCCGAGCCCGGTCGAGCCGTCGCCATGCTTGATGCGGATGTTGCCGAACTGGAGCGCGCGCAGATTGCGCCGCGCCTTGGCGACCAGCGCGCCGATGCGCTCGACGGTGTAGACCTCTTCGCACAGCATCGCGAGGATGGCTGTCTGATAGCCGCAGCCGGTGCCCACTTCGAGCACGCGCCGGCGCGTTCCGCCGGCACGCAGCAGTTCGGTCATTCGTGCGACCACATAAGGCTGCGAGATCGTCTGCCCGGCCCCGATCGGCAGCGGCGAGTCCTCGTAGGCGCGGATCGCCAGCGCCTCCTCGACGAATATGTGGCGGGGGACAGTGCCCATCGCCGACAGCACGCCCTCATCGACGATGCCCTGCTCGCGCAGGCGCTCGACCATGCGTGCGCGCGTGCGCGCCGACGTCATGCCGATGCCGTCGAATTTCTCGACGCCGGCAATCATGTCGCAGTCGCTTTCATCCGCGCCGCAAGCCACGCGCTGACGCTGGCCATTTCGGCATGATGCGTCAGGTCCATCTGCAACGGTGTCACCGACACGCAACCCCGTTCCACCGCGTAGAAATCGGTGCCGTCGCCGGCATCGGCCGCTGCACCCGCGGCGCCCACCCAATAACAGGTCTCGCCTCTCGGCGTCTGCGTCTTGATCACCGACTCGGCCTTGTGCCGCTTGCCGAGTCGCGTGACGGTGTGCCCCTTGAGCTCATTCTCGGGCACGTCGGGCACGTTCACGTTCAGCAGCCACGCGTCGGACGGCTGCTCGCGCTGCCGCTGGAGCAATTCGACCACGACGTTGGCCGCGGTTTCGAAGTGGCGACCGACCTTGCTGGCCAGCGACACCGCGATCGACGGTATGCCCAGGAGGTAACCCTCGGTCGCGGCGGCGACGGTGCCGGAATAGATCGTGTCATCGCCCATATTGGCGCCGAGATTGATGCCGGAGATCACCATGTCCGGCAGGTGGTCGAGCAGCCCGGTCACCGCCAGATGCACGCAATCGGTCGGCGTGCCGTTGACGAACAGGAAACCATTGGGCGCGCGCCGCACCGTGAGCGGCCGGTCCAGCGTCAGCGAATTCGACGCTCCGCTGCGATCGCGCTCGGGAGCAACCACGGTGATCTCGGCGTGTTGCGCGAGCGTGGCGGCGAGTCGTTCCAGCCCGGGGGCGAAATAGCCATCGTCGTTGCTGAGCAGTATGCGCATCGCTTTGTGGTCGACTGCTCGCGCGTGCGCAAATGCACGGCAAGCGACCAGCGCATTATAGACGACCGGCAGCGTCGGCGCGGCGGCGCGACGGCAGGATGCCCGCGAAACCTGGCACGCGTGCGGTGCGAGCTTCGCCCGTGGTGGTCTACTGCTTCGGCGGCGGCCAGTGGTTTGCGAACACCCCAGCGACTTTCGGATGCGCGTCGATGCGTTGCAGCGTAGCAAAGAATGTCGGTCGCATCTGCTCCAGATGCTTGCGCGAGCCGGACCACCTGGACACGACGGCTGCGTGCAGGTCGAGTGCCCCCAATTCGCGGCCGCCGAGCCAGGGCCGCGCCGGGAACAGGTCGGCGAAGATTTCCCAGTGGCGATGCAGGCGCGCACGTGCGCCGGCGCGGATTCGATCCTTGGTCGCGTCGTCGTTGTCAGCGCCGGCACACCAGCGTTCGGGAAAATCGATCACGCTGATTGCGGCATAGCAGTTCGCGGCGATGAACACCAACCCGCGCAATGCCTGCGCGCGGGCCGAAGGATCGCTTGGCAGCAGGCCGCTGTCGGGGTAGGCGAGGCCGAGATGCATCAGGATCGCCGCGCTTTCTGACAGCACGCTGCCGTCGGCCAGCCGCAAGGTCGGGATCTGCCCCAGCGGGTTGATCCGCAGCAGTTCCTCGTAGGCGTCGTTGCGTTCCCACGACGCGGTCTCGACGATGCGAAAGGGCACGTTTGCGACGATGAGTGCAGCCTCGGCGGCGGCCGAACCGGAGCCGCGCTTGCCGTAGAGCGTCAGCGGCTTTTCACCCGTCGATTCGTGCAGCCCGTGCACGATTGCGCGCGGCGAAGCGCGCCGCCCGGCGGTCATGCGCCGCTCGCCATCATCGCAGCGATGCGGCGTTCCATCTCGTCGGGGGCGATGTCTTCAGTGTGCGTCGCGATGGTCCAGACATAGCCGAAGGGATCGGTGACGCTCCCACTGCGATCGCCGTAGAACTGATCCTTGACCGCATGCTTGACCGTTGCGCCGGCGGCGAGCGCCTGCGCGAAGCAGGCATCGACATCGCTGACGTAGAACATCAGGCTGACCGGCGATCCGCCCAGTGCCTCCGGGCTGCGATGGTCCGTACCCTGCTGCTCATCCGCGAGCATGACGTGGCCATCGCCGATGCGGATTTCGGCGTGTCCGATCCGGCCGTCCGGACCTGGCAGGCGGAGCACTTCGGTCGCGCCGAAGGCTTTCTTGTAGAACTCGAGCGCGCGACTTGCATTGCGAATGATCAGGTACGCGGTGACACCGGCGTAGCCGGCGGGAATGGCTTGGACCATGTCGAATCTCCTCCTGTGCTCGATATCAGGAGCGCGGCGAGCCAATCGTCACCGCGCGATAAGCGACATTAACCTGGGCGTCGCTTGCGCAAGCTCTGCCCGCTTCTCACGCTACCTGCCAACGCCTTCTTGCGTTCGGCCGTGAACGCCCACCATGGCTTGACAGGGCCGCCATCGACATAGCGAACCACGGCGATGAAGGTGTCGAGTACGCAGGGATCGTGGCGCACGCCGGTAGCGCGGTTGAGCATGTCGTAGAGCGCGTATGGATCCTTGCGCCGCAATTGTGCCGGCGCGCGAATGCCGATGGAACGCAAATCATCGGCGATGGCCTTGCCGACATTGGGCAGGTCTTCGAGCTTGGCAACGGCGGAGCGGTCGGGCTTGGGCACGGCGTCACCAGGCTTTCCCGTCGCGCACGAGGCCGACGGCGAGCCCTTCGATCGCGAACGCCGTCACCCGCGTATCGACGACGATCGGCGCGAAGTCGGTGTTCTCGGGCAGCAGCGTGACCTCGTGCGCCCGGCGCCTGAAGCGCTTGACCGTCACCTCGTCGTCGAGGCGCGCGACGACGATCTGGCCCTGCCGTGCGTCCGCGGTCTTGTGCACGGCCAAGAGGTCGCCATCCATGATACCGACGTCCTTCATGCTGCTGCCGCGCACGCGCAGCAAGAAATCGGCGCGCGGCGTGAACAGCGCCGGATCGATGCGATAGTGCGCTTCGATGTGCTGCGCGGCGAGTATCGGACTGCCGGCGGCGACGCGACCGACCAGTGGCAGCGTTCCCTGTATCGGCACCCCGGGAACGTCCCTGAGCCGCAGCCCGCGCGCGGCGCCCGGCACGATCTCGATCGCGCCTTTCTTCGCCAGTGCCTGCAGATGATCCTCGGCCGAACTTGGCGTCGAGAAACCCAGGCCCGCGGCAATCTCCGCCCGTGTCGGCGGCATGCCGGCGCTGTCGACGAAGCTGCGGATCCAGTCGAGGATCTGGCGCTGCCGTGCCGTCAGTCGCGCCGGAACGACCGGATCGTTGTGCGGGGCATGGCGCTGCGCGTATGGACGGCGCTTGCGTGGCGGCACGGGATTACCGTTTATCTATGCGGTACCCGGATTATAAACGGCATCGTGCCGCTGTCAAGCGGCCGCGCGGGCTCGTCGCCTCAGCGTGATACGTGGATTACGTCGCGCACGACCGGATAGATGTTGCCGCTCCAGCGGCGCCCGCTGAACACGCCATAGTGTCCGGCGCCCGGCTGGATGTAGTGCGTCTTCATGTACTGCCGCAAGCCGCCGCACAGGTCGTGCGCCGCGAGCGTCTGTCCGAGCGAGCAGATGTCGTCGCGCTCGCCTTCGATGGTCAGCAGCGCCGTGCGATGAATGGCCGCGGGATTCACCTTTCGGTCGCGCCAGGTGAGTTCGCCCTTCGCCAATGCGTAGTCCTGGAACACGCGCTGGACCGTTTCGAGATAAAACTCGGCGGGAAGGTCGGCCACCGCAAAATATTCCTTGTAGAAGCTGCGCGTCGCCTCGGCCTTGTCCGTCTCGTTGTTCACCAGGTCCTCGAATAGCCCGCGAAACGAGGCGATGTGCCGCTCCAGATTCATGTTCAGGAACGCAGACAGCTGCAGGAACCCCGGATAGACCTTGCGCATGGCGCCGCCGTAACGCAGCGGCACCGTCGCGATGAGGTTGCGCTCGAACCATTTGATCGGCTTGTCGGTAGCCAGCTTGTTGACCGTCGTCGGCGCGATGCGGCAATCGATCGGGCCGGCCATCAGGATCATGCTCGATGGTGTCGCGGGATGCTGGTCCTCCGACATGATCGCCACGGCCGCGAGCGCGGCGACGCAAGGCTGACAGATCGCCATGACGTTGCAACCCGGCCCCATGACACCGAGAAAGTCGATGATGTGCTCCACATATTCGTCGAGCCCGAACCGACCCGCGGCAGGCGGAACGTCGCGCGCGTTGTGCCAGTCGGTGATATAGACGTCGTGATCGACCAGCATCGTCTGCACGGTGTCGCGCAGGAGCGTGGCGAAATGACCCGACATCGGTGCCACGATCAGCACGCGGGGCCCGGGTTCCGGCACGTTTTTCGCGAACCGCAGCAGCGTCCCGAACGGCGTTGCATGGACGGCCTGTTCCTGCACGGCGACGTCGACCCCGTCCACCCTGACGCTATCGATGCGAAAGTCAGGACGCCGATGCGTCAGCGCTGCGAGCAGAAAGACTTCGCAGGCCGCCGCGATCTTGCGCAGCGCACGGTCTCCCGACAGCGTGGGCCGGGTTCGATCCAGCACCGGAATGGCCGCGGTGGCGAGCGCGCGCAGCGCCCACATTCCGTCGGCGTGTGCTTGATACGATTGGTAGATCATGCTGCCTTGTCGCGTCATCGCATGCATTCAGTCAGTCCGCGGTTGCCGTTGGCGCGGCGTCGGTTGACCCAAAGTCGAATCGATTGGCACGTCGCTTGCAACAAGCCCGAACCCCCTTTGAAAAGCGCAACGACGTGCCATTTCGGTGCGTTGTCCTGCCCGGAGAGAGCAATCATGGCCAAGGCGACACTTTCCATCAGCAGCAAGAACTACTCCTCATGGTCGTTGCGCGGATGGTTGCTTGCGAAATTCGCCGGGCTGGAGTTCAAGGAGTTGATCGTTTCTCCCGACGATGCCGACGCGCGCAAGGAAATCCTGTTGCTGTCGCCGTCGATCCTGGTTCCGTGCCTGACCCACGACGGGATCAAGGTCTGGGACACGCTTGCGATCGCGGAATATCTGCACGAGGTCAAGCCCAAGAGCGGACTGCTGCCGACCGACCGTGCGGCGCGCGCGCACTGCCGCGCGGTGTGCGGCGAGATGCATTCGGGCTTCAGCAGTTTGCGATCGGCATTGCCGATGAATCTCAAGCGCAGGTTTCCGGGGCACAAGGTGTGGGCGCGCGCCGTGGGTGACATCGAGCGCATCACCACGATCTGGCGCGAATGCCTCGCGACCTACGGCGGGCCGTACCTGTTCGGCAAGCGCTCGATGGCCGATGCGATGTACGCGCCCGTGGTCACGCGGTTCCTGACCTACGATGTCGCCGTCGACAAGCGTTGTACCGCCTACGGCGAGCTGATCATGAAAATGCCGGAGATGATCGAGTGGGTGGCCGCGGCCAAGCGCGAGCACGAGGAAATCGACGAACTCGACATGGAGTTTTGACGGAACTGAAGGGCGCGGACTGAGGCAGCCGCGGCGGGAATCGATCATTTCCAGGGTGTCGGCGCGGGGACCTCGGCGGGCCCCTTCTGCTCATCGATCGTGGTGAAATCCGCCGGTGCGACGACTTCGAGATACTCCATGTCGGGCGAATAGTCGAACAGGAAATGCACGATGCCCGGGCGCTGGTGCACGCAGTCGCCCGCCTTGACCAGCGTCTCCTTGTCCTCGTACATGAAGCGCGCCCAGCCCTTGAGCATGTACACGATATGGAATTCCGCTCCATGGTGGTGCCAGCCGGTGCCTTTCTCTGGTGCAAGATTGGCCGTCACCAACTGCGCAAGCACCTTGCCGGCGGTCGCCTGGGCGATACCCAGATCGCGATAAAGGAAGAAGTCGCGCAGGCCTTCTCCTTTGAATTCAGTGTCGCCGGGCTTCACGTGTGAAAATTTCGTCGCGGTTCGATCCAACACGGCCATCTCCTTGGGTTTGCGCAGACGCAGTTATCAAGCATGGATTGTTCCAACCGCGATCTGCGTGAATCCGATCGGCATTCGCACCATTGCTGCGCGCTTGCACTGATCTGGCGCATGAAACTCATCGTATGCGAGCCTGTGCTTGCGTCGTTGCGGTCCGAGATGAACGCAAGGCATTGAATCGACATGGGGTGCGCGCGCGCTTGCGCAAGCTCTTCAACTGGTTTGCTTCTTGCAATGAATTCGATGTCGAGATTCGGCGGCATGACGCGCGCTGTCGAAGTCCGGCGCCGCGCCACGATCGGAGAACAAGATGACCGCTTTCAAACCCGCATGGTGGACTCCCGGCGACTGGAATGCATTTTTTGGTTTCGGCACCAACATCCTGGTCAATCTGCTCGTGCTCACCGGGCTGTTGCGTTTCGTGTTGAAGATGCCCGACGACTTGGTATTCGGCCGCATCGTCCCTGCCGCCGGACTGATGATGGCGCTGTCGACGCTGTACTACGCGTGGCTCGCCTACCGGCTCGCCCGCCGCACGGGCCGCAGCGATGTCTGCGCGCTGCCGTCGGGGATCAGCGTGCCGCACATGTTCGTCGTCGTGTTCGTGATCATGCTGCCGATCACGCTCAAGACCGGCGACCCGATCAAGGGCTGGGAAGCAGGATTGACCTGGGTGTTCATCCAGAGCTTCGTGCTGATGATCGGCGGCTTCATCGCCCCTTACGTGCGCCGCATCACGCCACGCGCCGCGCTGCTCGGGACGCTGGCCGGGGTATCGATCGCGTTCATTTCGATGCGCCCCGCCGAAGAGATGTACCTTACGCCGGTGATCGGCATCGTCTGCTTCGCCATCATCCTCGCAAGCTGGTTCGGCGGCGTGCGTTACTTCCGCGGCATACCCGCGGGACTGGTGGCGATCGCAGCGGGAACGATCATCGCCTGGGGATCGAATGCGCTCGGACTCGGCTTCGGCGGCATGAGCATGGCCAAGGTGACGCAGTCGCTCGCGACCTTCGGCTTCTCGGTGCCCTTGCCGGCGGTCGATCACGTGTTCGGAGGATTCGAATTTCTCGGCGTGATCCTGGTCACCGCCATCCCCTTCGGCATCTACGACCTGGTCGAGGCGATGGACAACGTCGAAAGTGCCGCCGCGGCCGGCGACAGCTATCCGACGACGCGCGTGCTGACCGCCGATGGCGTGGTCAGCCTCATCGGCTGCATGATGGGCAACCCGTTCATCAACGCGGTTTATATTGGGCATCCGGGTTGGAAGGCGATGGGCGGACGGCTGGGCTACTCCGCAGCCACCGGCATCGCGGTGATCGTCCTGTCGTGGTTCGGCATCATCGCGCTAGTATCGACGCTGATTCCGATCGTCGCGATCTCGCCGATCCTGCTCTACATCGGCATGCTCATCGGCGCGCAGGCGTTCCAGGAATCGCCGAAAAGCCATGCGCCCGCGGTCATTCTGGCGCTGACACCGCACCTCGCCGCCTGGG
Source organism: uncultured beta proteobacterium (assembly GCA_963821485.1). Lineage (GTDB taxonomy): Bacteria > Pseudomonadota > Gammaproteobacteria > Burkholderiales > Casimicrobiaceae > PALSA-1003. The sequence continues at coordinate 46,838 of CAWGEB010000010.1, forward strand.
GCAAGCTGCTCATCGACAGCTCGCTCGGCGCGGCCGGCACCAGCGCGGCGGCGGTCGGCATCGACAAGCTCGCGCAGGTCGGCGTGCTCTACCAGGGCCTTGCGGTGATGGGCGGCGGCGCGATCGTCGGCGGATTGGTATTGGGCGCTATTGCCGTGTACGTCATCGACCGCGAATTCTCCAAGGCAGCCGGATTCGCACTGGCCGGCGCGGTGCTCACCTTCTTCGGCTTCATGCACGGCGAGGCGATCGGGGTCGCGCAAACGCCATGGGTCGCCGTTTCGTACCTGATCGTCGCCGGCATGCTGCTCGCGTGCGCTCGAACGGCTCCGGCGGCGGTGCCCGTGCACCGCGAGGCACCGGAGCCGATACACGGTACAGCGGACTAACCGAGCCGTCAGCCGCTGTTGCGCAAGCCCGCGGCAACGCCGTTGATGGTGAGGTGAATCGCGCGCTTGGTGCGCTCGTCGGTCTGGCCGCCACGGTGCCGCTGAAGCAGCTCGACCTGCAGGTGATTGAGCGGATCGAGGTAGGGAAAGCGGTCGCGGATGCTGCGCGCGAGCGTTGGGTTGTCGTACAGTAGCATGTCCTTGCCGGTGATCTGCAACACGAGTTCGATGGTGCGCCGATGATCCGCCGCAATGCGCGTGAAGATCGCCTCCCGTAGACGGGCATCGGGAACCAGCTCGGCATAACGCGACGCGACTGCGAGATCGGTCTTGGCCAGCACCATCGCCATGTTCGACAGCATGCTCCTGAAAAACGGCCAGCATTCGTGCATTTCGCGCAGCAGCGCGAGCCCGTCCGGCCGGATGGCAAGCCAGGCGTCGACAGCGATTCCGAAACCGAACCAGCCGGGCAGCATCAATCGGCACTGCGCCCAGCTGAATACCCATGGAATGGCGCGCAGATCCTCGATGCGCGTCGACGCCGTACGCGATGACGGCCGGCTGCCGATGTTGAGCTCGGCGATCTCGGCGATCGGCGTCGAGGCACGGAAGTAGTCGACGAACCCCGGCGTTTCGTACACCAGCGCGCGATACGTCGCCAGCGCGTAGGCCGACAGCGCATCCATCGCACCGTAATAGTCGCGCGCGCGGTTGCCCAGCCTTTCGGCGTCGAGCAGGCTCGCTTCCAGCGTTGCGGCGACCAGCGTTTCGAGATTGCGGTGGCCGAGGTCCGGGTCCGAATACTTGCTGGCGATGATTTCGCCCTGCTCGGTGATGCGCAGTCCACCTCTGACGCTGCCCGCGGGCTGCGCCAGGATCGCGTCATAACTCGGTCCGCCACCGCGGCCGACGCTGCCGCCGCGGCCGTGGAACAGGCGCAGCTTCACGCCGTGATCCGCACAGGCTTCGACCAGCGACAGTTCCGCGCGATAGAGCGCCCAGTTCGCGGTCAGGTAGCCGCCATCCTTGTTGCTGTCCGAGTAGCCGAGCATCACCTCCTGCCAGTCGTCGCGCCCGGCGAGCCAGCCGCGGTAGCACGGCAGCGAGAACGCCCTGCTCATGATCGAGGCCGCGCGCTTCAGGTCGTCGATGGTCTCGAACAGGGGAATGATGTTCACCGCAAGATCCTGGCCGCGCAGCAGGCCGACTTCCTTGAGCATGATCCCGACTTCGAGCAGGTCGCTCACCGACTGGCACTTCGAAATCACATAGTTCGGCAGCGCGGCGGCGCCAAAGCGGCGATGGATGTCCGCGGCGACTTCGAGGATGTCCAGCTCCGACGCGGTGCGCGGTGAGTACTCGAGATGCGGCGAGTACAGCAGGCGCGGACCGGCCAGCTCGCGCACCAGCAGCTCCACGCGCGCCGACTCCGGCAAGGTCTCGTAATCGTCCGCGACCCCCGCGCGCGACAGGAGCTCGGCCACCACGGTCTGATGCACGTCGGCGTTCTGCCGCAGGTCGAGCACGGCAAGGTGGAACCCGAAGACCTCGACTGCGCGAATCAGCGGATCCAGCCTGCCAGGGGCGAGCAGCGCCGCCCCGTGGCCAACGAGCGAGTGGCGAATCGTCGTCAGGTCCGCGAGCAGCTCGGCCGGCGTCGCATAGGGCGGGAGCTGCACCTGCGGCGCCCGTTGCGGAACCGATCCTGCCAGTGCGCCCGCGGTCGCGGCCACGCGCGCATACATGCCGACGAGCGCCTGCCGATACGGTTCGTCCTGGCGATGCGGATTGGCGTCGTGCGCCGCTGTCGCCAGGGCCAGCAGTTCCGGTGTAGGCGTGACCAGTCGTGCCGACAACGACAATTCCGCGCCCAGTTGATGGACCTGTTCCAGATAGTGCGAAAACACCAAGTTCGCCTGCGCTCCGATCGCACGGGCCAGCGTGGCGCCGACGACATTCGGATTGCCGTCACGATCGCCGCCGATCCACGACCCCATGCGCAGGAACGGAGGCAGTCGCGCATCGTCGGCGAGCGCGAAGTCGCGACGCAGAGCATGTTCCAGCGTGGCGTAGATCTTCGGAATTTCGGTCAGGAACGTATAGCGGTAGAACGCGAGGCCATTCTCGATTTCGTCCGCCACTTGGAGCTTCGACAGGCGCAGCATCGCGGTTTGCCAGAGCGCCAACACCTGGCGATAAAGCCCCGTCTCGAACAACGCGAGCTCTTCCGGCGTGAATTCGACGCGATCGCGCCACTGCAGCAGGCGCACGATCTCGCGCTCGCAGTCCAGAATGCTGCGGCGTTGCACCTCCGTCGGGTGCGCGGTGAGCACCGGGCTGACCAGCGCGTCGGCAAACCAGCGGAGCAGCGCAGCGCCATCTGCTCCTGCCTCGCCGACGCGTTCCAGCGCGCGCGCGACGCTGCCGTTCTGTGGGGGCGACCCCGCGAGTGCATGCACGCGCCGGCGCCGGTTCTGGTGGACGTCTTCGGCAATGTTCACCAGGTGCGAAAAATACGAGAAGCCGCGGACCACTTCGAGCGTCTGCGCGATCGGCAGGACGTTGAGCAGCGCATCGAGCTCGCGCTTCACGGCCGGGGCTTCGGCCGCGCCCACGCGTCGAAAGCGGATGGCGGTCTGCCGGATCGCCTCGACGCGCGTGAATCCCGCTTCGCCGGTCTGCGCGCGCAACACGTCTCCCAGCAGGCGCCCGAGCAGGCGTGTGTCCTCCTTGAGCGGCAGATCCTTGTCGGTGGCGGCGTCCATGGGAGAAATTTGAATTGTAGCGAGTTTGCAAGGCGCGCCCAATGCATTATGCTCACATGCACCAACGTGGATCGTTCCACGCCCGCCTCCCTTCCGCCTCCCGATGAGCAGCAAAGCTTCGACGCCTTCCCCCTGGCAGGCACTCTCCGCACACCGTCACGCGCTGGCCGGACGGTCGCTGTTGTCGCTGTTCGAAGGCGATTCGGAACGCTTCGCGCAGCTCTCGCTCGCCTGGGACTCGTGGCTCGTCGATTTCTCCAAGCAGCGGGTCACGCCGGAAACGATCGAGCTGCTGCTTGCGCAAGCGCGCGAGCGCAATCTTCCGGCGTGGATCGCCGCGCTCCTGGGCGGCGAAAAGGTCAACCTGTCGGAGGCGCGCCCCGCCTTGCATGCCGCGCTGCGCCAGCAGGACGACTCGCCGCTGCTGGTCGACGGTGTGGATGTCGTGCGCGCAATCCGCAGCACGCAGGCGCGGATGCGCGCGCTGACGGTGCAGATTCGCGGTGGCGCGCGCCTGGGCGCGACCGGCCGCCCGCTGCGGCAGGTGGTCAACCTGGGCATCGGCGGATCGGACCTCGGTCCGCGCCTGGTATGCGACGCGCTCGGCGGCCCGCGGCCGCCGAATACGGCGGGGGTCGATGTCACGTTCGTCTCCAACGTCGATCCGGAAAGCCTGACGCGCGCACTGTCCGGCCTCGATCCTGCAACGACGATGTTCATCGTCACCTCGAAGACCTTCACCACCGCCGAGACACTCGCCAACGCGCAGTCGGCGCGCGACTGGCTGGCGCGATCGCTCGGAGGCGGCATCGCACTGTCGCCGCACTTCGTCGCGGTCACCGGCAACGCCGATGCCGCGCGCGCGTTCGGCGTCGCAGGCAGCGATATCCTGCCGATCTGGGACTGGGTCGGCGGACGCTATTCGGTATGGTCTGCCGCCGGCCTGCCGATCGCCATCCGTTGCGGCTGGGATGCCTTCGTGGAGCTGCTTGCTGGCGCAGCGAGCCTCGACGCGCATTTTCGAGACGCGCCGCTGGAGCGCAATCTGCCGGTGCTGCTGGCGCTCGTCGATCTGTGGAACGCGCGCGACCTCGGCTGCACGCAACGCATCGTCGTGCCCTACGCGCACGCGCTCGCGCTGCTACCCGACTACCTGCAGCAGCTGGTCCTGGAAAGCAACGGGAAGTCGGTGGCGCGCGACGGTTCGCCGCTGCAAACGGGCGCGACCGCGGCACTCTGGGGTGGCACAGGTACCGATTGTCAGCATGCGTTCTTCCAGTGGCTGCATCAGGGTACGCAGACCGTGCCGGTCGAGTTCATCGTTCCATTGCGCGCCGCGCATCCGCTGGGCGAGCAGCAGTCCACGCTCGTCGCCAACGCGCTCGCGCAGGCGCAGGCGCTGATGATCGGCCGCCCGGGATCGGCGGCAGGCGTCGCCGAGTCGAACGCGCTGGCCGCGCAGCGCGCGTGTCCCGGCGACCATCCGTCGACGATGATGCTGTTGCCGGAACTCAACGCCCGGCGCCTCGGCCAGCTGCTCGCCCTCTACGAGCACCGAACCTTTGTCGAAGGCATCATGCTCGGCATCAATTCCTTCGATCAGTGGGGTGTCGAACTGGGCAAGATTCTCGCGGGACCGCTGGTGACAGCGCTGCGCGACGGCGCCGACCTGCGCGATGCAGACGCCTCGACACGCGGCCTGACGGCACACGCCCGCCTGATCCTGCAGCGCCGTAGTTAAGGTCCCTTATTTTTTGCAGCGCTGACGGCCTGGGCCAGCTGCCACACCGCGGACGCATACAGCCGGCTGCGGTTGTAGCGCGTGAGCACGTACCAGTTGTTGTACACCAGCCAGTACGAGGAGTCGGCGGGCAGCTCGAGCAACACCATTCCGGCGGGATCGGGAGCAAGGTCGTCCGGAATCTCGAAGCCAACGACGCCGTCCCGCACCCATGCGGCGAGCCCGCGTCGCTCGGTCATGCCACCGTCCAACAGGCGCGAAATCCGGTCCTGCGTTTCGGGATCGGGAGCGACGACCTGCATCACCGGCTGCCCCGGCTGCCAGCCGTGCCGCGCGAGATAATTCCCCACGCTGCCGATCGCATCGACCACGTCGCCGGCGAGATCGATGCGGCCATCGCCGTCGAAGTCGACCGCGTACGCGCGAATGCTGCCGGGCATGAATTGCGGCAATCCGATCGCCCCGGCGAAGGATCCCTGCGGTTCGAGCGGCGAAATGCCCTGCTCGCGGGCGAGCCGCAGGAACTGCTTGAGCTCGCCTCTGAAATACTCGGCACGGCGCGGATAGTCGAAGGCGAGCGTCGACAGCGCGTCGATGACCCGATACGAACCGGTGTTGCGACCATAGAAGGTTTCGACGCCGATGATCGCGACGATCACTTCGGCAGGAACGCCAAACTCGGTCTGCGCGCGCGCCAGCGCGGCAGCGTTGTCGCGCCAGAACGCGACGCCGCCCTCCACCCGCGACGGGCTCAGGAATTGCGGAAAGTATTCGTGCCACTTCGGCGGCGCCACGAGCGGCCGCGACATCGCGGCGACGACCTTGGGTTGCGTGCGCACCTGCGCGAAGACGCGGAGCAGTGCAGCCGCATCGAATCCGTCGGTGGCGGCGAGTTCGGCAATGAACGCCTGCACCTCCGGGCGGGTGGCGATGCCCTGCGCGGGCGCGGCGTGCAGCATGGCGCCCGACACGGCGGCGAGCACGACCAGCAGCAGCATTCGCCCTAAAGTGTGTAGTCTCATCCGCATCGGCTGCACGCGTCCGTTGTTTTCCTGCTCGCGATCCCGAGAGTGCGGCGGATGGTATCATTCGCCCGCGCCTCAAACGCGTCACCCACCTTCCGCAGTCGATGCTCTATCCGCTGTTGCGCCCGCTGCTGTTCGCGCTCGATCCCGAGACCGCGCACGATACGGCGTTCGCCAGCCTGGATGCCGCCGCCGCGTGCGGCGTGGCGCAGCTGGTTGCACCGCGGGTGCGCGCGTCCCCCGTCGAGGTCATGGGACTCAAGTTTCCCAATCGCGTCGGCCTGGCTGCCGGACTCGACAAGAATGCCGCGCACATAGATGGCCTCGCGACCCTCGGCTTCGGCTTCATCGAGTGCGGGACCGTCACGCCGCGAGCGCAGCCGGGTAACCCCAAGCCGCGCCTGTTTCGCCTGATCGAGGCGCAAGCGCTCATCAACCGGCTGGGCTTCAACAACGAAGGCGTCGAACGCTTCCTGCTCAACGTCGCGCGCTCACGTTTCGCGACCGCGCGCGGCGGCATCATCGGCCTCAACATCGGCAAGAACTTCGATACGCCGAACGCACGCGCCACCGAGGACTATGTGGCATGCCTGAAGGCAGTCTATGCGCATGCAAGCTACGTCACCGTCAACATTTCATCGCCGAATACCAAGGGTCTGCGCGAACTGCAGAACGACGCTGCGCTCGAGCGCCTGCTCGGCACGCTGAAGACGGAACAGGCGAGGCTGGCGCAAGTCCATGGCAAATACACGCCGCTGGTGGTCAAGATCGCGCCGGACCTGACGCAGTCCGACCTGCGCCGCATCGCGCGGTCGCTGACCAGGCACGCGATCGACGGCGTGATCGCCACCAACACGACCACCGACCGTACCGCGGTCGCCAAATTGCCGCATGCCGAAGAAGCCGGCGGCCTGTCGGGCCGTCCGCTCAGGGACATGTCGACTAAGGTGATCCGGACGCTTGCCGCGGAACTGAGGGGCGCGCTGCCGATCATCGGTGTCGGCGGCATCATGTCCGGCGCGGACGCGAAGGAGAAGATCGCCGCCGGAGCAACGCTGGTGCAGATCTACACGGGTCTCATCTACAAGGGCCCGGACCTGGTCGCCGAGATCGCCGAGGCGATCGCGTCGGACTAGCTGGGCTGAGCGACGGCTTCGCTGCCGAACTTCTGCTCGATCGTCGCCATCATGCTGGTGAACGCGCGATCGATCAGGGGTTCTGCCTCCACCAGCCGGGCGCGATCGTTGCGGAAACGCTCGGCCAGTTCGTCGGCGGTGAGCGATACCGCCTTCTGCCCCTGGCGGTTGGTGAACAGGTAGGTGCCGCGGAGCGGGCTGACCCAGGCCAGCTTGGCGAAGGCGAGTTGGCCGTCCTCGCCTTCGAATTCGACCCACATGCCGCGCTCGAGACTGCCGGCGATTTCGGCAAATCGATCCTGTGGTATTTCCAGTTCGGGTTCGGGTTCCGGCGGCACCGGGGCGGGCGCCATGGCCTCGGCCAGCGCGAGTGCCTTGTTCGCTGCCTCGAGGTCGCCTTTCGCGGAGGCCTCGACAGCAGCCGCAGCGGCCGCCTCGGACACGGCCGTCGTCGGCATCGGCGTCGATGCCAGGCTCGATTTCACCGCCGCCGCGTGCGCCGCGACGAGGTTGGACATGAATTGTTCGCGCTCGCCCGGCTCCCAGGCGACGTTGTGCAGGCCGCCGTGCAGCCGGCGCAGCAGATTGCGCAGCATCGCCACGAGTTTCTTGCGATCGTCGGTCGCGCGCTTGGGCTGCACGCTCCAGACCAGGTCGTCCAGCGTGGACAACGCCGAACTCCACGCTTCGCTTTCCTCGCCCTCCTGAAGGTACAGCTGCGCCAGTGTGTCCTGCCACTTCTCGCGCAGGAAGCTTGCCAGGAAATTTGGCGCCGCGTGTTGCTTGAGGCGTCGATCGATTTCCGCTCGCGCGACCATCTGCGCGATTTCCAGTCGATCGCGCTGGTTGATCTGCTCCGCGGTCGACTGGATGTTGATCTCGGCGGTCTTTTCCTCGTTCGCAAGGAACGCCTCGAGATCCTCGCGCAGCGTGTCGAACAGGCCGATGTCGTCGGTGAAATCGTCGAGCACGCGATGGACGATGGTCTCGATCTTCCGGTACAGCGGATCGTCGTGCCCCATCGTCGGCGACCAGCCGATGCCGGCATGCGCCAGCGCATTGACCAGCAGGCGCGATGGATGCGACTTTTTCGAGAAGAACGCGCCGTCGAGCATCGCCGCCTTCAACACCGGGATCTGCAGCCGGCCGACCAGCGCCTTGATGCTGTCGGGCAGGTCCTTGGTCTCGAAGATGAAATCGAACAGCATGGCGACCAGCTCGATGGTCATCGCCTCGAGCTGGTTGGCCTTGGACCCGATTGGCGATTCCTGAATGTCGCGCAGGACGTTGTGCATGTCCCGCTGCAGGCCCGCGAACTGCACCGGCGCGCCGGCGAATTCGAAACCGCTCTCGCCGTGCTGCAGGCGCCCGAGCGCGTCGCCCAACTCGGGTGTCACCAGGATGCGCGGCCCGCCAAATTGACCGATCGCAGGCGCCGAGCCCATCGTCCCCTGCCCCGACACCATGCCACCGGCGGGCATGGAATACGTGCCACCCATACCGCCCGATGGCATGCCGTACCCGCCACCGCCGGCGCTGCCGCCCTGCGCCGGAACGTTCAGCGCGTAGCCTGCCGCAGCCGAGGCGGAGCCCAGCCCCGCGAACTGCGCGCCGCCGGCCGGCTGTCCGCCGGCAGGCATGGCGCCCGCCGATGTACGCAACATTCCCGAATTGGCCAGTCGCTGCAGCACCGCCATCAGGTCGATGTCGCCGCCGCTGGGCGGTGTCGTCGCAGCCGCATGTCCTTTGCTCTCACCGGGCGCGCCGGTGCCGCGCTCGGCAGCGCCGCCGCCCCGACTGACGATCGCCGCCCGCTGCTGCTTGGGCACCACCTTCAGACTTTCCAGATGGCGGTTCAGATCCGCGTAGATTTCGTTGATGTCACCGAGCGAGGTCTGGTTGAGCTCCTTCAGGATGGCGAGCTTGAGACGCTGTTCGCCCGGGATGCCGTGCAGCGCATCGGTGAAGGCCTCGACGATCGTCGTCGGCGCAAGCGGATTGGCGGCCGTCTCCAGATCCGGCCGGCCGAGCAGGTAGCCGACCGCCCGGTTGAAGTCGCGCAGCTCGCTTTCGCATTGATTCTCGACGATGCGCACGATGTTGCCGGAGAGTACCGACTCGTCCATCGTCGAGGTCTCGATCAGCGTAAGCTTCTTGGCGTCGACACTGGCGAAATCCGCCTTGACCGCCACTTTGCCGTTCATGCGGTCGTCGACCAGCTGGCGCAGGTGCCGCTCGAAGTCCGCGATCAGCTTCGCGCCTTCGTTGTGCAGGACGCTGCGCGCGTCGAGGCAGAGCGCCTGCTCTTCGCGTACGTCGGAGCGCTCGGCGCGCGCCATGAGCAGATCGCCGACGCGATCGAGCATCGTCGTAAATGACAGCAACAGGCGATGAATGGCCAGATCGCGGCAATCGCCGAGAATTCTGGCCATTTCCTTCGGCACGGGACGGCGGACTGCCCGTTCCCCCGAGGTCGTCGTCACATTCAAGCTCTAGGTCCTTTGTCGGACGCGCCACCTGGACCCCGCTGTCGGGGACCGATCCGGCGTCCGCGTCGCAGGTCCTGAAGGCATCATAAGTGACTGTATCACGCGTGGTTTCCCACTGCCAACGCGAATAGTCACCTCTTATCTGCGGGAAAGCTCCGCCCAGGACTTTTCCAGGCGTTTATACGAAACCGGCTGGGCCGTCCGCAGGTCCTGCGCGAATAGCGACACTTTGAGCTCCTCGAGCAGCCACCGATACTCGTCGAGCGCCGGTTCGCTGCGCTGCGCCGCTCGATTGGCATCGGCGCGGGCGCGATAGCGTTCCCACAGCGCCGCGACCGCCTGTCCGTGCCGGGCGTCCAGTGCGGGGTTTTCCTGTCCCTTGAGCAGGCGTCGCTGCAGCGCCTGCAGATAGCGCGGCAGATGGTTGAGCTGGGCCCACGGCGTGGCCATGAAAAACCCGGCGTAGACCAAGGCATCGCGCTGCGCGGCGAGTTCGGCACAGAAGCGCGCACGCGACGGCGCCAGCGCGGCGATCCGTTGCGACAGCGCGTGATAATCGGTGGCGATGGCGGCAAGCAGGCGAAACGCCCCCTCCGCCACCGCCGGCAGGCGCGCACGCGCGCGCTTCACCTGTTCGGCGAACGCGACTGCGGTTCGCGGCAGCGGATCATCGCCGAGAAACGCGCGCACGCGCACCGCGCCGATCACGTCCGCCAGCAGCGCGTCCGCAGACATGATCGGCCGCAACTGCAGCGCAGTGGCGACGAAGCCCGGCGGTTCCGTTTCCCATCGTCGTACCGCATCCTTGAGTTCGATGCGGATCAACGCGACAACCGCCGCCCGCGTCGCGGTCTCCGCTGCGTTCTTCGTGTCGTAGAGTCTGAGCGCGACGCTGCCGCCCTCGTCGACGAGTGCCGGGTAGCCGGTCACGCTGCGGCCGTCGCGCACGATCGCCAGCGCTTCCGGCAGGTCGCCGAAGTCCCAGCGCCGGATACCGTTGCGCTCGAAGGCCGGCACGCCGGCGGCGAAGGATAGCTGCGCGGCCTCGCCCAGCTGGGCGCGCAATCGCGCGAGGTCGCGCCCTTGAGCGAGTTCGGCGCCGGCGCCGTCGACGACGCGCAGGTTCATCTGCAAATGTGCCGGGACCTGCGCTGCATCCCAGACGCCCGCAGGCACCGCGTCCGAGAGGCGCGTGGTGCAGTACGCGCGCAGCGCCTCGTCGACCGGGCGCGTCTCGTCCTTCGCACCCGCTGCCACGGCGTCGAGAAACGCGGTCACCACTTCGGGCACCGGCGTCAGGCGATTGCGCCACGCCTTGGGCAGAGCCTTCAGGTACCACGTGAGTTTTTCGCGGATCATGCCGGGAACCAGCCACGACAAGCGCGCAGCGTCGAGCTGATTGAGCAAGGCCAACGGCACGGTCAACGTCAATCCGTCGTAGGGATGGCCGGGCGAGAAGCGGTACTTCAGCGGCAAACGCGCGTCTGCCATGTCGAGCCATTCCGGATATTGTTCCGCGGTGATACCGCTGGCCGCGTGCCGCATCAGCGCCTCGCGGGTCATGATCAGCACCGTTGGATCACGCGATTCGGCCTCGAGGCGCCACCGCTCGAATCCCGCGGCAGAATGGATCTCGGCCGGAACGCGTTCGGCGTAGAACGCCACGATCGCCTCGTCGTCGACAAGCACATCCTGACGGCGTGCCTTGTGCTCGAGTTCGGCGATTTCCGCGATAAGCTGGCGATTGTGCGCGAGAAAGGGTGCGTTGCTGGCGAGTTCGTCCGCGGCGAGCCCCTCGCGCAGGAACACCTCGTGCGCCGTCGCCGGATCGACCCGCCCGTAGCTCACGCGTCGGCGTGCCACCAGCGTGAGTCCGTACAGCGCGACCCGCTCGGCGCCGATCACCTCGCCGCGCGCCTTGTCCCAGCGCGGATCGAAGTAGTTGCGCTCGACGAGATCCCCGGCCACGGCCTCGATCCACTCCGGTTCGATCCTGGCAGCGCCCCGCGCGTACAGCCTGGTCGTTTCAGTCAGCTCTGCCGCAAGGACCCACTTGGCGCCCTTCCTGGCAATTCCCGAGGCGGGGTGCAGAAGGAAGCGGATGCCGCGCGTGCCGAGATACGGATCGCCGTCGTCCGACTTGAAGCCGATATTCGACAGCAGCCCGGCCAGCAGGGCCTTGTGGATGGCGGCGTACCCGGCGTCGTCGATTCGCCCCGGCAATGCCTCGGTCCACTGCCAGCCCAGCTCGCGCACCTGCTCGCACAGCTGCTGGTGCAGATCGCGCCACTCGCGCAGGCGCAGGTACGACACGAAATGCGCGCGGCAGCGATCGACAAGCGCCCGGTGCGGCAACCTGGCCGACATCGCGTCGCCGAAGAACTGCCAGAGCGCGAGCAAGCTCAGGAAATCGGAGCGCTCGTCGCGAAACCGCAGGTGCGCCTGGTCGGCCGCCTGTTGCTTGTCCAGCGGTCGATCGCGCGGATCGGGCACCGCGAGCGCACTGGCGATCACCAGCATGGCCGCGAGACAGTTCGCATCCTTCGCCGCGAGAATCATCCGGCCGATGCGCGGATCGACGGGCAGCCGCGCGAGCTCGCGGCCGAGCGGAGTCAACCGGCGCTGGCCATCGACCGCACCGAGTTCCTGCAGCAACTGATAGCCGTCGGCGATCGCGCGCGGACCCGGCGGCTCGACGAACGGGAAGGCGTCCACGGCCCCGAGATCCAGCGCGGCCATGCGCAGGATGACGGCGGCGAGCGAGCTGCGCAGGATCTCGGGCTCGGCGTACTCCGGCCTCGCCGCGAAGTCGTCCTCGCCGTACAACCGCACGCAGACCCCGGCGGCAACACGCCCGCAGCGACCGGCACGCTGGTTGGCCGCGGAGCGCGCGATTTTCTCGATCTGCAGTAGCGTGACCTTGTTGCGCAGGGAATAGCGCTTGATGCGCGCGAGTCCGGCATCGATGACGCTGCGAATGCCCGGCACGGTGAGCGAAGTTTCCGCGACGTTGGTGGCCAGCACGATGCGCCGCCCGGCGCTGGGAGCGAAAACCTGCTGCTGCTGCTCGACCGAGAGTCGCGCATACAGCGGCAACACCTCCATTGCGTCGGCATAAGGTCGTCGCGCCAACCCGCGCAGCAGCAGTTCGGAGGTCTCGCGGATCTCGCGCTCGCCGGGCAAGAAGACGAGGATGTCGCCCGGGCCAGCGCGCCACAGGTCTTCGACGGCGGCCACGATGGCTTCCTCGAGTTCTTCCTCGTCGTCGTCCTCGTCACGGGTCAACGGGCGGTAGCGCACGTCGACCGGATACGCCCGGCCCGAGACCTCGATCACCGGGGCAGGTCTGCCGGCCTCGCCGAAATGCCGCGCAAACCGTTCGGCGTCGAGCGTCGCCGAGGTCACGATGATCTTGAGATCCGGACGCTCGCGCGCAAGCCGCTTGAGGTAACCGAGCAGGAAATCGATGTTGAGGCTGCGCTCGTGCGCCTCGTCGACGATGATCGTGTCGTAGGCGGCGAGGTGCCGGTCGCGCTGCGTTTCGGCGAGCAGTATGCCGTCGGTCATGAGCTTGATGAACGCGTCGGGCTGAGTGCGATCGGTAAAGCGCACTTTGTAGCCGACGGCATCACCCAGTGGCGTGCCCAGTTCCTGCGCGATGCGTGCGGCGACGCTGCGCGCGGCGATTCGCCGCGGCTGCGTATGACCGATCAGGCCGCGCACGCCCCGCCCGATCTCCAGGCAGATCTTCGGCAGTTGCGTCGTCTTGCCGGAACCGGTCTCGCCACAGACGATTACGATCGGGTGCTGGCGAATCGCCGCCGCAATGTCGTCGCGGCGGTCTGCCACCGGCAGTTCGGGGGGATACGCCACGCGCGGGACCCGCGCCGCGCGCAGCGCGGCCCGTTCGCGCGACGTCGCTACCGCTCGCGTCAGGCGCTCGATCTCTGCGGGCGATGCGCTACCGCGGGCGCGCTGGATGCGCGCGGACAGCCGGCGCCAGTCGACCGCCATACCCAGGGCAAGTTCGGACAGCAGGCGATCGGCGACGGTGGATGCGGGCATGGCGCGATGTTCGAGGCTGCGGCATTCTAGACCAGCGGGTGCGCCGCGTTTGAGTCCATCGCTGACCGCGCTATCATGCGCGCTTCGAACCTGCGATAGAGGCAATCATCATGCAGCGCCCGAGCGTGTCCCGCCTCACTGCTGTCGCATTGACCCTCATCGCGCTCGGCCTGGGCGCGGTCGAGGCCAAGACCCTGCGCTGGGCCGGCCGGGGCGACATCAATACGACCGACCCGCATTCACAAAACGAGAACCTGACCAACAATGTCAATTCGCTCGTCTACGACACGCTGATCCAGCGCGACAAGGACCTCAAACTCGAGCCGGCACTCGCCGTGTCGTGGCAACGGGTGAACCCGACCACCTGGCGCTTCAAGCTGCGCCCGGGCGTCAAGTTCCACGACGGCACGCCATTCACCGCCGACGACGTCGTGTTCAGCTTCGAGCGCGCGCGCTCCGACAGCTCGCAGCTGCGCGCGTTCGCCAACGCGTCGGGCACGCCGAAGAAGATCGATGACCTCACCGTCGAATTCACCACCGCCGGACCGAATCCGATCAAACTCGAGCACCTCGCGACGATCTACATCATGAGCAAAGCATGGTGCGAAAAGAATCGCGCGACCAAGCCACAGAATTTCGCGCAGAAGGAGGACATGATCACCGCGCACCAGGCCAACGACACCGGCGCGTACTCACTGGTATCGCGCCAGCCCGACATCAAGACGGTGCTCTCCAAGAACCCCAACTGGTGGGGCATCAAGGAAGGACTGTTCACCGGCAACGCCGATGAAGTGATCTACCTGCCGATCGTCTCCGACGCGACGCGACTGGCCGCGCTGCTGTCCAACGAGGTCGACCTGGTCAACGATCCGCCGCCGCAGGACGTGCCGCGCCTCAAGCAGGATCCCAACATCAAGGTGCTGGAGGGCATGGAGAACCGGATCGTGTTCATCGGCATGGACCAGAATCGCGACGAACTGCTCTATTCCAGCGTGAAGGGCAAGAATCCGTTCAAGGACAAGCGCGTGCGGCAGGCGTTGTACCAGGCGATCGACATCGACGCGATCAAGTCGACCACCATGCGCGGGCTTTCGCAGCCTTCCGGTGCCATGTTGCCCTCGCCGGTGCAGTCGACGCCGGAGCTCGAGCAGCGGCTGCCGTTCGACAAGGCAAAGGCCAAGCAGCTGATGACCGACGCGGGATACGGCAACGGATTCGACCTGACGATGGACTGTCCGAACAATCGCTACGTCAACGACGAGAAGATCTGCCTGGCGCTGGCCGCGATGTGGGCGCAGATCGGCATCAACGTGAAGGTCAACGCGAGGCCACGCGCCAGCTACTTCCCGAAGCTCGAGAAGACCGACACCAGCATGTACATGCTCGGGTGGGGCGGTGGATCGACCGATGGCATCTTCGTCCTGCAGCCGGTGCTGTCGACGTACAGCGGCAAAGGCGACGGCGACTACAACTACGGCCGCTACTCGAATCCCAAGCTCGACGAGGTGACTGCGAAGGTCAAGGTCGAGATGAATCCGGAGCAGCGCCTGGGCGAGATCCGCGACGCTCTGGCCGCGCACAACGCCGAGATCAATCACCTGCCGCTGCACCGGCAGGTGATCCCCTGGGCCACGCGCAGCAACGTCACCGCGTACCACCGCGCCGACAACCAGGTCATTCCGTACCGGGTGTCGGTGCAGTGATCAACGCGTCGGCGCCGCCCGGCGCAGACGGTCGCGCCGGAATCGAGGCGGGGGCGCTGACGAGATAGCGTGTCGCCGCCCAGGCGAGGAGCGCTGTCGTGGCGAGCGACAGCGCGGCGAACACGTTGCCTGAAGTGGTCCGCTGCAGCAAGGCCTCGGCGATGATGGCGGCGCCGACCTGCGTCGCGACAAACGCGGGCACGACGCGCAGGTCGAAGCGCATGACCGTCGCGAACAGCAGCGTGTTCAGGCCGCCAACCGCGACCGCGACGGCGGTGATGACCAACCAGTCGTCAGCCGACAGGGCAGCCTGGGCACTCGCGGCAAACGCGAGCACGACGAATACCGCGGTCCGACGCCGCTGCCAGCCCCCGGTAAACCGGTCGAGCCAGTACAGCATCATCGCGGTCACCGCCATGCCTCCAAGCACCGGTGCGATGGAACCGGCCAGCGACGCAAGCCACGGCAGCCACGCGCTCTCATCGCCCGGTCGCGGCCAGCGCGGCGCATTGCGTGTGCCCAGCGCGCCGACAACCGCATTGACGCCGGCAACCAGCAACCCGGCCGCAGCGCCGCGCAGCAGCAAGGATTTCACGTCGACGCCCGAAGGCGCGTGCGCCCGGGCCGCCCACGCCGCGACGCCAGCGATGAGGCCGAGGAGCAACGTGAACATGACCAGCGATAACGCGGTGCCAGCGGCCCACAACAGCACCTGCCATGCGAACGGCTCCGCGGTCGAGAGCGACATCGACGCCGTGGGCCACTGATTGACGCCGCCAATCGCCAACGCGCCGCCGACGCAGGCAGTCGTCAGCCAGAACGCGCGGCGATCGAAGCTGCCGCGGCTCCAGGCAATGATCGCCGCGATGAGCGCGGCGACGGCGATGACGACCACCAGCAGGCCGATCGCCATTTTGGCGATGCGCAGGCGCCCCGCTCGCTCGCGCTCGGCGCGCTGCCAGTCCTCCGGGACAAAAACGTAGCGACCGGCACTCGCCACTTCATCGCCGGCGATGCCGATGATCACCCGCGCCTCGCCGGTCTTGCCGACGTCGACGCGCGGGTCGCTGAACGTGAATTGCCAATCGACCCGCGCCGGACGGTCCTGTTGCTCGGCGGATACCTCGTGCAGGCTCGCGGCGTCGAGTCCGAAGCGACGGCGGATCTCCTGCAGCGCGAGTGCGCGTGCGTCGCTTTCCGACAGCCTCGCACCGGGTCGCGCCTCGGGCAGCGAATGTCGAACCTGGCGCACCTTGCCGGTGCCGTCGATCGTAACGCGCCACTCCTCGGCACGATCGGCGACGTCCCCGACGTCGAAACGGGCATGGCGCACATCCCAGAGCGGCGGCGCGAGCCATGTTCCCATCAGTTGCGCGTAGACGTCGCGTCCGCCTTCGCGCCAGACGAATTTCTGCCACAGCCAGCCGTTAAAATCCTGTGCCGCGAAGCGCGTCGCCGACATGCGTTTCCATTCCGGACCCAGTGCGATGCCGCGATCCTTCAGCGCGCCGTCCGCGACTGCAACCGCCTGCGCACGGTCGATCGCCAACGCCGGCGCGTCGCTGTGGAAATCGCCGGCCAGCGCGAAGGCCAGCACACCCACGATCGCCATGACCGGCAGCGCGCGCTGCACGCGCGCTGCCCAGACGCCGGCTGCCGCACGAGCGTCGCCAGCGCCGCCTGCCTCCGCGGATTCGACGCGCTGCCATGCGCCATTGCGCAGCGTCGGCGGCAAATGGAGCCACGCGCCTGCCTGGGCACGTCGCAGCAATACGATGAACAACGGTACCAGGCCGGCCGCGACCACCAGCGCCTGGTTGGCCGTCGCACTCGGTCCCTCGACAAGGAATATCGGCAACGACATCAGCACGAGATCGAACAGCGCGTGCAGCGTGATCGTCGGCAGCAGCCCGAAGCGCAGGAAAATCAGCCCCCAGATCAGCGACGGCCCGATCAATTCGACCAGCCGCGAATACGCCGGGAAGCCAGGATAGTTGGCGTGCGCAGCACCAAAGACCACCGCTTGCAGGACGAGCGTCACGCCGATCGCGAGTCGACGATACCCCAGGCGCGCGCCGATCAGCGCCGCCAGCGACAGCGGGACGGCGCGAAACAGGCACTCCTCCATGAAACCAGCCTGCAGCGCCATGCCGATTGGCGCCAGGCCCGGCACGGCGCTGCCGAGAATGTTCGGATCGGACAGCGATTCCGATGGCTGCCACCACCCGAAGTATCGGTTGGTGACGAAATAGAACGCGACGATCAGCGCGAGTTCGATCGGCACGAACAGGTAGCCGCCGACGGTTCGCCCCAGCACCGCGGACGTCGGCGCGGCCTCGCGCGACCATAGCCGCCAGAGCTGCGGGTGATCGGAGAACGCCTGGCGCGTCAGGCTCTCCGCCGCCATGAACACCAGTGCGAGCGCGAGCGACCCACCGAGCAGGATGAGCATCGACACGCCGATTTGCTGGCCCCAGAACACCCATTCCGATTGCGCAGTGTCGAAGTTGAACCAAGCCTGCGGCGCATTGGCGAGACTCGCCAGCGCGTTCAACCCCGCCACCACCGCGCCGGCGATGAGCGCCTGTCGCCAGATCAGCGCATGCCTACGCAGCAGCCACAGCGCGCCGAGCACGCAGCCACCGATGCCGTACAGCAGACCTGCGCCCAGACTCGCGACGCGCGCGATCGCATTGTTGGCCGCGCGCATCTGTGCAAACCGGCGGTCGAAGGCTTCGGGTACGTGCACGAAGTGCAGCAGACCCGAGAATTCGTCGCCGGTGACGCCGAGGCTCATGCGAAACCGACCCTCCCCGAGCGTTTCCGACGTGCGTTCGTACACGAACAGGTGATCCACGCGCCCGTTGGGCCGCTGCTGCTGCGAATGCTCGAGCAGCCTGAACGGCGCGAAATCGACCTGCCAGTCAATCTTGGCGCGCGTCTCCGCGATCGCGCGCGCCGCGTCGGCGTCGAGCGCCGGACCGGGTTGCGTCTCGGGCACCTGGCGGGTAAAACCATACGGAGTGCCGTCGGGCCGGAAGCGCACGCGAGCCTCTGCGGTTTCGCGCGGCGTGAACAGGCGGACATCCCACCAGTAGGGCGAGTACAGATTGCCGGTAAGCAGCGCGCTGAACCGGGCGTTGCCGCCGGCCTCGAGTTCGACGAAATTCTGGGTATCGGTGTCGTGTCCGAACATCGCCGCAACGCGCGCGCCGGGTGGGGCGAGCTTGAGCTTCTCCGCCAGCGCGGCACCTTGCGCAAGCGCAGCTGCGCGCGACATGCTGACGTCGAGCTTGATCAGCGGCAGCGCATCGGGGAAGTAGCGCCATGCCAGCGTGCCACACAGCGCGGAGACCGCGGCGAATGCGATCCAGAATGCGGGCTTGTGGGTCAACCGATGCCTAGCCGGTCTGCTACACAGCCTTGACCAGGTCCTCAACGATCTTCTTCGCGTCGCCGAACACCATCATCGTCTTGTCCATGTAGAACAGCGGATTGTCGAGCCCGGCGTATCCCGATGCCATCGATCGCTTGTTGACGATGACGGTCTTCGCCTTGTGCGCCTCGATGATCGGCATGCCGTAGATCGCGCTGCCCTTCTGCTCGGCCAGCGGATTCACCACGTCGTTCGCCCCGAGAATCAGCGCGACGTCGGCCTGCGCAAACTCGCTGTTGATGTCTTCCATCTCGAACACCTGGTCGTACGGCACTTCGGCCTCCGCCAGCAGCACGTTCATGTGACCCGGCATGCGCCCAGCCACCGGATGGATGGCGTACTTCACCGTCACACCTTTCTCGGTGAGCTTGGCCGCGAGTTCCTTGACTGCATGTTGCGCCCGGGCGACTGCCAGGCCGTAGCCCGGAACGATGATCACGGTGTCGGCGTTCGCCAGCATGAACGCCGCATCGTCGGCGCTGCCGCTCTTGACCGCCTTCTGCGTCCCGTCGCCTGCGGCCGCAGCGGTCTCGCCACCGAAGCCGCCGAGGATGACGCTGAAGAACGACCGGTTCATCGCCCTGCACATGATGTACGACAGGATCGCGCCGGACGAGCCGACCAGCGATCCGGCGATGATCAGCATCGGGTTGTCGAGCGAGAAGCCGATGCCCGCGGCCGCCCAGCCCGAGTAGCTGTTGAGCATGGAGATCACCACCGGCATGTCCGCGCCGCCAATCGGAATGATGAGCAGGAAACCGAGCAGGAACGCGAGCGCCATCATGACGATGAACGGCATCCAGTGCGCCGGCGCAGGCATCACACAGAACCAGATGCCGAAACCG
Organism: uncultured beta proteobacterium; assembly: GCA_963821485.1. Taxonomy (GTDB): domain Bacteria; phylum Pseudomonadota; class Gammaproteobacteria; order Burkholderiales; family Casimicrobiaceae; genus PALSA-1003. The sequence goes on from CAWGEB010000010.1 coordinate 66,432, forward strand.
ATCATCGCGATACCAAGCGCGAGATTGATGAAATGCTGACCTGCGAACGTGACCGGCGCACTGCGAATGCGTCCCGACAGCTTGCCGAACGCGATCACCGAGCCCGAGAAAGTGATGGCGCCGATGAAGGTCCCGATGAACAGCTCGAGCTTGTGCCCGAAGGTGATCGGCACGTCGAGACCCATGGCCGCGGGGTTGTTGACGGCAGCGACCGCGATGAAGACGGCGGCCAGACCCACCAGCGAGTGCATCGCGGCCACCAGCTCGGGCATCGACGTCATCTGCACCCGTCGCGCGACGACGGCCCCGATCGCAGCGCCGATGGCCATTGCGACCAGGATCGGCAACACATTCTTGCTGTGTGAGTAGACCAGCGCCAGCGTGACCAGCAGCGCGATGGCCATGCCGATCATGCCGTACAGGTTGCCACGGCGGGCGGTGTGCGGGCCCGACAGCCCTCGCAGCGCGAGGATGAAGCTCACGGCCGCAACCAGGTACCACAGTGCGAGTTGATTAGCGCTCATTTAGTCGTATCCCCCGGGGTGTCTAATTGGAGCCTTCGCGCTGCGCGCTCCGGTATTCGCCCTTGCGGCGGCCCGGCGGGCGCGCGTCAGTGCGCTTCCTTGGCGCCGGGCTTCGGCTCTTTTTTCTTGAACATCTCGAGCATGCGCCGGGTGACGAGGAAGCCGCCGAAGGTGTTTATCGACACCAACATGACACCGACGACGCCCAGCCAACCACCCCAATCGAGCTCCGCGGCACCAGCGGCCAGCATCGCGCCGACCATGATGATGCTGGAGATCGCGTTGGTCAGACTCATCAGCGGCGTGTGCAGCGCCGGCGTTACATTCCATACGACTTGGAAACCGACGAAGACCGCCAGTACAAAGACGATCAGGTTGACGACAATTGGATCAACGCCTGTGGTCATGAGCTGCTCCCTGATTCAGGTCCTGGTCATTTCTTCGCGACGACGACTTGCCCGTTCTCGCACACCAGCGTCGCCTGGATGATTTCGTCGTCCATCGGTACCGCGAAATCGCCGGTCTTGGCATTGAGCGACAGCGCGAGGAAGTTCAGGACGTTGCGCGCGTAAAGCGCGCTGGCATCGGTGGCCACCCGCGCCGGAAGGTTGGTGAAGCCGACGATCCTGACGCCGTTCTTGACGACGATCTTGTCGAGCTCGGACCCTTCGACGTTGCCGCCCTGCTCGACGGCCAGATCGACGATGACGGCGCCGGGCTTCATCGCTGCCACGGTGTCGGCCTTGATCAGTTTCGGCGCCGGGCGGCCGGGAATCAACGCGGTGGTGATGAGGATATCGACCACCTTGCAGCGCTCGGCGATGATGCCCGACTGCCGCGCCATCCACTCCGGCGGCATCGGCCGTGCGTAACCGCCAACGCCCTCGGCGATCTTGCGCTCCTCGTCGTTGGCGTACGGAACGTCGACCCACTTGGCGCCAAGCGATTCGACCTGATCCTTCACCGACGGTCGGACGTCCGAGGCCTCGATCACCGCACCGAGGCGCTTGGCCGTGGCGATGGCCTGCAATCCCGCGACGCCGACCCCGAGGATCAGCACGCGCGCCGCCTTGACCGTGCCCGCCGCGGTCATCAGCATCGGCATGAACTTGCCGTAGGTGTTGGCCGCGATCATCACCGCCTTGTAGCCGGCGATGTTCGCCTGCGATGACAGCACGTCCATCGATTGCGCACGCGAAATGCGCGGCAGCTTCTCCAACGCGTACCCCGTAACGCCCGCATTCGCAAAGGACTGGATGGCGGCCGAGTCGAACGGATCGAGCAGGCCGATGAGCAAGGCACCGCGCTTGAGCTTGGGCAGCTCTTCCGCAGTCGGACCGCGAACCTTGAGCACGATGTCAGCACCGAGCGCCTCGTCGGCTGCGCCGATGCGTGCGCCGGCCGTCTGGAACTCGGCGTCGGGAATGCTCGACGCCGCACCCGCGCCTGCCTCGACGATGAGTGTGTGCTTGCCGCTTGCCGCCAGCTTCTTCACCGTCTCCGGCGTGGCGGCGACACGCGTTTCACCGTGCCGGGTTTCTCGCGGAATGCCGATTATCATGGTGATGCTCCCCTTGCGGCGGATCTTCTAGTCTGGTTTTGCCTGCTATCTTGCCACAAACAGCGCGCCACGGACCCGCCGTCTGCGACATGCGCGGACATTTCGAGCACTTTCTTCGTCTACGACGCGATGGCTTCGGCGATGGCCTTCCCCAGCGCCGCGGTCGTTGCCTTGCCGCCGATATCGGGCGTGCGCGGTGCGTCCTTGTCGGCGAGCACCGTTTCGATCGCACGCACCACCGCAGCGGCAGCGTCGGCGTGGCCGAGATGCTCGAGCATCAGCGCCCCCGACCAGATCTGGCCGATCGGATTGGCGATGCCCTTGCCGGCGATGTCCGGCGCCGATCCGTGCACGGGCTCGAAGGTCGACGGAAACTTGCGCTCGGGATTGATGTTCGCTGAAGGCGCGATGCCGATGGTGCCGCACACCGCCGGACCCAGGTCCGACAGGATGTCGCCGAACAGATTGGATCCGACGACGACATCGAAGTGATCGGGACGCGACACGAAAAACGCGGTGAGAATGTCGATGTGATACTGATCGACGCGAATGTCCGGATAGCGCGCGGCCATCTCGCGGAAGCGTTCGTCCCAATACGGCATGGTGATCGAGATGCCGTTGGACTTGGTCGCCGAGGTAACGTGCTTCGCCTTGCGCGTCTTGGCCAGCTCGAATGCGAATTTCATGATGCGGTCGACGCCGGTACGCGTGAATATGGTCTGCTGGAACACGGTCTCGCGCTCGGTGCCTTCGAACACTCGGCCGCCGACCGACGAATACTCGCCCTCGGTATTTTCGCGCACGACGACAAAATCGATGTCGCCGGGCTTGCGGTTCGCGAGCGGGGACGGGATGCCGGGCATCAGCCGGCAAGGGCGCACATTTACGTACTGGTCGAAGCGGCGGCGCCACTGGATCAGCGAGCCCCACAGCGATATGTGGTCCGGCACCGTCGCCGGCCACCCGACGGCGCCAAAGTAGATGGCTTCGTGTCGGTGAATCTGCTCGAACCAGTCCTCGGGCATCATGCGACCGTGCTTCGCGTAGTAGTCGCAACTCCATGGCAACTCGTCCCATTGGAACGCGAACCCAAACTTCCTGCCGGCGGCCTCCAGCGCCCGCATGCCCTCCGGCACCACTTCCTTGCCGATGCCGTCGCCGGCGATCACCGCGATCCTGTGTGCTGCCATGGCATCACCTCCTGCAAACTCGTAAGTGTACGTAACCTCGCCCGAACGGGCCATCGGCACAGCGACCGTCGGCGGGGTCGGTGGACGGCCGACAGGCATTGCGTTAACCTTCGCCGCCGTCGTGATTTGTCGGATGCCGGTGTTCCCTTGAAGAGCGGGGCCGGCGTTTTTGCTTGGCGCGCGACGCTGCCCTGCGTGCTGCCATCGCCATCGCCATGATCGACATTCTTTCCCCGAACAAGGTTGCGCGCCACCGCCGCGCCGTCGTGTTCATGATCGTCGCCGCGACATGCTGGTCGACCGGCGGCATTCTCGTGCGCCAGCTGTCGATCACCAACGCGTGGGAGATCGTCTTCTGGCGGTCCTTGTTCATGACGCTTTTCGTCGCCGGCGTCCTACTTGCGATGCACGGCCGTGGCATGGCCACCGCGGTTCGCGCGGCCGGGCTGCCCGGGGTCGCCGCCGGACTGTTGCTTGCCGGCACGTTCTTCTTCTTCATCGGCTCGGTGACGCGGACCACCGTCGCCAACACCTTCGTGCTGATGAGCGTCTCGCCGTTCCTTGCGGCGCTTGCCGGCCGCCTGGTCCTGCACGAGCGCGTACCCGCGCGCACCTGGATCGCCATGGCCATCGCGTTCTGCGGCATCCTCCTGATGTTCGGCAGCGCCGTGGACGCGGGCCAGCTCGTCGGCAACCTGCTGGCCCTCGGCGTGTCGGTCTGCTTCGCGGCGCAGCTCACCGTCCTGCGCAAGTTCCATGCGACGGTGGACATGCTGCCGATGGTCATGATTGCCGGCCTGTGGACGCTCGTTCCGGCATTCGCGCTTGCTGGGCCCTTCGCCGCGACGCCACACGACCTGCTGATCCTGCTGTTCATGGGCTGCGTGCAGCTCGGCACCGGGTGCCTGCTCGCCACCGCCGCCTCACGCGACCTGTCGGCAACCGAGCTCGGCCTGCTGGCCTTGCTCGAGCCGATCCTCGGTCCGCTCTGGGTGTGGGCGCTGATGGGCGAACAGCCGTCGCCACTGACCCTGGTCGGCGCGGCCATCGTGCTGTCTGCCGTCGTGGCCAACGAGATGTTCGCCGCGTATGCAGGGCGCGGTGAATTGGCACGGTCGCGGTGAGGCGTTGCATGCCGTTGGCGCCCGATGCCGCGTTTGCGCTATGATCGCCGCGGTGCGTTCTCCAGCCATCCGCCCGTGAAGCAGACCTTTCTCGACTTCGAACAGCCGATCGCCGATCTGCAGACCAAGATCGACGAGTTGCGCTACGTGCACGAGGACTCGGCGGTCGACATTTCCGACGAGATCGACCGCCTGAACAAGAAGAGTCAGCAACTGACCAAGGAAATCTATTCGAAGCTTTCGTCGTGGCAGATCGCCCAGGTGGCGCGGCACCCGCAGCGGCCGTATACGCTCGACTACATCGCCGGCATGTTCACCGATTTCCACGAATTGCATGGCGACCGCAGCTATGGGGACGACCAGGCGATCGTCGGCGGCATGGCGCGGTTCAACGGCGCGCCGTGCATGGTCATGGGCCACCAGAAAGGGCGCGACACCAAGGAGAAGATCCACCGCAACTTCGGCATGCCGCGGCCGGAGGGATACCGCAAGGCGCTGCGCCTGATGAAGCTCGCGGAGAAATTCGAGTTGCCGCTGTTCACCTTCGTCGATACGCCCGGCGCATTTCCCGGTATCGGCGCGGAGGAGCGCGGGCAGTCCGAGGCCATCGGCCGGAATCTCTACGAGATGGCCGGGCTGAAGACGCAGATCATCGCCACGGTGATCGGCGAGGGCGGATCGGGCGGAGCGCTGGCGATCGCCATCGGCGATGCGACCCTGATGCTCCAGTACGCAACCTATTCGGTGATCTCGCCGGAGGGCTGTGCATCGATCCTCTGGAAATCGGCGTCGCACGCCGAGGAAGCCGCCGAGACCCTCGGCATCACTGCGCAACGGCTGAAGACGCTCGGCCTCATCGACAAGGTCGTCACCGAACCGCTTGGCGGTGCGCACCGCGACCACGCCGCGATGATGGTGACGCTCAAGAAGGCGCTCACCGAGGCGTTGCGTCAGGCGAAGGAGCGGCCGCTCGACACGCTCCTGGAAGTCCGCGAGGACAAGCTCCTCGGCTATGGCAAGTTCAAGGAACTCAGCGCCGGCTGATCCGGTCGCCACGGTCGATGCGGCGCTTGCCGCCGCGTGGGCCGAGCATATTCCTGCAGCACGTTCCATCGCGATCGCGCTTTCCGGAGGCGTCGATTCGATGGTGCTGCTCGACGCGCTGGTGCCGCTGGCCCGAGCGCGCGGGGCGGCTGTGTACGCCATCCACGTCAACCACGGCATTTCGCCGCACGCCGAGCGCTGGGAACAATTCTGCGCCGGACAGGCCGATACGCGCGGAGTCGCCCTCGTCACGCATCGACTTGTGCTCGGGCCGGGCCACCGAGCCAACCTCGAGGCGGTCGCACGCAAGGCGCGTTACGACGCATTGCGCGCGGCGGACGCCGACGTCGTCGCCCTCGCGCATCACGCCGACGATCAGGCCGAGACCGTATTGCTGCAGCTGTTGCGGGGCGCCGGCCCGCGCGGTCTGGCGGCGATGCCGCGCTTGCAGCCCGGGAAGCCGGCGCTGTGGCGTCCGCTGCTCGACCTGAAGCGCAGGACGCTCGCGAGCTACGCCACGGTGCGCGGCGTGGCGTGGATCGACGACGAGAGCAATGCGGACATCCGTTACCCGCGCAATCTGCTGCGACGCGAGATTGCGCCTCGCCTTGCGACGCACTTCCCGGGCTATCCGGCAACGCTGGCGCGCGCGGCTGAACATCAGGCGGAGGCGAACGAACTGCTCGATGCGCTTGCCGTCCATGACGCGGCCGGCGCGATCCTGCCGGAAGGCCTCGATTGCGCCCGGCTCGGCACGCTGTCGCCGTCCCGCGCGCGCAATCTGCTGCGCTGGTTCCTGCGCGAGCAAGGCCTGCGCTCGCCGTCGCAGGCGCGGCTCGACGACATGCTGCGGCAGCTGGCCGAGGCGCGCGCCGATGCGCGGACGCGTATCGCCCACGATGGAGCGGAGATCGGATGTCATCGCGGGATCGTCGTCGTGCACGCGCCGTCCCCCGTGGCGTTCGTTCGCGACTGGCACGGCGAAGCCGAAGTAGCGCTCCCCGGTGGGACGTTGGCATTCATACCGACACAAGGATCCGGCATGACCGCGACACTGCTGGCACGGTTGCCGGTCACGCTGCGCTCCCGCGCGGGCGGCGAACGCATGCAAGTGGCTGTGAATCGCCCGCGACGGGCGGTGAAAAAACTGCTGCAGGACGCCGGCCTGGCAGCGTGGACGCGCCAGGCGCTGCCGCTGGTGTGGTGCGGCGACCGGCTCGCCGCGGTGCCAGGCGTCGGCATCGACCTGGCATTTCAGGCCGGACCCGACGAATCCGGCTGGGCGGTCGATTGGCGGCCGGCAACACCGCACGGCAGGTCGACGGATTGACAAGCATCAATGGACCGGGGCTAAATGCGCGCACAATTCCAAGTTGCTCGCAGCATCAAACCTTCGGAGGAACCGATGAAATTCCGCTCGTTACTCGCGCTCGCGACCGCGGCGCTCGTAGGCTTTACCGGCAGCGCCCTCGCCCAGCAGCCGATCGTCATCAAGTTCAGCCACGTGGTGGCACTGGACACGCCCAAGGGCAAGGCCGCCGAATATTTCAAGAAGCTGGCCGAGGAGCGGACCAAGGGCCGGGTCAAGGTCGAGGTGTTTCCGAACAGCCAGCTGTACAAGGACGGCGAGGAGATGGAAGCGCTGCAGCTCGGATCGGTGCAGATGCTGGCACCCTCGGTGGCGAAGTTCGGCCCACTGGGCGTGCGCGAGTTCGAGGTCTTCGACCTGCCCTACATCTTCGACGACTTCGCCCAGCTGCATAAGGTGACCGAAGGTGCGGTCGGCGCGGCTCTGTTCAAGAAGCTCGAGTCCAAGGGCATCACCGGGCTCGCCTACTGGGACAACGGTTTCAAGGATTTCAGTGCGAACAAGGCGCTCAAGGGTCCCGGCGACGTCAAGGGCTTGAAGATGCGTATCCAGTCGTCGAACGTGCTGGAAGCCGAGATCCGTGCGCTCGGCGGCATTGCGCAGAAACTGGCCTTCTCGGAGGTCTACCAGGCACTGCAGACGGGCGTGGTCGACGGCACCGAGAACCCGCCATCGAATTTCTACACGCAGAAGATGTACGAGGTGCAGAAGTTCATGGCGATGACCGATCACGGCGTGATCGAGTACGCGGTAATCGCCAACAAGAAATTCTGGGACGGCCTGCCGCCCGACATCCGGAGCGCGCTCGAAAGCTCGATGAAGGACGCGACAAAATACGCGAACGATATCGCCAAGAAGGAAAACGACGACGCGCTGGAGGCGGTGAAGAAATCGGGCAAGACGCAGATCATCGTGCCCACCGCGGAGGAAAAGGCGGCGTGGAAGAAGGCGCTGGTGCCGGTGCACAAGGAGCAGGAGAGCCGCATCGGCAAGGACATCATCGAAGCGGTATACAAGGAAACCGGGTTCAAGCCTTAGACGCTGTTCGCGCATGACCCAAACGCCACTGTCGGACCCTAGCTCCGCAGTGGCGTTTTCACGTTAGTACCCTACATTCCGCAGTGCGATCCCGGGAGAAGACGAATGCTCAAGTTTCTTGATCACCTCGAGGAGTGGATCATCGCCACCCTGATCGGGGCGGCAACGCTGCTCGTGTTCGTCGCCGTGATCCATCGCTACGCTGCCGGATTGCCGATTCCGGGACTGCAGGACTGGCTGCTGTCGATCCATCTTTCCTGGGCGCAGGAACTGTGCATCTACATGTTCATCTGGATGGCCAAGTTCGGCGCCGCATACGGCGTGCGGACGGGCATCCACGTCGGGGTCGACGTGCTCATCAATCGCCTGCCCGACAACGTGCGCCGCAAGTACGTGCTGTTCGGCCTGCTCGCCGGCGCACTGTTCACGCTCATCGTCGGCACGCTGGGTGCGAACTACGTCTGGCAGATCGGCCACACCTCGCAGGTGTCGGCGGACCTGGAGTTGCCGCTGTGGATCGTGTACCTGTGCATACCCTGCGGGTCGTACTTGATGTGCTTCCGCTTCCTGCAGGTTGCATGGGTGTTCTACAGGACGGGCGAGTTGCCGCATCACGATCACGGCTTCGTCGAAGGACTCGAAGACGTTTCGCCGCTGGACATCAATCCGCTCGGGATGAGGGACAACTTGCATCCGGCCGATGTGAAGACCGGAGGCCGCTCATGAGCGCCTCGATGCGCCTGTTCGCCGCACTGCCGGCGGCGATGGTCGTCCTGCCGTTGCTTGCCTTTGCGGTCGGCGTGCACGTGCCGACGCCGCTGATCATATTCCTGCTGCTGTTCGGGCTGATGCTGACCGGCATGCCGGTGTCGATCTCGCTCGGCCTGACCGTGCTCACCTTCCTGTTCACGATGACGACGGTACCGATCACCTCGGTGGCGCTGAAACTGTTCACCGGCATCGAGCGCTTCGAAGTCATGGCGATTCCGTTTTTCATCCTCGCCGGCAATTTCCTGACTCACGGCGGCGTAGCAAGGCGGATGATCAACTTCGCCTCGTCGATGGTCGGGTCACTGGCACGGCGGACTGGCGCTCGCCGGAGTGATGGCTTGTGCGCTGTTCGCCGCCGTTTCCGGCTCGTCGCCGGCGACCGTGGTCGCCATCGGTTCGATCATTCTCCCGGCGATGGTGAGACAGGGCTTTCCCAAGCAATTCGGCGCCGGCGTGATCACCACCTCGGGCGCCCTTGGCATCCTGATCCCGCCGTCGATCGTCATGGTGATGTACTCGGTGGCGACCAACACGTCGGTGGGCCAGCTGTTCATGGCCGGTGTCGTCCCCGGACTCGTGCTGGCGACGATGCTCGGGCTCACCACCTGGTGGCGGGCACGCAAGAACAACTATCCGCGCATGCCCAAGGCCGCCTGGGCCGAGCGCTTCCGCACCTTCCGCGAGAGCATCTGGGGGCTGCTGCTCATCGTCGTCGTGATCGGCGGCATCTATACCGGCATTTTCACGCCGACCGAAGCCGCGGCGATGAGCGCCGTGTACGCGTTCTTCGTCGCCGTGTTCGTCTACAAGGACCTGACGCTGCGCAAAGTGCCGAAGGTGCTGCTCGATTCGGCGAACATGAGCTCGATGCTGCTCTACATCATCACCAACGCGGTGATGTTCTCGTTCCTGATGACCTCCGAGCAGATCCCGCAGGTCATGGCGGCGTGGATGCTCGACAAGGGGCTGGGCCAGGTCGCTTTCCTGCTGTTCGTCAACGTGCTGCTGCTGCTGGCCGGCAACGTGATGGAACCCTCGTCGATCGTGCTGATCATGGCGCCGATCCTGTTCCCCGTGGCGATCAAGCTCGGCATCGATCCGGTCCACTTCGGCATCCTCATGACGGTCAACATGGAAGTCGGCATGTGCCATCCGCCCGTGGGCCTGAATCTCTACGTCGCCAGCGGGATCACCAAGATGGGAATAACCGAACTCACGGTTGCGGTGTGGCCCTGGCTGCTGACGATGCTCATCTTCCTGGTCATCGTCACCTACTGGCCGTGGATGACGCTGGCATTGCCCAAGGCACTCGGAATGATGAGCTGAAGCAAGGGGCCCGCGCCCGGGCAAAAAGTGGGCTCCGCGTGGTATAATTTTGAATTTACTCGGAATTATCCTGTCGGAGTCCAAGTATGGCGGTTGAACGCACCCTTTCGATCATCAAACCCGATGCCGTGGCCAAGAATGTCATCGGCGAGATCTATTCGCGCTTCGAGCGCGCGGGCCTCAAGATCGTTGCGGCAAAGATGACCTGGCTCGCCCAACCCGACGCCGAAGGCTTTTATGCGGTGCATCGGGAACGGCCGTTTTTCAAGGATCTGGTCGGATTCATGACTTCCGGGCCGGTCATGATCCAGGTGCTCGAGGGTGAGAGCGCCATCGCCAGGAACCGCGATCTGATGGGCGCGACCGACCCCAAGCAAGCCGCGCCGGGCACGATTCGCGCCGACTTTGCGGCATCGATCGACGCCAACGCCGCGCACGGCTCGGACGGGCCGGATACGGCGCGCACCGAGATTGCGTATTTCTTCCCGACCCTGGAGATTCACAGCAGGTAGCCGGTCGCGGCATGTCACCTGTCGACTAGCGCGATGATCAATCTCCTCGACCTCGATCAAGCCGCGATGACCGCGTGGTTCGCTGCGCGCGGCGAAAAACCGTTTCGTGCCAAGCAAGCGCTGCGCTGGGTCCATCGCGGGCTGGTCGATCGCATCGACGCGATGACCGACCTCGCGCAATCCACCCGCCAGGCGCTCGCCCGCGACGCGGAAATTCGCGCGCCGGCCGTAGTGCGCGATACGACGGCCGGAGACGGCACGCGCAAATGGCTGCTCGATGTCGGCGGCGCCAACGCGATCGAAGCGGTCTACATCCCCGAGGGCGACCGCGAGGAGTGGAGCGAGGCCCCCGAAGGGGCGGCGACCTCCGAGCGGGATGCGAGCGCCCCAGGCGCGGTCGCCAGCATCCCCTCCGCTGCCCGATCCCGCTTCGCGGGTCCCTCGGGCAACGCTCCGGGGCGCTACCGCGGAACACTGTGCATTTCATCGCAGGCCGGCTGCGCGCTCGACTGCGCGTTCTGCTCGACCGGCAAGCAGGGCTTCAACCGCAACCTCGGTGTCGCCGAAATCATCGGCCAGCTGTGGCACGCGAACCGGGCGCTGCTCGCCGACGGCGCGTCCGCACCCTGGGTCGAGCAAGGGCGGCATCCGATCACCAACGTCGTGATGATGGGCATGGGCGAGCCGCTCGCCAACTTCGACAACGTGGTCGCCGCCATGAACCTCATGCTCGACGACAACGCCTACGGCCTGTCGCGCCGCCGCGTGACGCTGTCGACGTCGGGCATCGTGCCTGCCCTCGACCGGCTGGGCGACGCGTGCCCGGTGGCGCTGGCGGTGAGCCTGCACGCGCCGAACGACACGCTGCGCGACCGGCTGGTGCCGATCAACCGCAAATATCCGCTCATGGAATTGCTCGCCGCGTGCCTGCGCTACATCGAGAAAGCACCGCGCGATTTCGTAACCTTCGAATACGTGATGCTCGACCACGTCAACGACGCGCCCGAGCAGGCGCGCGAACTGGCCGAACTCGTGCGCGAGGTGCCGTGCAAGTTCAACCTGATTCCGTTCAATCCGTTTCCGAACACGGAATTCGCCACCAGTTCGCGCAACCGCATCGTCGCCTTCCAGCGCATCCTGCGCGACGCCGGTTACGTCGCTACGATCCGCAAGACGCGCGGCGACGACATCGATGCCGCGTGCGGCCAGCTCGCCGGCCGGGTCCAGGATCGTAGTCGCCGCCGCACGATCAAAGTGCAACCCGTCGCGACCCACTGACCCTCATTGACCATGTCCATGCGCAAACCTCTACGCTGGCCACGCTGGCCACGCTGGCCGCCCTGGTCGCGCTCGCGTCGATCGCCGGCTGCAGCAGCACCGAGAAGAAAGCCGAAGCGCAGCCGCCGCCGACGCCGCGCCAGACGCTGCCGCAGCCGCAGCCGACGCCTCCCGCGGAACGCGCGCGCATGCATACCGATCTCGCCGCGGGCTACTACGAACGCGGGCAGATGGACGTTGCGCTGGACGAACTCAAGCTCGCCGTCACCCTCGACCCGAATTACCCCCAGGCCTACAACGTCTATGGCCTCGTCTATACCGTTCTGGGCGAGGACCGCAAGGCCGAGCAGAATTTCGAGCGCGCGTTGCAGCTCGCGCCCAACGATTCGGACATCCACCACAACTGGGGCTGGTACCTGTGCCAGCACAAGCGCGAACGCGAGGCGCTGGAGCAGTTCGAAATCGCCGTGCGCAATCCGCTCTACAAGACGCCTGAGATCGCGCTGGTCAACGCGGGCCGTTGCGCCATCACCTTGGGTGAAATGCGCGTGGCGGAGGGCTATTTCCGCAGAGCGTTGGTGGTGAAGCCCAACTACGAGCTCGCGGCCTACGGCCTCGCGCTGATCGCCTACAAGGAAGGGCGGTATCCGGATGCACGCAACTGGATGAAGGGTGTGATGCAGACGTCGAATCCCCAGCCGGAAGTGCTCTATCTCGGCATGTGCGTCGAGCGCAAGCTGGGTGATAGACAGGCCGAACTGTCGTACGTCTCGCAGATGCGCAACCGTTATCCCGACGCCCCGGAAACCAAGGCCATCAATACCGAGGGTTGCCAGTGACCGCCACCGAAGAGCCCTTGCCCGGGGACGTCGAGATGGCGCCGGCCGCGACGGAGGGGCCGGGCGCACGCCTGCGGGCCGCGCGCGAGGCGGCCGGTTTGTCGCTGGATCAGGTCGCCCAGCAGCTGAAGCTCGCGCAGCGGCAGGTCAAGGCGCTGGAGGACGAGAATTTCAGCGCGCTGCCGGGCCGGACCTTCAGCCGCGGCTTCGTGCGCAACTACGCGCGCCTGCTCAATCTCGACCCGGAAGACCTGCTGCTGCACCTTCCCGACGTCGCGCACGCGCCAGCCCTCGGCTCGCCGGCGCTGCACTCGACCGGCGCCATGATGGCCGAATTGCCGAACAGCATGGCGGCGAAGCCGAACATCGCGCGCTGGCTGATTCCCCTCGCGCTGATCGCCTGCATCATCGCTGCGGCGGCCTACGAGTGGTATCGCGGCGGACTCGGTTCGCTCGGCGAGGCTCCGCGCTCGAGCGTGCCGGCGATCGATCTTCGTGCAAGTTCAAGCGCCGTCATGACGCTGCCCAATCCGCTGGCCAGTGAAGGACGACCCGCGACCGGCGTTGCGCCGGTCGTCGCCGACGACAAGGCGCCCCCGCCGTCGAACGCGAGCGTCGGAGCGCCCGTGGCCTCGACGCCACCGGCCATGACCACGCCGCCCGCAGCGGCGCCCGCCGCCCCCGAGCCGACGGACGCGCCGCTGGTGCTGTCGTATGCCGGGCCGTCGTGGACCGAGGTCCGCGATCATACCGGCCAGCTGCTGGTGTCCAGGCTCATCGTGGCGCGTTCGGTCGAGCCGGTGCGTGGCGCGCCGCCGTTCGAGGTCGTACTCGGCAACGCGCGCGTGGTCACGCTGAGCTATCGCGGCAAGACGATCGACCTGACACAGTACACGCGCCACAACGTCGCGCGGCTGACCCTGCAATGAGCGCATCCGTCACGCAGGCGATTACGCGCCATCGGACACGACAGGTCGACGTCGGCGGCATCGCCGTTGGCGGCTCGGCGCCGATCGTCGTGCAGTCGATGACCAACACCGACACCGCCGACATCGCGGCGACCGTGAATCAGGTGCGCGCGCTCGCCACTGCAGGTTCCGAACTCGTGCGCATCACGGTGAACTCCGCCGAGGCCGCCGCCGCGGTGGCCAGGATCCGCGACCAGCTCGACGCGGCGGGATGCAACGTGCCGCTGATCGGCGATTTCCATTTCAACGGGCACAAGCTGCTGACCGCGTATCCGGATTGTGCGCAGGCGCTGGCGAAATACCGCATCAACCCGGGCAACGTCGGCAAGGGCAGCAAGCGCGATCCGCAGTTCGCGATCATGATCGAGCAGGCGCTGAAGTGGAACAAGCCGGTGCGCATCGGTGTCAACTGGGGCAGCCTCGACGCGGAACTGCTGGCGCGCCTGATGGACGAGAACGCGCGCTCGCCCGAACCGCAGGATGCCGCACACGTCATGCGCGAAGCGCTGGTTACCTCCGCGGTCGGCAGCGCGCAGCGCGCGGAGGAACTGGGGCTGTCCCGCGAGCGCATCATCCTGTCGTGCAAGGTGTCCGGCGTGCAGGACCTAATCGCCGTCTACACCGAGCTCGCGCGCCGCTGCGACCATGCGCTGCACCTCGGGCTGACCGAGGCCGGCATGGGCTCCAAGGGCATCGTCGCGTCGACGGCGGCGATGGGCGTCCTGCTGCAGCAAGGCATCGGCGACACCATCCGCGTGTCGCTGACGCCCGAGCCCAATGGCGATCGCACGCGCGAAGTCATCGTCGCGCAGGAGATCCTGCAGACGATGGGGCTGCGCTCGTTCACGCCGCAGGTCACGGCCTGCCCTGGCTGCGGGCGGACGACGAGCACTGTGTTCCAGGAACTCGCTCAGAAAATCGAGGCCTACCTGCGCGAACAGATGCCGCAGTGGCGCGCGCGCTACCCCGGCGTCGAGGCCATGAACGTCGCCGTCATGGGCTGCGTCGTCAACGGTCCGGGCGAATCGAAGATGGCCAACATCGGCATCAGCCTGCCGGGCACCGGCGAGACCCCGGTGGCGCCGGTGTACGTCGACGGCGAAAAAACGGTGACGCTGCGCGGCGAGCGCATCGCCGAGGAGTTCCAGGCCATCGTCGAGGACTACGTGCGCGCCACCTACGGTGGAGAGCCGCCCGCACCGCATCTCAAGCCAGACCGGAAGCCGCTTACGCTGAAGGTTGTCGCGTAGCGCCATGGCGAGCGTGATTCAGGCCGTGCGCGGCATGAACGACGTGCTGCCCGACGCGGCACCATGGTGGCTGCAATTCGATGCGGCCGTACGCGAGGTCACCGCGCAGTATGGCTACCGCTACATGCAGGTGCCTTTGGTCGAAGCCACGCCGCTGTTCGTGCGCGCGATCGGCGAGGCCACCGACGTCGTCGAAAAGGAAATGTATACGTTCGTCGACCGGCTCAACGGCGAGAGCCTGACGCTGCGCCCCGAGGCCACCGCGGGCATCGTCCGCGCGGCGATCGAGCACAATCTCACCTACGATCGGCCGCAGCGGGTGTGGACCACCGGGCCGGTGTTCCGGCACGAGCGCCCGCAGAAGGGCCGCTACCGGCAGTTCCACCAGTTCGATGCCGAGGCGCTCGGCTTCGACGGGCCCGATGTCGATGCCGAGCAGATCGTCATGCTGCACCGCCTGTGGCGCGCGCTGGCGCTGGACGGCATCGTCCTGCACATCAATTCCATCGGCGATCCCGAGGAGCGCCGGGCCCACCGCGCCGAGCTCGTCGAGTATTTCCGCGCGCATGCCGCCGAACTCGATGCGGACTCGCGGCGCCGCCTGCAGACCAATCCCCTGCGCATCCTCGACAGCAAGAACCCCGCGCTGCAATTGTTGATCGCCGGCGCGCCGCGCCTGTTCGATCGACTCGGCAGCGCTACGCGTGCGCACTTCGACGGACTGCAGCAACTGCTCACCGACCACGGCATCGCGTTCGAGGTCAACCCGCGCCTCGTGCGCGGACTCGATTATTACAATCGGACCGTGTTCGAATGGATGACCGACCGGCTGGGCGCGCAGGGCACGGTCGGCGGCGGCGGGCGCTATGACGGTCTGTTCGCGCAGCTGGGTGGCAAGCCGACGCCGGCCTGCGGCTTCGGCATCGGCATCGAGCGCGTGATCCTGCTGCTCGAACTCGCCCGGCAGGCAGCGAACTGCGCGCCGGATGCCTACGTCGTCCACGTCGGCGCACCCGCCGCGAGGCTGGCCCGATCGGTTGCCGAATCCCTGCGCGACGCAGGACTGGCGATCGTCGTCAACGCCGGCGATGGCAGTTTCAAGGCGCAGATGAAACGCGCCGACGCCAGCGGCGCCCGCTACGCGATCATCGTCGGCGACGACGAAGCCGCCGCCAATCGCGTCGGCGTGAAACCGCTGCGCGTCGCCGGAGAACAGATCGCGCTGGCGCCGGCAGAGGTTGCCGCTCGCCTGCGCACCGCACACTGATTCATTCAAGGACCGAACATGGCAGTCTACGATCTGCAAGAACAGGAACAGCTCGACGACCTCAAGGCGTGGTGGTTGCGCTACGGCAAGTACGTCGGCGCGGCGCTCTCCGCCGTTGCGATCCTGCTGATCGCCAGCATCGGCTGGCGCTGGTACCAGCAGGACCAGTCGGCGCAGGCGAGCGTGCTGTACCAGGCGGTGAGCCAGGCTGGGCGGGACAACGACCTCGCCAAGGCCAAGGAACCGGCGACGCAGATCGAGGATCGCTACGGCAGCACCGCCTACGCGCCGCGCGCCGCGATGATCTACGCGAAACTGCTCTACGATGCGGGCGATCACGCCGGAACGCGCACGCACCTGCAATGGGTCATCGACCATTCCAGCGAGGATGAACTCAAGACCATCGCCCGTTTCCGCCTGGCGGAGTCGCTGCTCGACGAAAAACAGTACGACCAGGCGCTGCGCGCGCTCGACGCCAAGACCGACGACGCCTTTGCCGCCGTCTACGCCGACCTCCGCGGCGACATCCTCTCCGCCGCGGGCAAGTCCGCCGAGGCCAAGGCCGCCTATCAGCTCGCGCTCTCGAAGATCGATCCCAAGTCGCCCTACCGCGGATTCATCCAGGTCAAATTCGACGCCCTCGGAGGGGCGCAGTGACCAAAGCGGCACGCCTGCTGCTCGTGGCGTGCTGCGCGCTCGTGCTGGGCGGCTGCGAGACGATGTCGACGTGGATACCGAGCATTCCGGTGCCGTCGCTGTCCTGGCTGGGCATCGGTCGCGGCGTCAAAAAGCCCGGGCCGCTGCCCGCCTTCGACGCCAAGGCCACCGCGCGCGTCGACTGGCAAGTGGCGATGGGCGGCAAAGGCGGGGTTGGCTTCTCGCCGGCGGTACGCGCGGAGGCGATCTACGCGGCGAGCCCCGACGGCACGATCGTCAGCGTCGACCCATCGACCGGCAAGCAGAACTGGCGCATCACCGCCGAGCGCAGGCTCTCCGCCGGCGTCGGCGCCGGCCCGAAGAGCATCGTCGTCGGTACCGACAAGGCCGAGGTCTTTGCCTTCGACACCAGCGGCAAGCCGTTGTGGACGGGCAAGGTGTCCAGCGAGGTCGCCGGTCCGCCCACCAGCGCCGACGGCATGGTCGTCGTCTGGTCGCTGGACGGCAAGATCTTCGGGCTGATCGAGGCCGACGGTTCGCGCAAGTGGGTCTACCAGCGGACCGTGCCGCCGCTGACGGTTCGCCGCTTCGCCGGCGGCGTCACCAGTCGCGGTGGCCTGTTCACCGGCACCGCCGGCGGCAAGCTGCTGGCCATGGATCTGGCCACCGGTGCCCTCGCCTGGGAAGGCAGCGTGGCCACACCCAAGGGCGCCACCGAACTCGAGCGGATCGCCGACGTCACCAGCCTGCCGATCGTCGAGGAGCGCCAGGTCTGCGCCGCGGCCTTCCAGGGTCGCGTCGCGTGCTTCGAAGTCCTTCGTGGCAACCTCACGTGGTCGCGGGATTTTTCCAGTCTCTCCGGCATCACCGCCGACAACCGTTTCCTGTACCTGACCTCGGACGACGGCGCCATTCATGCGCTCGATAAATCGACGGGTGCCTCGGCGTGGAAACAGGACAAACTGGCCGCGCGCTTTCCCAGCGGCCCGGCGGTGATCGGTGACTACCTGGGCGTGGTCGACGCCGAAGGCTATCTCCACCTGCTCGATCGGAATGACGGAAGCCTGGTCGGACGCGTGGCGACCGACGGCGCCGCCGCGGCGTCGCAACCGCAGACCAGCGGCACCACGATTGTCTGGCAGAGCGCCACGGGCAATCTGATCGGCGCCAGCGCGAAGTAACGCTCGGGTGCTCCCCACCCTCGTCATCGTCGGCCGTCCCAACGTCGGAAAGTCGACGCTGTTCAACCGGCTGACCCAATCGCGCGCCGCACTCGTGGCGGACTTTCCGGGTCTGACGCGCGATCGCCACTACGGCCGCGGGCTGGGCGGCGAGCGCCCGTACCTCGTCGTCGACACCGGCGGCTTCGAACCCAAGGCGACGTCGGGCATCATGCACGCGATGGCCAAGCAGACGCGCACCGCGATCGCGGAAGCCGACGTCATCGTCTTCCTGGTCGACGGTCGCGAGGGACTCACGCCACAGGACAAGGTCATCGCCGATCTGCTGCGTCGATCGGGGCGGCCGCTGGTGCTGGCCGTCAACAAGGCAGAGGGCCTGGCGGCAGAACGCGTCACGGCCGAATTCCACGAACTCGCGCTCGGCACGCCGCTACCGATTTCGTCGGCGCACGGCGAGAACGTCCGCGACCTGGTCGACACCGCGCTCGCGCTGTGCCCGGCAGCGACCCCCGACGCGCCCGGCGCTGCCGAGGACGACGCGCGCCGCATCAAGGTCGCCATCGTCGGCCGGCCGAACGTCGGCAAGTCGACCCTCATCAACACGCTGCTCGGCGAGGAACGGGTGATCACTTTTGACCAGCCGGGCACGACGCGCGATTCGCTCTATCTCGATTTCGACCGCGGCGCCCGCCATTACACGCTGATCGACACCGCAGGTGTGCGCAAGCGCGGCAAGGTCACCGACGTCATCGAGAAATTCTCCGTCATCAAGACGCTGCAGGCGATCGAGGACGCCAACGTCGTCATCCTGCTGGTCGACGCGCAGGCGGATATTTCTGAGCAGGACGCGCACATCGCCGGCTACATCCTGGAGGCCGGCCGCGCGCTCACCATCGCCGTCAACAAGTGGGACGGTCTGCCCAAGGAGACGCGCGAGCAGGTCAAGCGCGATCTCAGCCGCAAGCTCGCGTTCCTGTCCTTCGCCGAGCTGCAGACGATTTCCGCGCGTGACGGCAAGGGTATCGGTGCGCTGCTGAAGTCGGTCGATCAGGCGTACGCCGCCGCCACGGCCAAGCTCGCCACACCGCGCCTGACCCGAATGCTGCAGGCCGCCGTCGAGCAGCAACAGCCGCCGCGCGCCGGTATGGTGCGCCCGAAACTGCGCTACGCGCACCAGGGTGGGATGAACCCGCCGGTGATCGTCATCCACGGCACCTCTTTGGCGCACGTTCCCGCGACCTACCGCCGCTACCTGGAACATTTCTTCCTGGACGCGTTCCAACTGCGGGGAACGCCTCTTAGGATACAATTCAAGACAGGCTCGAATCCCTACGCAGACTCCCCTGGCCACCGGCAGGGACGCAGCCAGGGCCGCTCGCGGCGCACTGCGGATCGCAGGTGAACGGGCGGCGCGGCCAATAAAACCAAGTGGAGCAAGCGATGAGCAATAAAGGGCAAATGCTACAAGACCCGTTCCTGAACACCCTGCGCAAGGAACACGTCCAGGTCTCGATCTATCTCGTCAACGGTATCAAGCTGCAGGGACAGATCGAATCCTTCGACCAGTACGTCGTTCTCCTCAAGAACACGGTCACGCAGATGGTGTACAAGCATGCGATCTCGACCGTGGTTCCCGCCCGCGCTGTCACGATGCCGGCGCACGAAGACCGCGAAGCTTGAGCAGCAAGCCGGGGGCAGACTCCGTCTTGGAAACCGGGGACAGGCCACGTCTTCTTGACGAGGACCGTGGCCTGACCCCTGATCGAGCGCTGCTGGTCGAACTCGATCTGGGCGATGGCGAGCCCGCCGAGCGCCTGTCCGAACTCAAGGCGCTGGCGACGAGCGCGGGCGCAGACATCGCCGGCATCGTCACCGCCCGGCGCCGGAAGCCCGATCCCGCGCTGTTCGCCGGTCGCGGCAAAGTCGCTGAAGTCGCTGCCTTGCGCACGGCAACCGGCGCCGATCTGGTCATCTTCGACCACGTCCTTTCCGGCGTCCAGCAACGCAACCTCGAGCGCGAGCTCGAGTGCCGCGTCGTCGATCGCACCAGCCTGATCCTCGACATTTTTGCGCAGCGTGCGCAGAGCGCCGAAGGCAAGCTGCAGGTCGAACTGGCGCAACTGCAGCACCTGTCGACGCGTCTGGTCCGCGGCTGGACTCACCTCGAGCGGCAGAAGGGCGGTATCGGCCTGCGCGGACCGGGCGAGACGCAGCTCGAAACCGACCGCCGTCTGATCGGCACGCGCGTCAAACTGCTGCGCGACCGGATCGACCAGGTCGGTCGTCGCCGGACAACCCAGCGCCGTGCGCGGCAGCGCGCCGAGGTCTGCAACGTCGCGCTGGTGGGATATACCAACGCCGGCAAATCGACGCTGTTCAATCGCCTCTCCGGCGCGACAAGCTACGCGGCGGACCAGCTGTTCGCCACCCTCGATACAACCTTGCGTCGCGTATTCGTTGCCGGCGCCCAACCCATCGTGATGTCGGACACCGTGGGCTTCATTCGCGGGCTGCCGCACGATCTGATCGCCGCATTCCAGGCGACGCTCAGGGAAGCGGTCGACGCCGACCTGATCCTGCACGTCATCGACGCCAGCCACCCGGGCCGCGAGCAGCAGATCGCCGCCGTCGACGGCGTGCTGGCCGAAATCGGCGCCGACCGCGTACCGCAACTCCTGGTGTGGAACAAGGCGGATGCCGCGGGGGCGGACCCCGGAGTCGAGCGCGACGAATATGGTAAAATTCGCGCTGTTCGTCTGAGCGCGCTAACCGGTGCCGGCGTTCCGGACTTGCGCACCGCACTGGCCGAGCGGTTCCCCGGTGCCGAAGCCCGGGCGGCAACGGCCTGAAGCGCGCCCCGGCGCACCCTTTTCACCAAGTTTCCACCACCGATCCCAACGCCGCGAGGCACGCGTCACCCATGTCCCTCAACGACCCCCAATGGGGCAAGCGCGGCCGCACGGGCCCGCCCGATCTCGACGAGATCTGGCGTAACCTCGTACGTCGGTTCAACGAGCTGTTCGGACGCAAGGAACCGATCGACTCCGGCGACGAAGGCCCGCCGCCGAAGCGCCAGCTTCCTATCGGCAGCGCCGGGCTGCTGGTCGCCCTGGTGCTCGTGGTCTGGCTGGTCAGCGGCTCGTACATCGTCGACGAAGGGCGACGCGGCGTCGTCACGCGCTTTGGCCGCTACACCGAAACGACCACGCCGGGCCTGCGCTGGCATCTGCCATTTCCGATCGAGGCGGTCGACGTGATCGATTTCTCGCAGGTCAAGACGGTCGAGATCGGCTATCGCAACGGCAATCCCAAGAACAAGATCGCCAAGGAATCGCTGATGCTCACCGACGACGAGAACATCATCGATATCCAGTTCGCGGTCCAGTACAACCTGAAGAGCGCCCCGGATTTCGTGTTCAACACGCGCAAGCCGGATGACATCGTGTTCCAGGTCGCACAGACGGCGATGAGCGAAGTCGTCGGCCGCAGCCAGATGGACTTCGTGCTCTACGAGGGCCGCGCGCAGATCGCTGCCGAGACCGAGAAGCTGATGCAGATGATGCTCGACAAGTACGGGACCGGCATCTACGTGCAGAAGGTCACGTTGCAGAACACGCAGCCGCCCGAGCAGGTGCAGGCGGCATTCGACGACGCCGTCAAGGCGAGCCAGGACCGCGAGCGCCAGAAGAATGAGGGCCAGGCATACGCCAACGACATCATCCCGCGCGCCCGCGGCATGGCGTCGCGCCTGTTGCAGGAGGCCGATGGCTACAACGCCAGCGTGGTGCAGCGCGCCGAGGGCGATGCGAGCCGGTTCCGGCAGATCCTGGTCGAGTATCTCAGGGCCCCGGCGGTCACTCGCGAGCGGCTCTATCTCGACATGATGCAGACCGTGCTCGGCAATTCGAGCAAGGTGCTCATCGACCAGAAATCGGGCACGAGCAATCTGCTCTACTTGCCGCTCGAGCAGTTGCTCAAGCAGGGACTGCCGGGCGCCAGCGCGGTGGTGGGCGCCGATGCGACCCGGCCGGTGACGCCCGCACCGGAAGCCGCGGCCACGATAGACCCGGCGCGCAGCCGCGACCTTTCGCGCGATCGGGGGACCTCGCGATGAAGGCCGCCATGCCCATCCTCGCGCTGGTGGTCGCGATCGTATTGGTGCTCTCGCAGGCGCTCTATACGGTCGACCAGCGCCAGTACGCGATCAAGTTCCAGCTCGGCGAGTTCATCGAAGCCAAGACCGAAGCCGGCCTCTACCTCAAGGTTCCGCTGGTGCAGAACGTCAAGTTCTACGACCGCCGCTTGCTGACGCTCGATGCGCCGGAGCCGGATCGGATCACGACCTCGGAGAAAAAGCCGCTCAAGGTCGATTTCATCGCCTACTGGCGCATCATCGACGTACGCAAGTACTACCAGAGCGTGACCGGGGACGAGGAGGCCGCCAAGCGCCGCCTCGCGCAGACGATCCGCGCCAACCTGGCACAGGAAATCAACAAGCGCACGATCCACGAAGTCATTTCCGCCGAACGCGACAAGATCATGACTGCGGCGCGGCAGAATGCGGACGCCGACGCCCGCACCATCGGCGTCGAAGTCGTCGACGTGCGCCTGCGCCGGGTCGAGTTGCCCGACGAGGTTCTGGCGCAGGTCTATCAGCGCATGGAATCGGAACGCAAGCGCGTCGCCAATGAACTGCGCTCGCAGGGTGCCGCCGAATCGGAAAAGATTCGTGCCGACGCCGATCGCCAGCGCGAGGTGATCCTCGCCGACGCTTACCGGCAGGCGCAGAAGGTCAAGGGTGAAGGCGACGCAAAGGCGTCGGCGATTTTCGCTTCCGCCTACGGGCAGAATCCGGAGTTCTTCTCGTTTTTCCGCAGCCTCGAGGCGTACCGGTCGACGTTCAAGAACAAGTCCGACATGCTGGTACTCGATCCTGCCGCGGAGTTCTTCCAGTACTTTCGCGCGCCGGCCGGCGGCCGGTCGACGCCGCGGACGCCGGCGAAGTAGCGCGCGCGACGCGAGGGATGCAGTGCTGCAATCGTTCGTGGCGGCGTGCGCGCTGGTGCTGGTCCTCGAAGGCCTGATGCCGTTGCTCGCCCCGCGCGTCTGGCGCGAGACTTTCAGACGTGTCACCGAGCTGTCCGACGGCCAGTTGCGCTTCATCGGCATGGCATCGCTGCTGATCGGCGGAGTCGTCCTGGCGATGATCTATGCGTAAGTGGGTGCTCCCGGAGTACATCGAGGACATCCTGCCGCCCGAGGCCGAGACGATCGAGCAGTTGCGGCGCACCCTGCTCGATCACTTCAAGTCCCGCAGCTTCCGGCTGGTCCAGCCGCCGCTGATCGAGCACCTCGATTCGCTGCTCACGGGCACCGGGCACGACATGGACATCCAGACGTTCAAGGTGGTCGACCCGCTTTCCGGACGGCTGCTGGGCGTGCGTGCGGACATCACCCCGCAAGTCGCTCGCATCGACGCCCATTTGCTCAATGAACCCGGCGTCACCCGACTGTGCTACGCGGGCAGCGTTCTGCGCACCGTGACGACGGGTCTCGCGCAGACGCGCGAAGTGCTGCAGATCGGTGCCGAACTGTACGGCGATCCGCGGATCGAGGCGGACCAGGAGGTGCTCGGGCTGCTGCTGTCATCGCTCGCCGCGGTCGGGGTGAAGGGGCTGCACGTCGATCTCGGCCACGTCGGCGTCTATCGCGCGCTGGCCAACGGTGCGCGCATCGCCGGCGACGGCGGCGACAGCGAGCTGTTCACCGCGCTGCGCAACAAGGACGTGCCGGCGATCGCCGGACTCACCGCCAGGCTACCGGCTGCCTGGCGCGACGCCTTCGCGGCGCTGGCTGCGCTCTACGGCCCCGCACCAGAGGTCCTGGCCGCTGCGCGCGCACGACTGCCCGACACGCCTGCCATCGCCGGTGCGCTGTCCGCGCTCGCGACGCTCGCGGCATCCGTCGAGCCGCAAGTGGAAGCCTTGCACATCGATCTGGCCGACCTGCGTGGCTATCACTATCAGACCGGTGCCAGCTTCTCGGTGTTCACCGCCGGCGAAGCCAACGCCATCGGCCGCGGCGAACGCTACGACGGCATCGGCAAGGCCTTCGGCCGCGCACGGCCGGCGACCGGCTTCACGCTCGACCTGCGCCAGCTCGCGGCGCTCGTCGCAAAGTAGGGTCTGCGTCGACTTTCGCCGACTTCGATCCATCGACCAAGATTCCACAGAAACTCGATACTGACCCCACCTATGGGAAAAAACGTCGTCGTCATCGGCACCCAGTGGGGTGATGAAGGCAAGGGGAAGGTCGTCGACTGGCTGACCGAGCACGCGCAAGGCGTGGTGCGCTTCCAGGGCGGCCACAACGCGGGCCATACGCTGGTGATCGGCGACAAGAAGACGGTCCTGCGATTGATTCCCTCCGGCATCCTGCGCCCGAATGTCCGCGCGTATATCGGCAACGGCGTCGTGCTGTCGCCCTCGGCGCTGCTGCAGGAAATCGGCGAACTCGAGCGCGCGGGCATCGCGGTACGTTCGCGGCTGGCGATTTCCCCGGCGTGTCCTCTGGTCCTGCCGTATCACGTCGCGCTCGATCAGGCGCGCGAAGCTGCGATGGGCGAGACCAAGATCGGTACCACCGGGCGCGGCATCGGCCCCGCGTACGAGGACAAGATCGCGCGCCGTGCGCTGCGCGTACAGGATCTGTTCTATCCCGATCGTTTCGCCGCCAAGCTCGAGCCGCTGCTCGACTATCACAATTTCGTGCTGACGCAGTACTACAAGCGTCCGCCCGTGGCGTACAAGGCCACGCTCGAATCGACGCTCGTGCTGGCGCCGCAGGTGCAACCGATGGTGGCCGATGTCGCGGCGCTCATTCAGGACGCGCGGCTGCGTGGCGACTCGCTGCTGTTCGAAGGCGCGCAGGGCGCGCTGCTCGACATCGATCACGGGACCTACCCCTACGTCACCTCGTCGAATTGCCTGGCCGGTGCGGCCGCGCCGGGCAGCGGCATCGGGCCGCAGCTCCTCGACTACGTCCTCGGCATCGTCAAGGCCTACACCACGCGCGTCGGCACCGGTCCCTTCCCGACCGAGTTGACCGACGACGTCGGCGCCGGACTCGCGAAGCGCGGCAACGAGTTCGGGTCGGTGACCGGACGGCCGCGTCGCTGCGGCTGGCTCGACATTCCGGCGCTGAAGCGCTCGCTGCAATTGAACGGCGTCGACGGCCTGTGCATCACCAAGCTCGACGTGCTTGACGGGATGCCGACGATCCGCGTCTGCACGGCCTACACGGTCGCCGGCAAGCGGCTGGATCTGCTCCCCTCTGGCGCGGAAGCGGTCGCCGAATGCCAGCCGATCTACGAGGACCTGCCGGGATGGAACGAGAGCACTTTCGGCGTGGACACCTTCGACGCCCTGCCGGCAAATGCGCGGGCCTATCTGCGTCGCGTCGAAGCATTGACTGGCGTGCCCATCGCGATGGTCTCGACCGGTGCTGAGCGCGACGAAACCATCCTCGTGCATCATCCGTTTCACTAATTACTGTCCGTGAGGCCACCTTCACCATGATCCTGCATGTCAGCTGGGACGAGTACAACACGCTGATCGAGCGCCTCGCGCTGCAGGTTCACGAGTCCGGATGGCGATTCAATCAGGTGATTTGCATCGCCCGCGGTGGATTGCGCGTGGGCGACGTGTTGTCGCGGATTTTCGAGTTGCCGCTGGCGATTCTGTCTACGCATTCCTACACCGCCGAAGGCGGGACCCTGCGCGGGCGGCTCGTCATCGCCGAACACATGACGATGACCTCGCCTCGCCTGGGGGACCGCGTGCTGCTGGTCGACGACATGGTCGATTCGGGACACACGCTCGAAGCCGTACACAAGGAGTTGCCCCATCGCTTTTCGCATATCAGCGACATCCGGACCGCAGTGGTCTGGTACAAGGCGTGCTCGGTGATCAAGCCCGACTACTACGTGTCGTACCTGCCGGACAATCCGTGGATACACCAACCCTTCGAGGTGTACGACACGCTGCGGCCGGAGGGACTCAAGGCTCGTCTAGGCTGAGCTTGACTTGCATCAATGCCCCGCCCGAGTGAAGTGTTAATGTCAGTATGCCGCGGGAGCGCTGGTTGCGTTGCCGGGTCGTTCCGCAAAGTTGCGGGGTGCGACGTGTAGCCTAATCCGTGAGGAAGTCGAGGCATGGGGAAGACGTATCGTGACATCACGCGGTCGGTATCGGCATCGTTATCGAAGATGCGGGTCGACATTCCAGACGTCATGCGCGGCTTCAGCACACTGGGTGAAGCGGCCATGCGTGACGGCACTGTCACGCGCAAGACCAAGGAACTGATCGCGCTGGCGCTCGGCGTGGCCGCACACTGCGACGCCTGCCTCGGGTTCCACCTGCAGACGCTGATCAAGCTCGGAGCAACACGGAGCGAGGTCGAAGAGGCGCTGGCCGTCGCGGTCTACATGGGAGGCGGACCTTCACTCATGTACGCGGCCGATGCACTGGCCGCGTTCGAAGAGCTATCGGGGGTTGCATGAACACAGCAGCACGCGTCATCGCAATACCAGTCGTCACCATGATCGTCGCCGGGCTGTTCGGCAGCGGCCGCACGCTCGCCGCAATCCAGCGTATGGTCGCTGCGCACGCGCAGGAGATCAACGGCCGCAAGGGATGGAGCGCGAGGACCGAATCGATGCCAAACGGCGTGCTCCTGGCGGTCACGTCGAGCGATCCCAATGAAGCGCTGCACATCCGCGGCCTGGGTTTCATCGGTATACTTGTCAGTGGTTCGCACCATCAGCCGCACCATCTGGCCATCGCCAAAGGTGAGTTCGCGCACAGTCACTGACTTGGCTACCCGCGAAAGCCCCGAGACGCGCCGCGATGAATTGAGGTCGCCGGGCGCCTTGGGGAAATCGGACTCTTTGGCGCAATGTTTGCGCCCGGGCCGATGGACATTAATAGTAGTTCCGATGCGAACGATGATCATTCGCATAAACCACTCGTTCGAAGGCTCCCATGGACCCGATCAAGCAAGCAGAACGCAGCAACGACATCTCAACCAAGGTCGCGCAGGTTTTCAAGCGGCGGGTGGACACCGCGCAGGAGCACTATCGCGAGCGGATGATGCGCGCGTGGAAAGAAGGCTTCGCCGAGCCGAGTGTCGCACCGACGGCGCCATGGGACCTCTGGAGCCAGGGCTTCAATTATGCAGTGGACGTGGCCCAGAGGTCGGTGCTGTTCTGGGACACGCTGCGCCAACGCGGTGACAACTATCGCGAGCACAAGCGCCACGGCCAGCCGCCGCTCCTGCACTTCGATTACGAGATCGTGCTGGACGGGCGCAAGTTCGAGCGTGCGGTCAACTACGCGCTGGTGCGCATCGTGCCGCCCAAGGGCGTGACGATCGATCCGAAGCGACGCCCCTACGTGATCATCGACCCGCGCGCCGGCCACGGTCCCGGCATCGGCGGCTTCAAGGACGATTCGCAGGTCGGTGTGGCGCTGCGCGAGGGCCACCCCGTCTATTTCGTGATCTTCTTCCGCGAACCCGAGCCCGGGCAAACGCTGCTCGATGTCTGTGCCGCCGAGCAGCAGTTCGTCCGCCGTGTGCGCGAGCTGCATCCGGAAAGCCCCAAGCCCGCGATCGTCGGCAACTGCCAGGGCGGCTGGGCGGCGATGATGGTGGCGGCATCGGGCCCCGATGACACCGGTCCGATCGTGATCAACGGCGCACCGATGTCGTACTGGGGCGGCGCGTGGGCCGAAGGCGAGGGTGACAACCCGATGCGCTACGCCGGCGGCATGCTGGGCGGGACGTGGCTCTCCTCGTTCACCGCCGATCGCGGCGCCGGCATCTTCGACGGCGCCTACCTGGTCGAGAATTTCGAGAATCTGAATCCCGCCAACACGTTCTGGGACAAGTACTACCACCTGTACGCGAACGTCGATACCGAGGCGCCACGTTTCCTCGAGTTCGAGCGCTGGTGGGGCGGCTTTTTTCTGATGAATCGCGAAGAGATCGAGTGGATCACCCGCAATCTGTTCGTCGGCAACAAGCTGTGGAAGGGTGGCACGCCGACGGGGTCGGGCAAGGCCTTCGACCTGCGCGACATCAAGGTGCCGATCATCCTGTTCGCCTCCATGGGCGACAACATCACTCCGCCGCAGCAGGCGTTCAACTGGGTGGCCGACGTCTACGGCTCGACCGAGGAGATCAAGGCGCGCGGCCAGGTCATCGTCGGGCTGCTGCACGAGAAAGTGGGCCACCTCGGAATATTCGTGTCGGGCAAGGTCGCGAAGAAGGAACATGCGCAAATCGTCTCGGTCCTCAAGTCGGTGGAAGCGCTGCCGCCTGGACTGTACGGAATGGCGATCCACGAACGCAAGCAACCCGACGGCAAGGTCGACTACGAGGTCGAGTTTCGGGAACGCCGGCTGGAGGACATCGCGCCGCGCCTAAACCGTTTCCAGCGCATCGACGAAAAGCCGTTCGAGGCGGTCGCCAAGCTGTCCGAGTTCAACCAGACCGCCTACGAACTATTCGCGCAGCCGCTGGTGCAATCGCTGTCGAGCGAAGCCGCCGCGGAGGTCGCGCGCGAATTCCACCCGCTGCGCGTTCAACGCTGGGCGATTTCCAGCCTCAACCCGTGGCTCGCGTGGCTGCCGGTCGCGGCCAAAGCGGTCAAGGCGCAGCGCAGGCAAATCGCGCCGGACAGCGTGGCGCAGAAGGTCGAACGATACACATCGGAAGCGATCA
This sequence comes from uncultured beta proteobacterium, assembly GCA_963821485.1. GTDB lineage: Bacteria > Pseudomonadota > Gammaproteobacteria > Burkholderiales > Casimicrobiaceae > PALSA-1003. Next base: position 95,113 of record CAWGEB010000010.1, read on the forward strand.
GCGCCTCGCTGGACTATTACCGAGAGCTCCGCGATGCAAGCAGCGAGGCGGCGTTCTTCCAGACGTACGGCAACGTGTTCTCGCTGTATTTCGCCGATGCGCGCGAGCCCGGAGCGGTGGCGGAAACGACGGTCGACCCACGTGAGTTGCCCGTGGTCAAGGACGCGCTGGATGCGATCGGCGAAGGCGGCTTTCCGGAAGCGCTTACCCGAGCAGCGTCGCTCCTCGTCCGCAAGGGTGCGCCCTTCCCCCTCGAGCGCGTCGTGCTGAAGCGAGAGCTCGTCGAAGAGTACCGCGATCTGCTGCCCGACCTGGCGCCGGACCAATGGCGGCAGATTCGAGGCGCTCAGGACATCATCGTCCACTATGCACCCGAGCAGGCTGTCACCACGCTGCCCCGGCTGCTCGCCGATCCTGCCGATCGCGAGCGGCTGCTATCGGTGCTCGAACGGCTCTTGACGGACGAACGGCTATCGAGCGTGCGGCCGTCCGCCGAACAGCGTGCGATGCTGGCACGGCTGTCCTCGGTGCTGGAGGTCCCAGCGGCACGGCGACGGTACATCGGGCGTTCCCGCAAGGCGAGCGTGAAGCGGCGCGCGACCGCACCGCGTGTTTCGGCGACACGGAGTTGAGGACGCGATGAGCCCAAACGACGCACCGGAAAGGAAGCACGAGAAATACCAGCGTCTTCTCGACTACTGTCGTTCGCTGCCGCCAACGCCGACGGCAGTCGCGCACCCATGCGATGAAAGTTCGCTGCGCGGGGCCGTCGATGCAGCCCGACTCGGGCTGATCACGCCGACACTGGTGGGCCCGCGCGCGCGCATCGAAGCGATTGCGGCGCAGTACACCATCGATATCTCGGGGCTTCCGATCGTCGACGCGGCGCACAGCCACGACTCGGCCGACAAGGCCGTTGCCCTCGTCCGCGAGGGCAAGGCCGAGGCGCTGATGAAGGGGAGCCTGCACACCGACGAACTGATGGGCGCGGTTGTGAACCGCGACACGGGGCTTCGCACCGCGCGCCGACTCTCCCATTGCTTCATCATGGACGTCCCGACCTACGCCGAGACGCTGATCGTCACCGATGCCGCGATCAACATCGCTCCAACGATGGAAGACAAGGTCGACATCATCCAGAATGCGATCGACCTTGCGCACGCCCTGCGCTTCGCCGAAGTACGCGTCGCGATCCTCTCGGCGATGGAGACCGTCAATCCCAAGGTACCTTCAACCGTCGAAGCCGGCGCATTGTGCAAGATGGCCGATCGCGGCCAGATCACCGGCGCGATCCTCGACGGACCACTGGCGCTCGACAACGCGATCAGTCTCGAGTCGGTGGCGATCAAGAAGATCGACTCGCCGGTCGCCGGCCGTGCCAATGTGCTGGTGGTGCCCGATCTCGAGGCCGGCAACATGCTCGCCAAGAGCCTCACCTTTCTTGCAGGCGCCGACGCTGCCGGCATCGTGCTTGGTGCACGCGTGCCGATCATACTGACGAGTCGCGCCGATTCGGTGACGACGCGACTCGCCTCGTGCGCGGTTGCGGTACTGGTTGCACACGCCCGCCGCGAAACGGCCGCCAAAGCCATCAACTGAGGCGATGGACGCCGTCGCAGTACTCAACGCGGGCTCGTCGAGCGTCAAGTTCTCGCTGTTCACCGCGGCCGGCAGTGAACTCGCGCTCGCCGCACGCGGGCAGGCCGAAGGCCTATTCACCTCGCCACGGTTCGTCGCCAAGGACGCTGACGGCCGGACCCTTGCGGAAAAATCATGGGGCGAAGGTGTACAACTCGGACACGACGGTGCGCTCGATCATCTCGTCGCCTTCCTGCGCACGGACTTCGCACAGCACCGCCTGGTCGCGGTCGGCCACCGCGTGGTGCATGGGGGGCTCGACTACAGCGAACCTGTTCGCGTCGATGCGGCCGTGCTGTCGGCGCTGGAGAAATTCGTTCCGCTGGCACCCTTGCACCAGCCGCACAACCTCGCGCCGATCCGGGCACTCATCAAGCTCGCGCCATCGCTGCCGCAAGTCGCGTGCTTCGACACCGCATTTCACCGCAACCAGCCTGGGGTTGCCCAGGCCTTTGCACTGCCGAAGGCGATCACCGATCGCGGCGTGCGCCGGTACGGATTCCACGGCTTGTCCTACGAATACATCGCGCAGACGCTGTCGCAGTACGACGCGCGTGCCGCGACCGGCAGGAGCATCGTGCTGCACCTTGGCAACGGCGCTTCCATGTGCGCGATCGCCGCCGGCAGGAGCGTCGCAAGCACGATGGGCTTCACCGCTGTCGACGGCCTGCCCATGGGAACACGCAGCGGCAACCTCGATCCGGGCGTCATGCTGTATCTGCTCGACGAACTCGGGATGGACGCGCGCGCGATCGAGAAATTGATCTACCAGCAATCAGGCTTGCTCGGCGTCTCCGGCATTTCCAGCGACATGCGCACGCTCGAAGCGAGTGAGGATCCGGCAGCGAAGCCCGCAATCGATCTATTCGTCTACCGGATCGGGCGCGAACTGGGCTCGCTCGCGGCGGCACTTGGCGGTCTCGACGCGATCGTGTTCACCGCCGGTATCGGCGAGAACAGCCGCAGCCTGCGTGCGCGCGTCTGCGCCGACGCCGCGTGGCTCGGCGTGGATTTCGACCGCGCCGCCAACGAAGCCAATGGACCCCGGCTCAGCACAAATGCAAGCCGTGTCGCGGCATGGGTGGTACCGACCAATGAAGAACTCATGATCGCGCGACATACCTGGCGCATGCTCGAAAGCCGCTGATGGAGCAACGACGATGAATCTCGAAATTCCCCGCCCGGTGCTGAACGGCCGCAAGGCGCTCGTCGTGGGCGTGGCGAACGACAGTTCCATCGCGTGGGGTTGCGCGAAGGCCTTTCACGAGTTGGGCGCGCAGGTCGCCATCACCTATCTCAACGACAAGGCGCGGCGACATGTCGAGCCGCTCGCCCGGGCCGTGGACGCGCCGTTGTTTCTGCCGCTGGACGTCGCCGTACCGGGCCAGCTCGAAACGGTATTCGAAGCAATCGCGCAGCAATGGGGTGAGCTCGACATCCTCGTGCATTCGATCGCATTCGCGCCGAAGGAGGACCTGCAGGGCGGACTTCTCAGCTGCTCGGCCGAGGGCTTCGCCAAGGCGATGGATGTGTCCTGCCATTCGTTCGTGCGCATGGCGCGCCTCGCTGCACCGCTGATGAAGAACGGCGGCACGATGTTCGCGATGAGCTATCACGGTGCCAACAAGGTCGTGCCGACCTACAGCGTCATGGGGCCGGTGAAGGCCGCGCTCGAAGCGTGCTGCCGCTATCTCGCGTTCGAGCTTGGCGGCAATGCCATTCGCGTGCACGCAATCTCGCCGGGGCCGCTGAAGACGCGCGCGGCATCCGGCCTCAAGGATTTCGACCTGCTGCTCACCGAGGCGGCGCAGCGCGCGCCGATCGGCGAGCTGGTCGACATCATGGACGTTGGCTTCACTTGCGCGTATCTCGCGACACCGTACGCGCGGCGCGTTTCCGGTGGGACGGTCTACGTGGATGGGGGCGTGAATATCATGGCATGATCGAGCCGGATTGCCTGGAACTACCTCTGCCTGGCGCGGCAAGCACCGATGGGAGAACCACGATGAGAATCTGGATTGGCAACATGGCATCAGGCACGACCGACGACGAGATCAAGGACTTGGTGAAGAAGTATTTCCCCGACCTCGAATGCACTGAAATCCAGCGCGTCGAAGGCTCCGGCACACGCCCGGGTGCGATGCTGCGTTTCGCCGGAGCGACGTCGAAGCAGCTCTCGAACCTCGCGTTGCGACTGCACGGCATGTACTGGAAGGGCAGTTCGCTCAACTGCCAGACGATGATCACTTGAGTCAGGTTGCCGAAGATTTCGAAACGTGGTGCACGCTGCGTTGCGACCCTACGTCGCATTGCTGGGCAACGATGCATCACGAGCGCTGGTGTGAGGGCCCTCGCCTAGGGCAGTCTTGAGCGGACCCCTGGCTTGGAATATCCGAATCCTTGGCAACTTGATTCGAACAGACGCTGGAGTGTCCGCGATCTTCCCGGTTACATTTTCGCGTCGATCGACGTTATCGAAAAGCTAGCGCCTCAATTTCCTTTGGGCCTGCGCCTTGGCGATCGCCATCGGAACGACAGCTTCGACCGCGGCCTTGTAGTCGTCCTTATTCGCCTCGGTGAAACCAGGCGCCGAAATCGTGACCCCGCCGTTCTTGGCGGTCTCGATCGTGAAAGCCAAGGGCTTGATGTCCTTGGGCCAAGCGAAGTTGATGTCGCCCCACGGCGAGTGAACTGCGATAGGTCGTCCCGGCGTCGCTGTAATCTTCTCGATGCCCGCGCCATAGACCTCGCTCACGCGGGGACCCGTGACCTCGAGCAGCCCGGGCTGGATGGCCTTCACCGTGCGCTCGGGTACCGCGGCAGGGGTGGTCTGGGCATTGATCACACCGGCGCCCAGGGCGGCGGCGATCAGGACAACTGCGGATAGCTTGCACATATGCTTTCCTTGATAAGAAATACTCAACCGCGGAATGTTTGCTGTCGTGCCTGTTCGCTCGCAGGTGGTCAGGTTCGACGCCCATACGAGATCAACAGCGGCGGCAGACACGCTTACTATGCGCCGCTCAACCATCCCTCCGCAACTTCGCCAGCCAGTACTCCATCTGGCGCCCGGCAGCCTCGCGGCCGCCCAGCCCGAACGACAGCGCGACGGCGACGGCGACGGCCCCGAAGGTAAGCAGGAACGCGAGGTTCACGATGTCGTCGGCAATGCCCATCGCGCGCAGCCCCATGGCGATCACCAGACCGAGGATCGCTACGCGAGCGATGCTGGCGAGGCTCTCCGAGTGCGTGGTGTCGGCACGCTTGATCACGCTGTGGGCGACGTTGGCCAGCCAGAATCCGATGGTCAGGATCGTGGCCCCGAGGAGTATGTTGGCGCCGAATTTGATGAACAGTGTGACAACGTCGCGAACTTGAGTGAACTCGAGCCGATTCGCTGCTTCCACCGTGGCGAACAGCATGGCGAAGAACAGGACGAGCATCGACACCAGACGCGATGGCCGCATACCACCGGCGAAGGCGCTCGCAAGTCCCAGTTTCTCGGGCACCGTGTCGAGTCCAATGCCAGCCAACAGGCGCGCGACCAGCCCGGCGGCAAACCTGGCGACGTAGTAGGTGACGGCGAGAATCAAAGCGGCGGCGACGATGTTCGGAACCGCCGCCAGGATCTTGCCCAGCATGTCGGTCGCGGGCCTCGATATGGCCTCGATCCTGAGCACATCCAAGGCGGCGATCAACGCCGGCACGAAGACCAGGATCAGCACGATGGTGCCGATGACTTGCGAGATCCGCACCGTAGCGTCGAGTCCCATGCGATGCGCGCCCTGATCGGCGCCGGCTGCGGCGAGGATGTTGGTCACCAGCCCGGCCAGCACCTTCCCAAGCAACCAGCCGACAAAGCCGATGACGAGCGCGGCGAACAGATTCGGCAGGATGTCCAGTGCCTTGCCCACCATTGCCTTGACGGGATCAAGCAAGCCGCCAAGAGCGTAGGCGTCGAGGATCGCCGGAAGGAATAGCAGAATGACCAGCCAGAAGAGCATATTGCCGACGTTCTTGCGCATCGGCTCCATGCCGGCGCTGGCCGAAAGCTTTTCATCCAGTCCGCTGGCATCGAGCACGCGATTGACGATGGCGCGCAATGCGATCGCGGCGAGCCAGGCGACGAGCACGAGAACCGTGCCCGCCACCAGATGCGGTATATATCCTGCGATCTGTTTGACCAGGACCTCGAACGGGCCGGACGCAAGCACCAGGTCGAGCGAGTTGAACACGCCGATCACGGTTATAAGAATGACCAGCCAAAAAGCGCCGGCGGCGATGCCCGACTCGACGTCGAGCTTGTACTCGGTGGTCTCGGCGATTTGCGCGTTCAGTCGCACCGCCCCGAGCAGCCGACGGATTCCGCCACGCACAATGACCGCCACGATCCAGCCGATGATGAGAATCGCAACCGCACCGAGAATGCGAGGCAGCTGCGTCCCTAGCGCGACGTCGAGCGAACTACCGATTGCAGAGAAATCCATGTTGCCCCCCACGAGAAAGTGTCGGAAGCAGGTTCAACCGCCGAGTCCTCGGCGGCTCGCAGAATTCCGACCAATCTGCCGATCCAAGCCGGCGCAACTATGCGCACCAATACCCAGCGAAACCGGACGCCCCTAGCGCAGCACCTGTCCGACAGCGACCGCTGCGCGTGCGCAGCCGCCCCTGATTTCCGGCATAAGCCTCTTCAGTTTGCGGGCGCTGCGACGTTGGCAGAAATGGTAGCACGAGCGAGCGAGCATCGGCGCGCGCTCCCATGGTCCGTCATGGCTTACGGAGGCTTCGTGGCAGCCGTAGCGGCAGCGGATCAGCGTGGCTTGCGAATCCGCCTCCTGGCGGACTTGACGGTTGAAGACTCGGGTTGCTTTCCGGGCACTTCTGACTTGGTGTTGGCTGTGGACCTCAAATTCTTGGCGACTCCGACAATCGCCCCAATGGCTGCTCCTGCCGCAGGGCCAACGATCGGCACGGGGATCCCCACCGCAGCACCGATTGCGGCGCCCGCCGCAGCATCCTTGACCATGTCGTGCTTCGCCGCTTTCTTGGCCAGTGTTCCGGCCTCATCTGCCACCTTCGATGTGATTCTCTTGGCTTTGGCGGTGGCGATTTTCGCGTCTTCACGATCGACCTTGCCGTCCTTGTTCAGGTCGCTAACTCGCGCGGCAGCTTTCCCGACCTTCTTCCCCGCAGACTTGCTGGCGGCTGCGATCCGCTGGCCGGCCGATTTGCCCATCGCGCGTACAGTGCGCCGGGTCTTCGTCACGTCGTTGCTGGTCACGGCTCCCGTGACGCCGACGGGAACCCCCGATGAAGAGGGAGACGCGGGTTTGCCCGTTGCCCCTGCAGGCGCGGAAGGTTTCTTGGTCATTGATCAACTCCACACATATCTACACCCAAAGGGCACACCGCTCAAAAGTGGCCCCGGAGGAGCGCCTCGCATTGGCGCAGTATCCTCTTTTTGTCGGGAGGCATATAGTTTGTCGGAGACCCCCGTTTTGCTGCGATGGGCACACGCTTAGGGTTAAAGTATTGCCAATGGTCTGGAGGTCTCCAACGACCAACGGTGGTTTATTTGCTTGAGAGTTCGACGCAGGCAATCCGAAGGAGCGAGACATGAATCTAGACCGTGAGCGTGAAGTTGTTCTCGAGCCCCGTAGCTACTCGGGGCTTCTCGATGTCCTCATCCGTGCCGGACTCATATTCGCCCTGGCAGCGCTTTGCTTATTGATCTTTTCGCCATTCCTGACGTTGATGATATGGGCACTCATCCTCGCCGTCACACTTTATCCGCTGCATCGGATGCTGGTTGCGAAGGTCGGAGGCAAGCAGTGGCTTTCGGCGACCATCATAGTCATCCTGGGAATCGTGTTGATCATTGGGCCGACCGCCATCCTGATGAGTTCGCTGGGCGACTCGGTCCATGACTTGGTCGAAAACGTGCAGAACGACACACTCGAGGTTCCGGCTCCGCCCGATTCCGTCGCAGGCTGGCCGGTGGTTGGCGAGAAGGTGTACGGCCTATGGTCAAGGGCGCACGAGGATCTTCCGGCGCTCATCAAAAGCATGCAGCCGAAGATCGGCGATCTGGCCAAGTCCGCTCTTGGCTTCGTCGCGAGCATCGGGGGCGGCCTCCTGCAGTTCCTCGCCGCCATCATCGTCGCCGGCATCCTCATGGCCTTCGGCGAATCGGGTGATCGTGGAAGCCTAGCCATCTTCGAGCGCGTCACCGGCGCCGCGCGCGGCGCCGAATTTGCGGAGCTTTCGACGGCGACCATACGGGCCGTCGCACAGGGCGTCATTGGCGTCGCGTTCATTCAGGCGATCATCATCGGGCTCTGCCTGTTGGTCGCCGGCATCCCTTGGGCCGGTGTCCTGGCGATGATTGTTCTGGTGCTCGGCATCGCCCAGGTGCCGGCACTGATCGTAACCTTGCCCGCCATCGGCTACATCTGGTGGCGCGGGGATTACGGTCAGTTTGAGGCGATCGCCTACACGGTGCTGCTCTTTGTCGCCGGGATGGCGGACAACGTCCTCAAGCCGCTCATGCTCGGCCGGGGCGTCGACGCGCCGATGCCGGTCATCCTGCTCGGAGCCCTCGGTGGAATGGCGACCGGCGGCATCCTTGGCATGTTCGTCGGCGCCACGCTACTGGCGCTCGGATACCAAATATTTACCGGTTGGGTCGCTGGCAAACGGAATACAGATACGCCCGCCAAGGAAACGGGAACCGCAGAGCCAAGCTGAAACCGACGATCGTCATCGCGCGGTTCAGCACGCCGCGCAGAACGTCGAGCGACATTGTGAGGGCTCAGCGCGGCGTCTGGAGTTGGCCTTGCGGCGTAGCGGGTGCCACGGAGGGCTGATCAGACACTTCGCGGACTGCGGTCACGAAGTACTCCGTCTCGCCGAAGCATGAAGTCGGTAGGAATTTGTGTTGCTGGTAGGACAACACCACCCGTTTCCCGCTGAGCGCATTGATCTTGGCGGTCAGCGCATCGTCACGTACCGTAAAGGCGAATTTCTCCGGAATGGCCCCCGGCATCGTGACCATTGCGATCTCTCCCTCCCACGTCTTGCACAGCCACCCCTTGGTGGAGAATTTCTGGATATACCCAGCCCGTTCGCCCTCGGAATAGCTCCAACTCAGGGCTAGCCAACTCCAGGCAAGCGTCAGTAACAAAAGTGCAGCGACGACGATCAGCACCACGCGCAAAGCTCTGGATTTCATGAACGAAGCCTCATTGGATGGTGTCGTTACATCATAGTCAAACTATGAATTCCCGACGAGCGGCGGTCGACCCTCCTCATGGAACACGACGCGCGAGAACCAACCCGCGACCACGGCACCGACGATCGGTGCCACCCAGAAGAGCCACAGCTGTTGGAGCGCCCACCCGCCCACCAAGAGGGCCGGTCCGGTGCTGCGCGCAGGATTCACGGACGTGTTCGTCACCGGGATGCTGATGAGGTGAATGAGCGTGAGACACAGGCCGATCGCGATCCCCGCGAAGCCGGTCGGCGCCCGCGTGTGCGTCGCGCCAAGGATAACGATAAGGAACATGAATGTCATCACGACCTCACAGACAAGCGCGGACCCGAGGCCGTATTTTCCCGGCGAGTGTTCGCCATAGCCGTTCGAGGCGAAGCCGGCCTGCAGATCGAAGCCGGCCTTACCGCTCGCGATGAGATAGAGAACCCCGGCGGCGAGCACTGCGCCCAGCACTTGTACGATCACATAGGGCAGCAGTTGCGACCCCGGGAAGCGGCCGCCGGCCCAAAGCCCGAAAGAGACCGCCGGATTGAAGTGACCGCCCGAAATCGGCCCGAGGGCATAGGCCCCCGTCAGCACCGTCAGTCCGAACGCGAGCGACACGCCAGTAAAGCCGATGCCCAACTCGGGAAACGCCGCGGACAGTACCGCGCTGCCACAACCGCCGAGAACGAGCCAGAAAGTTCCGATGAATTCCGCTGCCAGGGGTGCCATCGTTGATTCTCCTTGGGTCTGCAGTTCCTGCCAATCGTACCGTTGCCGGTTCGGGCTAATACGCGCTTGGCTTAGTCCAGGAGATCGTCCGGCGGTCGATACGGTCGGCGCAACCGGCACGCGAACCGGGCGCTACGGAAGCGTGCGAGTGTCACGTTGCACGACGAGTCGCGCCGGTGCAGTCTGCTTCGCGAGTTGTTGGGCGCAGGAAGCCAACAGCGCCGCTGCGATGGCACCTCATGTGGCCCGTTTGCGGATCATCCGACGCTTCGCGCGACCTATCAGCACACGGCGTCGTCCGGCAAGTTGTTCACGGCTGTTTTCGCCGACGCACGAAGAAGAACACCGCCAACGCAACGAGCACGGCGATCACCCAGTACCACATCGTCCCCTGCCCGGATGGTTCGGCCGGTTGCGATGCGGGCGGGGTTGCGCTCGGCGCAGGAGAGGGGGCGGGAGTTGTCGCCGGCGCGGGAGCTGCCGTCGCCACCTTGGTTGGAGCTGGCTCGGGCTCGTCGAGTGTCGCCTGCACTTCCTTCTCCGTCAGGACGATCGGCGCTCCGTGCGTGATGACCGTTGCCGACAGCTTGTCGCCCTTCTTGAGGTCGGACAGGCGGACCGAGTTTCCATCCTTGTAGATCCGGATGCCCTTGGTGTCCAGCTCAGTTTGGGTAAACTTGCGCGCGCCATCGGCTGTGCGCACGGTCATCGAAATAGGCGACGCGCGCAGGACTTCGCCCTCGCGCAGTTCGGTGACGAACACCGGCTTGACCGTGGTCGTGGTCGTGACGACCGCCGTCCCTTTCATCCCCGCCTTCAGCTCCGACACCGTCATCTTCTTGCCGTCGACCGTAAAGCGGAAATCGTCCGGCACCGTGATCTCCTGGGTGCCTTTTTCATCGCGGACGACAAGCTGGTTACCATCGACCGAAATGACCTCGAAGTTGCGCACATCGGTTGTGGACGTCGTCTGCGCCATCGAAGCACCCGCGAAGGCGAGCCCCAACGCAACCATCACGATGACCCCGGACAGCCATCCCGCCTTCGTTCTCATCGCTCGTCTCCTAAGATTTGCAGCGCCCCCGCCTGCCGGCGCGCCGCTCCGGCGGCAGGACCACTACGCGCTTGTTCCACCTATCGCGAGCGCCTGCGCGCCGGCCGCAACGAGCTTCGGCTCGGACTTGGCTTCCTTAAGCTGCGCGATTTCGTCTAGTTGTTGACGACTCGGCCGCTCGCTGACAACGGGCTGCCACCGGACACGGCTTGTACCTTGAGCGTGTAGCCGGTGCCCCACGGAAACGCATCGGCGTTCCAGTTGGTGCATACGTAAGCGGTGTTGGTCCACGGATAGCAGAACCTTGGGTCATTGCTCTTGAAGTACTCTGCCGGGAAGTCGGCGGCCTTGTCGACGAACACGTAGCCCGGCGTCGCCAAGTACCAGACCATCTTGACGGCGGGCCCTGCCCTCGGCGTGACCGCTATGGTCGCTGGATCGATTGATACCTGGTTGCCCTGGACCGTCACCTTGATGTTGCGGCAGTTGCCACCGTCTGGATTGCAGGCTTGAGCGAACGCCCCCGACGTGAACCCAGCAGCAAATGCGAAGACCGAAACAGCAGGCAGGAATGCTAAGTTCTTCATTGGCCATCTCCCATCAGTTAATCCGAGAATGCCCAACAGTGGAATGGCGATCAAAAAGCTTTTAACACTTCGCTCTTCCCCGAGCCTTGACCTTCGTCCACGGCTGGGCTGAAACATTGGTGCACTTCGCGAAAAGCCGTACCAAAGATGCATTGTCCAGCATCAGACACCTGCGCCGGTATTGGGTAGTCTACACTTCACACTGTACAGTGTACAGCCTACAGCCTATCATGGGCGTGCGCGCGGGGACCGAGACGCCACGTGCTGAACACCGCTCGTGAATCTGAATACCGGCTCGTGCATCTACAAACCCACCGAACGGGAGGGAACATGAATCGTCGCATGATGGTATTGGCAACGACTTTCGCGCTTTGCGCGTCCAGCATCGCGTTGGGCGCCGACAAGGCGCAAGAGCAGGCGGAGGTGGGCAAGGCTGGGCAGGACGCGCTCGCCGCGGTCTACAAGGCAGCGCCGTCGGCGCGCAAGGCCGTCGAGTCCGCGGCCGGCTACGCCGCCTTCAGCAATTTCGGCATGAAGATTCTCGTTGCCGGGGGTGGCTCGGGCAAGGGCATCGCGGTCAACAACAAGACCAAGGCCACGACCTACATGAAGATGGCCGAGATTCAGGCCGGCCTGGGTTTCGGGGTCAAGAAATTCCAGCTGGTCTGGGTGTTCGAGACCGAGGCGGCGCTGAACAACTTCATCAACTCCGGCTGGGAGTTCGGCGCACAGGCGACCGCCGCGGCGAAGTCCGCCGACAAAGGTACCGCCTACCAGGGGGCCGTTTCGGTTGCGCCGGGTGTGTGGATCTACCAGGTCACTGATAAGGGCCTCGCTCTCGAACTCACCGCCAAGGGAACCAAGTACTACAAGGACAGCGACTTGAACTGACGCGCTCGGCACGGCAGTCGTTCGACGACGCTCGCTTCGTCGGTGCTATCAGCGGTCCGGTGTCCGTTCCAAGGCACCTGTCGTCAATGCGTGACGAACAGCACCCACGGCGTCCCGATCAGCAGGAACACCGCCATGAAGGCGAGCGTGGTGAAGAATCCCAGCTTGTAGAGCTCGCCCTGCGTGAGGTAGCCGCTCGCCGCGAAGATGATGTTCTGGCTTCCGCCCTGAGGGGTAATCACCGAGAAATAACTGCTTGCGAAGAGCAGGCCAAACGCCATCAGCGGCGCCGGCACGCCGCCGCGAATACC